>NZ_QASA01000001.1:1251356-2502712 GCF_003340495.1 Adhaeribacter pallidiroseus
GCGGCCAGCGGCAGGAACAATTGTTTAATTATGGGAATAAGCGCTATAGTTGGTTCTGCTCCGTAAAAAACAACTAATCCGAAAAACCAGGCCGTTAGATCGTGCAGATTTTTAATTTTAATTAAAAATGCCAATGAACCGATTAAGATAAAGATGGCCAAGTACGGACCAAATTCGCCGACAAAGCCCGCTAAGAATTCTCCTGCAAGCTCAATTAGTACACTCAACCCAATTCCTAAAATAATCTGTAGGTATATATTAAGTGATTTTTGGACCGATTTACCGTACAAGTAAAAACAAATCCAAGCCATAAACAATACCCAACCCGGCCACTCCAACGAAATAGATAGATACACGGCCAAGGCTCCGAACAGCCCCATGATGGCACCAAATAAGAAAGTTTTCATACTGATTTATTTATTATTTTTAAAAATTGCTGCGAATTCTTGGGCGTAATCCGTCATTTTTACTTTCCCGAAAACGGCGGGTAAGTTTTGATTATAATCTTCGAATAATTTGCCGGAATGCATGGCTGCGTTCATTTCTACTAAACCAGCTGCCAAGTGGGGCGCCACGCCGATGGATTCTAGGCGGCTCTGCATTTGTTCATCAGAAATAACTACCCATTTTAAGTCAGGCTTTCCGATAGCGGCACCCAGAATACTGGCTGTTCTATTACAGGTCAGCTCATCGCTTACTACATACCGTATTTTTTTCTCCTCAGTCAATGTTGTAAGTTCCTCCGCAATCACAGCGGCAATATCGATGGGCGAGACCCAGGGAATTAGATCATCACCACCATAATTGGCAGCGATTAATCCGGAATTTTTAATGACGGGTAAAAAGCCTACTAAATTGTAGTAAAAAGCAAGCGGACGAATATGGATCAGGACTACATCTGAAGACAGTTTTTTTAAAATACTTTCTACCAAGTGATGAAATAGTAGTATGCCGTTGCCTTTGCCTAGATGAGCGCCAATGCTGCTGAGATGCACCACCCGCTTTACCCCCGATTGCCGGATGGCTTGTACAAAATTGTGACCTAGATTGCTGTAATAGTCAGTAATGTTGAGGGTATGATCGAAGAAGCTAACCGGAGGCTCCATTAAATAAACTGCGTCTGCACCGGTAAATGCCTGGGTAAGAAAATCTACATTTTCGATTGTGCCGATAGCGGGTTTGGCACCTAATGCTTCGATGTATCCCTTCTTTTCTGAGTTACTGCTAACAACCGTAATAGAATGTCTTTTTGCTATTAAATTCTCGGTAAGGGGTTGGCCAATGTTTCCTAACGAACCTGTAAGTGTGATTTTCATATTTCTGTTTTTTGTTGTTGTAAAGGTGAGCAACAATAAAAAAACAGGTGTAGCCGAATCGCCTTTAGTTGTAGTCAAAAAGTATACTATTGCTTTAAATGTTTGATTTTATTAAGAACGATAAGATAACAATAAGAATAGATTTAAAAATCTGGCGAATAACGAAAACAAGATGAACTTCATCATGATTAACTCCCAATAAGAATTAAAAATAAACGATCAGCGTTTTTTAGGATAAATCAACCTTCTTTAGAACGACTCACTGTTTTTTATATAATACGGCTTATCAGGCTAAGTTTGGTTAGTAGGAGAGGAATAGTAACTTTCCCTTAATTAAAATTCAGCATTCCATTCCATTTTGTTTGTTGCAAATGCCATCTTTTTAGTGGCAGTTTTGTGGCCAACACTATTTATTTTGCTGCCACTAACGAGAGAAAAAGCATAATAAGGACTTTTTGTATGGTTGTTTAGTTGCGGATTTGTTGCAATAAACCCGCAATAGTGTGGCTGTTTTCCAACATCCACTTGATAAAGGGTGTTTTCAAAGGGTTAGGAGCAAGCCTGCTTTGTTTCTCCGGAGAGAATAGCCATTTTACTTAACTTTTAATTACAAGGCAAATTGAGTTTACAGAAGCTAAAGTCAGGTAAGAATTTAAAGATAAACTTATTGATAGCCTTGCTGTCAGTGGAAAGTAAAAGAAGAAATTAATTTTATGCCTTATGTCCACCTTAATCCGGATTTCGGGTGGTTAAAACACCAGAACAAGGGTTTACTTTTGTTGCGCATCCTATGTTGAGCCAGGTACTTATGAAGAAAGAGGAGATTCATCTTTTTGAATTAGCCACTAGCCCTTATGGACTGGTAATTTCCCCCATGCGGGATGACTTTCTCCCTACCGAAGAAGTTACACCGGCTTTCGATCCCCATCGCCATGATTATCATTCTCTTTTTCTATTAGCTAGCGGGTGCCTTGAATTAATGGTCGATGCCCAACGCGTAAGTATGGAAGCACGATCTATGCTGCTGATCTATCCCGGCCAGGTGCACTGCTGCCTGCACGCGGCCGAAATCTCCGGATGGGTTACTTCATTCGACGGTAAATTTCTGGATCCCAAAGCGCGGGCGGTGGTCGAACAGCCAGTTGGAAAAATACCACACTTCCAATTAACAGCTGCGGAATTTTCTTTCTTCCACCAATGCTTGAACCTTACCCATGCGACCACCGTGGCCGAAAATCCCGGCCTGTTTCAGTTGCAACTGCTACAAGCATTGATCAACGGCGTCTATTATAAAGTTGCCAACCTGTACAATTCGCAGTACTCTCTACCCTCTTACGCTGCCCGACCGGTCGAGATCACGCAACAGTTCATAAAGTTAATTAAAATCCACTTTCTTCGCCTAAGAAAGCCAGCGGATTACGCCGCCCTAATGCACCTGTCGGTGAGTTACTTGAATGATACGGTTAAATCCATGACGGGCTTTCGGGCCACTTACTTTATTCAGCAGGAATCTATGGGGGAGGCACAGCGGCAGCTGCTTTACACTTCTCTGTCCGTAAAGGAAATCGCTTATTTGCTGGGCTATCAGGATGCTAAGTACTTTATTCGCCTGTTTGCCAAAGTAACTGCAACATCGCCAACTGCTTTCCGGAAAGCCCATCAGCGGAACCCTGCCAACTTCCGGAAAACCGTCCTGATTTTTAAAACTGATGTAACTACTTCCGCAGAAGCTACTCTCATCCTAAAAGCGCTGCTAAAACTATTGCCTAACCACCAGGCGAACTTTGACCTGGAGGACCAGGACCGTATCCTGCGCATCGAAGGCCTACCCATTTCCCCGGAGATAATTATCAATGCTTTAGGCCAACAAGATCATATCGCCGAGGAAATTCTTTTTTAAACGTTATTGCCCCGTGCTTATATGAAAATTAAAAAAGTTTTAATTACCGGGGCTAGTATCACCGGCCCAACCTTGGCATACTGGCTGCACCATTACGGATTTGCGGTTACGGTAGTGGAACGGGCCAGCAAACTGCGTTTAGGCGGCCAGAACATTGATGTGAAAGGACCGGCATGGGCAATTGCCCAAAAAATGGGTTTAGAAGAAAACATCCGGGCAGCCAACACTACGGAAATCGGCATTCGTTTTGTCAACGGACGAAATCAGACTCTGGCGGAATTTCCTAAGGAAAATGCCCTGAGTATGACGCAAGAACTGGAGATCCTGCGTGGTGACCTGGTTCAAATTTTGTATGAGCGTACCAAAAATAACGTCTGTTACCGCTTCGGCGACTCGGTTTCAAATCTAATGGAATCAGAAAATCACCTGGCTGTTAATTTTGCCAGCGGACATAGCGAAGATTTTGATTTGCTGATTGTGGCGGAAGGCATTGGTTCCCACACTCGTCAATTAGCTTTTAGCCATCCGCCCAATTTTAAATTCCTGAACTTATATACGGCCTACTTAACCATAAGCAAAGCTGCAACCGACAGCCGTTGGGCTCGGTGGTACAACGCTCCGGGTGGGGTAGTGTTTATCCTACGGCCAGACAATTATGGAGAAACAAGAGCCTCCATTACTTTTTTTTCGCGGGACGAGCAGTACCGGGACCTGACACTAGCGGAACAAAAAAAAGTGCTGATCGACCGGATTAAAGGTACTGATTGGGAATCGGAAAGGCTAGTTAAAGAAATTGAGCGTACCACTGACCTGTATTTTGACAAGGTCAGCCAGGTTAAAGCGTCGCGGTGGAGTACTGGCCGGGTAGCCTTGGTGGGCGATGCGGCTTACTGTGCGACTCCCATTGCCGGCAAGGGAACCGATTTGGCCATGGCTGGCGCCTATATTCTGGCCGGGGAACTCTCCCGGGGAAACACCTATGCAGAAGCTTTCCAGGCGTACGAGCAGCGAATGCGTCCTTATGTAGAGAAGTGCCAGAAATTACCACCGGGCGTTCCGTCCTTGGTGTATCCGACCTCGCGGTTGGGAGTTGGCCTATTAAACAGCGTTTACCGTTTGCTGGGAAGCGGACCGGTCCAATGGACAACCGGCTTGTTCAGCCAGAAAAAAAATCCGGAAATGGAATTGGAATTGCCGGATTATAATCAGTCGTCAGGAAGCGAGTACCTTTGATAGACCAAAAACTCTCTTAGAATGCCAATTTTTCGGAGATTGACCCCCCTTGCCTTACGTAAAAAGACTTATAAGATTGTTTTGCTAAACTATTTTTTTGGCTCCTAAAGGAAAATTGCGACTAGCATGGAATATACTTGCTGAGTAACAAGACACAAGTAGTAAGACACAAGTATCAAGACAAAATATGATCTAAATATTTAAAATTCAATAGTTTAGCCACGTGTTTTTTATAGAGTAATATACCTTGTAATTTGTCCTGTAACTTAGTAATGAGGAAAGAGAGTAAATCAACTTGTTTTTACATATTTTTTAAAAATACCAGAAAAGGCGTACCAAACAAACCCGTTCAGGGGTGTTTAAATAGATTTTCTTTGATAACGAATATTAGTTTAAATAAAAGCTTTTATCTGACTTTTGGCTTATTTAAGAGTTAAATGCATTCTTTTTATAATTTGCGCCGATTTTATTTTCTGATTGGTATATCCCATTTTATTAATGAACAATAATGCGCTGGCCACTAAGCCACACTACCCCATCTTAGACGGTTTGCGCGGAGTCGCCGCCATTATCGTGGTTACCTTTCACCTGGCTGAACCATTCTCCACCAGTAATTTAGATAAAATGGTCAATCACGGTTATCTGGCGGTCGACTTTTTCTTCTTATTATCCGGATTCGTGATCGGCTATGCTTACGACGACCGTTGGCCCAGGATGAGCCTGGGTAGTTTTTTTAAACGCCGGATTGAACGGCTGCAACCCTTGGTGATTTTGGGAATGAGCTTAGGCGCTATCGGCTTCTATTTTACGGATTCTACCCTCTGGCCGCTCATTCATAATGTACCGTTCTGGAGGATGCTGCTGGTACTGCTGATCGGTTACACGATCTTGCCTGTGCCCTTATCGCTGGATATACGGGGCTGGCAGGAGATGCACCCCTTAAATAGTGTGGGCTGGTCCTTGTTCTTTGAATACCTGGCCAACATTCTTTATGCGGTCTGGATCCGGAAATTCTCTAAAACGGCCTTAAGTATCTTCGTCGGACTCGCGGCTATCGCCCTAACCCACCTGGCCATTACCAACGGTGACGTGAGTGGTGGCTGGACCTTGAATGTGGAACAGGTACGCATAGGGCTAACCCGTACCATGTACCCTTTCTTTGCCGGTCTGTTACTTTCTCGGGTAGCGAAACCAACGCGTATTATAAATGCCTTTTTCTGGTGTAGCCTTTTAGTGGCAATTGTTCTGTATATGCCGCGCATCGGCGGTGCAGAGCAGGTTTGGCTGAACGGGATCTATGACGCTGTTTGCATAATCATTGTTTTCCCGCTGATCGTATATCTGGGGGCCAGCGGGGTAACGTCAACGCCCAGAGAGAACCGGATCTGCCAATTCTTAGGGGGTATATCCTATCCGCTTTATATGGTACATTACCCACTAGTCTATTTTTACGTGGCCTGGATCAGCAATCATAAAGGTGTAACGCTTGGGCAGGTATGGCCCTATGCGTTACTTATTTTAACCAGCAGTATTATTTTGGCCTATGCCGCCCGGAAATGGTATGATGAGCCGGTTCGCCAATGGTTGCGAAAAAAGCTGGCGTAGGAGTAGAATAGGGTAAATATGGTTGCCCACAAGTAATCGTTGGTTAATCAAGAGCATTGACCCACTAGCACCTTTTTAATTTAAAATTTAGTGGTCCTGAAAGAGGTTGACTATTTTTTAATAACTTCTTTCAGGACAGGACAAATCATTTTAAATAAGTCTATTTAGCAGGAATCAAAACAAGGAAAGAGCAAGCTAATTATGGCTTGGTCAGAGCAAAAGATTTTTTTTGGCAATAAAGTTTCCCCAGGTTAAGAAAATAGCGGAAAGAACGAGGAAGAGCAGGGATATACCCAGGCAATTGAGGAGAACAGACTGAATACCGATTGTTTTAACATTAAGAAATGGATAAGGATAAAAGCTGGTCCAATTGGCGCGAATTAAAACAAAAAGCAGATAAGCAAAAGGGTAAATGAGCCAGTATAAAATGATTTTCCAGTTTAACTGGTCCTGGTGGCTGAATAGTATCCAATAAATGATAAAAAGTACCGGATTCACTACGTGCAGGAGTTCGTCCACCAACATTTGAAGGCCTTGGGGATCCCAGATAAAACGTAGCACGAGATTATAGATAAGCCCCACTATAAAAATATAAATAGCTACTGCCGTTTGCGTGGCTTGTTTGGAAAAGAAAGCAGCTATTTTGGAGTTTGGCATTAACAGCAAACAGGTACTGAGCAAAGCAATAATGAGGTTAGTGTCCAGCGTAAAGTAGCTAAAATACCGGATAATGGTTTCTGCAGGAGAGGCAATTTGACTGTGGAGGTTCAGGTAGAACTGGCTTATTAAGGCAATCCATTCTAATAAGAAAATAAGTGTTAGAATACCCTTACGCATGTTATTTTTTATCAATTTATGTGTCATTATAACCATTCAATCAACGAAACCGCTATTCCAATGGTACTTTGGCGGTGGTTATAATCAATCAGCGTTTCTCCATAACCGTGCGAAAGTTGCAAATGGCCTTTCAGGTGACCTGCCACGCGGTAAGTCCAGTCAAATATTAATTGTCCATGGTTTTTGTTTCCTAATCGTAAAGAGTGACTGCCGGTTAGAGAATACAGACTACGGCCGCCATTATAGATTAAAGTAGCATCACCTCTACCCACGTAATCGGTAATCGCCGGGTTTTCATCGTCTGTATCCGGTAATCGGTACCAAGGCCGCAGGTAAATAGTCCACTTATTCCGTTCTAGAGCTACGTACGCAATCACCCGGTTCCAGCTCCGAGAGAGAGGCAAGGAGCGACCATTCGATTGATGGTTCATGGCTAGGCCCATCATGCGGGCTTTAAAACCGAGCACGTTGAAAGTAGTAGCAAAGTTCAGTAGCACTTCCGGTTCATAGTTGGTTTCCCGGAAAGGACGGGAAAAGCCGACGTTGTAAATTTGCCAATGTGACTTTTGGGTATAGGCCACCCACAAATCGCCGTGCCGGCCCCAGATGCCTTGCCAAACTTTGGTTTTAAAACTTAACTGAAATTTTGCTTCGTACTTGCCGTAATCATACTTAATAGGCGAGGAGTAGAGTGGGTTTTCACTGAAAGGTTGCTCATTCGGATTACTGGACTTACGCCCAGCAGTAATGTAGACGGGCTTATAAGGGGTAATCAAAAAAGTGCCCCGTCGGGTCGTAGAATCTAGTTCCCAACGGTCCGTTAAACGATGCGCATCCAGCTTTTCTTCGAATAAGGGCGCTACCTGAGCTTGGGCTTCGGAGAGTGGACAGCTGGACCCGAGCAAGGTTATAAAAGGAACACACCCCCTAATAGTTTTTAAGAAACATTGGCCGGCATGCGTAATAGGGTAGGTTTTTTTCATAGAGTTAAACCAGGTAAGATTAATGCTTTTAAAATTCTGTTTACTGACCCGCATACATTAATTTGTCGGCTTGTTTTAGGATATACCCCTTCCAGGGGTAAAGCTTCCACGCGCCGTTTCCCCAATGATGCTGTCCTTCCGCGCCTTGCCGATTTAACAAGATAGCTTCCCGGGCCGGGAGAAAAAGTTCTGCTTGTTGCTGATCCTCTGAGAACAGAATAAAAGCTGATCCTGGTCTTACTTCGGCCTTCTTCAGCGGATTTAAACGGATTCCTGCCGAGCGTATCGGAACACATTGCCTTTGTAAATTGGACCAGGTAAATCCAAATGAAGTAAGACAGCTATGCGCATCCTGTTGGCAAGGCATTGGTTTTAAAAGAATGCTGTTATCAAAATTAATAGCGGCTTTGTTGGCAAAAGCTGATTTCTGACCGAGGTTGGTTACTTCTCCGTATCCTTCGATCCAAGTCTGATCCTTTTTCAAGAAGGCTACTTGACGAACGGATATTTGTCCTTCGGAAAGGAAAGTATAATCAGCAAAAAGCGTATCTCCTTTCATTTGCCCCGCAATAGTTCCGGTATTATAATCTTTCCCGGCCAAAGCATAAATTAACTGCCCTTTTATAGAATCACCCACCGGGTTCAGGTGCAGCAAAACACTATCCTGGCTGGAGCTGTACTGATAACAAGAGGACCTGCGTTTATTCTTACTTGTTTTTAGGGTAGTGTTTTCAACAGGAATCTTCTTTTGCTCGCTTTGGCAGCTCAGTAATACAGGAAAGCTGGTCGCCAGAATAAATAATTTTATTTTCATGAGGTAGTAGCAGGCAGTAGCTTGTCAGTTAATTTAAATAAGTTGGACCATATGGAAAAAGCAAAATACTTACTTGCTGGCAATTTGCTTTAATAGTTCGCGCATTTCCGTGAGTAGCACTTCTTCTTTCGTGGGAGCGGGCGGAATAAAGGGGGCCGCAATCTTTCGTCGAGTAAGGGTATTCATTCCTTTGACCACCAGAAAGATGATAAAAGCCAAGATGATAAAGTTAATCAGAATGGTAATAAAGTTGCCCCAGGCAAATACCGGTCCTACCTTCTTTGCGTCCACTAAGGCCATTCCTTGTTTAATTTTATTGGAAAGAGGAATGTATAAATTACTGAAATCAACGTCGCCGATAATTTTACCTATCAAAGGCATAACTAAATCATTCACGACTGAGTCGACAATTCGCCCAAAGGCGGCACCAATAATGACCCCTACGGCTAAGTCAATGACATTACCGCGCATGGCAAATTCTTTGAATTCTTTTAACATAATAATAGGTGGTTTAAGATGTATAGGATTTTGCGTCCTTATAGAAAAGCAGTTAATATTAACCGGTGAAATTCTGGAGGTTATATCGTGCCTAATCCGGAAATACGTTGATTCAACGTTTCGCAAAACGACCGTTTTACGTGACCAAAACAAAACCACCAAAAAGAGGCTTTTTTCATCTAAAAATTATCTCGAATGACCATTGATCACCTTATCAATTAAAACTTAGTATTGATTTATGAGATGAGCCATAGCCAAGGATCATTATGTATTTCCAAACAGCAGGAATAAAAAAATTTATAAAATTGCTGAAAACGAACTAGGTGCGTTAAGTATTTAGGATACTAGTTCAAAAAGCTAAACGGGACTGACTTGTAGGGCCTAAGATTACCATGAGCAGGTCAGCTGAGATAACTAGTAAGCTTAAAATAGGAGCCAGCTCTACCGTTTAATAGTTAGTTGTTCCTGAATTCTTCCCAAGATAATCTTTGTAGTACAATGCTTCCACCATACTACAAAGATTATCTTTACACCTGATAACCTAATCTTTCCCGAACCCGGGCCAGAACTTTAGAGCCAATGGCTCGGGCTTTAGCAGCTCCCTCGGCTAGTTTGCGGTCCACTTCGGGCAGGTTGTTCATGTAGTACGTAAACAGCTCCCGTTCCTGCTTATATTTTGTTATGATCAGCTCGTATAAAGCTTGTTTGGCATGGCCATAACCATAATTACCCGCCAGGTAACGCTGGCGCATTTGTTCTGTTTCTTCCGGGGAGGCCAATAAGGAGTAAAGCATAAAAGTTACGTCTGTATCCGGATCTTTAGGGTCCTCTAGCGTTTTACTATCGGAAATAATCGATTTTACCGCTTTATTTAGTTTTTTATCGTCTTCAAAAATATCAATGATATTTCCCCTGGATTTGCTCATTTTAGTCCCGTCCGTTCCCGGAACCAGCATCACCGCTTCGTCAATCCGGGCTTGCGGTATTATAAATGTTTCGCCGTAAGCATTATTAAAAGCCGTAGCAATGTCGCGGGCCATTTCTAAATGTTGCATCTGATCTTTCCCAACGGGCACAAACTCGGCATCGTACAGAATAATATCCCCCGTCATTAAAACTGGGTAAGTAAATAAGCCCGCGTTTACATCGGCTAATCGATTAGACTTGTCTTTGAACGAATGAGCGTTGGCCAGCATCGGAAAAGGCGTTAAGCAACTTAAATACCAGGTAAGTTCCGTAACTTCCGGTACATCCGATTGCCGGTAAAATAGATTGCGGTCGGTATCAAAGCCAAAAGCTAACCAAGCTGCCGCTACGGCGTAGGTATTCGCACGTAATTGCTGGGCATCGCGTACGGTAGTCAGCGAATGTAAATCGGCAATAAAATACAAAGAATCGTTAGCGGAATTTTTAGAAAGCTCAATAGCCGGAATAATGGCCCCCAACAAATTACCTAAATGTGGCCTTCCTGAGCTCTGAATTCCAGTTAAAATGCGCGACATACTAATTTTTTAAATTTTTGGCAAGTTAGTGATGAAAGTTGCAGGTTACAAGGTGCAGGTTGGCAGGTTTGTAGGTTGCAAGTTGCAGGTTAGAAAGTTGAAAAGTTGGCGGGTTGAAATGTTTCATAGTTGGTAATTTAATAAGTAATGGCTAATCAAAAACTATTAATCTTTAAACTAATCACCTGCAACTTGCAACCTGTAACCTTCCAACTAAATTTCTGCCGCCTCTTGTTGAATTTTTTCGGATAGAGGATTGCCCAGGTACCGGTCAATGGCAAAATGAGCGATATAGAGTAAGGGCGTGAGTACTACGGCCACGACAAATTTATAAATGTAGTTAATGGTGGCCACAGCCAGCACTTGTTTCAACGGCCAGTTACCAAAAAGGTAAAAAGCAATAAATAAGACGACCAGGGAATCTATCAACTGTGATACTAACGTGGAACCAGTGGCTCGTAACCAGATTTTACGGCTACCCGTTACCCGGCGCAACCAATGAAATACCGAGGCATCTAAAAACTGCGAAATTAAAAAAGCCGTTACCGAGCCAATAATAATACCGGAACTCTGGCGAAAAATGCTGTTAAAGGCGTAATTAATGTTAAAGGGCTGGCCATCCGGACCTTTGCCATTGACATCTAACCAAAAAGCAGCCGGTGGTAAAGCGCTGATAACCATGATGACTAAAAACATGTACAAAATCAGCAGAACGGTGATGATGCTTATTTTCTTGACGCCTTCTTGGCCAAAGTATTCATTAATAATGTCGGTACTGATAAAAACAATAGGCCAAATAACTACTCCGGCCGTTAAATTAAAATCCAACCTAAAATCAGAAAGTACCGGAATATGGGCTCCAGGCAAGCCAAATATCGCCTCGGCCGAAAATATCTTGACCCCTATCAACTCGGCTAATAAAGCATTTGCCAGAAAAATGCTGCATAAAATTAAAAATAAAGTATTTTTTTATGTTTTGCCGAAGTAGTTAAGTCCGCCATAGGTTGTTTTTACCAGCAATTTACACCAAGATGTTTGGAATAAAAGGGTGCAAAATTAAAATTATTTGATCCAATCTACTCCGTTAATACAATAGCTATAGTTCGCTATCCTGCTATAAAGGAATTGTTGTAACCTGTGTTTAGCGTCTTGCTTATTACTAGTGTTTCAATCTTGAGTTTTCCCTTGTAGAGTTATCCTGGAAGAATATAATCAGCAGAAAACAAGAAAAAGCAACTAGGAGAATGGGGATTACTTCTTATAATTTAAAAATTACGGAATGAATATCTTCTATGCAAAAGCGCTGTAGGGTTACATCCTTTCGGACGGCCAACATGTGCGGATATATCTGCTTCTGGTATGAAGCTCGGCTTCTCTAATTTTTAAATTTTAGGTTTAATTTGGGCGAGACTAATGGAAAGAGAACGCTATTACTAAGCCATTCCAATTTTTTGATCCTTTGAGGTACAATTTCAGATGATCTTGGCAAGGATTCTTAAAAAATTTAAAAAAAAAGATTTTAAATTACTCCAGTACCTGAATGGTTTTACCTTCCAGTGCCAGTTGCGTATTGGCAAAAACCACTTGCGCCTCCTCAAGGAGCGGGTTTAAATCGCGGTAGCGAACCGAAAAATGACCAATCAGCAAGCGTTTAACTTCCGCTTTTAAGGCCAGCGTAGCGGCTTGGCGCGCCGTGGAATGCAGGGTGTAGGCCGCTTGGTGTTGCAGCTCATCCAGAAAAGTAGCTTCGTGGTAAAGTAAATCTACGTGTTGGATATAAGGCAAAATATCTTCTTTGTATTTGGTATCGGAACAATAAGCATACGACCGGCTGTGATTCGGTTCGCGGGTTACATCCAGGTTGGCAACTAATAATTCTCCGTTTTCATTAAAGATATCCTGGCCCTGTTTTAAGCGAATAAGTTGAGGTGGCGTTAAAAAGGCAGGTAACTTATCTTTTACTAAATGCCGCAATTTAGGCTTTTCCCGGAACAAAAAACCGCAGCAGGGCACCCGGTGCTGCATGGGCAAAGTATGCACCGTTATGGCTTTATCCTCGTAGACTAGCGCATGAACCGTAGTATCCAGTTCATGGAAAATAAGTTTAAAGCTGAGTTGGGTATTGGAATATCTTAGTTGGGTGGTCAGAATTTCGTCTAAACCAGCCGGACCAAATAATTGCAGGGGTAGGGTGCGATGCTGCAAGTGCATGGTGGAAAGCAACCCGAATAAACCAAAATAATGATCGCCGTGGAGGTGGCTGATAAAGATATTGGAAATGCGCTGATGCTTTACTTTGTAACGCATCAGCTGCATTTGCGCATTTTCGCCGCAATCAATCAGGTTTATTTGATTGCCAATGGTTAATACTTGAGCAGTATGATGTCGGTCGGGGGAGGGAGTGGCGGAAGAACTGCCCAGTATTTTAAGCTCAAAATCCAATACTTCCGCGGCTTACCTGATTATTCTTCTTTGTTGGTTAAATCGCGCTCAATCTCGTGCAGAAACACGCGATCAATGGCTTCTTCTACCGATGGTAAAATATTTAAAACGGTTTCCAGTTTCGAAATAGTAATCAGTTTCATAACGTGATCCTGCAAACCAGATAAAATTAGTAAGCCATTAGAAGAATTACATAAACGATTGGCAATTAAAATAGAGCTAAGGCCCGATGAATCCGTATATTTAACATTGCCTAAATCTAAAATCAAGTTAGTAATACCTTCAGCGTTTAATTTAACAAATTCTGATTTCAGGTCTGGGGCAATAGTAGTATCAAGCTTTTTCTCATCAATGGTGATGATCGTATAGTTTTCTTTTTTATCAATGGTGTATTTCATAAGAACTGAAATAAGGTTTAGAATGCGAATGTACTAAAAAAAATTAATATTTTATAATTAATGTGGCTTTAAGAAGCTGTATTATTAAACATTTTGCAATATATTGGCTTTAATTCGGTTATTTATCTCGTTATAGTCGGTTTTCTCAAAAGCGTTACCGGTAACAACTTCAAACAGCTCAATATAGCGCTCCGAAATACTGCTGATCCAATCATCATCCATTTCGGGAATTCTTTGACCGGTTTTACCCTGAAAATTATTTTCGATTAACCATTTACGAACAAACTCTTTCGATAATTGTTTTTGAGTGGCACCCGCTTTTTGCCGTTCCTCGTAGCCTTCGGCGTAAAAATAGCGCGAGGAGTCCGGGGTGTGCACTTCATCAATCAGATAAATTTTATCATTGGCCTTCCCGAATTCGTATTTGGTATCCACGAGCAGTAAACCGCGTTGCGCCGCTATTTCGGTACCCCGCGCAAAAAGCAGATAGGTGTACTCTTCTAACTGCCGGTAATCCTCGAGAGCTACAATTCCTTGAGCTACAATATCGGCCGCCGAAATATCGGCATCGTGTCCTTCGGCAGCTTTGGTGGTAGGCGTTATGATGGGTTCGGGTAATGGATCGTTTTCCTTTAAACCTTCGGGCAGCGCTACCCCGCAGACCGCGCGTTTGCCGCTTTGGTATTCCCGCCAGGCATGACCGGCCAAATAACCCCGGATTACCATTTCTACTTTAAAAGGTTCGCAGTTAATGCCAATGGTAACGTTTGGGTCCGGGTGCGATACCACCCAATTAGGAACAATATCGGCGGTAGCTTTTAAAAAAGTAGCAGCAATTTGATTGAGTACCTGGCCTTTGTACGGGATAGCGCGCGGCAGAACCACATCAAAGGCCGAAATACGGTCGGTAGCTACCACCGCCAGTTTATCCTGGAAGTAGTATACATCCCGAACTTTACCGCGGTAAAAACCAGTTTGATTATCAAAATTATAATTTGTCTCTTTAAGAGCCTGCATCCAAAATAGTTTCAAAATAGAATACAAAGTTAGCAAGATATTCCATAGGTCAAAATAAGTCTAAATACGGAAATACCCGTGCTACTCGCGAAGTTCTTACTCTTATTTCGTGTAAATAATACTTATATAATTTATAATGGATGAAATATGCGGTAATTAGCCGCTTTTTTTAAATTAAATGAAAAAATACGTCAACAATGGTATTGCTAATTAGTATGGATAATTGCTAAAAAATTTACTTAAACTACCGAAATAAAAAAGCCTGCGCGTAGGCAGGCTTTTTTATGGGTGCGAATATGAACTTAAATTTAATTAGAGCTGTAAATAGCAACGGCTTTTTCGCGTAAATTATAATTTGAAGCCATAACCTCGGCGTACGCGCCGGCCGTGCGAATGGCCATTACATCGTGCCGGTGCGTTTCGGGCAAGGGTACATTTTGCGCAAAACAATCCGATGATTCGCAAATAGGACCCACTACATCGTAGGTTTGTTCCGGTAGATGGCTGCTTAAATTTTCAATTTTATGATAAGCCTGGTACAGCATCGGCCGGATTAACTCGGTCATGCCGGCGTCCAGGATAGCAAAATTCTTCTTTTGGCCTTTTTTAATGTAAAGTACCCGGGAAACTAAAGTACCGCATTGCGCTACCAGCGCCCGGCCTAATTCATAATGAACAACCTGCCCTGGCTGAACTTGTAATAGCCGGTTAAAAATGGCAAAATAAGCAGCAAAATCCGGAATAGCATTACTTTCCGGCTCATAATAATCAACGCCTAATCCGCCGCCTACATTTAAGTGTTTCAGATGATAGCCTTGGTCCCGAAATCCTTGTTGGATTTCGTTTACCCGCACGCATAATTGTTCAAAAACCTGCAAGTCGGTAATTTGCGAGCCAATGTGAAAATGAATGCCTATTAATTCTAAGTTGGGTAATTGCTTTAGCAAGTTTAATACCTCAGGCAGTTCCCAGGTATTAATGCCAAATTTATTTTCTTCCAGACCGGTGGTAATGTATTTATGGGTATTGGCATTTACATTGGGGTTAATGCGGAGAGCGATACGAGCCGTTTGGTTATGCTGCTGGGCCAATTCGTTCAATACTTCCAACTCTTGCACCGATTCGCAGTTAAAGCAAAAGATATCGGCATTTAAAGCAATTTTGATTTCTGCATCTGATTTGCCTACCCCCGCAAAAACAACCTGACTGGCTTCAAAGCCGTTGGCCAGGGCTTGCTTAATTTCGTTACCGCTCACACAATCGGCCCCAAGGCCGTATTGCTGAATTAATTTTAAAATTGGTTCGTTGCTATTGGCCTTTAAAGCATAATGAATGTGATAGCCGTATTTAGCAGCTTCGGTGCTGGCAGTTTCTAAAGTTTGCTTTAATAAATCTAAATCGTAGTAGTAAAATGGCGTGGGGGTGCCGTTCCAATTTTGTTCTTTTAAATTACGCATGTTCGGCTATTCTTTCAAAAACTCCTGTGTTTAAAGCTTTTAAGGCTTGTTTTTTATCGGCAGTGGCAATGAGCAAACTAATATTGTTTTTACTGCCACCGTACGAAATCATACGCAGCGGTATATCTTTCAAAGATTTAAAAATTTTTAAGGTAGTTCCCGGCACTTCTTCAATGGAGTCGCCTACCAGGCAAATTATGGTTTGGTCTGTATCTACCTGCACGGAACCAAATTCCTTTAACTCCGCAATAATTTCCGGTAAGTATTTGGTGTTATCAATCGTTAACGACACGGCTACTTCCGAGGTAGTAACCATATCGATGGGGGTTTTATATTCTTCAAAAACCTCGAAAATTCGACGCAGAAAGCCATAAGCCAGCAGCATCCGGCTCGACTTTACATTAATAGCCACAATACCATCTTTAGCCGCTACGGCCTTAATGCTTTTACCCGATGATTGGGCCGATATGGTAGTACCTTTAGCCTCGGGCTGCATGGTGTTGAGTAGTTTTACCGGAATGTTTTTTTGTTTGGCTGGTAATACGCTGGAAGGATGCAGAATTTTAGCGCCAAAATAAGCCAGCTCCGCTGCTTCATCAAACGATAATTCCGCAATCGGGTAGGTATCGGGCACTACCCGGGGGTCGTTGTTGTGCATGCCGTCGATATCCGTCCAGATTTGAATTTCGGAAGCTTGGACGGCGGCGCCAATTAATGAAGCGGAATAATCGCTGCCGCCGCGTTTTAAATTATCTATTTCGCCGAAAGCATTGCGACAAATATAACCCTGCGTAATAAATAAATTTGATTGGGGGTATTTAGCTAACAGAGCGGTTAATTCTTCTTCCAGAAAAGTTAAATCCGGTTCTTCGTTTTCATCAATCCGCATAAAGCTTAATGCGGGCAGTAAAACGGAATTTTGATTCAACTCCTCCAGTAGAAACTGGAATAAATGCGTAGAAAGTAATTCGCCTTGCGCCAAGATGGCCCGTTCTTCCCGAATAGAAAAAGGGCCGGTAGCCAATGATTTTATAAAATCAATGTGCGAAAGCAAAAAGTCGAGCGCGGCAAATTTTTTCTTTTCCGTGGTGTACAGCTCATTTATCACTTCGCGGTAAATTTTATGCAAATTCTCCGTTAAGTCTAAGGCTTCTTTGGTTTGTTGCTGGTACAACTTGTTCGCTATTTCCACGAGTTTATTAGTGGTACCCGACATAGCCGATAGCACTACCATTTTCGGCTCTTCAGCGCTTATTAAATTGGCAACTAATCTCATGTTGTGCGCGGAGCCCACGGAAGTTCCGCCAAACTTTAATATTTTCATTAAACCTGTATTTTAGCAACTGCTACAAATCTAATAAAATACCCTGTACGCTTTGTAATTATTCAGCTACTTGTTAAATAATTGTTAAATTTTTAAAAAAATTGTTTATTTTAGTATAAATAATAAGGCAAAATACCGCCGTAAGCCATTTTAATGAAAAAACCATCAGCAAATACACTTGCCAAATGTTTACTGGTGTTTGAAAGCCTGCTAATTTGTTCTTAATTGCCTTGTAAAGTGAGGTTTAGACGAACAAAAGTAAAACCTTATTTTACTATTTAGAGTAAAAGATATTTCCTGCTTTGCCTACCCACCTTAAAAACATGCCTATTTATGGAAGATTACAATTACACCTATTCCGATACGGATTTAGACATTATTTCTAAAAAAGAGTTCTGGAAGCTCTTAAAAACCGGATTAATCATCGACGCCCGCAACGGTGGACTTATGCTGGGGCCTTCTATTGAACAAGGCGGCATTGACTGTGTAGCCGAAACGGCCGATGGCTTTATGAAAATAGGCAAAATTGAAGGTGGCGTATTTATTATTAACTCTCTAGCTAATAAAAATTACAGCGATAAGCTACAAGCTTTTAATGCTTACGATGTGCTTTTTCTGGAGGATGAACCCGTGGATTATATTATTTCGCCCACCACCTCCGTGTACAATACCTTCGGGAACGATGAAAAGCTGGTTTGGTTACGGGGCGACGAGTTTATCATGAACAAGTACGCTTCTTTTAAATTTTTGAAAGAAATTGAAGAAATCAACTACTTCGACTTTCGGGTTTGAGTTTTTAGTTCAAAGGTTGGAAAGTTCAAAAGTTTTAAAGTTTTAAAGGTTGGAAAGTTCTTCGGTAAGGTACCAGCTTTTATGATTTACCTTTTTTAAAATTTTTATAAGCTGTTAACGGTGGTCTATAAACTATCGTCTTTCGATTAAAATCCTTTTCTGATTATTAAGGCCGAAGCGTTGCCGCCGAAACCTGCCGCTAATAACATAATTCGCCGGATCGATTTAGGCTTTAGTTGCTCCTGGGTAATCA
Organism: Adhaeribacter pallidiroseus; assembly: GCF_003340495.1. Lineage (NCBI taxonomy): Bacteria > Pseudomonadati > Bacteroidota > Cytophagia > Cytophagales > Hymenobacteraceae > Adhaeribacter > Adhaeribacter pallidiroseus. Next base: position 1,269,728 of record NZ_QASA01000001.1, read on the forward strand.
CGGGGTAAGGAAATTTTAAAAAAATTTGATTTTCTAACATCCAAAGAGCGTACTCTATACTTAAGGCGGCGGAAGCTCCTAAGGTGTGGCCAATGAGTAATTTATTGGAAGTCAGCAACGGAATACCTTCCCCAAATACGGCTTTAATAGCGTTAATCTCGGCCGCATCGCCGGCGGCGGTACCCGGCGCGTGCAATACGATGGCATCAATTGTTTGATCGTTTTCGGGTAATTGCAAGATAGCTCCGCGCATGGCTTTTTGAAAATTTAAGCCTTCCCGCGAAATCCCTGTTTTACTCGTAATTTTTTCAAAGCCAAACCCAATTGCCTCCAGCAAAATGGAATCTTGCTTTAGTTGATTCGCTTGGGTACGTTCCAAAGCAAACAAAGCCGCTCCTTCACCCAAAACAAAGGTATTTTGTTTTTCGGCATTCAACGGGCGACACCAAAAGTTACTTACCGGTTCTTTGGCGTAAATACCAATGGCCTGCATTTGAGCCACGGTAAAAGGCGTAAGTGGCGCTTCGGAGGCGCCGGCTAAAAAGCGCGTAGCCATTCCGGATTGTAACCAGGCAAAACCATTCGCAACTGCCTGCAAAGCTGTACTACACGTAACCGAATGACTTACTACCGGACCCTCGGTTTGTAAATCGTGAGCTGCCCAACTCGAAATATTCCCTAAAGTAGTAGTGGGAGAGGTTTGGGAAGATAATTGGGAAGGGTTCGTTCTAAAATCTTCCAGGTTTTGCTCCAAAAGTTCGGTAGCTCCCCGCGAAGAACCAATGTTAATGGCTACTTCAATATCGCTAACCCAACCGGCTTTTTTTACTGCCTGGCGAGCCGCATGCATGGCCAATAAAACCGTTCGGTCCAGGTTTTTGTACATTTTATTTTCCTGTCGAATGGTTGTGATTTCTGCCTCGGCCTCGGGCGACAAAGCAGCAACAGGAACCGGAGAATTTTTTAAAATTTTTAAATTTATCCGGGATTCTGCCTGTAAGTACGCTACATTTACCTCCTTAGGTGTACATCCTAAAGGCGAAATAGCGCCCCAGCCTTTAAGCGCAATATAGCTGTTGTGCGTTGTCAAATTAGTTTTCTGCAATTAAAGTAAGCATGCCGGTAACTACCCCGTAAATTTGCGCTAACTGCTCATTGGTAGTGCAGTAAGGCGGCATTACGTAAATAATGTTGCCGAGCGGCCGTAGAATAACATTGTTATCCAGCGCAAATTGATACAGCTTCTGCCGGACGTTGTTGAAGTAAGAGGTTTCGCCGGTATTAAACTCAATGGCCAACACTGTACCCAATTGCCGGCATTCTTTAATGGTTGGATGATTACTTAACTTAGAACGAAATTGCGCGTGTTGTTGACTTATGCGTAGCCTGTTTTCCTGGCAGATTACATCCGTAAATAAATCCAGACTGGCCAGGGCCGTGGCACAAGCAATAGGGTTGGCAGTAAAGGAATGACCGTGAAAAAAAGTTTTAGCTGGATTGTCGCTTAAAAAAGCTTCGTATATCGCCGCGGTGCTACTGGTAACGCCCAAAGCCATGACGCCCCCGGTTAATCCTTTAGATAAACATAGGATATCTGGCTGGTTTTTTAAAAATTCGGTGGCAAAGTTTTTCCCGGTTCGCCCGAAACCCGTCATTACCTCATCGGCAATGGTGATAATATTACTTTGCTGGCATATTTCCAGCAGGTCATCCAAAATAGCGGGCTCGTACATTACCATGCCGGCAGTACCCAGCAATAAAGGTTCAAAGATAAAAGCGGCTACGTCGCCTTTTTTTAAAATTTCCTGAATCTGCGAGAGTACCAGTTGTTCTTTGCCCGGTACGGGCACATCCAGGAATTCTACCTCAAACAAATACTGCACAAACGGTTGGGTAAAAGCACTGCGGCTACTTACCGACATGGCCCCAAAGGTATCGCCGTGGTAGGAGTCCCGGAAAGCAATAATTCTACGTTTGGGCGTACCTCTATTTTCCCAGAATTGAATGGCCATTTTTAAAGCTACTTCCACGGCCGTCGAGCCATTATCGGAGTAAAAAATGCGTTTCTGATTGTGGGGTAAAATGGACAGTAACCTTTCGGCTAGTTCTACAGCGGGCCGGTGCGTGAATCCGGCAAACAGAACGTGATCGAGTTCCTTGATTTGTTGGGCCACTTTCTCCGCAATGTAGGGGTGGGAGTGGCCGTGAATGGTAACCCACCACGATGATACCGCGTCCAGGTAAACAGCACCGTCTTCGGCATATAACAAACTGCCTTCACCCCGCACAATACCAATGGGCAAAGCCGCCGTTTGCATTTGGGTATAAGGGTGCCAGATAATTTCGTGATCGCGGGAGGCTAAACTCATAGTAAAAAAGGTTTCCATTGCTCGGCGTAATGCTTTACTACCGCCGCGTTTATAGTGGTTTCCGGCAAAAGCGCGCCGAGTTTGGGAACACCAGCGTAAGTCGTGATATAATCCTCGGAAGCCGAGGTAGGTGGTCCGTTGAAGATAATGCCTTTAATCGGTATTTTTCGCTGCTGCAAACTTTGCCAGGATAATAAAGTATGATTGATGCTGCCCAGATAATTCTGAGAAACCAGAATAACTTCGGCTTGCAATTGCGCAATTAAGTCAATAATCAAAAATTGATTATTTAAAGGCACCATTAAACCGCCGGCTCCTTCGATAATTAAATGGTTTTGGGTTTGGGGTAAAATAAAATTAGCGGAATCAATAGTAACTTGTTCTACGGCGGCTGACAAGTGCGGCGAGGCCGGTAGCTGAAAGCGGTACGTTTCCGGGTGAAAATAAGATTGCGGATTAGTAACTAATTCTTTTACCCGATCGGTGTCCGAAAAATCTAAACTCCCCGATTGAACGGGTTTCCAGTAGTCGGCTTGCAAGGCTTCGGTGATTATGGCGGCTACAATGGTTTTACCCACATCGGTACCAATGCCGGTCACAAAATATCTTTTCACTAATTTAAAAAATCAAATGTTGTAATAAACTATCTACTTGCTCCTGGGTATTAAAAGCGTGAATAATAACGCGCAGCCGTTCTTTACCTGCGGGTACGGTTGGGCTAAAAACCGGTCGCACATCAATATTGTTTTGCTGCAACTGTTCGCTGATTTTTTTTAATTGCGCCACGTTGTTCTGGAAAATGCCGTTAATCGGTCCCGAATTTTTTAAAAAAATTCCCGTGGCAGCGGCTATTTTCTGGTTCAGGTAGCCGGAAAGAGCTTTTACGTGTTGTCGTTCGGCTTGCAGCGAAGGCAGGAAACTATAGGCACCTTTGATGGCTAAAATAGTATGCAGCGGCAAAGCTGTACTATAAATAAATGGTCGGCTAAAATTGATAAGGTATTCCCGCAAAGCTACAGAACCAACTACAACCGCCCCGTGGCTGCCAATGGCTTTGCCAAAGGTCATGATGCGGGCAAATACTTTGTTTGCCAATTTTTGTTCTACTACTAACCCTTCACCATTTGGGCCAAACAAACCGTTCGAATGCGCTTCATCTACTATTAAGTAAGCGCCTTTCTCTTCGCAAAATGCGGTTAAATCCAGAAGCGGCGCCTGGTCACCATCCATGGAATAAATAGATTCTACGGCTATATAGGCATTACCCGTGGCATGCTTAAACTTACGGCTTAAATCTTCTAAAGAATTGTGCTTGAAAGAATACGCCTTGGCTAGACTCAACCGGATACCTTCTTTGATGGAAGCGTGGCTGGCTTCGTCGTAAAAAATAGTATCACCCCGTTGCGGCACCGCCGAGAAAATTCCCAAATTAGCCACGTACCCGGAGTTAAACAGCAAAGCCGCTTCGGCTTGGTGAAAAGTAGCTAATTGTGCTTCGAGTAATTCGTAAACCGGATGATTGCCGGATAAAAGCCGCGAACCGGTCGCTCCCATTAAGTAATCGGAGAATTGCTCTGCTTCCAGTGCCACTAGTCGCTTTAAAGCAGCTGATCGGGCTAAACCCAGATAATCATTCGAACAAAAATCAATTTGCGCCTGGCTGGTTTTTAAGCGGCGGTAGGTCCCTTGGTCGAGTCGGGTATTTAATTTTTGCTGTAAGTTTTTCGGAAACTGCATGGCTTAGTTAGCCGGTTCCAAGGCATTTTTAAATGCTTTGCGCGGTTCTAAGCCCAATAACGCAAACATAGCCTGGTCTTCGTTGAAATCCGGGTTAGGCGTAGTTAACAATTTATCGCCGGAGAAAATAGAATTCGCGCCCGCTAAAAAGCAAAGAGCTTGTTCGGCTACGCTCATCGTACTCCGCCCCGCTGATAAACGCACCATGGTTTTGGGCATGGTTATGCGAGCGGTAGCAATCATGCGAATCATGTCCCAAACCGATACGCGGGGCTGATGCTCCAGGGGAGTACCAGCTACCGGAACCAGAGCATTAACCGGCACTGATTCCGGATGTTCCGGCATGGTGGCGAGTACGTGCAGCATTTCAATCCGGTCTTTGGTGGTTTCGCCTAAGCCAATAATGCCGCCGCTGCACACCGAAATACCGGCTTTGCGCACGTGGTCGATGGTGTTTAAACGGTCTTCGTATTTGCGGGTGGTGATAATATTGCTGTAATGATCGCCGGAAGTATCCAGGTTATGGTTGTAGGCGTATAAACCGGCTTGTTTTAGCCGCTCGGCCTGGTATTCGTTTACCATTCCTAGAGTACAGCAAACTTCTAAGCCCATGTCGTTTACCTGCGTAACCATACCCAGTACCCGGTCGAAATCGCGGTTATCGCGTACCTCGCGCCAGGCAGCGCCCATGCAGAAACGCGTAGAACCGGCATTTTTGGCGCGGGTAGCCGCTTCCAGCACTTCTTCGTCTTTTAACAAACCATGCGCTTTTACACCAGTTTGGTAACGGGCGGCCTGCGGACAATAGGCGCAATCTTCGGGGCAACCCCCGGTTTTTACCGATAACAAGGTACATACCTGTACTTCACTACCGGTTTGGTGTTGGCGATGCACATTCGCGGCTTCAACCATTAGTTCCAGGATGGGTTTGTGGTAAATTTCCCGGATCTCGTCCATCTCCCAATCGGTGCGGATGCTATTATTTAAGTTCGACATAGCCTGTTATTTTGAATTTCGAAAGTAAAGAAGAATTTACTACTTTAAAAAATTACTTGAGCGGTGGTATAGCCGTTTTTTCTTTAACTATCAGGTACTGATAAAACTAAAAACACCAAGGCTAAGCCTGGGTTTTAAGATTTTTAAATATTTATCGGAATTAGGTTAATCTTAGCTCAGATTTTTTAAGAATGAGGGCAGGTACGTAAAGCTCATACGCGTATACTAAATTTTTGAAAATTCGAGTATCTGGCGCAAGTCTTAGCGTAGCGAGACTTGTGCTGAAAAGACATAGGCAAGTCTCCTGACTTGCGTATTGCCACTTTTTTACTTTTTACCGCATTCGGAAGTCTGGAGACTTCCTTTCGTCAACAAGTCACAAGTCTCGTTGCGCTAAGACTTGTGCCAGTTTGGGAATAGGCTTTGTATAGCAATATGGCGCGGAAGTTACTTCCGTGACTTTCTAAATTATGCAGGTAAGTTAATGTAGAATTAATAAGCTTTCGATTAAGCTCCTAAGCAAGTCACGGAAGTAACTTCCGCGCCATCCCGAAACCACTTTAATGAACAGGTTTAAAAAAACAAAAAAGCGTCTGATCATAACTACCAGACGCTTTCCTTACAAAATTTAAAAAATTAGTGCTTCCGAAACTATAATCGTCTGATATCTGCGCCAATGGCGTTCAGGCGTTTGTCTATGTATTGGTAACCACGATCAATTTGCTCCACGTTGTCAATTATACTTTTACCTTCTGCGGATAAAGCGGCAATTAATAAGGCAACGCCAGCCCGGATGTCGGGTGAAGTCATTTTAATGCCCCGGAGTGGTACTTGCCGGTTGTGGCCGATTACGGTAGCGCGATGCGGATCGCACAAGATAATCTGCGCGCCCATGTCAATTAACTTGTCCACGAAAAATAAACGGCTCTCGAACATTTTCTGATGGATCAGGACGGTACCTTTGGCTTGGGTAGCCGTAACTAAAGCCACGCTGATTAAGTCGGGCGTAAAACCAGGCCAAATAGCATCGGCAATGGTTAAAATACTGCCATCGATGTAGGTGTCTATTTCGTAGGAATCCTGGGCCGGAATGTAAATATCATCACCCCGGAACTCCATTTGAATACCTAAGCGGCGGAAAGTATCCGGGATAATACCTAATTCCTGTATTTGGGCATTTTTTATCGTGATTTCGGAACCAGTCATGCCGGCTAATCCAATAAAAGAACCAATCTCAATCATGTCGGGCAACATGCGATGGTCAGTGCCACCCAGCTTTTCCACGCCTTCAATTACGAGTAAGTTAGAACCAACGCCGCTAATTTTAGCACCCATGCGCAACAGCATTTTACAAAGTTGTTGCAGGTATGGTTCGCATGCCGCGTTGTAAATAGTGGTGGTACCTTCAGCCAGTACCGCTCCCATTACAATATTGGCGGTACCCGTTACCGATGCTTCGTCGAGCAGCATGTAGGTTCCTTTTAACTTGTTAGGAGCCGTAATCTGGAAGAAAGAATCCTGGGAATCATAATTAAAAGTAGCGCCCAGTTTTTTCAAACCGTTAAAGTGCGTATCCATCGGGCGACGGCCAATTTTATCGCCACCCGGCTTCGGTAAAGCGCATACCCCAAAACGCGCCAGCATCGGTCCCATAATCATCACCGAGCCCCGCAAAGCCCGCCCCTGGGCCGCGTATTGTTCCGTTTTTAAATAATCCAGGTTAATATCGTCGGCGATAAAGGTATACGTAGCCGCGTCCTTCTTTTCTACTTTTACGCCTAAGGAAGCTAAAATTTCAATTAATTTATTTACATCCCGAATGTCCGGAACATTAGAAATCGTGACGGGTTCGGAGGTGAGTAATACGGCACATAAAATTTGCAAAGCTTCGTTTTTGGCGCCCTGCGGAATAATTTCTCCTTTTAGTTTATTGCCACCAATTACTTCAAAACAGGCCATTTAAATGAGTTAAGAGTTATAAGTTAAGAGTTATAAGTTGAATATTTCAGGCAAATAATAGCCTAAAACACGAACCTAAACTATGCGCGATTTAAAATAGAAATGGAAATAATTAGAGTTTGCACCAAAGTTAGCCGGGAAAGCACGAACGATAAGCTGTGCCATTGTTTGTGTCTTCACAAACAACTTTTAGGCCTTTAGCGAAAGTCTTAGTTAAAAAACGAACAACAGGTAACTAGCAACCAGCAACTAAACTACTGTTGTTTTTTGCGTTGCTGCTGTTTGTTGTCCTGCATTTTCTTCCGGTTGTTATTATTATTGTTGTTGTTGCTATTGTTGTTATTGTTGTTGGAAGAATTATTATTCTGATAAGCCGCTTTGGCGCTTACTTCAAATAAGCTGTTGGCTTCGATGCGGGCCAGATCCATGTTTAATTTACCCCGGGAAAGTTCGCGAATGTTATTCAGAATAATCTCGTCGGTGATAGAGTCTTTATTATAAGTGCGGTAAAGCGTTTTCATAAGTTTACCCAAGGAGATAATGGCCGCATCCTGCTCGTCCCGGTCTTTAATTTCAATGGCCTTGTTAATTAAGTGCTCCACGTTTTTACCGTAGTGTTTGTACTTCGGAACATCGTGCGGAATATCCATGCGAGCGGGTTTATCGTTCAGGTATTCCATGGCACTTAACGGATACGGGCAATCTACATCCAGCTTCCCATCGGACATTACGAACAAATGGTTCCACAGCTTTTGCTGCATATCCTGAATATCCCGGATCGCCGGGTTGAGTTTGGCCATGAGATTAACCAACAGTTGCGCGCTGCGGCTGCGTTGCGCCCGGTCTTCGATGGATAGAATGTAGGTTACAATATTTTGAACATTTCTGCCGTACTCGCGCAGTAGTAGTTCCTGTTTAAAACTGGAATTAGCAATCATAAGGTAAAGGTAAGATTTTTATTTAGTATCAGGTAGCAGGTAGCAGGTATCAAGTAGCAGGTAGAAATATTTAGAATTAAACTTAAATCAAATTTATTTTTAAGTCTTACTACTTGCTACCTGCTACTTATTCATGTATACGTAGTTTGGCGAAGCTGAGGAGTAAAGTTTTTTCGCCGGCTTCTTCAAATTCGATAATGGCTTTGGTGCTGTTGCCTTGAGTGTCCATTTTAGAAACTACACCAAAACCAAATTTAGGGTGTTCTACGCGCATACCGGCTTGTAAGTTGGCGGTGTCGCTGGCTACAAAGTCGGCGGGGGGCACGTAGTTGGTGGCTTTCTTTACTGCGGGCGTGCTCGGGATTAAATTGCTTTTGCGTTTTAAAACCTTATCAAAAACATTTTCTGCTTCGCCGTACTGGAAATTTAAAAATTTCGAATCAATCTCGTCGATAAACCGGCTTTTTTCGCAGGCCCGCAAATTGCCCCACTGGTAGCGACTGGTAGCGTAGGAGAGGGTCAGTTTTTTTTCGGCGCGGGTAATGGCTACGTAAAACAAACGGCGTTCTTCTTCTAAATCGGCGCGGGTAGTCAGCATCATTTGGCTCGGGAACAAATTTTCTTCCATGCCCACGATGTGCACGTTCCGGAATTCCAATCCTTTGGCCGAGTGAATGGTCATCATGGTGACGTATTCGCTGCCATCGTCCTGTTGTTTGTCGGCGTCGGTAATTAAAGCAATATCCTGCAAAAAGGCCGATAAGCTTTTATCTTCTTTTTCCGGGTCGTCCACAAATTCTTTAATCCCGTTGAGTAATTCCTGGATGTTTTCGTACCGGGCCAAGCCTTCGATGGATTTATCGGCGTACAGTTCTTCCACGATGCCGGATTGTTTGGCAATGTGCTTGGCTACTTCGAAAGCATCGTTTTGCTCAGCCATAATGGCGAAGCTTTTAATTTTAGTCGCAAAATCTTCGATAGGGGTGGCTACCCGGCCGGTCAAAAAGCTTTTAGCATTACTTACTACTTCCCAAATCGTGTGGTTGGTTTCGTCGGCCGAAACAATAATTTTTTCGATGGTGGTATCGCCAATGCCGCGTTTCGGGTAATTGATTACGCGGCGTAAAGCTTGCTCGTCGTTGGGGTTTACGGTAAGGCGCAGGTAGGCAATTAAATCTTTAATTTCTTTCCGTTGGTAGAACGACAAGCCCCCGATAATGCGGTACTTGATGTTCATCTTCCGCAAAGCTTCTTCCATGGCCCGGCTTTGGGCGTTGGTGCGGTACAGAATGGCGAAATCTTCGTAGGAAAGATGGTTGTTCATCTTTTCTTCAAAAATAGCGTTGGCCACCAATTTTCCTTCTTCGTTGTCGGAATTGGCTTTGATTACTTCAATCAGCGGACCTTCTTCGTTGTCGGTAAAAACATCTTTGCGCAGTTGGGCTTTGTTGTTTTTAATAACGGAGTTAGCGGCGTACACAATGTTTTTGGTAGAGCGGTAGTTTTGCTCTAGTTTAAAAACTTCCAGCTCGGGGTAATCGCGCTCGTAATTTAAAATATTCTGAATATCGGCACCCCGGAAGGCGTAAATACTTTGGGCATCGTCGCCTACCACGCAAATGTTGCGGTTTTTGGCGGCCAGTTTGCGGGTAATTAAATACTGCGAGTAGTTGGTATCCTGATACTCATCCACCATCACGTATTTAAAAATATTCTGGTATTTGTTCAGGGCATCTACGTGTTCTTTGAACAGCACGTTGGTATTAAACAATAAATCATCAAAATCCATCGCGCCGGCTTTAAAGCAGCGGCTTTGGTAGGCCTGGTATATTTCCCCGATTTTGGGGCGCATCGCCGCTTCGTCGTCCGCCTGAATGGTAGGGTCCTGACGGTATTGCGCTACGGTGATCAATTTGTTTTTAGCCGCCGAAATCCGGCCCAGCACCATGCCCGGCTTATACAGCTTTTCGTCCAGGTTCATTTCCTTCACGATGTTCCGGATCAGGGTTTTGGAATCGTCGGTATCGTAAATAGTGAAGTTGCTGGGGTAACCAATCTTCGGCGCTTCGGAACGCAGAATTTTCGCAAACACCGAGTGGAACGTGCCCATCCAAATATTTTTGGCCTCGTTGCCGATTACCTTTTCAATCCGGTGCCGCATTTCTTTGGCGGCTTTGTTGGTAAAAGTTAACGATAAAATATTAAAAGGATCTACGCCTTGGCTTATTAAATGGGCAATCCGGTAAGTTAATACCCGGGTTTTGCCGGAACCAGCGCCGGCTATAATCATGACCGGACCGTCGGTGTGCAGGACGGCGGCGCTTTGTGATTCGTTTAGTAATTTCAGGTAATCCATCTGCTTCAGGGCTGTCAGGGAAAAGGGTTGGCAAGTTAAAAAAAAATGTGGTACTCTCTTCTATGCTAACACGCAAACTACCCGGTTCAGTTTCTTAAAATTTCTTTCAGCCGGGACTTTATAAATTATCTTACGATATATTTTTATTATTACTAAATAATTGTATCATTACGAATGTTTCGTAGTATAGAAGATTAATAAATTATTTAAAAATATGGAAAAGTTAACTGCCCCGGAAGAGCAAGCCATGCAAGCCGTCTGGAAAATAGGAGAGGCCCACGTGAAGCTATTTTTAGAACAAATAAAGGAACCCAAACCACCTTATACCACGCTGGCCTCTACTATTAAAAACCTGGAAAAAAAAGGTTACCTGAGCAGCCGTTTAGTAGGAAATACTTACCTGTACCAACCGGCTATTTCGGCAGCAGAATACAAAAAGAAATTCATGAATGGCGTGGTGCAGAACTACTTCGCTAACTCTTATAAAGAGCTGGTAAACTTTTTTGTGGAGCAGAAAAAAATATCGGCCGAGGAGCTACAGGAAATTATTACTATGATCGAAGGAAAAAATAACAACCAGTAGCATGGAAGGGGTACTCATTTATAGTCTGAAGGTAGCCATTTGCCTGAAAGTGCTTTAATGATTTTACTTCTTAGCCTTGCGCCATTGGACGTTTTATAACTGGAACCGTTGGTTTTTGTTCCTGGGTACGCTGGTTTGTTACGCAATTCCGGCTTTGGCAACTTTGTCGTGGTTCCAAAATTCACCAAATCCGTATGGTCCGGTTATAAAAATTATTCCCCGGCTGTATACGCTTGCAACTCCTGGTTTTACTGCTGCAACTTATCCGGACATTTATACCGATTTTTTAAATTTTTGGCTGCCGTTGCTATTTTTTACCGGAATGCTGGCGCAGGGCACCCAACTGGCTATGCAGTTCTGGCCTTTTTACCAGTTGCGCCAACAAGCCAAAAGGTTACCGGATTATGCAGAAAAGGTGTACCAGGTAGATCAAAACCTGGCTCCGTTTTCGTTTGGGTAGTCTATTTTTTAAATTCTGAGCTGCTTCAGCCCGCGGAGTTTCCCGAAATTATCCGGCATGAGCTGGTGCATATCCGGCAAAAGCCCACCTGCGATGTTCTTTGGCTGGAGTTCTTATTGCTTTTTTAGTGGTATAATCCTTCCGGTAAATGTCAAAGATCTACCTCCGCCACCGCTCGTAGTTCGAGAATTTGCAATGCCTAGTAAGTTTGAAGAAAATAGTGAAATGTACGATTTTAACGATCCGATCAGCAAAGCTAAGGCCGCAGAGCAATACGGGGAGCTGCCGAAAAGTTTGTTACAGTGGTAAAAACATGGCTTACTAACTAAGAAAAACAAGAAAGAGCCGACACCCAAAAGGGCGGCTCTTTCTTGTTAAAAATTTAAAAATTTTCTATAACAAATCTTTATTACCATTCAAACGCATAATCTTTTCCTCTAGCAAAGGAGAAACAATGGTAAGCAGGTGCTCCACCAGGCCTGGGTTTTTAATAGGCTTTTCGTCGAGCAGGGTAATAATGCCAATGTTTTTTTGATTCAGGTCTTTTAGAGCCATACCCATGTAACTATGTACGCCCAAGTGCTGCAAAATAAGCGCTTCCGGAAACTCCTGCTGGATGCCCAAAGGGTAATAACAAATACTGTGGCTTAAAGCATTCTGGCAGGGAGCGCCAATGGTGCTGTACACGGCATTATCCAGCACGGTGCCGTTGGCCATAAATAATAGAGAGCTTAACTCCGATAAATCCTCGGTGTGCGCTTTGCTGATCAGGATGTATTTTACCTGCGTAATGTCGTAAATATGTTTGGCTAGTACCTCCAGCGTATTGGCGGGTTTTACCTGCAAAGCTAAATGTATGGTCTGGTTGATAAGGGCTTTTTCTTCGAAGTTCCAATCATCAATGCGGTGGTGTATAAATTCATATTTCATAGCCCAAATTTTTACAAACAATACGTTTTACTGGATAGTGTAGCGCTTCTAAGAAATCCGATAGCCGCTTTATAATAAATTTTAAATTTTTTAAATGGAGAGCGCCAGGCTAGTAAATGCAAGTTAAATATTTTTAAAAGCGATTTGGCATTCTTTACAAATAACCACGAAGGGTCATGCTAATCAGTAATAAATGAGTAAATTTTAAATTGATAATAAAGTAATAACTAAAATTTAACAATTTCTTAACATTACCCATAGTTGTTTTATTCTCTTAAACTGACCTTGATTCTCTACTTTTGTAAAATTTTTAAAGTTTAGGCGTTCTCTCCACTCTCCACCCGCGTCGGCTTTAAAAACAAAAGAGACTAAAGATGAGAAAAAATGTTTGGCTGCCCAAACTAAAAAAGGGCCGTTGGTGCTATATAACAACCTTTTTACTGGTAAACACTTTTGCTTTCCGGGCAGCCGCCCAGCAAAGTAACCAGGATTCTACTACTTCCCAGGGCGAAGGAATTTACTCGGTTTTTAAAAAGTTCGAAAATTTAAAATTTAGCGGCTACATCCAGCCACAATTTCAGTTGGCCCAGAGTGCGGGCGCTCCCAGCTTTGCGGGTGGTAACTTTGCGGCTAATTCCAACAACCGGTTTATGCTGCGGCGGGGCCGCATCCGGATGGAGTATACCATGTTGCAGCACGATGAATTGCCTTCGGTGGCGTTTGCATTTCAGTTTGATGTAACCGAAAGAGGCGTGCAGATTCGGGATTTTTACGGGAAAATTTACGAAAATCATTTTAGTACATTTCATTTGACCACCGGCATGTTCCCGCGGCCTTTTGGTTTCGAAGTCAATTATTCTTCGTCGCAGCGCGAAGCTCCGGAACGGGGCCGTATGTCGCAGATTTTGTTCCGTACGGAACGCGATTTAGGCTTGATGCTGAGTTTTGAGCCGCAACGGAAAAATGCTGCTCTCAAAAATTTACGCGTGGAAGCCGGTTTATTTAATGGTACGGGCGTAGCCGCTCCCACCGATTACGACAGTCATAAAGATTTTATCGGTCGCGTTTCGCTCAAACCTTCATTAATTGCTAAAAAACTAGTTCTGTCCGGGAGTGTGTCGCATTACAATGGCGGCATGCGCCAGTTTGGTAAACAAGTGTACCGGTTAAACAAAACCGTTGCCGGACCTATGTTCCAGGTAGATTCTGCGGAAACCAATATTGGTAAAATTGCTACCCGCCGGTATTACGGTGCTGATGCGCAACTTAAAATTTTAAACAAATGGGGCGCTACGGAGCTTCGGGGCGAATTTATCACCGGCCGGCAACCTGGTATTGCCACATCTTCGGAAGTGCCTTCCACCGAACCAACTACCGACGAAATTACCTTCGTGAATAATCTGCCTTTTGCCCGGAAAGTAGGTTTGCCCATTTACCACCGCCGGTTTAACGGCGCTTATTTTTACTTTTTACAAGATATTAAAACTAATCGCGACCAGATTGTACTTAAATACGATTGGTATGATCCGAACCAAGAAGTAAAAAACAGTGAAATTGGCCGGCTAGGTTCCAACACCAATGAAGCTGATATTAAATTCAGCACCTTAGGCGGCGGGTATATTCATAATTTTAGCAATAACGTGCGCTTTACTTTTTGGTACGACTGGGTGACAAACCGACCCACGCAACTAGCCAAATACGCCCACGACTATAAAGACAATATTTTAACTATTCGCGTAATGTATCGTTTTTAAGCAGGTAGCAAGTAGCAAGTAGCAGAACTCTTTAATCTTGCTACCTGCTACCTGCTTCTTGTTTATTTCTCCAGTATTACCTGCTCCGAAATTTCTGCTAAGCCTTGTTGCATTTTTAAAATATAGAGGCCTCTCGGTAAGTTCTCGACCGGAATTTTTACAGTTTTCGTTATTTGATTTTTGTGGTCGCCGGCCGTAGTATACACCGGCTGGCCTTGATTATTGTACAGGGTAAGCACAGAACTTGCATCCCAAGCCGCCGGAAGATCTATCGTTACATAAGAGCGGGCAGGGTTGGGGTAAATGCGTAAGTCTATGGCAGACGCGCTCGTACTTGGGGTAACTTCCAGATAATCCAGGTTAGGGCCCGAGGTTCCGGTAGCCGTTAACCGCACTTTATTAGTACCGGCGGTTAAAGGGGCATTTACACTTTTACCAGCCCAGTTGGTCCACTGGCCGGTAGCAGTAAAGGCTAAATCCGCGGAAATAACTTTTTCGTTCACCTGCAACCGCAGATTTCGGGTGCCCTGGTTTAAGGCGTACTGTACTTTTAAATTATAGCTGCCCGCCGTGGGTACATAAACGGTAAATTCTACGTAATCGTCGCTTTCATTTATAAAATCCGCAAAACCTTTACCGCTAAAGCCCGCATTTTTTGCCGAAACCTGAGCTCCTTTTAACAAAGCTTCTTCGGCTTCGAGCTTATACGTTGTTGAAATGTCGCGGTAAACGGCGGTGTAAGTAGCGTTATTTTGCGGCGTAGCAATGGTTTGGTTAGCCGCCCCACCGTGCTGCCATTTTTCAAAAACATAGGTTTTACCATTCAGAGTTTGATTATCTACCGGCCCTAAACTTCTTGCAATGCCTTCCACGCTGGTTTCGGTGTGCGGGGCGGTAAACGGTTGCCCATCCATCGTTACTTTTAATCCGGCCGGTTGAGTGGCCAGCGTGATGGTAGAGGTATACGGATGAATGTCGCGGGAAACGGTGTGGGTTAAGCCTTTCGAGTCTTTTACCGTTACGGATAGTTCGTACCACACATTGGCCGATACTTCACCGCTGGTAGGTATAGTAAAAGAACCACTCTTTACCCCGGCGGCTATAGGCGGACCATCGTGGGTATGTGTATCATGATGAAAATCAACGGACCAGGTAAAAGCGCTGGCCGGCAAGGTGCCATCTTCCTTATCCGTAGCTTCCCCGGAAAACAGAATGGTCTGACCTCCCCGGTAAAGTGAGTTAGCCGCCGGCGTATTAATTATAGCTATTGGTGGACTGTTAAAGGCAGTAACAGTAAGCGCAACAGAGCTGCTGGTAACGCTGCCCACCGCATTTTTAACCAATACCCGGTAATTACCGGCGTCCGTTGGTTTTGTGCTGGCGATAGTGTAAGTAGCCGCAGTAGCGCCGCTAATGTTTGCATTATTTTTTTGCCATTGGAAAGTAAGCGGCGTTTGGCCCGTTACCGTAACGCTATATGTGGCGGGCTGGCCGGCCGGTACCGAAATACTTTTTGGCTGTTGCACAATTTCCGGAGCTGTATTCGTCGTATAAATAATCTTAAATACCGCGCTAGTGGTTCTTTCCAGGTAATACAAATTGCCATCGTTGCCTACGGTTAACCCTAAGGCGCTTGCGCCTAAGCCTGTAGCAAAAGGTTTTCTTTTAACCGTACCACCGGAAAAATCAAGGAAATTAATCCATTTGCTGCAATAATCCTGAAAAAAGTATTTCCCCCAGTAAGCCGCCGGGTAATTGGTTGTAGTGGGATTAAAAAATACCCCACCGGTAATGGCGCAACCTGTTCCGTCTTCGGCGCTAAAGTTGCGCGAATACGTATAAACCGGGTTCACGTAATTAGGATTGGTGCTAACCCCTTCGGTTATGGGCCAGCCAAAGTTTTTTCCCCCGGTAGTAGCATTATTAATTTCCTCCCAGGTAATCTGGCCCACATCATTTACGAACATTTTGCCGGTACCAGGCTGCACCGAGAAAGTAAACGGATTGCGTAAGCCCAAGGCCCAAATTCTTTTTTGCTGCGCGGAGCCAGTAGGGAAAGGATTTCCGGAAGGTACCGACCCATTGGTGTTAATGCGCAATAATTTGCCGTGGTACGTATCCTTATTTTGGGAGTTAGCCGAGTTGGCATTGTCACCCACGGCTACGTATAATTTTCCGTCGTTGCGGAAGTGCATGGCGCCGCCATTATGATTAGTGGCCGAGCTAAGCGGGTCCAGATCCAGTACTACTACTTCGCTACCGGGTACTACCTGGTCGCCGTTCGCGGTAAACCGGCTAATGCGATTGTGGGAAGCGTCGGGTAAGGTGTAATAAACATACAGAAAATTATTGCTGGCGAAATTTGGATCTAATACTAAGCCAATTAACCCTCTTTCCCCTTCGGGCGTTACCGGCAATTGCATGAAAGGAGTGGTTAGTAACTTGCCATTTTTGATTATCCGTAAATTGCCGTTCTGCTGCGCTACAAAAATTCTTCCATCCGGGGCAAAGGTCATGGTAGTGGGCTTGGAAATGCCTGCAGCCACTTGCACCCGACTAAAACCGGTTGGTAAATTCTGCGCTAAAGTTTGAGAACTGATCAGGAATAAAATAAGATAGAAAAGATTTTTTTTACCTTTTAAGGTAGATAATAGCGTAGAAAAAGTCATTGGTATGCTGATTAAAATGATTGAATTTACATGAAAACACGGGGGGATGTACTGGATTGAAGCACAAAAATTGGCTTTTTGGGGTGAATATTTAAAAGTATAAAGTGAGTTTTTATGCAACCCGTTTTTAAAAAACTCGGCTTAAAATAAATAAGGTTCTTTCGGGTGGATTTTTAAAATAGCTGTAAAATTTTACTTACCGAGGTCCGGTGAGTTAGTTAGTACACGATTTTGGTTGATTGCGGTGCGGTTTTTTAAATTTTAGGTTGATTTAGATTAGGGAATTACTGGTAACTTGCAGCTGGGCTTAACCTTTTAAAAACAATATTTGGTATCATAAATTATCTTTTTTTCTGAAACTAAACTTTCCCCAATATAGGATAAAAGCTTTAAAAACCAGTAGAAAATCCATGAATTTAGCCTATTCGCAAAAAGATACTACAAGTATTTTGTACAGACACAGCTTTTAACCCCGCCCGGAGTAGGGGTCGTTGTTCCTGTTTAAGCAATATTTTAAAAATCAGAATCATACATACGCCTTTCTCCTAGCGTTTTTACCCCGTATTTCAAAAGCCCGGCCGCTACTTTCTTTGTTTATTTAGCGAGTAGCCGAAAATACCCCGTTTCCATTAGAACCCATGTAAGAACCCCAGACGGGCTTTTCTTTGATTTGAATGGGCGTATCAATGCGTTTAATGCGCATCCCTAAAAAAGAAAGTAAATCGGAGTGGTTGTAATACTGGCAATGCACAATATCCAGGTAGCCATCTTGGTCGAGGTCGCCGAGCCAGGGCGTAGAAAAAATGTTTTTAAATCCTTTGGTTTGATCAATGGGATTTATGGAATTGTGCTTAAAATCAATTGCTAAAAGTTTGTTTTCTATCGGAAAGGAAGTTTGATTGAGTAAACTGCGGTTGCAATCGTATTCGTTGATACTCAGGATAACCTCGTCTTGTCCGTCGTGGTTTAAATCATAAACTACCGGCGACGAAAATCCGGAACAGCCTAAGGCGTTTTGGTAAGCAATTTTGCCATTTTTACCATCGAGTAAAATCTGACGAGTTCCTGTATTGCTGGGCCAGGCTCCTTTGCTTACAAAAGTAAAAAAATCCGGAATAGCATCATCCGTAAAATAACCCACGGCAAAGCTGTTGCTCGATTCGGTTTCGGGTATTTGCTGTTGCCAGATTAACTGTTGATTTTGGCCATCCAGGGCAAATATAGTGCTGCCGTGCGAAATAGCCACAAGATCCGGCACTTGGTCGTTGGTAATATCTACTACAACGGGCGGCGCTATAAACCCATGGCCTTTTTCCGAAGCAATTATTTTGGCCCGGGATAGTTTATGCTGCATCAAGTCGGTGAGTTTAGCCAAGTATAAATTGCCCGCTATGGTTTCGCCACCGGTACCAAACAAAATATGCCACTCCTGCTCGGCTGGCCGTTTAAAACACACCGGCGACATGTAGGACTCCCGGCCGTCGGGCATGGTATCGGCAGCTAGTACCTGTCCGTTTTTAGCATCGATTACCATTAAAACGCCCGGAAAACGATCTTTGGTGGAATTCGGTTGGGCATTGGCGTTGCCCCCGTTAATGGTAAGTAATTCTTGGAAGCCATCGTTATTCTGGTCCGGAATTAAGGCTAGATTATAAAAGTTAAAACGTGCAAATTTTAAAATTGGATCATGTTCGAACTGATACTTATATTCCCAGATTACTTTCCCGGTTTTGCCATCCAGCGCTTTTAAATGGGGCGAACGGCCCCCGATAAAAACATCTGACACGTTATCCTGGGTAATATCGTATAAAGTGGCGGAGCCGTACACCTGGTCCGGGGCTTGCTGCTGCCATAGGACTTTCCCGGTTTTTCCGTCCAAGGCCAGAATTCCTTGTTCGCTTCCTTCAAATTCGTTTTTACCGGCTCCCATCACAATGTCCAGGGTGCCATCTTGGTTTAAATCGGTGGCTCGCGGCGACGATTGCGAACCAATGCTGTACAGGTTTTTATCCCAGACCACGTTGCTTTTGCTTTTTTTAGGCGTGCAATTTTGAATAATAATACAGTTTAGAAAAAAGAAAAAAGCCCGGTAACAAAAGTGCCGCATAAATTAGAATAGTAATGGAATAAGATAAAATAGTCCGGATAAATGGGAAAATAAGTTTAAATCCTTAAACGAGCTATTATTTAAAATTTATTCAAAATAAGATTAGTAGGCCCTCTAAAATTTAAAAAAATGCTTTAACAGGCTTTTGTGCTGGTAAAGTTAAAAATAGGCCTTTATTAAAACACTATAATTTTAAACGAATGCCGAGGCGGCTTAATAAACCCGTTACGCCGACACAGCCCAGCGCAAACAAGAACGACTTTAATAATCCCACGCCGCCGGTGAGCATCCAGGCTGGCCAGTGAATGTTTAAAAGATTTACGGCCGCATAGGCCAAGTAGGGAAGCAGGTAACACAACAAGGTATCGGTGCCGGCCGGTTTAATAAAGCTAAACCAATGCGCTTTCCCTTTTATATCGGCTAACCAATAAATAGCCATAAAGGCCAGAATGGTTAAAGCACTGCAGATAAATAACCAGGCCGGGGTGGCGCCCAGCTTGGCAATGCCCCAGTAAGGCCGCGTATAAAAGCCTAAAGCCATTAAGCCCACCGCCACCCCGCCTAATACCAACAATAGCCGGCCAGAATTATTTTGTGGCCGGAAATGCTGAATGAGCAAAGTTATAATTACGCCGCCTAAAGTAATCGCTACCAAGGTGCCGCCTAAAATAGGATTAGGAATAATATTTAAAAAACTATCCGCTGGAATTAACTTGGCGCTGGATGCCATACTTAAACCGCAGAACAACACCCATGCTACTCCAATCAAAAAATACTGGCGGCCGGCGAAAAGCGTAGTAAGGGCACTCGCCAGGTAAGACCAGCCAATTAACCCCAGAATGCCCCACCAGTAAGTAGCAAACTGGCCCGCTTCATCGCCTTCGCCGCCTCGGTACATAAAAGCTAGAGTTAGTAAAATTCCCACTCCGATTGCTTGTAATAACCGGGCCACCCCAGGTTTAACAGTAACCGGGTACATATTCCAAATCAAAATAAACGCTAAACAGGAAAGGGAGTACCAGCCCGTCCGGGAAAGTCCCGTGGCTGTTTCCTGAATGTATTCGCCATTTACTAAAAACAAACCCATTACCAACAAAGCCAGGGTGCGGGCGGCTATATGACCTACCAAGGTAAACGTACGATCGCCTTTCTTTTTTCGGTTGGCGATTGCTAAGGGTATAGACATGCCCACAATAAACAGAAAAGCCGGGAAAACGGTATCGGCTAAACCCATGCCATCTACGCCACGGGGCACATGTTCCAACCAAGCCGGTATATGCTTTAACGACCACAAATCATTTACAAAAATCATGAGCACCATGGTAATGGCTCTTAAAATATCAATAGATGCTAACCGGGCAGGGGCAACAGAAGTTGCCGCTATAGGTTTAAACCCAGAGGCGTTATTTACAGGAGTTGTTTGGGTAAGGGCCATAGTGGATGGTGATAGGTAGGGAAGTAATATACTGGATTTATGGTATTTAAACAATGATGGTAAGCGGCATTTTAAATAGTTTTACTGAAAGCAATTTTACCGGTAAAAAGCTTCGTAAAACCAGCTTTCATAAAACATAAATTTGGGTGATAAAAGTAACGCGGTTATCTATTTAAATGAAAGCACCGAATATGAAAAAAAAAACCAACGGTAAAAGATTACTTTATGGATTGATACCTAAGTTGGAATTCGGCAAAATAGAATTGTTGCGGATCTCAGATTAGCAAAACCATTTTGTTTCATGTTTTATTTGCGGAGCCAGGGTTGGGGCTTAAACAATGATTTTTTAAATTTTTCTATTTCTCAACAGCTATTTATTTAAAAAGCAGGTTTTAATTTTAAATTTCTATTCACCGGAATAATTCTTAATTTTCCGTTTGCACCTAACAAAAACAGCCATGAAAAAACGCATACCATTTGGTCGAGTGATTTTTTGGGTAACCTTCTTTGCCTTCGGCCTGATCTTACCCGGTTACGGTCAGAGCAGCGCTGTTTTAGCGGGAAAAGTAGAGCGGATTAAGGTGCACGGCAAAGGTTTGGAGGGAAACCTGGCCGGCGATTCTCCGGACCGGGAAGTGTCGGTGTATCTGCCGCCTAGTTATAAAGCGAATACCAAGCGCCGCTACCCCGTAGTTTTTCTTTTGCACGGTTACACCGATAGCGATGCCAAGTTGTACGGTTTTGAAAAGCACTGGATGAACTTACCGGAAGTGCTGAACCAAGCTTTTGACAAAAGCAAAACTCAGGAAATTATTTTTGTAACGCCTAATGCGTATACGCGTTTTCAGGGCAGCATGTATTCTAACTCTGCTACTACGGGCAATTGGGAAGATTTTGTCGCGAAAGAACTGGTGGCTTACATCGATAAAAATTACCGCACCATCTCGAAAGCGGCAAGCCGGGGTTTAGCCGGGCACTCGATGGGCGGGTACGGTGCCATGCGCATTGGCCAGAAATATCCAGAGGTTTTTTCCAGTTTGTATTTGCTGAGCCCGTGTTGTTTGGAAACCACCAGCAACGTCTCCCCGGATGCTACTGCTCAAGCGAAACTAGCCGCTATTAAAACGCAGGAAGATTTTGAGAAAGCCGATTTTTTCACGAAAGCTACTTTTGCGTCGGCAGCGGCCTGGTCGCCGAATCCGGCTAAACCGCCTTTTTACCTGGACCTGCCTTTGGAGAATGGCCAGGTGCAACCAATGGTTTTGGCTAAATGGACCGCCAACCGGCCCCTCGCCAGCATCGACCAGCATATATTTGCCCTCCGGAAATTACGCGGAATAGCTTTTGATGCCGGTTCGCAGGATAAAGGCATTGCCGCCAGCATTAAAGAACTAGATAAAGTGCTTAATAGCTACGGCATTAAACATTTTTACGAAGAATACGACGGCGACCACATCAATCGCGTAGCCGAACGCATTGGCGGTAATTTGTTAAAATTCTTTTCGGAGAACTTAGCTACCGATCAACCGAAAAAATAAAAATTTAAAAATTTAAAGAAGCGGAAGCAAGTTTAAATGCAAGTATGCTTTTATAATGAAAGAATTTAGCGCAAGTGTTCCGCATAGCGTCACTTGTGCTTTAAAGACCAGGGGAATTCTCTGACTTTCGGATGTTATAAACTTCCTTTTATTAATAGTTAGGCCACATTGAAGAATAATGACAGGATTCAAAGAGAATACTATAAAGATAGCATCTGCGCTAGGTCTCTCTAATGACAACTTTGCAGCTGTTGGGATTCATGATTGGCCATTAATCATGCAGAAGATTGAACGGAACTTTGTAAAGAAGGAAAACTCCAATACTAAATTTAATTGGTGGTGGGAAAGCTTCAAAGGTCCTCATTTTAGTATTGATTTTATAAATGATAATGCTTTTATATTCCTTGATCAAATAGTTGATAAAGAAGAAAAAGTTTGGTTTGTGGCTTGTGATTCTGATTATGACCCAAGTAAGTTTTGGCTGTTTCAAGGATATATCAACCCAATTCAAAAGATAATTGGAGAGCTACCTTATATTGAATATTATATAGTATCCAAAAAATATGAATGGTTGATTTGTGAAAGTGACCATGGTGTGTTAATAGGATTAGGAAGTATTATTCCTAAAATGCAGCAATTTAAAATAGAAAACAACGTGGCCTAACAAGGTGTATAATTCAGGCTTCGGCTACGCCTTGCCCGCATCATACACTAGACGTACCGGTTACGCTTCGCTAAACCAGCCCCAACTTTTACCCATTTTCAGGCATTTCATTTCTAGTTGGCGGGAGAAAATAGTATTGGTAAGCGCCAGTCGGAGGTTGGCCGTTAAAATAGTAATAGCGCTTTGCTTACTTTAAGCATAACCAAACAGAATAAATTGTAAACTTCAGCATGTGCCGAGGGTATTGTTTTTTTTGATTTTTTAAATTTTTGGCTAACTCAACTCTTTTTCAGGTGTGCCGATAAGCCATTGGGCGCCAAGGGCAAGGTTTTAAGTTTGATGCCTGTGGCATCCGCAATGGCATTTCGGATGGCCGGGGCAATGCCTACAATCGGAGCTTCGCCGGCGCCCGCCGAAGGTAAATCCGGGCGGTTAATTTGCACAATTTGGATAGCCGGTACATCTTTAAACCGGGGTACCCGATACTGCGCAAACGTAGGATTTAAAATTTTGCCGTTTTCAAAATCAATGGCCTCGAATAAAGCGCCGCCTAAGCCTTGCACCATAGCTCCCATAATTTGTTGGTCTAAATGCGCCGGGTTGATAATAGCGCCGCATTCAAAAGCCGTTACCAGCCGCAATACCTTTACAGCGCCGGTAGTGCGGTCAACAACAACTTCGGCACAAGAGGCTGTAAAGCCGCCTTTTTCGGTGCCGCCGGCCAGGCCAAAACCATGATCCGGGGCGGGTTTGGCTTTGCCCCAACCAAAAGCTTCCGCCGCCGCTTCTAAAACCGCCTGCAAACGCGGTTCTTTTAAATTTTTTAACCGGAACGCCAGCGGATCTAGGTTAGCTAATTGCGCCAAGTCGTTCATCTGCGATTCCAGGGCAAAAATATTAGCCGTGGAGGCTAAACCGCGGTAAGAACCTTGCTGTAACGGCGACTCTACCGGGTGGAATTGGATTTGCTGGTTTTCTACGGTGTAAGGGGTATGAATGCCGGAGTTACCCGAGTTGTAATTATGAAATTCCCAGGCCGTGAGCGTACCGTCGTTCTTGATGCCGCTGCTTACTTCTATAACGCCCGCCGGCCGGAAATAAGCCCAGGTAAATTCTTCGGGCCTTGTCCAGGTGAGTTTCACGGGTTTTTGGGCTGCTTTGGCCAGACGGGCCGCTTCGGAGGCGGCTTCGCCGGAGTGCTTGCCGCCGTAAGCCGATCCAGTATCCGGCATGATTACCCGCACTTGTTCTTTGGGTAAGTTAAATTCTTCGGCTAAATCGCTTTGCACCCCAAATGGGCGTTGCGTACCCGTCCAGACGGTGAGTTTGCCTTTTTTCCATTGGGCCAGGGCAGCGCGCGGTTCCATGGGGGCATGGGCAATGTATTCTACGGTGTAAGTAGCTTTTAACGTTTTATCAGCGGAGCTTAGCCCTTGCGTTATGTTGCCTTTGCTGGTACCGGCATTTCGGCCACCTTCTGGCGCGTTAGAAGCATTCTTTTTTAAAAAATCAAATATTTCGGCCCGCGCAGGCTGGGGTTTGGTTTGCCATTCAGCTTTAATAGCAGCCAGAGCTTTATTCGCGGCAGTTAAATCGGGGGCCGCTACGCCTACAAAATCTTTTTCGTGTACTACCGTTACGCCGTTTATCGCTTGCGCTTTAGATACATCTACGGTAATTAAGGTAGCGCCAAAGCTGGGTGGCCGTAAAATTTTGCCGTACAACATACCCGGCAGCTTCATATCCGACACGTAGGTGTGCTTGCCCGTAATAAAACGGCGTCCGTTTACTTTGGGTACCGAGGTTCCGGCAATTTTCCATTCCGGCACCGGGGTAGCTGGCAAATCAGGAATTATCTCTTGTACTAATTGCTTGCCTTTTACTACATCGCCGTAGCTTATTTTTTGGCGGCTGGCCGGATGCGTGATTTTGCCATTGGCTGCTTGCAGCGTGCTTTTATCAACTTTCCATTCCTGGGCAGCCAGGGTTAATAAGGTTTCGCGGGCGCTTACCGCCGCTTTCCGGAGTTGGCTGCCCATGGCGGGTGTGCTGCGGCTGCCAAACGTACCGGCGTCGTAAGGTACCTGGTCGGTATCGCCCATTATCATGTTTATGGCCGTGATGGGTACCCGCAGTTCTTCGGCTACTACCTGGGCCAGCGAGGTGCGAATATTTTGGCCTACTTCTACTTTTCCGGTAAAAACGCTAACCATGGAATCCGGGCTAATGTGCAGCCAGGCACCAATTTGGCTTTCCGGCAATTTAGCATTTGTAAAAGCAGTTTCCTTTGGCGAGGCTGCTAAAGCGGCAGGAGGCATTACCAAAGCTACGGCCAGACCACCGCCCAGCCATTTTATAAATTTCCGGCGGTTTATTACCTCCGGGGCGGCGGGTAGCAGTTCGGGTAATTCTGCTGGGTATAACCGGTCTTCAGCTTCTCTGGGCTCCATTTTTTTAAATTTTTACGCTTGCGCAGCGGCTTCCTGAATGGCTTTTATAATGCGCGGGTAGGTGCCACAGCGGCACACGTTGCCGTTCATAAAATCAATGATTTGTTCTTCGGAAGGTTGGGGATTATTTTTAAGCAAAGCCACCGTAGATAGCACCATGCCGGAGGCACAATACCCGCATTGAAAAACATCTACCTTTAAATAAGCTTCCTGCACGGGGTGCAAGCGGCCGTTTTTTTCTAAACCCTCAATGGTAGTAATGTTTTGGCCGGCTATACTGCTAATAGGGGTTTGGCACGACCGCGTGGCTTTGCCATCTACCAACACCGTGCAGGCGCCGCATTGGCCTTCTCCGCAGCCGTACTTGGTACCCGTTAAATCTAACTCATCGCGCAGCACAAACAGTAACCGGGTTTCCGGAGCGGCCTGGGTTATGCGTTTTATTCCATTTATTTGAAGCTCCATGGTGTAAATAGTTGTTCGTTCAACGCGGTTCAACAAATAAAACTTGCTAAATAATATATTCCAGTAGAATCTTTTCTAAGTAAATCTACTGGAAAAACTTATCCCCAAAACAGGGAAACACTTGTAAGCTATTTAAATTTCAGGAAAAAGGCAAGAAGTAGCAAAACTGAAAAAGTTTGGGTTTAAATTTTAACCATAGCTTTTATTTGAAAACAGTACCATCAGGAAGATACTTGCTCAGGTCTCTTTCACTTTGTGATACTAGGATTAATGGTAGCTAGCCGCGCCGCCTTTAGGTTATTTTTTTAAATTTAAGATAGAAATTCTTTTACAAACATCAGGGATTAGCAGGAATGGTAAAGTAATGCTTGTGGCTATATTTATGCAATTAAAAGGAGAGCAACAAGCATTATTATATCAACTAACTGATCTCGCCGTTTTTAGCTATTTCCAGTTCTTCAATAACCGCATTTTGCAGCGCGGCAAATTCTATTTCCCGATGGGTATCCCGGATAATTATAGATAAATCTAAGGCAGCAAAATCATTTTTACGACCAATGGTTGTTTTACCTAATTTATCAAAATCCCCGTTGATATCGGTAAAACTTTGCACCCACGTCAGGATAGGTTTATCATCTACTTTACCCAGAAACTTACCGAATACACCGGCTACCGAAAACAATAAGTCCGAGATTTGGGTAACGGCACTGGCATTTTTCACGACCTCTTTTAAAGTAGAAACCACACTGGCAAATTCCGGATCATTCTTTACATCCGACATAACTTTAGCCACATCGCGCAGGTTTTGTTTACTTTTTAAAATAGAGGCCAGCACGTGAATTTGGCTGGGGCTTTTATCTGTAACTTGTTGCTGTTTCCAGAAATAGATAGTTTTATCCACGGGCAAATCTTCATTATCTCCTACTTTGGCAAAGCCTTTCAGTTCCAGATTCTGCAACGCATCGCCCGTGTCGCTTACCACAATTAGCATCAGATACATTTTAGAAAATCCGGGAAAGGGCCCAATCTTAGGTGTTTTATTATTGATAATAAAGGCCCGCGACAAACGCACCTCAATGCCCGTTATATTTTGAGAAGTAGCAATGCCTGCGGGTTTACTATTTTCGGCTCCTTCAAAAGCAAATTGCTCCACAAAAGCGTCTTCTTTAATGTTTAATGCCATAGTTTCTGTTTTGTTGAACCAGGATATTGTTTTTAAACCAATCGCTATTACTTTATTCTTGCGCCCAGCTTTTTACCAAATGGTATCCGGAAGAAGCTGGTAGGTTAGAATTAATACAAACTATATCTGAAAGATAGACAAAATCAGGGCTTACGCAAAAAACTCATAAAGTCGTTTGTGAAGACACAAACGATGGCACCGAAAAACACATCAAGTCGTTTGTGAAGACACAAACGGCGGCATCGCCCATTGGCAGTGTCCTCACTGCCAACTTTGCGTAAGTCCTAAATATAAATAATTCCCGATTCTGGAAAGTTAAGTGGACCTGCGCTATTACCTATAAATAAAATTCCCTTTTAAAAAAGGGAATATAAAGTTAGCTGCCGTCCGGTTTCTGCTTGAACAACCATTTGGTCCACAGTAATTCTGTGCGCAATAAAGTGTAAGATTTAGCCTGCTGTTTACCGGATTTTTCGAAATAAATGCTTTTATTAAAGCTTTTGCCTAATAACTGGCTGATAAAAATACCTAGTAATGGAATGGCTGTTGTTTTGTTTCGTTCGCTTTGGCCGGGCGCTAGGGTTGCTTCTAAATTTTTGGGCCGGGCGCGTAGCTGCGGCACGGAGAGAGCCGTATTTTTAAATTTTTCGGAAACTCCCACCGTACCTTTATGCTATTGACAGATTTTAAATAACTTTTTATGCCACAATAACTTGGTTGCCATCCGCTACGAATTGTTCCGGTTCATCGGGGGCGGATTTAATGGGCGGCGCTAAAAAATGCTGGATTATATCGGCGAACATATCTCTGCAAACCCAGTATCTGCTGTGCGTAAAACTTATTCGGCTGGCTTTAAATTGGCAGTTTATGTTTTTCACTCCCTGGTAATAATCCAAAGAACCGCTTACGTAATCGTGGCCGTCCCAGTAATTATGCCAGGTAACGTCATCAAATAATCGTTTTTCGCAAGGCTTTACGATAAATTTATAATCCGATTGGTTTACCCAGTCGCGTTGCTTAAAGCCATGAAAATTGTTGATGATCTGGGCCCGCAAGTACTCTTTATCTGCAACCTGTTCCCGGAAAAAGAAGGCGATTTTGTCTAAAGGGCTGCCAAAAGTTACTAAACCGGCAAACCTTTCGGAAATTTTCCGGCCATCGGCGGGGGAGTTACAAGTACCGTTGCCGGAGTAGCCGTTTATTTCGCCCTGATTTACTAAGTGGTTTAGCCGATTTATGGCGTCAAAAGCTACCTGGCTGCCCAAAGAGTGCCCGGCGAGCAAAATTTTGCCGTAGGTAAAGGCGGGTGTTCCTTCGCTGGTTACCGCGCGAGCTTCCAGCAAGTATTTCAGCGCTTGCACGGCTCCGTCTAAAATGCAATTACGAATTTTAAAAAAACGCGATTTAGCATCGGTTGTATTATAAATAGCAATGTCGTTGAGTACGTTGGCTATTTTGTCAAAAGTACCGTTTAATTTGTCTTGCAGGAATAAAGAAACAAAAGAACCAATAATGGGAATGGCAGTTAATAATTTCACCCCAAAATCAATGATCCAGTTCAGAAAAACAAATAATTGGGGCAAGAAGCTTACGCAAAACCAGTAACGAAACGGCTTAAACGCGCTATCTTGAATAAAAATGCTCCGGTCGTTGTTCGTTTGCGCAAAATTTACATTATCCCGGTAAAATTTACGGGCTCCTTTGGTAACATTATTCAGCCAGGTATTTAAATCTTTGATAGTCGCTTGACCTTCGGTTTCGTGCGCCCAGTAGTATTCGTAAATATCTAAATGCGGGTCTTCTGCATTTTTCGGGTAAATTCTTAAGAAATTATCGAACCAAGGCACCTCACTGTCCGAAGCTGTTTTTTTAGCCAGTAGATGTTGAATTTCCAAGTCATAACCGGCGTCCTGGTACGTTTCCACTAATTGGCTGGCAAACCCGTCGAGGGTTTCTAAGGGATTTTGATTGCCAATACCGTGAATAACCAGAATGGCCGTATCTTGTTCCGGCCACCGACCGCCGAGGGCTTTCCGGAGATCGGGGTAGTGAGTAAGGGGCGTACTGGAATTTAGTTTAAACTTTTCGTTTTCGGACATAATTCTTTGATAAGCTTATACAAACAACCTTAAACGTATGGAACAGCCGGTACTTTTGCAATACTGATTTTTCAGTATTTTTTAAATTTTTAAATTCTTAAGGGCGATAGATGGTCTGGTTGCGATAAGGCGGATTTGTAGGCTGGCATTCTGTTATTCTAATCGTCTGCATAAACTCGTTTCCTATTGCTGAGTGGAATTAGAAAAAGTTTCCTTAAAAAAAGGCTGATTTTAAATGCTTGCCAAGATTCCAAAATCAGCCGAAGATGCTAGTAGTTTGCTTTCGAAAGGATCTGCTAGGAAGTTCTCTTAACTAAGGGTTTTACCGGTGCCAAGGCAAAGCCGCGGGTTTCCAAAAAGCGTTTGCCATTTTCAAACATAATACCACGGATTAATTCTCTTACTTTAGCATCGTCTATTTTACCTTGAGCGTTGGTGGGTAGGAGCGTAGAGCCGCCATTTTCTTTGCGGTAAGCTTTATCGGCAATGGGTAGCCATCTTAAAAGTACTTTTTCCAGGTCGGGCATTTTTGAGGAATCGCGGCAAATTTTTACCGGGTCAATTAGCCCGTCGAAATCGCTGCCGATGCAGATATGTTCCCAGGGATTCGGCGCTTGGGCCTCAATTTCGGCTTGGTTGGCTTTAGCTACCGCCACGATGTGCAGCAAATTAAAGCATAAACTTAAAGGGTGCCGCTCTTCTTTAGTAGGAATAAGCCACGACTCGGCGGTTTCCAGGCTTTCCAGCGGTTCGGTGCCCAAGCCTCTTACCTGCAGGTGCGGGAAAAAAGTTTTAAAATCGGGTACCGACAAGTATTCGGATTGTTCTTTGGCGCCTAGCCCTATTTTGGCCTGGAAACCGAGTATGCGAACATCCAGCGATATGCCAATCAGCCCGCCCGAGCGCAGCACCTCCACAATATCTTCGTCCATTAAATTAATGCTCCAAGGGTTAAAAGTAAATTCCTCATTCAGATCGGAGCCCCACTCGCCGGCTTTTCTTCTTTTGGTCGTAATTTCCACGGCCCGGATGCCCGCCTGCGCAAAACCGGAAAATTTAGAGATAGCCTCTACCCACTCGGGCAGCGAATAACCGGTTACTCCTACGTGCGAGGCAATTAGCGGAATATGCGCATAGGCGGCATTGTTTTGGCGGAGCGCGTATAAATCTTGCCGCGATTTTAAACCCATGTGCTTAATATCTATTAAAATGGGTGTGGCCTTATCGGTTCCATCAGCTTCTTTTACCGTCATGGTATAGGCGGCAGCCACTACTTCTTTGCCCAGCGGCGTAATGCCGTTGCCCACCGGGTAAAAAGCGCCGTGTTTCAGCATTTTCATCCCGAAAGCGTGGGTGGCCAAAGGTTGCTCGATAATGTGGGATAAGTGAGTTAAGGTAATGTAAAAAAGATCCATCCCTTCGGCCCACAAGGCTTTATGTAGCCGTTGCAAGCTCGCCACCACTCCGGCGGGTTCCGCCAGACAAAAATCCTGATAAACGGCATCGGCTTTGCCGTTGGTGGGCTGGGCATCGTATACGTTGGGTTTGGCTACCTTTACCCGCGATAAATTATGGCCGCCCTCCATGCCTAAAGCAAGAAATGTTGTATCGCCTTCTAGCTTTACGGGATTTTTCCGGGTTAAAAACGCTACTTTCTCATTTGGATTTTTAGCCAGCGTCCGGTAAAGGTCCAGTTCTTTAATAAACATGCGGTAATACGAGACTTCGCCCAGCCGCACCGATTTCATGTGTCGCTGGTCGAGGGGGCGGGTCCAGTTCGATTTTAAGAGCTTAGATAGAAAACCTTCGCTGTCGGCAATGCCGTGTTCAATGGCTACTACGTTGGCAATTCCCAGCCGTACGCCGCCTTTCTGCATTTGCTCCAGGCAACATTGGCTCTCCAGAATGTGCAGCACTTCTTCGTCGGCCAAATCCATCAGGTCGTTTTTTAAATCCATGGCCTTGATGAGTTCCGGCGCTTGCCGCGTGGAAGGATAGTCTTCTTCGAAGCGGGTAATAAATTGCTTGAAAACCGGGTGAAAATGAAAATCAAAATAAGATTGCTGGGCCATTTTTTTAAAATTTAGCGCTGGAAACTCTCAAAATAATCGTTTAGTATTTGCTTGCTCTTGATTCTACTGTTGGGCGAAGCAGACTCCAGGCCACTGGGGGGCTGGCTTTTGATTAAAGCCGTGAGCGCTGTTCGGCCGCGGCCGGTGAGGTTTACGAAATCCGTGGATTCCTGGTGGCCCGGCGTTACTTTCCGTTTCAAGGTATTCCATAAAAAATGGATGGCTTCCCGCACCCCTAAATCGGCTTTAGCTCTTCCATTTACGTCTTTGTACGCATAAGTCAGTGCTTCTTTTGGAGGCGGTTCGCATTGCAGCAGCTTATCTATATTCAGGATTCCTTTCCCGTACATATTTTCTTTCCAGGTATAGTGATCTGGTTTCCGGGCGCTGGTCTGTAAGCAGTACCGGAAAGCTTCTACCACTTGCCATTTCTCCGGATATTTTTTTATTTCAGCGCTATAACGGGCTTTCCATAAGGCGGCGGCGGCGGCCACGTGGGGAGTAGCGTAACTGGTGCCGTCGCCGTAGGCCATTATTTCCTGGCCGTCTTTATCCACAAAAGGCACGTACACCGATTCGCCGGGGGCCGCAATATCCACGGCGGGTCCGTAACTGGTACCGCTCCAGGGCTTTTCGT
Organism: Adhaeribacter pallidiroseus; assembly: GCF_003340495.1. NCBI lineage: Bacteria > Pseudomonadati > Bacteroidota > Cytophagia > Cytophagales > Hymenobacteraceae > Adhaeribacter > Adhaeribacter pallidiroseus. The sequence goes on from NZ_QASA01000001.1 coordinate 1,301,129, forward strand.
CGGGGTTGATGGCGGCTACCGCAATGGTGCCGGCGTATAACGCGGGGGCTACCACCATTTCTACTTCGTTGCCGGCCGCGCACACCCAGATTACTCCGTTGTCGTAAGCCAGTTTGGCGGCTTTTTCCATCATGGGGCGCGGGTAACTACCCATGCACATGAATATAATATCGGCGTTATTACTTACGGCGTGGTTCACGGCACTTACTAATTCTTTGCCGCCGCCCAGCAGCACTACCGTTTTGGCAATGCGGTAAGGAATCAATTTTAATAAGGTATTATTCGAATCGTACAAAATGCCCTGATTCCCTTCGTTGGCGTAAGGCGGTTTGATGGTGCCGCCAATTACCAGGCTGGCGGTGCGGGTACCGTGGTTCGGATGTTTAAAAAACCATTTGGCCAGTTCGTCATGGGCATCGGTGTCGTTATCGATAAAATCCATGTCGAACTGCAAATTATAGGCTTCTTTTACCTTGGAGTGGGTAGAATAGCCCGTGTCGAACTGCACGAGTTTTAAATCGCCAATATTTTCTTTAATAGCTTCCCATAACTTAGCATCTTTCTGCGTTTCTGTAAATTTTACGGCGCGCCAGTTCCATCTTCTTACGGCAGGCCAATTTTTATTTGCTATTTCGGCTTTACATAAAACGGAATCTTTCCATTTTTCTAGGAATTTATCTTCGTTCCAGGTGGCGGTGCCGTCGTTGTAAATAACATCCACCGCCGATTCCTGACCGGTAGGTTGACCGCCAAAATTAACACCGGTACTGGCTACATCGGTATAAACCGGTAAATCCGGAGTGCAGGTATCAATATGAGGCAAGGCTTCTATTTCGGCGGCCAGCTCCCAGGGCGCCCGGTCCGACTTTACCGTGAGGTAGTAAAAACGCCTTTGGTCGGCATCCGAGGCGTACGGGAAAATGGGTTCGCTTTTCACCAAACCCGTTAAAAACGTGCGCGCGTTCGTTTTCCAGTCTTCCTGCAAAGCTTCCATGGCAGATAATTCTACCTCAAAATATTGCAGACCGCCCGGCCTGGCTTGCGGCAATTCCGGAGCAGGCGCACTTTCCGAGAGAGGGGCGGGCGGAGGAGCCACTGCTGTCTCTTTTGGGGCGGGCATCGCGGCAATTTCAAAAATCTGGTTGCGGTATTGTTCCATTTCTTTCGGGATTTCGATTTTAGCAATTGCTTTTAAAATGCTGCTGATCCGGATGCCTTCGTTGCCCATCCAGTCGATCACATCGTCCGGGTCGCCGGGCTCCACCACGGTGCCGTTTTTGCGCAGCCACTGGCCTTGGTTGTTGCGGCGGGGTACCCCGCTGTGGTGCAAAGCCACTACTTCGCCGGTACCCAGCCCTACCACCATGCTGCCCGACGAGCCCGGCAAAGTATCGGACTCGTAGATTAAAAAATTATCGGTGAGCGTGAGCATCCGGATGTCTTTGAGTACTACTTTTTTATAGTCGCCGGCTGGGTGTTGAATTACGATGCAATTTTCGCCGTCCAGGATTTTACCTAAGCTTTTATCTAACCGTACCGGCTGAAAATCCGTAACCGCTATGCCTTCTTCCGATTTGGTTTCGATCGCCACAATGGTAAAATCCAGGCCACTAAACGGCACCGTGATCTGCTTTTCGATGGGCGAGGTCATGTAAAAAAGGTCGGGCCGCAGTTTAAAAGTTACCGGGTCGGAGGCGCCGGTGCCCAGCAATTCGTATTTAAATTGAGCCAAAGAAGTTTGGGCGGTTTCGGCATCGGGCAGCACGTGGTTGTTAGTAATAATTAAATTGGGGGCAATTAAAAACCCCGTACCGTACCCTGAGCCCCCAAAGGGGCTGCGAATCATGACGCGGCACACCGATTCGGAGAGCTGTAAGATTTTGCGCAGCACCAGTACGTCCTGGAAATTGGGCACGCCATTGATGCGCTCTACCGCGTCAACGGGGGCCAATCCTTCTCGCTCAATGCGTTGGGCCAGGCGGGCTGCTTCGTCGGGGCTTTGGATTTCCGTTAAAGTTACCTGGCCTTTGCGGTTATGGTAAATACCGTTTTTTATTCTTTCAATTTCCCGGATAGAGGCCGAAAAGCGGTCGGAGGCGTAATTGGCAACACTGGTTTGGCTTTTATCCATAGGTTTAAATCATTAACAAAAAGGAAAATACTTTACCTGCTACCCTTATTTTTAAAAATGAGGGGATAGGTAGTTAATTGCTTATCAGAACCCTGCTGGAGTAAACGCTCGGTCATTGGTGTTGCCTCTAGCGGTAAAATTAAATGGCGGCGGCAGGTATCTGTTTAACTAGCTTTTTTTCTGCATTTCCTAACCGGTTAGCAATCCTTGTTTAATGAATAATCTGGCTGGGTTTGCATTTTTAAACTTAGAGGAAAAGCCTGGCCACCGCAATACTGATTTTTCAGTATTTTTTTAAATTTAGAGTAGAAATAACTTATGGTGCCTTATAGGCTCCTGACTTGCCGATGAAAACACACCGTATGGGCATGTTAAGGTAAGTCCCATTTATAAAATAGCTAACCCGTTAAGTAGTAATAGATATTTAAAAAATACTGAAAAATCAGTATTGTGGGTGAAACAGACTTCTCTTACATTTAATTTTATAAACCATCGGGAAACTTGGCTTCCTGCAACACTTTGCATCAAACAGTAATACGGATATAACCCAGGTTTTTACTCCTTACTGCTTCCTTCACAATATACGATTGCTCAATTAGCTATCGCTGACAAGCATCTATTGAATATAGAATAAGATGAGGCTACAAGAAATCCGTCCTTGAACTTTAGGATGGGATTTCATAGCGTATTATTGAAAATTCACTCCTATAAAAGTTGTCATGAGACTAGGCCAATTTATACAAGAAGCTTCATTCTATCCGTCTGGCATCAACAATGAAAATAGACAAGCGCGTAAAGATTTTATTCGGATTAGAGTAAGGCAAATTAGAAGGGTAACCGGTGCAACAGATTTAAACGATATTCCATCAAGTTTGGAAGCTCCCATCCGCGCAAGTATACTTTCAGAATTGCCGCAAGTAGAGGCTGCCTTCAATACTATTTGGTCGAGAGTAAGTTCTGATACCCAGCATATTAATCTTAATGCTGTGGACCGTAGAATGAGGAATTATTATCTAAACATCGAAAATTTTGTGCCAAATCGGCTTTTAATCAACTTAAGGCAAAGGCTTGTAAAATTCATAGTGTATCGTGCTTGTGGGTGGGTTCAAAGTATGATATCCCCTTCTGGAATAGAGGCATTACACATGCTGGTAGACCGCAGACTGAGGATTGTAGAGAGAATGTTATACGATGTTGGAAGAGTAGAGCGGTGGGATAGAAATTGGCGTATTACGCCAATAACCGGAACATGGGAAGATAGTTGGAATCGCAACTTCGAATACCCGAGAATTCCACGATCCAGATTTGACCGGTTTTGCAATCCCAATTCAAGTGGAATTTGCCAAACAGCCGGAATGCAAGATTGGACACGTTTCGGCTCAGATAACTTGCTCTTGACAGGTACTACCAGACTAAATCCAATAGTAAGAGCTCAATGGGTTCGGCCACCTGGCGGAAATGAGTATATGTTTTACATTGAACCATATACCAATAAGGAAACGGCAATCAGTTCGCTTTTTTCACCAAGTACAAATTATAAAGATAGAAATTTAATTTTTTGTGATCATGTAATACATGTACTTCACCTAGAGGCGCTTCTTTTTGCTAAACGCAAAAGAGGGCAATCATTAAGCTCATGGCTGGATGATACCTATGGATTGGCACATCCAGGTTATTTGCGCATATATGCTCCCTTTGTAGGAGCAGAACATTTTATAGCAGGATCTGAAGATCAAAATCCAAACCGACATTATGAGTTTAAAGAAGTAGTGGAGGAAGAATTACAAATAGGCGATCATTTGATTGTTTATAATCATCCCGTTTATGATAGAGCAACGATCAACGGAGTCTGGCGGTTAGAGAATGCCATTGTTGTTGAAACATATCCAGAATTACGAATGCAGGGGCATGGTATCCAACCAAAAACCCTGGGACAGATGAAGGAAACCATGATTGCTTTGTTCAATAACGAGTTAAATGCGCTTAGACGAAGAGTTATGAATCATATTTCATCTGGGAGCAGTGCCGTGATTTTTGATCTTGAAGACCACGAAGCAGCTTTAGCAATGGTTACAAACGTAGTCGGGTTTTCACCGGCGAATGGTTACGCAACAAGTGTAAATATTGCCCGATGGTGCCTCATATGGGTAGCTAATTCAAGTGAGATAAGAATTCATAGTAATAGTAGCTGGAGTGGATTAATTTGGAGACAGCAAAAAGTATTTTATTCCCGCTTTACTGGCAGACCTGAAATTTTTGGAATATTCCCCCTTTGGGAACCTCTTCCCGATCGGCATGGAAATCCTCGTATTAATTCAGCCGGGGAAGTAACTCGAATAAGAGAGGTTCGTGTAACACCCCAAATGGTAGCTGCTTGGACCTGGTATTTCCCTGAAAGTCCCGCCGCTATGAACTCTATCCCAGTTATCCAACCAAAACCCTAAGTTTATGTCTAATAATAGCGATATTATCAGTAAGATACTATTGGAAGCAGGTGGAGTTATAACCCCATTGGAAAATGCATTGCATGGTCCAGATAGTGCATGGTCCTTTGTGAATGAAATAGGTTGGGAGGTACCCGAAACCTTTACTAACTTAGGAATAGAACCGGCAAGATTAAGTGGATTTTTTGAATCCTTAGATGAAGCAATCGCTTTGCCGGCTCAAGCATCGGATACAGAGCTCGCTGCAAAGTTTGGCAGATTGTTGATTGAATTATCTGCGCTCACTGCAAACATTTATCAGGCAGGAACAAGAATTTCCTCTCAACTGGATGCTTCCTTTCTGGCTGTAGCAGACATCGTGGAGAAATTGCCCGTAAGGATCATTGACTTTCTTATAACTAACTACCTTGAGGGGTCTTATCCTGTTTTACATAAAATACTAGTAGCCCTCGGAATTTTTGAATATCTAGAAGTTCCGGGTGATAGCGCTGCAAAAATAACTAATCATGTACGGCGTATCATCCATTATAACAGGATAGCCTTACTTTTTACAAGCCCAGATGAGTTGTTCCGGGAAGTTTACGGTTGGGGAACAACTGAATCCCGAATGACACTTTTTTTAGAAAGATTATATAACGTAGCTTTAGTAATAAATTTTCCGGCTTCATTCCATTTTCCTCCGGAAGAGAAGATACAGAATTTATCACATACTATAACTCTCCCGGATGAAGGAATAGCAGAATATCCTGAACTTCGTTTCCCTTTATTGAAAGAAAAAGAAGATGTTGCATCGGGAGAAGTGGGAATGAATTTAATGGTACTCCCGCCTTTAAATAGTTCCAGTGGAGAAGGGATAGGACTGCATCCATATCTTACAGGTAGTTTTGATATAGATATTCCACTCGATAGCGAAAACAAGTGGTTTTTTAAAATTGCCAGCAATCTGGATATGGTTCTTGGGTTTGGGCTTTCCCTTTACGCTAGACAAAATCTGGAGCTTGTAACGGATATTTTTGGTAACGGGTCATCAATTGAAGGGGGCTTTATGGCTGAATTTTCCAGAAGAGGGCAAATTCTTCAACCCATTGAGCTTCTGGCAATTTCAAATGAAACAAAACTTACTGCGGAAAACATCTTTTTAAAAAATGCATTAGCTTTTACTAATAACCAGTTAGAATATCTAATTGAAATGGGTATCGTTGGTTGTAAGCTAGATGTAGCTCAGACCGGGGCCGATAATTTTATCGGATCTACCATTGGCAATTCATTAAAGGGTATCAATTTTGACCTGACCGTAGGTTGGTCGAATATTGCAGGAATCTATTTTAAAGGAAGTGCAGGACTCGAATTGCAAATTCCTATTCATCAAACATTGGGACCTCTGAAGGTAGAAAGTCTTACCTTAGCAGTAAGAATAAGTGATCGGAATATACCAATTGAGATTGGAACAGACATTAAATTATCCCTTGGCCCATTATTAGCGGTAGTTGAAAACATTGGTGCAAAGGCAAACTTTTCCTTTCCGGAACATGGCGGTAATTTAGGTCCACTTAACCTGGAACTTGGTTTTAAACCACCGAAAGGCGTTGGCCTCTCGCTCGATACAGGGGTAATCAAAGGCGGCGGTTATTTGTTCTTCGACTTTGACCGGGAAGAATACGCCGGCGCCCTGGAACTGGTATTCAGTGAGTGGATTGCGCTGCGCGCCATTGGTTTAATTACCACCAAAATGCCCGATGGTTCCAAAGGCTTTTCGCTGCTCATTATTATCACCGTGGAGTTTGGCACCGGACTGCAGTTGGGTTTTGGTTTTACTTTACTCGGGGTAGGCGGTATATTGGGCTTAAACCGCACCGTTAACATTAATCCGCTTGCCGAAGGCGTCCGGACGGGGGCTATCCAGAGCGTCATGTTTCCGCAAGATATTATTGCCAACGCTCCCCGCATCATCAGTGATTTACGCCGGTTCTTTCCACCCGTGGCCAATCAGTTTCTGGTAGGCCCAATGGTTAAAATTGGCTGGGGCACGCCCACCCTGGTGAGTGTTTCCATGGGCATTATCCTGGAGTTCCCGAATGTTAGCCTTACTATTCTGGGTATTATTAAGGTTACTTTGCCGCACGAAGATGCCGCCGTTTTAAAATTGCAGGTAAACTTTATTGGGCGCATCGAGCCGCAGAATAAGCTTTTGTGGTTTTACGCCGAGCTGTTCGATTCCCGCATTTTATTTATGACCCTGGAGGGCGGCATGGGGCTGCTGGTAAACTGGGGCGACCAGCCCAACTTTGTGCTGAGTGTGGGGGGCTTCCATCCGCAGTATACGCCGCCGCCGCTGCCTTTTCCGGCACCGCCGCGCATTTCCGTGGACATCCTTAACCAACCTTTCGCCCGGGTCCGGATAGAAGGATATTTTGCGGTTACTTCCAATACTGCCCAATTTGGCGCTAGGGTAGAAATTTTCTTCGGCCTGAGTGCTTTTAAAATAGAAGGCCATTTTGGCTTCGATGCCCTCTTCCAGTTCGATCCGTTCTACTTCAGCTTTAGCTTATCGGTTAGCTTGTCGGTTAAAGTGTTCGGGGTGGGTTTGTTCAGCGTGGGTTTTACCGGCTTGCTCGAAGGACCAACGCCTTGGCATATCAAAGGCCGGGGCCATATCAGCATCTTGTTTTTTGAAATTTCGGTTCCCTTTGAAGAAACCTGGGGCGAAAGCAACAATTCCGTACTGCCGCCCATCGAGGTGTTGCCTTTGGTGGAACACGAGTTTCAGGCTCTTACCAACTGGGAAGCGGTATTGCCGAGTGGCAGCGGGTTACTGGTTTCTTTGCGCAAACTGGGAGCCGAAGCTGCGGATGCTTTAGTGCTGCACCCAGTAGGTTATCTGCGCATTAGCCAGCGTAAAATACCCTTGGATTTGCTGCTTGATAAAGTAGGCAATCAAAAACCCAGCGACGTAAACAAAGTTACCGTGCGCCAAACTGGTGGCTGGGCTTCGTTGGGGGCAGTGCAGGAACCGTTTGCCCTGGGTCAGTTTAAAGACCTGGATAATTCTAAAAAACTTTCCAGTCCGGGCTTCGAGCACCAGAACAGCGGCCTGCAAGTTTCGGCGGCCGGCTCGCAATTACGCACCAGTAAAGCAGTCAAACGAAAAATCCGTTATGAAACTATTATTATCGACAATAATTACAAGCGGCACAGAATCCGGTTTTATCAATTCTTTCGCCCGGGTTTCAGTGGTTTATACGGTACTTTATTTAACCATTATTTAGGCGGCAGCGCCGTGAGCCAATCGGTTTTATCGCAGAGCTACCGCAAACAAATACAGCCTTTCGACGAGGTTATTAAAGTGCAACCCCACCAATATTCCGTGGCCTTTAACCACAATAATCAACCGCTGCACGACTCGGCCATGCATTTTAACAGCCAGGCCGATGCCCAGGATTTTTTGATGCAACAGCTGCAGAACGATCCCAATTTAGTGGACAGCTTACACGTGATTCCCAACACCGAGATTACTATCTAGCATGAGTGATATAGCCACCTATACCTTTTTGCCCTGGCTGCGGCAGGGTATCGCTAACCAGATTAGTGAAACTGTGGTCGGCTTCCGGGCCACGATTCCCATTGATCTGGAACTGTCGGGCGATAAAATCGGCGGCGGTACGCTTACCCGGCCGCCCATTCATAAAGATATTCAAATCTACGGCCCCGGTGATATTACCGGTCTGGACCCACGGGCAATCATTAAAGTAGAGCCCCGTAACTGGATTACTAATTTTGAACCAAACTACCTGCCTTATATCGAGTTCTACGACGAAGATCTGCCTTGGCGGTATTCACCGTTGAAAAATCCTCTTATACTCGAAGAGCCAAATGCGGAGAACCACCGGCTAACGCCTTGGCTGGCCTTGGTAGTACTGCGCGAAGATGAGTTTGAGGAAGGTAAAAATAGTAAGGATAGCCCCTTGCCGTTTATTATATTTACCGGTGATCCCACCACAGTGCTGGCGCCCGCCAATCAATTGTGGGCCTGGGCGCACGTGCACGTGAACCGACCTATAATCACATCAATGCTATCCACTGATAGTGATGCCATTCAGACCAGTCTGGCTACCAACCTCCAGCAAAATCCAGACCTGGCCTATTCCCGGTTAATTTGCCCGCGTCGCTTGCAGGCTCAAACGGCTTACTCAGCCTTTTTAGTACCGGTATTTGAATCGGGACGGTTGGCAGGTCTGGGCGAGAACCTTGGTAAAGTTACAAATAATGCACTCGCCTGGGGAGGGGGAGGGCCGTTTAACGAATATAAGTTACCGTATTATCACCGGTGGTATTTTCGGACGGGCACCGTGGGTGATTTTGAATATTTAGTACGCTTGCTGAAGCCCCAGCCGGTGGATAGCCGGGTAGGTGTCCGGTCGATGGATGTGCAGAAACCCGGGGCCAACTTAAAAGGAATAACGGACGAAGCCCTGAATGGAATTTTAAAATTAGGCGGCGCATTGCAGGTTCCCCGTATTATTTACACCGATGAGGAATTGGCCGAAGTACAAAAATACGAAAACTGGGCCCAGCCCTACCCGCATGCTTTTCAAACGAGTTTGGCGGCTTTTATAAACTTGGCGAACGATTACCAAGAAAAACCCGCCGCGGTAGCCAACGCTAACGAAGCCATAAAAGAGGAATCTGCTGTGGGAACTCCCGTTCCCGGCACTGAAAATTCTATTTACTCCATTGGCGATAACCCCGACCCGATAATTACGGCACCTTTGTACGCCCAGTGGCACGCTTTAACGCAAAGGTTGGAACCAAAACCTGCTGACAATCCCGCAGAAAATAAGGTTGATTGGGTGCACGAATTAAACTTAGACCCCCGGTGGCGGGTGGCCGCGGGCTTCGGCACCAAGGTAATCCAGGAAAACCAGGAGAATTACATGAAGTCGGCCTGGGATCAGGTAGGCGAGGTGCTGGAAGCCAATAAAAAAATCCGGGCAGCTCAATTGGCTAAAACCATTTCGCAAATCTGGTACTTCTCGCACCTGCAAAAAATTAAGGATAATAATATAGATAAATGGTTTACTCTAGCCTCGCCGGTGAGCAAGCGCATACTGGCCGAAGGTACCACGGTTTACCACGCCGTAAAACAAAGCAAAGTACCGTTAGCGGCTACTTCGGTAACCATGCGGAGAATTTTGCGGCCGCGGGGCGAACTGGTGAAACGCCTGCCTTTTAATGCCGATATTCGCCCGACCGCTATTATTAGCCGCATTAACAAAGGCGAAGCCACCGCCGCTCCCCCGAAAACTACGCCCGATGGCATCAATTCTCTACAAAAAAATGCCGAAGTATTACTACCAGACCGGATCGAAAAGTTTCAGCAAGTACTACCCCGCCTGATGAAAACGCTTCCGACTTACCGGGTCATCTGGAGTCAGCTGGGCGATCTGGTGCCCGTGTACCGCCGGGTAGATGAAGAAAGCCAGAAACGCAACGCCATGGCGCTTTTGGAAGAAGCGCAGGATGGCGACGTAATCGATAAGTTACCCCGGAGCCCCATTTTCCGGCTCTCCCGCCCAGACGAAGCTAACTTCCGGTTCGACTACGGGGGCGAGGACAATGAAGAAGCCCAGGAATTTAAAAAATCGCTGGTGGAGTTACATAAAGTGTTCCGGATTAGTGCTAAAGCCGGCGCCACCCGGGAAAAACCAGCTTTAAATATGGACAAGGTAAGTGACGCTCTTTTCGAAAGCATTAACCCGGCTTTAACCATCCCGCGGTGGACCTGGGGCAGCGTGCGGTTGCCCGAGCGCATCCGGACCGGATTAAAAGAGCAATTTGTAGAAGCCATGGCTTATCCGGAATTTGATCTGCCCATGTACAAGCCTTTGGTTGATTATTCTTCCGAGTTGTTCTTACCCAATATCAATCAACTGGCCCAAAACAGTATTTCGTTGCTGGAAACCAACCAAAAGTTTATTGAAGCTTATATGGTGGGCTTAAATCATGAATTTGCCCGCGAATTACTCTGGCGCGAATACCCCACCGACCAGCGGGGTAGTTATTTCCGGCAGTTCTGGGAAACCAAGGGCTACCTGAATCATGAAAACTTATCCCCCGAAGCGCTCAAGGAAAAATTAAGAGATATTCCCCCGTTGCATATATGGCCCCGTGCATCGGAACTGGGCGACCACGACCACCGGGAGGCAGATGGCGCCAAAGAGCAGGAAGTAGTATTGGTTATCCGGGGTGAACTCCTCAAAAAATACCCTAACGCCGTTATTTACGCCCACAAGGCCGAATGGGCCCCGAAAGATGATGGTACTATTGATCTGACCAAAGAAAGAAACCCGGTTAAGTTGGAGACCGAAAATTTGCCATCGCGGGAAGTTATTAAAACCCCGCTCTACGAAGCGAAAGTAGATCCCGATATTTATTTTTTCGGCTTCGATATAACGGCTTGCGCGGCCAAAGGAGGGGCGGGCAAACCCGACCAGCCCGTTAATCCGGCTTGTGCCGATGCCAATATACCCTGGGATGATCCGGGTTGGTTTTTCGTGATAAAAGAACGGCCTGGTGAGCCTCGCTTTGGGCTGGACATTGCCAGCGACACCCCCGTTACCAGCGTGCAGGTCTGGAACGATTTAAGCTGGAATCATTTAACGCCGGCGGTGCCGGAAAACGGGTTTATTCAAATTACTGCCGGTACTACGCCCATTCTGCTCCAGGCACCCACCAGCCCCGAGGATCAGGAGAAAAAAGAACAATACGACGAAGATAAAGCCCTGCAGTGGAACCTGAACATGAGTTCGGCCGAGCTGGCTTATGTTTTATACCAGGTTCCGGTGTTGGTGGCGGTGCACGCTTCGGAAATGCTACCCGACAATTAATTAAATCCGAAATAGGTATGCCAAGTTTTAAAGAAACAAAGCTGGACCTGCGGCAAATTGAGCAGCAACACGAAACGCAACGCCTCGCGGTGTTTCGGGCCAGAGAAGAGTTAAAAAAAATTAATCGGGAAAAAGCCAATCTCTTGCGCAGTAATACCACCAGCGAAGCCTATAAACTTTTGCTGGAGCGCGAACAAGCCATCCAAAATTCTTTACCGGAACTGGAAAAAAACTTGGCCGAAATTTTAAATAAGAAAAATTCTTTCCGGGAAATTTTTCAAACCTTAGCGGATCCGCGCCGGAATATCGGGCAATTTTCCGATAATTTTCCGATCCTGCTTTTTCCGGTGCGCCTGGAAACCCGATTTAAAAAAATAATGCTGCCCACGGGAGCGCCGCAACACCAACTCTGGGTGCGCATTTTCCCGGACGATTGCTCCATCGATACCTTTGATGGCACCCTGACGGAAGCCGAAGTAAAAAAAGTTAAAAATTATTGGATCAGTGTCTGGAAAGCCGGTCAATCAACGGATGCTGCTAGCCAGAACCACATCCAAAATTTAAAAAAAGGTGCCTGGCGCGAGCTGTTGGGCAACGGCCAGGCCGGACGCGCTTACTGGACCATTGGCCAATACCAACCTTTAAACCTTGCCGCTTTACCCCAGCGCCAGCGTACGGACGAAGTCATTCTGGTTATTCCCACAGAAGACCTGCCGACTGAGGAAGAACAAAAAGCCCTACGAGCCTACTGGAAAGCGGTCTGGGAAGCCAACAGCAATGCTCTTAATCGTCAGTCCGCTTTGGATGCCTTAGTGGCTGTAACGGGCAGCGAAAAAGCGCAAACCCTCCTGCAAACGTATATTCCGGCTAGTCAGGAGCCTCCAGCGGCCGGTTCTCCGGTGCCAACCGCGCAAGTAGCCTTTGTGCAATTCCCGAAAATGCAGGATACGGCTACCAAGCAACAATCCTGGTCGCAGGCCCCGCGCATTACCACCTTTCCGGAGCGTTTTGTGCTGATGGGCTATAAAAACAATACCGATGTATTCTCCAGCCAGGTGGGGCTGCCCGTGCCCAATCCGCTGATTATTGGCCCCGATCCCCTGGAAAACCTGGATGAAGTGCTGCAGGAGGCCTATGCCAACGGCGAAATTGGCGATAACACCACGGCTTACGAATCCTTGAAAGAAGAAGATAAAGTCGGGCTGTACGTGGCGTATTTGTCGAAAAAAGCCGATACGCGTTGGTTGTTTGATTTTGATGCTGCCGTACGGCAAGGTTTAGGTTTTAAAGTAGATTTAACCGGAGATCAATACCTGAATGGGTTTGACCGTTTACTGGTGCTGGGCGTAAAGCTGGGTTACGATGAAAAAGAAGGCCAGGAAGCCTTGGAATCGTTAATGCAGCATCATCATTTTGGCACCAGCGGCCTGGCCCTGCTTCCCCAGGGAACCCCCACCAACAATACCGAAACCAGTGGCTCGGGTTACTCCGGCCAGGATGACCCTGATGAAACCTTTGAACGCTACATTCTGGGTAATGCGGGGGATGACCCGGAAGACCGGCAACGGAAAAAAGACGGTCGCTGGTTGGCCGAAATGCTCGGCATTAGTGCGGAGGCTTCTACCCTGAAACAAGTGGCGAATTACTACCACACCGACCAAAGCGAAGCGCATGCCTTAAATACGGCGCTTTGGCCCGCTACCATCGGTTATTTTATGGAAAGCATGTTAACCCCGGTTTTTACCGAATCGGAACGCAACATTGCCCGGTGGTATTTTACCAATCACGTTATTGGCCGGGGCCGGGTTCCGGCTCTACGGATCGGTAACCAGCCCTACGGTATTTTACCAACGGCCGCTATTTCCCGCCTGAAATGGATCAGGCAGGAGGGAGGCATCCCCATTAGAGGTCTTGAAAACCGGATGCCCGTTATTCAGAAAATATACCAGCTTTTAAGCCAGGTGCGCCAGGATTGGACTGCGTTCCAGAACAACGTGGCCCACGTAGGAAAAACCGGCGATGCCCACCAGATTTTGCTGGAAGTACTAGGCTTGCAAGCCAGTTCGCTGGAATTTTACCAGCGGTACGCCGAAGGGTTTGTCCACCTGTATAATTACCTGCTGTGGTTTCATCCTTATTTAGGGAAAGTAGCCTTTGGGGCTTCGCTTTTTCAATCTTTAACGCCCCGGCAACTGCTCCGTAGATTGGGCTACGATGCCAATAATAACCAGGATCAACCACCCATTCTGGAAAAAGCTTTTTTTAGTAAGGCCAACGAGTTAAAAGGTCCTTTTATCGACGATCGGCCGCTTTCGGAAACGCAGCCCATTCGCGCCTACACCCCCGATGGAAAAAATTACCTGGAGTGGTTATGGGAAAACGCTTTAACCAACCCGGACCGGATGCGCATACAAGAAGGCTTTACCGAAAATAGGGTTCCGCGGGCCTTACTCTACCAGATGCTGCGGCACGCCTTAAATCTGTCTTTCTCCGATACGGGTCTCCGGCTGTACCGCCGGGCCCAGATTTTAAACGACAAGCAGATACAAGCCGCCCGGATCGATGCCAATTTTATTGGTTTTCCTTCTACGCAAGAAGAAGTGGGCAGTAAATGGGAATACCTGTTCCGGGCAGAAGAACGCATTGCCCCGGGAGGCATTACCGTAGCCCAGCACATTGCCGAAATTTTAAAAAAATCCGAACCTTCCTGGGAAGCCGGAGATACCCAGGATCTGGTGCAGGCGCTGGAGTACCTGGTAAAAGTACCTACCGCCCGCCTGGAACGCGCCTTTGCCGAGCACCTGGATTGCTGCACCTACCGCTTGGATGCCTGGCTGCTGGGCTTGGTAAATATGCAATTATTCGGGATGCGCTACGGCGGCGATTTTGAGTCAGTGGGGCCAGCCCGGCCGGGAATTTATATTGGCGCCTTTGGTTGGGTAGAAAACCTGAAACCTGATCCCCGAACCCTTACCCCAGCCGAACTGCCGGAAGAATTGCATAAAATTTTTAATGAAGGCGAAACTACCCCGCTGCTAAAAGACAGTACCAACGCCGGGTACATTCACGCGCCTTCGCTCAACCAGGCCGTTACGGCTGCCGTATTACGGAATGCCTACCTGGCCAATGCTTCTCCGACTAACCCCGAAGTCTTTAAAGTCAATCTTTCCTCGGAGCGGGTCCGGATGGCCTTGGGTATTATTGAAGGCATGCAGCAAGGCCAGAGCCTGGGTGCTTTACTGGGTTACCAACTGGAACGCGGTTTACACGACCGGTATGAGGAAGCCGAAGTAGATTTTTATATTTACGAATTGCGCAAAGCTTTCCCGATTGCTTCTAATCGCCTGGTAGCTACTGCTGTTCCAGAGAACGAGCAAGATTCAGTAACGCAAACTGAAGCCCGCAACGTGGTAGATGGCCTGGCCCTGGTGGAACATATTCAAAAAACCGGCAGTGTACATTATCCTTTTGATAAAACTTTAGAACCAGTTACTACGCCTGGTCAGCAAGCCGCGATTGATGCCGAGGTAGAACGAATCCGGAACATTAATGATGCTGTGGCTGACCTGGCTATGGCCGAAAGTGTGCACCAGGTAGTACAGGGCAATTACGCCCGGGCCGCCGGCACCCTAGATGCCTACAGCAAAGGTTCTTACCCCCAACTACCCGAAGTAGTGCAAACCCCACGCAGCGGTAAAACGCTAACGCACCGCGTGGGTATTCATTTGCCCGCGGCCGCCGTTGCTCCAGCGGGAGCTAATGCCCGGGTGCTGGCCGAGCCGGCGCTTAACGAATGGCTTGCTTCTTTGCTACCACCCGCTGTCGATATTGTTTGCCAGATTACTTACCAATTACCCAGTACCGAAGCTGTGAATCCGAACCCGGTTACTAACTTGGTGGTTAGTATGGCGCAATTAAATTTAGCTCCTTTGGATTTAATTTACCTGGTAGGCGGAGCCAATGAGAAAAGTTTAACGGCGCTGGATGATTACCTGTTGCGCTACCTGTATGCCCAAGCCGGAGAAACGCTCCGGCCCGATATCGACGTTAAGATTCAGTACGCCCCACCCGTGGCGGATAAAGTTACTTTTTTCGAGTTAGTGCCCTTTATCAATAGCCTTCGTTCGCTGGTGCTGGCCGCCCGCCCGCTGCGGCCCTCCGATATTACTTTGCCCAGCGAAGCCGATAAAGCATCCGATCAAACGATATTCCTGGATAGAAATCGTTTGGCCGCGCCTTTGGCCCAACTAAAAGCGACCATTACCGCGGGCGATGCGGCCGGCAGCGTACCTGATTTTATCAGCCTGATTCCCGCAAATTTAGCGGATCCTGCTGTCCAGACTACGGTGGTGCAATCTATTGATGATTATATTATCGCGTTTACCAACCAACTGCACCGGGTGAGTATATTCGGGATACCGCAGGCGGGTTACGGGTTTGTGTACGACCGAAAAAGAAGCCTATATGCCGCAATTTTTAAAAAAATACTAAACTACGCCAGTCGCTGGGAAGAAAATCTGTCGGCTTACGAAGATTTAGTAACGGCCCAGTTTGCCGCCGCTACCACCGAAGAAGCACGGTTTGCTATTTTGCAAAAAGCCGAGATGCTTATCTCTACGGCTTTTACCTTGCCGCTTCCGGCCGAGGCAGCCCAGTATAAAACCGACTTAGCCGCTGGAAAAGAAACAGCTTTCCGGGCCAAACTAGCGCTGATCCGGGCCCTGGTAGATCCGCCTTATGTGCTTACTTTATCGGGTCTCGCCACGGGCGTGCTGGCTCTAGCTACCACTTTGCCCAGCCTGGCTACCTTCGATTTAGTGCCTCTGGATATTGCCCCGGAAATAAAGCAAATTTTAATTTTAACGGAAGATATGTTGGTGCAGGCTCAAAAACTGCAAAAACTACTAACCGATAAAATTACCCAAATTGAAAATTTACTCGTAGAGCACGATAGCTTAGCCGATACGAACCGCCAGGCTAACTTATTAGCCCAGGCCGCCAAAATACTGTTGGGCGAAGATTTTGCCGTGTTCCCGGGCTTCCGGTTAAGTGCCTTGCAGCAAAGCGAATTAACGAATTGCTATACCGCAACTGACCAGTTATTAACGTATCAAAAAAATGAATTAGAAGTAAAAGTAGATTTTCCCGTGGACGACTGGCTCTACGGGGTAGCCCGGGTGCGCGAAAAAATAGGACATTGGGAAAATACCGTGATGTTAGCCGAAGGATGGCGGAATAGTGTGTCGCTCGACTTAACCCCACTGCAATTACCTTACCGGCCCGCTGACTCGTGGCTGGCCTTAGCTTACCCCGAGAGCTTGGTAATTGACCAGGATAAATTGTTGTATACAGCGTATTGGCCTAATTTTGACCCTAGCCAGCCGCAAAGTGGTATTTTAATAGATGAGTGGACGGAGGTTATTCCGGCTACCAAAGAAACTACCGGGCTTACTTTCCACTACGACAAACCCAACCACGAACCGCCCCAAAGTTTGCTGTTGATTACTCCCACGGAATTTACCGGTAATTGGCAATGGCCCGACCTGGTTGATGCCTTACACGAAACCCTGGATTTAGCCCGTACCCGCGCCATAGAGCCGGTTCAAGTAGATGGCACGCCTTATGCGCATTTTCTGCCCGCTACTGTTTCGGCGGTAACGGTGCATCCGGCTACCATTGCCCTGAATTACGCCATTAACAATAACTTAAGCACCGATTAATATGGCCGAAAAAATCATTACCCAGTTAAAATTCCCGGCTACCGTTACCGCCTGGAACCGCATCGAAGGCCGCCCTCGGACCGAAGATTTTGACCGGGCCTTAAAAGCCGAGGTGCGCGATGCGCTCTGGATGGTGTCCCGGCAGTGGCAATTAGGCGAATTCATCGGCGACGATGCCGGTTCCCCGGTATTTGCCAAGGTACACATGAAAACCACCGCGCTCACTAAATACCAACCGCAAGCTGGTAATACCCAGGCCATGCCATCTAGTGTCCCTTTGGAAGTTAAAGTCGAAAATCAACCCATACCTTTTAAGCTGGCTAAGGAAATAGCTTCGCTGGATATACGGCTGCTCATGGGGCGGCAATGGTTTAAATTACTTGGTGTAGAAAATCTGGCTGCGGACACTTTGGCCGCTGCCAAAAGCGATTTTGTGACGCAGTATGCTATTGCCCGACCCGATCCGGAGAATGTGGATGATGCGGCTCTTTGTGCGCACCCGCAGGTCTGGCAGCAGTTTGCAGCGGTGGCTGGTCGTCGGATGGATGGCTACGAACTATATCAATATTTAAAAAAAAGTAGTACCAACCATGCTTCCGATAACATCAGCAGCCTGACGGATGCGACCGACCAAACGAATGTAGACGATTTGGCCAAACGATTTATAAAATGGTATGAACAGCTGTACTACCAACCCCTGGCGCAGGAGAATCCTTCCTGGAAACCCAGTCACCTGGAGCATCAGTTTGCCTGCTCCGCCCCCCAGGGTGCCACTGAGAAAGTGTTAATCGCCGACGAATACTACCACGGCCATTTGGATTGGTACAACCTGGATATCAACCCCGAGCAAACTCCCTTGGGTACCGTAGAAGAAACCATTCCGGACGTAGAACAAGCTACCACGCTTACCTTTATTCCGTCGGGCATTACTTTTGCCGGCATGCCGCACACCCGGTGGTGGCAATTTGAACATTCCAAAACTAATTTCGGCGATATCAAACCCGATACAACCGATCTGAACAAACTCATGCTGTTGGATTTTGGGTTGATGTATGCCAACGACTGGTTTATGGTGCCGTTTACCTTGCCGGTGGGCAGCATAGCGGATGTAGCAGGTTTAAGCGTAACGGACGTTTTCGGAGAACGGTTCTGGATTGAGGCGGCCGGTAGTGGTTCGGATGAAGATTGGCAGCGCTGGAATATGTTTAGTTTGAGTATTCGTGGCAGCCAGGACGTACCCGCCGATAACAGCCTTGTACTGCTTCCCGCTGCTCCTAAATTACTAGAGGCTAAACCTATGGAGCAAATTTATTTATTGCGCGACGAGGTAGCTAATATGGTGTGGGGCGTAGAAGCCCAGGTTCCGCTAGCTACTGGCAAAAACAAACCCGGCAAAGAAGCAGCCCTGGAATTAAAAGCCAAATACCAGCAATTTATTCCGCCCGTAAAGCAACCCTTGCCCCTGGAAAACGACGGCAGCATTCGGTACCAGGTCGTAAACAGCGTGCCCGAACACTGGATTCCGTTTGTGCCGGTGCATCTGCCTGACTCGAACCGGCAAATTCAATTACAGCGCGCCGCTATGCCCCGCATTCTGGAAGGAGATCCCAATCTGCCTAAAAAAGTAGAACCCCGCACTTCCATTCTGCGGCAAGGGTTAGATTCCGATTCGCCTAAGCCGTATTTTCTGCACGAAGAAGAAGTTACCCGGGCCGGTACCCTCATCTCAAAAGCATTCCAGCGGACGCGCTGGTACAATGGCCGGGTGTTTACCTGGGTAGGCATGCGGAAGCAATCCGGACGGGGCGAAGGATTCAGCGGATTAGCCTTTGATCAGATTTTTCCGAAAGAAAAGCAAAGTGGTGTATAAGTATTAGGAATAGAAGTATTTAGATGCAGAAGAGAAGTGTTGGTTCTAACATTATTTTGTGGAGCCTTTTCAAGTCTCCACGCGTTGGTGCTATCTTATTTGACAAGTAGCCAGTTTGCCTCGTGGCCGGCGGGCCCCGTTTGGCTCTTCCGCACTCGCTAGCCTTCCTTTCCTCGCTCCGCTGCGGAATGTGGCTATGCCACACCGGAACCCTAGCAGGTGCTCCACAGCCAAACTGACGTAGATTGCTTTTAGCTGCGGCTTTTCGGGTGCACCAATACTATGGACTACCATGGCGCGGAAGTTACTTCTGTGATCAACCTTTCTACTTCCATAGTTTTTCTGAAAAGCCTTAACAGTTTAAAAACTTACTAGTTTTAGAAGAAAAGACATCGTTTGATTGTAGATAGATGCTCCTACTTAATTCCAACAGCTTAAATGACAATACGTAAATTCGTCAGTCGGGAGACTGACTTATGTCCAAAAGGCACCAGTGACGCTGCGCTGAACACTTGCGCCAGGATCTGTAGTATTTTTTTAAATTTTTTCCATCCTACCGAGTGCGCCAAGAAAGCCGCAGCTAAGAAAAGATGACATCAGTTTGGCTGTGGAGCACCTGCCAGGGTTCCGGTGTGGCATAGCCACATTCCGCAGCGGAGCGAGGAAAGGAAGGCTGGCGAGTGCGGAGGAGCCAAACGGGGCCCGCCGGCCACGAGGCAAACTGGGTACTTCCCAAATAAGATAGCACCAACGCGTGGAGACGGGAACCGGCTCCAAAAACCAGCCGTTATAAAACGCATTTCCTCTTTATGGCAGCTTCTATTTACTAATTGGTATATTAGTATTTTAAAAATTAATTTAGCCGATGGCTATTGTTACTTCCCACTAACCTCCTGAAAAGCCCGCAAATACTTATCAATATAAAATTGTTTGGATTTTGTTTTGTACTGCATCACGAAACGAGGATGCTCCAGGGCCACAATGGATTTAAAAAACTGCTGTTCCTCATTGAGTTTTTTTAAAAATTTTTCGTTTTTACCGGTGCCAAAACAAAAGCATACATCGGTGTTAATGCCAAAACTAATTTGTTTTTGAATGCTTTCTACGATAAACGGGTAAACCGCCCGGGTAAGTTCAGGGTGGTCGTAGTAGTTGTAGTTTACTTCTTTTCCGTTTTTGCCAGTCGCGGTAAAACCCAGCGGACAAATAGAATTAATATAAAATTTCTGGTAAAAAGCTTCGGGTCCGCCGTAGGCATTCACCACGTCGTACACAAAAACCGACGAAACCTCGTGGGTTTCTTTGCCGGAGTACGCGATGCCGCATTCGGTTTGCAACCGTTTCGGATCGGTGAAAGGCACGCCCGTTACCCCGCCGCCAAACCGGCCCGGATTGATGCCCAAAATCATAAAGCGGTTATTATAGTCCGCGTAGTACTTGTGGTAAAAAGTAGCGGATAGCGGTAGTATGTCTTTATTATCCCGAAAAGGATTTAAGATGCTGATGCCCGGCGGGAGCTGACCGGTAAAGTGCAGGTTCGTATTAAAGGCGATTACTTTGTCGGCGAAGGTGCGCATAGAAGTAGTTATACGAATTTTTTTAAATTTTTCTGTTTCCGAACGATTGTTCCGGGTGAAAACATCCCGAAAATACGGTAAGATTCGATTTTAATTTTACTATAATACGGTTTCTGTAAAAGCTTCTTTTCCGGTAAAAACAAATAATCAGCCTAAACTTCTATTTAACCACCATAAGTTTTTCTCAGATTGATATATTTGTGTTGCAACAGGAAATGGTGTCTTCCTGCCTCAACCGCTCACAAAAGAGCTGATGGCGCCTGCAAATAAAATAAAGGAACGTGTTATTTGTAGCCATGCGGCAATTTTTAAAAAAGGGAGAGCCAGCGTTGGTTTTTCAGCACCTCGTAAAATGGACGTTGATAGCTTTACCCATGGCCTTGGGAGTAGGTTCGCTGGTAGCTTTATTTCTCTGGTTATTAGAGGAAGCTACCAATCTCCGGTACCAATATCCGGCTCTGTTGTATTTGCTGCCCTTCGCCGGTGTGGTAATTTATGCGCTTTACAAGTATCTGGGACAAGGTACCGAAGCAGGAAATAATTTAATCCTCGACCAGATTCACGATCCCAGCGGGGGTATACCGTTCCGGATGGCGCCTTTGGTATTGCTTACCACCATTGGCACGCATTTATTTGGCGGTTCGGTCGGCCGCGAAGGAACCGCGGTCCAGATAGGCGGTAGCATTTCTTACTACGTTGGTAAAAAATTTAAACTTAACCCAGCCGATATTCAGATAATTGTATTGTGCGGTATGGCGGCGGGTTTTGGCGCTGTGTTTGGTACCCCGGTTACCGGGGCGGTATTTGCCCTGGAGGTAATTGCCATTGGGGCTATCCGGTACCATGCTTTAGTTCCGTGCTTCATAACGGCGGTTCTGGCCGATGCTGTTTGTTCAGCCTGGGGCATCCAACATACCCAGTACCAGATAAATTTTCAGAAAACAGCCTTTAACCTTACTTCTTTTCTACGCAGTGATTATTTATTGCTGATTAAGGTAATCGGCGCCGGCGTAGCATTCGGACTGGTAGCCCAACTTTTTGCCCGCGCCACGCACGCTATCCGAAATTTAAGCAACCAATACATTTCCGTTAAGTGGCTTATTCCGGCGTTGGGTGGTGGTATGATTATAGGGCTTACCTTTTTGTTAGGAACCCAAGACTACCTGGGCCTGGGAGTAGTGCCGCCGCCCAACGGTACCGTAAGCATTACTACCGCTTTTGAACCAGGAGGAGCCACTACCTTTAGCTGGTTCTGGAAGCTGTTATTTACGGCCATTACTTTAGGTGCCGGTTTTAAAGGCGGCGAAGTTACCCCGCTGTTTTTTGTAGGCGCTACCTTGGGCCATACCTTGGCCGTACTTACCGGCGCCCCCATCGACTTAATGGCAGGCTTAGGTTTTATTGCTGTTTTTGCGGGGGCCACCAACACGCCTTTGGCCTGCACGCTGATGGGCGTAGAGTTATTTGGCGGAGCTCCTATTCTGTATTATGCGGTAGCTTGTTTTACCGCCTATTATTTTAGCGGACACCAAGGCATTTATGCGGCGCAACGGCTGGCTACTCATAAGTTTTTACATTCTTCCGGGAAAGAGGAAAATTCCGGAAATAAGGCTGCGGGAAAATAAAAAATTTAAAAAATAGATTTTACATGTTGTTTCAAAACTAGTACCTAACAACTAAGCGGTTTTCTGGTTATCCGGTTGGCTTAGGGGATTGGTTCAATTAATAAGTTTTACTTTCGGTACTGGTTAAACATTTTTTTAATTTTTAAACGAACAAGCTACCTATGCGAACTTACCTGATGCTAGTTCTTTTTCTTTCTTCCTGTTTTTGGCTGGCTTGCCAGTCGGGTTCAACCAACCAGGAAACTGCTAAAACAAAGCCGGAAAAAGCGGCGCAAGAATTTGTTGACCGGGCTATCACTACGCACGGTGGTAAAAAATTCGAGAATTTAAAGGTAGCATTTGATTTCCGGAACCGGCATTATGAAGCTATCCGGAAAGGCGGAGCATATACCTACACCCGTTCTTTTACCGATTCTACGGGCCAGGT
This sequence comes from Adhaeribacter pallidiroseus, assembly GCF_003340495.1. Lineage (NCBI taxonomy): Bacteria > Pseudomonadati > Bacteroidota > Cytophagia > Cytophagales > Hymenobacteraceae > Adhaeribacter > Adhaeribacter pallidiroseus. The sequence goes on from NZ_QASA01000001.1 coordinate 1,323,807, forward strand.
GAAAGATGTTTTAACCAACGATTCTTTTATCCGCACCATTAACGACCAGGTGCAAAAACTGCCCGAAGAACGGGTAAAAGCTTTTACCGCATCTATAAACTCCGTTATTTATTTTGCCTTGTTACCTTTCGGGTTAAACGACCCGACCGTAAAAAAAGAATTACTCGACACGGTTAATATTCAGGATGCATCTTACGCCAAAGTTAAAGTTGCTTTCAAGCAAGAAGGCGGCGGCACCGATTTCCAGGATGAGTTTTTGTATTACATCAATCAAAAAACCGGCACCCTGGATTATTTCGCGTATACCTACGCCACCGAAGGCGGCGGCATTCGCTTCCGCCAAGCCATTAATCCCAGAATGGTCGGCGAAATTCGGTTTCAGGATTACGTGAATTATGAGCCCACCGACACCACTAACTTTGATTTCTGGCAGATCGAAAAGCAGTTTACAGCCGGAAAGCTGAAAGAATTTTCAAAAATTGAGTTGCAAAATATTCAGGTAAGAAATAGATATTAGTTGTTCATTATTCGTTATTAGATTGAAGATTGGGTAAATGATATAATATTAGATCAAACAACTATTAACGAACAACGAACAACCAACGCTCATGCCCGAAGGACCGCGAATTGCTTTTTTAAAAGAACAGTTAGATCAATTTGTCGGGCAACCGGTGGTAGAAGCCCAGGGTACCGCTAAAAATATTCCTTTTCCTTTATTACCAGAACAAACCTTAACCGAAATTAAAACTTTCGGGAAAGAACTGTTACTGTGCTTCCCGGATTTTGCGTTACGCATTCACCTGCTGTTTTTTGGTAAATACGCTCTTAATGCCGAGTTAAACCGCGAATTGCAGTTGGGTTTAACCTTTGAATCAGGAACCATAAATTTTTACGCCTGCGACTGCCGGTATATTTCCGAACCCCTAGAGCAACTGTACGATTGGACCACCGACGTGCTGCACCCCAGCTTTGACCCCGATAAAGCTTTACAAAAACTGCTGCGTCAACCAAAACAACTGATTTGCGATGCTATTCTGGAACAATCCATTGTAGCGGGAGTTGGCAACGGCATTAAAAACGAAGCTTTGTTTCGGTGCCACCTGCACCCGGCTAGTGTCGTCGGCGAAATCCCGGAACCTATTTTAAAAAACCTCGTCCGGGCTTGTGTTACTTTTAGCCAGGAGTATTTATCCTGGAAGCAGGAAAATACGCCAACCAAAAACTGGCAGGTTTACCAGCGAAATACCTGTCCCCGGGATCTGGTTCCTTTACGAAAAGAAAAACTCGGCAAAACAAAACGTTCCTGTTATTTCTGCGAGAAATGCCAGGAATTGTATGCTGCTTCTTTTTAAAATTTTATCTCGCCACTGGTAATTCTTGGGGTATTAGGCCATAATCCTGCTGGTATTTGGCTACGGCTAACTCTTTGGCTTTGGCTTCAAACATAATGTCTACTTCTTGATTATACGTTTGCACCTCTTCGTACAAATAATCGGCGTGAGCGGTAGCTACGGAGCTAGGGTCTTCGTACTTTTTCTTGGAGCTAGAATAATGCACCACCGGGGTAATATCCGGGGGCCAGGTACTAATGGCCGCCATTAACGCTTCTTCTTCGCTGAAGCCACCCGTGCAGAATTGGTGATGAAAATAATCGAAGGTAATGGGTACCTGGGTTTGTTCGTGCAGCCACCATAAATCGGACACGCTAAACATATTGGCTTTATCGTCGTTTTCTACGGCTATTCTTTTCCGGACATTATCCGGCAAACGCTGGTAGTTATCGGCAAAACGGGCCAGGGCCGATGTTTTATCACCGAAAGCCCCACCCACGTGGATGTTAATTTTGGCATAAGGCGAAGTTGGTAAGTTCAGCAAATCCATGACTACGGCGTGCTGGTTTAGTTCGTGAAAGGTTTTGGTGAGCACACTTTCGGAATTAGACGCTAACACGTTAAACGGTCCGGGGTGGTAAGTTAGCCGCAAGCCACTTTGCGCCGCTTTTTCCCCGCAGCGTTTTAAGATCAAACTTATAGCTTCAATATCGGGTAAGTCTAAAACCTGGTATTGGCTCATCCAAGGCAGCATGTCCGAACTCATCCGGAAAAACAAGATATTATGCTGAATATTCCAATCGAGTACTTTTTCAAAATCGGTAAAATTAGCCAGCGCCAGCGCCGAAGCATAGGGTACGCCTTTTTCCAGAAAAGTTCGTTTCATCATCGAACGATTTACCTGAATCTTCTCAGCCGCTAAAGTTAAATTAATGGAGGCATAGCCAAATCGCATACATCTAATGGTTAAATTTTTTGAGCCAGATTATAAAGTAAGGTTTAATCCGGAGGAGGCATTTACGTAAACCAGGCTGGTAAAGACAAGGGAGATCCTTATTTTTTAAAATTTAAATTAACAGCTTATATTCTTGTTTTATTTAAAACTGCGTATAAGTTACCCGCCGGCAACAAGTCCCGGAAAAATGGGGAGGAGGAAGGAAAAAATTTAAAAATTTTAAAAAGCGCATCCGGAAATGCTTTGCCGGGGAACGATATTCCTGGATTTGCTCGAAAGAAATTCTAAAGCATTACTTTTTATTACGGCTTATCCTTAAAAAATTAAAAAAACACTATTTATTTATATGAAGCCTTACGTTATTTGCCACATGCTGGGATCAGTGGATGGAAGGATTAAACAAGACATTTGGGGGTTTAAAGATCACCACAAATATTTTGAAGAAACTGCCGAAAAAATTCCGGCCGATGCCTGGTTGGTAGGTCGGGTAACCATGCAGGAGTTTTCGAGTAAACAAGAATACACCTTACCACCCGCCACTGCAGATGTACCCAAAACTGATTTTGTGGCCGACCAACCGGAAAAATCCTTTGCCGTAGTTATTGACCCCGCCGGTAAATGTTTCTGGGATACCAATATGGTTTCGACGGAGCATGTAATTGAAGTTCTCACGGAGCAAGTACCCCCTAATTACCTGGAGCACCTGCGCAGCAAAAACGTGTCTTATATTTTCGGAGGCCAGAAAGAGTTGAACCTGGCCCTGGTTTTACAAAAATTACACGATCTTTTTGACATTAAAACGGTGCGCATTGATGGCGGTGGGCACGTAAATGGATCGTTTCTGAAAGCCGGTTTAATTGATGAATTCAGCCTGGTGCTGGCGCCCGTGGCCGATGGTACAATTAACTCGCCCACCGTTTTTGAAGCAGCAGAAGGTTACGGTAACCGCCAAGCCACGCAATTTAAAATTAAATCGGTAGAACAGATTTACGAAGATTTTCTTTGGATTCGCTACCAGGTTGTTAAGAATACCGAGGCAGCCCGCTAATAGGTTGTTAGCCATTAATATTCAAAATATTTAAAAATAATTTTATGAAAGTTGCATTAATTGGCGCTTCCGGTTTTGTGGGCGCCGCGGTTTTAAACGAATTAATTCAAAGAGGCCACCAGATTACCGCCATTGTCCGGAATCCGGAAAAAGTAAAACCATCAGAAAACGTAAAGGCGGTTAAAGCGAATGTGTTAGAGGAGAACGAAGTAGCCGAGGCGGTGAAAGACCATGATGTGGTGGTAAATGCTTTTAATCCGGGCTGGACCAATCCGAACATTTACGAAGAAGCTTTGCGGGGTGCGGAAGCCATTCAGAACGGCGTGAAAAAAGCGGGTGTAAAGCGGTTATTGGTGGTGGGCGGAGCCGGGAGTTTATACGTGGCTCCGAATATGCAGTTAATTGATACCCCGCATTTCCCGGCCAGCTTTAAAGCCGGTGCTTCGGCTGCCCGTGATTACCTGAATATTTTAAAAAAAGAACAAGATTTAGAGTGGACATTCCTGAGCCCTGCCATTGAAATGCACCAGGGAACTTCGGGCGAGCGCCGCGGTACTTACCGTTTAGGTTTAGAAAACCCGGTTTATGACGAAAACAACCGCAGCGTTATTTCGGTGGAAGATATGGCCATTGCTATCGTGGATGAACTGGAAAATCCAAAGCACATTCGCCTGCGTTTTACGGTGGGGTACTAATCGTAAGCCAGTATATGTTTTTAGGAGCTTTTTTAACTATGCCAAGTAATTATTGAATTATATAACATTTTTGTGCAGGAAATTACAGTAGCTAGTAATTTTTAGCTACCAGACAAAGTTTTTTTGTGGAGCCTTTTCAAGTCTCCAGGCATTGGTGCTATCTTATTTGGACAGTAACCAGCTTGCCTCGTGGCCGGCGGGCCTCGTTTGGCTCTTCCGCACTCGCCCGCCTTCCTTTCCTCGCTCCGCTGCGGAATGTGGCTATGCCACACCGGAACCCTGGCAGGTGCTCCACAGCCAAACTGGTGTCAGTTGCTCTTAGCTACGGCTTTACCTATTTAAAAATTTTTATCTTAAAATGTTAGAGTAGCACTATAACTTCATCTTTGATTTATCAAATTCCTATCAAGCTAAGTAAATAAGCAAAAGGACAAATTAAAATAGGCATTCTTATGACAAAAACGCCAAGTCAAATCATTGATTATTAATTATGTATAACTTGTTTCGTCTTGATACGTGTGTCTTGTTACTTGTGTCCATTTACTTATGAACACAGAACAAGGTTTTTACATTCGCTTATTCTGGTGCTAGTCGTCGGTTATCGAAAATAATTGCTATACTATTCTTTTTTAAAGTTGCGCCAAAAAGCTTAAGCTACTGGCGACTGACATCAGTTTGGCTGTGGAGCACCTGCTAGGGTTCCGGTGTGGCATAGCCACATTCCGCAGCGGAGCGAGGAAAGGAAGACTAGCAGGTGCGGAAGAGCCAAACGGGGCCCGCCGGCCACGAGGCAAACGGGATACTGTTCAAATTAGATAGCACCAATGCCTGGAGACGGGAACCGGCTCCACAGAACTACGTCAAATTTAATAAAGCTTGATAGCACCAGTGCCGGGAGACTTGCTCCAAAGAAAAACTCTTGCTACTAAGTAAAACTTATGGCTTATTGCTACAATATGGTATTACAACTAACCCAATATTTTTTAAAACTCTTTCTAAGAACACAATTAGGTAAAGACTAAATTTTAAAATTTTCTTTTTACGGAACAAAAGGAATTTTAAAAAATCATACTTTAGAAAATTCTAATTTTTTTAAATTACTTAAGAGTTTGCCTCAACCCCTTGATATGAAAAATACTTTTTTTCTGTTGCTGCTCTTTGTTGGTTTAGCCCCGGTAGTGATCAGCCTAACAAAATCAAAACCGGTGCGCTTGTTTAATGGCAAAAACTTTAAAGGCTGGCAAGGCGACACCCTGCGTACCTGGCGCATCCAGGACGGCGCTTTGGTAGGAGGTTCTTTAACTGAGAAAGTACCGCACAATGAATTTTTGAGTACCACCAAAAGCTACTCCAACTACGTGCTGCGGCTTAAATTTAAGTTAACCGGTACCGAGGGTTTTATCAACGGCGGCGTGCAGTTTCATAGCCAGCGCATTGCTAAACCACCTTACGAAATGACCGGCTACCAGGCCGATTTAGGAAAAGGCTATTGGGCCAGTTTATACGACGAATCGCGCCGCGACAAGCTGCTCGCTACTGCCGATTCCAATCAGATAAAACAAATTTTGCGGCCCAACGACTGGAACGATTACGAAGTGCGGACCCAGGGAAAACAAATTCAAATTTTCTTAAACGGCAAGCCAACCGTGGATTATACCGAAACAGATCCGGCGATTCCGCAATCGGGCCTGATTGCCTTGCAAACGCACGGCGGGGGCAAAGTAGAAGTTTATTACAAAGACATTTTTCTGCAAGAACTGCCGCAAAAAACAAAGTAAAGCGGCGGACGCACCATTTTTCCGGTGTTTCCTTTAGTCGAAATTACTGCTTTTAAAATTGTATTTCTTTCAAAAATATCCCTACTTTAAAGGTTAAACCAAGTATTTGCTTCCTGAAATCCAATACACCGGATTATTCTTAAAAATTTAAAAAATAGCTCCAGACTATTATAATTCGATTGTAACGCGTTTTAATTCTTTTCTTATGAACCTATCCCGTTCCTTCTTCTTATTGCTGTTTGTTTTATTGCTAAGTACCTCCGTGGCCGGCGCTAGACCGGGTCTGCCCGGCGCAAAATTTAAAAAATTAGCGAAGTACGATCGGGAATATACCTTGCAAACAACCATTCTGGGCTATTTTGGCCCGGATGGCAAGCGTAATCCCGTGTTACAAGCCAAGAAAGGCGAATCGGTGCGCATTAAAATTGTGAACGGCGAACTCATGACCCACGATATTGCCCTGGAGAAAATAGGCGTAAAAAGCAAAGTACTCGTGGAAAAAGGGGATACGGCCAGTGTTGTTTTTAAAGCCACCCAGAGCGATACGTATTTTTGTACCATCCCCGGGCACAAGGCAGCCGGTATGGTTGGTAAGTTTGAAGTAGTATCCGAAATTGCCTCCACCGAAAAAGTAATTCCGGGCATAGCCCCGAAAAAAGCCGGTAAAGTATTAAACCTGAATTTTGAAAAAGGCACGCTGCAAGACTGGACGGCCGAAGGCGAGGCTTTTCAAAAGCCGATAGTATCGCAAGATCCATCGCCGGTGCACGAAAAAGACAGGAAGATTAACCTGTTGGGCAAGCATTTCGTAAGCAGCGGGGGCACTAAAAACTATAAATTAACCGGTACCCTTACTTCCGCGCCTTTTTTGGTAAACCAACCTTTTGCCGCCTTTCAAGTGTCGGGCGGGGCCTTACAGGATACCCGGGTAGAGCTCGTGCGCGCCGATAACAACGAGGTGTTTTTTCATATTACCGGCTCGGGCCGGGCTACTTTGCAACCTGTAGTGGTGGATTTGAAAGACGTCCAGAATAAAGAAATTTTCATACGATTAGTAGATAAAGAAACCGGCATCTCCACCATTCCTTACATTAAAGACGATACCTGGGCCCACATTAACTTCGATGATTTTCAGTTTTATGCTACCCGGCCTAATTTCCCGAATGAATTAAAGCCGGGCGATATTGCCATATTGCCACCCCTGGATCCCGTTTTGCACGCCGGCCTTTCGGGTCCGGAAGCCGCTAAAGCCATGACCATGGCCCCCGGCTTTACCGTAAAACTAGCCGCCTCCGAACCGCAGATTATTCGCCCGATCAGCTTTACCATTGATCCGCGCGGCCGTTTGTGGGTGGCCGAAGCGCATACCTATCCCGTGCGGGCTCCCGAAGGCCAGGGCCGCGACCGGATTTTAATTTTTGAAGATACCAACGGCGATGGCACCCTGGACAGCCGCAAAGTTTTTGCCGAAAATTTAAATTTAATCAGCGCCATCGAAGTAGGTATGGGTGGCGTATGGCTGGGTTCGGCTCCTAATCTGTTGTTTATTCCGGTAGATAAAACCGGCGACAAACCGGCCGGTCCGCCGCAAATTTTGCTGGATGGCTGGGGCCTGGACGATACGCACGAAATTCTGAATAATTTCCGCTGGGGACCGGATGGTTGGCTATACGGCACCCACGGCGTATTTACGCATTCGAAAGTAGGAGCCCCGGGTACCCCCGAAGATCAACGCGTGAAGTTAAACGCCGGCGTTTGGCGCTTTCACCCGACTACCAAAAAATTTGAATTATTCGCCGAAGGTACCAGTAACCCCTGGGGTATTGATTGGAACGATTACGGCCATGCTTTTATCACGGTTTGCGTTATTCCGCACATGTTCCACATGATTCAGGGCGGGCGGTACCAGCGGCAGGCCGGGGAGCATTTTAACAAATTTACCTACGATGATATTAAACAGTCCGGCGACCACGTGCATTGGGTAGGCGATCGGGGACCCCACGCCGGTAACTTTCGGTCGGATGCCAAAGGCGGCGGACACGCCCATGCCGGGGCGATGATTTACCTGGGCAACGAAAACTGGCCGAAGGCACTGCGCAACAACGTGTTTATGAACAACATTCACGGCAGTAAAGTAAACGTTGATCAGCTCAACCGGAAAGGTTCGGGCTACGTGGCCAGCCACGATAAAGATTTCCTGGTAACCAACGATTCCTGGTCGCAGTGGCTGAATTTTCGCTACGATCCGAGCGGTTCGGTATTCGCGATTGATTGGTACGATAAAAACCAATGCCACAGCTCCAACCCCGATGTGCACCAGAAAACCATGGGCCGGATTTTTAAAATCAGCCATGAATCCGATAAGTTCGTGAAGGTAGATTTAGCCAAGGCGTCGGACCTGGATTTGGTAAACTACCAATTGCATAGAAACGAATGGTACGTGCGCAATGCCCGCTTAATTTTGCAGGAACGTGGCCCGAACAAAAAAGTACACAAAGCTTTAAAAGAAATTTTAAAAAATAACCCCGACGAAACCCGGAAACTACGCGCCATGTGGGCCTTACACGTAACCAAAGGTTTTAACGAAAAAGAGTTAATGGCTTTACTCGACGATAAAAGTGAATATGTGAGAAGCTGGGCCATTCAGCTTTTAGCCGAAGATCAGAATTTATCAGATGTTGCTTTAAAACGCTTCGCTAAGATGGCCAAAACCGATCAATCAGCAGTGGTGCGCTTGTATTTGGTTTCGGCGATGCAACGTACCGCGCCGGAAAAAAGATGGGAAACTTTAGAAGCATTGGTGCAACACGAAGAAGATAAAGATGACCATAACCTGCCGTTGATGCTGTGGTATGCTTTTGAACCTACCGTAGTTACTGATATGAACCGCGCCATAGAGATTGCCCGCAAAGCGAAAGTTCCTTCGGTGTTGCCGTTTACCGTACAACGGGTAGCCGCCATCAATACTCCGGAATCTAAAAAAGCCCTGGAAGGTTTACAGCATCACTTAGGCCTGATGGACCACAGCCACGAAAATCATACGGTGCAGGCCTTGGTTAAAAAAGCTTTGGAGCCTAAGTAAAATTTAAAAAAAATGCATTTATCAGGTTTAAAAGAAGAACCAAAACAAAGCCCTTGTCTGTACAGGCAAGGGCTTTGTTTCTATAAACTATTTTATAAAACAATACCGGATTAGGGTACTAGGGCGCGAAAGTAACTTCCGTGCCCTAGTAAGAAGAATTACAGTGAGAAAATGTTGATTTTTTAAAATTTACGTTAACTCGGCCGTTTGACTAACGGCTTTTTTCACTGCTGGCGCTACAACAGTACCCAGCAATTCAATGGCGCGAAGAACTTTATCGTGGGGTAAGGTGCCTACACTAATGTGCAGCAAAAAGCGGGTATTCTGAAAGAGTTCGTAGTTAAACAAAATTTTATCTATTACCTGTTGCGGGCTGCCCACTAATAAAGAACCTTCCGGGGAGCGCATCATTTCAAACTGCGGCCGGTTCATGGGAGGCCAGCCGCGTTCCCGGCCAATCTGGCTCATCACGTACGCATACGGACCGTAAAAATCATCCGCGGCCTTTTTGGAATCATCACCGATAAAGCCGTGCGAGTTAATGCCCAGTTGCAGTTTCTTTAAATCGTGCCCGGCTTTTTGGTAGGTTTCGCGGTACAAATCAGTAAAAGGTACAAAGCGCTCCGGCATGCCCCCGATAATAGCCAATGCCATCGGTAACCCGTAATTAGCCGCCCGCACCACCGATTCCGGCGTACCACCCACGGCTACCCAAATGGGCAATTCGGCCTGGTAAGGGCGCGGGTAAACGCCCCGGTTATCGATGGAAGGCCGGTGGTGACCCTGCCAGGTAATCTTTTCGCTTTTATTTAATTTTATGAGCAGTTCTAGTTTTTCGGCGTAAAGCGTATGGTAATCTTTTAAATCATTGCCAAACAGCGGGAAAGATTCGATAAAAGATCCCCGGCCCGCCATGATTTCGGCGCGACCTTTCGACAATAAATCCACGTGGGCAAAGTCCTGAAAAACCCGCACCGGATCATCCGAACTTAATACGGTAACCGCACTGGATAACTTAATTTGTTTAGTTTTTACGGCCGCCGCTGCCAAAACTACCGCCGGCGAAGATACCAGAAAATCGGGCCGGTGGTGTTCGCCAATGGCAAAAACATCTAAACCTACCTGGTCGGCTAATGTAATTTCCTCCATTAGGTTGCTCATTCTTTGGTACGGCGGAAGCAATTTGCCGGTGCTAGGGTCCGGGGTATTTTCAACGAAGGTGGTAATGCCTAATTCCATAATATATGTAGGTACATTAATTAGTACAAATGAACACAAACATTTCAACTTACCCAAGTAAAATTAAGAAAGCCTGTACGGAAGAGAAACGTTTTTACTAAACCACCCCTAAAATATAGGGAGGCAATATCATATACGGGAGACACTCAAAAATTTAAAAAATTTTGATGGATTTCTGAATCTGTTCCAGCGAGAATGCTCTGGTTGCTGGATTGTCCATAAAAAAGGTAGCCCTGTTAGGAGCTACCTTTTTTTGTAGGGTAACGCAAAGCTTATAAACTGTGAATCCAGCTTTTTACATCCTGGGCTGCTTTGCCTATTTTGTCACCAATTTTACCAAACCACTCTTCTTGTTTTCCTTCGGAATACTCCAGATCATCGTCGGTTAAATGGCCATATTCTTGTCTGATTTTACCTTTGGTTTCGGTCCAGTTGCTACGGGCTCTTAGCTCAGCAGCATCATCATTAAAACTGTTATTTTCCATAGTCGTGTATTTTTAAGTAATTATACGGGGTGTATAAAAGTATGAACGGTATTTACCCGGATAGGTTTTACTACTTCGGTAGGTTTGCCATTTAATTTCCAGCGTACGGCTAATTCTTTTTGTATGGTTACGATATTAATAATTTAAATAATTGATGGAAGGGTGATAGCCCGAAAACCGGGTGAAGGTTTAAGTATTTGCGTAAAGTAAATGTGTCGAGCTCACCTAAAATAATAGGTTTTTCTCTTACTTAGTAAAGGACATACCAGAAGGTTCGTCCGGTTTACAAAACAAAAATTTAAAAAAACGCCATGTTAGACATTGTAATTGAAGCGCGTAAAGCCGCTATCGTTCCGGGTATGGAAGTTCGCCGGATTCTTCCTTTTCGGCTGCGCCGGATGGTAGGTCCGTTTATATTCATGGATCATGCGGGTCCTGTGCAAATAATACCGCAGCAAGTTTCTATCATGGATGTATTGCCGCACCCGCACATTGGGTTATCTACGGTCAGTTATTTGTTCGATGGCCAGGTGACGCACCGCGATAGCCTGGGCGTAAAGCAAATAATCCGGCCGGGCGAAGTAAACTGGATGACGGCGGGGCGGGGCATTGCGCATTCGGAGCGGTTCGAGGATCCGGCCACGCTGGCGGGTGGGTCGTTAGAAATGGTTCAGACCTGGGTAGCTTTACCCGAAAAAGAAGAAGAAGCTTTACCGGCTTTCGATAACTACCAGCCGGAGCAATTACCCGTTTTTACGGATACCGGCATTTGGATGCGCTTAATTGCCGGCAATGCTTATGGGTTAAAGAATGCTGTGAAAACGCATTCGCCGCTGTTTTACTTACACGTGGTGCTGGAACCTGGCGTACGGTTTGGGTTGCCCCCGCAGTATCCCGAAAGAGGAGTTTACGTAGCCAAAGGCCGTGTCGAAATTGCCGGACGCATCTACACCGTGGGCCAAATGCTGGTTTTTACGAAAAACTCTGACCCGATTATAATGGCGAAAGAACGCACTACTCTCATGTTGTTAGGCGGCGAACCCTTGGGGGAACGATTTATCTGGTGGAATTTTGTATCGTCTAGGAAAGAACGCATTGAACAAGCGAAAGCCGACTGGAAAGAAGGCCGCATTTTGTTGCCCCCCACCGACAACCGGGAATTTGTACCACTTCCGGAAGATAAATCCCGGCCAGCCGCTAGTCCGCCGCCCCAGGCGCTTTCTTGAGGTAAACAGCTCAATAGAGCCTTTTACAAAACCGTTAGAAGTATTATCATTACTATTATCAGGGATTTCGTATTTTAACTTAACATTTTACAGCTTGCCCAAAGCGAGGCTTAAAAGCATAAACCGTTTAACTGCGATTAAATCTGGTAAATGAACAATAGTTCCATTACTTACTTCTGTCCTGCTATTTATAAAGGGCTGTTCATGGTTCGTTGCTTTTATTTCATAACAATGGTAACAATGTATCTATTGCTATAAAGTATAACCAATTTCCCAGATGTGGCCAAATGGGTCCTTCAGTTTTCCTATTCGCCAATCTTCTTCCGTTGTCATCGGACAAATTTCTGTTGCCCCTAACTTAATGGCTTTTTCAATTTCAAGTACCGACGATAGTTTATTATCGGGCATTTCAAACCTTGTTTTTTCAATGGCGCCGAAAGCCGATATATAAAAGTCCACTGCATTTTGCCCGTTGTTAACGGTCAGAAAGGGCCTTATAGTTGTTACAGTAAGGTCTGTCATAAAAGTTGTTTTTTTCAGAACTAGTAGTTATCTAACTTACCTGGAATTTAGTTTATGTGAAATTGGTGTCGTTTTATAATGACTGCTAACGTCTCTGCTAAAAAGCGTTTTAATGGTTTTTAGGTTTTGTTGGCAGGTGTAATTTATTCGCTATAAATTTCAATCAGCTTCTTGTTTCTCTTATCCCACAGAAATGATGCTGCACCACTTTCTAAATATACATTATCTACAATTTTCCCTTTGTATACCTTTAGTTCTTCCTTCCAGAATATTGTATCAGCAGGATTAATATTTTTTAAAAAGCTAGGCTGCAATGCTTTAATTGTAGAATTGTATTCATAATCTCTTATAAAGTCTGTTCTTCCTTGAAGTAGAAATTTGCAAGAATAAGGTTTTAGTAATTCAAACAACTTTTCAGATCCAAACTTTGCAACAGCATAATCCTTATCTATGACTAATTTGTCTGTCCAGATTTTATTGTTATTATCAAAAATAGAATTCAAATAAATAAGGCTATCATCAAACTGCTTTAATGAACTTGAAACTTCATCTTCCATTCCATCACCAGTTACATCAATTTTTCTGATTTGATTACCAGAACCAGGATTTGTTTTATTGTTTTTATAAAAATCACTAAAACTTTTTGTGAATTCATTGGCATCCTTCCAGTCAAAAGCAAAATCAGGCCCTAAGTCAATTATAACTGTATCAATTCTATCCTTATCCTTAACTATGACCGTAGAATCATTAAGGGCTTTAACTTCTATGTCATTAGCTTGCTGGTTTGACTTTTCTTTTTCTGGCGAACAACCCCAAAGCGTAACGAGTACTGCTAACAGATAAATTTTTCTCATTTCTATTTTATTCCTGCCAACGGTCTCGTGTAAGCTGCGGCAAGGCCATCGGCCGAAGCTGCCGTTTATACATTGTTGGCAGAAGTTGTTTTGGTTTTTTGGTAGTTTTCCTAAGTTAATATTAGCTTATTTTAGCTTATCCCTTTTCTCTACCTTAAAATTTATAGCAATAATATATCCTCCCATTCCAGTAGCAGGGTCTAATTCAAAAAAATACCCCTTCTTAGTATTCATTAATTCTAAATAAACCTGTTCCACTTCATAATCCTCTATTAGATAAGAAGGTAAACTTATTGAATCATAAATTCTAAAATCCAAAAGATGATTTTGAACTTCAAAGGAGGAAAAACTCCAACCAATAACCCCTGTAAAATATAAGTCATATGGTAAATCATCATAAGTTTCTATACCAATTACTAATTCATTTTTATCTAATGAATATTCAATCTTGTTTATTGAAGCATCATGGTAGTCTAAGAGTTTTTCCAATTTAAAATAAATTGTTATTTATTAATAGATTCAATTGCTGCCAACGGGCCGCGTGTATGCAAAGCCCGTAGCGCAGCAAGGGTTTTGTATACATTGTGTTGGGGTTAGTTTTTCTCTTCATTTACTCAGGCCATATGAATTAACCTTAATCTTGCTTTTAAAGTCTTTTGTAAGTAAAGTTCTTAATTGGACAAAACCACTGACTTCTAAAGAGCTTATATATAAAATTTTTGTCCGTCAATTGTAGAAATGTTTATTTGTTCATGTTGTGGAACATTCCGCCCTGTTATACCTTCCACAATGGTTATTTCTTTTACACTTTTATTATCCAGTAGTATTGTCCGCTTTAGATAAGGGTAATTCACTTTCCAGGTTCCGTTTATCCTTTCGATTTCTTTCAGCTTCTTAAATGAAAGGATAGGCAAAACAAAGAGTAAAACTAGGATTATCAATCCAGTCCAAATAGCCGCGTTTTGCTGTGTTTCGGTTCTGTTAGGATAATTTATTATAAAATAAGCTATAAGCCCTATTCCAAATATTATCGGAATAGATAAAAGATAATAAAGAAATGGTCGTACCTTGAATTTCATTATAAATTACCACCAACGTACTTGGCTAAACGATGGGCAAGGCCGTGGGCCGAAGGCTGACGTTTAGGTGTTGTTACCTGTTTTTTTTTAAGTTGATGAATCTTCCCAAGTGACCAACATCCATTTTCCCTTTTTCTTTTCAAAATAGAAATTAGCCATTATTCCATTTTCTATTCCTCTAACTTCAATAATGGCTTTATTACCTTTTATATTAATCTTTTGCTCATAGCTATCAACTTCCTTATTTGCAGATGAAGAGTCATATGTGAAATCCATTTTTCTGAACCCACTCTTTTGTATTATTTCTTCTGACATCTCATAGTTCTTGTCAGAGTCAGCTACCTTAACTTTTAATGGAAAATCGATTCTGCTAATTTGAAAAGTGGAATCTTCATTGAAATATTTTAAAAAAGTTTCAAACTTATCGTCGACATTTTCAGGAACTATAATTTGCGAAGTTTTTATATTCGTAGATACTGTGTCAGTATGAAGCGGCTTAGACTCTACTTCAAGATCTGAAACTTCAGCATTTACTTTTGAGTTATTGCAACTCAAAACCAAAGATGAGAAGAGTAAAAGGAATATATTTTTCATATTATAAAATTGCAGGTAACGTCTAGGCTAAACGGCGGCGGAGGCCGTCGGCCGAGGCTGATGTTTAGCTGTTGTTGTGTGTAGTATTTTTTATGTATGCTTATTGTAGGTGAAATGTATTTTGTCTACCCATTCCTTACCCCACACGCTTAATTCATAAGTCCAAACATATTCAGTCTTACCGTTTTCAGTCCATTTCTCTTCATTGCTGTCAACTGAGAGTCCGTTCTTGAAATCCTTGTGAAATATATAGAATGAATTATTGTCGAGTTCTATTATCTCTTCGAGTTTATCTATGGCAAAAGAGCTGTCTAATCGTAGGAAAAATGAGTTGAAGAATCTTGCCGTGGCAAAATAAGTATCAGGGTCGCTTAGGTCTGGCTTTAGGCAAGAGCAGATTTCTCTAAATTTCTCAACCTGGGTGAACGGGAATGTAAATCTGAATGTCGGTGCCTGAGATTCTCTGTAATGTAGCTTGTCCGTTGCTGCATTTGTTTCTTCAAGCGTCATCACGGCAGCTTCAGGAATCACTTCTCCAATGATATTAGATAAAGCCGTAAGAAAGTCACCAAGAAAGTGTCTGCGTTCTTGCTGCTGTCTTAAAAATCCAATTCTTTCCTGACGGCTTGTTTCTTTCATATCAATATTACACACAACTAACTGCTAAACGCCAGTACTGGTGTTTATATCCACTTTGGCGGGTAGCTGTTGTGTTTTTTAAATTACTGATATTTAACTTAGTAGCAAAATATATAAAAAGTGTACCTCACTAGCTAGGTGTGTTTACAGGAATTCGTTTCTATTTTATGTTAATAATACTATATTTAAATCAGTAATCTATCCAATGGGCTCATTATTTTTTCGAGCCCGTGTTGGGTTACATGGGTATAGATCTCAGTGGTTTTGCTGGACGAATGCCCCAGTAGTGCCTGAATATAACGCAAATCGGTGCCTGCTTCCAGTAAGTGGGTAGCAAAAGAGTGCCGTAGCGTATGCGGGGTGGCAGGCCGGGTAACACCAGCTTTCTTTTTGGCTTCCTGAAATACTTTGCGGATGCTGCCAACCGAACAGGGCCCACCCTCCGGCCCTTCAAAAAGCCAGACCTTGGGTTTATATAGCCGGTAATAAGTGCGCAGCTCTTCCAGCAACCGGGTAGCAAGTAAGGTAGTCCGGTCTTTTTGACCCTTGCCGCCCCGTATTAGCAGTAAGTTACGCTGCGATTGCACATCGGTTAGTTTCAGATTAATTACTTCGCCAATGCGCAATCCACCAGCATAAAGTAATTGCAATAGGCAGCGATGTTTTTGATTTACCGGCGCTTTTAAAATGGCCGCTACTTCTTCCAAGCTTAATACTTGGGGCAATTTATCTTTCTGATAGGGCCGGCTAACATCTGCCAGGTTCATATCCAGCCGATTTAAAACTTTGCTGTAATAAAATTTTATAGCATTTATGGATTGGTTAATATATACATAAGATTGACCCCTTTGCTGCAATACCTGATGGAACTCGTTTACTTGCTCCGGCGTAAAACCGGCTATAGCCGGCAGATCTACTTCCGAAAATGAATTTAAAAATCGGAGCAAAAGGGAGTGGTACGTGCGCATGGTACGGGGGCTATAATTAAGCAGGTGCATCTTCTCCAGGTAAGGCAATGGGCACGGTACAAAGTCGGGAGTCTCTTGGTATTGTTGCTCCCACAGCTTTTTTAACAAAGCCACATCTTTAATAATTAACTGCGCAGATAAATGAATCTGTGCCACCGGCAACAGCGCCTCTACCAGGTGAGGCAACTGTAACCCGGGTAAAGCAAAAAAAAGCAACCGTACGTAGTACTCCATTTTACTCCTTGTAAGCTCTTTAAAATTTGGTATAAGCCAGAATCTGACTGGTATTGCAGTTTCAGGTACGTTTTATTCGCATGCTCAAAAGGAACCAGTTTAACCAAAGGTTTGGTTTTATTTGTTTGGGGTAAGGCAATGGTACCGGCAGCAGTATTTAGAGTGATAAAGGTGCTATCTGTGGCGGCCAAGGTAGTTTTACGATGCAGATAGCGCGTATCAATAATGGCTTGCCGGTAAAAAGTTTGTTTTATTAATTGCAACTGCTCCATAGAATAATGGCACACAAAGCAATTATACTGTTTACTAAATTTTATGCCTCCAGCTTGTTCTAACTTTTTGGTTAAACCAGCATGCGGTTTATAATAGAATTTAATAAATAACTTACCCTGATGCTCCAGGCGATTTAAATACAAAATAGTTAAAGGTGTTGTGGTCATGCCGAAGCTAAAATAATTCCGGTTAAAAGTACGAAAACAACTAATTTGCCATTGTTTTATAAGCGTATATGTCCGGAACTATCCGCTTATAAACACAGATAGCTAGAATATGGAAAAGCAAGTAGCCGTATGCCAGGTTTGTAGTGCTGAGCTGGCCGGTAGAATTGATAAAAATATTGTTCCGATCAGTGCCGGGCTCAACTGAATAACCGCAAAAAGAAATTCGATGCCGGAGAGAAGAAGATATTGGACATTAACCGGATTTTACGGAAAAATCGCAGTATCCTGAAAGTATCCAGCCCTTTAGGTAAAACAACTACCCGGCAAGAATACCTGCTTCAGCAAGGATTTGACTTTAGGCACTTCACGCACCAGTACCAAACCCAAAAAGGAAATACGTATAATTTCTGTTATGATTTTGGATACCTGTTGTTACCCGAGGAGAAAGTATTAATTGTAAACTGGCAATCGTATATGGCTTCCAAATAATAAAGGAAAATACGATAGTAAAGGGGGGCCAGGTTTAGGTATGTCAAAAAACAAAGAAAGCAAAAGCTCCCCTCCGGGGATAAGGAGGGGCAGATACCTTTTACCTCTATTAAAACCTATACTTAAATCAATTGCTGTACTTAAAGTTGAAGCAAGTATTAAAATTTAAAAAATTTTCTTTTCCTACAACGATACGCCCCGCTTCCAGGGAATAAAATCATCCTGGCCGAGTTGCACGGCTTTAGGAGTAACTTCGCCGCTGGCTACTTTAATACAAAACTCCAGAATTTCTTCGCCCTTACTTTCGATGGTAGCTTCGCCCGTAATAATGTCGCCGGTGTCCAGGTCAATGATATCGGCCATGCGCTGGGCCAGTTTGGTGTTGGTGGATATTTTTACCACCGGGCAAACGGGATTGCCGGTTGGCGTGCCTAAGCCGGTGGTAAACACAATTACGTTGGCGCCGGAGCCGGCTTTGCCGGTGGTAGCTTCTACGTCGTTGCCGGGAGTGCACACTAAGCTTAAACCGGGCTTACGTACCGGTTCGGTATAATCCAGTACATCGGCCACCGGGGCAGTGCCGCCTTTTTTAGCGGCGCCGGCGCTTTTAATCGCATCGGTAATCAAACCGTCTTTAATGTTGCCCGGCGATGGATTCATGTCGAAGCCGGAACCGACGGCTTGCGCCTGCGCCGAGTAGCCTTTCATGAGCCGGATAAATTTGTTGGCGGTTTCATCGTCTACGCTGCGGTCCACGAGTTCTTGTTCTACGCCGTTTAATTCCGGAAACTCGGCCAGTAAAACCGAGCCACCCAGTGCCACCACTAGATCGGCGGCATAGCCTAAAGCCGGGTTGGCCGAAATGCCCGAAAAGCCGTCGGAACCACCGCATTTTACCCCCAGCACCAATTTGCTTAAAGGGGCGGGCTGTCGGGTTTGTTTGTTGGCCTCAATTAAACCAATAAACGTTTGTTTAATGGCTTCGCCAAGCAAATGTTCTTCGCTTTGGCTGGTTTGCTGCTCATAAAAGTAAACCGGCTTATTAAAATTCGGATTACGTTCCCGGATATGCTGCTGCATCTGGTCGTATTGTAGGTGCTGGCAACCCAAGCTCAGAATGGTAACGCCGGCCACGTTCGGGTGATCCATGTAGCCCACGAGTAATTTGCTGAGTATTTCCGAGTCCTGACGGGTGCCACCGCAGCCACCCTGGTGGGTTAAAAACTTGATGCCGTCGATGTTTTCGAATACACGCTTAGTTTCCAGCTTTTCGGTAAATAATTTAAAATCGGTATTCGCCACGGCCTCGGCGGAGCCGCTTTGTTTGTACAACTCTACTAACTGGCGGGTCTGGTTCTGGTATTTCTGGCTTTTAGCATAACCTAACTCGCGGGTTAAAGCGTCTTTAATTACTTCTAAGTTGCGGTTTTCGCAGAATACAGTAGGCACAAACAACCAGTAATTAGCCGTACCTACTTTGCCATCCGGGCGCAGGTAGCCGTTAAAGGTGCGGTTTTGCCATTTGCTCACGTCGGGCGGGGTCCAGGTGTATTGTTTGGTGCGGCCGCTGTAGTCGGAGGCCGCGTGTTTTAAATTAGCCGTAGAAATAAGTCCTCCGCGCGAAATGGGTAACATGGCTTTGCCCACCAAAACCCCGTACATGGTAACCGGATCGCCGAGGGCAAAATCTTTCGCCGCAAATTTATGTTTGGCCGCAATATTATCTTGCAGCAGAAAAGTCTCATTATCAAAAACTATCGCCTCTCCTTTTTTAAATCCATAAGGGCCACAATTACGTCGTCCTGCGGATGTACTTTTAATACTTTTGCTTGCATATACATGGGTCCATAGTCGACAGTCCATCGTCGACGGTAATTTTAACTTTTAATTTGGTCCGCTAAGAGATTGAATAATTCCTACAAGTTGCTCGTAGCTTTTATACCAAATAAATCAAATAAATAAATTAAAACGCGGAAAATCAAAAGCCCGGTCCCTCAAATTTAAGGAGAAAGCATCTATTTTGCCCTTAAGCTAAGAACCAAATACGGCTGAACTCGATTTAAATTTTAAAAATTAATAAATTTAGTTTGCGGGCAGGTGGTAAGATGGCTCCGAGTTGAATTAAAAATTAAATTTTGTATTTCCGGAATAAACAGTCATATTCCTGATCGGAAAAGGAAGGGATAACTCGCTAATTAAATTAATTACGTATCCTAAGGAGTATTTTTTGCAGTCAGCGTTCTCTTTTTCGTAAGCCGGATACCCGTATTCTACTGCTTGTTACGATCCAGTAGCGGCCCGGAGTTTTTGTTCTTTGGTTTCACCTAACAATAAAAGTCTATTATTAATAAAACTATGCAAAACAGAAGAAATTTTTTGAGAGCTTCCGGTGCCTTAATGTTAGGCGGCTTGGGCGGTTTAATGCTGCCGGGCTGTAACACCAAAGAAGCTAAAACCAGTACGGAAAACACCAGCGCCGATAGCACGGCTACAGCCACTACCAACCCGAGCCCGGCCGCAGCTGCCTTACCAGCCGCTGGCTTGCAGTTGTATACCGTGCGCGATTTAATGGAAAAAGACTTAAAAGGTACGCTCCAGAAAATTGCCGACATTGGCTACAAAAACATGGAAGCAGCGGCGGGTTCTAAAGGGCATTATTACGGCATGAAGCCCAAAGAATTTGCCTCTATGCTGGAAGGCATGGGCATGCAACTCCGGAGTTCGCACGTGCAGGTAGGATACAATACCGGTGGCAAAAAACCAGCCAACGAAACCTTAACCTACGATTTGCAGAAGTTAGTAGACATGGCCGCCGAAGCTGGTCAAAAATATTTAATTTGCGCCTATCTGGCCGATAATGAACGCCGTAACCTGGATGATTATAAAAGCCATATTGCTTTGTTTAACAAAGCCGGCGAAGCTTGTAAAAAAGCGGGATTACAGTTTGCTTACCACAACCACGCTTTCGAGTTTGATACCATGGAAGGGCAGGTGCCCTACAATTTGATATTGGCGCAAACCGATAAAGATTTGGTGAAAATGGAGCTGGACTTGTACTGGATGGCCAAAGCCGGTAAAGATTCCGTGGCTATGTTTAAGGAGCACCCGAGCCGGTTCCCGCTCTGGCACGTAAAAGATATGGACAAAACCGAGAAAAAGTTCTTTACCGAAGTTGGCAACGGCTCCATTGATTTTAAACCTATTTTTGCCGCCGCGCAAACAGCAGGAATGGAGTATTACTTTGTGGAGCAAGACCAAACCCCGGGCAACCCTATCGATAGCATCACCACCAGTTACACCAATTTAAATAAAGTGTTAGCGGCGTAGGTTTTTTAAAATTTTGCTGGGCCAGCCGTATGTAAGCCACTACGGCTAGCTTTTTTACAACTACCTATTTAACCTGAATTCGAGCTAAGCAGTGCCTACCTGAGATATAAGCTAATCTTCTTTATTCCGGTCATTCTGGAAGAATCTAACCCGTAAGTAATCGGTTAGATTCTTCCAGAAGGACCGTAATAGAGGGGAAACACGATCTTTTTATCATTTTGGCTTATACAGAGATGCTCTTTTGTTGTTAAGGGCTTCGCTCGAACGCACGTTATTTAACTATTTTATGAGGCATTAGGCAGATTATTCTAATTTTAAGTACATTTCAGAAATGCCAGGGTTACTTACTGGTTCCGGAACCAAGAGCTTAAAACACTTTTTAGTTGAAACAAAAAGAGTAAAAATTTAAAAATTACGCATGGGCAAACGATCGAAATACCTGTTTTTTGTTTTGGTGTGGGGGTTTTTGTTGCCCCTTGGGGCTTTGGCTAAATCAGCCATTAACTGGAAAAGCGTTACTATTTTGGTTTTTACTAAAAACGGCAAGGGGTACGTGCACGATAATATTCCGTCGGCGGTAGCAGCGCTGCAATTAATGGCCCAGCAACAAGGCTTTCGGGTAGAAGTAAGCGACGATCCGGCGGTGTTTACGCCCGAAAATTTAAAAAAATTTACCTTGTTGTTGTTTCCCAGCACCAACAACGAGGTGTTTGATACACCGGAGCAGCGGCTGGCTTTCCGGCGCTACATCCAGGCGGGGGGCGGTTTTGTGGGCTTGCATTCCGTAATTGGCACCGAACGAAACTGGACTTGGTTTAAACAAATGCTGGGCGGTAGTTTTTTATGGCATCCCAAATTGCAAAAATTAAAAATCCGGGTCATAGATTCAACTCACCCCAGTGTGCAGGGTTTACCAAAAGTTTGGGAAAAGCCCGACGAATGTTATTTCATGAAAGAATTGTATCCGGGCGTTCGTGCAGTTATGGCCCACGATTTAAGCGTGCTGGATAGAACCGATTCTACCGAAAGTGAAAAAATTAAAAACGCAGCCGGCGCTTACACGGCTCTGTACCCCGCGGCCTGGTACCAAACCTACGATGGCGGCTATATCTGGATAACGGCCTTAGGTCATGCCAAAACCGACTATCAAGACCCTGTTTTCTTGCGGCACATTTGGCAAGGAATTCAGTACGTGGCTGGTCAGGTAAAAAAATTAACCCCTGCTAACGCCTCCGCCACTGCCTACGATGAACCTGTGCGGTATTAATTACTTGTTGATTTTTGGCTGGTTATTTCGATTAATTTAAATAGTTGGTCGTTTTTAGTTGTTCGTTATTCGATCGTTATACCTTTAATCATCAATTGCTTAAACTCAAAATTTTAGCAACTTAATTTTGTCCTGTTACTTATTTACTAAGTAGTAACTTATTCCGTACTAAGTAGTTGGTCGTTATTAGTTGTTCGTTGTTCGACCTATAAACTATTGATAATTAAAACATTACTTTGAAATATCCTTGCGTTTATTTTTGTCCCGATACTTATTATTTTTAATAATAAAGCTCTCTCAATATTTACCGTAACATAGTATTGAGTAGGGCTAATGCAAATCCCCCAAAGAAATAGAAGCTTTTTTAGCCTCTAAAGCTTTTCTTTGGAGGCGGGAACCGGCTCCAAAGAACTACATCATAGCACGCGCTAAAATCAAAAAACAAAAACTTTTCTGCTTAACTTTCGGTAACAAACTTATAGAGATGCCGGAGAAAGAGAGAACCGCAGGAGACAGAAAAATAAACCAGGAACACCCCACCGATTATATACTGGAAGGTAAAACCATTACCAGTATTTCTTACAACGATCTGGTAAAGCACAGCACCGCCGAAACCAGAACTTCCATGGGTTCTTCCTACCAGGTTTATCCTACTTTTCTGGGCTTAAATCAAGGATTATTTACTTTTAGCACCAGAACCGACCCGGGACCGGAAGTTAAAGTGGTGCAGTTAGAAAATTCCATTTGGCTGTCGTGCTCTTGCCTAGTTTCTAAAAGCCAACTTTGTGCGCACCAGGCGCAGGTTTTACAAGCCATTATGCTACGCCCGGAGTTGCGGGTGTTTTTTGATGAAAAGTTAAGGCGTGATAAAATAAAACCGGTGGCCCAGGATTATGGCCTGGCCCAGGAAGAAAACCTGGACGCGTATTTCGAACTGGAGTATGCCCAAAAAACCATTACCATAAAGCCCCGCATCAAAGAATTATTACCGGTAAACGCCGAAACCCAGGCCTACTTAGCGGATTCCTTGTTGCTCAAGCCCCAGCGCCCGGTTTCTTCCCGGAATGCCGCCCCAGAAACTACCCGCTTGCTCGTGGTGTTAGCGGAACACAAATATTATAAACACTTATACCTCCAGTTGTTCCAGGCAACGGTAAACCCGGAAGGTAAACTGAAGAATCCGCTGCAAGAAATTTTGCCGGCCGATTTAATCTGGCTCACCCATAACCCGGAAGAAATTAAATTTTATTCGGCCGTTGCCAAGTTTCAGCATAATTACCAAACTACGCCGGCCGAATCAGACGGGGAGGCCCTGCAAGCCCTGGTGAAAAATCCCTTACAACTCAACTTTTACCGGCAAAATTTAAAAAAAGCCACGGGTACTGTTACAGCTGGTTCTTTGGTGCCGGTGCAGGTGCAAAACTTACCGGTAAATCTGGAATTGCACGTGCACCTGCAAGACTATTTTTACCAGATTACGGGTAGTATTACGTTGGAGGAACAAAAATTAGAATTACCTAAACTGGAAATTCTCCACGAGTATTTTGTGGCATTTAAAAACAAACTCTACTTTATTCAGAACCCGGATATGTTGCGCGTAATCCGGTTTTTTAAAAAAAGGAACCACAAAATCATTATTCACGAAACAAAATTTGCGGAGTTTCGGCAAACCGTGCTGGTTAATCTGGAAACAAAAATCCGGGTAAACTATTCGTACGTGAAGCCCGCCACCGAAAAGCAAATAATAGATTACGGCTTCGACGAAACCCGCGAATCTATTATTTACTTATCTGATTCCGAAGATTTTATTTTAATAACGCCGGTAATGCGTTACGGGCCGTTGGAAATTCCGGTATTATCCCGCCAGCAAATTTACGCGACCGATGCCCGGGGCAATGCCTTTACCTTAGCGCGCGACGAAGAAGCGGAAAATAACTTAACGGCCGCCATTCTGCAACAACATCCGTATTTTTACGAACAACTGCACCAGGATTGTTTTTACCTGCACCGCGACCGTTTTTTGCGGGATGGTTGGTTTCTGGATGCTTTTGAGGCCTGGCAACAAGCCGGCATTACCATTCTGGGCTTTAAAGAATTAAAAAATAATAATCTGAACCCGCACAAAGCTAAAGTAAACATTTTGGTAACCAGTGGCATTAACTGGTTTGATACCACCATCGACGTGCGGTTCGGCAAACACCAAGTACCCTTAAAATACCTGCACAAATCTATCCGGAACAAAAACCGCTTTATTACTTTAGATGATGGCACCCAGGGAATATTACCCGAGGAGTGGCTGGCGAAATTAAGTCAATACCTGGAAGTGGGCGAAATAGTTGGCGAAAAACTGCGTACTCCCAAAGTGAACTATGCCGGCGTAGCGGAGTTGTACGAAACCGAGGTTTTAACGCAGGAAGTACAAAGAGAACTGGCCCGGTACCAGGAGCAATTAGCTACTATCGAATTTATTCCGGAAACCCAAGTTCCTCCGGAATTGCACGCCACCCTGCGTGGTTACCAGAAACAAGGCTTGCACTGGCTAAATTTTTTAGACCAGTTTAACTTTGGCGGCTGCCTCGCCGATGACATGGGCTTAGGTAAAACCATTCAGGTGCTGGCTTTTATTCTGGCGCAACGCAGCAAGGTAAATCATAATACCAACCTGGTAGTGGTGCCCACTTCTTTACTGTTTAACTGGCAGGAAGAAATTGCCCGGTTTGCTCCAACCTTACAAGTACTAACCAGCTACGGCACTAACCGGATTAAAACCACTCAAAATTTAAAAAATTACGAAATTATTCTTACTTCGTACGGTACGCTGGTGTCCGATATCCGGGTGCTCAAAGAGTATGTTTTTAATTACGTTATTCTGGATGAATCGCAAAACATTAAAAATCCGGAAACGGAACGATACCGCGCGGTCCGGCTGCTGCAATCGCGGAACAAGCTGGTGCTAACCGGTACGCCCATCGAAAACAACACCTTTGATATATACGGCCAATTATCGTTTGCTTGTCCGGGTTTATTGGGCAGCAAACGGTACTTCCGCGACCATTATTCCACACCCATCGATAAATTTAAAAACAGCCAACGCGCCGCCGAATTGCAACGCAAAGTGAGTCCGTTTATTCTGCGGCGCACCAAGGAGCAAGTTGCGCCGGAACTGCCCGATAAAACCGAAATGGTGATCTACTGCCAGATGGGCCTGGAACAACGCCGCGTATACGAAGCCGCCGAAAGGGAAATCCGGGATTATATCTCGGCGCAGGAAGAAGACGAACTTAAAAAGAACCCTATGCACGTATTACGCGGACTTACCAAACTGCGGCAAATCTGCAACTCCCCCTCCTTGTTACCCGAAGGCGATTACAACGTAAGCGCCTCGGTAAAAATTGAAACCTTGCTGGAGCAAATCGAAAGTAAAGCACCTTATCACAAAATATTGGTGTTTTCGCAGTTTGTAAGCATGCTGGAGCTTATTCAAAAAGAATTAAAAAACCGGGGCCTTGCCTTTAGTGTTCTAACCGGCCAAACCAAAGACCGCGCTGGCGCTGTAAACAAATTTCAAGAAAACGAAGAGGTGCGGGTATTTTTAATCAGTTTAAAAGCGGGTGGTACCGGCTTAAATTTAACTCCTGCCGATTATGTTTACCTCGTAGATCCTTGGTGGAACCCAGCGGTGGAAAACCAAGCTATCGACCGCACCTACCGCATCGGGCAAAAGAAAAACGTAGTAGCCGTTCGCTTCATCTGCCCCGACACCGTAGAAGAAAAAATCAGGAAGTTGCAGGAAGCCAAAAAAGAACTGGTAAAAGAAGTTATACAAAAAGATAACTCTATTTTGAAAACCCTCTCCAAACAAGATTTATTAGGTTTACTGGGCCAAAACAGGATATAAACTAAGCGCAAATAAGCGGCTTTTTACTACCTGGTTTTATAGAAAGGTACGCCGATGTGTTCTGTTAATTGTAAAATATGTTAGTTTACTGCCTTAAAAATTAATTTGCTGTAACGATACTGCAATAAATTTAGAAAATACATAATTTTAATTATATAGTAATCAAAAAATATGGATACCTTTGCGCCAAATATTAATTTTTAAATTTTGAGTACTGTATTTGCTTGGGGCTTTTAAATTTTAAATTGGCACCCAAAAGGCTGGGGTGAATCAAGATTTGATTTAATACAAACAGCCAAAACAACAATTAGTAAAACCGTATTTTTCTACTCAGAAAACGCCTATATGGAAAATAAGCACCAAACTTTAGTTTGCTTTACCAGTTCTTATCCGTACGGAACCCGGGAAACTTACTTTGAAAATGAACTACAGTACTTAGCCCAAGAGTTTAAAACCGTTTATATTCAGCCTACCTACAACCCGTACAAAACGCACGCGAAAAGAAATATTCCGGCTAATGTGGTGGTCATCGAAGAACCGATGGTGCCGTCGGGGAAACAAGCCCGGTTCGTGCAGGGTATTTTTAATTCTACTTCTCTGGGCATGTTCGTGAAGGATTTAATCAAGAACAAAGCGTACAGTTCTAAACCCGCTATTAGCCAATGGGTAAATACCTTGCTGGTACACCGGATTTCGTACCAAAAAGTAGAAAAGTTATTAGAAAAAGTAGGTAAAGATGCTCTGCTCTATTCTTATTGGGCCAATGCGCCGGTGTTTGCTACCGAATTATGTAAGCCATATAAAAAAATTGTGCGCATGCACTTCGGCGATTTTTACCTCGACCGGTTTAACGGCTACATGCCGGTAAGATCAAACATTTATAGTTCTGCCGAATTGTTGCTGCCCATTTCGAATGACATTTCTTCTATTCTGCAGAATTTTTATAAAATAGACAAAAGCAAGATATTCGTTAGCCATTTAGGTATAAACAATACCGCTGACTATTGCACAGTAAAAGATAGCGAGATAGTGCGCGTAGTTTCGTGCAGCCACTTAGAACCGCGCAAACGCGTGCATTTAATTGCCGAAGCCTTGACTAAATACACTGGTAATCACCAGATAGAATGGCATCACTTTGGGGGAGGCACCGAAATGAGCAAAATCCAGGACATTGTAAAAGAGGTAGGGAAAAACGTAAACGTAAACCTGCACGGCCCTGTTTCCCAAGCCCAGTTGTATCAGTTTTACCAGGATAATTACGTGAACTGGTTTTTAAATGTAAGTACCGGCGAGGGCATTCCGGTTAGTATCATGGAAGCTTTTTCGTTTGGGATACCAGCCATTGCTACCGACGGTGGGGCTACCTATGAAATTGTAAATGCTGCCAACGGCCACTTAATCCCGAAAGATTTTGATACCCAAATTATTGCGGATCTGCTGGCCAAACCCGACCCCGACTACCGGCGCAAACGAAACGAAGCACTAAACACCTGGTATGCAAAGTTTAACGCCGAAAGTAACTATACCCAGCTGGTAAAGCGGATGCAAGCTTTGTAGAAAGCAAAAATTTTAAAAAAAATAAAGTGGTAGTGGCGTTTTTCAGGCAGTACCACTTTTTTTATGAAACATAAACTCCAGAAAGCATTGGCCCATTGCAGGATAGCAGCCTGTCGTATGTTTAGAATGCTGGATTCTACCGCCAAGCACATCTAGAATTGAAAAGTATTCACTGTTTTACATTTACTCGCCCGGGTGGTACGTCTTTTCGGCGTTTTTCTCTACGTCTTCTTGGTAAAACAATACTTCTTTAAACTGGCCTTGGGTGTACATTTGGGCCTGGTCGTTGAAGTGTTTAGAATGGGGATTGCCACTGTTGCCGCCGGCTAATAAGGATTTAGCTCTAACTTTGGGACCAAATTCCACCGCGCACACAAAGCTGTTGCCGTTATACCCGTAACGTTTGTTGGTACCCGGATAAGTGCGACTTACAAAAGAAGGCAAACAGCCCCAGGTTGAAGCCGCAAAGCCGCTGGGTAAGCTGGGTTGGGTGTCATCATACTTCAGTTCAAGATCGCCGGAGAGCCGTTGGTAGCGGTTAATTTCGCCCCAGGCTATATTCCATTTCCCAAACTTGCTTTGCAGTTCCGCTTTTACTTCCAGCAGGGGAGCTAATAATTGGTCGGCGGTAGCAATTTGGGCAAACTGCTGGGTTTTTTGCACCTGATCCGCATCGCCCTGATCGATGTAAACTTGCCGGATAGCGGGACTTAGTTTCTGGGCCCATTCAATAGCTAATGTAGTTGCTACGGAGCTTTCGGAAGAATTGCGGTCCCAGGCGGCCAGCAATTTTATGGTTTCCGCTAGAGGTTGGTAGGGGGTAGCGGTTTTATTGGCTTCGTAAGCTTGTGATAGGGCGGGTAACAGCACGTCAAAAGCGGCTAAATGGGTGTTATACGCATCGGCAATTACTTTATCCAGGGTGTACTTGCCACTATTGCTAAAAATATGTACCGCGTTTACGCCCCGGAAATTTTCTCCATCCGGCGCCATGTAGGCGGGGTAGTTTGCTTTCTTCGGACTGCTGGGGCCGGCCGCCGTAAATGGGGTAGAGTTACAATTCTGAATCCAGCCGTTGGCTGGGTTATACAGGTGCACTGTTTCGTCAACCGGGTGCAACCCTTTGTATTCGGTGGCGGCCAGGCTGCCATCTACCGGTTTCGACCAATCCAGTGCCTTGTCCCGCACCGGCACGTAGTTCCCGTGCCAATAGGCAATATTGCCTTCCGCATCGGCGTAAACGGTGTTGTTGGAAGTATTGGCTTTTAAATCCATGACTTTTTTGTACTCCGCAAAACTTTTGGCCTTGGTGCGCTGCCAACTCTGGACCAAACTAACCATCGACCGGTTGTACGATTTCAGGCTGATCCATTTATTATGCCGTTGCGCCATAATGGGGCCGTGGTGGGTATAATACGCCTGGATAATTTTGGTTTTTAAAGCCTCGCCTTCGCGGTACCGGAGCGTAATTTTTTTCTGGGTTACTGGCTTCAGGGAATTGTTATACTGGTAAAACAAAGCCTTATTTTTCTTTACAATTTTCTCTTCGTACAAATCGGCTACGTCGGTGTTGCCGGAAGTGTGCATCCAGCCGCAGTGTTCATTAAAGCCCTGGTACACAAAAAACTGCCCCCAGGTAACGGCTCCGTACGCGTTTAAACCTTCCTGGCTTTGCACCTGCACCTCGGGCCGGAAGTAAAACGTAACGTGGGGGTTAATGTACAAAATCGCGTGGCCCGATTCGGTTTTAGCGGGGGCAAACGCAAACCCGTTAGAACCGCTCGGCAATTCCATTTTTTTAGGCACAGCACTCGAAAAGTCCTGGGAGCCGGTGTAAAAATTTTTTAATTCAGTAACGGTTATATCGGCGGTGTTAATGGCGCCGATACTGCCATCAGTCCAAAGCAAGGGGTACCAGGGTTTAAAGCGGTGCAACAGAGCGGGTTTTACCTCCGGATTTTGGTACAAATAGTAATTAATACCGTCGGCGTAAGCGTTTAGTAATTTTTTGAGCCACGGTTCGGCCTTCTGATAGTCGCTGATGGCCTCGGTAGAATCAATGAGTAAGCGGATGAGTAAATCGTTGTACAGTTCGGCTTCGCCTTTTACCTCGGCCAGGCGGCCTAGTTTTTCGATATAATTCATTTCTACGCGCTTAAAATCATCTTCGCATTGCGCGTACAATAAGCCAAAAACCGCATCGGCGTCGGTGGTGCCGTATACATGCGGAATCCCGTATTGATCGCGGGTAATGGAAACTTGTTGGGCTTGTTGCTGCCACCGGTTCATTTCGGTGGGAGTAAACTTTTGCGCGAGTAGTTGTAACGGTATCAGTAAAAGGAATAGTATGCTTTTCATACGGGTTACAAATTCAGGTAAGCGTAATACATCCAGGCAAGCTGGCCGTGGCCGGTGGTTTTACCTAAGTACATATTTATAGAATAGACCTTATTAAACCTATTTAATTTAGTAAGAGACTGGAAATTTAGTCTAATTTTAAAAAAAACTAATTATTTAGCATTCAGGTAAAAAAATTTCTTGGCAATGGGTATCTGGCGGAAAGAAGCCATTTTTTTATTGCGTATTTTTTAATGCGCAGCAGGTTATGAAAGTACCGCATGGTTCCCGATTAAGCTTTACAAATTAAGTAACAAGACAAAATTAAGTTGCTAAAATCCTGAGTTTAAGCAATTGATGGTTAAAGTTATAACGATCGAATAACGAACAACTAAAAACGACCAACTACTTATTAAAAATTGAACAGCTGTTTATACCTGCAGTGGTAAAAAAAAATTGCTGCTTAACGAGTTGCCAATTCTACGGTAGGGAAGGATTTAGATGGTTGGGTACTGTTTTTTAAATTTTTAATTAATATGGCGCCTCAACCCAGCTTATTTCAGGTAACATTTCGGCAGCGTTAAGTTGCTACGGCTTGCAGGAGTTCTTGCACCTCAGGTTGGCTTAAGTACCGCCATTCGCCTGGTTCTAAACC
The DNA here is from genome assembly GCF_003340495.1 of Adhaeribacter pallidiroseus. Classification (NCBI taxonomy): domain Bacteria; kingdom Pseudomonadati; phylum Bacteroidota; class Cytophagia; order Cytophagales; family Hymenobacteraceae; genus Adhaeribacter; species Adhaeribacter pallidiroseus. The sequence goes on from NZ_QASA01000001.1 coordinate 1,354,506, forward strand.
GCCGAGTTCCAGATTTACAATCCGGGTTCGAATAAGTTGTTGCACCTGGTAACCTAATTTGTAACACATTCTTCGAATCTGCCGATTTAAGCCTTGGTTTAAAATAATGCGGAAGGCGTGGGTATTTATTTGGGCCACAACTGCTGGGCGGGTTTGTTTGCCCATAATCATAATACCCGTGGCTAAATGCTGAAGGGCTTCGGGGGTTAATGGTCTATCTACGCTTACTAGATATTCTTTTTCCTGATGAATTTTGGCGTGAATGGTTTTATATAAAACCGTTCCATCGTTAGTGAGCAGCATTAACCCTTCGGATTCTTTATCTAAACGACCAATGGGAAAAACCCGCTGATTTAGGTTTAAAGCGTGGGTAAGATTATTTTCGACGTGGGTATTCAAAGTCGATTCGATGCCGCGGGGTTTGTTGTAGGCCAGGTACACAAATGCTTTTGGTTCTTTTATGACCTGCCCCTCAAAAGTAACTTCATCTTCTGGCTGCAAGGCTTGTTGTAGCTGCCCATTGCTTCCATTTACCCGCACCCGGCCGGCTAGTATGTACGTTATTGCTTGTTGGTTCGAAACCTGTAATTTCTGTACCACAAAATGCTTCAGCGAAGCCAATAAAACTTTCATCAATTCAGAAATAATTGTCTCCGGGAAAAGAAGTGGATTATGTATTAGGCAAAAGTAGCAGTATGAATTAGAAGCAACATAGCATTTTTACGTTTCCGGGAGAACTCCCGGATAAAACAGAATCAGGAGTAGTAAAAAAGGTCTGTGCCGACACAGACCTTTGCGGTTTTTTTAAATTTTTAAAAAGCTTACACGTTTAGTTTGCCTTCAATAGAGTCGTCGAGGGTTTGACCAATTATAGCGCCTAAAGCAATTTTGGCAAAGGCTACGGTATTGCCGTGTTTGTTGTCCCAGTAATACCCTTCCGCAGCTTTTATTTGCAGTACGGTAATACGCGGATCGTCCAGGCCTTCGGTAAACCAGGTTTTCAGAATCGGATTCCATAACTCTTTAATCAGTTCTTTGTCGCGGTTAATGGTAGCGGTGCCAAAAACGCTTAAATAATCGCTGTGTTCTGAGCCTTGAAATAACAAATGCACCTGCGGGTCGGCTTGGATGTCGGCGTTTTTATGACTATCCGACGCACTCAAGAAATAAAAATTGCCGGCTTCGTCTACTTTTCTGATCGACATGGGCCGTACTTTCAGCGGCTGGCCGGTGGTTATTTTGGTGCAGAAAAAACAGGAATCGGCTTTTTCGGCTAATTCTTTTATTTTTTGACCAGCTTGGTTGCCGTGCAGGTCTTCGTGGTTTTTTTCGGGTTGTTGCTGATTGATGCTGTCCATCTATTTCTTTTTTAAAATAAGTTTCTCTTTTTAACTTGGCCCAGCACAAAAGGTTATTATTAAATTTTTAAATAGCAGGCACCCCGCCGATTATTAAAGTAATTTAAAAACCAAAGCTTGCTTTTGCTTCGTTGCTTTTATTGTGTTTATGCGGGTTATCCTGTATCTTTAATAACCTAGTTAATGCGTCTTTCCATGAAAAAATTACCTATTCTCGTTGTTGTACTTTTGCTTTTCAGCGCTTTTACGCCTAAACCACTTACCTGGGTAGCCATCGGCGATTCGATTACTTACCTCAACGATCATCCCGACGAAACGGGAAACCGCATTACCAAAGGTTACCTGACGCTGGTAAAAGAGCAGATTCCGGGTTTGGAATACATTAACAAAGGCTATAATGGCTGGACCGCCGGCGGAATTGCCCAAGAAATTGAAAAACTGGAGTTGGTAAATGCCGATGTGTATTCAATTTTTTTAGGTACCAACGATTGGTGGCAAGGCCGCCCCATTGGCACCTGGTTAGATTATAAAAACAATACCGGCGATAAAACTTTCTTTGGCTCTTACCGGATTATTATAGATAAACTGCGCCGCTTAAATAAAAAAGCACCCATTGTTTTAATTACCCCCATGCAGCGGGTAGATTTTGTGTACATCGCCAACATGAAAAATAATGCCTATGGCTCCTACAAAGATAAAAACAACCAATCGCTGGCCGCTTTTGCCGAAGCTATTCATGTAATTGGTACTAACGAAAAGCTGCCGGTATTAGACTTATACAACGACAGCGGCATGGACCTGAATAACCTGGTAAAATTTAAACGCTTAAAAGACCCGGCTACCGGCGCGTACAAAGATTATCCGTATCCCAGCTTTATCGACGTGCCTTTTAACCCCGAAACCGACGAGTACCCTTATCCACCGGAATCCATCGACATGACTTACGATGGCTTGCACCCTTCGGATAAAGGCTACGCCGTTATTGCCAACATGCTGGCCGAAGTAATGAAAAAAGAACTTAAGTTGATTAAAGCGAGCAAATAAGTAAATGGACACAAGTAGTAAGACACAAGTAGTAAGACACAAGTAGTAAGACACAAGTATCAAGACAAAAATAAACGTAAGGATATTTCAAGGTAATGTTTTAGTTATCAATAGTTTATAGGTCGAACAACTAATAACGACCAACTACTTATAATACATTAAAATATCAGTGATTTAACCTTGTATTTATAATATTGGAATGTGTCTTTTAGTTTGTTCTTTTACTGAACATTTACCATTTACCAGTTAGTAAATAGTTTTATTTTCATGTTATGCTTTAGAGGTAATTTTTTATCTCGGGTATAAAAATAAGCAACCGGTCGGAATGCGGGCAATATTTGCTTTATTCTGGCCGGTTGCATTTTGCCAAAAACCGGTTTGCTCTTTATAAAACCGGCTCAATATTTAAAAAACGGGTTGCACCTCTGCTAAAATTTAAAAATACCGCCACTCCCCATTAGTATTAAAGTAAGCCGATGAAGCGCCTATTGTACATTTTCTTGTTTTGTTGTATCCTGATAATCCTTACTTTTCTGTTGTTCGATGATCTGGAAAACTGGATCACCACGTACGTGAATTCCGGAAAAACCTTAACTACCTTTACCTTGCTCAGCTTTGGCTTTTTATCCCTGGATACCCTTTTGCCGGTTCCCTCCAGTTTGTTAATGATTTTAAATGGTAAAGTTTTGGGCTTTTTTCTCGGCAGTATGGTTTCCTGGGGCGGCACCCTGGTTTCTTCTTTATTTGGATTTTATTTAGGGCAAAGTGCCAATCCTTATTTCGATAAGTTTTTCTCCGCCACGGATAAAGCCTTTAGCAATAATTTTTTCCGGAAGTACGGGAACTGGGCCATTCTTACTTCGAAAGCTTTACCTATTTTGTCCGAAGCGGTTTCGTTTGTGGCCGGAACTGCCGCCGTGCCGTTTAAAACTTTCTTGCTGTATTCCGCAATAGGTCATTTGCTGATAGCGGTGGTTTACGGCTATTTGGGCAGCTATGCTAATACACTCCATTCGGGCTTAATAACCCTGATTATTATTGTGGGTACGGTAGTAGTAGGTTGGTTGGTGCAGTATTTTTTAAAAAATAAACGAATTTAGCTTTATAAAACAGCAGAAAAAGCCTAAAGAAAGGCCAAAGGTGGTTTGGTTAAGCTATTCGATAAAGGCCTTGGGTTTTTTGCTGGCACAGCATGCCCGTCTTTTCTTTATTAAAAAGTTTGGAGTCTCCCCCCGGAAAACTCCAAACTGATTGAAAAGTATTCTTTAATACACGGGTAAACTAAGTAACAGGACAAAATTAAGTTGCTAAAATCCTGAGATTAAGCAATTGATGGTTAAAGTTATAACGATCGAATAACGAACAACTAAAAACGACCAACTACTTATAAGGTAGGCGTACAATCATTTTTTTAAATTTTATCTATTCCGGAAAGTACCCGAACCTTTAGCGTTAATTTTTCAAGCCAAGTTAATTATTTTCCGGTAGTTCAAAATTGTTGCTTACTCGTTGGTTACTTTAAATATTTTGCCATCGGGTAAACTGTTTACGTAATACGTTAAAGGCCCACTTCTCACAATAGATGTTGGTTGGTTTATCGCTGACCCGAAGGTTGCTTGTCCGTTATCCGCGGCCACCACTATTCGGCCGGTATTGGGTATAAACCCTTGTTGGCCAAATTGCGCATGTTCCACTACTACCGGGTTATAAGCCGGATCGAAGGTCATATCCGTTATGGTGGTAAATCCTTCCTGATACAAGGTATATTTGCCTTTGCGATCTACGGAATAAATCCGGGCTTCTCCTTTCGGGAAAGGAAAACCAGTTAAAGTGGTAACGTAAAAACGCTGTTCGTTGAAGCCAATACCGGTGGGTACTACATCGATAGTCGGCGGACCAGGAATGGGATTTTTAATATCGGTAAAAACAGTAAATACGTGTAGTTTGCCGGCGGGGGTGCGGCGAATAACGGCGTTGGCACTCGCATCGGTAATGTAAATATTATCTTCGGGCCCCACAGTTAAACCATAGGGGTTAGATGCTTCCGGCTTTTCTTTGAAGGGATAATTCATGACAAAATTACCTATATCCTGCTTTTCGAGGGTGCTGGCTTTTACCACTTTGTCCCCGATTTTATATTTGCTGATATCGGCTATATACAGTATGCCGTTGGTATGCAGAATATAAACTTTTCCGTCTTTTACTAACAAATGATTTAACCCCACAATCTCTTCGGAGCCACCTGGTCCAAAAAAGGAAGGAAAACCTTCCACTACCACGTGTTTTTTTCCGTAAGAATCAAACACGGACACTTTTCCATCATCTTTGCCAGTTCCAATTTCCGTTACCCACAACTGTTGCTGGGCATCCAAAGCCAGCCCAATGGGGCCGTTCAGCTTAGAGGCGTACTCTTTGGTACTCACAGGTTTAGGGTCCACTGCATTCAGGTACTCATAAAATTCGCGGCAGCCGGTTAATACTAATAAACCCAGGCTAAAAAGCAATGTTGTTACTTTTAATTTCATGGTAATAGTGGTTTAAGTTAGAAAATAATTTTACCCGATCAATTTAGGTAAATGTTTGAATTATAATGATTTTAATTATTAATTTATTTTGATATGAAGCGGCTATTAATTTCTTTGTTGTAATGGTTGTAAATAGTATTATTTATAGAGGCGGGTAAAAAGCCAAATACTTTACCAAAATTAAGCAGGCAGTTGAGGGAATAGCATTACTGAAAGCTTTCTCGGGAGGAAGCGTAATTTTAAAATTAAGCTACCAACTTGTTTAGTCATCCGGAACCAGCTTCCATTATTATAAATCAAATTACTCCTGTATAATTTATGGTTTTGGCAAATACCCCAGCCACTGTAATACGTACAGCTTTATTTCGTGTACCTTTATACTGGATAAACCCCGACGGATGCTAGAAGCTATTCTTGATAAACTACGTATCACCGATTTAAATCCCATGCAGGCCGCGGCTTTAGCGGCTGCGGAACAACAGGATGTAGTGTTGCTGGCGCCAACTGGTTCAGGTAAAACCTTGGGTTTTCTGTTGCCTTTGTTAAAGCGCCTGCAACCCGCAATGCCGGGAGTGCAGGCTTTGGTGCTGGTTCCTACCCGCGAACTGGCCCTGCAAATAGAGCAGGTATTCCGGCAAATGGGTACGGGGTTTGGGGTAACGTGCTTTTACGGAGGCCACGCTACCCGTACGGAACGGAGCGCTTTGGGTAATCCGCCGGCGGTAGTGGTGGGTACCCCGGGCCGGATTGCTTTTCATTTGCGGGAGAAAAACCTGATTGGTACTCCGGTGCATACTTTAATACTGGATGAATTTGATAAATCGCTGGAATTTGGTTTTGAAGCCGAGATGCAATTTATAATCCAGGAATTGCCACAAGTTACCAGAAGGCTCCTGACGTCGGCTACGGCAATGGCCGCAATACCTTTATTTACGCAGGTACAAAATCCGGTGCTTATTAATTTTCTGCAAGATACACCCAGCACCCCGGATTTGGCAGTGAAAATAGTTCCGGTAGCAGCGGGTGATAAAGCTACGTCTTTATTCCGTTTATTATGTAAAATAGGAAACAAACCTACTTTGGTATTTTGCAACCAACGCGATGCCGTTGAAGAGTTAAGCCAATTTCTGAACCAGAAAAAACTAGACCACGGTGTATTCCACGGCGGCTTGGAGCAACCCGACCGGGAACGGGCTTTACTTAAATTCCGAAATGGCACGTATCATTTACTGCTTAGTACTGATTTAGCTTCCCGCGGGTTAGATATTCCGGAAATTGAAAACGTGATTCACTACGAATTAACCAATGCCGAAACCTACCTGCACCGCAACGGCCGTACAGCCCGGATGCACGCCAAAGGAACGGCTTATGTATTGGTGCAGCCGGGACAAAAACCGGCCTATTTGCCCGAGTCGCTTGCTACTGAATTGTTGCCCACGCAAGTAGTGTTACCGCCGCCCAGCCCTTGGGAAACCGTGTACTTAAATGCCGGCAAAAAAGATAAAATAAGCAAAGGCGATGTGGCGGGTTTTCTACTCCAAAAAAACTTTCTGCAAAAAGAAGAGTTGGGTTTAATCTACCTCCAGGATTACGTTACCTTCGCCGCCGTAAGCCGGAAGAAAGCCGATGCTCTTATTCAAAAGCTGCAAAACGAAAAAATTAAAAACAAAAAAGTAAAGCTCGGGCGGGCTAAGTAAAATTTAAAAAAACGCACTAATAACATTATCTCAAAGCGCTGTAATCTATATCTCTTGAAAACAATTACTTTTTTACCTTTCTTCTTGGGTTTTTACGTATACCTATTAGGAACCAAGGAGAAAGTAGATTAAATCTTTTACTTACCCGGTCTGTTTTTTTAATTAATACTTACTACTACTTCATCCTGTTTAAGTCAGAAAAGTCTACGGCATCTCTGATTTAAACTTTTTTAATCAAAGCATACGCCCATAACACAACCAGAGCTTGCAACTTATTTCTTAAACGTTGTTTTGGTCTTTGAGCCGGGCCAATTTTTAAAATTGCGGCGCAACACGCGTACGAAGTTTGTCTTATGCCTTTTCCTTAAGAATTATAAAACTATGAAATACACTATCAAAATTACCAGTGCCCAAACAATAAGCGAAATTCCAAATTATTGGACCAACCCGGATTATATGCAACTATTGGAGAAGTTTAATTACCCGGATGCCGATAAAGCCGAAAAAGAAACGCTGGAAGAATTGCTCTTAATGGCCATCACAGATTACGAACCCAATGAAGCAGCCGCCATTGTTCTGGAATATAAATTAGCGGATAAGTTAAACGACGGGCAAATTCAGCAAATTTCGAATGATATGTTACTCGATAAAATTTCGGAGGAATACCCGGATATAAGTTTACATGCCACTTTGTTCCCGGTAAACCAGCTTTTATTCAAAGCATTTAACGGTAAATTTCCGAATACCAAGGCTACCCTTATACAGTTCTCAATAGAGCCGGAAAACGCGGAGAATATATTGGAGTTTACAAAAGAAGATGTGCTGCATTTATTCCAGAACGGGTTATCCGAACGCACGCTTATCAAACGACTTTTTGGCGAACAAATAGCCGGAAGTAATAATTTCCCGGAAGCCGCAAGCATTTTGTGGGAATTACAGCCTGTGGGTAATAACCACTATACCTTTATCACGTCGGATTATTGGTTAAGCAAAGACGATTTGGTGGCCGATGAATTTAGTGCCGAGTTAGTGAAAGAACCTAAGGCCGAGGAAATTCAGTAGCAAAGCGCAAGCTTCACTAAAATTTAAAAAAATGCGGTAAAACATGGAACTACAAGGTACCTGGTCGAAAGACGAGGAGGGTTATTTAACCTTTAGTGATTTGCCCTTGGAACGGTACTACGAAGCTATTACGAGTAAATACCACCTGGTTTATCAGCAGTTTATGGACGAGCTGGACGATGAGGAAGAAGCCCACGAACAAACTTTGGCCGCCGGTTATAACATGATCACGGACTACAAAATGATAAACGGCCGGGAGGAATTTGCTACTACTTATCTTACCCCCGTTTATGAATTGGACATGTGGTACGAGTTAGATGATTTTACCCAAAAACGCGTGTATGATAAAGGGTATATCAAAATTACTGGTGCGGCTCAGCAGTAACAGCCCTGCATCTATATGCTACTTTTTTTAAATTTTTACCATAATCTGAATACAAAGGCCCATTCCAGTATAAGATAGGGCCTTTGTGCATTCAGGAGTTATCAGCCTTAGTCCAAGGCTAAACGGGATGCAGCAGAAGCTTTCGGAGCTAGATCAGAATCTGGGCGGCGGGCAAGCAATTTATGGTAAGTAAAATACGACACGAGCAGCAAAGTTAAAAAGAGTAGGGGAGCAACCACGTTCGAAAAAGGATCGCCGGAAGCCAGGTGCGCGATAAATGCCGAAATAAAATTAATGACAAATCCGGCGTAGGCCCATTCTTTAATCCGGCGGGGTACTGGCGCCAGTAAAACAAAAACCCCCATCAATTTAGCCACCGCTAACTCTACCCGGAAGTAAGCCGGAAAACCTAAATGCACGAAGCCTTGCTTCATCGTCGGATCGGTTAAATACGCGTAACCGGAGTACGTCATCATCAAGGCTACCAACGCTGTAGTAACCCAGTAAGTAATTTTTAGTGTTTTCATGATCTTTTTTCTACAAAACTACCTACCTTTACTATGCAAAAGATACTACTTTCCCAAAGGATACCAGTATCTTCTGGGATACTAAACCTGTACCTATGGAAACCGAAAAATCTTTTATACCGCATAACAATCAGGCGTGTAAAGTAAGCGTGATGGCGATAAAAGACGCTCTTTACGTTTTATCCGGGAAATGGAAGCTGCCGTTAATTATGGTTTTATCCGAAGGACCCCAACGTTTTAATGAAATTCAGCGGACGCTTGGCGATATTACCCCCAAAATACTATCGAAAGAATTGCGCGAATTAGAAATGAATGAATTTGTGATTCGGCAAGTATATCCAACCACCCCCGTAACGGTAACTTACGAATTAACGCCTTATAGCCGATCTTTAGATAAAGTAATGGATGAATTGCGCAACTGGGGCTTGCAACACCGCCAACGCATCATGAAATAATACGCGTGGGCTCAGAACTAATAATTAAAAAGATCACCCCGAATTAGCAGTTAAAGCAAGTAATTTGGATTTACCCGCTTCGCTAAAGCAAGAATGTCGGGAGGCTTTTCACCGGAACTGGAAGTACTCGGAATAAAAAAATTAAAAATATTACGGCATCGTATTTAAAAATTCTTGCTAATACATAAAAACGCAGGAGTATACCAAGGTGATCCCCGGATTTTTTAAATTTTGAAGCAGTTTAGCAAATAAATAACTCTGGTTAAACCGAAAACCTCTGGGATCGGCTTCAGAAAACCAGTCAAGGGTAACGCTTATAAATGATTAAAGTACTGCACCACGCGTGTTAAAGCCACCGGGTTTTTATAAGATAAATTTCTTTGACGGATAAAAGCTTTCATAGGCACTGATTTATCCTGGTATAAGTCTTCTAAATTCTTTTTAGGATGGCGCAGCGGAATAAGCTTGTTTTCGGGGGTATATAAAAAGTACGCGTTTAACCGGGCTAGTTGGTAGCTATTTAAATCGCTTTTTTTACGGGTTACGGAGTAAGATTCGTAATATTGTCCGTGGGTAGCGTAAGCCGGAACAGGATCCAGGTTCCGGATAACGTAGCAACTGCGTTTGATTAAAGTATATTTTCCTTCGGTTACCACCTCAAAAAAGGCCGGAGTTTTAAAAGTTGGTTCTTCGGGATTGGGGGCATACCGGAACGGCCGGAAAGTTTGGAATTCCTGCCGCTGTTCGTTGAACACCCGGAAGTGGGTTACATTAACCGGCGAGAAAGTCTGAATGAACCCATTCGCATTTTTTACCTGAATAAGCTCTTTTTGAAAGTAATAACTCACGGCTCCTTTTAAAGTATCGCCATCCGTCAGAATAACTTCGCCCACCGACCAATCGTGTTTAGTTAAGTTTTGGGCCGTAGCGCCCGAGCTCAAACCAAGTAAAATAAAAAGAATACTCCTGAAATGTAGTAACTGCCGAAACATGGCTTTAAAGTTAAATGGTAGAAAGTGGCTGTATCAAAAGTTTATGCAACAAAGCATTCGATAACGGATTTATTTATACGCTAAATTAGTACTTTTTCCACAATTAATTTTTGGCAGGTGTTGCTGCTCCGGTTTCAAAATATAAATTATGCAAGTAAGCCGGTGGTAAAACCATATACTTTTAATAATATAATTGGTTTAATTCACTGATATAGGGGAAGTAAGTGAAAAATTTTAAAAATTTCAATTGTACTTGCCTAGCAAGCTATTGTAAGCTGTGCTCAAATCGATCCTGAGGGTATTTAATAAAATAGAATAATTTTTAGAAAAGGATCGTTTAAAATTAAAGAGAATTTCGCGAAATAAAAGTAATTTTTAAAGCAAGACTATCTAATTTAAACCTTAATTTCAAAAAACAGTAATTTTAAATAAGGTAGATGCTTCTTGTTTTACCGCCCAAAGACTTTGTTAAAGATGGTTCGTAATACTTAGTACAGCAGACGTGTATCGGAATAAAAAATAGTTTTGCCAGGTATGTTACCTAAGCAAACTCGAATAAACTCCGGTGTGGGAACGATAAAATCTAAAGCTTATTAATGCAGTTATTTACCAGTCAGATTTTTATTTTTTTCAAAAAATTAAATTTAAACGTAATAAAATGAAGCACCCCTTATTCTTGCTTTTACTCCTGGGCTGTTGGTTACCTACCCAAGCGCAACAAAACCAAAAGCCAGTACTGCACGGTAAAAACTGGATGGCGATTACGGGTAAGCCATTAGCGGCCACCGCCGGTGCCCTAACTTTTCAGCAAGGAGGCAATGCTGTGGATGCGGCCTGTGCCATGCTGGCGGCTACCTGCACCATGTGGGATGTTTTAAGTTGGGGTGGCGAAACGCAGGCTTTAATCTACAATCCCAAAACCAAGAAGGTTATTGCTCTTAATGCCATGGGCGTGGCGCCCACCGGAGCTACCTCCAATTTTTTTAAAAAGAAAGGTTACAACTTCCCTCCGGAATACGGCCCGTTAGCGGCTACTACGCCCGGCACGCCCGGTGGTTTGCTGCACATGTTAGCCAATTACGGTACTTTGAGCTTAGAGCAAGTAGTAGCGCCGGCCATGCAAATGGCGGCGGGTTATCCCATCGACGGGCAAACCGCCAACAGCATCGAACGGGGCAAAGACCAGATTAAACAATGGCCTTACAGTAAAAAAGTGTTTCTCACGCACCCTGGCGAAACAAGAGAAGCTCCCGAAGCCGGCGAAATTTTTGTGCAAAAAGATTTACTGGCAACGCTCACAAAATTAGTAGAAGCCGAAAAAAGTGCTTTAAAGCAAGGTAAAAACCGGAAAGATGCCATTATGGCCGCCTATGCCCGCTTTTATACCGGCGACATTGCCCAGGAATTTGTGCGGGGTTGCCAGGAACAAGGCGGACTGATTACCCAGCAGGATTTAGCCCGTTGGAAACCCCTGGAAGAAGAGCCGTTGCAGGTAAATTACAAAGGCATCGAGGTGTACAAATTACAACAGTGGACCCAAGGGCCGGTTTTATTGCAAGCTTTAAACATTCTGGAAAACTTCGATTTAAAGCAGATGGGCTATAATAGCCCGCAGTACATTCATACGCTGTACCAAACCATGAACCTGGCCTTTGCCGATCGCGATTTTTATTACGGCGATTCGTACTTTCCGCCGCAAGAGCCCATGAAAGGTTTACTCAGTAAAGCGTATGCCAAACAACGGGCCGCTTTAATTCAGCCGAACAAAAACAATCCCTACATCGGTCCCGGCGACCCGTATCCCTTCGAAGGAAAAACCCACCCGTATTTAAAACTTTTAAAAAATCGGGGCTTTGAGATGGATACCTCAAAACGCAACTTTGCCCCCAAACACGATGTGCAGAACAGCTCCTCCGCGGCGGATTACCAGGATTGGCTCTGGAAAGGCACTACCAGCGTAGAAGCCGCCGACAAAGAAGGGTGGGTAGTTTCGATTACGCCCAGTGGGGGTTGGTTGCCGGCCTGCATTGCGGGCAATACCGGTATAGGCATGAGCCAACGCATGCAGAGCTTTGTGTTGGATGCCGCACTCAATCCCTTTAACGTGGTAGAACCAGGCAAAAGGCCCCGGGTAACTTTAACCCCTTCCATGGCTTTAAAAGACGGTAAGCCGTTTTTAGCTTTTGCGGTGCAGGGCGGCGATACCCAGGATCAGAACTTACTGCAGTTTTTCTTAAATGTAGTGGAGTTTAACATGAACGTGCAGCAAGCCGCCGAAGCCGCTAATATAAATTCTAACCAGTTGTGGCTGTCTTTAGGCGGTACCAAAACCGCCGACCGGGAACCCAAACCCGGGCAGTTGTTATTATCCGAACGAACGCCGGACGGGGTGCGCCAGGAATTGAAGAAAATGGGCTATACCCTCAGCTTCGACGACCGTACCAGCGGGCCTATTAACGCCATTTACTTTGATTGGAAACACGGCAGCATGTGGGGCGGCTCTAGCAACCACGGCGAAGATTACGGCATTGGCTGGTAGTTTAAAGTAGTTGTTAGTTATTAGTTTTTCGTTGTTCGATTTGTAAATACCTGCTATTTTATAAAACTATAAACCATTAATAACTTTATTTTCCGATTTCATGCTCAAACGATAAAACGACCAACCACAACCGGATGCAACAGCGCCCATACGGAGTAGCGTTAGCATGATAAAAATTTAAAAAAATAACTTGCTTCCGGCTATCCAATCATTTTTTTACTCCTGCTACCGGCCAGGCCATTAGCGAAACAGTCATTTTTTAAATAATCTTAAGGCTTAGCCAACAGCATCGGGAACAAGCGACGAATGTCGTCTTCGGAGGGTTTTTTGCCGTATTCGCAAATTTCAAAAGCTTCGGCTTGGGTTACTTTGGCGGCTTGTTCTTTGCCATACCATTTTTCTAAGGTTTGCCGTATCTCGGGGTTGGGTTGCGAGCGGGTTAACCAGCGGTTAGCCAGCCATTTCTTCCGGTCGGCCGCATTAGCGGGTACCGAGGTATCATGGTCAATCCAGGGCAGCCACTCGTATACCTGCGACACATGGGCATCCAAGGCCTCTAATTTTTTTGGAAAAACACTGGAAATATCCACGGCAATGTCGGGCCGGAAAGGGTTAGGCCGCTGAAAATTATCCCGGGTATACAAAAATACCGGGTTATTAGGTAAAGCCGGTACGCCACTCAAAATATTGGGCACTATCACCAGGAAAGAAGCATCTTGCACCAATACGCCGGTATAGCGGTGGTCGGGGTGGTAATCGTTGGGACGGGGCGCAATTACCACATCGGCTTTCCATTCCCGGATGCGCCGAATTACTTCCAGGCGGTTTTCCAGGGTGGGCAGCAATTCGCCGTCGTGGTTCTCGAGTACTTCGTAAGTAACACCGAGGCGGCGGGCCACTTCCTGGGTTTCTTTATAGCGCCTTTGCGCCAGTTCGCCGCCACCCATTTGGTGGTGACCTTTATCGCCGTTGGTTAAGGAAACAAACTTTACCGCGTGCCCACCCGCTACGTACAAAGCCGCTAAGCCGCCACTCGAAATATCGCAATCATCGGGATGCGCGCCAAACACCAGCACCCGGATTTTGTTGTTTTGAGCCATCAGCGGATAGGTAAAATTTAAAAAAAGTAATAATCCGAGTAAAAATTTTCTCATAAAGCCAACAGGTTAGAAAATCTTGTCCGTTAAGTTCTGTTACAGCAAAGGTTGTTCTCCAAAGTAAGAAAAACTTTGTTCTTTTCATCTACTACCATAAGAGACAGCAGACTTTTTAAATTTTCATCCTCAGCCGGTGATTCAAAATCTCTGCAAAGTGTCTCGGAACGAAAAAGTAAGACACCCCTTTTCTCCAGATTTTACTCTGGGGCATTTCTACTTTACTAATCGACTATTAAGAACAGCTTATCAGGTAGTATGGATTTCTTACCCGATCGAGATGAATAAATTTTGTATGGTGGGTAACAATCCGGTTGTTTAACGGATTTAATACTAAAATAGGATTGTCACACAAGAGCGCTAAATAAATACGATAGCTCTTTTTATTTGTATTTATTCCTTAACTCTAGCAAATGCATCAGAAATAATTAATGGTAAAATGTTACCAGAAAGTTGACTTTTTAAAATGAATATATCATCTTTAAACGCCGTACCTGTTAGCTTAAAACCTTGGTGCTCAATCACTCTTTTTAAAAACAAAGATCTGTTCTTTTAAAAGGGCTTCTTAAATAAGCTTCGTTCGCTAAACTAAGTATTATTTCCGCACTTGCTGCTTCTTACCCTTCTTTTTGCTTCTGTTTAGTGGCGTGCCCGTAAATGCTCCGCTATTAAATTTTTTAGACAAGCTACTGTTGTGCTCTCATCTTCATCCAAAACATACTCTTAAACAACTAATCTTATGCTAAAACCGCTACTACTTTCTACTATTCTACTTTTTTCGCTTGTTTCCACGAGTGTTTATGCTAAAATTCTCCGGGTAGGTTATCCCGGACAGGCCAAGGAGGGCATTGATTATCCTGATTTTCAAAAAGCCCATGATGCAGCAGCAACTGGGGATGTAATACAAATTTACCAGCATTATGGGAGTATTTCGGGTGGAAACGTTACAAAGAAACTAACTATAATTGGATTTGGTTACCTGCTGGATAAAAACACTGGCCTACAGGCTATAAATACTCCAGATACTAATGCTATTTATCTATATTTTCAAGCGGGCTCCAAAGGTTCTTCTGTGCAGGGACTTTACATAAGTGGGCTGCAAATTTATACAAATGATATAACTGTTAGCAGGTGTAGAATAAGTTATGCCTATTTATACAATAACGAATCACCCTTATCTGGCCTTACGTTTAAAGGTTGTTATTTCGATGGTAATTTACAGGAAACCTCCCAGGTAACTAAAATATCTAATTTATATATAGTTAACAACATTTTTAGAAGTGGAATTTCATTACCTAATTCATCTGGTTTTTTTGCTAATAATATTTCAGCATATTATTATTCCAATATTAACCTTAACTCTTTTTTAGTTAAGAATAATATCTTTTATGATAATTCTATAGCTGCTAATGGAAATATTTTTGAAAATAATATTTTCTTTTTTGCAGACAATGCCACAATAATTGGTACCGGCAATAAGTTTAGCGTGGACATGTCCACGGTCTTCACCAACTGGAATAATAGTACCATTGAGGCCGATAATCAGTTGACCTTAAAAGCGGGCAGTCCGGCGAAAGGTGCCGGTAAAAAGAACGACGGAAAAGTTACCGATGCCGGAATTTTTGGCGGCGAAGAAGGCGATGTTTACAAGTTAAGCGGCATCCCGGATGTACCCGCCATCTACAAATTAACAGCTCCTTCCAAAACAGCAAATACCAATCCTTACACCATTTCGGTGGGTGTGCGCAGTAATAATTAGCCTTACTTTCTTCCTTTTTTATTTAAGCTCTTAACTGCTACAGCTAGTTGTTATGTGTATAGGTACACCCCTAAATGTCACTTTCTGGTTACGAGTTACCCAGTCAGGCCTCTTATTTTTTCTCTTTTTAGTAGTTCTTTTTGGCAATAATCCGGTACAGGCCCAGTCTAATATTACCCGCGTGGAGTATTATATTGATACCGATCCGGGTTATGGCGCCGGAACTCCTTTAACCATAAGTCCCAGCAAGCAACTGAATGATCTTTCTGTCTCCATCAATCCGAATTCTTTAGCGAACGGGGTGCATGAACTGGTGGTAAGAGCCAAAAATGCCAACGAAGTTTGGGGCTTAAATCAACGCTGGTTGTTTTTCAAACCTTATACTTCTTCCGATTCACCGGTGAAGGTAAGTAACATTACTTACGCCGAATATTATCTGGATACTGACCCGGGATTCGAGAAAGCAACACCTCTCGCGTTGAGTCCGGCTACGGATTTAAGTAATTTATTAATTAATATAAACCCAACTGGTTTAACCAGCGGGGTACACCAGCTAAACTTTCGGGCTAAAAATGCCAATGGTGCGTGGAGCTTAACGCAACGCTGGCTATTTTTAAAACCTTTTACTAACACAGATAAGCCCAATCCTGCAGGCAATATTACGCGGGTAGAATGGTATTTAGATACGGATCCGGGTTTTGGCAACGGCAAGCAAGTAAATAGTACCTCTGCCACCGATTTAAGTAATGTTTTAATCAATATTAATCCGGAGGATTTATCCAGTGGGGTACACCAATTAAATGTAAGAGCTAAGGACGCCAGCGAAAAATGGAGTTTAGCGCAACGGTGGCTATTTTTAAAACCATTTACTAATACGGATAAGCCCACGCCAGCAGGTGATATCACGCGAGTTGAATGGTACCTGGATAATGACCCCGGGTTTGGTTCTGGCAAGCAAGTGAATATTACGCCAGCTACCGATATAAGTAATGTCTTAATAAACATCAACCCGGAGGAGCTAACCAATGGGGTACACCAGTTAAATGTTAGAGCCAAAGATGCGAACGAAAAATGGAGCTTAACGCAGCGGTGGTTACTTTTAAAACCATACCCTAAAAGCGTAGACCCTGCTCCACTCGCCAAAATTTCTTATTTGGAGTACTACATCGGAAAAGATCCCGGCTTGGAGAAAGGGACGCCTATTCCCACAATGCAAAGCACTGATATACAGGACCTGAATATTCCTGTTGATATTAGTGCCTTGGAAATAGGTGATTATACAGTATTTGTAAGAGCAAAAGATACCAACGGCAAATGGAGTTTAACAAATTCGTGGGATTTTAAAGTAGCAGATGTAAAACTTGCCATCTCTATTGGTGAGGTAAAAAATTCTTTTTGTGCGGGAAATACTCTGGCTATTCCGTTTACAATAAAAGGCCTCTACGGGAACAGTAATGTTTTCACCGCTCAGTTATCCAACAGCATCGGCGATTTTAAAACTTTTACCAATATTGGTACTTTAACCAGTACGAAAGCGGGTACTATAAACGCTACCATTCCTGTGCATATACCCGCGGGTATCGGTTATCGGGTCCGGATTGTAGCCAGTTCGCCGGCCGATACTAGCGGCATGAATAGCAAGCCTATCACCATTGGCAGACCACCGGAACAATATTTTACCATTACTGGCAAAACTAATACGTGTTTAGGTACCGAAACCTACGCCGTCAGTGAAGTAGAAATAGGAAATGTGAAGTACCGTTGGCAATTATCGGGTGGCGGTACCATTGATACTACCGGTGCCAAATCATCCGCCAAAATTACCTGGACGAAACCCGGGGTATACACCCTGAAATTTACCCCGGCTAATGCTTGCGGTATTGGCAGCGAAAGAACGCTGCAAGTAGCTGTTTTTAGTACCAAGCCCACTCTTACGCCAACCATTACCGCTAACAATAGGAGCTTGCAAGCGTCGGCGGCTAATACGGCAAATGGAGTGGCTAGCTACCAATGGTATAAAGATGGCGTAGCTATTCCGAATGCGGTAGATGCCTCTTATTATGCCGGAGAGGATGGGAGTTATACTGTACAATATACGAATGCCTGCGGAGCGGGTCCAATATCCAAAGCCGTAAACATTCCGGTTATAGAAGTTCCAAAAACCCCAGATCTAGTAGTTCAAAATGTTTCGTCGAGTAAAACGGTATTAGCTCCCAATGAGGAGGTTACCGTAACTTGGCAAGTAGGCAATATAGGAGAAAAGCCTTCGACAGTGGATTGGACCGAACAGCTTTATATGCAATCGCCCGATGGTCAAAACCGAACCTTGCTCAAACAACTAGAATTTGCGAATTCAAAGATTTTATCGATAGGCCAGACCCTGGCTCGTAGTGAAAAATTTAAAATTCCGGCTCAGTTTAATATTGGTAATAAAGGCGTATTTGTGGTGGAGCTCGTGCCGGGTGCTGCTGTTCAAGAGGGGCCAGGGGGTAACACGAATAACACCGGCGTGCAAACAACTCCTTGGACTGTTAAAAAACTACTCACGCTGGAACTAACCACGGCGCAACTAACCGAAGGTTCCTCCGAAAAAATTACTGCTATCGTAAACCGAACCGGTTCCTTGACTAGTCCGCTGACGGTAAATATTCAACTAAGTCAATCCGGACGTTTTTCTTTTCCTGCCACGGTAACCATCCCGGCGGGTCAGGCCGGCAGTTCGTTTACCATTGCGGCGCCGGATAATAAAAATCTGGAAGGAACTTTAGCCGCTGTTTTAAAAATTACCGCTCCTGATTTTCCGGAAGCAAAAGCCAATATAACTGTTCTGGACAACGATAAACCCAGTTTAACAATCACCCAACTGCCCGCCAAAGCCACCGAAGGACAAACCATTACGTTTAAAGTAGCCACTAATCTGGCACCCACCCAGGCGCTGGAAGTATTTCTGACTTCGGACCAGCCCAAACGTTTTGCCGTTGCCCCGGAGATCACCATACCATCCGGCAGTCTTTCGCGGGAAGTAACCGTTAAGTTGGAGCAAGACAGCATACCCGAGGTAGATGCGGAAGTCAGCATAACGGCCGGCGCCGGGAATCACAACTCAGCAACGGCCACTATCCAAATAAAAGATGATGATTTGCCGGGTTTGGAATTAGTAATACAAACCAACCTGGTGGCAGAAGCCGCTGGTTTGTACGCTACCAAAGCCACTCTCCGCCGGAAGGCTAATAGCAGCCCGGTAGCTTTTACCGCCAACATATCTGCCAATGTGCTAAATTCATTATTACTACCCACCAGTATTTCCCTGGCGGCGGGCGAAAACGAGAAAACGTTTGATATTGGGGTAGTGGATAACAGCCAGGCCGAGGGCGATAAAAAAGTAACGATTACGGCGGCCATGTTTGTGGCATCTTGTGGTTGCAGCGCGCCGCCCGCTTCTTCCGGTGCCGTGTCGGCTACGCTAACGGTAACCGATAATGATGGGGCCGCTTTACAAGTTTCCGCTGATCCGCTCACGCTGCCCGAAGGGAAAGTAAACGCCGGATTACTGCGCATCACCCGGAATACGGCTACAACAACTGCTCTTACCGTAAATGTAACTTCTTCCAATACCCAAGAAGCTACCGTACCCGCTACCGCTACTATTCCGGCGGGTAAAGTTTTTGTGGAGGTGCCCATTACTACCATCAAAGACGCCACTGCCGATGGCAACCAGCAGGTTTACTTCCAGGCCAAGGCTACGGGTTTCTCCACCGGTTCGGCTTGGGTAATGGTTTCGGATTTAAATAAGCCGGATCTCCAGATTTCTTCGGTGGTACTACCCGAAAAATCCCTCCAGGCTATGGCCGTGTTTAACTACCAGTTTTCGGTGAAAAATACCGGTTCGGTTACGGCGCCTACCGGTGCAGTAGTGCGCGGTTATTTATCGCAGGATGATTTGATTGATGACCAGGATACATTGATAATAGAAGATATTACGAAGGAACCCATCCCAGCGGGGCAAACCATTACGATCCCGAATGCTATTCCGGCGCCTAACTTGCCGGGTACGTACAAATTGCTTTTATGGGTGAACCCGGAAGCCAGCTTAACGGAGTTGCTATTAACAAACAACACTTCTAAACCGGTTAACCTTAACATTAAACCGGATTATACGGTTACGGCCCAGGTTAACGCAGCTTATTTTTTAAAAAATACTACAATTCCGGTAACTGGTTCGGCCGTACAGAGCGACGGAAAACCGGCAATGAATGAAAAGGTAGAAGTATACGTCATTACCCAAGGCTTGCGCCGGACTATTATCGCCACCACCAATGGCACCGGTAATTATACGGCCGAGTTTACCCCATTGGCCAATGAAGCTGGCCATTATACGGTGGGCGCCAGCTTCCCGGGCATGAAAGCTACCAAAGAACAAGATGCTTTTGATATTTTGGGTGTACAGATTAACGAGGGCAAAATACCGCAGTTTAAAGTGGTTTTAAACGATACTTTACGTGGTGCGGTGGTGATCAAAAACCTCAGCACCATCCGCCTAACTAACTTTACCCTTCAGCCGGTAACCTTACCGAACGGCGCTAAAATGCTCTTTAACACCTTACCTACATTGCCCGGAAATAAAAGCGGTAACCTATCGTACAAAATAGTGGGTTCGGTTTTGTCGCCGGGGGCTAATTTTGAAGTAGCCAGTTTGCAGGCGGTTGCCCAGGAAGGTAAAATTCAAAAAAACGATATTTTTACTTTTGCCAGGCACCGCAAGCTTACGTGGTAGCCGATGTTACCGAATTAAACGTGGTAACTTCGAGAAGTAAAGGCGAGCGTCAGGTAGAATTTAAACTGGTAAACAAAGGAATTGGAAGTACCGGCGAAGTAGCCCTTAACTTGCCTAAAGTAAACTGGCTGCGGAGCGTTACGCCGGAGCGTATAGCCTCGCTGGCTACCGGTGACACGGCTACCGTAATTTTAAAATTTTTAGCCCTGGAGGAGGTGCCCTTTAGCTTTCCGATAAACGGCAGCATTGGCGTGGCTACTAAAAATGGTAATTCCTTTAGTCTTCCGTTTACTTTCGAGAAAAAATCAGAAACGGCAGGTAAAGTAAAAATTACGGTTACCAACCAGTTTACCTATTATTCCGAAGGGGCTCCCAAAGTAAAAGATGCCAAAGTCCAAATTAAGAACTACTTCACGGGCCAGGTTTACGCTGAAGGCTTCACCGATGCGGCGGGTAACTTTGCGGCCGGCAACATTCCGGAAGGTAAGCACCGGATTATCGTGGAGAAAGAAAAACATTTATCTTATAATAGCACGATCACCATTGATCCGGGAGAAACAACAGAAGCAAGCATTTTTTTAAATTATCAAGCCATTACCTTTAGCTGGAACGTAGTACCTACTGCCGTAGAAGATCAGTATGATATTACGTTAGAGGCGCAATTCGAAACGCACGTGCCCATACCGGTAGTAACTATTGATATGCCGAAAACCATGCCGCAGCTTTCGGGCAACGAGACATATGCTTTCAATGTAACCTTAACTAACCATGGTTTGATTACGGCGGAAGATGTAGCCTTAAACTTACCCAAAAATGATCCGGAGTACGAGTTTGTAACTAATTACGAACCGGCTGCCTTATTGGCCCAACAAAGCATTCAAGTACCGGTAACCATGCGCCGACGGAACGGTTCGGCAGCATCTGTCGCGTCAGGGGGGCAAACCGTGGCGGCGATTTCTCAGCTACTCGGGATGGATCCCTCCCAGTATAGTGCCATGGCAAGTCAAAGTTTGTCCTGCCAAGACATAACTTATGTTGTCTATTGGTATAAATGTAACATAGTTACGGGGTTATGGGAGGAAAATGGGGTTATGTTCACATTTGATGGCCGGGTTTGCACAGGTAGTCCTGGTGGAGGTGGGGGCGGTATTCTCATTGGCGGTGGTGGATTTGGCGGGGGCGGTGGTTTTCCCAATTGTGCAATATGTCCTGATCCAAGCATATGGGATGGTGACAAAAACTGGACTAATCCATTTAAAACTGAGAAAAAGAGTTGTGTACAATGCATAAATGATGTAATTGGAGCTGCTGCCGGCTGTGCAAGTGGCGGTGCAAGTGGATACATTGGGGCTGCATCGTGTAGTTTTGGCAATGGATTGGACGGAGGCAGTATTGGGCAAGCATATCTTAATTGCTTGCCTTGGCCTGTTCCGCCTCCAATTAGTTGTATTGTGGGCGTTATCACGGCCATCAACACCTGTGCAAATACAGAGGTTGCCGGCGCAAGTCTTGCTTCAAAAAGTGCGATTTTAGGTAATTATTTTAATACGGGCAATAGTATCATTCCACAGGCCTCCGAACCAGAATTAGGTGCAGTATTTAAACAAATTGCAAATAACTTACAAGTAGTTACAGACGCATACCAAGCTCGTGAAAGTTGGGCTAAAGAATACTTTGGTGATATAATAAAAAGTAATGCTTATGAAGATTTAGCTCCTAAGCTTGAAGTTTATATTGTTAATTTAGATTCTATTCCCAAAGCAACCCAACTTTCTATTCTTAATTCTATGAAAGGATATGAGATTAATGAAGTTGCTTTAAAGGCTTTTTTTAACCGGTGGCATACATCCCTTAACGCGCGAAATCTCGGTGTATTAGAACCTAATACTCAGTATCCGAATATTATTAATTGGAAGAAAATAAAAACTTATTCCGATACTATTATAGCGCAAATAAAAAAAGCAACAAACCTAGGTTATGCCTCTATTAATGAAATGTATGAGAAAGAAAATGCAGCTTTAAACGAAATCCTGGACAACCAGCAACAAGCCGTTTGCGCCTCGGTAAAAGTACAAATCAATCAACGGCTTACCATGACACGGGAAGCTTTCGAAGGCACCTTGGACATTTTTAACGGGCATCCTACCGATAAAATGGATTCCTTGAGCGTCGTTATTCAGATTAGGGATGCCAAAGGCGTACCCAGCAATGGCTTATTCGAGATCCAAACCAAAGATTTAAAAAATCTCTCGGACATTACCGGCACGGGCAAAATTGCTGCGCAACAAAACAGCCTTGTCAAATTCCTGTTCATTCCCGAGCTTGGTGCGGCCCCTACGGAGCCGAAGGAGTATAATTTTGGCGGCTACGTGCGTTATTGGGACCCTTACGCGCAAGCCATGGTGACGTTGCCGCTAGCCAGTGTGCCGCTGACCATAAACCCCAGCCCGAACCTGATGCTGCATTACTTTATGGAGCGCAACATTCTGGGGGATGATGCCCTGACCAGTCCCGAAATAGAACCCACGGTTCCGGCGGAACTAGCCGTGATGGTCGAGAATCAAGGTTATGGTCCGGCCGTGAACATGACCATCGCTTCGGCCCAGCCCAAAATTGTAGAAAACGAGAAAGGTTTGGCCATTGAATTTAAAATTATTGGCTCTAACTTCCAGGGGAAACCTAAAGAATTAGGAGTTACTGATATCAACTTCGGCACCATTCCGGGCCGGCAAACCCGCATTGGGCAATGGTACTTTACTTCTACGCTGCTGGGTAAATTTGTAAGCTACGAATCCAAAGTAGTGCACGCCAACAGCTTCGGCAACCCGGAATTAAGTTTGGTGAAAGGCGCAAAACTCCACGAACTCACCCGGAGCATCCGGGCCTACGGCGCGAAAGAAGACAGCATCAACGATTTTCTGGCCAACGATATTTTTGATGTACACGATGAGCCGGATGTGATCTACTTCTCGCAAGGGCAACGCACCGAAAAAGTTTATCCGGCCAAATCAGGCAAGTTTTCGACTTCCGTAGCGGCACCTACCTTTACGAATACCTTTACCGTTACAGCTTCTAAAGTGGGCTGGAATTTCGTTAAGGTCGATGATCCGGGTAATAATCAATACGATGTGGTAAGCGTTACCCGCAGCGATGGCCAGGTAATTCCGATTACTAATGCGTGGCTCACTTTTGTTACGTTGCCGGTAAGCCGGCCACCGGTTTACGAAAACAAATTCCATTTTGTAGATAAGCTTGCTTCGCTGCAACCCGTAACGTATACCGTGGTTTGGAAACCCCGGAACCGGGACGTGCCCAAAATCGTGCGCATAGAAGGCGCGCCCCAGGAAGTTGCGACTACTCAGGTTAAAAAACTGAAAGTAGTATTCGATAAAAGCATCAATCCGGCCACCTTTACCTACGAAGACCTGCGGCTTACCTTGCAGGGCGGTCCGGATATTATAAATAAATCGGTGGTGGTAAAACCGCTGAATGCTACTACGTTTGAGATCGATTTATCGAAAGTAACTACCGGCAACGGTTTTTATAACCTAACCGTGCAGGCGGCACAGGTGCAGGATATCTTCGGTATTAATGGTAAAACGGGAGTACAAGCAACCTGGCCCCAGTTTTTAGATGTACCCATTGTGCAGGAGTTCCGGGGTTTACCGGAAAACCGGGTGGCCCAGACCTACGATACCCTGCAGGTTTTCTTTAATTTGCCCATTAATGTTTCTACCGTAACGCCGGATCGGTTTATTATTACCCGGAACAAGGTGGTGCAGCCGGGCAAAGTAATAATCGATTCCGTACGAGCCGACAACAAGCTGTTCTATCTGTCTGGTTTGAAAAATATTCTGACGCAGAGTGGGGTGTATGATTTTACCGTGGACTTGCCGCAAATTAAGTCGGTGGGCAATAAAGCGGGTTCCCTAAAACAAACCATTGCGCTGACAGTAGATAAAACCGGACCGGTAAACGTAAGCCTAACAAAGTCCAATACCGGAGGATTAGATGCCCAGCATTATCCTTTTATCAATATCCAATTTAAAGAAGCAGTAGAGGGCTTTAATACGGCATCGGTACAACTTACCCGGAACGGCGAAATCTTGCCGCTGGCCATCACGCAATTGCTGCACCTGGATTCCACCGCCTGGGTAGCGGGTAACTTTGGCATGCTGACCTACCCGGAAGGCCAATATATTTTTAAAATAAATCTGAGCGGTATAAAAGATGCGGCGGGTAATGCGGGTACCGGTTCCAAGCAGGTTTCCTGGACCGTGGATCGATCCGCGGGCATTTCGGTGACCAAACTCGCCATTACGCCGGATTTAGGGTTTTCCAATACCGATGGCATTACCTCGGGCGATTCTTTGCTCGTTTCCTTTAACCTAAGTGCCAAAGCTTCGCAAATAACCATTTCGCAAATAGATTTAAGCGGGCAAATGGTGTTAAAGCATGTTTATAAAGTTGCGGCGGGAGCAGTTTCTATTCCGGTAATTCTGCAATCAAGCGGCAACACGGGTTTAAAAATTACGGCAACTGCTGAAAAGGGCGGCGTTGCCACTGCCGAGAAACGCTTCTTTGTGGATCAGGTGCCCCTAACGGCGGAGTGGCAGTTAAAGCCGGCGCCATCCTTGAAACGACAGTTAGATACGGTACAAATTGCCTTCAGTGCCAAACTACTCTCGACGCAAGAATTCCGGAATGCCATTCAATTAAAGCGAAACGGAGTATCGGTATCCATTAAAAATTTAAATTTTAAAGCAATAAACGATACGCTGTACCGAATATCCGGTATCCGGAGTACCAGCAGCCTGGCGGGTGATTATCAATTGCTCTTTCAAACCCAAAATTTAAAAAAATACGGCAGTGGTCGAAGGGGCGAAAAAACTTTATCCGTAGACTGGACGGTGCAATCCTCAAACCGAGCTCCGGTGGCGATTGCGGGCAACGACACGACTATTGCGGCGGCTGGCACGGTGGTTTTAAACGGTGCGGCTTCGAAAGATCCGGATCAGGATAAAATTACTTACCGTTGGATTGCGCCGGCTGGTATTACTTTAAGCGATTCTTTAACAGCTAAACCTTCGTTTGTAGTGTCGTCGGCTAACCAGGGTAAAACGTATGCTTTCCTGTTAATTGTGAGCGATGGCGCTTTATTTACGACCGATGTGGTGCAGGTACGCATTAATTTTGGCTGGAATTTCCGGTTTGGCGGTTCGGGCTCTGACCAGTTAACCGATGTAATCCGGACGAGTGATGGCGGTTACCTGGCCGGCGGCTATTCCGATTCCGGTGTAAGCGGCGATAAAAGCGAAGCAAGTCGCGGTGGCGTGGACTACTGGATTGTGAAAACCGATAAAGACGGGGCCATGCTCTGGAACAAACGCTACGGCGGTACATCCCAGGATTACCTGAACAGTATTATTGCTACTAAAGACGGCGGTTATTTGCTCGGCGGCAGTTCTGCCTCTAGTGTCAACGGCGACCGAACCGCCACTAACCGGGGAAATCTGGATTACTGGGTGGTGAAAGTAGATAAGCTGGGTAACAAACAATGGGACAAAGCTTTTGGCGGGAGCGGCGCCGATGAACTGAAAAAAATTATTCAGATTTCTACCGGGGAGTTCCTGCTGGGTGGTTACAGTAACTCCCCGGTGAGCGGCGACAAGAGCCAGCCGAGCCAGGGGGGCACCGATTACTGGCTGGTAAAAATCAGCAGCACCGGCACCAAAGTCTGGGATAAACGTTACGGCGGTAGTTTAGACGAAAAGCTGGGCAGCTTTACCCCCACCACCGATGGCGGCTTCTTCCTGGGCGGCAGTTCGGTATCCAACACCAGCGGCGATAAGAGTCAACCGAGCCGCGGCGGCAGCGATTATTGGGGCGTAAAAGTAGATAAAACCGGCAACTTACTGTGGGATAAAACCTTTGGCGGCAGTGGCCAGGATGAGGTGTATTCCGTACGGCCCAGCAACGGCACAAACCTGTACTTAGCCGGTACCAGCACTTCCGGTAAAAACGGCGACAAGAGCCAGGCGAGCCGGGGCGGTAAAGATTACTGGCTGGTAAAGCTAGACGATAAAGGTACTAAAATATGGGACAGCGGCTTTGGGGGCAGCAAAGACGATGAGCTACAGGCCAGCACCTACACCACCGAGGGACAATACATTCTGGCGGGCCATTCTGTATCTCAGGAGAGTGGCGATAAAACCCAACCGAGCCAGGGCGGTAGTGATTACTGGATGGTGCAAGTAGACCAGGACGGCCAGAAAGTAGTAGATCAGCGTTACGGCGGCAGTGGCACCGAAGAACTAAGAACGGTTTTCCAAACCAACGACAACGGATTACTATTAGGCGGTCGGTCCAGTTCCGGAGTAGGCGGCGATAAAACCCAACCGAGTCAAGGTGGTTTGGATTATTGGTTAGTGAAAGTAGAAGCCATGGTAAAAAGAAATACCAGCCGGGTAGCTACTACCGTTTCACCCGCCAGGAACATCGTGTTACCGGATAGTCAAGAAGATAAACCGGAACTTAAAAATCTGGTATTGTTCGAGGTTAAGCCAAATCCATTCGCGAACAAAGTAACTATTAGTATCCTGGTGCCAGCAAGTCAGCTTATCAATTTAAAAATTTATGATCCGCAAGGTCAGGAATTAACTACTTTATACCAAGGTAAAGTAGAAGGAGGCAAACGATATGCCTTAGATTGGCAACCCAATGAGCAGTTTTCTACCGGTTTGTACATTCTCAGATTATATACTGCAGGAAAAACGTATCAGCAGAAAGTAATCTTTGCTAAGTAAAGAAAAACGAGTTTAACCCGATTACCCGCTTCGTATTTTTAAAAGAGGTAATCGGGTTAAAGGTGTTCGAGTATTTGCCGGATTCCTGATTAAAGCCGAAGCAATCTAAAATTTAAAAAAAGTCTATGAGCCATTGGGGAACGCTTTGGGCGCGCCGGTGGCTAATAGACTTTTTTTGCATATAATCATCTTGTTGTAATTCAGTGGTAATAAATACGCGTTAAGGCATTAATGTAGAAGGTACGGATTGGCTGCTATTTTTAAATTTGAATGCACTTGGCTTTGTTAATGCCTGAATAATTTAAAAAGAATGTTAAACTAAGTAACAGGACAAATTAAAAGGTATATTACTCTATAAAAAACACGCGGCTAAACTATTGAATTTTAAATATATAGAACATATTTTGTCTTGATACTTGTGTCTTACTACTTGTGTCTTGTTACTTAGTTGTGGTACATGCGAAATGGTTACCCTGTTACTCGCCCATACTTCAGCACTGGCAGATCAGCGAAAATTTGAGATTCTTACCACTAACTTCCGGCTAGTAATTCAGATTCTTTAGCAGCCGCCAAACGGAATGCCGTTAAATCCCTCGTGTCTATGCCGTACCTGCCGCGAGGGAGAAAATTATTTATTATTTATTAGGTAGATTTATTGTTCAGCATGTAGTCTTCCTGGAAATTTTTAAATTTATTCTTGGCCAGCTCGCGCCTAAGTTTTCTCGAACTTTATTCTTTATAGGAATTGCGCTTTTCTAAATTGCCGGATGGTGAAGCTATTTTCTGTATTATTGGTTATTCTTTTATGCTTAGGTTCCAGCCAAAGTAGCGCTGCTTTAAATTCTGTTTTTATGTCCGACGTAACTAATGCTCAAACGCCCAAAGGTGTAGCCGAACAACGCAAAACGTTGTACCAGCTGCTCGGCCGGTTACCCGATCGGCAGCGGCCCATTACGGTAAAATTGGTATCCCGGGAAGAAACAAAGGATTTAATTACCGAGAAGCTGTTGCTGGATTTAAATGGGCTGGAAATGGTACCAGCCTTTTTTACAATACCTAAAAAAGTTACCGGCAAAGTTCCGGTGGTATTATTTAATCATTCACATTTCGGGCAATATGCCGTGGGTAAAAACGAATTTGTGAAAGGCCGGCCCGAGATGCAAAGTCCGCCGTACGCCTTGGCTCTAGCCCGGGCGGGCTTCGCGGGTTTGTGCCTCGATAGTTGGGGCTTTGGGGAACGCAGCGGCCGCCCCGAACTGGAAATTTTTAAAGAAATGCTCTGGAAGGGCCAGGTTATGTGGGGCATGATGGTGTACGACAACCTGCGTGCGCTGGATTACCTGGAAACCCGCCCCGAAATAGATGCCAAGCGAATAGCTACCGTGGGCATGTCGATGGGCAGCACCATGGCCTGGTGGCTGGCCGCCCTGGATGAACGCATTAAAGTTACCGTGGATTTAAACTGCCTCACGGATTTTCAAACCTTGCTGGAAGAAAAGGGATTGGATCGCCACGGCATTTACTACTACGTGCCGGATTTACTCAATCATTTTACAACTTCGCAAATCAATGCCTTGATTGTTCCCCGGCCCCATTTTGGTTTGGCCGGCAGCCTCGACCCGTTAACGCCTTTAAAAGGTCTGCAAAAAATTGATGAAAATTTAAAAAAAGCTTACGCTAACGCCGGTGTGCCGCAAGCGTGGCAATTAAAAATTTATCCGGTTGGCCACCTCGAAACGGCCCAAATGCGCCAGGATATTATGGCTTTTTTAAAAAAGTGGTTGTAAAGCGAGGCCTTACGGTAAATGGAAGAATTTTCTTGGATTCTGCCTTATTAAGAAGCTAAACGAGGTAATATTGAATGGTAAAGTTCAATTAATAATTCATTACCAATAAAGGTGCATTGAACAAAACGGAACTTATAAAATCTATATAAATGGGGCAGATTTACTCTTACTTGGCGGATAAGAATGCTTATCATTGATTACTACATTCTACCATAGGCCAACCTTGCTAAACAAACAAAAATATAAAAATTTTAAAGTACGAAATATTTCGTATATCTTTGCCCTTATCACCTAGCAAGATCAATATCATGAAAAAGGGTTTTTCACAGTTGCTTTTTTTATATCTTTTGTTTGTTAATTTATTACCATGCCAGGCACAACCCAATATTAACCGGTTAGATAGTCTTTTTGATTCTTTGCACCAAAAAAGTAAGTTTAATGGTAATGTACTTATCGCGCAAAACGGGGCTGTATTGTATCAGCGTTCCTTTGGCTTTGCGGATCGGGCAAAAAAAATCCGGAACACCGCTACGTCCCGTTTTCATCTGGCCTCTACCAGTAAATTATTCACCGCCGTTGCTATCCTGCAATTAAAGGAAAAAGGGCTAATTAAATTGAATGACCCGGTTGTTAGGTATCTGCCTGATTTTCCTTATTCCGGTATTACTATTCGGCATTTACTTACCCACACGGCCGGTCTGCCGGACTTCCAAATCTTTGAACCTTACTACCAGGAGAACCCCCGGCAGATTCTTACCTCGGCGGATCTTATCCCGGCCTTAAAAAGGTATGGTAAAGTGTTATTTGAACCAGGGGAGAAATGGAGCTATTCCAGTCCGGGAACTGCCTTGCTGGCCGTCATAATAGAGAAAGTCACGCGCCTAAAATTAGAACAATACCTAAAGCAGTATATCTGGGATAAATCTGGCATGCATCATACTTATATTAATTCGTTAAGCGCCTGGGTGAAGGATGAGAAACGGGTGAAAAACTATGCCCGAACTACCATTTTCTCGGACAGCGTTCAAATAGCCGAGAGCATTCCGAAGCACCGGGAGTTCGCGCAAATATCAGGGGCACTGATCGGGCCGGGATTAGTAGTTAGTGACGCGGATGATCTTTTTCTATTCGACCAGGCTTTATATGCCGGAAAATTACTCCGAACTGAAACCATGAACGAGGCGTTTACCCCTATTAAACTTAATAACGGAACCTACGCCCAGCCAGAGCCATTTTTGGGTAAAACGGCCTTCGGGCTGGGCTGGTTCCTGCTGGCCGAAGATCCTGCTCGTAAGATAGTATTACATACCGGAAAGCAGGGAGGTATCGTTACTATTTTTGTAAGGGATGTTACCCAAAAACGCACCTATATTTTGCTAGATAATTCCGAAAGTCCGGGCCTGAGCAACACAACCTTAAATGCGATGCGCATTTTAGATAACCGACCCTTACTGACGTTAAAAGAATCACTGGCCTTTACCTATGCCCAGGATATAACCAAGCGTGGCATTGATTTCGCCCTCAGCCATTTCAATCAAGTAAAAACCGATACGGCCCATTATTATCTCAATCTTTTTGAAATGGATTATGTGGGTCATCAGCTGATTGCGCACCAACGGGCCGAACAGGGCCTGGAAACCCTGCGGCTGCTTACCCAAATGAACACGGATAACTGGTTCCCCTATTACAGTTACGGAAAAGAGTTAGTAGCCTTAGGCAAGAAAGAGGAAGCCGCCATGAATTTAAAAAAATCGCTCTTACTCTCCCCGGAAAACCAAGAAGTTAAACAGGTATTAGAACAATTAAAAGGCAATTAGATGACGCTCACCGTTTGTTTAAACCACCCATACACTCTCCTAAAGTCTGCTTAAAAAACGGTCGTGGGGGTTGCACAACCATTTAAATAACCGGTTTCAATTCTCCCTAAAGTATAACCGTTTTACATGTTCGTACTTATCAGGCTAAGTTAGCCCAGTAGGAGCAGAGTTGATTTTCCCTTACAGCTTCACGCCATGGTTTTTGTTGCTGCTTTGTTTTCCGCTCCATTTTTTCTGTTGCAAGCTCCATTATCTTTGTTGCTATTTTGCTTCAACAAACCCGCAAGAGCACGCCCGTTTTCCTCTTCGGAACAACCTCCTTTTTTAATAAAATACTAGCAACAAACCGGCTTCGATTTTCCCGAGAGAATAACCATTTTACGCCTTAATCCAATCCGATATAATCTTTTTCAGGTTTGATTCCGCCTTTTCTATTTCCGCCCTATTTTTAAAAGTGGCGATAGCGCGGTCATTTTCTTTCCAAAGCAGAAGTCCGGATGGATCATTGATCAGTTTGTCCGCAGGTTGCCTCATCTTCTTTACTCCCCTATGAAAAATTAACTGAATTTGTTTACTTGGGTGAATTCTCATTGTTATTCTGTCTTGGTCATTAAAGCAGTAATTCGGACCATTCCATTTTATATTTTCCGTTAATCCTTTTATGGCGGCTAAGATTATTTGTCGCAGTTCCTCTATTTCTGCTCGCAAAGGATGATTTAACGCATCGACAAATTTAGTTACTTCCTCATTTAGGTTTTGCATAACTATTTATTCAACTTGTTTTCCTGTTTAATTCCGTAGTGGTTTTTT
This sequence comes from Adhaeribacter pallidiroseus, assembly GCF_003340495.1. Classification (NCBI taxonomy): domain Bacteria; kingdom Pseudomonadati; phylum Bacteroidota; class Cytophagia; order Cytophagales; family Hymenobacteraceae; genus Adhaeribacter; species Adhaeribacter pallidiroseus. The sequence continues at coordinate 1,385,997 of NZ_QASA01000001.1, forward strand.
TACCGTTAGTGCCAGTAAACGAACACCGGTTGGCAACTTCTATTTCCGCTAGTATCTCTAAAACGTGGGTGGCGCAGCCCTTAAGTCTGAATCCAAGAAATCGGTAATCATCGGGATAAGCCAATCCGTCCGCTTGATCATACCAACATGAGTAGTGCCCGGCAGAATGGCCAGCCGGGATTGGGGCAACCCGTGCAGATCTCCCTGTTTTCCGCCACCTTTGGCTCGGAACAGCTTCAGAGCATGCTCGTACCGGACGCCATCAGCATCACCCATGGCTATAAATAGGGGAGCCTTAATATTTTTTACCCCGCGGAACCAATTATAGGGCTTTAGATCGATATTGATCACCTTTTTCACAAATTCCGGGAAATGGGCCGGATCGTTCCCCCAGCTATCGTATTGGGCTCGGATCGGAGTGTCTTGAAACATCTCTGGGGTGAAGGTAGCAAAACTCGCCTCGGTATCGGGCCACCAACCATCGTGCGCATAAGGAGCCGACAAGACCACGAGCCGGCGTACCTGCTCGGGATGACGCACTCCCATTTGAAAAGTTACCCCGCCGCCCATACTATATCCTAAAATGTCGGCCTGCTCTATCTGGAGGTATTGCAGCAAGCCGGATACATCGTCGGCCATGGCTTCATAGCTAAACTCTCGGGAGATATCCCGGGTGCGGCCGTGGCCCTGCATCTCCGTTGCAATTACCATTCGGTCTTGAGCCAACAAGGGTATGATGTTCGTCCAATTCAAAGGGATAGTCATAAAAGAGCCGTGCAGCAGGACCAGGGGCTTGCCCTGGCCATATACTTCATAGTACATGTGTAATCCATTAACGGCGGCATAGCCGCTTTTAGCGGGATTTAGATTCTGACTCATAACTGTCGCATTTACTTCTGTGGAAATGTTTGATGCCTTGTTCTGATCTGCTTGGCAAGATGTTGCTCATTTCTTTTATAGTTTCGATGGTCAATCCTGGGCACCCATCGGTACCCCATTAAAAATGACGTATACTTTACCGCACTTTATGGGCTATCGGTTTGGGTTGTTTACCTATGCTACTAAAAGGGCGGGCGGTTACGCAGATTTCGACTTTTTCCATATCGAAGAAAAAATTTCAAAAATAGATTAACCCATAATCAATAGAAGCGCTATAATTTAAAAATCTAAAGTCAAAAGTACGCTACGTAATTAAAATAAAGATAGAGAAAGAGCGTATCAGGTTGAGCAATCGGGTAGACTTAGAAAAGAATGGTAGCCCCGGCACAGGTCATTCTTCAACGTATTTCTAATCGTTTTTCAGCTGTAGCGGAATGAGTTGGGGATTGGTAACCCTGTTGCTTGTGGTTTATCTGTTTTATTTTATTGCTGATAAATACCCAGGTTGATACCTATTTCCCAAGCAATTCTCTCTCCAGTTACTAGCTCCTAAACGCTTGGCGTTTTCGAAACAAACGTAGCAAGGTAGCTTCTTGTTCTTAATCCGGCTCTACTTGCCGGAACGCAGAGCTCCTGCCGCGGTTGGGTTCTCTTACTAAATGGCCCCTGGCGGCTCTTAATCGGTCCGAACAGAAAGCGGAATACAGTTCTGCTCCGCCCGGTTGTTGCCTGCATTAACTTTTTAATAGCTTTATTAACTTTAGTGCAGGAAAAAAGTCTTTTTTACCGGAAAATTCATTTTTAGTTCAGGTACTGTTAAATTCAGCTATCCAGTTTTTTTCTAAACCTTCAATTTTATTGGAAAGTGTAGAAGTAAACTTTAATTGTTTACCCGGTAAAGTATTTTCTGAAACTTACCCCCGAATGGCATCAAACTTTTTAATTTTTTATAAAATTATCCGCAAATCCCATGCACGCATATGAGGACCGGTAAAGTTACCCGGTGTTTTAATTGAGATAAATAATTACTCCTTTTTATTTTAAATTTAAGGCAAGCTCTTAAATCTGATGGTTTCTGTTCAGCTTTTTATAAGCACCCGGCGCCATTCCCGTCAACGATCGAAATAACCTGGAGAAATAAGAAAGGCTATCAAATCCCGTTTGGTTAGCTATCTCGTAAAATGGCAGATCCGTGGTAGCAATAAGCAGCTGGGCCCGTTCCACCCTTTTCATTTGCAGGTACGCCAGGGGTCGCATGCCCGTGTTTTCCTGGAAAAGCCGGGAAAAATAATCGGGGTGCTGGCTAGCCCGTTTTGCCAGCAGATCCACGGTTATAGGGGTAGAAAGATTGGTATGAATATGCTGAATGGCCTCGGCTACTTTAGAATGCACCGCGGTAATGGCTTTAGTCAAGAAATCATCCGAGGCCATAAACCGGGACACGAGCAGCAGTAATAATCCGCAGGTTTCCATAAAGGCCGGAGCCGGTAAAGCGTTGTTCAGCTCCTGAAATTCTTTTAATTGCAACGATTTTTCATAAATCCGGGGGTCATCTGATTTTCGCAGATCCCGGCCGGGGTTCAGTTGCACAATGCGTTTAACAGCCTCTACTTCCCTATTGCTAGCCGGAATTTTAAACAATTTGCGATTAGCAAAAAATAAGGAAGCTCCGGCCGAAAATTCTTCCGAAAAAGAAATATAGTACTGGCTCAGGTAAGAATCACAATAATAATTGCAAGTGGTAAAACTCGGTATCAGATAAAGGAATCCTGGCTCCAGTTTTACTTTTTGGGTGGCATTAGTAAGTAAACCTTCGCCTTGGTCAATGTAATAAAGCCGGTAAAAAATACTGGTAACATTGGGGTAGTTCCAAGATTTATCTAGTTGAACGTAATCTGTATTTAACAAAGAAAAGTTAAATTTTAAAATATTTTCCACCATAATAGCACCTGGTATATTTCTTAAACAAAAATAACAATTCCCATCAAAAAGTCGGGTTTGTTAAAATATTCGTAGTTTTTGTATAACCGCTCGGAAGAAGGCTAAGCTTATCTTTAGTGGAATTATTCTCGGAATAACCAACTTCATTATGAAAAGGCGTATACTGGCTGTTTTTTTTGCTACCCTGGCAATTACGTTAGGAGTATATGTTTACCGCACCTCCCTGCCGGATATGCCTGCCGATGTAACATTGGCTTACCAAGCTTTGCCCGAACACCTGGATTACAATATTGATGTAAAACCCATCCTTTCGGATAAATGCTTTGCCTGCCATGGTCCTGATAAGGCGAAGCAAAAAGCGGGTTTGCGGCTGGATGTAGCCGATTACGCTTACGCGGAACTGCCCGAAAATAAAGGAAAGGTGGCTATCTCGCCGGGAAATTTAAAAAATAGCGAATTTTTTAATCGCATTATTTCGGAAGACCCTGATTACAAGATGCCCAGCCCTGATTCGCACTTAAGTTTGACCGCGGCCGAAAAGGCCATCTTAATTAAGTGGATCAAAGAGGGCGCCGTGTATAAACCGCACTGGGCGTTTGTAAAGCCAAATAAAGCAACCGTACCCGCTGTAACAGAAGCTAACTGGAAAACCCATAACCCCATTGATAACTTTGTACTGGCTAAATTAAAGCAAGCGGGCCTCCATCCTCAACAGGAAGCCAACAAGGAAATTCTGCTGCGCCGGCTTTCTTTTGATCTGACCGGCTTGCCGCCTACCGTAGCGGAACTGGACGCTTTCCTGAAAGACAACTCGCCAAATGCTTACGAAAAACAGGTAGACCGCTTACTCCATTCACCGCATTACGGAGAAAAGATGGCGGTGGACTGGCTGGACGTGGCCCGGTATGCCGATTCGCACGGCTACACCGTAGATCGGATCCGGGATATGTCGCCTTACCGGGATTGGGTGATCAGCGCTTTTAACCGCAATATGCCTTACGATAAGTTTTTGCACTGGCAGTTAGCCGGCGATTTAATGCCTAAACCAAAGCGGGAAATGATTATTGCTACGGCATTTAACCGGAACCATCCGCAAAACATGGAAGGTGGCATTGTGGAACAAGAGTTCCAAACAGAGTATGTAATCGATCGAACCAATACGGTAGGTACGGCTATGCTGGGCCTTACGGTAGGTTGTGCCAAGTGCCACGATCATAAGTACGATCCTATTTCGCAAAAAAATTATTTTCAGTTATTCAGCTTTTTTAACAATGTAAAAGAAGCCGGGCAAATATCCTGGGACGATGCGTTACCCACCCCAACGCTTTTACTACCGGATAAACAGAAAGCAGAGATTCTTCGCTATATCAACGAAGAAATTTCCGGTCAACAGCAAAAATTTAAAAAAACAGTACATGCCCATGCAAAAGAGTTTGAAAGTTGGCTGCAAAAAAAACAGTTCGGGGAATCTTTTAAAAACCAGATACCGGCAGCCGGCTTGCAGGCTTACTATGACTTTAATAACGGCCAACTGGTAAACACGCGGAATAGCACGCAAAAGGCGGAAATGAAACGCGAGGCCGGAGCGCCCGGCGATAAACCCGTTTTTGTTGCCTCCGAAAAAGGTAAAGCACTGCAATTAGACGGAGATAACTGGCTGGATTTAGGCCAAACCGGTGTATTTGGTAAGTCCGATCCGTTTTCCATCGGCCTAAAGGTCATGATACCGGAAGACCTGAGCGAAGGGGTAATTTTTCACAAATGCGTGGCCGAGCGCTTATACAATTTTAAGGGTTATCATCTTTATTTAAAAAATAACCGCCTCGAAATAAATATGGCGCATACCGCGCCTTCCAACGCGATTACAAAAATCAGCCGGACCGATGTACCCCGCAACCAATGGCTGCAGTTGACTCTAACCTACGACGGAAGCGCGAAAGCAGCCGGCATGAAGCTGTACTTAAACGGCGCCGAAATGCCGATGGAGGTTACCATGGATCAGTTAACCAAAGAAATACTGTATAACAAAAGAGGAAAAAAACAAACTGGTCTGCAAATTGGAGCCTGGTGGCGCGGCAGCGGTTTTAAGAACGGGAAAGTAGATGATCTTACCGTGTATAACCGCACGCTTACCCCCTTGGAAGTACTAATGCTGGCCAAAAATATTTCCTAGCAATCGGTAGCCCAAAAAACAACGTATTCTCCCGCAGAAATAAACTCTTTACAGCAGTATTATTTTTCGGAGATAGACCCGCAGGCCAAAGCAGAAAGGCAGCAATTAAAATCGTTGCGGGAACGCCTCACCGATTCGATGGAGACTGTTCCGGAGTTAATGGTGATGCAGGAAATGCCGAAACCCAGAAAAACCTTTTTGCTACAACGCGGAAATTACGATACGCCGGGCGAACAAGTATTTCCGAACACGCCCGAAAGCATATTACCTTTCCCGAAAAACTTGCCGAAAAACCGCTACGGGTTAGCTTTATGGCTAACCAACCCCAAAAATCCTTTAACGGCGCGGGTAGCGGTTAATCGCTTGTGGCAAAATTTACTGGGAGTAGGATTGGTTAAAACGTCCGATGATTTTGGTAACCAGGGCGAAATGCCCAGCCATCCGGAGCTGCTCGACTGGCTGGCGGTAACTTTTAGGGAATCCGGCTGGAATATTAAAAAAATGAATAAAATGATCGTTCTGTCGGCCACTTACCGGCAGGACTCCCAAACCGCTAAAAACACGCGGGAAAAAGATCCGGAGAACCGTTTGCTTGCCCGGGGCCCCGCCTACCGCATGAGTGCCGAAATGATCCGGGATAATGCGTTGATGGCCAGCGGGCTCCTTAACCGAAAGATTGGGGGTAAGAGTGTGAAGCCGTACCAGCCAGACGGCCTTTGGGAAATTAACAGCATGACCTACGTGCCCGATTCGGGGGCCGCCATCTACCGCCGCAGTTTGTATGTCATTGTTAAACGATCGGTACCTAATCCTACTCTGGCTACCTTTGATGCTCCTTCGCGCAGCTACTGCATGGTGCGCCGACAAAGTACGAATACGCCGCTACAAGCCTTAGTAACGCTCAACGATCCGACTTTTATAGAAGCATCCCGAGTGCTGGGGGCCCAAATGTGCCAGATCGCTGACTCCCGCCAAGGTATTTCGCAAGTATACAGAAAGCTGACCGGCCGCAGGATTGCAAAAGCAGAGTTAGAGTTACTGAATACCATGCAGCAGGCTCAAGTTAAAAAGTTCCGGCAGCAGCCGGCAAAACAAAAAGGCTGGCTTACTATTGGCCAATACAGGGCCGTTAAAAGTATGGACCAGGCTTTGTTAGCCGCGAATACGGTGGTGGCGAACACCATTTTAAACTCGGACGCATCCCTTACCAAAAGATAAAGGCCATGGAAGATCATCACCACAAAAAAGAATTCCGGCTGCCCAGCCCCGATTTCAACGAGCTGCACCAAAAGCTGGACCGGCGGGAGTTTTTGACTAAAACTTCCATGGGTATCGGAGCGTTAGCCCTGGGTTACTTATTGGGAAATAAGCTTTTTGCCGGCTCTTCGCAAGGTACGGTAAGCAGCGCTACCGGCGACATGGAACAGGAAATTTTAAAAGCGCTGCCCCATTTTGCCCCTAAGGCAAAAAGGGTGGTCTATTTATTTATGAGCGGCGGCCCTTCTCAATTTGAAACCTTTGATTATAAGCCAAAACTGGTGAACATGCTGGGTAAAAACTTGCCCGACTCTGTACGAAAAGGTCAGCGTTTAACGGGCATGAGCGCCAACCAGAGTTCCCTGCCGATAGCTCCTTCCATCTATAATTTCAACCAATACGGCCAAAGCCAAACTTGGGTGAGCGAGCTTTTACCGCATACTGCCAAAGTAGTAGACGATTTGTGTATTGTGAAATCCATGTACTCGGAGGCCATCAATCACGACCCGGCTATTACTTTTTTCCAGACTGGTAACCAGCAACCTGGCCGGCCTTCCATCGGCTCCTGGATTAATTACGGCTTAGGAACCGACAACCAAAACCTGCCAACTTTCATTGTTTTAGTGTCTAAAAACGCTACCAAAGACCAGCCGCTTTACGCCCGTTTGTGGGGAAACGGCTTTCTGCCCTCCAAGTTTCAGGGCGTACAGTTCGGCTCCGGCAAAGACCCGGTATTATTTCTGAACAACCCTACCAGTTACGACGGAAAGGACCGCCAGGAAATGCTCGGCTACCTCGAAAAACTAAACACCTTGCAAAACAGCAGCTACAATGACCCGGAGGTGGAGGCCCGGATAGCGCAATACGAAATGGCGTACCGCATGCAAACCTCGGTACCGGAAGTAATGAGTACCGCCAATGAACCCGACGAAGTTTTCGACCTATATGGACCGGATAGCCGCGACCCCGGTACCTACGCGGCTAATTGTTTGCTAGCCAGAAAGCTGCTGGAAAAAGAGGTGAAATTTGTGCAGTTGTATCACCAGGGTTGGGATCAGCACGGGAATCTTCCGAAGGGCATTGCCGAACAATGTAAAGCCACCGACCGGGCAACGGCCGCTCTTATTATAGACCTGAAGCGCCGGGGTTTACTGGAAGATACTCTGGTGATTTGGGGCGGAGAATTCGGGCGCACCGTTTATTCGCAAGGAAAGCTAACCGCAACCGATTATGGCCGGGATCATCACCCCCGATGTTTTACCATGTGGATGGCCGGAGCGGGCGTTAAGCCCGGTATCACATTTGGCGAAACCGATGATTTTAGCTATAATATTGTGAAAGACCCGGTGCACGTGCACGATTTTCAAGCAACCCTGCTGCACCTGCTCGGCATTGATCATGAACGCTTAATCTATAAATCGCAGGGCCGGCGCTTTCGGTTAACGGATGTAGCCGGTAAAGTAGTCCATCCAATCCTGACGTAACGCTACCCATTATACATGATAACCAGCAGAAATTTTATTCGCCACTCCGCTATGGCCTCCCGAAGCAACAGTTTCCAATGAAAGTAAGGCGGTAGTTAAATTTTTTAAATTATACTCCCCCGTATCCTATGCCACGGTTTAAGCCTCTTCTGATCCTTGTTTGTTTCCTGACGTTCTGTGCCTCTTGGGCTTCAGCGCAAGCTAAGTTTAATGTGGGCCAATACAATGTAACATGGAACTCCCCGTCTAAAAATTCTTCGGAATCAATGCCTTGCGGGGCGGCGATATCGGGACGAATGTTTAGGTTGAGAACGGTGATGTGCTGCTGTACCTGAGCCGGAGTGGTGCCTTTGAGGAGCAGGGAGTTTTTCCAAAATTTGGTCGCGTGCGAATAAGGCTTAATCCCAATCCTTTTAAAAACGGCGAATTCAAACAAGAGCTACAACTTGATAAAGGCTACGTAACGATTGAGGGAAAAAACAAAGCAGCAGCGTGTAAACTAAAGATCTGGGTGGATGTATTTAATCCGGTGGTGCATATAGAAGCAGCAAGCAGTTCTAAAATGAATGCGGAAGCATTTTATGAAAACTGGCGTTTCCAGGATCACGCCTGGAAAGGCGTAGAATACCGCTCGAGCCGGGCTTACGAAAGAGCACCTGACAAACCAATTATCCGGGCCGATAGTAAACTTGAAACCAAAAAAATGAAAGATGCCAACCGACGGTTTCCTACGTTTTGGGGGCCCGGCCACGACTGGGTACCCGACCATAATTGGGGCGGAACCGGCATGATAGGTTTACAGGAAATGCTGCTGCAGGAAAGTGACGGTAAGATTTACTTGTTCCCGGCCTGGCCAAAACAATGGGACGTTGATTTTAAACTGCATGCTCCTCAAAATACCCTAATAGAAGGCATTCTGAAGAATGGAGTGGTTACCAAACTGCAGGTAAGTCCTGGTAGCCGGCAAAATGATGTAATTATTTCATCTGGATTTGTCCTTAAATAAGAACGGCTGATATTATTTGACCAATGGCGGTTAGCAGTAGACAAAGTTCCCAATGCCAGATCTTAGCATACTATCTGGGGAAAACAAGGAAGCTATCTAGTCAGGCCTTTGTACAGCTAACCGCGCTTGCGGCCCTAAGGTATGTAACCTTTTTTTAAATTTTTTACTCTTTTTGCGCTAGAGTGGCCGTCCGGAAGTTAGCACATGTGCTTTTTAATTGATGAATAAATAGTTTAGCAATTCATACCCTTTTCTCAAATTATTAGATTGTACTATAGTAAGAATTACAATTATTGTTATTATTCGTCATTGTGTTTAATAAATCAATAATTTTTAATGGTAAAAGTGTCATTAGTGGTTGACTTTGCTTTTAATTAAAAAATTCTTCAACCCTTAAATAATATAACCCTTATTACTTAAAATTAACAAAGCTGGGTGGCCGGCCATTTTTTAAAATTTGTAAGTAAATCTGTTGATTTATTAATATGAAACAGAAAAAAGAAACCAGCCCCATTTTATGCGAAAGTTGGGCTGTATTAATCCTGGCTATGTTAAAATAGCTTAATACATAGATAATTTCTTAGCACATCTTTATGGATAAATATTATTTCTTTACATAAGCTTAATGGTAATAGGTTCCTCTATTATTGATAGCAATAGTAATCAGGAATGCTAGCACCAGATTCTTTTTTACACTTTTCCCTTTCACCACTAAACTTAATAAAGCATGAACAAAAATTTACCATTCGGTAGCTTGCTGATTCTTCTATGCTGCCTTTTTACGCTCCCTGTCTCCAGTTACGGTAGGAGTTCGGGTTCTGCCTCTTCTTCGGGGCGAGTCAGCGATTCAGCTGCACTCATGAAAGTGAGACCTCCTGTAGCCTCCTCTGTTCTGGGTTTAGTTAAGGCAACAGTAGAACAAACCGTGAAAGGCAAAGTAACAGCCACCACCGGTGAACCGCTGCCTTTTGTAAATGTATTGCTTAAAGGAACATCCAGTGGAGCCACTACGGATGCAGCCGGCAATTACACGATTACCGTACCGGACAACAATGCCGTATTGGTATTTTCTTACATTGGCTATATCAACCAAGAAATAACCGTTGGCAACCGCACCACTATTGATGTGCAGCTAGTATCGGATACCAAAGCTTTGGAAGAAGTAGTAGTGGTGGGTTATGGTACGCAGAACAAAGCTACTTTAACGGGTTCGGTTTCGCAGGTGGCCGGTGCCGAAATCGCCAAAAGCCCGTCGGCGAATGTTACGGCTTCTTTACAAGGCCGCACACCCGGCTTAACGGCCAACCAAAGAAGTGGTCAGCCCGGCAGAGACGATCCGAGTATTTTAATTCGGGGAACCGGTACTTTAAATGATAATGGTCCTTTAATTATTGTGGATGGGGTACCGCGCAGCCAGCTTAGCCGGTTAAATCCGGAGGATATTGAAAGTATTTCGGTTTTAAAAGATGCCTCCGCGGCTATTTACGGGGCCCGGGGGCCAATGGGGTAATTCTGGTTACTACTAAAAGCGGCGTAAAAGGGAAACCTAATTTTTCGATTACCTACAAACACGCTTTATCGAGCCCAACTAAAATTCCGGACATGCTGGACGCCGCCACCTTTGCCGAGGTTTACAACGAAGGAGGCTATTATCGGGCCGGCCGCAATCCTAATTACTACAATAATCCGCAATACTCCGCCGATGCGATTGAGAAATACCGCAACGGCTCCGACCCGGTTTTGTACCCGAATACCGATTGGGTAGGCGAACTTTTAAAATCGCAGGCCTCTCAGCAAAACATTAACCTTCAGGTAAACGGCGGCAGTGATAACGTGCGTTATTTGCTTTCGTTTGGCAGCTTGCAGCAGGGTACCAATTTTTACCATGATCCCACTTCTTACCGCCAGTATAATGCACGGGTAAAAGTAGATATCGACCTGCTGAAAAACTTAACGGTAGGCGCTAACCTGAGCGCTATTTTAAATAAAAGAACGTATGCGCCTACTTCGCAAGAAATAAACTTTATTAATCTAATGCAGGCGAGTCCTACCATTGTGGGTCGCTATCCCAACGGATTATATGGTCCCGGCCGGTTCGGGGAAAGCCCGATGCTTCTGGATCAACGGGGTTACAATAAAATTGACGATAGCCCCCTGTATTCTACTTTTACGGCCACGTATAAAGTGCCTTTTGTATCCGGTTTAAAAATCGACGGTTCCTTTAACTATGATTTAAATAATCAATTAGAAAAAACCTGGAATCTTCCTTATTCCTACTATGAATACAACACCGTAACCGGTGACTACGACAAAAAACAAGCCGCTATTCAGTCGGCAGCGTCCTTAACGGATATCTACCGGAAGTATACCACCATGCTTTATAACGTAAGAGCCACTTACGAAAAAACATTACTGGCCGACCACCACATCGTGGCGATGATCGGGGGGAACAACAGCAGGCAACTTATAGTGATGCCAGTGCTACCCGCCGGAACTTTATAAGTACCGCGATTGATCAGATTGGGGTAGGAAGCTCGGCGGCAGAAGACTTAGGCAACGGGGGTTTGGCTAGCCGTAATGCTTACGATAATTATTTTGGCCGGTTTAACTATGATTTTAAGGCCAAATACCTATTAGAGTTTTTGTTCCGGTACGATGGTTCGCAAATATTTCCGCAAGGAAAACGCTACGGATTTTTCCCGGGTATTTCGGGAGCCTGGCGGTTATCCGAAGAAAATTTTGTCAGAAATGCCCTGCCTTTTGTAAATTCCCTGAAGCTGAGAGCGAGTTATGGGGAGTTAGGTAACGACCGGGTAGGGGCATTTCAATATCTACAATTTTTTGGATTTGGGGGGAACTATGTTTTTGGTAATACCGTGGCGCCGGGCCTGACAACCGGCGTGTTGCCTAATCCCAATATTACCTGGGAACGGGCCAAAAAAACGGATATTGGCTTAGAAGCTACTCTTTGGAACGGAAAGCTGGGCGTAGATCTTACCTTATGGCAACAAAAAAGGAGAGATATTTTAATTAACCGCAATTTAGCCATTCCCAGTACCATGGGCTTCCCGGGAGTTCCCCCCGAAAATTTTGGCAAAGTTAATTCCCAAGGCCTCGAGCTTATTCTGAGCCATCGAAACAGTTTCGGGCCATTAAAGTACGATATTAGCGGTAATGTGGCCTACTCTGTAAGTAAAGTTATTGAGCTGGATGAAGTACCACCCGCCGAAGCTTACCAAAATTATACCGGCACCCCCATCGGTTCTAGCCTTTACTATAAAGCCGACGGCGTATTTAATACCCAAGAAGAACTAGATAATTATCCGCACCACGCCAATAGCCAGGTTGGCGATATTAAGGTAGTGGATTTAAACAAAGATGGTGTAATTGACAGCAAGGATCAGTACCGGTTCGAATACACGGCTACTCCCCGGTATGTATTTGGCCTGAATACAAATTTTCAGTTTAAAAACTTTGACCTTAATATCTTTTTCCAGGGCCAGACCGGAGTGTATAATTACGATGGCACAGCGGCCGCGCTAGGAAATACCGATTTTTCGAACGCATCGGTGTGGCGGGCCACTGATCGCTGGACCGAAAGTAACCCCAACGGCACCAAGCCCCGGGCCGATGCCTGGCAGCCGGGTAACACTACTTTCTTTTTATTCGACGCTACTTTTATCCGGCTGAAAACAATTGAGTTGGGTTACAATCTGCCCAGCGCTATTTTAGAAAGAACAAAGGCGCTTAAAAACGTGCGTTTGTTTGCGAGCGCTTTTAACCTGGCCACTTGGTCGAAAGAAATCAAGTGGGCCGACCCGGAGCTGAACGGTAACTTTTTGGTGTGGCCGCCCCAACGGATAATCAATTTTGGAATAAGCGTCAATTTTTAAAAAAAGCTTAAGAAATGAAAAAAATAGTAAGTTTTATAGTACTGCTTAGCTTCGTACTAGGTTCCTGTAAAAGAGATATTTTAGATATAGCACCCCAGGACCGGGTGGCCGAAGAAACCGTCTGGAACGATGAAGCTTTAATCCGGGCGTATCATAACGAATTGTACAATGCTGTTCCGCACGGGTTTTACATCCACATGTATTCAAAATATACCGATGAAGCTTTTAATAGTGCGCCGTGTTGCGGGGCCGATATTTTTAAGCGCAATACCTTTACTCCGGACAATATCAGTTCCGCCGCGGGGGGCGATTTTTGGGGAGGCTACATTAATTACTGGAATCTGGGCTATCAGTACATCCGGAAAATTAATATTTTCCTGGATAAAATGGCGGCTCCCGATGCGATCGAATTTAGCACGAAAAAGCGTTTAATTGCCGAAGCTAAATTTTTGCGGGCCTTTGTTTATTTTAATTTAATCGAAAGATACGGGGGCGTACCTATTGTTACTAAAACGTACGCACTGGGCGAGCAAGAAATATTTAAGCGAAATACGATTGAGGAATGCGTGGCATTTATCGAAAAAGATTTGAGCGAAGCCGAACCGGAACTGTCGGCTAAATTCGCCTCATCCGATGCGGCTAATTACGGCCGCGCCACCAAAGACGCCAGCAACGCTTTAAAATCCAGGGTGTTGTTGTACGCTGCTTCGCCTTTGTTTAACCCCGCCAACGATAAACAAAAATGGCAGAAAGCGGCCGACGCCGCGGCGGTATTCATTAACAACGGCGACGGCGGCTATTCCCTTTACCCGGATTATGGAAAACTATTTAACATGCCGAGCGGCGCTTCGCAGAACGAGTATATTTTTGCCCGCAATTTTACCACTACCAATGGCCACCAGGCACCCATGCACAATTTAGGCCGCCGCTACGGGGCTTACGGGGGCTGGTGGGCCAGCAATGGCCCTACGCAAAACCTGATAGATGATTACGAGATGAAAAACGGCGAACCCGCCTTTACCTGGAACGGGGACGTGCAAACCGTTAATGCTGCTTCTGGCTACGATCCGGCTAATCCTTACCAAAACCGGGATCCTCGTTTTGAAGCTACCGTTATCCACGATAACAGTGTTTTCCGGGGCGACACGCACGAAATGTGGGTAGCCGCTAACAACGTGAGTGAGTGGGGGCCGGATTCGTACAAACAAAGCAGCGATAACCCGCGGGGCGGTTATATTTTAAGAAAGTTTATGCCGGAAGATGGTCCGCTTAACTGGCAAACGACCTATACTACTCCCTGGCCTTTCTTCCGCTTAGCCGAAATTTATTTAAATTATGCCGAAGCCAAGTTTGCCCTGGGTGATGAAGCTACTGCCCGCGAATATATTTCGAAAGTAAGAGCCCGGGTAGGCATGCCCGCCATACCCGCTACCGTTACCGGCGAGGCGTTAAAGCAACGGATTTACAACGAACGAAGAATTGAACTGGCCTTTGAAGGACACCGGTATTTTGATATCCGGCGCTGGAAGATAGCCAACGTGGTGGAAAACCGACCCATTCGCGGAATGGATATTATCAAGGACTTAACTACGGGCGTTAAAACGTATAACCCTAACGTGGTATTACTCCAGAAAGTACCTTACGAAGACAAAATGAATTTTCTGCCGGTAGAAACAGCGGAAGTTAGAAGAAACAGCCCGGAATTGCAAACTCCCGGCTGGTAGTAAAAATTGATGTTAGAGCTACGTACCAAGTTGCCGGATTTTTCCATCCGGCAACTTGGTACGTAGCTTTTTTTTAAATATTTTCTACTAAACTTATCTATTGTAATCGAAGACATAATAAATTTAATATTTCTCCCAAGCAGCACTAATTAATCTCTAACGCAATGAAAATCTTTTTTGCAGTTTGTTTTTTATTCATTACTACCGTTTGCTTCTCCCAAACAAAACCCGGTTTAAAGCTTTGGTACAACCAACCATCCGGCACCACCTGGGAAAATGCCTTGCCCATTGGCAATGGCCGGTTAGGAGCCATGGTTTACGGGAATGTAGAAAAAGAAATTATTCAGTTGAATGAACACACGGTCTGGAGCGGTGGCCCCAACCGGAATGATAATCCGATGGCGCTGGATTCTTTAGCTAGAATTCGTCAACTCATATTTGCTGGGAAACAAAAAGAAGCCGAAAAGATAGCCAACCAAGCCATTATCACCAAGAAATCGCACGGGCAAATGTTTCAGCCCGTGGGAAACCTGCAGCTGGCCTTCGCCGGTCATGGTACCTATTCCGATTATTACCGGGAACTGGATATTGAAAAGGCGGTAACCAAAACTTCTTACACGGTAAATGGAGTTACGTATACCCGCGAAGCGCTGGCCTCTTTCCCGGACCGGGTAGTAGTGATGCGCTTAACGGCCAGCAAACCGGGTAGCCTTTCCTTTAATGCTTCTTTTACCAAGCCCTTGCCCAAAACCGTGGTTCAGACTACCGCTGCAAAAGAGCTAACTACTACCGGCACCACTATGGACCACGACGGGGTAAAAGGCCTGGTAAATTTTAAAGGCATTGCCCGGATTAAATTAGACGGGGGGCGCTTACAGCCAACGACACCGCGCTCATTATTAAAAATGCTAATTCCGCCACCATTTATATTTCCATTGCCACCAACTTTAACAATTACCACGATGTAAGCGGTGATGCCAACAAGCGAGCCGCCGATTATTTAAATAAAGCATATCCGAAATCGTTTGCGACCATATTGCCAGCGCATATTGCCGCGTATCAAAAATATTTTAACCGGGTAAAACTAGATTTAGGCACTGCGAAAGCGGCCAATCTGCCAACGGATGAACGGCTGAAAAACTTTGCAGCAGTGAATGATCCGCAGATGGTAACGTTGTATTATCAGTTTGGCCGGTATTTATTAATTTCTTCGTCCCAGCCGGGGGGGCAAGCCGCTAACTTGCAGGGCATCTGGAATAACAAAGTTCAGCCGCCCTGGGATAGCAAATACACCATTAACATTAACGCGCAAATGAATTACTGGCCGGCCGAAAAAACCAATTTGTCGGAACTGCACGAGCCTTTCCTGCAACTAGTTAAAGATATGTCAGTTACCGGCCGGCAAACAGCTAAAGAAATGTACGGCGCCCGCGGCTGGGCGGCGCACCACAATACCGATATCTGGCGGTTTACCGGGGCTATTGATGGCGCTACTTGGGGCATCTGGAACGGGGCCGGCGGCTGGACCAGTCAGCATTTGTGGGAACATTACTTGTACAGTGGCGATCAAGCTTTCCTGGCTTCGGTGTACCCGGTTTTAAAAGAAGCTGCCACTTTTTACGTGGATTTCTTAGTCGAACATCCCACCAAAAAATGGCTGGTTATTAATCCGGACATGTCGCCGGAAAATGCCCCGGCGGCCCACCAGAACTCTTCTTTAGATGCCGGTACCACCATGACCAACCAAATTGTGTTTGATATATTTAGTACAACCATTAAAGCCGCCGAAATTTTAAAAAAAGATGCTGCTTTTACCGATACTTTAAAACAAATGCGCCAGCGTTTGCCCCCGATGCAAGTGGGGCAGTACGGTCAGTTGCAGGAGTGGCTCGATGACATTGATGACCCAAAAGATAAACACCGGCATATTTCGCATCTTTACGGTTTATATCCTTCTAACCAAATATCACCGTACCGTACCCCGCAATTATACAGCGCCGCTAAAACCACCCTTACGCACCGCGGCGATGTATCTACCGGCTGGAGTATGGGTTGGAAGGTAAACTGGTGGGCCCGGTTGTTGGACGGCAACCACGCGTATAAATTAATACAGGCGCAGCTTACCCCGGTAAAAATAAGCCGGGAACAGTTTGGGGAAGGGGGTGGTACTTATAATAATTTATTTGACGCACATCCGCCCTTTCAGATCGACGGCAACTTTGGCTGCACCTCGGGCATTACGGAAATGCTGATGCAAAGCGCCGACGGAGCCGTGCATTTACTGCCCGCATTACCCGACGTATGGCAAGCCAATGGTAGCATTAGTGGTTTGCGGGCCATGGGCGGCTTTGAGATAGAAAGCCTGCAATGGAAAAATGGCAAAGTGGTGAAAGCAATTATTAAATCAAAGCTGGGCGGTAATCTGCGGCTGCGCGTTCCTAACGCTGTTTCCTTGGCAGGCGGCACCCTGAAAAAGGCGGCTGGTAATAATCCTAATGCTTTTTACCAAGTAGAAGAAACGCCCGCTCCCTTGGTAGCTACGCGGGCCACTATTACACCGGTAAATTTAAAAGAAACCTTGCTGTACGATGTTCCCACGCAAGCCGGCCAAACCTACACGCTCACGGCTCTTTAAAGCTTATTTTTTAAAAAAAACACAAGCTTTGCGGCTGCCAACGATAATAATTGACTATTTGACAATTATTAAATTAAGACTTAAACGTTTTTTTTACAATTACTCTTTACATTGCTTTAAAGCTCTATGTAAATAATGAAAAATAACAAGTTTAAATTTGCTCTCCTGCCCAAACGGTCCTTATTCGTAGTACTGGCTATTGCTTTACTAACTTCTTCCGCGTCGGCGCAAGAAACAAAAAAGGTCTCAAAAGATATTCCGGTTTTCACGCAATTTACTTATCAGGGCAATGACCAGATTTACAAGGAAAACCCACTGCAACCCGATGAGTTTTATACCCCTATTCTGCAAGGTTGTTATCCGGACCCCAGTATTACGCGCAAGGGAAATGATTATTACCTGGTAAATTCTTCTTTTGCCATGTTTCCGGGAGTACCCCTTTTTCACTCGAATGACTTAGTAAACTGGAAACAAATCGGTCACGTCTTAGACCGGACAACCCAATTAAAAGTAGAAACTTCGGGTATATCTGCCGGCGTTTATGCGCCCGATATCAAGTACAATAAAAAAGATGATACCTTTTACATGATCACCACGCAGTTTTCCGGGGGCATGGGAAATATCGTGGTGAAGACCAAAGACCCGGCAAAAGGCTGGAGCGACCCGGTGAAATTGCAATTTAGCGGCATTGATCCTTCGCTTTTTTTGAGGATAACGGCAAAGCTTACGTGGTGCACAACGATGCGCCCCCCAAAGGTACGGCACAATACGAAGGGCACCGGGTAATTAAAATATGGGAGTACGATGTGCAAACTGATAAAGTAGTACCGGGCACCGACAAAATTATTGTGAATGGGGGTACGGATATTACCCAAAAGCCGATCTGGATTGAAGCGCCGCATATTTACAAGCGGAATGGCCGCTACTACTTAATGTGTGCCCAAGGCGGTACCGGCGACAACCACACCGAAGTAATTTTTGCCAGCGACAATGTAATCGGGCCGTACACGCCGGCTAAAAACAACCCGATTCTTACCCAACGGTGAACCGGCCGAATAAAATGGATTGGACCGGCCACGCCGATTTAACAGAAGGACCAGACGGAAAATATTACGCCGTATTTTTAGGAATCCGGCCAAACGAAAAAGACCGGGTAAACGCCGGACGCGAAACCTTTCTATTGCCCGTAGATTGGAGTGGCGAGTTTCCGGTATTTGAAAACGGATTAATACCTTTAAAACCTAAACTTAAAACTCCAGGCGGGATAAAAAACCAAACCGGGCAAAACGGTTTCTTCCCCAACGGTAACTTTACCTTCACCGATAATTTTACCGCAAAATATTTAGATTACCGGTGGATTAGCATGCGTGGTCCGCGGGAGGAGTTCCTTAGCACCGGCAAAAACGGTTTGCAAATCACACCTTTTGCCCACACTATTAAAGCAGTAGCGCCTATCTCGGCCCTGTGGCATCGGCAGCAGCATAATGCCTTTACGGCCAATGTTACTCTAAAATATATCCCAAAATCGGAAAAAGACTTAGCTGGCCTGGCGTGTTACCAGAGCGAAAAATTTAACTATGTATTAGGAATAACTAAAAAAGGAAACGACAATTATCTGGTTTTAGCCAGAACTGAAAAAGGGAACACTACCGTTTTGGCCAGTGAAAAAGTAGATGTCCGGAAACCTGTTCAGTTACAAGTAGTAGCCCAAGGAGATGAATATAAATTTTATTATGCTACGGATAAGCAAAATTTTAAAAATATCGGTGGCTCCGTCTCCGGAGATATTCTTTCTACCAACGTAGCCGGTGGTTTTACCGGGTCTTTAATCGGGTTATACGCCACTTCTGCTAATGATATTCAACCGTAAAATTTGATTTTTCCTTTATAAATAATTACTCAAGCAAATACTGAACCCAGGTATTTTAAAAACAAAGCCATTGAAGGTCAAAATTTTAGTCATCCTGTTTGCCACTGCTTTAAACAATGGTGTAGCGTTCGCGCAAACCAACCAACCGGCCAGAGCAGAGGATTTTAAATCCTCCGTTTAAAATCAGCCGGGTCAAGAATATCCGCAGGTTAATTCGCAAGGGTATGCCCGATTTCAGATAAAAGCCCCGCAGGCCGACAGTGTTCGGGTAAGCCTGGGCCTGGGTGGAAAAGGCGGAACCCGGCTTACTAAAGCAGCGGATGGTTTTTTTACCGGCACCACAGCCGGCCCCATGGATGAAGGTTTTCATTATTATCACGTGAACGTAGATGGTGGCACTTTTAACGACCCGGGCACTTTAAACTATTACGGCTCTATACGTTGGGAGAGTGGCATTGAGATCCCGGCGCACGACCAAGATTTTTACGCCCTTAAAAATGTTCCGCACGGCCATGTGCAGCAGGTATTATTTCCTTCCAAGAGCACCAATACTTCGCGCCGGGCCTTAGTTTACACACCGCCAGGCTACGATAAAAACCTCAAAACTAAATATCCGGTATTGTACCTGCAGCATGGCTGGGGCGAAGATGAAAATGCCTGGAGCAATCAGGGTAGGGCTAATCTAATGATGGATAATATGATTGCCGAAGGCCAGATAAAACCTTTTATTATTGTTATGACCTACGGCATGACCAACAATATCAGACCAGGCACACCAGGCGGTTTAAGAAATTTCGATATCAATCCCTTTCAAACGGTGCTGCTGGAGGAACTAATTCCTTACGTCGATACAAATTTTCGCACCATCGCTAATCGGAATAGCCGCGCCATGGCGGGCCTCTCGATGGGCGGTTTTGCAACGCATACCATTACCCTGAACAAACCAGATGTTTTTGCTTACTATGGCTTAATGAGCGGAGGCGTTTATACGCCGGAAGAAATCAAAGACAAGTCCAATGTAAAACTCATTTTTCTGAGTGCCGGTAGCAAGGAAAATCCGGATCGGGTAAGAAAAGCAACTTCGGATCTTAAAGCGGCCGGGTTCCATGCTGTTTCTTTTGTTTCGGAAGGTACTGCCCACGAGTTTCAAACCTGGCGCCGAAGCCTGAAGGAACTTGCTCCGCTTCTTTTTAAAAAATTAACGAAAACCCAGCCCAGCCCTATGCCTATCAATAACTTTTAATAAGGTTGACAAAACCGAAATGCCCTTTTTTAAATGTTGATTCCTGCATTTAATAAATAATGGTAGTCTTGTAAAATTGCTTGAATAGAAACATGATGTAAGCCGTTTAACAAAAGGGTACTTCGGGTTATCAGGAGCCTGAGCAGGGGAGAGGTTTAACTGGCTGCTTTTAAAGCGGCCTAAACTTTCTTGTGTTGCTTGCACGTTGTGCCTGGGCGGCTATTGCCCAAAGCCAGGGGTAGCCATGCTTGGCTTTTTTACCTTACCTTAGCCCTATGAATCAGGAAAATCTGAACGCAGGTATTGCAAATACGAAACAGCATTTTGAAGTTCTGGATGGATTAAGAGGTGTTGCCGCACTGGCGGTGGTTATTTTTCACTTTCTGGAATGGGTTTTCCCCGATGTGAATAAAAACTTTATTGGTCATGGTTTTTTAGCCGTTGATTTTTTCTTTTGCTTATCCGGATTTGTAATAGGCTACGCTTATGATAACCGGATCCGGCAAATGGGAATAAAAGAGTTTTTTAAATTAAGGCTGATCCGATTGCATCCGTTAGTGATTTTGGGTTCGGTGTTAGGATTATTGGGCTTTCTTTGGGATCCCTTTGCCGCTCCCAGCGCCAACGAGGCGGGCAAAATTGCTTTACTATTTGTTGGCTCGCTTTTTATGATTCCGCTTCCTTTAATAAAAGAGCGGGCCTTTAACCTTTTTGCTTTCAATGCGCCCTCTTGGTCTTTGTTTTGGGAGTATGTAGCCAATATATTGTATGTTTTCATTTTTTATAAGGTAGGCCGCCGTTCCCTGGCCACCTGCACCTTCCTGGCTGCTATCGGCATTATACTCGTTAGTTATCGGGCGGGAAATCTGCTGGGTGGATGGTCCAAAGATAACTTCTTAGATGGGGGTGCCCGGATGGCTTACTCCTTTTTAGCCGGCCTGTTCCTTTACCGGTCGAATTGGATGCTAAAAAACCGGCTGGGATTTGTTGGTCTGGCCATATTGTTGTTTTTAGCTTTTATCATGCCAGGGTCTAAGTGGAACTGGCTGACCGAGGCCTTGGTTGTACTGTTCTATTTTCCATTGTTGGTTTCTCTAGGAGCCGGCTCAAGCCTGTC
Source organism: Adhaeribacter pallidiroseus (assembly GCF_003340495.1). Classification (NCBI taxonomy): domain Bacteria; kingdom Pseudomonadati; phylum Bacteroidota; class Cytophagia; order Cytophagales; family Hymenobacteraceae; genus Adhaeribacter; species Adhaeribacter pallidiroseus. Next base: position 1,407,219 of record NZ_QASA01000001.1, read on the forward strand.
GCCCCCTGGAACAAGGTTTGTCAATTTGCCGGCAACTTATCTTATCCGCTCTACATGACGCATTATGCAGCGATATGGGTTTTTGGAAATTATTTTACCAAAGAAAAGCCAGCAACGCACGAGCTAATTTACATTGTACTAGCGGGCATTTTTTTCCTGGTGGTTAGTGCATACCTGGTAATGGTGTTCTATGACATACCGGTCCGAAGATTTCTGGCTAAAAAAAACGGCAAGTATGAAAGCAGCAGCCTTACTAAACTGGATAATAACCGCTAATTAGTAGGTAGGGATGATGATGTTGGCTCCCCGTTTTTAGAACGGGGTAAAAGAATGAAGCTAGTTCAAGTGCCTAATATTTGGTTCCATTGTTTTTACTGGGTAAACATCACGGTAGCCATTCAAATTTTGAACTTTGCAAGAGTTCACCAGCGGCCTTGAAATATTCTACCGGTTGCTTCTTGTTCAAATCTGCAGCAGATATCTAGATTGAATTACCCAGGCTTATTGTTTTCTCTAATTTTTTAAAAAATCAGCTGTTTACAATAATGGCTCGTATCTACCCATTCTTTCCTGTTCCTAAACAAGATTTCTGGTACAGAAAGTAATAATTACAAGTAGTAAAAATCTTATCACTATTATCAGTTTTATTCTTTTAGCTAGAGGCTAACGGCTGGGCTAAAAAACGTTTTAATGGTTTTTAGCTTTTGTTGTGTTCAGTTATTTTTCTAAAATAGACTTAAAGTAATTTTCTATTATTGGATTTCCAATTTCATTTATGTCTTTATGGTATTCCCCAACTTTAGGATGTACATACTCCTTGTTTTTAAGGTCGTCCTCAGGTATTGACTGGGCAATGTTTAAGCCTAATAGAATTTTGTCCTTTAAAAGAATTTCTTCCTTACTTTTAGAGTTATATTCCTCTACATATTTAGCAATTATTGGTAAATCTTGACGAGGAAAAACTTCCTGGCTACCTGTTGGGATATCTATATATTCGGAACAGCAACACAATAGTATGATAAGCAAGCCCCGATGATAAAAGGCTTTATCTTCTTCATAAAACCATTTATCACCATCCAAAGTTAAATACTCCCAATATCTCTGTGAAAATGAATAGGATGGAACAAAGGCATTCCCAAGGTCACCATAATTCTCATCAAAAATCCAAAGAATATCCTTCTTTAAATGATTCAATTCAGGCCAGTCGATTTCTCGTTCACTCCCGTCAGGTTGTATTATGAATTTGTATCCTTCTTTCATTTTAATTAAACACAACTTCTAGATAAACGGAGTTGTTCCGGTTATTAGCATTATAATCAGCATAGTAGGGTCGGATTTTTAAATTTGCAATCAGCGACTAGTTAGCAAGTAAGGCTGTCATCTGGTTATTACTAAATTCGTTCTAATTTTATCGGGTACGTTTTCTTCGAAGCCCATTGCGGTACATAAATGTTTTCGTCGCCATCAATGCAAACATCGTGGGGGTGCATAAAAGCGGTGAAGCTGCGGTCTTTTTGCTGTTCTTGTAAAATGTTTTTAACGTATTTGGGTTCGGTGCCGCCCGGTGTGGAAATAACGCGGTCTTTTTCGTCGAATATGGTAATGTAACCGGAATTGGGGTAATCCTGGGAGGTACTGCGGTAAACGGCGGCGTACATGTTTTTGCCCTTAACAACCGGCCGGCATATAAAAGAACCAGGTACCGCTATGGTCGATAAATACTTGCCGTCCAGAGTAAAGCGCTTTAAACTGGTATGCGAGCGGTCGGTGATGAGCAGGGTAGGGCTTTGGGCATTGCGGTTATCGTAGAGCACGCCGTGACAGCAATCAAATTGTTCGTTGGCGGTGCCTTTGCCGCCAAAATGCCGGATGTATTCGCCTTTGCGGTTATACTGGGTAATAAAATTTAAGCCGTACCCATCGGCCACGTAAATATCGCCGTTGCTGGGGTTCACGGTCGTTTCGGTGGGCTTAAACTCGCCTGGGTGGCTGTAGCTCTTGTTTTCGCGGGGGTAGTCTAATTTTAAAATTTCTTGGCCTTTTAAGTCGGTTTTAATTACCTGGTTGCGGTCGGTGTCGGTGATAAACAAAAACTGTTCGCCCCCTTCGTTACTTAAGGTTAAGCCGTGGCCGCCGGGGTAGCTGGTGCCCCAGGTTTCGAGCAGCTTGCCCGATTTATCGTAGATTAAAACGTTGTTGCGGGTTTCGTTGGTGAGTAAGATCAACCGGCCTTGGGCATCTTCTACCATTTCGTGGCAATCGTTCACCGGGTTTTTACCCGCATCTAAAACGCCCCAGCCTTCTACTACCCGGTATTGGTGCGAATGGTGCCCAACGGTTACGGCCAGCGTTTTCGCCTGACTTTTCTTTACCCAGATAGTAGGAAATAAGGAACTGGCAATTAAAACAGAACCGGTTTTCTTCAGGAAGTTACGACGGGTATTATCTTGATTCATTTTTTTAAATTTTTACAATCGGGTGAATTGTTTTTTGCTGATTTTGAGTAAGTAATACTTCTAATTTTAAACGAAATGCTTTTTGTAAAATAAGCGGTATCATTAGCCAATCCTTGGTTCACTACACCTTTAATCAGGTACTATGAAAACCAGTACTAGTTAAATTTTTAAAAAATAACCTAGAGCCTTTATAAACCAACCACTTGCCTGCTGCTTATCTTTTAAAATTATAATGTACCGAATTTGCAAGGCTTAAGCAAACAGTTCCATTACGGGTTTTCCCAAGCCATCGGGAGTGGTGTAAAAAGGCCGTTCTTCCACAATGGCGTGGGCATCTTCGGCAATGCCCAAGGCGTGGTAGATGGTCTGGTGAATCTGATCAATCTTAATGGGTTTTTCAATGGTTTTGCAGGGGCGTTCGTCGGCAGTTTTCCCGTAAACATGACCTTTTTTTATGCCACCGCCAAAAAGTAACAGCGAGCAGCCATCGGTAAAGTGGCGGTGCATGCCGTAATTTTTAATGTCGTTAATGACGGTGGGCTGATCTACCTGGTGTTTTACTTCGGCACCGGGCCGGCCTTCCAGCATCATGTCGCGGCTAAATTCGCTGGCCAGAATAACCAGGGTACGGTCCAGGTGGCCGGTTTTATCTAAATCTTTGATGAGTTGTGCGACCGGGCCGTCAATTTCTTTTTTCATGTCGCGGGCGCGGGTGTGGCCGTTTTCGTGCGTGTCCCAACCCAGAAAAGGCACGTACTCGGTAGTAACGCTAATAAACCGGGCGCCTTTTTCGGTGAGCCGGCGGGCCAGCAAACAACCTAAGCCAAACTTGCCGGTGTTGTAAATCTGGTACGATTCCCGGGGTTCGGTGCTTAAATCAAAAGCTTTGGCTTCGGGGGAGTTTAAAAGCATGTACGATTGCTCCATCGCTCTTTTCAACGATTCTTTCTGGTAATTACTGCCAAACTCGCCAAAAGCACTCTTACTGATTAAGTCGTTGTATAACTGATTTCGTTTTTCGAACCGTTTGTACGACATGCCCACCGGCGGTTTTACGCTGTCCAGGCCGCTGGTAGGGTCCGGAATCATGAACGGGCCAAACTCGTTGCCCAGAAAACCGGAAGTATGAAAAGCTTTTAATTCTTCGCCTTCGCCCAAAGTTAGGCGCTGCCCAATATCAATAAACGCCGGTATAACGGGGTTTTTCGGTCCGAGTTCCTTCGCAATCCAGGCTCCTAAATGCGGAGCGGCTACCGATTGCGGCGGCTCGTAACAGGTGTGCCAGTGGTATTGGTGCCGCGAATGCAGAATAAAACCTAAATCCGCCGCCACGTACGACCGGATTACAGTGCCTTTATCCATTACTTGCCCGATAGATTCTAAGCCTTCCGAAAAAGAAATACCATCCAGCACTGTGGGTACGGATTTAAAAGTACTTAAAACCCGGTTGGAGTCCATGCCTTTCTCGAAGGGGGTATACCGCTTGGGGTCGAAGGTATCGGTATGGGCCATGCCGCCGGCCATCCATAACAATATGACGGTATCGGCTTTAGAGTTTGCTATTTTATTTTTAACTACTTCCGACTCTAATATCTGCTGGTTTTTATCGCTTTTACAAGATGTTAATAAACCGGACACAGGAGCACCCGCGGCTAGTGCGCCGAGGGTAGCAGCACTAGCGGTTTTTAAAAATTCGCGTCTATCCCATTTGGCATTCATCGCTGGTTGTTTTTTAAAATTTTTTTCGTTTTTATAGGTCTGGCTTTTACCTTTCCGCCCTCTGGGCACCTTCCCTAAAAACAGGGAAGGAGAGGCGGCTTTTTGCAATTACCAATTACCATTTACCAAATACATGAAACAATTTTTTAAATTCTCTATGGACTGTCGACCAGGGACTATCAATAAATAAACTGAAATTCGGGGAGCATGACAATAGCCCAGAGAAAATCCTGCACGGCTTCGGAATTTGGTTTTTCGCCCAGCATTTGTTGAGCTACGGTTAGTTCCTGAGGCAACGGGGCGCGGTTAAAAGCCTTTCGGTATACTTCCCGGATTAAGGCGTCGGATTGCGGAAACCGGGTCATATAGTTTTCGGCTCCCTGCTGAAGAACCTGGTTAAATTTTTTGCCATTGGTAAGTTCCAACGCTTGTAACAAGTTAGCCTGGGTATCGCGGCTAGTAATTACCGTTTCGCGATTAGGCCGGCCCAAAGCAGTCAGGAAACCATCGTTCTTCACCAGCGAAGCCCGCACGAACGGGGTTTTAATAGGGTTAGGTTTATCTTTGCCCGCCGGGTTATATTGTACTGCCGAGTCGGCGTAAACTGGTTGAATGACGCTGCTTACGGCATCGGCAAATTGCTCCGCCGACATACGTCGCCGCAGCATGCCCGTAAATTTATATTCCGGGGTGTTGAGCCAGTTTACATCTTTTATCCCCACCGAAGGTAGCTGGTAGGTTTTAGAGGTAGTTATCAGGTAAATCAGTTCTTTAATGTTGTACCCTTGGGCGACAAAATCCGAGGCAAGCCAATCGAGTAAATCCTGATTCCAGGGTTCGTTATCCATGGCATCTACCGGTGTAATAATGCCGCGGCCCATAAATTGACCCCACACCCGGTTTACGATGGTGCGGTACAAACGGCCATTTTGCGGTTTGGCCAGGTTGTCGGCGAGTTGCTGCAGTTTTACTTTTACCGGCGCGTTTTTATCGATGGCACCTAATTCTTCCCACAAAATCCGGGTGTCGGCCATTTTGCCGGTGGGCACGTCGCAGCGATTAATTTCCAGCGCTGAGTCGGCGAACACGTTGGCAAAAGCGTAAGCATCGGCTAGTTTCCAGTCGCTCACAAAGCTGTCGTGGCAGGAGGCGCATTTTAAGTTTAAACCTAACAATACCTGCGATACATTCTGAGCCGCCTGCATTTCGACGCGTTGGCTGGCATTAACCACTCCCCGCCACTGGATGCCGCTGATAAATCCTTTGGATTCCTCGGTAGGGTTTAAAAGTTCTTTTACAAATTGATTATAAGGTTTATTGGTTTGCAAGGATTTATAGAGCCAATCCGAAATATTGTACCGCCCGTTGGTAATGTAACCGGTGCCGGAGTAATCGTTGCGTAAGGCATCGTTCCAGAAAGTAAGCCAGTGCAAAGCATAATCATCTTGGCGGTTTAATAATTGCCGCACCCACAAAGCGCGTTTATCGGGCCGGGAATCCTCTGAAAATTTCTGTACTTCTTCCGGCGTAGGCACCATGCCAATAATATCCAGATAAATCCGGCGCAAATACGTCCGGTCGCTGACTACTTGGGGCCAGGCCGTCTTATTTTTTAAAAAATATTGGTTTACCCATAAATCTACCGGATTTTTTAAATTTTGGGTGGGCGGAGGCAAGTTGGGGCTGCGGGGTTTCAGTTCGGCTATCCGGAAAGCGCTTTTTTGTCCTTTATCGGGCCAGGGCGCGCCTTTTTTTACCCAGTAAGTAATCAAGGCGATATCTTCGGTGCTTAAGGCTTTGCCTTTGCCCGGCATCGATTCTTTGTGGCTGCGGGGTAAGGTTATACGCCGGATTAACTCACTTTTACCGGGTTGGCCCGGCACAATTATGGGTCCGGATTTGCCGCCTTTAAATACTAAATCTTTTTGGTCCAGCCGCAACTCGCCTTTTATTTTATCGGCGCTGTGGCATTTGTAGCAGCTATGCGCGAAAATGGCCCGCACCTGCACGTTTAATTCCAGCTCTTTGGCCGCATCCAGGTTGCCCTTTTCCTGCAGGGCCACCAGGTTAAATTTTTTTTCCGGAGCCGGGGTAGCTTCGTAATCATCCGTCCAGGGCATAACGCTGGTTAAATACACGTCGCCGTGCGTGAGCGAAGCCCCGTAATGGCCGGCGGCGGTAACCCCGATGGCCGTAAACAACAAAACGCCCCGGTAAACTTTTATCAAAGGCCAACGTTCCTGTTTTTCGATGTAATATAACAAAATAGCCGCAATGGCTCCCAGAACCGCCGTCGCTACGCCCGTCCAGCGGTGTAAGGCCAGAAGGTCGCCGGCGTAATCTTCCTGCTGGGCGAGTAGCCAACCCAGCAAAGCCGAAATAATGGCCCCGGCGGCACCAATAGTTACCAGCAGATCAATACCGGGCCGCAACCGGGACGTAAAATTCCGGAAGGTAGCTATTTCCAACACCGCCGCTAAACAAAGCAAGGTAACCGGAAAATGAACGGCCAAGGGATGCAAGCGACCCAGTAATTTCCAGAGCCAGAAACCTTCCGCAGCCGGAGTAGCCAGCAAGGGTTCGGCTAGCGCCGGAAAGGCTAGCGCCGAACCCAGGTAGAAAATAGAAAATAGCAGGTAAAGCCCTGGTTTTTTAAATTTTATACCTGTTTGTTGGTGTTTTTTGGGAGTCATGCCGGAGTAAAGTAGTTGTTGTCTTTTATTGTTCTTGTTTTTTGAGCTTTCTCAAGTCTCCATTCTCTGGTTCTATCTGGCTTTCTTTTATTTGGCGTTTTTCTGTGGAGCCGGTTCCCGTCTCCAGGTGCGGGTGCTATCTAACTTGCCAACTTCAAGCTTTGCCTCGTGGCCGGCTGGCCTCGTTTGGCTCTTCCGGGCTAGTCTAAGCTTCTTTTCCTCGCTCCGCTGCGGAATGTCTCCTTCGTCGACACCGGAACCTTAGAAGGCCCTCCATAGCCAAACTGATGTTGTTTGCTTTTAGCTACTGAACAGTATAATTAGTTAATTTTTTTACAAATGCTTCTGACTTATTTCAATTTAAAAAAAAGGACAAATGAAATAATAAACCCTAGTTTTAGAAATCAATTGTTATTACGATTATAATCAATTAAACACCTTTTATTTGTCATAATTCTAGATACTAGAGTCTTGATACTGGTGTTTATTTACTTGGTATCTATTGTTCGTTGTTTTGCCATACAAAATTAAAAAATCAGTAGTTTTAAAAACCATTAACTCTATCTCTGCCTCGCCCCGGTAATTACAACTATACGCCCAAAAGCATTTAGTAATTTACTCACTTCCTTGATTATAAAAAACATACAAGCCATCTTTTCCGGCCACTATAATATCTTTGCGGCCCGAGCCGGTCAGGTCGGCTACGCTGAAGTACAGGCCGGCACCTTTGCCTTCGCCAAACGGGCCGTAACTGATAATTTGTTTGGTGAATGACTCGCCGTTCCATTTAAAATAATATAAACCCAAGGGATCGGTTTCGCCGGGGTCGTTGCCGTTATGCGCCCGGTAGCGTTTGCCGGTAATTAATTCGGGTTGGCCATCATTATCTATATCAACCCATTCCATGGTGTGGTATTGGGAGTTTACTAAATCAATGGGATGTTTAATCCAGGCTATTTTTTTTAAATTTTTATCTTTTTTCTGCTCGTACCAGTGCAAACCGTAGCCGTGCGCCTGGCCCACAATTAAATCGTTTACTTTGTCCTGGTTTACATCTACCACCAGAATAGGCACGCTGGAAGTACCGAGTTTAAAATCCGGATGCAGGGTCCAGGGTTGGGCAAAGGGTTGAGCCGGGGCCTCGAGCCAGCCATTTTCTACTATTAAGTCGCCGCGGCCATCGTTATTCAGGTCTCCGAAACCCAGGCCGTGGCCGTGTTTGCCCGTAATGCGGTGCCGATCAAATTTCCCCGGCGTAGTTTGGTTTAAGCGGTAAATAATCAGGGAGTCGTTGGGCGTATTGGGGACTATTTCGGGTACGCCGTCGTTGTCGATATCCCAGGAGCGGGTAGTTTCGATGTTGCCGGGTTTAGCAATAATGTGTTCCGCCCATTCTTTATCGTTGCCGGGGTTTTCGCGCCAGATTAAGGTTTTGCCGAACCAGCCGCCCGTTATAAAATCCTGCCGGTTATCTTTGTTTACATCCAGGGGTATCGTGGAAAAATCGTCCCAGTACTCGTTCATACGGGGCACGGTGCCGATGGTGTGGCGTTTAAAAAAAAGCGGTCCTTCGTACCAGTAAGCTCCCGAAACAATATCCGGTTTGCTATCCTGATTCACGTCAAAAACGGCTACGGATTCAAAACTTTCGGCGGCAATTTGTTTTTTTAAAAATTTAACCGGCCGGCTGCCCGGAGTAGGTTTACTTTCGGCAGACTGACCATAGCTCAGTACAGATAGCATTACCAAACACAAACCCAATAGCACCACTTTTCGCATATAAAATAAAGTTTTGGGATGAACTCTGCCGAAATAACTTAAAAATAAAGGAACCTGCAATTACTACCCGTACCAGCTGCTATTTCACATTTCAGCAATTTTAAATTTGGCTACGAACCTCCACTTTATTATCCTGCTGTATCCTGCTTGTTGCCGGGTTAAATTTTATTAAGTAAAAGGACAAATTAAAATAGGCATTCTTATGACAAAAACACCAAGTCAAATCATTGATTATTAATTATGTATAACTTGTTTCGTCTTGATACGTGTGTCTTGTTACTTGTGTCCATTTACTTATTTGTTATTAACTGGCCTTAGCTAATTCAAGATAAAAATTACGCTTACCTTAGATTTAATTTTATTTTTAAAATTTAAATTACGGGCGATGCTTGCAAAACTTGCTGAAACCAAAATAATGTAAAGCAGGATAGAACAGGATAGAAAGCCTTTGGTCAACTGATAAATTAGCAAACGCGGCTTGTAAACAGAGGAATAGAAGATTGGTTTTACCAGGATCGGAAAACAACGTAAGCTTGCCGTGAGAAAACAAAAAATTAAAAAATTTAAAAAATAAAACAATAGCAGCATGTTTAAAAAAGCGTTTTTTGCCGGCATTCCGGTAGCTATTTTGTGCCTGGGTTTGTTAACCGGCAGTTGCCAGAGCACGGGTACCAATAAGCGGGACAAAGAAGGATTTACCGCCATTTTCGACGGCAAAACCTTGCAAGGCTGGGAAGGCGACCCTACTTACTGGCGCGTAGAAGAGGGCGCTCTGGTAGGCGAAATTACGCCGACTACTTTATTAAAAACCAACTCCTTTATCATTTGGAAAGGCGGTACACCCGCTGATTTTGAATTCAAAGGCTCCTTCCGGATTACCACGGATGGTAACACCGGTATTAATTACCGCAGCGAGCAGCTAACCGATATTCCGTTTGCTTTAAAAGGCTACCAGGCCGATATTGATGGTAAAATCCGGTATACGGGGCAAAACTACGAAGAACGGGGCCGGACTACTTTGGCTTACCGCGGCGAAAAAGTAACGGTAAATACGCAGCAAAATGCCGCGGATCCGGAATCATTCCGGGCTAATGTGAAAAATAACGCCTGGCAGGCCCGCCAGGTAACCGGCTCTTTGGGCAGCAGCGACTCCCTGCAGACTTTTATCAAAAGCAACGACTGGAATGATTTTCATTTAATAATTAAAGGCAATCGGCTCTTGCACTACGTAAATGGTAAATTAATGAGCGATGTAACCGACAACGATACAGTAAACCGTAAAATGCAAGGCTTACTGGGCGTGCAAGTACACGTGGGGCCGCCCATGAAAGTGCAATACCGGAATTTGCGGATAAAGCAGTTGTAGATAAAAAAATTAAAAAAAGGAGAAAGGTTAAGTAGATTAACCTTTCTCCTTTTGTATTTACCAAGTGGTGGAAATTTTAGTATCAGGCCAGGGTAGCGTAATGGTAATTAAAGTTCCCCGGTTTGGGTCGGATTCAAAATGCATGTTGCCGGCTAAAAGTTTTACCCGGTCCCGGATGGTTTTTAACCCAATGCCTTTTTGGTGGGTGGCATTGGGGTTCATGCCTTTGCCATTATCCTGGGCTTCGATAATGAGGTAATTACCCTCCCGGAACAGCTCTACCCGACCGCGACTGGCGCCGGAATGTTTGGCAATATTATTCACCAGCTCCTGCGAAATGCGGTAAACTGCCAGTTCCAAATGCTTTTCCAGCCGTTGTTCCAAACCAATGCACATAAGATTAATGCCCGTGTGCGAAAACCGTTCAGAGAAATTTTTTATGGCGGCATCCAGGCCAAATTCTTCCAATAGCTGCGGAACCAGCTCGTGCGAAACCTGGCGGGTTTCCCGGATAGCATCTTTAATTAACGTTTCGGTTTTAATTAAGGTGTTTTTTAATTCGGCTAAAACCGTGGGGGTTTGAGTCAGGTTTATCTGTTCCAGACTGAGTTGCGCCGCGTATAAAATCTGGGCGACCCCGTTGTGCAGCGATTCCGATATTCTTCTTCTTTCTTCTTCCTGAGCCTCCAAAATGGCCAGCAACAAATCTTTTTGCTGTTGTAACCGGAGGGTTAAATTTTCTTCTTCCAGGTTTTTAATTTCGGTAATATTTAAATTTAGCCCCAGCATTTTAAGAGTAAAGCCGTCTTCATCTTTAATGGCTACTCCTTTTACTTTTATAGTTTGCACATTTCCGGCAACTCTAATGCGTAGGATTTCTTCAAAAGAACCTTGTTTTTTCCGGAGTAAATAAATGATTTTTTCGGCTATGGAGCAATCTTCGGTAATTACGTAATCCAGGTAAGTTTCCAAGGCCACGGCGAACCGGGCTTCAACCCGAACAACTGGTACATTCCATCAGACCATTTAAACTCCTGAGTTTCCGGGTTGTATTCCCAACTGCCCAAACCCACTAATTCTTCTGATTGCCGGAGTAAGGTCAGGTTTTTAACGAGTTCGGTTTCTCCTTTCTTCCGCTCCGTAATATCTTCCACCGACACAAATAAACCATCGGTTAACTGTACGGCTTTCCACCGCACCCACAACTCCAACTCATCCGACTGGTAATGGCTTTCGTAATCCGTCGGTTTCCCGGTTTCAGCGGTTTGGGCAAATTGCTGAAATACCTGAATTTGCCAGAGCTGCGGAAAATTTTCTTTTAATTTCTGGCCGGTTACATCCCGGCCAATCAGGTTTTCTCCACTTTTACTTACCCATTCAAAATAAAAGTCTATAATTTCGTGTTGCTCGTTCCGGACCGTTTTTAAAATACTCAGTACTACCGGCGACACATTAATGGCGGCTTCAAATTGGTCTTTACTTTGCCGGGCGGCATTGTAGGCCTCCTGCAGCATTTCTTTACTTTCTTTTAGCTCTTGCTCTGCGTTTTTACGTTTTGTTATATTCTGAATAACGTTTAAGATCTGCGTTATTTTTCCATTTTCGTCGCGCTGAAAAACTTTGCCTCGCGCGTGAAACCATTGCCAATTTTTTAAAAAATTAATGGCCCGGTAATCGACCGTGTTAATTTCCTCGTTGCCAATCGTGTTGAATTTTTCAAAATACTCCGCTAAAACCGGCTGATCTTCGGGATGAATTAAACGGGATTTTTCATTGCCGTTTAAAGATTCCAATACCTCCGGTTCATAGCCATACAAGGTAAAAATTTCTTTATTTTGATAAATTGTTTTCCGGGATTTCAGTTCCATCACACTAATCATATCGGGCACTGTTTCGGTAATGCGCTGAATTAAATACGTTTGCTCCGCGAGTTTGAGTTCAGCTTGCTTGCGGGTAGTTATATCTAAATTAGAAGCAAAAATGCCGTTATCTATTTTAACGAAGGTGCAGGAAAACCAGTGGTTAAATCCTTCGTGGGGATAATGATATTCAAATTGGCTTGTTTCGCCGGTATCCATTACCCGAAGCATGCAATCGAATAAACCAGCCGTTTTTATACCAGGATACTCTACCGTATACAGCCGGCCTACTAAATCGGTGCATTGGGTTTGCTTTTCCAGGGCTTTGTTCACCATTTTAATGCGAAAGTCCTGAATGGCGCCATCATGGCCCCGAACGGCTTCCAAGATGGAAAAAGCCATTAAATTGGTATCAAACACCGATTGTAATAATTTTTTACTTTCTCTAAATTCTTTTTCCGTGGTATTCCGGTCGGTAACATCTTGCACTAAACCTATTAAACGGACCACCCGGCCGGCAGCATCGCAGATAACTTTTTCATGCGATTCCGTTTGGCGCCATTCCCCATTTTTGCGTTGTATGCGACGGGTATAGAAATAAGGTTTTTTATCAGAAGCAGCCTGGTCCAGAATTTTTCGAACCATAATAATGTCCTCGGGATTAACGCGCGAATTGATAAAGTCGAGGGTGGGGGTAAAAGATTGCGGCTCTTCGCCGAAAAGCCGGAACATGCCATCGGAGAAAGTCAAACTACCGGTTTCCAGGTCTATTTCGTAACTACCGAACTGGCCAACTTCCTCGGCGGTTTTGAATAGGTTTTCCCGGGCTATTGCGTGTTCCTGCGCTTCTTGTAAGAGGAAGTCTTCTTCCGGTACCTCGGCGGCATATCCTATGCTGATCCCGTTTTGGGGTGCTACCGGGGGTGTTTCTAACTCCACCTTTCCCTCTTCAGGTGTAGCGGGTAGATTTACCTCTTCAAATTTTAAAAGGATAGCTTCTAGGGAGGAAGGTTTTGTTGCGACAGGAGTACTTAAGATGTTCCATTTTTTAAATGCTCCCGGTTTCTTGCGCGATGGCATAAACGTTACATGACCTTCTAAACCAACTACCCGCTGTGGTTTTTGGGTGGAGATTGTTTCTTGCACTGCGGCTTGTATCCGCTGGGCCGCTGTGGAGTTCGAAAGAGATAAACCAGGAGTAAGTACTTCTAAAAAATACTTTCCGACTAGATCTTGAAGTTGATGGTGGGTAGCTTTTAAGAAAGCCGTAGTGGCCGATTGTACTATTAAATCCGGCGAAAGAATCAAATATAAATCCGGAACGGCCGCTAAAAACTGTTCGAACGGTAAATAAAAGCCAGTAAATTGCTCTTCCGGGAATTCTTTTTTATGCGTAACATTATTTGGTACCTTATTTCCCGTACGCTCCGTCATTAGTACCTCCTTTTATCTGCAATTAATTAGTTAAGCTGGCCATGTAAAATAATAAAAAATCCATTGAATTATTATAATACTTTATACCAGCTTAATCTGGTTTATTACGAAAAAATTAAGGAAAGGCCGTAGAAAAGAACTGTAAAATGGCGGAATTATATAAAAGTACCATTGAATTTAATTGTTATTTTTAAATTTTAACGAATAGTAGCTATTAGTTTCCAGAGTGCATGCTTAATAGTAAGCGTAGTTCTTTGGAGCCTTTTCAAGCCTCCAGGCTCAGGTGCTATCTAGTTTGATATTTCAAGTTTTGCCTCGTGGTTGACGGGCCTCGTTAACCCCTCCCCCTCCAGGACCTCCCCTAAAAACAGGGGAGGAGATGCCGCTGTTGCTTCATTCTTCCTTTCCTCGCTCCGCTACGGAATGCCTTAGGGCACCGGAACCCTAGCAGGTGCTCCTGAGTCAAACTGGTGTCAGTTACTCTTAGTTGCGGCTCTTGAGCGCAGTAAATTGGAATAAGAGTTATGGAAAATATATTTACTAACTGCAATCAATCACTAGAATTAGCTAGAATAGTCTCTTTGATTCTATTTACTTCCTCACATAGCCTATGGGAGTAAGCCCGTGTCATCGGATGGGACTACTTAAACATTTCACAGTATTACTTCATGAAGTATATGAATATCAGCGCAGCTAAGAGTAACTGACACCAGTTTGGCTCAGGAGGGCCTTCTAAGGTTGTGATGCCGCAGGCATTCCGACGTAAGGAGGAAAACAAGCTTAGACAGCCCGGAAGAGCCAAACGGGGCCCGCCGGCCACGAGGCAAAACTAGAGGCTAGCAAGCTAGATAGCACCTGAGCCTGGAGGCTTGAAAAGGCTCCAAAGTAAGATCATTTAATCAGCCATGGAAACTACCAGCTACTATTAGCGAAAGAAAAGCAGGAAAAATTTAAAAAAATGGTCAGGATCTGAAAAAAGGATTTTTCCTTACCCTGACCACCTTGTAATGAGAATTTGAATTACTTTACCAATTCGCCCACACCCGTTTCTTTCCAGCTGCGGGTAGCGGCTGATTCCAGAACGGCTTCACATACTTTCTGGGTTTCCAGAGCTTCCTCAAAGGTAGGGGAGCAAGGCTCGCCCGTTTCCAGGCTTTTTAAGAAATCGGCCACCTGGTGCACAAAACTGTGCTCGTAGCCAATAGATAAACCGGGTACCCACCATTTGTTCATGTACGGCTGGTCGCCGTCGGTTACGTGAATAGAGCGCCAGCCCCGCACAATGGATTCGTCGCGGTGATCAAAGTATTCCAAGCGGTTTAAATCGTGTAAATCCCAGCGGATCGAAGCGTGTTCGCCGTTTATTTCGAACGTGTACAAAGCCTTGTGCCCCCGGGCGTAGCGCGTGGATTCAAACAAGCCCAAGCTGCCGTTTTCGAAATGACAATGGAAAATACAAGCGTCATCAATGCCCACTTTTTGTTTCTGGCCGGTTAAAGCGTGGGTTCGTTCTTTCACGAAGGTTTCGGTAACCGCCGATACATCGGTAATGCTGCCGTTGAGCCACAGCGCCGTATCAATGCAATGCGCCAACAAATCGCCGGTTACCCCGGAGCCGGCCGCTTCTACGTCTAAGCGCCAGGTGCCGGTGCCGCCTTGCGGCACATCGGCGCTAATGGTCCAGTCCTGCAAAAAGTTGGCCCGGTAATGAAAGATGCGGCCCAGTTTACCGGCCTCAATTAATTGCTTGGCCAGGGTAACGGCTGGCAGACGGCGGTAATTGTACCAAACTGTATTGGGTACGCCCGCTTGCTGAATAGCATCAACCATTTGCTGGCCTTCGGCTAAAGTGCGGGATAAAGGTTTTTCGCACAAAATCATTTTACCGGCGGCGGCGGCGGCAATCGCAATTTCGGCGTGGGTATCGTTGGGCGTGCAAATATCAATGGCATCTATATCGTCGCGGGCAATTACGGCGCGCCAATCCGTTTCGTACGACTCGTAACCCCATTGTTCGGCAAAGGCTTTTACCTTATCGGGGCTGCGGGTACACACGGCTTTTAAAATGGGTCGGTAGGCGAGTTCCGGGAAGAAATCGCCTACGCGCTTGTAACCGTTGGTGTGCGTTCGGCCCATAAAGCCGCCGCCAATCAATCCAATTCTTAATTCTTTTTTATCGCTCATATTTTTTATCCGATTAAAGATTCTGCGTTTACTGGCACCGGAGCCGACCAACCGTGGGCTTGCCGTACTTTAATTAAGGTAGCCAGGATGTCGTTCCAGGTTTGCTGCTTATTCATAACGTCGTTCGGGAACATGCACCCATCCCAGCAAATATGCTGGAAGGCTTTCGTTAAATTACCGTTTTCGTCGCGCAGCCAGTGGCCGGCATCTTCCACAATATTTAATTTACCATTCGGGTCCAGGGCTTGGCAGTGGCGGCCGGTTTTGTCGTGGGAGCCGGAGCCAAACACGGTGCCATCGTTTTGCGCCACGTGGAAGTCAATGGTCCAGGGGCGCAAGGCAGCGGTCAGTTGTTTTAAGCCTTCGGTTAAAGGAGTCCGGTCGCTCCAATCATAGTTTTCCGGCAAAATACGGTCTTGGGGGCTGTTATAGCCCATTAAGTACAGTAAAGTGTGCGCCATATCGGCCTGAAAGCCCATATTGGGCCGGTTTACGGCTTCCAGGGTTTCGATCATGGCGCGCCAGCTGTGCATGCCGGCCCAGCAGATTTCTCCTTCGGCAGCTAGTTTTTCACCGAAATCGGCAGCTACGTCGCAGGCTTGCTGAAACGTTTGCACAATTAACTTGGAGTTATTTACCGGATCTGCGGCCCAGCTTTGCGGCGAACTGGCCGAATCGATGCGGATAACGCCGTAAGGCCGCACGCCCAAGTCGCGTAATTTCTGGCCGAACACGCAGGATTTGCGTACGCTTTCGACAAATTGCTTCCGGTCTGCTTCGCTGCCCATCGCCGGTCCGCCCCAGATGGGTGCTACCATGCTGCCGATGTTCAGGTTTAAATTACCTACTTTGTCGGCCAGCCGTTTAATATCATCGTCGGTGCTGTCGATGTTTAGGTGTGGGTCCATGAGGCCAATATCAATGCCATCAAACTTAACACCGTCTACTTCGGCAGCGGCGGTCATTTCCAGCATCGTATCGAACGGAATGACCGGTTCCGAATCAGGTCCTTTGCCTACCAGGCCGGGCCAGGTAGCGTTGTGGAGTTTTGGAAAATTATTCTGGTTCATAAGGCTATTTTTATAAATTTTTGATTTTTTACACCTATCGTTACTTGTTGGCATAGCTTGGGCGGTGTATTACCCTTCCGCCCTCCGGGCACCTTCCCTAAAAACAGGGAAGGAGATGCGGCATTACCTACCATGCAAGCTACTTCTATTTATGGCACAATCTGGTGCAAGAATTAGCGAATCGCGGCTTGTAACCTAATACCATAAGGAAGTCTCCAGACTTCCAAAAGCGGCAATTAGCAAGTAATTAGCAAGTCTGAAGACTTGCATTTGTCATTTGTCTATTTAGCACAAGTCTCGCTACGCTAAGACTTGCGCTAGGAAAGACTGTCAGGGATAATTTTTAAAATCTAGTATCTAGTGTCTAGTATCTAGAAACTAACTTCTACAAAACCAAATCCGGATTATTCGGGCCAAAGTGTTTCAGCATCACAATCGGGTCGGAAGTGGAAGGATTGCTAATGGTAACACCTTCCAGAGCGGCTTTTTCGGTTACGAAAAATTCGTCGTTGGTTAATTGGCCGTAGCGGATTAAAGCGGGCGTTTCAATGTCCCAGACGCCCATTTTGCCGTGACCCTGCAGCACAATTAAGCCGTAAGCCGCGCTGTCTTTAATGGTAACGGTTTGGCCGGGTAACACGGTTAGTTCTTTGGCGCTGTAGGCTTCGTTTTTGTAACAGATCCAGTTTTCAATATACCCTTCGGCTTGCATTTCGGCTGCATCACGCACCGGTTTTGGGCGCATGAAGTGGTTCTGCATAAAATTCGGGTCCACGTTGGCTTCCCAATCAATAACTTCTACTAATAAGTCGTAGTCACCTTTGCGGTCTTCGGGCGTACCGTTCCACAAGAGTTCTTCCGGGATAATAGCTTCGTTTACCAACGATTGGTACATGGCAAAAATGTCGGATGCTTTCTGGGGCTCGTAGGTGCATAAGCTGCCGGGAGCGTGTAAAATGCCGGGCGGTACATCCCAACCCGTGCCGGGTTCCAGGCGGTACGCCGAGGAATAGTTAGTTAATTTATTATCGCCTTTGGTAAAGTTTTGCAGGCATTCTTTAATTTGCTCTTTGGTAGTTCCCGGGGCAATGCCGAAGAAAGTATAAGGAAAATCGCCGCCGTGGTTATTAAGCTGCGGCGGGAAATAATAAGCTTCGGGTTTGCCTAACTGGCCCACCATGGCGGCGTACTCGTCGCTGTGGTGAATGTGGTGGGGGAGCGGTCCCATGTTATCGAAAAATTTAGAATACATGGGCCAGGCTTGGTATTCGTTCCAGAGGCGCTCGCCAATAATTTCGCCTTTTAACTCGTCGATGGCATCTTTCAACAAAATTTGCTGCTCCTGCGCGCCATCATGCAAAACTATGGCACTTAAGCCTTCGTTTTCGCCGGTAAGCGGACCGTTTTTAGCCGGGGTAGTAGACGATAACCACCGTTCATCAATGCCGCCGCGTTCGCCGCCGAGGACGTAATAATCATCGGGGTGCAGTTTTATGCGGCGACCAGGTACGCAAAACGACCGGGGTACCCAAGTGGGCGCCAAGCGTAAAATGCCTTTTCCTTGCTCTAATGCTTTTTGGGCTAAACTTGTTTTTTCCTTAGTTTCCATTAAAAGTTAATTATTTAAGCTTGATTATTTTGTATGAATAAGGCAATAGATTCGGCGGTGGTTAAAACCTCGATTTCCAGGTTGTATGGGCGGGTTTCGCCGGGTTCTAAGTAAAGAAGGGTGTTTTGTTCCTGCGCCTTGGTTTGACCAATGGGCGGATGCGTGCCCGGTTCCAGGCCGGTAACATATTCGTTTTTGCCCCAGTGTTGCCAATTGGTGAACCAGGGTAATTGTTTCTTCGGAAAACGTAAAGCCAGGGCAACTGCCAGATCTGGATTATGTAAACCAACAGTGCAAATACCATCGGCATCGGGGTTAATCTGAATAAAAGCTACTTCTTCGCCGGTGCCCGCGTGGGCATCGATGGGAGGGGAGCATTTTTTAAAATTATTACCTTCCCGGAAGATTTTGCTCGGGGTAACTTCTCCCGGCGATTCCCAACTGCCCGACCAGATAATTTCGGTACCTTCATCTACCAGGGGCCAGCCAAAATTACAATGGTACAACAACATGTGCGGCGCGGGTTTATTGCCACGGTTTATGACTTCATCCTGAATTTTAATTTTGGCCTGACCCAAGGTGCTACTAATGGTGCGTTTCAGTTCCAGGCTAGGGCCTAGCACCTGGGTTTGTTTCATGCGGCCGGTAATCCGCATTTCCATTTGGCCGGCTAAAGGATCAGGTTGCACGATGGATTCTATTGCGGCGGGAATATTACTGATTTGACCGTGTAAGCCTAGTTCGCCGGTTGCACTGTTTTCGGGGCCGCCCACGTGCGATAAGCCACAGGTAGTTACCAAGCCCCCGCCAAAGGTACGGAGCCATTCCAATCCGTGGTTCGAGAATGGTTCCGGCGATGTAACACCCGAATGACTCAGCCAGGCTAAACTGTGCTGATTAAAAAAGGCATCGGCAATGTCCATGGCCCGGTCCAGCACTACTTTGTACCGCAAGCCGGTGCCGGTATTAATCCAGGCAATGCGGGTGCCGCGGCCCGGTCCATTATCCAGGACAGCTGTCTCAATGCCGCCCAATTGGGCAAAGTTCGAAATTTTTTGATGCCAGGGAAAGCGTGTCAATTTTCCGTTTTGGTTAATAGGCTTATAAACTAGGAAGAATACTTAATAAATAAAAATAAAATCCGGAAATCCATTTAAACGATTAAGCCACTTGGACCGGCAGGCATTAGATTTTACGAAACAAAGCAACAAAATGAAATAATCTCATTTTGTTGCTTTGTTTCGACACAAAAATATAAAAATTTTAAAAATAAGGGCTTAAAGCCGCTTCATCGGCTGGTAATGGATAGTATAAGGTAATATTGCTAAAAGCATGGCCACGGGGCGAACGGTCATTGGGATAATAATAAGCTTGCGGATTGGCTTTAATGCGGCTGCCGTAAGCCGTGATTGTTTCAATAGCCCGGCCCGTGCGCACGAGATCGAACCAGCGTTTGTTTTCAAATGCGAGTTCTACGCGCCGTTCCTGGTAAATAGCCTCCCATAAATCGCCGGTAGCTTCGCCCAAACCAGCCCGGGTACGAACCTGATTCAGGAAGGTAGCCGCCTCGCCGGATTTTCCTTGTTCGTTTAGAGCTTCGGCTAAAAACAGTAAAACTTCGGAATAACGATAAACCGGCCAATTAGTACCGGTATTATTGAATAAAGCGTGCGTTTTGGCGTATTTTTTTATGTACGGGTAGGCTTCCTTCGCCCGCGGGCCGCCGCTGAGAGTAACATAACCAATCGAAGCTTCTTTGCGGGTGTCACCGGGTTCGTAAGCCGCAATAATGTCGGGGGTCGGAATATTGTTGCCTTCGCCGCTAAGCGGCTGCGGATTGGAAACTCCGGTAATAGCGCCTAGTTCCGCCGCGGTAATGTCGCGGGGCATAAACTGATAAATAAAGTTGCCGTTTAAACCGGCGGAGCCCTCCAAAAACTGAACTTCAAATACCGACTCTTTATTATTTTTATTACCCGTGGAAGTAGAAAAAACATCGGCGTAATTGGGAATAAGAGCGTACTCGTTGCTGTTTACTACTTCCCGCAGAACGGTTTCGGCTTCGGCCCACTTTTTCTGCACGATGTACACGTTGGCCAGTAAAGTACGGGCGGCGCCGGAGGTGGCCCGGCCGGCTTCCTGCTTGGATTTAGGTAGCAATAAAGTGGCGGCTTCGGTGGCATCTTTAATAATTTGGTTATATAATTCTTCTTCCGAGGCTAAAGGTAAAGCGGCTTCTTCGCGGTTGGCTACCGGCGTTAAATGCAAAGGCACCTTTTGGAAGTAACGAACGAGTTCAAAATAAGCAAAAGCCCGCAAAAACAAGGCTTGGCCTTTTAAATTATTCTTTGATTCGGCAGCAAAATCCACGTTATCAATGGTGGCTAATACCTGGTTGGCCCGGGAAATTAGTAAATAATCCTGCCGGTATTGGTTAAGCACGTGCGTATTAGAAGTAACCCCATTAGCCGTGGGTAAGGCAAAATCTGCCAGGTCTTCCTGTTGCTCGGTAGCCCCAAAAAGCGGATTACGAGCGTAATACGTGTTATCGGAGTGCATTTCGCTTAGTAACCAGGCCCGGTCGTTAAAGATGGTGCGCAGGGGAACGTAAGCAGCATTCACGGCTTGTTGAAAATCGGCTTCTTTGGTAAAAAAGATGGCCGAACTCAACTGCGTTTCCGGAACAATAGTTAGAAAATCATCTTTGCAACTAGTAAGCAAAGTACCGGTAAATAAGGTATATAGGATTAACTTTTTCATTCTATTTCTAAAGTTTAGAATATCTATAAAAACAATCTTTTGTAAGGCCTCACCCCCTGCCCCTTCTCCGGTAGAGAGGGAGTGTATGTTAAGGAGTTTGCTCCAAGCCATCTATAGGGTTAGAAATGTGAACTTTAATTCCCCTCTCCACCGGAGAGGGGTTAGGGGAGAGGCTTCTTGGCTCTTTTTAAAAATTTACATTAATACCAATGGTATAGGTGCGGGGCACGGGGTAATTAGAGAAGTCAATGCCCTGGCTTAAATTACCGCCGTTGCCATCGCCGGCCCCGTTACCGCTGGTTTCCGGATTAGGCCCGCCGGTATATTTCGTAAATACATATGCTTGTTGGATGGAAGTATACAAGCGGGCAGAACGAAATACATTTTTGAGCGCTCCCAGGGTATAGCCCAAGGTGATGTTTTTAATGGTAAAGAAAGAAGCATCCTGAATAAAGTGGGTACTCATCCAGTCCCGTTCGATGCCGGTAACATTGCCGCCGCCTACCGTAGTACCAAAAACACCTTTCCCCGGATTTTCCGGCGACCGGAAACGATTGGTTACTCCTTTCACCATGTTAAACACCCCATCCAGGTTGGCGGTACTGTATAGATGGCGCACCAATAGATCGTTGCCGTGCGAACCGGAACCCACAATGGAAAAATCAAACTTGCCGTATTGCAAATTGTTGGTGATGCCATACGTAAAGTCCGGAAAAGGATTGCCTATGATGGTACGGTCGTCGTTGTCGCCGCCGTTGGTGATAATGCCGTCGCCGTTAAGATCTTTTAACTTAATACTACCCACGGTGGAGCGGCCCGGAACCTGAGGCGAATTATTGAGATCTTCCTGGTTCATGTAAAGCCCTTCTTTAATCAAGCCGTAAAACTGGCCGAAGGGCTCGCCTACTTTGGTGATGTGGAAGGTGCCATAAACCCGGTCAATGCCTTCGGCGAGGGCAATTACCTTGTTGCGGTTAAAAGAAATATTGGCATTAGTGGTCCAGATCAGTTTGCCTTCGGTGTTACGGGTATTAATGGCAAATTCATGGCCCCAGAAGTTGATTTCACCGATGTTATCGTTGTAATTGGTAAACCCGGATTCCTGGGCAACCTGCACGCTGTATAATAAATTGGTGGTTTTCTTTTTGTAGAAATCATACATAAAAGTAATACGGTCGTTAAAAAGGCCCAGATCCAAGCCCGCATCAAACTGTTTGGTAGTTTCCCAGCTTAGGTTGGGATTTGCTAAAGAAATTACCGCGGCACCAGGGGTTACCTTATCGCCGAAAGCGGCATTTAAACTTGTATTATTGTAGGTATTACTGATAAGTGCATAAGGGGTGTAATTACCAATATTATTATTACCGGTTACGCCATAACTGGCCCGCACCTTGGCAAAAGATATTTTGGGAATATTTTTTAAAAATTCTTCATCCGAGATTACCCAACCTACCGAAGCCGAAGGAAAAGTTCCCCAACGGTTCTGGGAACCAAACCGCGACGAGCCATCGCTCCGGACGGCGGCCGTAAACAAGTATTTACCTTTAAAATTATACGTTAGCCGCGATAATACCGAAGATAAACTCCATTCCTGCACGTCGTTGCTGGTACCCGCGCGGTTAATGTTCAGAGCCCCCTGAATGGTAGGAAGCTGGTCGTTGGCGTAGGTGTCGGCCTGAATGCGGCTGCCATCGAACTGGAACCGTTGATTGGTATAACCGGCCAGCAATTCAAAACTATGATCGTTGAATTTTTTAGAATACGTAGCCAGGTTCTCGTTCAGCCAGGTAAAAACCTGCAGGTTATTGCGGATGGATACGGCCGTTGTAGGTATGGGGGTATTAATGGCGCTGGTAGCGGTGGATGGATTAAAAAATAAAAATTTAGAACTGTATAACTCCGCGTTAAAGGTAGATTTTAAAACTAAATCTTTGAAAGGTTTAAACTGAATGTAGGTATTGCCCAGCAAGTTGACGTTGCGGCTTTCATTGGTTAGTTCTTCGGCGGCCCGCACCCAGTTCGGGTAGTCGAAAATGTTACCGGTGTTGGACGGGAAACGATTGACTTTGGTTAACTCTCCATTTTCGTCGCGAATGGGCATTATCGGCCAGGTATGCAGGGCATTAAATAAAATACCGGTGCCCCGGTCGCCGTCGGTGCGGGGCGTATTATCGAAAATGTAAGATGGCGCCAGGTTAAAGCCCAGGCGCACCTTTTCTGATACTTCGTAATCGGTGTTTACCCGTAAAGAGTATCTTTTGTATGCGTTATTCAGCACTACGCCTTGCTGGTTAAATACGCCGGCCACCACCGCGGTATTTACTTTTTCTTTGTTGGAGGTAATGGTTAAGTTATAGCTTTGGATAGGCGCCGTGCGTAATAAAGCGTCGTACCAGTCGTTGTTTTTGCCTGCGTACTGCGCCGGATTCTGAAAAACTTCGGGTACGGTTTTGCCTTCGTCTTCGTAATATTCTTTTTTAAATTGGGCAAATTCTTCGGCGTTCATCATTTCGATGCGACCCCGCTGTGGTACCTGTTGAATCCCGACAAAAGAATTAAAACTCACGTTGGTTTCGCCGCTTTTGCCTCTTTTGGTAGTGATTAAAACCACTCCGTTTGCCGCCCGCGAGCCGTACAACGACGTAGAAGCGGCATCTTTTAAAATCGAAATATCTTCAATCTCGTCGGGGTTTAAAGTACCAATACCGCCGGTTATCGGGAAACCATCTACTACGTACAAGGGGTCGCTGCCGCCCGAAACCGATAATTGGCCGCGAATACGCACCGAAATTCCCTGACCGGGTTTACCAGTTGCCTGGGTAATTTGTACGCCAGCCACCCGGCCCTGCAATTTTTGCGTTACCTGCGAAACCGGAATGTCTTTAATTTCTTTGGCGGTTACGGTTTGCACCGCCCCGGTTACTTCTTTTTTAAGCTGACTGCCGTAGCCCACCACTACTACTTCTTCCAGCGCTTTGGTATCAGGAGCCAGGGTGACGTTAATGGTACTGCGGTTATTAATAGCTACTTCCTGGGTAATATACCCGATAAAAGAAATTACTAAGGTTCCGGTAGCATTAGGTACGGTTAAAGCATAGCTCCCGTTTGCATCGGTGGCGGTGCCGGTGGAAGTGCCTTTTAATAAAACTGTAACTCCCGGTAAGCCTTCCCCATTGTTGCCGGATACTTTTCCGGTAATGGGTACACTTTGCGCCCAGGCGTTGGTAAGCGATAGAAATACTAGATGCAGCATTCCAATCAACTGCATCGTTTTAAGTAATTTGTGTTTCATCTGCTTGTTTTTAAAAGTGGAGAAATGAGGTAAATGCGTAAAGTATGCTTGTTAGGTAGATAACACGTAGACATTATTACTCGTTAAAAAAGCGTGCGCTGTTATTTTTAATAATTTTAAATTTACCGGCTATTAAATACCAGACTATCCTGCTGTGTCCGGGCCAGTAAGGTAGAATTTTGAAAATTTTATAATTTGGGAAGTTTTGCTAAGAAAGCAGTTTGTATATGGTATACTTAACCTATAATTTTAAAAAGATAGTTTTTAATTTTTTAACTTTTTAAAAATGCCTGATCCTGGAAGTAAGGCTGTTTAGAACTTGATTTCAGGAATTTTACGTGCCTGGGCATTTACCGAGATTTACATCAACGACCTAAATTGGGCATAGGCGGTTCCGGATAAAAGAGCCCAGTTAACCTCACAACCCAATCCGGAGGAGAGTAAAGCGGAAGGAATAGGGAATTATCTTTTCAGGGGTATGAATTAGTTACCGCAAATACCCAAGATAGTGGCTCTAAATCCGGTAATTTTTAAAAAATCCAGGATTTACAATCGATTATGTAAGTAAATTCTAAAATCTATAATGAAGCAATTTGAAAAGAAGCCTTAAATCAAAAATTTGGGGAATATTGTCAAAAGAAAAACTAATTGAAGAGTAGCTGGCAAACCTCGGGCACCGGGCTAATTTTAATCCTAAAAATTTGCCCGCTAGTTTTAAAACAGGATTGTGCCTGGCCAATTTTTTCCGAAATTATACTGGGTTTACAGGATAGAGCAGGACACTGCCGGTTACGGGAAAGTTAAGTTTAAAACGGGGTGCATAGTGCTTCTACCAAACATTTAGGACCATGGCGGCCCCCAGGGCGGTGCCTTGCGAATCTTCCGAAATAAATATTTGCAGGTTGGGAAAGGCGGCCTGAAGCAAATTCATGAAAATCTGATTTTTGCAGAAACCACCGTCTACTAAAAGCTTTGTAAAACTGGCAATGCGGTACTCACTGGCCAGGTGAATGGCTTTAATCTGGGGTTCTATAATCTGGTTTAGTAAGGCGTGGTAGGCTTCTTCGTAGGATGGGTAAAGTTGGTAATCAAATTCTTTGGGGGTTTGGTAGTTTACCTTTGTACCCGAATGGCGGCTCGGCTCCTCTACCTGACCCGCCGCGGCGGGTTGGCGCATAAGCTCGGGTTGGTAAGTAACTTTTTTAAAAAAATCGAGCGGTTTGTTAAAATGGGCCGCGAGTTTTTTGGTTTGTACTTCGTGTTCGTTACCGATAAACACCCGGGAAGCGCGGACCGGGTTGCCGTCGTAGGTTAAATAATTCAAGCAATCTTGTTGCAGCATTTCTTCGGTTAAGGGCTCTTGCGCAAACGGATTTAAAGTTATACCCCAGGTGCCGGTGGAAAGTAACAAGAAAGGTTCTTGGTATTTTTTTAGGTACGGAATTAAAGCGGCAGAACTATCGTGCAAACCAATGCCTACCGGAATTCGGTTTTCCCGAAAACGAATGCTGAAGGTAGTAGTATGATCCGTAATGGGAGGCAATCGAGGAATGATATCTTCCTGGTAAACCCAATTATGATACTGATTTCGGGTGAAATCCCACAAACCAGTGTGACAACCAATACTGGTATATTCGGATACCCGTTGACCGGAAAACAAAAAAGCGCAGTACTGGGGTAAATGCAAGGACGTTTTTATCTGCCGGAACAATTCCGGTTTCTTGTATTTGAGCCAATAAATTTGCAAACCCGAATTTAGCATGCCTAAATCAGGGGAGGCCGTTACCGCCGAAAACGCCAGCTTAGAGCCATACTGCGCGTGAAATTGCTGATCAATGTCTTCGGGAAACGATTTTAAATAATTATACAGGGGCGTAGCCGGTTTATTTTGCGCATTTAAATGCACAAAGCTGGCCCCGTAAGTGGTAAAATTTAGCCCCCGGATATCAAATTGGGCGTTAGTTTGCAAGATTTGCCAGGTTTCTGCCAGCCAATTGGTTAAGGCGGGTAAATCTTCGCTCGCGTCGCCGTCATCATCGGTAACTTCGGAAAAGCGGGTTTCAATTTCGTGTACAATATGGTACTCCTGATCAAACAGAACGCATTTTTTGTTGGTTTTTCCAATATCAAACACCGCTACGCAAGAAACCATTTTTTGAGAGTTTAGAGTGAAGAGTTTAGAGTTATAAGTTAGGAGTTAAATAGGGTTTATTATAGGTGATAAATGATATTTGAATAAGTAAGGAATCAGGAAAATTTAAAAATTGACTACTTTTTTAATTTATGTTATTGCTTCATAGCAAAATAGTTTCCTCCTGAATGACAACTGCTGTGATTTTATTGTGATTGTATTTAGATCAAAATTGTATTTAGATTAAAGTTTAATTGGCAACCTGCAACTTGGAACCTGCAACCTACAACCCGGTGGTGTAGGTTTTAGCGCCCCGTTGTTTTATCAATTTCTGCCGGATTTTTTGTTCGCGGTAAAAAGCTAAGGGCTGAATGGCAGCACCGTAGTCCAGGCGGACCTGCGCCAGCAAAGGGCGAACATCAGTCCGGTAAGCTTGTTGTAATATTTCCTGAGCTTGGGTGGCATCGTTTTGCTCCTGCGCTTTTTCCAAGGCTTTACGGTCGATGATTAAAGCTTGGGCGTACGCTATTTTTATGGCTTCCACCGATTGCAGTAAATCTTCCAGGGGGTCTTTTACATTGTGGCTCGCGTCAATCATCCAACTCAGCGCCGGATTTTTTACTTCGGAACTAGTCATGCCTTCCACTAATTCGTTAAAAATTAAAAAAAGCTGAAAAGGCCGCATGGCGCCCACGGTTAAATCATCGTCGCCGTATTTCGAATCGTTAAAATGAAAACCGCCCAGCTTGCCTTCCATTAAAAACCGCGAGACAATTTGCTCGATATTGGTGTTGGGCAAGTGGTGCCCTAAATCTACCAGACCCAAGGCTTTTTCACCGAGTTTTTGGCAGAACAAAAGGGAAGTGCCCCAATCGGCCACCACGGTGGAGTAAAAGTGCGGTTCGTAGGGTTTGTATTCAATAAAAACTTTCCAATCTGCGGGTAAAGCTTCGTAAATCTGGTGAAAAGAATCCAGGGTACGGTTAAAGGCTCGCCGGAAGTTTTGCTGCCCCGGAAAATCGGTACCATCGGATAACCAAATGGTTAAAGCCTTGGAACCTAAATCCACACCGTGTTTAATTACTTCCAGATTATGCGCTATGGCCTGGTCACGCACGTGCTTATCGGTGTGCGCTAAAGAGCCAAACTTATAGGAATAATCCTGCTCGCTTTGGTCCTGAAACGTATTGGAATTTACCGCATCAAACTGTAAATCGAACGAAGCCGCCAGTTGCTTAATGGCCACCGCATTTTGCGGAATATCCCAGGGAATGTGCAGCGAAATAGCCCCGCTGGATTGATTGAGGGCGTGCAGTAAACCCACGTCTTCCAGTTTTTCTTCGAGGCTGCGAGGCTCACCGCCGCCGGCAAACCGCCCAAAGCGGGTGCCGCCGGTGCCCAATGCCCAACTCGGAATGGCAATTTGAAAAGCTGCCAATTGCTCCAGAATAGCGGCAACATCATGACCTTCGTCCTGTAAACTACTTTGCAGAAAATCAAATTTCTTTTGCTGCGCCGAAGCTAAAGTCTCGTTGTGTTGGTCAATCAGAGATTTATCTAGGATCATTTCTTTTTGTTAGGCATTTGATAAAAAATGGATAAATAGTTAAAGGTTATATCGCGAGCGTCTTCGCTCGTGATGCGTATCGTCCGGCCTCTGGGTGGTAGGAATGTGACTGAAATTGCTTCGTTCCAAAGTAAATCCGTTTGCCCGGCCAGAGGCCTCCCCAATAGTAGACACGAGCGTGGACGCTCGCGCCATTTGGTATTTATAGTATCAATTGTACTTAGATAAATAGTAGCAGAGCTAATGTTTAAAAGTTGCCGGATTTAGCTTTTTTATTCATTATTAATCGTATCGAATCATAAAATATCATTATCAAGAATAAAGAATTAGTCAAAAAAGCAACTTGCAAAATAGTAGGTTGTTGGCTGCCAGCAAAGCTATAACCAAAAGAAGTTAAGGCTATAATCCGGAAATTAAAAAGTACGCCTGTTATTAGTATTCCATTAATTGAAAGCCAAAGCCATACGAGAGAAAGAATATTCCTTCTAAAAAGCCTTACTCTATTAAAAATCAATAATAGACCAATTGCCAGCAGGTACTTAAATTCAAAGTTAAATACATCCGTTACAAAGAAATCATAAGCCAATAGTGCTATGGAAAGTAAAGAAATAGTGATGTAGCATAACTTATAATTTAACATTTTATTTTTTCTGCAACTAAGCACTATTACCGAACGAATGCGGCGGGTACACCACCGTCCACGTTGATCACGTTGCCGGTACTCTTATTTAGTAAGCCACCCACGTATAAAAACACGGCATTGGCCATATCTTCGGCCAGCAGTTCTTCGTTGAGTACGGTGCGTTTGGCGTAGTAAGCGGGTAATTCGGCTACGGAAATACCGTAAGCTTTAGCCCGACCTTCGGCCCAGCCGCTTTCCCAGATTTTGCTACCCCGGATTACCGCATCCGGATTAACCACGTTTACCCTGATTTTGTCCGGCCCGAGTTCGGCGGCCATTAAGCGCGACATGTGTAACTGGGCGGCTTTCGCCGTGCCGTAGGCAATGTTGTTGGGTCCGGATACCAAGGCGTTTTTACTTACAATATTTACAATATCACCCCCCAATTGCTGCTTGCGCATGATCTTAACTCCTTGCTGCGATACCAAAAACTGCCCTTTTACCAGTACATCCTGCAAAATATCATAGTCCGCCTCGGTAGTATCCATCATGGGTTTAGAAATAGATAAACCCGCGCAGTTTACCACAATATCTACGCCGCCAAAAGCCAGGTTTGCGGTTTTGAAAGCATTGGCAATGGCTTGGGAACTCGTCACGTCAACTACGGCGGTGGCGGCGGTGTCCCGGCCAAATTTTTTATTAAACTCGGTTTGCGCTTCCTGAATATCATTTTCGCGCATATCTACCATTACCACGCAGGCGCCTTCCTGAGCCAGTTTATCAGCAATGGCTTTACCAATGCCCCCGCTACCGCCCGTGATTAATGCAATCTTGCGCGACAAAGGTTTTTCTTTGGGCATGCGTTGCAGCTTGGCTTCTTCCAAAAGCCAGTATTCAATGTCAAACGCTTCTTGCTCCGGTAAACCCTGGTACTCCGAAATAGCCTCGGCTCCCCGCATGACGTTAATGGCGTTTATGTAAAATTCGCTGGCAACGCGGGCCGTTTGCTTGTCTTTGGCGAAAGAAAACATGCCAACTCCCGGGTAAATAATAATCACCGGATTGGCATCGCGCACGGCGGGACTATTCGGGTGTTTGCTGCGCTCGTAATAACCGGTATAATCGGCCCGGTAAGCTTCAAACTGATCGGAAAGCTGTTTTTTTAAATTTTCGGCATCGGAGATGTCCGCCTCGGGCGTTAAGTCTAATACCAAAGGCCGGATTTTGGTCCGTAAAAAGTGATCGGGGCAACTGGTACCCAGGGGAGCTAGTTTAGCTAAATCATTACTGTTGCTGTATTCCAGCACGCGTTCATCGTCGGTAAAATGCCCGATCATGCGGTTTTGGCTGGAGCACAAGCCCCGGAGCACCGGAATCATTTCACTGGCTTTCGCTAATCGTTCTGCGGCGGGTAAAGATTGAATCCGGGCTCCGCCAAACACCGCCCGGGTTTTACCGTAATTTTTTTGCAGGTATTCCGAGGCTTTTTCAATGGTTTCTAAGGTGTTGATGTAACTTTCGTAAGCTGTGTCGCCCCAGGTAAATAAACCATGGCTACCCAGAATAATACCGGTAATGCCCGGATTGTCCTGTACTGCTTTTTCCATTTGCAAACCTAAATCGAAACCCGGCCGTTGCCACGGCACCCAGGCTACTTTGCCGCCGAACAACTCACGGGTAATTTGCTCACCATTTTTCGCCGCCGCAATGGCAATAATGGCATCGGGGTGCAAATGGTCGATGTGCTTAAAAGGTAAAAAGGCGTGTAAAGGTGTATCGATGGAAGGCGCTTTGGAATCCAGATCGTAAATGCAATGGTTAAATAAGGCTACCATTTCGTCTTCGTAAGCCAGACCGCGGTACCGGTTTTTTAAACTATGCAGTTTATCTACGTACAAGGCCGCTAAACCACTCTTTTTTAAAGTACCCAGGTCGCCGCCCGAACCTTTTACCCACATTACTTCCACGTCCTGGCCGGTTAAGGGATCGGGCATATCTACTTTGCAGCTGGTATTGCCGCCGGCGTAATTGGTTAAGCGTAAATCGGCCCCTAACAAGTTAGAACGATAAATCAGAAGAGCCACCTCATCATCTTTTAAAGAATTGGCCACTTGCTCGTCCCAGAGATAACTTACGTATTTAAATGTAGTAGTTGCGGTCGCATTATCCATATCCGATTATGTTTAAGTTTTTTAATGCTAAAAATAGTTTGGTAGGTAAAAGTTAGTAATCGTACGCGGGCAGTAAAAAGAAAGCGCGTAAAAAGTTAAACATACGTATCCTGCGCCGCGCCAATTTTTGTCCTTATCAAATGTAAATATATTGCTTGTAGGCCCCATCCTGTGCTATCCTGTCGTTTTTGCGGTCATTTTCCAGCCCGTTTAAGCTAGTAAAAATCTGCCCGAGATACTAGTAAATAATCCCTTAAGCGGCCAAGTAATTGCCATAACCTACCACCATGGTAGAAACAATTACGGTAATAATGCCCAGAACAATAACGCGCATGGTTCGCGGACTGGCTCCCTTCCATTCGTTAAAGTAAATACCCCAGATATTGCTCACAATAATAATAAATGCCATGTGTAAGGTCCAGCTACTAAAACCCAGGCCGTTGGCCGAAAAAAGACTTTCGCCCATGCCGTAGAAAAAGAACTGCAAATACCAGGTGGTACCCGCTAGGGCTGAGAAAAAGTAATTCCGGGCGAGCGGGGCCGCGGTGTTGGTGTAGTCGCCACCGGTTTTATTTTTAAAATTTAAATAAACACACCAGATCAGGTTAGTAGTTAAGCCACCCAGTAAAATAACGACCAAAGTGGGATTATTCTGCCACAACGGATCAATGCCCCGAGCCACGGTAGCCTCGGCAATGGGCTTGCCGGTTTCGTAGCCAAACGACATAAACGCACTGAGCACCCCGGAAAAGATGGCTACCAGAATGCCTTTCGGGAAGTTGAATTCTTTAATGTTTTCGGTTTTTTGTTCGGCCGATAATTCCTGTTCTTTTAAGGTACCTGCTTTGCCGCAAATAGCAATGCCGGCCAAACACAATAACACGCCGGCAAAAATAATCAACCCGGAAGTAGTGCTGAGCAATTCCGAGATGGTTTTGGCATTACCCGACCGGCCAAAAAACTCGTAAAAAATGGGGGGAATCAGCGTACCGAAAGCTGCACAAAAACCCAGCACGATGGCCATGCCCAACGATAAACCCAAATACCGCATGGTTAACCCAAAAGTTAAGCCCCCAATACCCCAGAGCAAACCCATTAAGTAGGTATAAAAAAGCGTAGATAGGGGCGTGCGGGTGAGCGTGGCCAGGTAACCAGGGGCCGTTAGCGCCGCGCCGAGCGGTGGCACAATTAACCACGAAAAAATGCCGCCTACCAGCCAGTAACTTTCCCAGGCCCATTGCTTTACTTTTTTAAACGGTATGTAAAAACTGCCGGAG
This sequence comes from Adhaeribacter pallidiroseus, assembly GCF_003340495.1. Taxonomy (NCBI): domain Bacteria; kingdom Pseudomonadati; phylum Bacteroidota; class Cytophagia; order Cytophagales; family Hymenobacteraceae; genus Adhaeribacter; species Adhaeribacter pallidiroseus. Next base: position 1,439,208 of record NZ_QASA01000001.1, read on the forward strand.
GCAAAACCCCCGATAAAATGGTAGAAAAGTCCCAGAATAACCTGCATAGAGGAATGTACTGTTTAATTAACGGTTAATGGTTGTGTAAACTATTATTAAATTTTTCTAGCAATGCCCTGCTTTCCCGTACATCCACCAGAATGTTTTTAACTAGGGAGCACTAAAAATTTTAAAATTTTAAAAATTAAGCTTTACGGTACTGGGAAATGTAGTTTTTTTGAAAAAAGAAACTGTCCTGCTCTATCCTGCAAAATTCGTAACGGAAGTACTTGGCTTTTTTTATTTTCCGGAGTAGCCTTTAGCAGATGCAGCAGTATTAATTTTACGGGTACCACCCGAACGAACCGGCTATCAACGGCTTATCCATTTTAGCCTATTCAGATCCAGGAGCTTACTAGAACAGCCCAAAAGCGGCTTTTCCCAGTTTTTTCTAACAACTAAAAAAAGTGGTGGAAGCCTCCGCATTAAAAAGCCAGATTTGTTAATGGCTTCCCGCGTAAAATCTTCTGGGGCCTGGTAAATCTATTCGGCTAATCTTGCGTACGCGTACTAAATAAATAATTAAGAATTATGAAGCTGCTTTTTACGAGTGTGTTTTGCTTTTTCGGACTACTGGGTTGCACAACTAACCAATTCTTAACTACCAACCAATACACGAATGCGGACATTCCGCTTTCCATTGTATTACCCGAAAGTAAATCGCCCCTACGGCATACCGCCTCTTTACAACGTTCCGCTAATAAAAGATTTAATAAATACGCAGCCATGCTCACGGCGCAAACCCCGCAAAAAATATTGTTTTACAGCGGCGGAGCCGATAATCCCGATCAGGTGCTCTACACGGCGGTGGGCAGCGTTATCAGTTTAGAAGATACCGTGAAAATTAAAAATGCGGGCTTTGCCAACCGGCAAGTAAATGCCCAACCGTATTTGCATAAAACCACCATCGATAAAGCCAATAAAGTAGTTTCATCGGAGTACATCGTGAAAATGCCGAAAGATTATTTTTATCTTTTTGCTTCGGCACCCATCACCAAAGCCATCCGGCAAAACGAAGAAGCCATGATTATTGTGCAGGATAGTTTAAACCGAAAATACGCGGCGGCTATTGGTACTTTAAAAATAACAAAATAATATTTGGGGCCACGGCCTCAGGTTTGGGGCAAAGCCGAACCCAAATAAGAATTTACATTTTCACGGGTAATAATTTCCAGGGGCAGTAAATTGCGGGCGGGTGGTTCTTTTTTTAAAAATAAAAAGTTGGCCAGGTGCTGAATGCCCAGAAAAGTCTGGTGTTTGGAATTTTGATTAATCAGAAAGTCGATGGTACCGGCCTGCAAGTGCTCAACATTTTCGGGCAGTAAATCATAACCGATCAGCCGCAAATCTTTATTCCCCAGCTTTTCTAAAATACCGGCAATGGTAGAAGTACCTTTAGAAGTAGTTACAAAAATTCCTTTTAGCTGATTGTCTTTCAACAGGCCCTGTACTTGCTTTAATAACTTCGCTTCTTCGGTTTCGGTAATATCCAGCGCCATGGTTTTAAATTCCGGCTGGTTTTTAACTTTAAAAAAGTGCTCAAAGCCTCGTTGTTTATCTAGCAAATGGATGGAGTTTTCACTGGCTTCGTTTACGTGCAACACCGCAAAGGTTCCCGGTAAATCTTGACCTAAACTCATTAATTCGGCGGCTACCCGGCCACTGTCGAATAAATTCTGCCCGATAAAACTAAGCGGGTGGATTTCCGGGATGTTGGTATTAAAAATAACAAAAGGTATTTTACTGGCCTGGCACTGGTGCAGAAAATGCAAGGCCTCGTGGTAAAAAATGGGCGCAATTACAATGCCGTCGGGTTTGGTAAGGTGCGCCGATTGGGTTAGTTGCAGAAAGGATTCTTTGTGGTACAGGTCAAAAAAATGCGTTTCCACGTACACATCGTATTGGTCCCATTCGGCGGCAGCGTGCCGGATACCAATGTGCGCCTGGGCCCAGTATTCGTCCTGGGCAGGATCCGGAATAATAACCGCAATCCGGAAAACTTTTTTGGTACCCAGGGTGCGGGCAATTAAATTAGGTTTATAGTCAATCTCGCGCAAGGTGCTGAGTACTTTCTGCAAAGCTTCTTCCGAAACTTTGCCGCGGTTATGCAATACCCGGTCGACGGTACCTATGGAAACCCCCGCTAACTGCGCAATATCCTTGATTCTAATATTCTTTTTTTCCATTTTTAAAAAGCTGCCAGAAACCCCAATTTAAGGAGACTTCCAGTACAATATATAAGCTGCCTTAAATATATTTTAATCTCAATAGAATTCCTGGTTTATAACCCTGGCTAAAATGTTAAAATATCCACGATAAACCACGGGGCTATTATTCTTTGTATCAGAAAATGCTAAACAAGTACCATGTATTCACTTATTACATTCAAAAATAGCATTTCGTATTATATGTTAGCGTACACAACTACCATGTTAGCGCACACATTTTAAAATTTATGCTTTGTTTTTCGATTTGTTTGTTCTAGTTTTAAGCTACACAATTACGATGCATGTAATAAGCACAGCTGGCGGTTAAATTGCCGGAAAACCAGTTAAACTTAGTGGTAATTTTAAAAATTTCTGCTGCTGCTGCGGTGTTTTATTAGCAAATTTCCTTTTACCGGACTCTCCCCCTATGATTGTAAAAATCATACCTGTTCCTCTACCTACCGCACAAAGTTTTGTGCGGCTATTCATTCACTAACTAATACTTTATATGAAAAACAACTACAAATTTTATCTTCTCGGGGCTTTACTCTTGTGCTGCCAGGTAAGCTGGGCCCAGTTCGTGGTTAAAGGCCGGATCACCGACGAGGCCCAACAACCCATGCCGGGCGTAACGGTATTGTTGAAAGGCACCACTACCGGTACTGCTTCTAATAACGAAGGAACGTATTCTCTGCAAGTACCTAACGGCAGCGGAACTTTGGTTTTCTCGTTTATTGGCTACGTTACCAAAGAAATTGCCATTAATAACCAAGCTACCCTTAACACCAGCCTGGCCTCGGATGCCCAATCGCTGAACGAAGTGGTGGTTACCGCCTTAGGAATTAAGCGGGAACAAAAAGCTTTAGGCTACGCCGTCAGTACGGTTACTTCCGAGCAAATCAATCAGGCCGGAAATACTAATTTTGCCTCGGCCCTTTATGGGAAAGCACCTGGCGTACGCATTAACACCGCGCCCGGCGGTGCTACCGGAGCTGCAAACGTGCAGATTCGGGGAATCAATTCTTTAAATTACAATAACAACCCGATTTACGTGGTTGATGGTATTGTAATCCGGAACACCAGCGAAACAGGTAGCACGCGTTTTAACAACGATGGTTACTATAGCGACACTAAAATCCGGGGAAACGGTATTCTGGATATTAATCCGGCGGATATTGAATCCTTAAGCATCCTGAAAGGCGCGAGTGCCTCGGCTTTGTATGGTTCCGAAGCGGCTAACGGCGTTATTGTTATTACCACCAAGAAAGGTACCAAGGGCAAAGGATTGGGAGTAGATTTAAATTACGTTTTTAATACCGAAGAAATTGCTTTTTCTCCGGACTTCCAGAATACCTACGGACCAGGTTACGACCGGGAGACCAACTTGGCTAACGGGGCCGATGAAGAAGGCTGGATTGCCGTAGATACCGATGGCGATGGGGTAAAAGAAAGTAAGCGGCCTTATTTTCGGGCTTACGGCCAGTTTGGACCTAAAATGGAGGGACAAATGGTGCCGTGGTGGGATGGTACTACCCGGGCTTACTCGGCCAAACCCGATAATTACAAAGATTTGTACCGTCGGGGTTACAATTCTTCTTTAAACGTGGCCTTGTCTAATCAAACGGATAAGTCGGCTTATCGTTTTTCGTTCACGCGTTTAGATAACGAGGGCATTCAGCGGGGTGGTAAGTTAGAACGTAACACATTTAACCTGAACAGTAATTTAAAACTGAATGATAAGGTTAATACCGACGTTATTATCAACTATGTGAACTCCCATGTTCATAACCGCCCAGAACAAATTAACCGGATAACCGCCAACTACGGAGGTTTTTTTAGCCGCGCCGATGATATGTCCGCGTATTTAGATAAATACCAAACTTCACAAGGTTATAAATACGTGCCGTATGATCAACCGCAGCGTAATCCGCAGGAAGCCCTGAAGTACAACATCCGGGCTTACGATGTCCTGGATTTCTTATGGCGCCAGGTTAAAAACAACGAAGATGAGTACCAGGACCGGTTAATTTCGAGTGTTACGCTGAACTATAACGTAGCCAAAAATTTAAAATTCCGGGCCCGGGTAGGAAACGACTTTACCAGCGTCAACATCGAGAATCAGCAATTTAATGAGTATCCCTTGGTATTTAACGGTACCAGCAGCACCGGTAATTACAGCATCAACAACGGCCGGTACTCGGTGCTTTATACCGATGAGCTGTTAACTTATACTAACCAGATCTCGGAAGATTTTGATTTTTCGGTTAGCGGTGGTTTTCAGGGCCGGAAAGAAACTTTACGGTACCAAACATCCGGCACCAACGGTGGTTTAGTGGTTGAAAACTGGTTTAACTTAGCGAACTCTAAATCATTTGGCACAACCTCTGCCTGGCGCAAAGAATTATTAAAATACGCTTTCCTGGGTATTGCCAACGTTAGCTACAAAGATTTCTTGTTTTTAGAAGGTACCGCTCGTAAGGAATATTCTTCTACGTTAGCTCCGGGCAATAATAGTTATTTTTACCCATCGGTAAACGGTAGCTTTGTATTTACCCAGGCCTTGCAATTACCAGCTTTTTTAAGTTTCGGTAAAATACGGGCCGGCTACGGCGTGGTGGCCAACGCTCCGGAAATCTACGCCGCTAATATTGCCTACGACCAAAATACCATTCAGTACGGGGGCGGGGGCGTACCTGTATTAAGTGCTAAAAGTTCCTACGGCAATAACAACATCCGCCCCGAAGAAAAACGGGAATTGGAATTTGGTTTAGAGACCCGTATCCTGAATAATAAATTCGGGATCGACTTAACTTATTACACCAACCGGATGATCGACCAGATTATTCAGATGCAACTGCCTACCAGCACAGGAGCCAGCAACGTGTTATCTAATTTAGGAGAACTCCGCAGCTACGGATGGGAATTAGGCTTAAATGCCACTCCGGTTTCTAAAGCATTCCGTTGGGATGCTCAATTAAACTTTGCCATAAACCGGACCAAAGTTCAGAAATTAATGCCCGGCCTGGATCGCTTGACTTATTACGATGGCGACGGAGGTGCCGTTAGAATGTACGCCGAAGTGGGCGAATCTTTAGGTAACATCTACGTGCATCCGCGGGCTACCGACGCCAATGGAAATTATATCATTGACGAAGGCGGATACTATACCTTCAGTACCGACTACGTTAAAGTGGGCAATACCTTACCCAAAGTTATCGGGGGTTTAACCAACACGTTTTCTTATAAGAATTTATCGTTAAACGTATTGGTGGATTACCGTTTTGGCGGTAAATTAGTATCTACCCCGTTACTTTACGGCAAGGGCGCTGGTTTGTACGAGGAAACCATGCAATACCGCGATGCTGAAAATGGGGGACTCCCGTATTACCTTGATGCCGCAAATAACAACCAAAAAGTACTTTTACCGGATCATAACAGCGCGGCGCCAAACGGGGCCAAAGTATACCACGATGGGGTTTTACTCGAAGGAGTTACTGCCGATGGTCAGCCCAACCAAACTATTGTGGATGCTCCTAATTATTACCTGAATACATTTACCTGGAGTTCTGGCTGGTACGAAAACGGCGCGGTTTTTAAAAATTCTTACATTAAAATGCGGGAATTAACTTTAGGTTATAACCTGCCGCAAGCAGTTGCTTCTAAACTGAAATTCCAGAATATCCGGGTTTCCCTGATTGGTCGCAACTTGTTTTACTTCTGGAAAACTTTGCCGCATTTAGATCCGGAAACTGGTATTGGCACGGCCTGGAACCGCCAAGGCGTTGATGAAGGTACCATGGCTCCTACGCGCAGCTACGGCGTATCTCTGAACGTGAGCTTCTAAACCAGAAATTTTAAAATTTAAACAGATTCATCATGAAAAGAATAATTATAAATATCGGTTGCGCTTTATCGCTACTCGCAGGGGTTAGTGCGTGTACCGACAAGCTGGAAGAACTTTACGTTGACCCTGGCACCACATCGGCCCCATCCATTGAAAAGTTTTTTACCCGTATGCTCGACAATGGTCGGGTGCGGCCCAATTACTGGGAAATCCGGACATTTGCGTTACCGCACACGGCTAAATATACCCAAACGGCCAGTTTTGTAAATGGCACCAAAATGTACCAGCAGCAGCAATCGTATCTGCAAAACCGTTGGGACGATTATTATACCCCTGGTGGGAATGGTGGCGGCATTGTGGCCCAGTACCGCGAAATTGAGAAAACTTACGCAGGCTTAACGGATGCCGAAAAAGCAGATGCCGAGGTTTTTGTGCAGGCTTCTAAAGTAGTGTTTCTGGACCAAACCGCTCAGATGGTAGATCTGTGGGGTGATATTCCGTTCTCGGAGGCAGGTGCTTTAAATTTAACCGGTCAGGTAGTACGACCTAAATTTGATGATGCTCGCCAGGTGTACGAGACGGTACTAACCGGTTTAAAAGAAGCTTCTGATTATTTTGCAACCGCTGAGTTAGGTTCCGTTTCTAAAGTTACTTTTCAGAAGCAGGACATTATGCTGGGTGGTGATTTAAACAAATGGCGCCGCTATACTAACTCATTGCGGTTGCGGTTGCTCATGCGTCTTTCGTTTGTAGATGAAACCAAAGCCAAAACCGAAGTTGCCGCTATATTGGCAGATCCGGTGAAGTATCCTTTGGTGGACGAAGCGAAATACGACGTTTTACTGAAACCCCTGGATAATAACACCAACAGTTTAGAAAGCGCTTTAACGGAAGTATCGGCTCAAGTAGCGCCCGGAACTATACTGGAAGGTTTAATGAAGCCAACGAACGATCCCCGTATTCCGGTAATGTTTGACAAAGGCGTGCGTACCGAAAACGGTAATTCCGTTCGCAACGAAGATTATTTTGGTCTTCCGGTTAATTTGGCTTCGGCGGAACAGGAAACAAACATTAGCCAGGGCCGGTACGCGGTGCTGGACTCGGCTACTTTTATTCGCAACAGCAAACTGCCGGGCATTGTATTTACATCTGCCGAAGTGTCTTTCCTAAAAGCCGAAGCGTTTGAACGTTGGGGCGGGGGAGATGCCCTAATGGTTTATAATATGGGAGTGCAGCAATCCATCACTTTTTATTATTACCTCAATAGCTTAAGCGATCTGGCAGGTAGCAATCCGCTGGATACCCCTACGGCCGCTGCAGTTACCGAATATTTAGCTAATCCTACTATTGCATACGCTGGTGCTCAGAACGAAAAATTAAGTAAAATCTGGACGCAGAAATGGGTACATTTTGGCTTTTTGCAATCGGTACAAAACTGGGCGGAAGTAAGAAGAACTAAAACCCCTGGATTAGCTTTCCAGGAAGATAGCAGCACGCCCGCCGAAAAATTACCACCTTCCCGGTTGATTTACCCGGGTAACGAAAAAAGCTTAAATGGTGAACATTACAGTCAGGTAGCCGCTAAAGATTTACCTACCACGCGGATTTTCTGGGATGTAAGGTAAAATATTATAGCAAACTTTATTCATAAAAAAAGAGGCGGGATTTTTTCGCCTCTTTTTTTATGAATAAAGTTTATACCCAAAAAGGAAATTTCTAAAATTAATAAGCTATAATACCAAGTAGTAAATAAACTTTACCATAGTGGTTTGCTAGCTCGTGCGGAAGAGCCAAACGGGGCCCCGCCGGCCATGAGGCAAACTCAGCCCGTTCCAACTAGATAGCACCAGCGAATGGAAAGAGGCACTCTTTCCAAAGATCAGCTCAAGTAAACTTATTTTACGCTATGGAAGATTCTATTTACTAGATGGTATAAATTATACATTTTTAAAATTTTGGTACTAAAGCTACTACCACCAGAACCTGTCTTGCCTACATTATGTATTGCTAAATAACCGGAGTTTGAGTTAATAAAAGTAAAACGAAGAACAACGCTATACTGCTTATTTTTTGTTATTCAGAAGGAAACTATTTGGCCACGGAGCGGCAAAATTTTATTTCTTAATGACAAACATAGAGGAGAAAAGACCATTTAAATAAAATTTAAATCTTCTGGTAAATACTTTTAATAGCTGTTTGTACCAGCTAGTCCTTATTTCCAACTCTTTTTGCATAGCATAAATTCACCAAATTTAAAAGTTGAGTCGATCTAAATATATGCTTGAAAAATCAATTTATAATATGTAACTAATTGCTTGTTTTGGCAGCATGATCAATCATGCACTACAATCATGCCCAACAGGATTGTTATGCATTTTGCTATTTTCTAACAGCGTACTTAGGTATATAAAAGGTTTATGCCGAACTTCACAGTTTGTTTAAGAACCAAACCAATAAAAGTACTACAGCCTTTTATCCCTGATTATATTGTCCGGCATTACTGGTAACGACTTTTTTTTAAATTTTTATTATGGGTGACGTAATTAACAAAGTTGATTCTTTGTAGAGAGTAGAAAGCAACAAAAAAGCTCCTGATTGCAGGAGCTTTTTTGTTTAAACTATAATAGGGAACAATTTTATTTATCCCACCAAACCCGGGAGGTTAGCAAGTCACCGCCTTGGAGATTAGCTACTCCGGACTGTAAACCAGCCGGATTGTTGGAAATTTCGGAAGCTGGGTAAATCATGCGGCGCGGAATAGTCGCGTTGGTGATGTTACCCGGGTAATTTACCGGGGTTAATTCCGGATAACCCGAACGGCGCCAGTTAAACCAACCTTCAATAAAGTTAAAGGTAGTGGATGTTTCCAGCCAGTATTGTTCGTTTATTTGTTTTAACGGGTTAACGGCTCCTAACGGATTAGCGGTTACGTAAGCCGATATGGCGGCTTCGCTTACGGTTGCTGCTGCGTCTATTTGCGATAAAGATTGCATGGCTCCCCGTACCCCGTTAGCGTAGTGGGTAGCGGCTGTACCGCCTACGGTCCAACCGCGGTTAGCGGCTTCGGCTAATAACAATTCGGTCTCGGCGTAGGTTAATACAAAGTTTGGCGCATTACGTTTCATGTACACATTTACGCGGGGACGGGAGTACTTACCCAACGGGGCAATGTCGCTTCCGGTGCCGGTGGCTCCCGGATAGTTAGGATGCTGGCGGATATCAAAAGCGCCACCCGATAAGTCGTAACCGTTCGGCATTCCCACTTGTAGCGTTGGATCGGTGTTGCCGGTGGCACTTTGGTTGGCATTGGCAGTAGCACCTGCTCCCGGTATTTCCCCAATAACTCCTAAACGCGGATCATTCTGGGTCCGTAAGTAATCAATTAAAGTTTTGCTCCATCTTACTTCCCGGAAATCATCCGGGGTAAGCAAAGCACCCGTGGTACTGTTCTGGGTATCGCCATTAGCGGCATCGGTTCTGACCAAGGCATTGTCGTTGTAACTGGCCAGGGTACCCGCGGCGGCAGCTTTTTCGGTCCAGGATTTGGCCGTAGCCGGATCAACTTTCGTTAAACGCATGGCTACCCGCACCATTAAAGAATAACCAAACTTTTTCCATTGCGCTACATCCCCGGCGTAAAATAAATCGCCGGTAGGTTTTGGCGCTGCTGCATCCAGGCTGTTAATGGCCGCTTCCAGTTTAGTTAACAAGTCCAGGTAAATGTCCTGCTGCTTGTCGTATTTAGGAGCAGTTACGCCTTCCGCAGCTTGTAAGGCTTCGGTATACGGAATATCGCCGTAGGTATCGGTAATGCGCTGAAAAATCAATACCCGCATAATATTACTAACCGCAATTACATTTTTAAAACGCGCCGGATCCTGGGTGTTTGCAATTAAAATGGCCTGGTTCAAACGGCTCAAAGAGGTGTATCCATCGTTAAATATCCGGCCCTGGTAATCGGTAAAATTACCGGCATTCACATATTTGTCGCCGTTACCGTAATAATTGTAGGTGCTGGCCAAAGCCTGAATACCGGTAGCCTGATACAATAATTGCGCATAACCGGTGTTCGAAAATCCCAGCTGGGCATCGGCTAGTAAAAAGTTCGGATTAAACTGGGTTGCATTCGCCGCATTCGGATTGGTATTTACTTCGTCTAAGTGGTCCTCGGAGCAGGCCGGGGCCAAAAGCACCGAGGCAAGGGCGATGTATATAAAAGTCTTTTTCATTCGATTATTTAAATTTAACGTTTAAAGTAAAGCCATACGTTCTGGCAAACGGCAGCGAACCACCTTCTACGCCGGCGTAGGTTACTAAAGATGAAATGGTGTTTTCGGGATCGATGTTGTCGGTATGTTTCATGAGCGTAAATAAGTTACGTCCCACCAACGACAAACTAATCGCCTGGAACGGCGTTTTAGTTAAGATGCCTTGCGGTAAGCTATAGCCGAGGGTTAACTGACGGAATTTAATAAAGCTACCATCCAGCACCGATACCGCGGATACGTTATTAGCCAACTGCGGATAATAAATGTAAGCCGGTACCACAGTTTCGTTTACGCTACCATCTTCTTTCACACCAGCGGCTACTACTCCGGTTTCACGACCCACTAAGGTGGCTTGGTTTAAGCCCCGTACGTACGAGTAATGCTCCGTTGCCGAAAGTACTTTATTGTTGTACTTAAAGTCGATTAAGAACGACAGGTTAAAGTTTTTAAACGAGAAATCGTTATTCCAACCGCCGTACAGGTTTGGTAAACCAGATCCCATCGGTTTTAAATCGCCCCGTAAGGGAACACCATTGGCGCCAACAATTACATTCCCGTTGGCATCGCGCTTGTAATCATAAGCCATAACCTGGGCAATTGGTAAACCTTTCACGATGGAAATATTACCGTTTAATGGGCGGTAAGTACCGGTTTGCAGCGGCGATGGATTCTCCGATTGGTCAATTTCTAAAACTTCGTTGCGCAGTTTGGTAAAATTAAAGGAGGTATTCCAGTTGAAAGCAGAACGGATAGGGGTACCCGATACCATTAACTCAATACCCCGGTTGGAAGTAGAACCTAAATTAACCGAACGGCTGGTAAATCCAGTAGAAGAAGACAAGCTGGCCGATACAATTTCACCTTCGGTTTTACGGTCAAAGTACGTTACGTCTAAACCTAAACGGTTATCCAGAAACTTCATTTCGGTACCCACTTCAAATTCGTTCAGGCTGAAAGGTTCCAGGTTCGCGTTTGGTAACTTGGCATCAAAAGAACCGCGGGGGGTGCCGTTAATAGGGTTGTTAACGTTGTAATAAAAAGCAGTTTGGTACGGTTGGGCGGGCTCACCGCTGGTTTCGGCGTAAGATGCCCGGATTTTACCGTAGTTTAAAGCCGGGGTATTCAGCAGATCTGAGAATACAAAGCTAGCCGATACCGAAGGCGTGAATAAGCTCCGGTTGCCCCGTGGTAAAGAAGAGAACGTATCGTAACGGCCAGTGGTGCTTAAAGTTAAATACTTGTAGCTGAAATCGGCGGTATAATACACCGAAGGCGTTTCCAAAGCCGAATACAGGTACTCGGAGTTCCGGGTGCGGGTGTTGGTTGGGGTATACAAATAAGGTACAATAAACTGGCCACCGTATAAACGAGTACTTTCCGAATTATTGCGCCGGAAGTTACCTCCTACGCTGGCATCGATCGAGAAATCGTCGTTGATGTTTTTGCTGAAAGATAACAACGCATCGGTGTTTAATTCTAAACGGGTGCCCTGGTATAAAGCTTCCAGAGATCCTTCGCCATTAGATGAAAATAAAGTACCGTAAGGAAACACCGTAAAGCGGCGGTCGCTGGAAAAGTCGTAACCAATCCGGGCTTGTAACGATAGAAAATCAAAGAACTGGTAACGGGCCGAAATAGCCGAAATTAAACGCCGACGGGTGTTATCATTTTTAAATTGATTTACCACAAACCAAGGGTTAGTAGCGTAGATATCATCGCTCCAGGCTCTTTCTAAACCATTATTGGTAGCATCGTAACCCGGCTTCAGGCTCGCCTGATCTACGTTGGTAGCCAAAAACGTAATGTTATTAGCGTTCATAACGGCATCGCTCAAATACGGACGGTTTTTGTCTTTTTGGTCGATGTAATTAGCCATTAAGTTAAAGCTTAACTTTTTGGTTAATTCGTAAGAAGTGTTAAAGTTTACGGTTTTCCGGTCTAAGCCGCTGTTGCGCAAAATCGACTGACCATCCAGATTTGAAAGCGATAACCGGTAAGTACCGCGGTCGCCGCCACCCGAAATAGCGAGGGTGTTGGTCCAGGAAGCAGCCGTGCGGTAGAAATTTTCAATATTATTTTTTACCGCGGAGTAAGGATGCAGTTGCCCGTCGGATTGAATGGTGGGGGTACCATCTAAACGTTCGCCCCAGGAATTACGGCCGGATAATGCCGCGGAAGCCACATCCACTGGTCTTTTGCCTTGGGTTCCCTGGCCGTATTCGTATTGCCAATCGGTATTATCCACCGCCCGGTCGAACTGTAAGTTGGTGTTGTATTCAATAGTGGTTTTTCCTTTCACGCCGCTTTTGGTGGTTATCTGAATAACCCCGTTAGCAGCCCGGGAGCCGTACAAAGCCGAAGCTGTAGAACCTTTTAAAACAGTCATGGTTTCGATATCGTCCGGATTAATGTTACCGATCCCATCGCCCTGGTCGGCACCGCCCCACTCGCCGGAACTTCCCCGGTTGGTATTATCCATCGGCACACCGTTTATAACAATCAGGGGCGAAGAACTACCGGAAAACGAAGTAACCCCGCGAATATTAATGCGGGCCGAAGAACCTGGGCCGCCGCTAGTACCTGCCACGTTTAAACCCGAAACCCGACCCGATAAAGAGTTGGCCACGTTACTTTCGCGGGCTACGTTTAATACTTCGCCACCTACTTTAGAAACGGAATAACCCAGTTTACGCTCGTCTTTTTAATACCGAGCGCGGTAACTACTACTTCCTGCAAAGCGGTGGCATCGCTTTCGAGCACAACGTTTATTACCGACCGGTTATTTACCGGCACGGTCTGGTTTTTATAGCCAATGTAGGAAAAAATAAGGGTGCCATTGGCCGGCACATCGATCTGGAAGTTGCCATCTACATCCGAAATAGCTCCTTGGGTGGTGCCGCTAATTTGGATACTAACGCCCACCAAGGCGGTGTTATCAGAGCCAGTTACCTTGCCGGTAACCTGGTTACCCTGCGCAAAGCCGTATAATTGGCTCAGCAGCAAGAGTAAAGTAAAAAGGGGTAAAGCTTTTTTTAGCATGAATGAAAGTGTTTAGGTAGGTAATAGAGTGGTAAAAGAAAAATCGAAAACAGGATTGAACCTAAGGTAAGGTTCCGATGGAAGTAAAAGAAAAGGGTAAAAATTTAAAAAATCAGGGTTAAGGATAGTTCTTGATCATGCACATTTTGATATAAAGTAGGAAGTAAAGGACGATGGTGCATACCGCATGTACTAAACGGATGTATATTTAAGGCTAAATTTTGTCAGCTAACGGCAGATGGTTGGATTTAAAAGGTGAAAAGATGTTTTTATAGATGCTTTTAAAACTTTTACTATTATTTCTTGGCCTTGTTTTTAAAAAAATGATCTATTTACCGGAACCAGCATTAAAGTTTAAAGTAGTTTGGTAAAGCAAATAAAATAATAAAATGTTAACCTTGAAATATTTTATTTAAAAATAATTATAAAATAGCAATTTACAACCTAAAAGCATTTCAGGTAGAGAAACTTAGGCTTGTGTTCGGACACACCTAAAATTATGAAAATATGTGTGCGTACACAATTTTAGATTAAATAAATTTTTCGGAATTAATTTTTTGATTAAGTTTAGGTCAAAATCAAGTTTATATAAGCAAAGTTCAATTACATAATACTAGTTAAGATCACGATAGGTTGGCTCTTTATAGGCAATCTTAATTTGGAAATAACCTATTATCGTTTACGCTTGGTTTTGCTGTTCTTGCTTTCATTTCGGTCCAGGCGCCACCACCCGAAAGAACCCGTTCAGGTATTCTGAAAACAGCTTGCCAGTAATGAATGTACGCTTGCAAGGGATGAAGGGCTAATTTAGGGAACATAAAAGAGCTAGAGCGTAAAGGCTTTCACCGGACCAGCTTTATAGAACCATCTGTCTTTATTGTTTACTGCTGAATCAACGATTAGTCTACTTATATCATACCTATTTTTTACTCTACACAACATGCGTTACATTTTAAGCTGTTTACTGGTAATTACCTGCCTGCTCAAGAGCTGGGGACAGCAGCATAATACGTCGCAAACTTACGTGGTGCCCACCGACCCCCAGGTACAGGCCAAACTGGCTACCTGGCAGGATTTAAAATTTGGTTTGTTTATGCACTGGGGTACTTACAGCCAATGGGGTATTGTGGAAAGCTGGAGCATTTGCCCCGAAGACGAAGGCTGGACACAACGCAAAGGTCCTTATGCAGCGGATTATAACACTTACAAAAAAGCCTACGAAAACATCCGGACTGAATTTAATCCCGTGCAATTTAACCCGGAAAAATGGGTGGCGGCGGCTAAAACCGCCGGCATGAAATACATGGTTTTTACCACCAAGCACCACGATGGTTTTGCCATGTTTGATACCAAAGAATCCGACTACAAAATCACCGACTCCAAATCGGCTTTTGCCGCTAACCCCAGGAGTAATATTACCAAAGAGGTTTTTAATGCTTTCCGGAAAGAAAACTTTTTAATCGGGACTTACTTTTCTAAACCCGACTGGCACAACGAAAATTACTGGTGGCCTTACTTTCCGCCCAAAGACCGCAACGTAAATTACGATCCGGCTAAATACCCGGAACGCTGGCAAAAATTTAAAAATTTTACCTATAACCAGATTAGCGAGCTGATGACTGGTTATGGACCGGTGGATATTTTGTGGCTGGATGGCGGCTGGGTACGCCCAAAAAACACCATCGACTCCAGCGTAGATTGGCAAAAAGCTATTACCTACGAGCAGGATGTAGACATGGCCCGGATTGCCAAAATGGCCCGCGAAAAGCAACCCGGCTTAATTGTAGTGGACCGCACCGTGGCCGGGGAATTCGAAAATTACACGACACCGGAACATACCGTGCCCGATAAACCGCTTAACCATCCTTGGGAAACCTGCATGACCATGGGCGACTCCTGGAGTTATGTGCCCAATGATACCTATAAAACCACGAACCAGTTAATTCAATTGTTAGTAAAAATAGTATCGCGCGGGGGTAACTTTTTACTCAACATCGGACCCAGCCCTAAGGGCGATTGGGCTCCGGAGGCCTACAGCCGTTTGGCGCAGATTGGCGACTGGATGCAAATAAACGGAGAAGGTATTTATAATTCCCGCGCCGTAGCGCCCTACGAATTTAAAAATATTTACTACACCCGGTCCAAAGATCAAAATACGATCTACGCTTTTTACTTATCCGATAAAGAACAGGTAAACTTGCCGGCTACGCTGGAAATTCCTTTGCCAAACATAACACAAGTAAAAAAAGTGAGCTTATTGGGCCAGCCGGAAAAACTGAAATGGCAATACCAGGGTAAAAGTTTACGGGTGCAACTTTCCGGCAAGCTTCAGAACAAGGCAGATTTAAAGCAGGCAGCCACTTTCAAGATTGAATATTAGCGTTAGGCACGAGGAAATTTTTTACTAAATGCTGATGCTGGCTTTATTTTTTTAAATTTTAAGCTTGGCTCTTTGTCCGGTTTCGCCTATATAATTCCGCATCATGGAAAGAATAGTATTAGAAGAAAAAATTATTGGTTTAGATATTGGCGGTACCAAAATCCATTTGGGTTTAGTGCAGCAAGGTGCTATTCTGCGCGATATTAAACTGCCCACTTCGGCCCAGGCCGGTCGCGAGCAGATCTTGAGCGAAATCCGGCAGGGCATTCAGGAGCTCATGGAGCCCGGCGTAACGGGGATTGGCATTGGGGTGCCCGGTTTAGTAGATGAGGAAAAAGGATTGGTGTTTGATGTGCAAAATATTCCTCATTTTACCCAGGTGCCGATAAAGCAATACCTGGAAGATTATTTCGGGAAGCCGGTTTACTTAACCAACGATGCCAACAGCTTTATTCTGGGCGAGAAATTATACGGACGGGCGCAGCCCTATAAAAATGTGGTTGGTTTAACCTTGGGTACCGGTTTAGGCGGCGGCATTATTTTAAATAATCAACTGTATTCCGGGGCTTTTTCCAGCGCGGGCGAGTTTGGGGGCATTCCTTACCAAGGTAAAACCATGGAAGATTATTGCAGCGGCAAATTTTTTCCTTCGCAATGCGGATTAACGGGGCCGGAAGTTCACGACCGGGCGACTAAAAATGATCCGGAAGCTTTATCGATTTTACACCAATTTGGGGAGCACCTCGGCGAAGCCATTAAAGTAATTATGTATGCCTTAGCTCCGGAAGCTGTTTTTCTGGGCGGCTCGGTAAGTAGTTGTTTTCCGTATTTCAAAGAAGGGATGTGGAATCGTGTGCAGCAGTTTCCGTACGAAAAAGTCCGAAACAATTTAATTATTGAGCGTTCCCGGATGAACGACGGCGCTATTTTAGGAGCGGCCGCCCTGGTACACATGAAAAGCAAAGAAGTAGCTGCTAAATGGTAGCCCGCAAATACGTAAAACGCTTGGCATGACGAATAATTTTTTAAAAATACTAATTACCTGTTTATTCTTGGGGTTGGCAGAATCTGGCTGGGCACAGGCAAATATTAGTGGCAAAGAAGCGCTATTTACGGAGCCCCAACGCTACACTACTTACTTTGCCCCCAACCCGCCGGTAGTGGATGGCAATATAACCGAAGCTGCCTGGCAAGCGGCCCCCTGGACCGACTACTTTACCGATATTGAAGGCGACCAAAATCCCCGGCCAACTTATAAAACCCGGGTTAAAATACTGTGGAACGATACCTGTTTGTTCCTGGCGGCCGAATTAGAGGAGCCCCAGGTGTGGGCTACTTTAAAAAAGCACGATGCCATTATTTACCAGGACAACGATTTTGAAATTTTTATCGATCCGGATAATGATACCCATCATTATTTCGAAATAGAAGTAAATGCCCTGAATACCTTGTTTGATTTATACCTCGACAAACCGTATCGCAACGGCGGGTTGGCGTTAATTCCGTGGCGGGCCGAAGGATTACAGTCGGCGGTTCAGGTGCAAGGCACATTGAACCAGCCCCAGGACATTGATAAAAGCTGGACCGTGGAAATGGTTATTCCCTTCCGGACTATGAAAACCGGCAAAATAACCACTCCCTCCGATAAAGATTTCTGGCGTATAAATTTTTCGCGGGTGCATTGGGATACCTCCATTAAAAATGGCCTTTATGAAAAAATTACCGATTCGCAGGGTAAACCTAAGCCCGAACATAATTGGGTCTGGTCGCCGCAAGGCCTGATAAACATGCATTTCCCGGAGCGCTGGGGTTATTTGTTTTTTAGCCGGCAACCTGCTCCTAAAGAACCGGCCGCTGTTTTTACTTTGCCCACCGCGGAGAAGCAGAAAAAATACCTCTGGAATATCTACTACCTTCAAAAAGAATATTACCAGAAACACCGGCAATACGCCCGTACTCTCCTGGATTTAGCTGCCCCCGCCAATAAGTTATTGCCGCCGGAAACAAGTCCGGAAATAAAATTAGAAGCTACCACCCACCAGTTTATGGCGTATTGCACCGGGCCGGATAACCTGACTTATACCATTAACCAGGATGGACACCTGCAAAAATTGAATTTTAAAAAATAATTATTAACAGCAGATTTCTCCGGAAAAGCTGCGGGGTAGGTTATTTATTATTTAGGCTGAGTGACAAGGCAACTTGCTTTTGGTTACCCGGTGAAAATTTTAAAAACAGGTAGCCTGGCTGCACCCGAGGTATTCGGTAATAAGTACAACGCTGAAGTTCGATTGGAGGAGAAATTATGATAACTTTAAACCTAACACCAGAAAACTTCTACTTTAGCTGATGCAAGCATCGCTACCAGCAACGTTTCGGGTGCGTGCTTGTTTTATACTTTGGATACCTGAATTATAAACGGATTACCTGAGCAGGCATTATTAGTATCACAACGACTAACTCCATACCGTCCACTCCTTACATTTTAAAATTTTATGCTTTTTCGTAGCCGCCGTCAATTTTTGAAAGCTTCTTCCCTAGGCCTGTCGCTTTTAGCTGTAGATCGTAGTGCCTTGGCCCGCCGTTTAGCCCCAAGTAATCCAGCACCCGCGTCGCCTATTGTTATTTCTACCTGGGATTTTGGAATACCGGCCAACCAGGCAGCCTGGAAAATCTTGAGCCAGGGTGGCCGGGCGCTCGATGCCGTAGAAGCCGGGGCTCGCGTGCCGGAAGCCGATTTAAACAACCACAGCGTAGGCCGCGCCGGCTATCCCGACCGGGACGGCCACGTAACCCTGGATGCCTGCATTATGGACGAAAAGGGGAATTGCGGTGCCGTGGCGGCCCTGGAAAACATTGACCATCCGATTTCGGTAGCGCGGTTGGTAATGGAAAAAACGCCGCACGTATTTTTAGCCGGCGAAGGAGCCATGCAGTTTGCTTTGGAAAACGGATTTAAAAAAACCAAGCTACTCACCCCCGATTCGGAGAAAGCCTGGCGAGAATGGCTGAAAGAAGCCAAATACAAACCCACCATCAACGTCGAAAATAAACTGTACCAACCCGTTGATAAACTACCCGGCAATAAGTTAAACCACGACACCATCGGCATGATCGCCCTGGATGCCAAAGGAAATTTAGCGGGAGCCTGTACCACCAGTGGCATGGCTTTTAAACTGCACGGCCGGGTAGGGGATAGCCCCATTATAGGGGCAGGATTGTACATTGATAACGAAGTGGGCGGCGCTACTTCCACGGGCGTAGGTGAAGAAGTAATCCGGAACGTGGGCAGCTTTTTGGTAGTAGAATTAATGCGCCAGGGTTACACCCCCGAAGCCGCCTGCAAAGCAGCCGTGCAGCGCATCATTGATAAAAAACCCGCCAAAGCCAAAGAAATTCAGGTTGGCTTTTTAGCCCTAAATAAAAAAGGCGAGTATGGCGCGTACGCCATCCAGGGTGGTTTTTCGTACGCGGTATGCCACGCGCAAAAACAAGATTTGCTCATTAAAAGCAAGAGTAGCTATTAAGTAATATTTAGGCTTTTGTTTTTTACTTATCAAATCGACTTACATTTTGCTAATCAATTAACTATTCTAATATTTGCGATTTGTTTAGTTGAAAAATTAATTCAAGAATTGAAGTATTACTTTGAAATCAACGGCTGTTCTGTGGAGACGAGCAAGATCTCCACGGAACAACGCGGGTAGTGCTTCTTCATTCCGCTTAGCCGGACTATGCTGCCTTGTTATTACCATTTAGCTTAAGTTCTAGAACCAGAAACACGGCGGTCTACTTCCGGGTAATTTTAATTTATTAAGCGAATAGTTACTTTATTTTGCTTCAGCAATTATTTAATTAGACCTTTGCTTTGTAGGTTGCTGATCCGGTTTTTCGATGAAAGAAAATAAGAGACATTCCGGTATAAATATTTAAAATAATCAACTTTTTTAAATATTAATTGTTGTAAGGTAATCATTCACCGATTCAGTCTTTTAAGATAAAGTTAAGCAGAGAATTAATAAAGAGCGTGGTCCCCGTATGAGCCAGATTAATTGCGTATTATTGATAGATGACAACGAAACAACTTCTTTTATTAACCGGTTACTCATTGAAAGATTAAAAATTTCGGAACACTTATTAATGGCTCAGGATGGCCGCTCGGCTTTAAACCTGCTTCAGGAGCGTTTGGCCTCCGGAGCAGTTTTACCAGATTTAATTTTACTGGACATCAAAATGCCGGGTATGGATGGTTTCGAGTTTTTTTCTGCCTTTAAAGAAAAACCCGAATACGCGTCGTGCCTTACCGTGATGCTTACCACCTCGCAAAATGCCCGCGATCTGGAACAGGCCAAAGCTTTAGGTATTCCTTATTTTTTAACGAAACCTTTAACGCCACAAAAAATTACAGATATTATTCAGCTGCATTTCCAGTCAAAACAGGCCACCGGCAACAGTTATTAAGCTTTAAGAGCAGCGCTTTTTAAAAGTTGCTCTAACGCTTGATAATAATTATCCAGGGACGCATTGTGCGTGAATAAAAATAAAAACGGCTCGATCAGTTCTAGTTCCATGAGCATAAAAGCGCCATTCACCTCTAAACCGTCCACGCGCGCATACAAACAATCGGCGGCAAATTGCTGCACAATGCCGCTGGCCTCTACGAGCAAGTGCGCGGGCGGCTCCGTCGGGAAAATGCTGCCGCCTAAATAATGTTGTACCCGAAAATCGCCGGGTTGTGGGGTTTTGAGCAAGCAATGGCTAAACCGGCCTTTGAAAAATATAAAAGACCACTCTCCCTGTGTTTGCACCTCCGGTAAAAATGGTTGCGCTAAAAACGACTCTTGCGCGAACAAAGCATTTAATTTAATGGCTTGCTCCTCGGCATTTTCGCGCGAAATGGCAAACGTATTTTTGGCCCCGCCGCTCACGCAAGGCTTTATAATAATCTGGTTGGTGCCGTAGTGCCGGAAAATTTGCTCGAGTTTAAAGGCCTCGCCGGGTTCAATCCAGAGAGTAGGAGTAATGGTAAAGCCGGCGGCTTCTATTTCGCGCAAATAATGTTTATCCGTGTTCCAGCGCACCGTTTTAAGCGGATTCAGCATCGGAATGTTTTTCTGTTCGATAGCATCCAGCCACTCCCGGAAATCAATGATGTAATCAAAATAATCCCAGGGCGATTTTAAAATTAACAAATGGTAGTTATCCCAATTAACCTCCGGGTTGTTCCAGACTTCAAAAGTAAGATCCAGGCCTTTGTTTTTTAAAAAATTAAATAAAACCGTATCCTCGTCTTCTACGGTAGAAGTGTATTTTCCTTGGTCCTGATAAGTAATTAAAGCAATTTTGGGAGAAGCCATAATAAAGTTTACGATAGAAAATGAAAGTTCTTAAAGGCTTTATCAAGGCCAGGTTAGTTTATTTTTAAATTCAGGTGTACCTGAATTCCTAATAAATCCATAAAAAGACACAAACAACAGCAATGCCTTGTTATTACCTACGCATTAGCTGCAATTTAAAAAAACTAAAATCCATACACCGAGAAACCCCCGTCGATGGCCAAACACTGGCCGGTGATGTAACTGGCGGCGGGCATGCACAAAAAAGCGGCCGCCGCGGCCACTTCGGCTGGTTCGCCCACCCGGCCCATGGGTGTTCGTTCCAACACACTATTGAGGTAATCCGGATTTTGCAAAACCGCATCGGCCAAAGGCGTGCGAATGTACCAGGGAGCCAGGGCGTTTACCCGAATATTATCCGGGGCCCATTCTACGGCTAAGTTTTTCGTTAATTGAATCATGGCGGCTTTAGTCATGCCGTAAATAGCGCCGGTGCGTAAATGATTTAAACCGGAAACCGAAGAAATTTGAATAATGTTGCCTTGCGCAGATTGTTTCAACAAAGGATATAGTAATTGACTCAGGTGAAAAGCCGAGGTAAGATTGGTATCCAGGAGTAACTGGTATTCTTTTTCGGAATAGGCAACGGTTTTTTTCCGGATGTTGGTGCCTACGTTATTTACCAGAATGTCTAATCGTCCCCATTTTTCAATTACTTTTTCGGTTAAAGTTAGCCGATCGGTGGAGCGGCTTAAATCAAGGGCGTAACCACTGGCGGGTAATTGCTGCGTGTGCCATTCGGCTAATAGCGTGTCTAATTCTGTTTGCTTCCGGGCTACAATAATAACTTCGGCGCCTAAATTTAAAAATTCTTCGGCAATGGCCCGGCCTATGCCTTTGGTACCGCCGGTAACTACCGCTTTTTGGCCGCTTAACCGCCAGCGGTTGGTATTACTTTCAAGTTGGTTCATTTTTTTAATTTTAAAAACTGCTGCACGCCATCGTGGCCACTTTGCAGCAAAATAGTTTTATCTTTCTCGGATAAGCGGCGGATTTTTGCGCCGTACCCTTTGGTACTAACCGAGATGGTACGCTGCCAATCGGCAGGAGTTAACTGCGGCCGGTTTAAATTTTCGATAATGATGGTGTAAAAAGCCCTTACGTATTCCTGAAAATTTAGGACGGGCAAAGGCGCCAGGCCCGCCTGGGTTTGGTCGTAAGCAATCTGCGAATCGGTATCTAAGCGGATGCCCAAGGTTTCGGGGTTACGAAAAGGCGGGGGTACTACTAAGTCCGGGTTAGCTAAGAATTTGGGGTCGTCGAATAAATTAAGGGGATAGTTGGCAATAATACCGCCATCCACTAAAATATCCGCCGGTTCTCCTTTTTGAGGTTTCGAAATTACGCTGCCGGTTGAATCCAGAAACACTGCTTGAAAATACAAAGGAATCGACATGGAAATGCGCACCGCATCGCTGATTTTAAGGTTAGGCGAAGTTTCGTAAGAAAAAACAGCTACCCGTTGTTGGGTTAAATTGGTGCCGGTGGCGTAAAAATCGCGAAAATGATTGCTGTAGGTTAATTGGTGCAATTGGGCAAATGTAAGATCAGGGTGGCCGGTTTTAGCCGCAATAAGTTGTTCCAGCCAGGCTTTAAACTTTTCGCCGCGGTACCAACCGTATCGGTTTCGCAACCGGTGTAAACCGCCAAAAAAAATAAAGCGGCCATCCGAAAACTTTTGAATAGGCGTTTTAAAAGTAATCGTCGTTATTTCTTCCGGCGAATACCCTACCGCTAAGAGCGCCGCCTGAATGGCCCCGGCCGAAGTTCCGGCCACTCGTTTGATTTGGGGTAAAATGCCGGCTTGTTGTAATTCGGCTAAAGCGCCGCCGTACGCAATACCCCGAATGCCCCCGCCTTCCAGAACCAGGTTACGGTAAACAACGGGGTTTTGGGCTGGTGCCACTACAGCTACCAGGCAACTTAGAACGAATAATAAGAAACAACGCATACACAAAAATCAGAAGCTTAAAGCCACCTCCAGTATGGAAAGATACTACGTAGAGAACTGATTTCCGAACAGGTTTGCTGGCCTTAGTCTGCTTTAACAGGGCTTCTCAAACGTAATAAGAAGTCAGCCACATCAATCCGGCCATACTGATCGTCGTAAAGTTGATAATTTTTTAAATTTAGATGCAATTCACCGGCCTCTACTGGCTGCGCTGAATGCCCGTACAAGATAAGAGCTTGAGAACCGCTCATCTGGGCACCTTGCAGAATTAGATTTTTACTCAAGATCTTTTCCCTGGCCGTGATGGGTGGGCGATCACTAGTAGTTTGCGGATAACTCAGGTAAAACAGATTAGGTTGACCCATTAATACTAACCGCAAAATTCGGGTAAGCCAGAACATTTTAGTTTTTGCCGGCAGTTGCCAATCCAACCGGATAGTTGACCCGTCGGGATTGGTTACAAGATCTATTAACTGGCTCCCAGTTAAAAACTCCAATAAATGCTGGAGCGTAGCTATCGGGTTAGAAATAGTATTTGGAAGCATCGATAAAAGGCATTGATATCCAAAACAGAATTAAGGGTGCTTATACGTATAAGAGCAAAAAATTTTGTTTCGATGGCAGAAATTTTCTGCACAAGACCTGTATTTTTAAATTTTTAGTTACTCTAAGCTCTAAATAAAACTTATGAATACTTGCAAGCGCCGATCTGCTGCATAAGAATTAATAGCGGATCCAGGTAACTATTAAAAATACTTCCGAATAAGTAAATAGCTAAACTTGTAAGCTTATTTGTAAATAAATTGCCTGTTACGGTATCAAATAAAAGAATAAATAAAAGTTCTGAACCTACGCCTATATAATTTATGGCAACTAAGTAATTCTATTATTTACTTAGGCTTACTGCAAGAAATAACTACAGGAGGTTCGCTAACGTAGTAGTTTTATCAATTTTACCGGAACCAGTAGTGCAAAAGGCTTTCGCATACTGAAACGCCTTTGGCACTTCAAATTTGTGGAGCAGGTGTTTTAATTGCCGTTTGATTTCTTTTTCCTGGTCGGTGGTTAGTTTTGCACCTTCCAACAGGGCGATTACCCGTTGCCCTAACTTCTCGTCGGGTACAGCAGTAATAAACGACCGGCGATCTATTTGCAGCTCTGCTAAAACTTGAGCCAAATAAACTTCTACTTTCTCCGCCTGAATTTTAATTCCTCCACTGTTTATGGTATTATCTACGCGCCCCAGCCACTCAAATTCATGCTCGGATACCAGGTTAACTAAATCGTTGGTGGTGATTAATTGCTTATTGGTGAGTTCGCCGGTAATGGTCAGGCAGCCGCGATTATCCTGAGCAAGTTGTACCGTAGGTGTCGCCCGGAAGTAACGATCGGGTTGGCTGCCGTTTAACTTTTTTAAGGCAACATGCGAAGCAGTTTCGGTCATGCCGTAGGTGTGGTAAACGGGCGCGGCTATTTCCTGAATTTGTTTGTTTAGATCGGCGCTAAGCGGTGCTCCCCCAACCAGCATGCCCTTCATTTGATCTAATAAATATTTTTTTTCAGGAGATTCGGTTAAAATAGCTTGTAGTTGCAAGGGCACAAACGAGCCAAATTCATACTGTTCGGGTCCGTTGGGCGGTAAGTAACGAAACGGATTGCCAATAGGCTCCAAAATAGTGAGGTGCAGGTTGCCAATTAAGCCCCGTACGAGCATCATTATTCCGCCAATGTATTCGGTGTTTATGCAAACCAGTGCATGATCGTTTTCCTGCAAGTGCAAGGCTTGAAGGGTGTAGCGGGCGCTTATTTCCATCTGGCGCCGCGTTAAAGTAATTAATTTAGGCGCGCCCGTGGAGCCGGAAGTATTAATGGCAATTTCTTGTACGCCGTTGAGCCAATTGCGGCAAAATTCCAGGGTGGTAACCTCGTAGCCGTTTAACGGTATGCTGTTCCGAAAAGAATAATTGGCTATTTCTTCGTAGTAAAACTTTTTTCCGTTGAGCAGCAGATGATCCATGTTATTATCAAGTATCAAGTAGTAAGTATCAGGTACTAAGAGTTAAGTATTAGGTTTGATAATTTAGTGAACTATAATTTTAAATTTTACAAATAAAAAGTCCTGATACTTAATACCTGCTACCTGCTACTATAACATCAAGGAAACTTCGGGTATTTCGAAAAATCAGGTTGGCGTTTTTCCATAAAGGCGTTTTTGCCTTCTTTGGCTTCATCGGAAAGATAGTAGAGCAACGTAGCATTACCGGCTAATTCCTGAATGCCGGCCTGGCCGTCTAACTCGGCATTAAAGGCTGATTTTAACATGCGCAGGGCCAAAGGGCTTTTTTCGAGAATTTTCCCGCACCATTCCACGGTGGTTTCTTCCAGCTTGTCTAGTGGCACTACTTTATTTACTAATCCCATATCTAAAGCTTCCTGGGCATTGTACTGGTCGCACAAAAACCAAATTTCGCGGGCTTTTTTCTGACCCACAATCCGGGCCAGGTACGACGCACCAAAGCCACCGTCGAAAGAGCCTACTTTTGGGCCGGTTTGCCCGAAGCGCGCGTTTTCGGCCGCAATGCTTAAATCGCAAACTACGTGTAATACGTGGCCGCCGCCAATGGCCCAACCCGCCACCATGGCAATTACCGGCTTGGGAATGCGCCGGATTTGCATTTGTAAATCCAATACGTTTAACCGCGGTACGGTATCTTCGCCGATGTAGCCGCCATGGCCCCGTACACTTTGGTCGCCGCCGCTGCAAAAGGCCTGGCCGCCTTCGCCGGTTAAAATAATTACGCCTATCTCGGGGTTTTGCCGGGCCAGTTCCATGGCCTCACTCATTTCCTGCACGGTAAGCGGCGTAAAGGCATTGTGTTTCTGCGGCCGGTTGATACTTATTTTGGCAATTCCTTTGTAATAAGAAAAAATAATTTCCTGGTATTCTTTCAGCGGTTGCCAAGGATAATTGCTTTGCATGTTTATTGTCGTTAGCGGATTTCTAAATCTAAATCAAATTCGAAGGTAGATGATACAGCGGATAAAATAAAATTATTCCCCTTTTTATAAAAACAAAAGCCATCGTTTACCTACACGATGGCTTTTTTAAAATTTCTCCTTGGAAACCAATAAAAATGAAAAACAAAAATTTGGTTTACTACCCAAGTACTTTAACCAAATTTAACAAACGAATGTGTTAGCAGAAGCATCTTATTTTAAAAAATGTTATCAGTCGAACAACGAGCCACTAATAACTACCAACTATTTATTCCTCTTCATAATGTTCCAGGTATTTATCCACGGACCAAGGGCCGGAGCCAATTATAAACATGCTGATTAATAAAATAAGAGTAATCAAGGCAGTCCACCATTCTACCGGATTATGCGTCAGGTTAATTTCGGACCAGACAAAATTAACACCTCCCTGGGCCAGGTTGTTTTCAGCACTCATCCGGATACCGGGCATGGTAAAAAATACGGCTCCCAATAAGATTGGTATCTGAAAGAATATTGCCAGGCGGGTAATAAAACCTACTGCCATAAACAAACCCCCAATAATATGGATGTAAGCAATAAATTGTACCAACAGCTGAGCACTCCAGTTAATATGGGAGCCATTTAATAAATTAATGTTGGTAATAAAAGTTTGAACGGCATCTATTTGGCTAAGAACTATAAAGCCCTTAGCAAACAGAAAAACCCCTAAACCCATCCGGACAAAGTCGAACCAGGCCGGATAATGCAAGGAGGCCCAGTTTTCAATTTTTTGGGTAATTTCCATAACGTTCTACATTTAACGATTGAAACGTGGTATATAAATGGAATCTAACGTTCGCGGTGAGTACGCATATACTGGTCCACAGACCACCGGCCGGAATCAAAAATAAAAGAAACAATCAATAAAAGCAGCGTTACTACCGAAACCCACCATTCGGTATTAATAGAGCCAAAATCGATACCTGGGCGAACAAACAATACCGCTCCGATTAAAATGGGGAGCTGGAACAGAATAGCCGTACGGGTAACTAAGCCCATAGCAATGAGCAAGCCACCCACCAAATGAGCAAAAGCAATGTAGTGCGCAAACCAGAAAGACGACCAATCCATGTTGATCTGAATAAGCAGTCTTTCGAGCACGCCAATATCGCTGATAAAAATCAGCCCTTTAACGAAGAGGAAGATTCCGAGGCCAAACCGGATAAAGTCGAGCCAAATGGGATGATGCTGGTCAGCCCAATGTTCAATTTTGTGCGTTACTTCCATAATCCTGATTGTTTTAAAAACGTGTAATTAAATATACGATTTTAAATTAAATCCTAATTAAGTAGTTGACACAAAGTTACTTACTTTTTAAAAGGAGATTGTTTCCGGTACAATTCAAAAAATGCAGCATTTTCGAGGCTTTGCGTACAAATTTCTAAAATACCTGGGCCACCAGTCCAAAAAGTAGTAAGAGAAGTAGCTAATTGTTGTAGATTTTCGCAGCGGTAATACGCTAAATTAAATTCCTGTGCCGTTAATTTAGCTTCTAAAGGTTGGTGCGTTTCGAAAAATTCAGCTAGTTCGGGCTGTTGTTTGGAGCCATCAATTAACCTAAAAATACCGCCTGCGTGGTTATTTAAAATAATAATCCGCAAATTAGTGGGCAGGTAATTGTGCCACAAACCGTTACGATCGTAGAAAAATGCTAAATCACCGGTTATTAAAACGGTGAGTTTATTTGTACTTAAAGCACTGCCTACGGTGGTGCTGGTGCAACCATCGATGCCGCTGGTGCCGCGGTTGGCAAACACTTCTATATTTTTATTTGGTTCTAAACCAATAATATTTGCGTAACGCACCGCCATGCTGTTGGCTACATGCAACAAGCAATTAAGGGGTAACTGATCTAACATCCGTTTAAAAACAGTAAACTCATTAAAAATTTCCTGATTTAAGAATTGATTTAAGTAATTCTTCGCCGCTGTTTCTTGGGTTGCCCATTGTTGTTGGTAAGTAGGGTGGGGTGCATCGTGGCCGGAAGCCATCCCGGAAAAAAAGTTGAACGGAGTAACCCGGATAATTTGGGTTAAGGATTGAAACGGATCGGCTACTTTACCAGCCGGTTGCAGGTGCCAATGTTGCTGCGGAGAAAAAGCTCTTAGAAATAATTTTAAATTTTTAGAGATATTAGATAAGCCAAAGGTAATCAGCAGATCGGGTTGTAGGCCTGTACCGTTGGCAGTGGCTTTGCCATTTAAAAAAACATCGTGGTGATTGATTACACCAGGCAAACTTTGTTGATTGCTAATAACATCGGCTACTATTACGGCACCAGTTTGTTGAGCGAAAGTTTGTAAAGCAGCTTGCAGTTCGGGTTGCCAGGCTTGCTGACCGGCCACTAAGAGAATGCGGGAAAATTTTTTTAAATTTTGCTGTAATTCCAGCGATTGGTTTTCGGTTAAACTAAAACTACTGGCTATTTCCCGAATTACTTTGGCATTTTTTTTAAATTTTATTTCTTCTCCGGGCGGCGGATAAAACGGTTCGCGTAAGGGCACATTAATTTGCACCGGCCCCGCGGGGTAAGCCTGGGCTGCCAAAATGGCCTCGGAAAGAAGGCGCTCCGCGAACCATTCTACATCGGGGTGTTGCGTATCCACCGGAAAAGAAAAACTCTGTTTTACATGGGCGCCGTAAACATTTTCCTGCCGGATGGTCTGGCCATCCAGCTGGTCAATCCATTCGGCCGGCCGGTCGGCGGTAAAAACTAATAGTGGCACTTGTTGGTAAAAAGCTTCGGCTACGGCGGGTGCAAAGTTTAGAGTGGCCGTACCCGAAGTACACACCAAAACTACCGGTTGGCGCTTGGTTAGAGCCATGCCCAACGCGATAAAAGCCGCGGCCCGTTCGTCGCTGATGGTGCGTACCTGAATGGCAGGGTGCCGCACAAACGCCAACGTAAGCGGGGCACAACGGGAACCCGGTGAAAGAATTACCTCTTTAATGCCGTGCTGGGCGCAAATTTCGGCAATCGAAAAAACAGATGTTAGATTCATAAAGCGCTGTTCTGGAAAACCTGGCGAATAGTATCCATTTTTAAACGGGTTTCCAGCCACTCTTTATCGGGTTCCGATTCGGCGGTAATGCCGGCACCCGCGTAGGTCAGCGCTACCTGTTCTAATAGTTGCGAGCAGCGCAGGTTCACGTAGATATTTGATTCGCCGTCGATGTGCACTGGTCCCAGAAAGCCGCTGAAATACGCCCGATCGTAGCCTTCTTTTTGCATAATAAATTCCATAGCCGTTTCTTTAGGCATGCCGCAAACCGCCGAGGTTGGATGCAGTAATTGCAGCATGTGGGTGCCCAGCATTGGAAATGCCTCTTTTTTCATGTCCACGGTAAAGTCCGTGCGCAGGTGCATTAAGTTGCCCGCTACTACAGTACGTGGGCCTATCTCGGTATAATCGCGTAGCTGGATGCGCTTAAAACAATGCAGAATGTATCTCTTAACCAAAGATTGTTCTTCAATTTCTTTTTGCTGCCACAAAGCTTTAGCCGGATTGCAATCAGGTGTTAAAGCCTGGGTGCCGGCCAAGGCCACTGTTTTAAAAATACGGTCTTTGGAAACTTGCACTAATATTTCCGGCGAAGCGCCCATCCAGGTGCCCATTTCCGGAATGGAAACCAGCGAAACAAAGGCGTTGGGGTACGTCTTTTGTAGCCGGAGGTAGGTAGCCATTAAATCAAAACCGGCCGTTAACTCCGTAGATCTTACCCGGGATAATACCACTTTCTCCATCTGCCCGGCATCTATGGCGGCTACGCTTTCCTCCACCAAGTGCTTAAAGTTAGCTTCGGAGGTTTGGTAAGGTTTTACTTTGCGGCTTACGTGCCAGTTGCTGGTATGAGCCGAGCCTTTTATCTTTTCAAAATACTCCTGCAGCCTTTGTACCAAAGCCACGTATTCTGGGTTCTCGTTCAGTTTAAAGTTAAACTTTAACTTTGCGGATAAGCTGCTGTAGGTAATATCGGCTTTTATAAAATGAGCTGGGTATGTAGCGGAAACCTGAAACGGGTAAAAAGCAAAACCAGAAACGCCAGATTCGAGTTGGGGTACGTCGCCGGAAGTTTGCGCCGGCCTTAAAGAAACGCATAATTTAATTTCGCTGGTATTGGGTAACCGCCATACAGCTACCGGCAAATGGAAACGAATGGCGGTGGCAAATAATGCTTTTAATATAACGTTAGAATCACCTTCTAAATTTACCCGGCTGTTTTCTAATTCTATCGGTAAGGCAGAAATCAATTGACTTAGTAATTAGTTTTATGGTAAAACAAATTAAAACGGTTAGTGTTTCATGAGCTTATTCTTATTCCATCTATCTGATTCCATTATCGTATTTAGTATTTCATCAGATTACATGAACACTGGTTATACTGGTATGGTATAACGAACAAAATCAAGAATTATCAAGCGTATTTACAATTTTTTTAAATTTTACCTCAGCCGTTGGCTCTATCCAGCACCGCCAAGGTTAAACGGCTCACGCAAACTAAATTGCCCCCAGCGTTGGTAATGCGAATATCCCAAACCTGCGTTTTCGTACCAATGTGCACGGCCGTGGCTTTGCCGTAGACATAACCATTCCGAACACTTTTTACATGGTTGGCGTTTACCTCTATTCCGACACAAGCCTGTTTGTCGGAATCTACCTGCATGATGCCGGCTACACTGCCCAGTGTTTCGGCGAATGCCGCCGAAGCGCCGCCGTGTAACAAGCCCATTGGCTGGTGCGTACGATGGTCAACGGGCATTTTTCCGCATAAGTAATCATCTCCAATTTCGGTAAATTCCATTCCCAGGTGGCCACCCATGGTATCTTTGTTCCAGGCGTTTAGTATTTCAAGGGTATAATCGGCTTTTTTCATGAATTTGGGGCAGCATTTTACCGGTTATTCGTATTTTGCGCGAAACAAAAATAGACCAAAATTGAGTATCAAAAAAGTTTACCTACTTCGGCACGGGCAAACCGATTTTAACCTGCAAGGAATTATTCAGGGCAGCGGCGTAGATTCTTCGCTGAATAGTACCGGAAGGGAACAAGCACGGCTTTTCTTCGCGAGCTACCAACATGTTCCCTTTGATAAGATTTATACCTCGGTTTTGCAACGCAGCATTCAATCCGTGCAAGGGTTTATTGATTTAGGGATACCGCATGAAAAACACGCCGGTTTAAACGAAATTTGCTGGGGCTCTCGCGAGGGCACCCGAGTAACTCCCGAAGAAGATGCTTATTACTTTGACACTTTACAAAAATGGCAAGACGGAGAAATAAATGTACGGATAGAAGGTGGCGAAAGTCCGCAGGATGTGGCCGACCGGCAGCAAGTTTTTTTGGATATCCTTTTATCCCGGCCCGAAGAAAAAACCGTGTTAATTTGCATGCACGGCCGGGCTATGCGGGTGTTGTTGTGTAAACTCATGAACTATCCTTTACAATGCATGGATATTTTTGAACATCATAATTTATGCTTATACCAGTTGTACTATACGGGTTCTATGTTCAGCATTCACCGGCATATGGATATTGCGCATTTAAAACCGATGTTTTGATTGAGTCGATAGTCCCTGGCCGACAGTCCACAGTCATCAACGGTTGGGTTTAAAGTAAGCTGTTAATGGTTAAGCTTTCCGAATTTTTAAATTTTTAACTAAATGGTTTACTTTCTCCTAAAATAAGGTCCATCGGCTAAGGACTATCACCATGGACCGTGGACTATGGACTATTGACTAATATAAAACTTTGATAAAAATAATTTTCAATCTATTTTTGAACATCTAAAACAAAATAAAACATGGCCGAAGTTATAAAAATGCCGAAGATGAGTGACACCATGACCGAGGGGGTGATTGCATCGTGGCTAAAAAAAGTGGGTGATACCGTAAAATCCGGGGATATTCTGGCGGAAGTGGAAACTGATAAAGCCACGATGGAACTGGAGTCGTACGAAGATGGAACGTTGCTTTTTGTCGGACCAAAAGAAAAAGACTCGGTACCGGTAGACGGTGTTTTAGCTATTATCGGCAAAAAAGACGAAGATATTTCGGCCTTGTTAACTGATATTCAAGGAGGGGGCGGGGCCTCAAAACCGGCTGAAAAGCCAGCGGAACCGGCGTCAGCTCCGGCCGAAAAACCCGCACCCGCACCAACAGCATCTGCCGCCGCACCAGCAGCACCAAGCGCTTCGGCCAAAGCCGCCGTAAACGCCTCCGTAATCACCATGCCCAAAATGAGCGATACCATGACGGAGGGCACCATTGCCAGCTGGCTGAAAAAGGTAGGCGATAAAGTAAAATCCGGTGATATCTTGGCCGAAGTAGAAACCGATAAGGCTACCATGGAACTGGAGTCGTACGAAGATGGCACCTTGTTATACATTGGTGTAGAAGCCGGTAAATCGGTGTCGGTAGATGGTATTCTAGCTATTATCGGCGAAGAAGGTGCTGACTTTCAGCAATTACTGAACGGAGGTAGTGGTGGCGCAGCTCCGGCGCAGGCTACACCGGACCAGGCTTTAGAGCAGGCCGATGAACAGGTAGAAAACGCGCAAACCGATAACCAAATTAAAAATAGTACCCCGGCTAACTCTAACCCGGAAGTTGCTGTTCCGGCTGCGGGAGCTAACGGCCAGGCTAGTTCCGCTGCTTCGGCGAATACCGGCGGACGTATTTTTGCTTCTCCGTTAGCCAAGCGCATCGCCGAAGAAAAAGGCATTGATATAGCCCAGATTAAAGGTAGTGGTGATAATGGCCGCATTGTAGTAAAAGACGTGGAATCGTATACGCCGGCCGCTAAACCAGCTGCACCAGCTACAGCGCCAACACCTGCTCCAAGTCCGGTGGCGGCTCCTGCTCCGCAAACCCAACCGGCTTCTAAACTAAGTGCCGATTACGAGGAAGTATCCGTTTCGCAGATGCGCAAAGTTATTGCCCGGCGTTTAAGCGAAAGTTTATTTACCGCGCCCCATTTCTATCTCACGATGGAAATTGATATGGACAAAGCCATTGAAACCCGCACTGCTTTAAATGAGGTAAGTCCGGTTAAAATTTCTTTCAACGATTTAGTAATCAAGGCAGCCGCGGCGGCCTTACGCTCGCACCCGGCGGTTAACTCCTCGTGGTTAGGCGATAAAATCCGGTACAACAAACAAATTAATATTGGAGTAGCCATGGCCGTGGAAGAAGGGTTGCTGGTACCCGTGGTGCGCCAGGCCGATCAAAAAAGCTTATCGCAGATTGCCGGTGAAGTAAAAGATTTTAGCGGTAAAGCCAAATCTAAAAAATTACAACCGGCCGATTGGGAAGGTAATACTTTTACTATCTCGAACTTAGGTATGTTTGGTATTGAAGAGTTTACGGCTATCATTAATCCGCCGGATGCCTGTATTATGGCGGTAGGCGGCATTAAACAAACGCCGGTAGTTAAAAACGGTCAAATTGTAGTGGGTAATGTCATGAAAGTTACCATGTCTTGCGATCACCGGGTGGTAGATGGAGCCGTTGGTTCTGCTTTCTTACAAACTTTTAAAAAATTGCTCGAAGATCCGATTAGGATTTTAGTATAATTTTAAAAATTTTAGTTTTTAAGAGCCTTCCCCACACGGAAGGCTTTTTTGCTGGATTATTTTCCTGAACAAGATTTAGGAATTACTCAGTTTTAATTTACCTATTGGCTTTAAACCCCATCCGGCCACTGAAGTAAAACAGTACAATTTAAAAACAATAAGCATTAATGAACATTGAAATAATTTCCGGAAGTCCGCGGAAGGAAAGTATTACTAACCGAGCCGCTGTTTTCCTGCACCAGTTATTATCCCGTACCACCTCACACCAAGTAGGTTTAATTGACGTACGCGACCATGCTTTTGGGTTACTGCAAAAAGTAATTGTTTCGGTGGAGAAAGCGCCGGAAGAGCATAAAATTATAGCCGAAAGAATGTTTTCCGCCGAAGCTTTTATATTAGTTACTCCCGAGTACAACGGTAGTTATTCGCCGGCCATGAAAAATTTACTAGATCATTTTCCGAAGCAAATGCACAAACCTTTCGGTATTGTTACGGCTTCTACGGGAGCTATGGGGGGCATGCGAGCCAGTCAGCAATTGCAGCTGCTTATCAATGCTTTATTTGGTATAGCCTCGCCCTACATGTTAGTAATTCCGTTGGTCGATAAAAAATTGGATGCAGCGGGTAATTTAATCGATGGCAGTTTTCAGAGTAACGTAGATACCTTTGTGCACGAATACTTGTGGTTAGCAGAACGGATTACGAAAAAGGAAACGGAGTAATTTAAATAATAACGCATTAGCCAAAACACTCTTAAAACGTATCTCTCAGCATTAAATTTTTTAAAATTTATTCCTCAGGAAAGCGCTTATATCTTAAAATTTAAAAAAAACTTGCCTAGCTGGTTTGTACGAGCAGATTAAGTTTAAGCGTAGGTAAAAAGTAGCTTATTTCAGGTAATACCAAATTCCTTGAAAATCGCTAAAAGCTACTAAACCTACATGTTGGGCATAATAAATTTCTAAAAAGCTGGTTCCTGGCACTGGGAAATTAGCGTAAATGTGCAGCACGTTTTTATAGGTTTTCCCATTCAGGCTTATTTCGCTTAAATACCGGTCGCGCCAATCATCACTGACAAATTGCTCCGACACCGTGTTAAACATAGCGGTTAAATTTTTAGCTCTTGGCTGCGCCCGATAAGAATCTAGTTTTAGTAAAACTTCCTGGGTAAGCGCTATCTTAAACTGAAAGGTAGTATCGGCGGGATTAAACAGCATTGTTTCAACGGTTTCAATATCGTAATTGCCGCATACTTTATCGTGACCAATTTCGGTGCGGTTAGTTTTTTTAATTCTAAACAAGATGGAATCCTGCTTTTCATTCTGAAACACAACTTCTTGATTAGTAAAATAAGGAGCCCAGCTTTTTATTTTAGAATTTAAATTTTGATCCACATCCGGGCAGCAAGCTGAGAGGAGTATAATTAACCAGAGCAAGCATTCTTTTTCAAAATATTTTTTAAAAAAAGTAATTCGTTTTTCGGAGCTCTTAGGCAAATAAAATAGAGTAATCAAGTGGCTTATGAGTAAATATTTAAAAAATTATGTTAAGTAACTGTGCAATTAGTGATATAAATTATCCAGTAGCTACTACCCGCAAAAATATTCTTAGTACTAGCCTAAAAAAGTAGTAAGCTTCAGTACCGCCGACTGTTGAGGAAATATATGCGGCATTTCCATTTAAAATAAATAGCTTTGCGCCACAAATTTAAAAGTACTTATTCTGAGTCGCCAAAACCATTCGTGGGCTCAATAAGTTTTATTTAACAAGAACTTAAATCTGAAAATATGGCGCTTGAAAAAGTGAGATCGACCACGGTTTTAGGAGTGGTACATAACGGCCAGGTAGCTTTAGGAGCTGATGGTCAGGCTAGTATGGGTAATACCATTGCTAAAAGTAATGTCAAGAAAATCCGGAAACTTCTGGATGGTAAAATTGTGATGGGTTTTGCCGGATCTACGGCCGATGCTTTTACGTTGCTGGAACGGTTTGAAGAAAAATTAAATGCCTACAGTCAAAACATGAAGCGGGCAGCAATAGAGTTGGCGAAAGACTGGCGCACCGACCGGTATTTACGCCGCTTAGAGGCTATGATGGTTGTGGCCAATAAAGACGAATTGTTGATAATTTCCGGCACCGGCGATGTGCTGGAACCTGATAATCAAATTGCGGCCATAGGCTCGGGAAGTATGTACGCGCAAGCAGCCGCTACGGCTTTAAAAAAACATGCTCCGCACTTATCCGCCGAAGAAATGGTGCGGGAAGGTTTATCGATCGCGGCCGATATTTGTGTGTTTACGAACCACAACTTAATAATAGAAAAACCTGCCGGATAAATTCGGGCTTTATTGAATTAAAACAATTAGTTTACAGTTTGTCCATTAGTTTAAACAAAATCTAATTGGCCGCCTTAAGGGCTTTGATTTAGCAGAGTTTTTAAATTTTAATTACATATTAACAGCATGAAAGTAACAGATTTTTTAAAAAATCAATATAGACATTTTAATGCGGCTGCTTTAATTGATGCCGCCGAAGGGTATAAAACCCACCTGGCTAAAGGCAACAAAATGCTGGTAACCCTGGCGGGAGCTATGAGTACTGCTGAGTTAGGGATTAGCCTGGCCGAAATGATCCGGCAAGATAAAATACACGCGATTAGCTGCACCGGCGCTAACCTGGAAGAAGATATTTTTAACTTGGTAGCCCACGATTTCTACGAACGCATTCCGCATTACCGCGACTTAACCGCCCAGGACGAAGAAGATTTGCTAAACCGCCACATGAACCGGGTAACCGATACTTGTATCCCGGAAATGGAAGCCATGCGGCGCATTGAAGATACCGTTTTAAAATTCTGGGAAAAAGCCGATCAGGCAGGCGACGCTTATTTTCCGCACGAGTTTTTCTACCAGATTTTGCTTTCCGGCGAACTAGAGCAGTATTATCAGATAGACCCTAAAGACTCCTGGATGTTGGAAGCCGCTAAGAAAAACCTGCCGATTTTCGTACCCGGTTGGGAAGACTCTACTTTGGGCAATATATACGCGGGTCACGTAATTAGCGGCGATATTAAAAATGTACATACCATGAAAACGGGTATCCAGTACATGATGCAATTAGCCGAATGGTATACCCAAACCGCGAAAGAAGAATCGACCATTGGCTTCTTCCAGATTGGTGGCGGTATTGCCGGCGATTTCCCCATTTGCGTGGTGCCTATGTTGCACCAGGATTTGCAACGAACCGGCGTGCCTTTGTGGGGTTATTTTGCGCAGATTTCGGATTCTACCACTAGTTACGGTTCTTACTCGGGAGCCGTGCCAAACGAGAAAATCACCTGGGGTAAATTAGGAAAAGAAACGCCCAAGTTTATAGTAGAATCGGATGCCACCATTGTAGCTCCGCTCATATTCGCGATTGTTTTGGATTTATAATATTAATTTTTTTTAATATTTATGGCCGGAGATAAATTAAGTCTCCGGCTTTTTTGTTAATATTGTAAAAAATTAATATTTAATAGTTTTACAATATTTTCAATCCAAATCTATGTTTAAATATTTAACCTTAGCTCTTTGTGTAAGCTTTCTCTTAATTCTACAATCACCTGCATTCGGTCAAAAAAACTTTGTAAAGGGTAACCTTTTTCTCTCTTCCGGTGATACGCTATCGGGTTTTATTGATGATCAAAACTGGGATCATAATCCTAAATCAATCAGTTTTAAAGATAACACTGCCGGTTCCATTCAACAATTTAACTTAAATCAACTTAATGGTTTTAATCTCGAAGGTGGTGACGTTTATAAAAAGGCTGTTGTACAAGTAGATAAAACACCAGTCACACATCAAGAGATTATAAATCACCCAAAACCAATTATTGTATTAGATACGGTGTTTTTGTTAGAACAAGTAAAAGGAAAAGTAAGCCTATACCATTTACTCGACGAAGCAAATAAAAATCATTTTTTTATTCAGAAAAAAGATGGTTCTCTGGAAGAGTTAGTACTACGCTTGTATGTAACGTATAAAAACGATCAACCATTAGTTGGTACAGCCGAACAATTTAAAAATCAACTAAAGTATTCCATCTTAACAGATTATCCGGCTTTGTTTTCTCAAATTGATAAGGCAAGCTACACAAAATCATCTTTAAGTTCTTTGATTGAAAAGTATAATAATTGGCTTAATCCTGAAAACCCGGTTCAAATAAGTAAAATAAGTAAACCACTAAGTAAGTTTGGATTAATTGCCGGAGGAAATATAACCAACTATAAGTTTCACGGACAAGGGTATGATTACCTCCTTGCCACTTCGTTTAAGTGGGAAAATAATCCGATGATTGGCTTGTTTTATCAACTTCAATTACCTCGAAATCGTCTGAAGTGGTCGATTTACAATGAATTGGCTTGGAAAAGAAATAATACGCAAGGCCATTTTAACATGCAAGATGTGCATTATATCTATGTTCAAGAGGCGTACTACACCGGGGAAGGAACGGTTCAAATAAAAACGAACTATCTTGGATTAACTTCACTGGTGCGTTATTCTTGGATGAACCAGCATTACCAACCTTTTTTAAATTTTGGTTTAGCCGGAAACTTAGGCTTAAATGTTAAAACCTTTGTGCAAGGTCAGGAGGATTACAAAGCAGAGAATACTAGTACAAACAGAGAAATATTTGGA
Organism: Adhaeribacter pallidiroseus; assembly: GCF_003340495.1. NCBI lineage: Bacteria > Pseudomonadati > Bacteroidota > Cytophagia > Cytophagales > Hymenobacteraceae > Adhaeribacter > Adhaeribacter pallidiroseus. The sequence goes on from NZ_QASA01000001.1 coordinate 1,477,620, forward strand.
AACCCGAGTAAGTACGAGGTAGGAGTTGTTGCTGGCGGCGGTTTAAAAATTAATAAAGTGGCAGCTGAAATACGGTTGGAGAAAGGCACTGGCTATTTAAATTCAAACGCAGATGTATCCGTGCGAAAAGTTATGGTTGCCTTATTGCTTAATTATTACTTTAATTAAAAAAATTTGTAATATTATGGGTTAATTAATCGCAAGGAAAAATATTATCTGCTTAAATAATACAGTCAAATAAATTATTTTAATTCATAAATATTTTCAAAAATTTAAGTTTTACGAAGAAGCTGTGAGTTTAGTTTCTATGATAAGTTACAATTTAAATTCTGCCAATTGCTTTTAATGTAGTTCAAGCTCATTTAGGTGCAGGTACTATAGTAAAAAAGTGCAATATCGATGTAAGTTTAGGCTTTCATAAAAATGGTTTTTATTTGTACTTTTGCATAATATTTTAAGGTAAATTATTATTCTAATGAAAACACGTATCTCCTCTACCACCCTCTTATTACTACTCTCATTGGTACTTTCGGTTCGGGTACTGGCTCAAGTAAGACCAAATACTTTTCTGATGAATGGTGATCACTTATTAGAAACTAAAATTAAAATTAACTCGGGTAATGAGCAGTGTTTAGCCGCTTTAAAAGTGCTTATCTCAACCGTAGGTGCACCGTTAAATCGCGTGCCTTATACTGTTACCGATAAAACAATAATGCCCCCTAGTGGTGATAAGCACGATTACATGAGTTTAGCCCCTTATTGGTGGCCAAACCCCAATACGGCGAATGGACTGCCTTATATTAACAAAGACGGGCAAACTAATCCGGATATTGATAAAGTGAAAGATGGTGATCATGCACGTGGCGTAAGCCGGGATGTGCGTTTACTCGGGCTTGCTTACTATTTTACCAATGATGAAAAATATGCCAAGAAAGCTGCTGAATTATTAAAAATTTTTTTCCTGAATAGTGCTACCCGCATGAATCCTAATATTAAGTATGCTCAAATAATTATGGGATACGATAAGGTGTATGGCACCGGTACCATTGATACCGAAAAGTTTCCTGATTTAATAGATGGGGTTCAACTATTAGCTAGTTCGCCTTCTTGGACTGCAGAAAATAATGAAGCTTTGAAAAGTTGGTTTAGCCAATATTTGGACTGGTTGCAAACCAGCGAAATGGGAAAAGCAGCCAGTATTGCCCCTAATAATATCGGTACCATGTATGACTTACAAACGGTAACCTACGCTTTATATATCGGGAATAAGGCTTTAGCTAAATCTTTTCTAGAAACTAGAACTTTTAAACGAATCGATGATCAATTAAAAGTTAATGGGGAGCAGCCCTATGAACTAGCCCGTACCGGATCCTGGTCTTACAGTAATAAAAATTTAGAAGGTTGGTTTAACCTAGCCACCTGCGCCGAGAACTTAGGCATTAATTTATGGAATTATACTTCGGTAAATGGGAAAAGTCTGAAAAAAGCATTTGAATTTATGGTGCCTTATGGGGCGGGTACAAAGGCTTGGCCCTACCAACAAATTGGAACATTTAAAAGAGAATCTTTTATTTCCATTGCTCGCACCGGTTCGGCAGTTTATAAAGATTTAAACCTGCAACCTGTTTTGTCTGGCACCCACGCTAAATTTGTGGCGGGTACCGATATTGGCCTTTTAACTTCCCGCTATTATTAAAATTTGCTTTTAAACTATCGGTTCAAGATAGAATGTAGTCTCCATAATGGAGGAAAAGTGTTTGTGCCCTTTGTCGTCCGTTTGGTTTATAGCCATCTAAGTTGTTAAGATATTGATCAAGCATTTGTCATAATTCGGGAATTACTTTTATAATTAAAAAATTAGTGGTTTTAAATAGAAATAAAGCCTCGTGTACATTTCATTGCAAGCCGCAAAATACTATGTTTATTAAATACGCAAAGTAGTTCAAGCAAAGCAATTCCATAATACGCATAAACAGTATACCGTCAGCGGACTAGAAAAACTACTTACCTTCCTCAAATTTAAAAATTTCAATTCACCACCAAATTACCTGTTTCAAGTACCTCGAATTACTATTTATTTTATGATTAAAATTAATACTCAGCCCATTTGGCTATGCATTGCATTTATTTTACTAGCCTTATCTGCTTTCGCGCAAAAAAATTATGTGCCCGGCTACCTCGTTTTACCTCCAGGTGATACCGTTCGAGGCTTGATTGATGACCAAAACTGGGAACGTAACCCTACGGCCATTAATTTTAAAAAAGAAATAAATGCTAATTCTCAGAAATTTACCGTGGCGCAAATAGAAGGATTTGGTGTTGTGGATGGCGATATTTACCACAAGAAAATTGTAAAAGTTGACAAAACTCCTACTCAATTAGAAGAACTTTCTCGAACCGTAGGGAATGTAATTACCACAGACACAGTCTTCTTAGCGGAACAGGTTAGAGGACCTATAAATCTATACTACCTGCATGATGAGAACCGCAAAAACCATTTTTATATTCAAATAGAAGATGGCACTGTAGAAGAGTTGATACAAAGAAGTTATTTAGTTAATAAAAGTGGTCAAAATCTATTAGGTATTTCTGATCAATACAAAGATCAATTACGTTACTCGTATCTTATTAGCTGCCCAAACTTGCACTCCGAAATAAATAAAACCACCTATACAAAAGCCTCATTAAAATCATTGATTTATAAATACAATGCGTGCTTAAACCCGGCTATTTTGGTTGAGCAGAAACCAACTGCCAAAGAAGAGTATAAGTTTAACTTGGTGGCTGGTCTGGATGGTACCAGTTACACCTTTAAGGGTGACCCGTATTCTTTTAAAGATTTAGTTAATGCAAAGTTTGATCTAAAACCAAGTATTATGATGGGTTTGGGTTTTCAGATTTTGTTACCCCGCAACCGGCATAAATGGTCGCTTTACAACGAAGTAGCTTATAAAAAGAATTACGCACAAGGCCACTCGCAGAACCAACAATATTACCGGAATGAACAATCCAAAATAACGATAAAGGCAGATTACGTTGGATTTACCACAATGCTGCGCTATTCCTGGTTGAAACAAAATTACCAGCCTTTTGTAAATATTGGTTTTGCCGGGAACTATGCCCTCCAAATTTCTACGCATAAACAAACAATTATGTCCACGAGTAGTGAAGCAATAACGCGAGAAGCAACTATTTTGAAAGACTCTAAAAAGGTAGAAGTAGCAGCAGTTGCCGGTGCAGGAGTAAAAATTAAAAAAATTACCGCTGAGTTAAGATTAGAGAAAGGTTCTGGTTATTTGAATTATACTAATTTATCGGTTACCAAGAACATGCTGGCCTTTTTATTAGGATATAATTTTAACTAAAACTCTAAAACTTCTGTTTTTTTAAATTTCAATTAAAAACAGGGTGATAATAGGTAGCTATATTTAAAAAATACACATTAATAAAAAAGCTTCTCTTATTTAAAGAGAAGCTTTTTTATTAATGTGTATTTTTAGTTTTTTAGGTTTTGTATTTTACGGACAGAAGAAAACGGAGTAAATTAAACAGCTTGCAAACTATGGAATGTAATTTAACCTACTTTTACGGAGTTAGCAAACATATACGTTTCGTCCAGGAGGTACTGGTTAGCTTCATTTTTTAAAATACTAATGTTATCCAACTGAATCTTCCAATTGTAGGTTCTTTGGTTTAAGTACTGCACAATCTGGGGCAGTAAATCGGAGGTAGTATCGCGTAAGGCTAAGGAAATGTGTGGTACCCAATTATCCGGATCGTAAAAGTTAACCGTTTGGCGACTAAATGTGCGAATGCCTCTGAATAGCTCCGCATGGACCTGGTTAAATCCGTCAGCCCGTATCACTGGCACAAATATAACGGGGTGCTCGCCCGTAAAAATGCCGATACCCGTTGTTTTAACCTGAACAGAAGTGGTTTGTCCGGCAACTTCTTTTAAATAAGACTTTAATTCGGTAAGTTTTTCAACTTCGCAAATAAGCCAGGTGATATGCGGATCCGCGGTAATTTTAACGCCCTTTAAACCAAAAATTCGCTCCAGATCAGCAATGATCTCGTTCACCATTCGGGTATGTTTTGCATCCAGTAAAGAAACTACTGCTACCATTATATATTTTTAAATAGCAAACGAAAGTTTTTTATGGTTCGTTGTGCTTGTTTTCAATAGTCCATAGGCGATAGTTCATGGCCCATGGTCTTTAGCCATGAATCATAAACGATGTTAATGATAAGCGTTAAAATTTAAAAACTTCGTTTTAACCTTCTAACCTTCCAACTCTTCAACCTTTTAACCTTACAACCTTTTAACTTTCCAACCTTCCAACACCTTACTTGCAACTTGAAGCCCGGCTGCGTACCTTTGCATTTTTATTTCTGCCATTCATGATTTCTATTAACAACCTTGATTTTCACTTCGGGAGCCGCACGCTTTACGAAGATGCCAATTTACACATTAAACCCAAAGACAAAATCGGCCTGATAGGTTTAAATGGTACCGGTAAATCTACGTTGCTGCGGGTGCTGGTAGGCGAGTACAAACCCGACTCCGGCACCATTCAAATGAGTCGCGAAACTACCTTGGGTTTCTTGAACCAGGATTTATTGTCGTACCAAACCGAAGATAGTATTTTGTTGGTGGCCATGCAGGCTTTTGAGGAAGCTTTATCGCTGCAAAAAAAAATTGACGAGGTGTTACATCAATTTGAAATTGATTACCGCGATGAACTGGTAGATAAATTAGCTAAACTACAAGAGCAGTTTGAAGCGCTGGATGGATACAATGTGCAAAATAAAGCCGAGGAAATTCTGGAAGGATTGGGTTTTAGCACCGAAGACCTTCAGCGCCCATTAAGAACTTTTTCGGGAGGCTGGCGCATGCGCGTTATGCTGGCTAAAATTTTATTGCAGAAACCTTCGTTGCTGCTACTCGATGAGCCTACCAACCACTTGGATTTACCTTCTATCAAATGGCTCGAAAATTACCTGGAAAACTACGAGGGCGCGGTAGTGATTGTGTCGCACGACCGGGAGTTTTTAGATAAAACTACGAATACAACGGTAGAAGTAGCGCAACAAAAGTTAAACCTTTATGCCGGTAATTATTCTTTTTACCTGGAAGAAAAAGAATTGCGGAACGAAATTCAAAAAGGAGCCTTTGAAAACCAACAATCGCAAATAAGACAGGCCGAGCGATTTATTGAACGCTTTAAAGCCAAAGCTTCCAAAGCCAAACAAGCGCAAAGCCGGGCTAAAATGCTGGATAAACTGGAACGCATTGATGAGGTAGCCAGCGATGCACCCAAAGTAAATTTTAAATTTCAGTTTAATGTGCAGCCGGGCCGTCATATTCTGCGGTTAGAGCACATGAGTAAGAGCTATGATCAAAAAGTAATTTTCCGGGATACGCACGTTAATATTGAGCGGGGAGATAAAATAGCTTTAATTGGGGCCAATGGAAAAGGGAAATCTACTTTAATGCGCATTATTGCCGGTGATGAGCCCATTAATGGCAAACGCCAGCAAGGTCATAACGTGATTATGTCTTTTTACGCCCAGCATCAGTTAGAATCGTTGCACGTAGATAACGAAATTTTGCAGGAGTTAACCGAAGCGGGTAGCAAGCGGAACGAGATGGAATTACGCAGTATTTTAGGCTCTTTCTTGTTTACCGGCGATGCGGTTTTTAAAAAAATTAAAGTTTTATCCGGGGGCGAAAAATCACGGGTAGCCTTAGCCAAAACCTTAATTTCAGAAGCTAATTTCTTGTTGCTCGATGAGCCTACCAACCACCTGGATATGCAATCGGTAAACATTTTGATCCAGGCTTTGGAACAATACGAAGGTACATTTGTGGTGATTTCGCACGACCGGTATTTCGTGGAAAATGTAGCCAACAAAATCTGGTACATCGAAGATTATCAATTAAAAGAATATCCGGGCACTTACCACGAATACGAGTACTGGCAAGAACAACGCGAAAAAAACGAAAAGAAAGCAGGAACAGCGGCCAGTAAACCAGTAGAAATTAAGCCAACCCCGGCCAAAGCCGCTCCAGCAAATACCTCCGGAAATCAAGCTAATCTACAGCAAGATTTAAAAAAAATGAATCAGCAATTAAAAGACGTAGAAAACCAGATCAGTAGCCTGGAGTCGAAACAAACTGCTTTAGAAAGCCAATTAGCTGATCCTAAAATCTACGGCAATCCGAATCAATTACGAGAGGTTACCCAGCAGTTTGAGTCTATAAAAAAGCAGTTAGAAGAAAAAAATAGTCAGTGGGAAAATACCTTGCAGGCTATTGATGAACTGGAAAGCCAATCAAAAAATATTTAAGAATAAAACTAGAAAGGGTAGTCCATTCGTTTAATTATATTTAAGCTTACTAATGAATAGACATAAACCTTTTCTGATTGTGGCTTTGCTGGGCCTAGTTTGGTTAATTAAGGCCTGCGTGCCCGTAGAGCAAACTACCGCTTCTTCGGGCACTATTTCGGGTAAAACCGAATACTATAGTTCTACGGCCTTGCGCTACGAAGATTTTATCTATGATCCCAACATTAAATCGGTACAATTTTATGTGCAAACCGGAAATGCCGAAGAAGTTTTTAATGCGCCGGTGATACCTGTTGCGCAAACGGAACCGGTAGTTTTGGAGTTTGACCAGCTAAATGCGTCGCAGCAACGCTTTACTTTAAAATTTGTGTATTGCAACCTGGACTGGACGGAGGCCCGCCTTACCCAAATTCAATTTATCGACGAATTTAACGAGTTTTACATTACCGATGGATTAACTTCTTTTAACACCAAAGTACCTTATATTCATTATCGTCATCAATTACCCCGGGTAAAATTACCCGGTAATTACCTGGTGGTAGTTACCGATCGCAGTGGCAATCCGGTATTAACCCGTCGGTTGCTCGTATACGATAACAAAGTTACGGTTGCCGGCAGACCCGTAATACCGGTTGGCGCCAATGATCGGGTCACGAATCAGCAGATAGATTTTAATGTTTTATACCCGGAATATCCGGTAGTAAATCCTTCTCAGGAAATAAAAGTGGTTTTGCGCCAGAATAGCCGATGGGATAATGCCAAAATTAACTTGCGTCCTTCCTTTGTACACGATACCCAAAAGCGGCTGGAGTATACTTTTTTTAACGGAGCCAGCAGTTTTCCGGGCTTAAAAGAATACCGGGGTTTTGATGACCGGAACTTACGCGGAAGGGGCTTTAATGTGGAAGCAGTAAGCTTAGAAGCTAACCCGGTAGCGGTGCGGTTATATCCGGAAAAAAACCGGTCTCGGGATGTGTACTCCCAGGATGTAGATATTAATGGTAAAGTGGTATACGAAAACCGGCGATTTGGCAGTACCAACACCGGCGACCCCGATTACGTGGAAACCCAGTTTACATTAGCCGCTCCCGAGAAAGCACCCGGCGAAGTTTTTGTTTTTGGCCAATTAAGCGATTGGAAATTAGCGCCCGAGTGTAAATTAACTTACGTACCGGAGGCGCAGCAGTACACCGGCAAAATGTTACTGAAACAAGGGTATTATAATTATTCCTTTGCTTTGCAAGCGGCTAATCAGCCCCAGAAAGTAAATGAGGTTTATTTTGAAGGTAGCCACTTTCAAACCCGTAATACCTACGATATCTTGGTTTACTACCGGCCGCCTGGTACGCGCACCGATTTACTCGTTGGTTACCAATGGCTCGAAACAAATGGGGAGCGTCGGTAAAATCCGGGTAAATCTATTTCGATATTTTACGTATATTCCAAAAATGTTTTTGCGTTAGTAAGATTCCGTTTACGTAGAACGGTTAACTGCTTTTTATACCTTTTAAGTTTGAATAAATGAATTTTAAAAAAATTGCTTTAACCGGGCTTTTGGCAGCAGCTTCGGCCACTACTTGGGTGCAAGCCGACACGGGGCACCAAGAACTTCATAAAAAATACCGCCGCCTATTTACCGTTGACTCCACCACTTTAAAAGCACCGGAAAACTGGTTTAACTTGGATTTTGCCAATGATAAAGTGCCGGGAATCAGCACCGAGAAAGCTTACGGATTATTACAAAACCGCACTCCCCGTACGGTAATAGTGGCCATTATTGATTCCGGAATTGATATTAAGCACGAAGATTTGCAGGGAATTATCTGGGTAAATGCCAAAGAAGTAGCCGGTAATGGTGTAGACGATGATAAGAATGGCTACGTAGACGATGTAAATGGTTGGAGCTTTTTAGGGGGTAAAAGCGGGGAAAACGTAAAAGATGATACCTATGAGTTAACGCGGCAATACGCGCGATTACGGCAGAAATTTGAAAATCCGAAATCCAAAAAAATAAAGCGGAAAGATCGCGCGGAATACGCGCAATACCAGAAGATCAAGGTTGATTACGAGAAGGAAGTAGCCGAAGCGAAAGCCCAGGCCGCTGATTTTGAAAAATTTTATGATACGTTTAAGCAAGCACAAGGGATCATTCAAAAACAATTAGGTAAAACGGAGTATACCCAACCGGAGGTAGAAGCCATTACTTCGCCGGACTTACGGGTGATGAAATCTAAAGCCTTATTGCAGTACGCTTATGAAAATAATTTAGTAGAAGAAATTAAGAAAGCGGCGGAGCACTTCGATTATGTATTAAAAGTAGGTTTAAACCCGGATTATGATCCACGGTCGATTGTGGGGGATGATTACAGCAACGTGAAAGATAAATTTTACGGGAACGGCGATGTAATTGGGCCGGATGCCGAACACGGAACCCACGTGGCGGGTATTGTGGGTGCTAACCGGAAAAACAACCTGGGGGTAAAAGGCATTGCTGATAACGTGAAAATTATGCCGATCCGGGCGGTGCCCAACGGGGATGAACGCGATAAAGATATTGCGAACGCTATTTACTATGCCGTCGATAATGGCGCCCAAGTAATAAACATGAGCTTCGGAAAGAAGTATAGCTCCGATAAAGAAGCCGTTGACGCTGCCATGAAGTACGCTGAAAGTAAAGGAGTTTTGCTCGTGCATGCCGCTGGAAACGATGGCGAAGATTTAGATCAAACACCCAATTACCCAACCCGAAAATTAAAGAATGGCCAAACCATTGCGAATTGGTTGGAAATTGGTGCCTCGTCGTGGGAAAACAGTGAAAAATTTGTGGCTAGTTTTTCGAATTATGGGAAACAATCGGTAGATGTATTTGCGCCAGGGGTAGATATTTATTCTTTGAAACCAAACCAAGAGTACAACGAAAATAGTGGCACCAGCATGGCTTCGCCGGTTACTACCGGAGTGGCGGCTTTGTTGTTTTCTTATTTTCCGGATTTAACGGCTGCCCAGGTGCGGGATATTATTTTAAAATCTTCTGTTAAATACGCTACCTTAGAAGTAGCTAAACCTGGAACAACTAAGAAAACAGAAGCTAATTTAGTGCCTTTTGGTACTTTATCTATTACCGGGGGAGAAGTGAATGCCTACCAAGCCGTTAAAATGGCTGAACAACTTACCGCGCAGAAATAAATTATAACCTATTCTGCCTTAAATAAAAAAGATCAGCTGCTAAAGCTGGTCTTTTTTATTTAAGGTAATTACTAGTAATACTGGTAACAGAAAACGAATAAATCAAGATTTTAATAGTTTTATTTCGGGCAAAGATTAGCTCTACTTTTTATTGGTTTGAATAAAATCCCAGAGATTGCCGTATAAATCTTGAAACACTGCCACCAGGCCGTAAGGTTCTGTTGTTGGTTTCCGGACAAAGCTTATACCAACGGCCTGCATAGCAACATAATCGCGCATTAAATCATCGGTGTACAGAAAAAGGAATACCCGTCCGCCAGTTTGGTTGCCTACCCGGCTTTTTTGCTCCGCAGTGGTAGCTTTAGCCAGCAGCAAGCAACAACCCGAACCTCCTTCTGGAGCCACTACCACCCAACGTTTACTCTCGGAAAGGGGAGTGTCTTCTAACAATTCAAAAGAAAGTTTCTGCGTGTAAAAAGCAATAGCTTCGTCGTAATCATCTACTAATAAGGCAAGCTGACCTATTTGCTGGTGCATGGTATGAATAAGCTTATATATATCCTGATTAAATATAAATACTACAATTACCTTTAATTCAGAACTATATAGAGTATAAAATTTAAATAAAAATAGACATTTCTATTATCTACTCGTATGTTTATAAATAAACTTGTTATTATTCTATACTATAGGTTTGATGCATTATTCTTGCCTAATCTGTGAAATTTAGTATAGCTACCCAATTAAGATACGAGATAGTTGATGCCTTATTTAAAAGTAAGATAAACCACCGCATGAAAAAAATATTTACTTCCGCGCCCACTAATAATTTAAATTTTTAAAAAAAAGTTTTTTTGCGGCCATGTTCCTTGGCTTAGCGGTTAGTTCGGAAAGTAAGCCGAGGATTAAAATCGAAAAGAATAATTTGACTCTGAATGGTAGTTATCTTAACTGGGTAATTCCTACTCCTCAGGTCGCTGCTTCTGCTACCGGAGTTTGGGCAGCGATTGTTCCTAGTTCCGGTGCACCAACTGCCCGTCACGAAGCCAGTTACGTGCAGGCCGGTAACAAATTTTATTTAATGGGAGGCCGAAGAATAAAGCCTGTACAGGTTTTTGATCCGGTAAATAAAACCTGGGTGAATAAAGTAAACACTCCCATCGAACTGCATCATTTTCAGGCCATCAGTATTGATGGTTTAATTTACGTGGTGGGAGCTTTTACCGGTTCTTATCCGCACGAAAAGCCGGTTGCCACTATTTATATCTTTAACCCGGCTACTAACAAATGGATTACTGGCGCCACTATTCCTGCTGCAAGACGTCGGGGTTCATCGGGAGTGGTGGTGTATAATAAAAAGATTTACATGGTTGGAGGCATTAAGGATGGGCACTGGAGTGGTCATGTAAACTGGTTCGATGAATATAATCCGGCTACCAATACGTGGCGTACTTTACCCAATGCTCCCCGGGCTAGAGACCATTTTCAGGCCGCTATTATTAATGGTAAATTGTACTTGGCGGGCGGACGCCGATCTTCCGCCAGCACTAATCAAACTTTTGAGTTAACTGTTCCCCAAGTAGATGTGTTCGATTTTGCGGCTTTTAAATGGGCCACCTTACCCAGCAGCGGTAATATACCCACCCAGCGGGCGGGTGCTGCAACCGCTGTTATCGGGAATGATTTAATTATAATAGGAGGCGAAAGTGGTTCTCAAACGCAAGCGCATAAACATACCGAGGCTTTAAATGTAACTACCAACACGTGGCGCCGGCTAGCTGATTTAAAGCAAGGCCGGCATGGTACGCAAGCTATCGTAAATAACAATAATATTTACTTAGCGGCGGGTTGTGGTAACCGGGGAGGCACTCCGGAGCTCAATACGCAGGAAGTATTTTATTTCTCTGGCCGTACTACACCTAATGGTTCTGCTGTTACACAGAGTAAATTAAGCACCCCTGCCGGTGTTAATTTCGGTGCAATAACTGTAAATTCAACGAGCACCAAAACCATTACCTTAACCAATACCACCGGAAATCAGGGAATATTAGTTAGTTCTTTAACTAAAACCGGATCGAGTTACTTTTCGGTTAGTGCCCCGTATGCGTTTCCATTTGTATTGGCTCCTGGCAAAAGCGTTAGTTTAACTTGTAAATTTAATCCGAAGACTACGGGTAGCCAGTCCGGTAGTATCCTTATTAAGCATTCGGGGCAGGGTGGAAGTACTACAGTAACTCTTAGTGGATCGGGGGTAAAAGCAAGCGTAAAGAACACGGAAGCTGTTCCTGAATTAGCGGCTGCTAAGAACCAGTATTTAAGTACTTATCCCAATCCGATTACCGATGGGCAGTTTAGCGTACATGTTCCGGAAAAACTAACCGGTGAAGTGCCATATACTTTAGTAAACCAAACGGGTACTATTGTATTATCTGATAAATTAAACTTAGCCACTGCAACCGCTACCTTGCCATTTAATTTTTCGGGTCGATATTTAAACTCAGGATTATATTACTTGCAGATCACGCAGGGTACCCAGCGTTACACAGTGAAGGTGTTATTAGAAAAATAAAAATTTAAAAAATTAAAATACTTGAAAGTAAAATGGAGCTAAGTAAAAGGACAAATTAAAAGATACATTCCAATATTGAAAATACAAGGTTAAATCACTGATATTTAAATTGTTACGTTTTGTTTTGTCTTGATACTTGTGTCTTACTACTTGTGTCCATTTACTTAGCTTAGTTGCCAGCTCCTTTTTTGTCGAAAATTTAAAAAATTAGACGTTAAACCGGAAGTGCATGATATCGCCATCTTGCACCACGTACTCTTTTCCTTCTACCGCCATTCGGCCGGCTTCTTTAATTTTGTTTTCGGTTTTATACTCCTGGTAGTCGGGTAGTTTTATTACCTCAGCCCGGATAAACCCTTTTTCGAAGTCAGAGTGAATCACGCCGGCGGCCTGGGGCGCTTTCCACCCTTTCTGAATAGTCCAGGCCCGAACTTCTTTTACGCCCGCAGTAAAGTAAGTTATCAAGTTTAACAAGCTGTAAGAAGCCCGGATTAATTGATTTAAACCAGATTCGGTTAAGCCGTACTCTGCCAAAAACATTTCTTTTTCTTCCGGATCGGTTAATTCCGCAATCTGCGCCTCTATGGCGGCAGAAATAATCACTACTTGGGCATTTTCGTCTTTTACGTGTTCTTTTAAGGCCTCAATGTATTTATTTCCGGTGTTAATAGAGGCTTCATCAACGTTGGCCACGTATACAACCGGCTTTAAAGTGAGCAACTGTAAGTCTTCTACGGCTTCTAAATCTTCTTCGGAGGCGGCAAAGGAGCGGGCGTTTTTACCACTTTCCAGGTGCGCTTTAAAAGCTTGCAGCGAGGCCAGTTCTTTCTTCGCTTTGGCATCACCGGCTTTAGCGGTCCGTTCCACTTTGCTTATTTTTTTATCAATTGATTCCAGATCTTTTAATTGCAGTTCCGTATCAATTACGTCTTTGTCAAAAACCGGATCTACCCCGCCCGCCACGTGTACAATGTTGGGGTCGTCGAAGCAACGCACCACGTGAATAATCGCATCTACTTCCCGGATATTCGCTAAAAATTTGTTCCCTAATCCTTCGCCTTTGCTAGCACCTTTTACTAACCCGGCAATATCCACAAATTCAATAATAGTAGGTAATACTCGTTCGGGATGCACCAGGTCTTCCAAAATTTGTAAACGCTCGTCTGGCACGGTTACTACGCCCACGTTCGGTTCAATGGTGCAAAAAGGATAATTAGCCGACTCGGCCTTTGCACTGGAAATGGCATTAAACAAAGTAGATTTTCCAACATTGGGCAAGCCTACAATTCCGCAACGTAATCCCATGAAATGTGTATGAATGAAATTTTAAAAAAAGACCAAGATTTAGGGAGAGATAGCCGAGATAATTCCCGCAACAACTTAATGCAAAATCGGAACATTTCTGCTGCCTCTACAATTTGGGTGCAAATATAGCCACAAAAATCTTAGAATATACGGTTATTACCAAACCAACTTGCAACGCAGGCTAATGACTTAACCGCTCAGGGTAAATCAGTGAGGGTATTAAAATTAAAATTTTGGGAATTTACGTTAAGAATATAAAAGCCAATACCAGAAAACCTAAGGCATACAAACTATATACTTTTTTATCAGTCGAAACGAATAAACCAACCACCGCTAAAATAAAAGCCACTGCTGTTTGAAAACCAGCAATGCGGAAGAGTGCGCCAGTAAGAAGCATATTTTTTTGCTCCCGTTTAATGAAAGCCGCATCTACATCCGGGTCATTAATATAATCCCAGCCTCGTTTATTGATTTCGGCTTCTTTTTCTTTTTGGATTTGTTTGTTTGTGGTTGGGTAAATAACAAACCGGTAGGTTAAGCTCGCCAGGCTTAATAACATAAATAAAACAAAGGGACCTTTGATAAATCGAAGCGGATTTTTTAAAATAAACACCAGCGCGGCATTTAAAATTAAAAGTAAAAGCAGAACAATTGGGAGATTGGTTAAAAAAGAGATCATGTAAACTTACTGGTAATACTTTTTTTTAAATAGGAAAGGACGGCTAAAAAGTTAAATCAATTACTTTCATTTAAATGAATACAAAGCACACATTGTAGAGCCCTTGAACTCTATTTGGAGAAGCGAAGCCGATAAAATTTAAAAAAAGGCAGAAATAGCTTAAAAATAAAAAAGCCCACGCAAAGCATGAGCCTCATCGAAGATGATATTGCTGCCTGAATTACATCATACCTATTCCCACTTCAGCTCGTCGTCGAGCGTAGCAGGTTCCGTGGCTTGCTTTTCCAATTCTGCCAGGATATCCTCGGTGAGGAGTTCTGTTTTTACGTGGTCGATTGTACTTTGCAAGGCCTCCACAAATTTGGCAAAATCTTCTTTGTAAAGAAAAATTTTGTGCTTTTCGTACGAATACGTGTCATCCTTAAATTTACGTTTACTTTCCGTGATAGTGAGATAATAATCGTTGGAGCGAGTAGATTTCACATCAAAGAAATACGTCCTTTTCCCTGCTCTTATTCGTTGCGAATAAATTTCAGCTTTTTCGTTGTTCTCTTCCACTTTTCTCTATTTTCGGTTGTTAGATATAAGGCTAAAGTAATATATTGTTATGATTTATAAAAATTTTCAAAGTTAATTTTAGATTGTTTTTGTAAATATACCTCTAAATAAAAGTAATAAAGTAATTATTCTGGTTCGGATTCGTTTTGATCAGGCCGGATTTTGTAGGCGTATTGTCGGTATTTTTAATTTAATTAGCTGCTTAACTATTTTCCTGATGAAGAATACGTCCTCCATTGACTTGGCCGCAGTGCGGCAGTTTGAGAATCTAGAATTTTTAGCGAAACAATTAGTAGCCGGCTTTATAACCGGATTGCACCAATCGCCTTACCATGGTTTTTCGGTGGAGTTTTCGGAACATCGGCTGTACAACAGCGGCGAAAGTACCCGCCACATGGATTGGAAAGTTTTTGCCCGCACCGATAAATTGTTTGTGAAACGCTACGAAGAAGAAACTAACCTGCGCTGCCATCTTTTACTAGATGTATCGCCTTCCATGTATTACCCGGTAGATACGTACGGGAAAGTAACTTTTAGTGCTTTAAGCGCCGCCGCTATAGCGATAATGTTGCAAAAGCAGCGCGATGCAGTAGGGTTGGTTACTTTTTCCGATAAAATTGTTTTGCAAACACCGGTTAAATCCACGAGTACGCATTTGCATACTTTGCTGCTGAACTTGCAACAAGTATTAAGCCAACCAACTGCTACCAAAACCACCGAAACGGCCACCGTTATTCACCAGATTGCGCAGCAAATTCCAAAACGATCTTTGGTAGTAATTTTTAGTGACGTGCTGGGCCGCGACAATGATACAACAGCCATTTTTGCTGCTTTGCAACATTTAAAGCACCAAAACCACGAAGTATTATTATTTCACGTAATGGATAAACGCACCGAAGAGCAGTTTGACTTTGCCGAAAGACCTTACATATTTGTAGATGTAGAAACCGGCGAAGAAATTAAATTACAACCGTCGCAAGTTAAGGTTCAATACCAGGCCGCCGTTAGTCAGTTTAAGCACGACTTAGCTTTAAAATGCGGTCAGTATAAAATTGACTTTATTCCGGTAGATATTTCGGAACCATTCGATAAAGTGCTCCAAGCGTACTTGATTAAACGGGCGAAAGTGAGGTAATAGGAGGGTTGAAAAGTTAGAAAGTTGGAAGGTTAAAAGTTGAAAGGTTGAAGAGTAGAAGGACTGGAAGTGGTCCACTTATTTAATATAAAAGTAAATACCTGTTTGCCAGTAAAAAAAACTGCTATAATATTCAAAATAAAAGTTTTTTCAACTTTCCAACGTGTCAACCTTTTAACCTTCCAACTTTTAAACTTTTCAACCTGCAACTTGTAACTTTCAACTTTCCAATCTTCTAACTCAACCCTCCAGCGACTTCCACAGGTATTTGCAGGCGATGGTCCGATAAGGCCGCCAATTTTCAGCAATTTCGCGCATTTTTGCTTGCAGAGGCTTACCCGTTAAATCGAGGTTATAGGCTTTTTTGATGGCATTTTGAATTCCTAAATCTAACACTGGTAAAACATCCGGGCGATCCAGGGCAAACATTAAAATCATTTCTACCGTCCAACGACCAACGCCTTTGATTTGGGTTAAGTGGGTAATTAAAGGTTCATCTTCCAAACTAGTAATAGAGGCATGCTCCAGTTGTCCGGTTTCCTTAAATGCTGCTACATTTCTAATATAATTTAATTTTTGGTACGATAAACCCACGCTACGCAAGGTTTCGTCCGGCAAATTTTGCAAGCGTTCCGGCTCTGGGTATCGTTCGGGGAACAAGTTTAAGAATCGATTTTTTATTACTGCGGCTACTTTCGTAGAAAGCTGCTGACTAATTATGGAGCTTATCAAACTCAGGTAAATATCGGTGCGGGGTACCGGCAGAATTTCCGGGCACCTATTTATAATAGCAGCCATTACAGGATCCTGACTTAAAACCATTCGCCATGGCGGAGTTTGTGTCATCAAAACAGATAAATTTTAAATTTTTTAGTAAACGAAGAGGGTGGAGAGAAGAAATTATCTCCTCAAGGATTATTTATTAAGTAAAAGGACAAATTAAAATAGGCATTCTTAAGATAAAAATACAAAGTTAAACCATTGACTATTAATTATAAATGGTTTGTTTCGTCTTAATACTTGTGTCTTGTTACTTGTGTCTTGTTACTTAACATAAGAAATTGTAAACAGAATAAAAATTTAAAAATTTAAGTTCTTTAGTACCTTCACAGTGTGTTCCAACATAGCTTCCGTGAAATCTAAATGCGTAACCAACCGGATGGTTTGCGGACCAAAATCTAAAGCCAGAATGTTTTGGGTCGCTAACTCGCGGAGAAATTGTTCTTCAGTAACAGCATCAACCAGCCGGAAGATAACAATATTAGTATCAACTGGTTGCATTTCCTGCACAAAGCTACAGCTTTGCAGGGTTTCGGCTAGGATGCGAGCTTTCGCATGATCGTCGGCTAAGCGGTTAATGTGGTTATCCAGCGCATAAATGCCGGCAGCGGCCAAATAGCCGGCTTGCCGCATGCCCCCGCCAAAAACTTTCCGGATGCGCCGTGCTTTCTGAATAAAAGGCTTACTGCCCAATAAAACGGAACCTACCGGCGTGCCCAGGCCCTTGGATAAACAAACCGAGATACTATCGAAGCACGCGCCGTACGGCAACGCAGATTCATTCGCTGCTACCAAGGCATTGAACACCCGGGCACCGTCTAAATGCAAAGCTAAATTATGTTGCCGGCAAGTTTCTGTAATAGCCGTTATCTCGGGCAAAGTGTAATACGAACCACCGCCTTTGTTAGAAGTGTTTTCTAAAGCTACTAATTTTGATAAGGGATAATGAATATTATTGGGACGGATTCCCCCACGAATTAACTCCGGGGTAATTTTGCCGCGTTCGCCGTGCAACAAATAAACCGAAGCGCCGGAATTGGCCGCAATCCCCCCGCCCTCGTACTGATAAATGTGCGCAGTATAATCGCAAATTACTTCGGATAGCGGTTCGGTATGCGCTTTAATAGCAATTTGGTTGGTCATGGTGCCGGAAGGGCAAAAGAGGCCGGCTTCTAACCCGAACATGCTAGCCGTTTTTTCTTCTAAGGCATTAACGGTGGGATCTTCGCCAAAAACATCATCTCCTACGGGAGCGGCAAACATGGCCTGTAGCATTTCGGGAGTGGGGCGGGTAACAGTATCGCTGCGTAAATCAGTTAAAATCATTCTAATGTAATCGTAATCCTTTGGGGTGAAAAAGTTGCTATTCTATCTTCCGGCAACAAAAAGCAGTGTGCCTATACTCTTTTCAAGGTGCTTTTAGCAGCTACCAGACATAAATTTTTGAGAATGTAAAAATAATAACTTACTTTTGCGTTTCAATTTTAAAATTAGAAAGATGGCAATTACCAGACTTAAAAGAAAAGATCGTAAAAATAAGGCAAGAGCTAATAACAGACAGCGCATTATCAAACAATTATTAGCTACTCCGGTAATTAAAAATGTAGATGTAGAAGCCTTGAAAGCGCAGTTTAACAATGCCGCGCCCGCTATTACTTCGGCTCCGGTTGCTGCACCTGCTCCAGAAGCTACAACTACACCAGAAGCTACAACTGTTTCGGAAACTGCTGCTGAATAAATAGCCTTGCGTTAACTTTAACGCTAAAAGTTAATTGCCGTCGGCTTATAAGGTTATATTTATTATGATACAATTAGAAGTGTACCTGTTTAATGGGTACACTTTTTTAATTTTAAGCGCGCTTGCCTAATTCTATTACTTTTAATTCCGTAATTCGGCCTTCAGCTATTATAAAAGTAACTAACGTTCGCACTTTATGAAAGCCATGCCGGCCGGCAGCTCCTGGGTTAATATGCAATAAACCATTGCTTTTATCCGGCATAATTTTTAAAATATGCGAATGGCCGCAGATAAATAGTTGCGGTGGATTTAGTTGAATTGCTTTCCGCACATCCGGTTGATATTTACCCGGATACCCGCCAATGTGCGTTATATAAACGTCTAAGCCCGCACATACAAATCGTTGATTTTTAGGATGGATAGTCCGGATGGCAGCATCATCAATATTGCCATAAACTCCCCGCAATGGTTTTACCGCTGCTAAAGAGTCCGACACCTGCAAAGTGCCAAAATCACCCGCGTGCCAAATTTCATCACAAGTGCTTAAATGCTGGATAATTTGGTCATCTAAATAGCCGTGCGTATCCGAGATTAGCCCTATTTTGATAGTTGCAGGTTGCAAGTTGCAGATTACAAGTTAAAAGGTTGGAAAATTAAAAAGTTGGAAGATTGCAGATTTCACGCATTTGGTGAATTGATCTAAAGTGGATAAAACCTCTTGCAAAAAATTAATAATTTTAAAATTATGATAAGTTTAAACCTGCAACTTGTAACCTGCAACCTTTTAACTAATGACTTTCCCCCAGGTTTCGGGCGTTTTGCGCCAATCCGAGAGGGTTTGGAGCGCGGAGGCCGAAATATAACCTTGTTCTAAGGCAATGCCGAGTAAATTCTGATAATTGCTTAATGTAAATAACGGAATGTTGGCCAGCGCAAAGTTTTTAGCGGCTTGTTCAAAACCATAAGTAAAAATAGCGGCCATGCCGATTACTTCACCGCCCGCTTCCTGCACCGCTTTGGCCGCTTTTAACGAACTGCCGCCCGTCGAAATTAAATCTTCGATCATTACCACACGTTGCCCTTCTTTTAACTTTCCTTCTATCTGGTTGCCCATGCCATGGCTTTTGGGTTCGGGCCGCACGTAAATATAAGGCAGTTCTAACACATCGGCTACTAAAGCTCCCTGCGCAATACCCGCCGTTGCAACCCCGGCAATAACTTCCGCGTTGGTAAAATGTTCGGTGATTAATTCGGCTAAGCGTTTCTTAATGAAAGTACGAATGAGCGGATAAGAGAGTGTAACCCGATTATCGCAGTAAATAGGCGAGTTCCAGCCAGAACTCCAGGTAAACGGGTTATCCGGACGAAGTTTAACCGCTTCCGTTTCGAGCAGGAACGAAGCTACTTTTAGGGCAGTTTCAGCTTTTTGCATGAACGAAAGTACGTATTATTTTTTCAGTATTTTACCGGCTCTTGTTTTTGTTTCCGAATTATTATTTATTGTTTTGTAAAATATAAGTTTACTCCCAGCTAAAACTTTCTCCATGAACGTTTTTATTAATGATATCCCTCTGATTATCAAAAGAACCAGTGAGAAGGTATTTAAACACCATTATGACTTGATTTTGGAAGAAGGCGCCTCCTTTAATTCAAAAGATTTGGTGGGCGATGTGCTGATTCGGAACGTAAGCGATGCCACGATTGACCGCATGGTGCGCCTGATGGAAGTAAAAAAATTAAAAAAACTACACTCGCTTACTTTAGTAACCGATAAAAAAAACCGGCTGATCCGGCATTTAAAAGATCAGTTTAAAATTGTGAAAGCCGCTGGCGGTCTGGTAGTAAAGGAAGGCAAAATTTTAATGATTCACCGGCTGGGCATGTGGGATTTACCCAAAGGTAAATTAAAGAAAACCGAAGATGACAGGGAAGGAGCCATCCGGGAAGTGGAAGAAGAATGTAACATTAAAGTAGAGGCTTTTGAAAAATTGCCAAAAACCTGGCATTCTTACGCGTACAAAGGCAATAAAATTTTAAAAAAAACCAGTTGGTTCTTAATGAATTGCCTCGACGATTCGATGATGAAGCCGCAGGCCGAAGAATTTATCGAAGAAGTTAAATTTATGACTCCGGAAGAAGTAGAAACGGTTTTGCCCGAAGCCTATGCTTCTATTGCCTTTGTTATTCATTACTATTTGCGGGCGGCTAAATCCGGAATGGTATAAAAGCATCTACGTTACCTCCGTAACGGTGTATTTCCCGGATAATGGATGAACTAATAGCCGCCAAAGGAGGCGAAGTAATTAAAAAAACCGTTTCCAAACCGGGATTAACATGCCGGTTAGCCTGGGCAATGGTGTTCTCGTACTCAAAATCAGTGGTATTGCGTAAACCCCGCAGCAAAAAACGCGCTCCTACTTCTTGCGCAAAATTAGCCGTTAAACCTGTATAAGCTTGTACCTTAATCCGGGTATCACTCTGGAACAAAGCCGTAATAATTTCCAGCATTTTTTCCACGGGCATGTACCGTTGTTTGGTGCTGTTATTCCCGATGGCAATTATTAACTCATCAAACAAAGCCGCTCCCCGCTGCACGACATCAAAATGCCCGTTGGTAAACGGATCAAAAGAACCCGGAAATATGGCAATGCGCTTCATGTATAAGAGTTGAGAGTTTTGAGTTATAAGTTATGCGTTGAAAGGTTTTAAGGTTGAATAGTTGGTTATATGTTATAAGGGTTTGGTTGTAATTCTTAGCTTTTAACAATAGGTAATCAACCATTAACCAACTCAACAATTTAACATTTCAACTCTTTAATTCTACTCGCAAAAATGTAAACTAAATACCTCTAGATAGCGATGCTCGAACATTTCGTCAAACTTGTAACTGTACGAGAGGTTGGTTGGTTTTTTGCCTAATTGCAGGTGGCGCACGTATTTTCGCAAAATATCGAACAAGTCGGAGTCGTGAAGTAAATCTCCCCAAACGGTTACCACATCCTGGTCGGGATTTAACTCTTGTTCCTGCATCACAAAAATTAAAAAATAAATAAAATCTTCGGGGCTGGCGTAGTAAAACATATTGCAAAACTCCAGAGTGCCGTTTTTAATAACTATTAAGGTCAGGTAGTTTTGTTCTACGTAGGCGTATAATCTTTTAGTGGGTATGCGTTCCGTTAAATGAAGCAAAGTTTCGATAAGCGCACTGGTTTGGTGCCTGATCTGAACAGTCTCTGGTTGAAAGGTAGTTTGCAGAAAAGTAGGTAAATATTGATCGGTGGCGTAAATGGCTACCATATCTAAACCCGGATGCTGGTAGGAAAATACCCGGTCGTGAAACTCGTCAATTTCGGTGTGTAATTTTAAATAATCAGCCGCCGCCCCAGCCTCAAAGAGCGTACCGGGTAAAAAAGTAAATTTTTGATTTTTAATACCCACCCGCACCCGGTGCCATTTCACGGTACTCAGAAACGCGTGTTCCATAATAATTTCGCGGAGCTGTTGTACCAGCTGCAAAGGATTAAAAATGTTGGTAAAGGCATAATCTTCCAGCAGCACAAATTTATGCCGGATGGTGTCTTCCGCACCAAACCGGATGCTGTGTTTACTTAAAGTAAGGTAAAGATTATACACATCGGCGTTAGCCACGGTAAAAGACTCGTCAATAAGTTGCGTCAGAAGCCGGTAGTTCTTGGTAATTGTCGCCAAAATAGAGTGCCGCTTTAATAGTAAGTTAACAAATATAAGAATATGTGGGCAGCATTAGTGCCAAAAGTAAAGTTTGATTATGGAATGCAACTACTAAAACCTTTCCGGTATAAGTCATCGAGGCTGTGTAAGCCTTGGAGAACCTGGTGTAATTGATCGGGTGGTAATTCCTGGATATCGGGTAAACTTTTAAAAGCTACTTCCGCTATTAATTGATTATGTGGTTCCAACTCCGGATCGAAACCAGTGGTAAGTTCTCCGCCGGTTATGGTTACGGCGAAAAATAGCTCCAGAGCGTGCAGTGGCAACGAAATAAACTCATGCACAAATAAAAAAGAACCTACCTTTACTTGTAAACCGGTTTCTTCTTTAAACTCCCGCTCTAAACCCAGCTCTAGCGTTTCGCCGTAGTGCAAGCCACCGCCCGGCATCGACCATAATCCGCTTTTGTTTTGCGCAAAAGGCTTATGGCGGATGAGTAATAGTTGATTAGCCTGTTGGCATACGCCGCACACCCGAACCCGTAACTTACCCGAATAATGCAATTCTGCTGAACTAGTGTGCATGGACTATAATAAATCTATTAAAGAAGCTTGTAAGGTATTCAAAAATTTAAAAATATCCAGTTTCCAGCCGATGCCGATGCTAAGGTTAGTTTTTACGGTTGTTTTAAGTTTATACGCTAGAAACTTGCTTATTGCTGCGAAACTTTTCTTAAAAGAAAGAGTGTTGAAACGTACCAACAAACTAAATTTTGAAACTTTAAAGCGGTTAAAATAAGCTACATTACGTTTCTGATTTTATTTGTTACAGCCCCAACCATAATGACATATTCGATTTTTAAAATTCAAAACTAATGCGTCCGGAAGAAGCCTTACTCAAAAACTTTCCGTTCGAACCAACTACCGATCAGGCCCAACTTTTTAAAAAATTAGATATTTTTATTTCAAGTCGTACCCCAAACAAAGAAGTTTTTATGCTGAAAGGTTTTGCTGGTACCGGCAAAACTACGGTATTAACTTCTTTGGTGAAGATATTAAATACTTTTGGGTATAAATACGTGTTACTGGCCCCAACCGGACGGGCGGCTAAGGTAATGTCGTCGTATTCCAAAAAGCAAGCATCTACCATCCATAAAAAAATCTATCGTCAGAAAAACAATCCGTACTCCGAAGGTTTGTCTTTTACCCGGCAACCCAATAAATTAAACAATACCGTCTTTATTGTGGATGAAGCTTCCATGATTTCGGACGAAAAAGCTTTTGGCGATAACGGCCTGTTACAGGATTTAATGAGCTATGTATTTGAAGGAAGCAATAACAAACTATTGCTTATTGGCGATACGGCGCAGTTGCCCCCCGTTAGCCAAACCATTAGTCCGTCTTTAGATGCGGCTTATCTGAAAGCTAATTTCCGGTGCGAGGTGTACGAAATAGAATTACGCCAGGTAATGCGCCAGGCCCAGCAATCGGGCATTTTAATGAATGCCACCAGTTTACGCGAACAACTCCGCCAGCCCGAGCCCCAATTGAAAATGCGTACCCGGCCTTACAAAGATTTGTACCGCATGACCGGCGAGAAACTGGAAGATGGTTTACGGTATGCGTACGATAAATTCGGGATTGAAAATACCACGGTTATTTGCCGCTCCAACAAAAATGCGAATATGTATAACCAGCATATCCGACGGCAAATCTTTTTCTCGGAAGATGAAATTGGCGTAAGTGATTACCTGATGATAGTCCGGAATAATTATTATTGGCTTGATAAAGATTCGGAGATTGGTTTTATGGCTAACGGTGATTTTGTGGAGGTAACCAAAATTATTCGTTACGAAGACATGTACGGCTTCCGGTTTGCCGATGTCCGGATCCGGTTTGTAGATTATCCGGACGAAGCCGAGCTGGAAGTAAAAATTATGCTCGACACGCTCTACACCGAAGCACCCGCTTTACCTAATGATAGAAGCAAAGAATTGTACCAGGAAGTACTGAAGGATTACTCCGATTTAGGTACGAAGCAGGAACGAAGTAAACAATTGAAAAAGAACCCGTATTTAAATGCTTTACAAGTAAAATTTGCCTATGCCCTTACCTGCCATAAAGCCCAGGGCGGGCAATGGGATGCGGTTTTTGTGGATCACGGTTACTTAAAAGAAGAGATTACCGGCACTGATTTTGCAAGATGGCTATACACCGCCGTAACCCGGGCCGCCACCGAGTTGTACCTGGTAAATTTTAATCAGCAACTATTTGGCGATTAAGGGAATAAATTTTTTAGGTTTGAAACTATAAATTTATATTTTTGTTTTATATTCAACTTACTCAATCAATTCATTCAAAGATGAAAAAATTAGTTTATTTAGCATTAAGCCTGACTTTAGGGGTTTCAGTAGCTAATGCGCAAACTACTGCTCCGGTTGCGGCTAGTAAAGTAGTAACCAACGGTCCGGCCATTTCTTTTGCCGAAACAAAACACGATTTTGGCAATATTAAGCAGGGTGATGTGGTAGAATATACCTTTAATTTTAAAAATACAGGCAACCAGCCTCTTCTAATTTCGGATGTAGGCGTAACCTGTGGTTGCACCGCTACTGATTTTTCAAAAGAGCCAGTTGCGCCAGGTAAATCAGGTTATGTAAAAGCTAAATTTAATTCGGCTTACAAATCCGGTATGCAAAATAAAATTATTACGGTAAAATCAAATGCTACGGCCGGTGATGCGCAAGTGGCTATTATTACCAACGTAATTGTTCCTACCGAAGCCTCGGCGAAACCCGCTGATGCTAAAAAGAACTAGTTACATACATGTATTGATCTCAGCAAAGTGTAAATAGCTGATTCTATTAGATATTTTAAAATACAAAGACCTTGGTAATAATATACCAAGGTCTTTTTTTATGTTCAGCGTACAATTTAATTAGCTGAATCCGGAAGTTTGGCAATGCTGAAGGCTAAACATATCCAACCAACAATCAACAAAACGCCACCAATGGGAGCAAAGGCCCCTAACTTGGTGATACCGCTTAAACTTAAGGTATACAACGATCCTGAAAAAATAAGAATGCCTAACAGAAAGAATAAACTGGCCCGATTCAATAATTTATGTGGCCGTTGAATTTGCAATAGACCGGTTAAGAAAATAGCCAAGGTATGATACATCTGGTATTTAACACCGGTTTCAAAAGTGTCTAGTCGGCCAGCTGCTTCCAAGCCTGGTCGTAAAGCATGTGCCCCAAAAGCCCCAATGGCTACGGTAATTGCACCCAGTAGGGCTGCGATTAATAAGCTTTGTTTATAATTCATAATTTTTATCCCGCCTAGTTCCGGGCTCCAAATATAGAAGAACCTACCCGGATCATGGTGCTGCCTTCCACAATAGCCAGTTGATAATCCGAACTCATGCCCATAGATATTTCTTTAAATTCCGAAGACTCGGAAAAGTAAGTTTTTTTAAAGTTTATAAAAATATTTTTTAAAAATTTAAATTCCTGTTGGATTTGCGTTTCGGAAGAAGTGTTCGTGGCAATGCCCATTACGCCGGTAATGACAATATTTCTAAAATCTTGCAAAGTTTCTGTTGCGAGCAACTCCCGAGCTTCCTCAACCGAAAGCCCAAATTTAGTTTCTTCCTGGGCAATGTAGATTTGTAACAGGCAGTTTATAAAGCGATTATTTTTTCCCGCTTGCTTATCAATTTCTTCGAGTAAACGCAAACTATCCACTGATTGGATGGTGTGCACAAAAGGGGCAATGTATTTTACCTTATTGGTTTGTAAATGACCGAGCATGTGCCATTCTATGTCCGGCGGCAACGAAGCCGCTTTTTGGGCCATTTCCTGCGCTTTGTTCTCACCAAAAATTCGTTGCCCGGCATTATAAGCTTGCTGAAGTGCTTCTATAGGTTGCGTTTTCGAAACTGCTACCAGTTTACAGGATGTATTGGCTAATCGCTTCTGGAACTGCCGAATATTGTCTTCTATGTTCATGTATTAGTTGCAGGTTACAGGTTGCAAGTTACAGGTTAGCAAGTTTAAAAGTTGGAAAGTTTAAAAGTTATAATGTTTGTTTGTATATTTTTAGAGATGTTATAAAATACAAAACAGCTTGCTAATATTCTAGACTTTTCAACCTGTAACTTGCAACCTGTAACCTATAACTATCAATCCTCCAAAGCATTGGTAAGAAAGGTGTTTTTTAAAAAAAGCCATAAAAGTAGAAATACAACGGCCCACTTCAGGTACATGTCGTAGTAATCTTTGGTATTTCGGAAGCGCAGCTCTTTAATTTCTGATTTCTCTAATAAATTGATTTTGTTGAAAATCTGCTGCAAGGTGTTCGCCGTAGTTGCCCGGAAGAATTGTCCGTTGGCTACCTGGGCTATTTCCCTTAAGTTAGTTTCGTCTAAGCGCGTGTTTACGTAGGTAACTTCGCCTTTTTCGTTGGTATCGTACGGTACCTGCCCATCTTCGCCTACCCCGATGGTGTAAATCCGGATGTTATAGGCCTGGGCCAGTTTAGCCGCTACCGCTGGTTCGATGTTGCCGCCGGTGTTTTCGCCATCGCTGATTAAAATGCAAACTTTTGATTTAGCTGTTGATTCTCGCATGCGGTTTACGGCTACGCCTAAGGCACTGCCAATAGCCGTACCATCGTTGGGAATCATTTTAAAGTGAATGCTTTTTATGGTTTCGCGCAGCAGGTCGTAATCGGTGGTAAGTGGGGCTAACGAATACGCGTCGCCGGCAAAAACTATTACCCCAATCCGATCCTGAAAGCGGCCCTGAATAAAGCGCAAAGCCACGCCTTTGGCCGCCTCTAACCGGTTAGGCTTAAAATCTTTTAATTCCATCGACCCCGAAGTATCCAATACCAGCATAATGTCAATGCCTTCCGAGAGTTGTTCAATAACTTCGTTGGTGCGCTGCGGTCGCGCCAAAGCCACCATTACCAGCATCGTAAATACAGTAAAAATAACATCGGGGATGTACCGCAGAATAGAGGACCAGTGCCATTGGGCTTTGCCTTCGAAAAAAGCAACATCCAGCTTTTTCCGGAACCGGAGCGTGAGCAGCCAGCGTAAAAAAAAGCAAAAAGGCACTAGGGGTAGCAAGTATAAGTACAGCGGATTGATCCACTCAAAAGAGCGCAGCGTGGCGTAACTAAACCAGTCCAGGTCAAACCAGTCGAAAGCTGTATCAGGTAAGGGCAACATGGCGAGTTTGGTCTTTTACAAATTCGTACCGGCGGTCAGCAAAGTGGTGCAGCAGGTAAAAAGCCACTACCGTTTCCGAAGACTCATCCGATAGCATGTTGCCGTAAATGGCTTTATCAAATAATTTTAAAGCGGTAGTTACATCTTCGTCCTCGCCGTAAAACTGGGCAATTTCTTTGGTGGTGAACGAGTTAATAGCGCTGCCTTCTAAACGCGTTAAATAATTTTTCCAAAGGGTTATGGCTTTCTCGATGTTTTCCAAAGATTGGGATCGGTTAAACCGTTCGATGTGTGCATTGTAGCGCGTTACAAAGGCATTATGATCATTTTTTAATTTATACAAATTAAAGTTGAGAATAAGGCGCCGGCCAAATACCCCCCATACTCCCAACGACAATAACAACAAGATACCCAGCGCTACTAAAGCATAAGGATAATTAAAACGCGCATTTACCCGTAATAATTGGGTATTAGCTTTTAAAGGTATGCTGTCGGAGGGGAGAACCGGAACCATTTCCTGTAAAAAAACACTATCGGGTTTAGGTTTTAACGGGGTAGTAGAGCCGTTTTGCAGCAATAATACAGGTATTTGTAAGCGTTGTATTTTGCCCAGATCAAAGGTGCGCAAAATGTAAACGGCGCTATCGGTACTAATATTTTCTTGAGTGCGCGTAGGGTAGTATGTTTTGGAAACAAATTCGAAGGGAACAAAGGAAAAAGCCGAATCAGGCAAAATAATTTCCTGCCCGGGAGGGTGCTTGTAATACAACGTATACCGAACCAACTGACCAATTTTAATGGAATCCTGCAGAAAAAAGCCTATTGGTAGCTGGGCAGCTGCTTTTGCCGCAAAAGTTTTTGGCAGAAAAATTAAAAAAAAGATGTAAATCAACTTTTTAAGCACTTTTGCGCATTAAATTTCTTAATCGAAATAAGTTAATTAGCTGCGGTACGTAATCGTCGGAAGTGTCGATAGTTAAATAATTAGCTTTATACTTTCGGCAAATCTTCGTTATTTTTTCCTGGTTATCGGCGTAGGTAGTTAAATAGCGGTGTTGAAACGAAGAGGAAGAGGTATTCACCCAAATGGTTTTCCCGGTTTCTTTATCCAGCAGAGGAATGATTCCGAGAGCCGGAAAATCAATTTCCCGTTTATCCATTAATTGAATAACCACTAAATCGTGTTTTTTAGCTAGCATCGTTAGTTCGCGTTCGTAATTCTGATCAATAAAATCAGAAATAAGAACAATAATACTGCGGCGCTTAATAATGCTTAAAGCCAATTTAATACCGGCTGCCAGGTTGGTACGCAGTGATTTTGCTTTTAACTCAAAAATTGCTTTAATTATGGTAAAAGCGTGTTCAATCCCTAAGCCAGGTTTAATGTATTTTTCCTTTTGATCCGAAACGCACACCATGCCAATCTGGCTGCTTTGTTTGGCCGCTACTAAAGCTAAAATGCCGCAAATTTCTTTACCAATATCTATTTTCTGCTGACCGGTTGTCCCGATGGCTTGCGAAGCACTTACGTCTAAAATTAAAAAAACCGATTGTTCTTTTTCTTCTTTGTAGGTTTTAACAAAAGTACCGTGGCCTTTGGCCGACACGTTCCAATCAATCGCCCGTACATCATCGCCGTATTGGTATGCCCGCACATCGTCGAACTCTAGCCCAGTACCTTTAAATACCGAATGAAAATTACCTTGCATTTGGGTATTAATGACCTTGCGTATCCGGATTTCGTACTTTTGCAGCTTCTTTACCAAATCTTTCATACAATCAGCTCGGGGGCTTTAATTTTTAAAATTAGAATTTATTTAATTAATTTTAATTCGTGAAGTCTATATTTTTAATCCTTACACTCTTAACCTTGGTTTGCTGTTCGCCAGCCGGCGAACCAAAACCAGCTAACTTGCTCTCGGAAGATCAAATGACCCGCATTATGATGGATGTACACCTGGCTGAGGCGCAAGTCGAAAATGCCGGTTTACCACTCGATTCGGGAGAAGCGGTTTTCCGCAAAATGCAGCAACAAATTTTTAAAAAGCACGGTGTAAAAGAAGCCGATTTTAACACCAGTTATCAATATTACCTGCGCAACTTAAACGGCCTCGATAAAATCTACGAAAAAATAATCGACAGCCTCACCGTACGCGAAACCCTCCTGAAAGCCCAACCACCTAAACAATAGGTTACAAGTTGTAGGTTGCAAGTTACAGGTTGCAACTTGTATAAATTAAAAAATTATGAATGTAAATAATTGGCCAGTACAATGTGGGTTGTCCCACATACCTACAATTTAACTTTTCAACATTTAAACCTTTCCAACCTGTAACTTGCAACCTGCAACCTGCAATTTTCCAACTCACATCAACTTAGCCCCATTAGGCACAGGGCTTTGGGGTTGAGCCAAAATGATGTTGCCATTATCATCTTCAAAACCGGTAATGAGCACTTCCGAAATATACTTACCAATTTGTTTAGGCAGAAAGTTGACTACCGCTATAACTTGCTTGCCTACTAATTCTGCTTTCGTGTAGTTTACGGTTATTTGCGCGCTTGATTTTTTAATTCCTAACGGTCCAAAGTCTACTATTATTTTGTAAGCAGGTTTGCGCGCCTCTGGAAAATCACTTACATCCAGAATGGTACCTACCCGCAATGCTACTTTTTCAAAGTCGTTCGGGTTTATTGTTTGCATAGTACTTTAATTATACTGGCTTAGTAACTAAACCTTTTTCCGGTCGTAATCAATTCAAACTAGGCTGATGGTTACCTTGTAAATAGGTGCCATTTCTAACACGAAACTAAAAATTAGCGCTTAAAATAAAAAACTATGAGAATTGACTCCGGCTTTACGCAATCTGTTTGGAAACACGGTGTAGATATGCCTTTTACCACTACCCTGCAATCTGATTTGCAATGCGATGTTTGCGTGGTAGGAGCAGGTATTTCGGGCCTGACTACCGCCTATTTACTGGCGCAGGAAGGAAAAAAGGTTATTGTGTTAGAATCGAAAGGCATTGGCGGGGGCGAAACGTCGCGTACTACCGCTCATATTTCCAACGCCCTCGATGATCGTTACGATAAGCTTATTCAATTACACGGCGAAAAAAACGCGCGCTTAGCGGCCGAAAGTCATACGGAGGCCATTCGCCGGATTGAAGAGATTGTGAAGAAAGAAAACATTGCTTGTGATTTTGAGCGCGTAAACGGCTACTTGTTTGTACAACCCAGCGATTCTGAAGAAGAATTGGATAAAGAATTGGACGCTTGTTGGAAATTAGGCTTTGTGGGTGTTACTAAATTAAAAAAATGCCCAGTGCCCAGCCTTTCCGAAGGTCCCGTGTTATGTTTCCCGGACCAGGCGCATTTTCACCCGATGAAGTACCTGGCTGGCTTAAGCCAGGCCATCTTGGATAAAGAAGGGTGTTTGCTATTTACGGATACGCACGTGCAGACCTTTGATAACAGTGGCGGATTGGTGCGGGTTAAAACCGAGATCGGGCACACGATTACGGCCAACCAAGTGGTAGTAGCCACTAATTCGCCGATCAACGATACTGTAAAAATTCATACCAAACAAGCTCCTTACCGCACCTACGTTATTGGTGTAAAAGTACTGGAAGATGCTGTACCAAATGCTTTGTATTGGGATAATTCGGAGCCTTACCACTATATCCGGTTAGTAAAAGATCAGCACCCGGATGCGATACAAGCCGGCCAGGATAAATATAATGTACTGATTGTTGGCGGGGAGGATCATAAAACCGGTCAGGAAACGGATGAAAAAGAACGGCTGCGCTGCCTGGAAGAATGGACCCGCGAAAAATTCCCGATGGCCGGGGATGTAGTATATAGTTGGTCGGGGCAAGTTCTGGAACCAGTAGATTACCTGGCTTACATCGGTAAAAACCCGGGCGAAGATAATGTGTACATTGCCACGGGCGATTCGGGCCATGGCATGACGCACGGCACCATTGCGGGAATTTTAATTACGGATTTGATAGTAGGTCGCAAAAACGCTTGGGAAAAATTGTATAATCCGGGCCGGGTAACTTTATCTGGTTCTTCGGCCATGGAATTTATTAAAGAAAATATCAACGTGGCCGCCCAGTATACCGATTGGGTTACTCCTGGTGAAGTAGAAACCGCCGAAGAAGTTTTGCCCGGAACCGGCAGCATTCTACGGAAAGGCGTAAACAAAGTGGCCGTTTATTGCGATCTCGAGGGGATTCGTCATGAACATTCGGCGGTTTGCCCGCACTTAGGCTGCATTGTACACTGGAATAACCTGGAAAAAAGCTGGGATTGCCCTTGCCATGGTTCCCGTTTTGATCCCTACGGTAAAGTTGTAACGGGCCCTGCCTTGTCAGATTTAAGCAGCCCTAAATAACTTTTTAAATTTGGGTGACCAACAGAAAAGCCGCTGCAGAATGTGCAGCGGCTTTTCTGTTGGTATAAAACGCCATTTTTTAAATTTTTATAAACCAGCGGTGTTATTTTCTTCTAACTGAAAAGCCGAAAGACCATCGAGCTGGGTGGTAATGGTTTGCGACCAGGCGGCTTGTTTCACGTCATCTATTCCGTGGTGCGATTCGTTGTCGTACCGAGTTTGCGCTTTCTGCCAATCGGCAAAAACTTTGTTTACAACGGCTTTAAATTTGTTTTTATCGCCACTGCATAAACTTTTTTGCTGGCTTAGTTTCTGGCGCAATTGCCGGGCATATAACTCGGTAATATCAAAATGTAGTTGTTCGTGTTGGAGCAAATCCACCGAAACTTTGTTTTTGGTCCAAGATTCGTTTGGTGAAAATTGGCACTTCACATCATAAACCATTACGCTATTCCGGCAGGTGGCCGATACGGCAATATTCGTCGAAGCC
This sequence comes from Adhaeribacter pallidiroseus, assembly GCF_003340495.1. NCBI lineage: Bacteria > Pseudomonadati > Bacteroidota > Cytophagia > Cytophagales > Hymenobacteraceae > Adhaeribacter > Adhaeribacter pallidiroseus. Next base: position 1,509,729 of record NZ_QASA01000001.1, read on the forward strand.
ATGGCATGCAGCGGGTCATTTGCATCGGCCTCTTTCTGGAAATCGTCCCAGGTTAATTTACGGTTGCTGTTCCAAATAATTTGCTTATTATCAATCGCCTTAGGTTTATCATTTAAAGCGTTGTTCGATGTAAGAGTAGGTGAATTTACTCCGGAAAGCAATGAAAACAAAACAAGAAAAACATGATTAAACATATCAGATAATCGGACTGAAAATTTTTAAATTTTTGAATTACAAACGGATAAAATGAGCTGCTACTAAATCGTTTTACAGCTTACCTGCAATTAGATTTTTAAATTTTTAAGCAGCAGGCTTCTTTTAATTTATAACTCAAAAATTATAATCTTCGTGCAACCGTAGCGGATAATTTTTTAAACCGGAAAAACAACAGTACTGCCGCAATGGTTAACCCGGTTAACAAGCCTAACCAAATGCCGTTTACTCCCCAATTAAGTTTAAAGCAAAGCAGGTAACCGGTGGGTAAACCTACTACCCAATAAGCCAGAAGCGAAATAGCGCCGGGTATTTTTACATCTTCTAAGCCGCGCAAAGCCCCTAGGCCTACTACTTGCAAGCCATCGGACAATTGAAATAAAGCCGCAATCACTAATAATCCGCCGGCCATTTGGATCACCTTTGCATCGGTAACGTACCACTGGGGTATCCAGTGTTTACCTATCACCAGCAGCCCCGCCATCACCGACATAAACAAGAGCGCCATAACCATGCTGCTAAACCCAGCTTGCCGCATGTGCTGGTACCGGCCGCGACCTAATTCATTACTAACCCGGATGGTAGTGGCAGTAGCCAGGCCACTGGCCATCATGTACGTGACGGCGGCAATATTAATGGCAATCTGGTGAGCCGCTAATTGACTGGCACCCAACCAGCCAATCATAATGGCCGAAAAGCTAAAAGCACTCATCTCAAATATCATTTGCACCGCAATCGGTAAGCCCAATTGGCCAATACGGCGCATGTGTTTCAAAGAAAATATTTTAGCGTGGGATTTATGGCGGTACTCGGCAAAGCGGGGAGCTCGCCAAACGTACAAACCCATCATAATGGCCATTATAATCCGGGAAATTAATGTTGCTATTGCCGCGCCGTTTAAACCCAGTTTAGGAAAGCCCCAATTGCCAAAAACCAGCAGATAATTTAAAAAAAAATTAACCACATTGGCCAGCACCGAAATATACATGGATTGGCGGGTAAGCGTAAGCCCTTCGGCAAACTGGCGAAAGCCTTGAAAAATCATTAAAGGTATAAGCGAAACCAACAGAATGTTGAGGTAAGGAATGGCTAACCGAACTACCTGGGCCGGTTGATTTAAATAGTAGAGAAAAGGCGAAAAGCTGTAGCCCATCAAAAAAAGTAACATCCCCACTGCCGTGCACACTACTACTCCGTTAATCAACAACAAAGAAATACGTCGCCGGTTTTTCCGGCCATCGGCGGAGGCAATTAAAGGCGTAATGCCCAAGGAAATACCCAGGCCCAGTACCATAAATATTGTAAAAATGCTGTTACCCAACGAAGCCGCGGCTAATGGTAAAGTACCCGTGCGGCCCACCATAATGCTGTCGCAGACCGAAACCAGAATATGTCCTAACTGACTTAGGACTACCGGATAAGCTAAAATAAAATTTTGCTTGAAATGAGATTTGAAATCGGGTAGCAGCATGGCTTTTTAAAAAACGAGCCGGCAAAATTAAGATAAATACCGGATAACTGACATTGGCCCCTACGATCGCTAAACTTATTTCAAACCTTGTAAGCCGTGTTTCAGCCGTTTCATAGCTTCTTGTAACCAGTCGAATGGTATCGCAAAAGAGATCCGGGCAAAACCAGGAGCACCAAAATAATCACCCGCTAGTATCTCAACGCCAAACTCATTTTTTAAATACTGACTTAGAGCAAGGCTTGTATTTATAATTTTCCCGGAATCCGGGCGTTTTTTGTGGAGGAAAGCACTGAAGTCAGCAAAAACGTAGTAAGTAGCTTCGGGCTCGTTGAAGGTAATATTACCAATTTGCCGCAACGCTGCACATATAAATTCCCGATGTTGGGTAAGTACCTCGTGCATGGGAGCCAGAACTTGCTGATAGTTTTGTAGAGCTACGGCGGCAGCAGTTTGCGTAAACGGACTCAACCCCCCAATGGTAGTTTGCTGAAATTTATAACAAGCGTCGTAGTAGGCCGGCGGTATTATTAGGTAGCCGATTCGCCAACCCGACATGGCAAAGGATTTAGAAAACCCATTTACCACTACATAACGGTTATGTAGATCTGGAAACTCCGCTAGAGAGGGCACCCGGCCGGCAAAGGTTACCAGGTCGTAGATTTCGTCGGATAAAACAAGTACCTGCGGATGCTTTTCTAACACCGCCAGCATAGCAGCTACATCGGCACTAGAGTAAATACGGCCCGTTGGATTGCCTGGATTACACAAAATAAATACCTTGGTTTTAGGCGTTATCAACTGAGCCAACTTATCCGCCGCAATAGAATAATTATTTTGGGGCGCTGTGGGTAAAGTAACAAGCTTGGCTTTTACCTCCTCAATTAGTTCATGAAAGCCAAACCAATTGGCCACTGGGGCAATTACTTCATCGTCCGGTTGCAGTACCGTCCGGAAAAGATTAAAAATAGCTTGCTTTACGCCAGCCGTTACAATAATATGATCCGGCGATACTTGTGCATTATTAAGTACCTGGTAACGTTCCGCAATAGCCTGTCTTAACTCCAGTAAACCTTCTGTTGGTCCGTAGGTAGTCTGACCTTGTTGAATAGCCCGGATAGCGGCTTGTTGCACTATTTCGGCCGGGGCAAAGTAAGCAGCCCCCGAGGCTAAACTTATGGTTTCCATAAAGCAGCTAATGGCCTAACTAACGTTAAATATAATATCGGCAAAATAACGCTGAGCATCCGTAAATAAAACTTGCATCTCTAAATTTGCCTCGCGTGCTAATTCCTGAATTTGCTTTTCCGAGAATTTATATGAAGACTCGGTGTGAATGGCTTCCCAGGCTTGCAGTTTAAAGCTAAAATTTAAATCTTGCAGGATAATTTGTTGGTTTATAGTACTTACTAAGTAACTTTTCATTTCGCCGGAAGCAGGGTTGTACTCGGCAAAATGTTTAAACAGCGGCAACTTAAAATTACCGCTAAAAGTTTGATTAATGCGGCGCAGTAAGTTAAAGTTAAAAGCGGCGGTTACGCCCGCGGCGTCATCGTACGCTGCCCGGATAATGCGCGGATCTTTTTTCAAGTCGAAACCAATCAATATTTGATCGCCAGGTACAAGGTAATGCCGCAATTTTTTTAAAAAAACTTTAATTTCCGGATAAGGAAAGTTGCCAATATTAGATCCCAAAAACAAAAGCACTTTGCGGTTAGAGGACTGGGTTTGCAGTTGTTCTAACGCTCTAAAATAATCGCCGGTTAAGGGTGCTACTGCTAAGCCAACCATTTCAGCCGCTAAGCTTTGTTGTAATTCCTGCACGGCGTCCGGCGAAATATCAATGGGTACGTAAGTAAAATCAACCGCTCGTTCCCGCATGGCCCGCAGCAATATTTTAGTTTTAGCCGCATCTCCGGAGCCTAAGTCTACTAAATCAAAAGGTGTAGCAGCGCTGAAAGCAGCGATAATGGCTGCTTTTTGCGTGGTAAATATTTCGGTTTCCGTGCGCGTTAAATAATATTCCGGCAACTCCATTATTTGCTGAAAGAGCTTACTGCCCATGCCGTCGTAGAAATACTTGGACGATAACGTTTTTTGATTTTGAGACAAGCCCGCAATAATATCGTGGGCAAACTGATCTTTTGCAGCAGTGGAAAGCGACAAAGCAGGCGAATAGATTTCGGTTTTCATCGTTATTTATGGGCGAGCCGAATGCCGGTAAATTGCCAGCGTTTATCCGGGTGAAAAAAGTTACGGTAAGTGGAGCGAATATGGCTACGAGGCGTAGCGCAAGATCCACCGCGTAAAACCATTTGGTTAATCATAAACTTACCATTGTACTCCCCCAATGCTCCTTCGGCTTTATTAAACCGGGGAAAAGGTAAATAGGCGCTGTAAGTCCATTCCCATACATCACCTAGTAACTGCGTTTGGCCTGGGCTCGGCTGCGGATCGTAGAGTCCGTCTTCTAAAAAGGTTCCTGATGCTAGATCAGGAGAATATTGCTGGGCACCCACTTCCCATTCAAACTCGGTGAGTAGGCGTTGGCCAGCCCAATTAGCATAGGCATCGGCTTCGTAAAAGCTGATATGCGTAACTGGTGCTTGTAAGTTAACTGGTTGCAAACCATGTAAGGTAAACCGGTACCAACCATCTGGCTGTTTTACCCAGTATAGGGGAGCCGCCCAGTGTTCTTGTTGGGCCAGGTCAAAGCCTTCGTGCAGCCAAAATTTAAAATTCTGGTATCCGCCAGCTTCCATGAACTGCAAATATTCTTGGTTGGTTACCAAACTGTTCCGGAACAAAAAACTATCGAGCCACACCCGATGCGCCCCAAGTTCATTATCAAAGCAAAAATCCGGACCAGTATGCCCAATGGTATACAAACCTGCTGCTACGGACAAGTATTCCGGTTCGGGTAAATTTACCGAGAACAATTCTGATTTGGAAAGTGGCGGCAGTAAAGCTGGCGCTAAGGGGTTTGTACTTAAAATATACTTAATATCGGTTACGAGTAACTCCTGGTGTTGCTGTTCGTGCTGCAAACCCAGCTCAAACACGGGCCACATTTCGGTTAAATGGTGCTCGTTTATTTTAGAAAACAGAACGGATACATGCTCGTTTACATAGGCCCGGTACTCGTAAATATCCTGAAGCGGTGGCCGGGATAAAGTACCGCGGGCTTGCCGCAAAACCCGGCTACCAATAGAGTTGTAATATGAATTGAACAAATAGTTGTAATCTTTATGAAATACGTGATAATCCGGAAAATACTTTTGCAAAATAAAAGTTTCGAAAAACCAACTGGTATGCGCCAGGTGCCATTTCGGCGGACTCACGTCTACCATGGGTTGTACCACTGTATCTTCCGGTAAAAGCGGCCGGCATAAAACTTCTGTTTGGTTTCGGATATGTAAAAAACGTGATAATAATGTTTCCGTTTCTACAGCAACAACTGGCATCATATCATTCAGGAAAAAGGTTTGCAGGTATAACTTTTAATCCGGGTAAAAGTTTACCCTCCTGAATTAAACTATCTTCCCGCATCGGTTTAAGTTATCTTTGCTGGCTAAAACAACATATTATTTCTGTTAATTAAAAGTATATTTAAAGATTATGCCGCTTCAAGGTTCTGTACAAAAGCATGTATTACAATTTAAGTTCGATGCCCGTACTTCCCGGGGAGCTATGCAGCAACACGCAGTGTATTATATTAAAGTATGGGATACGCAGCAGCCCCAAATAGTAGGTGTGGGCGAGTGTGCTCCTTTGCCAGGCCTTAGTCCCGAATATAATCCTGAATTTGCTGAGCAGTTACAAGAATGGATTACAAGGTTTAACAGAAAAGCTATTGATAGTGAAAGTGTTAATGCGTATAACTTAAACCAAAAATTTAATATTCCGGCTTGGCCTTCTCTGCAATTTGGGTTTGAGACAGCAGTGTTGGATTGGCGAAAACATGGCAGTAAAAAATTGTTCGATAACTATTTCTCCCGTTCCGAAGCTGGCATTCCGATTAACGGTTTGATATGGATGGGGGAGAAAGCTTTTATGCAGCAGCAAATAGAAAAGAAGTTACAAGAGGGTTATTCTTGCCTAAAATTAAAAATTGGTAGTTTAGACTTTAAAACCGAATTGGCCATTTTGCAACAAATCCGGGAAGTAGCTGCCGCCGATACCTTAACGATCCGCCTGGATGCTAATGGGGCATTTACTTCTGAAGAAGCCCAAAACAAATTAGAACAATTAGCCGAGTACGCCATTCATTCCATAGAACAGCCCATTAAACCCCAACAACCGGAAGCTATGGCGCAATTATGCCAGCATTCACCTATCCCGGTGGCCCTGGATGAAGAGTTAATTGGTGTAACCAACCCGGCTGCCCGACAGCAATTGCTACTGGAAATTAAACCAGCTTACCTTATTTTAAAACCGACTTTACTGGGTGGATTGAAGGCTACTAAAGAGTGGATATATTTAGCCGAAGAACAAAAGATTGACTGGTGGATTACTTCCGCCCTGGAGTCGAATATTGGTTTGAATGCCATCAGTCAGTTCACCGCAGCGTATACCTTAAAGCGGGAGCAAGGTTTAGGAACCGGGCAATTATACACCAACAACATAAACTCGCCCTTACGGATACAAGCCGGCAAACTGTATTACGATGCCGCAACTTCTTGGGATAACCTGCCTTAACCAGGAATATTTAAAAAGCCATTAGCCTTAGATTCAATTGTGTTGTTGCTTTAGCTGAATACGAATATACTGTTGATTAGCAGAGCTATATATTATATCGTTAAAAATTTTAAAATTTAAAAAATCCAGGAAGATTAGTTATTAAGAGAATTTCATATAAACCCACTGAATAAGAGAAGATTTTTATTTTGGCTCACCTGTCGTGGCTTCTTTTTCTAGTAAAGCCGTTACTTTAGGTACACCGGTGCTGGCCTTCTCGGCAATTAAATGCAGGTTAGGTCTTTTTGCCACGGGTGGCAGATTGGGATCAATCACGTAAACGGGTATGCCTCTGGGAACATAGTCAATTAGGCCAGCGGCTGGGTAAACCACCAGAGAGGTACCCACCACCATAAAAATATCTGCTTCCTGGGTTGCCGCCACGGCCACTTCCATCATGGGAACCATCTCTCCAAACCAAACTATATTGGGCCGTAACTGCGATCCTTTCTCGCACAAATCTCCTTTTTTTAATTCCCAGCCAGTAATGGGGTACACTAAGTTTTCATCTACGGTACTCCGCGATTCAAATAATTTGCCGTGTAAATGTACCACGTTGGTAGAGCCGGCTCGTTCGTGCAAGTCATCTACGTTCTGGGTGATGATGGTAACATCAAACTTATCTTCTAAATGCGCTAAAGCCAAATGCCCGGGATTAGGTTTAACTTGGTGCGCGTTTTTGCGACGTTCATTGTAAAAGTTTAGTACCAATTCCGGATTGCGGCGCCATCCTTCCGGCGAGGCTACATCCATTACTTCGTGGCCATCCCACAAGCCATTAGAATCCCGGAAAGTAGCAATGCCGCTTTCGGCACTAATTCCGGCTCCGGTTAATACCACTACTTTTTTGCGCATAGCCTGCTTTTTAAATTTTTTTATGTTTAAGATGTGCTGGCTGAAACAAAAAAGCGAAGTAAGCACTTTGGCCTACTTCGCTTTTTTGTGTGTAATGTATTTTTTATTTCTTCTTGTCCGTAGCAGCCATTTTTTTTGTACTTGCTTTTTTGGCTACGGGTTTCTTAGCCGGTGCTTTTTTCTTAGTTGTTTTGGCCGGGGTATCGGCAGTTGTTTCAACTTTTTTCTTGAATCCGCCCCGAGCCGGTTTATCAGGGGTTTGTTCCGCCAGGGTTAAACATTCTTCCAGAGTTAAATCAGCCGGAATTTTATCTTTCGGGATTTTAACATTTTTTTTACCCACCACAATGTACGGACCAAACCGGCCATTTAATACTTGCACCTCCGGATTTTCGGTAAACGATTTAATGCATTTTTCGGCATCCGCTTTCCGTTTAGCCTGAATCAGATTAACGGCTTCTTCGCAATTTACGGTGTAAGGATCTAAAGTTTTGGGTAAAGAATAAAACTTATTATCGTGCCGAATAAAAGGACCAAATCGACCAATAGCGGCCGTCATATCTTTGTCTTCGAAGGTACCAACTATGCGGGGCAATTTAAATAAATCTAAAGCATCGGTTAAGGTAATATTTTCTAAAAATTGCCCTTTCCGCAAGCTCGCGTATACCGGTTTTTCTTTGGTATCCTCGTTTTCTTCGCCCATTTGCACAAATGGCCCAAAACGGCCAAGTCGGGCCGTGATCTTTTTGCCAGTATCTGGATGCACGCCTAATTCCCGAGCCCCGCTAATAGTCGAACGTTCCACATTTTGGCTGGAAGTAATGGTTTCGTGAAAGCCCGTGTAAAAATGTTCAATCATTTTATCCCAAGCTTTGGTACCCGCCGCAATCTGGTCGAACTCTTCTTCTACCTTGGCGGTAAAGGAATAATCAATCACGCTCGGAAAATACTCTACCAAAAAATCATTCACCACCATGGCGGTATCCGTCGGGAAAAGCTTAGCTTTTTCTACTCCCACGAGTTCTTTCTTAGATGCTGTGGAAATAGTATCGTTCACTAAGGTTAAAACCTGGAAAGCCCGTTCTTTTCCTTCGCGATTATCTTTTTCTACGTAACCTCGTTTCTGGATGGTTGAAATAGTAGGAGCATAGGTGGATGGTCGGCCAATACCCATTTCTTCTAATTTCTTTACTAAGCTGGCTTCGGTATAGCGGGGAGCCGGCCGGGAGAACCGTTGCGTCGCTAAAACTCGTTGTACGGCTAATTGCTGGCCAACAGTTAAAGGAGGCAGCATGTCATGCTCATCTTCTTCTGGCACTTCGCTGTCGTCTTTCGACTCAATGTATACTTTCAAAAAGCCTTCGAACGTTACTACTTCGCCGGTAGCTACAAACTTTTCTTTAACCGTGGAAATACCAATAGTAGCGGTGGTTTTTTCGATTTCGGCATCGGCCATTTGCGAAGCAATGGCGCGCTTCCGGATTAACTCGTACAAGCGTTGTTCATTCCGGTCCGAAGAAACTTCTTTCGCGAAAAAATCCGTAGGCCTTATAGCTTCGTGCGCTTCCTGCGCCGATTGGGATTTTGTTTTATACTGCCTTACTTTTACATATTCTTCCCCGAAAGCCGCGGTAATACGGGCCGTAGCACCAGCAATAGCATCTTGCGATAAGTTTACCGAGTCGGTACGCATGTACGATATTTTACCCGCTTCGTATAATTTCTGGGCAACCGTCATGGTTTGCGCTACCGAAAAGCCTAATTTGCGGCTGGCTTCCTGTTGTAACGTAGAGGTAGTAAAAGGAGCGGCCGGTGATCTTTTTAAAGGTTTTTTCTCTAAATTATCAATGGTGTAGGTGGCGCCTTTGCATTTTTCTAAAAAAGCCTCGGCTTCGGCCTGTGTTTTAAACCGCGTAGGTAGCTCTGCCTCCAGTTTTTTACCATCAACGGTAAACAGGGCCGTAACTTTAAAAGCCGAATCAGCCTTAAAACGATCAATCTCCCGTTCGCGTTCTACCACCAGGCGCACCGCTACCGATTGCACCCGGCCCGCGGATAAACCGGTCTTAATTTTTTTCCAGAGGACAGGTGATAATTCAAAGCCTACCAGGCGATCCAACACGCGCCGGGCCTGCTGGGCATTTACCCGGTCAATGTCGATGCCGCGCGGTGATTCAATAGCGTTGAGAATAGCATTCTTGGTGATTTCCCGAAAAACAATGCGCCGGGTTTTTTTATCGTTTAGGTTAAGCGCTTCGGACAAATGCCAGGATATAGCTTCTCCTTCTCGGTCATCGTCCGAGGCGAGCCAAACCATTTCGGCTTCTTTAGCTAACTTTTTTAATTCCGCTACTACGTCTTTTTTATCCGCCGAAACAATGTAAGTAGGTTTAAAGCCATTTTTGATATCAATCGCGTTATTATCTTTCGGTAAATCGCGCACGTGACCAAAGCTGGATTTTACAATATAATCTTTTCCTAAATACCCTTCTATCGTTTTTGCCTTGGCCGGCGACTCCACAATAACTAAGTTCTTAACCATTCTATAATTTAACTTGGCTTAAAAGCCGTATTTTAGCGCAAAGATGATTATTTTTTCCACAATAGTATCAAATGCCGCTTCTTTGCCCGATGACTGTTTAGTAATAAATAAGATCAATATGTATTTTTACAACCCAATCCAGATGTTACAAGTTCAATAGCCCTTATGCTATACCACTTATTTATATGCCGGCACGCGCAGGCCCAAAATCCTACTTTTAATCAGCCAGATTTTGAACGGCAGTTAACACCACAAGGCATAAAAGAAGCCGAGCGAGCTGGAGACTGGCTGCAACAGTTGGCCGTTAAACCAAACTTGGTTGTTTGTAGCAAGGCGCAACGTACTCGTAGTACCGCTTCCATTATTGCTACTACATTAGCTTATAATCAAAACAAGATTGTGGCGGATGTATCGCTGTATAATGCCTCCGAGGCACAAATTTTAAATTTTATTGCCCAAGTAAACCAGGAAATTACCACTTTAGTCCTGGTGGGGCATAATCCGGGTGTTTCGGGAGTAGTAAGCACATTAAGCGGTACTTTCCAGGGTAATGTTCCTACGGGAAGTGTCCATCATTTAAGCTTTGAATGTGCGGGTTGGGAGGCGATTTTAGTTACTACCCCCATCCGTTACGAAGCTTATTTACAGGCTGCCTATTAATTTAATGAGTGTTTAAACTGTTTTTGCTGCATAAGCTTACTTCTAAGAATACTTTTTTTAAATTTTTTGCTTAAAGTTAACTATACCTACGACTTTTACAGCTTAAGCGGATTGACGAACCTGATATATGGCAACCACGATTGTATCTGTTATTAATCAAAAAGGAGGTACGGGTAAAACTACCACCACTATAAACTTGGGCCGGGCATTAAGCAAATTGGGGCGTAAAGTGCTTTTGGTTGACTTGGACCCGCAAAGTAATCTTTCGTACTCTTTGGATATAACGGAACCAAAGTTTACTTTGGCGGATGCTTTTACCGGAACCAAGAAGCTAAAAGAAATTCTGGTGCAAAAAGACGAGACCTTCTTTGTTGCCCCGGGCTCTTCCGAACTCGTTGACGTGGAGATTTCTTTGGTAACCCAGGACAAAAGAGAAAATTTTTTAAAAAATATATTAGCCAGTGTAAAAGGCTATGATTATATTCTGATTGATTGTCCACCTTCGTTGAGTGTTTTAACCTTAAATGCGCTTACTGCTGCGCACCAGGTTTTAATTCCGTTGCAGATGGAAGTATTAACCATGCAGGGGCTTAACCAAATTTTAACTACGGTTAATAAAGTAAAATCATCTTTAAACCCTAGGTTGCAAGTAAAAGGCATTGTAGTAGTTATGTATGACAAGCGTCGGAAATTGAGCTCCGAGATAGAATCTTTTTTAAAAGATAATATTGCCGAAAAAATCTTTGAATCGCGGATACGCTTAAATGTAAAGTTAGCCGAAGCGCCCTCCTTCGGACAGAGCATTCTGGATTATGACCCATCTTCCAACGGTGCGCAAGATTACTTGGCCTTAGCAAAGGAATTTTTAAAATAAACTGCATGGTTTATACTGGCACCGATTTTTTATACCAGATAAACTACTCTTTTGCGGATTAGCTTTTGCCTTTTTAATCTAAATAATTTATAACTTTAACTTTTGCCAATACTACCCGGGCTGGTAGTAAGTTTTAATTGGCAAATTCTATATTCTGAATTACTACTATATATATTATAAGCAACATGGCTTTAGGAAAAAACATGAAGTTGAATAAAGATAAGTTGATTGCTCCTCTAGAAACGAGTAAAGTACCCGAAAGTACAACTCCCGTTTCTAAGCCGGAACTAGCAATCAATCCAAGTTTGGCGAAAGAAACTGTAGAGGAGGCTGTTTCAACTTCCGGTACACCCGGTATTTCTAAAAACGGCCGGGAGATTAAACCCGTACGTGTATCCGCCGGTGGTAACTCGGCTCGTAAATCTTCGGCCGCCGGAGACGGATCAGATACCCGGGAACAAAATTATTTGAATGAACAATTAAACCGGGTTTTGTACGCTTTGGATGCCTTTAAAAAAGGCGATGTATCGGTACGTTTAACCAAACAAGACGACGATATTTTTGCCGAAATTGCCGAAGCTTATAATTCTATGGTGGAGATGATTGGCGGGGTAGGCGGTGAAGTATCCCGTATTTCTAAAGTAGCCGGCGTAGAAGGAAACTTAAAAGCCCGGGCTTCGGCCGAAAGTGCTTCTGGTTTCTGGAAAGACATGATTAATAACATCAACGGTTTGGTAGATTCGATTGCGGTACCGGTATTGGAAGTTGGTAAAGTTTTAAAAAATATATCTAAAGGCAACCTGGATGAAACTTTTCAAATTCCGGTTTCGGGTGATTTTAAAGTAATGGCCGAAACCATTAACCGGACCATTGATAATTTAAATTTATTTGCCGGCGAGGTTACCCGGGTGGCCTTGGAAGTAGGTTCGGAAGGTAAACTGGGTGGTCAGGCCTCCGTACCGAACGTAGCCGGGGTATGGAAAGACCTTACCGATAACGTAAACACCATGGCCAGTAACCTCACGAGCCAGGTACGCGATATTGCCAACGTCGCCACGGCCGTAGCGAAAGGCGACTTAACGCAGAAGATCACGGTTGATGTAAAAGGCGAGCTGTTGCAATTAAAAGAAAACATCAACCAAATGGTGGACTCTTTGAACATCTTCGGGGATGAGGTAACCCGCGTAGCGCGTGAAGTAGGTACCGAAGGTAAACTTGGTGGACAGGCGCGAGTGCCCAAGGTAGGCGGTACCTGGAAAGAATTAACCGATAATGTAAACACCATGGCGAGTAATTTAACGAGCCAGGTGCGCGATATTGCCAATGTAGCCACGGCGGTAGCGAAAGGTGATTTAACCCAAAAAATAACGGTAAATGTAAAAGGCGAATTACTCGAGTTAAAAGAAAACATCAACCAGATGGTGGATTCTTTGAATATTTTCGGGGATGAGGTAACCCGCGTAGCCCGCGAAGTAGGCACGGAAGGTAAACTCGGCGGGCAAGCCAATGTACCCCGCGTTGCCGGGATTTGGAAAGAACTCACCGTAAACGTAAACTCCATGGCCAGTAACCTCACGAGCCAGGTGCGCGATATTGCTAATGTAGCCACTTCGGTAGCGCGCGGCGATTTAAGTCAGAAGATTACAGTAGATGTAAAAGGGGAGTTATTACAGCTGAAAGAAAACATCAACCAGATGGTGGATTCCTTGAACATCTTCGCCGGCGAAGTAACCCGGGTGGCTCTAGAGGTAGGTACGGAAGGAAAACTGGGCGGACAAGCGGCCGTGCCGAATGTAGCCGGGGTGTGGAAAGCACTGACCGATAACGTAAACTCGATGGCCAGTAACCTTACCAGCCAGGTACGCGACATCGCCAATGTGGCAACATCCGTGGCAAAAGGAGATCTGAGCCAGAAGATGACGGTAAATGTGAACGGGGAGATCTTGGAATTAAAAAACATCCTGAATCAGATGGTAGACTCCCTGAACATCTTCGCCGGCGAAGTAACCCGGGTAGCCTTGGAGGTAGGTACCGAAGGAAAATTGGGTGGACAGGCAAATGTTCCAAACGTAGCGGGCGTGTGGAAGGCATTAACCGATAATGTAAATTCCATGGGCTCGAACTTAACGAGCCAGGTACGCGATATTGCCAATGTAGCTACCGCCGTAGCTCGGGGAGATCTGAGCCAAAAAATTACAGTAGATGTAAAAGGGGAGTTATTACAGCTGAAAGAAAACATCAACCAGATGGTGGATTCCTTGAACATCTTCGCCGGCGAAGTAACTCGGGTAGCTCTAGAAGTTGGAACCGAAGGTAAGCTGGGCGGACAGGCGGCGGTACCGAATGTAGCCGGGGTGTGGAAAGCACTGACCGATAACGTAAACTCGATGGCCAGTAACCTCACCAGCCAGGTACGCGACATCGCCAATGTCGCCACGGCTGTGGCGCGGGGTGACTTAAGCCAGAAGATTACGGTAGATGTAAAAGGCGAATTGTTGCAACTCAAAGACAACATCAACCAAATGGTGGATTCTTTAAATATTTTTGGGGCGGAAGTAACCCGCGTAGCGCGGGAGGTAGGTACCGAAGGGATATTGGGCGGACAAGCTAATGTTCCCCGGGTTGCGGGCATCTGGAAAGAATTAACGGTAAACGTAAACTCCATGGCGAGTAACCTCACCAGCCAGGTGCGGGATATTGCCAACGTAGCCACTTCGGTAGCGCGCGGCGATTTAAGCCAGAAGATCACGGTGGATGTAAAAGGCGAGTTATTACAGCTGAAAGAAAACATCAACCAGATGGTGGATTCCTTGAACATCTTCGCCGGCGAAGTAACTCGGGTAGCTCTAGAAGTTGGAACCGAGGGTAAGCTGGGCGGACAGGCGGCGGTGCCGAATGTAGCCGGGGTGTGGAAAGCACTGACCGATAACGTAAATTCCATGGGTTCTAACTTAACGAGCCAGGTGCGGGATATTGCCAATGTAGCCACCGCCGTAGCGCGGGGAGATCTGAGCCAAAAAATGACGGTGAATGTAAAAGGAGAAATCTTGGAATTAAAAAACATCCTCAACCAAATGGTGGACTCCCTGAACATCTTTGCCGGGGAGGTTACCCGGGTAGCGTTAGAAGTAGGAACCGAGGGAAAGCTGGGTGGCCAGGCCGCCGTACCAAGCGTAGGCGGTGTTTGGAAAGACTTAACCGATAACGTAAACTTTATGGCGAGCAATCTCACCAGCCAGGTGCGGGATATTGCCAACGTAGCTACCGCCGTAGCGCGCGGTGATTTAAGTCAGAAGATTACGGTAGATGTAAAAGGGGAATTGTTGCAACTCAAAGACAACATCAATCAAATGGTGGACTCTTTAAATATTTTCGCCGATGAAGTAACCCGGGTGGCGCGCGAAGTAGGTACGGAGGGTAAACTGGGCGGCCAGGCCGATGTGCCGAAAGTGCGCGGCACCTGGAAAGAATTGACCGATAACGTAAATACCATGGCCAGTAACCTGACTTTACAGGTACGTGACATCGCTAACGTAGCTACCGCGGTGGCAAAAGGTGACTTAAGCCAGAAAATGACAGTAAATGTGAAAGGGGAGATCCTGGAGTTGAAGAACATCCTGAACCAAATGGTGGACTCTTTGAATATTTTTGCCGGGGAAGTAACGCGGGTAGCCTTAGAAGTAGGTACCGAGGGTAAGCTAGGTGGACAAGCGGCTGTACCGAATGTAGGGGGCGTTTGGAAAGACTTAACGGATAATGTAAATACCATGGCCAGTAATCTGACCACGCAGGTGCGGGGTATTGTTAAAATTGTAACCTCAGTATCCAAAGGCGACTTAACCCAAAAGTTAATTTTAGAAGCGAAAGGCGAAGTGGCCGATCTGGCCGAAACGATCAACCGCATGGTGGACGACCTGAACCGCTTAGCCGGTGAAGTGAGCCGAGTAGCCCGGGTAGCCGGGGTGGAAGGAAAATTAACGGAGCGGGCTACCGTACATGGCGTAGGTGGTTCCTGGAAAGAATTAGTGGATACCCTGAACGATTTATTAGAATCCATTGTAACGCCGGTATTAGAAGTATCGCGGGTGGTGCGGGCTATTTCGGAAGGTGATTTAACGCAAAAAGTAGAAATACATACGACCGGTGATTTGCTCTCCATGTCCAACGCTTTGAATCTGGCGGTGGAGAACCTGAATTCACTTTTAGGCGAAATCAACGATTCGTCCTTGGTCGTGGGTTCTTCGTCAGAGGAAATGGCCGAGAAAGGGAAGGAAATGAGCCGGGTTACGGTAGATGTTGCTTTGGCCATGCAACAAATGGCCGAAGGTGCCCAAAATCAAGCGCTTAAGACCGATCAAGCCTTTAAATTGATTGAAGAAATTATGAAGGCGACCAAAGCTACCGCCAACAAAGCGGATGTGGTAAACCGGGCCGCTATTCTGGGGGAAGAAACGTCGCAGTTAGGTTTAAAAACGGTAGCTGAAGTGGTAAAGAACATGGAAGAAATTTCTTCTGCGGCAGCTTTAACGGCTAAAACCATTGAAGTATTAAGTACCCGGTCGCAGGAAATTTCAAAATCCTTAGGCGTAATTACCGACATTGCCTCACAAACCAATTTGCTAGCATTAAATGCCGCTATTGAAGCCGCCCGGGCTGGCGAAGCGGGTCGTGGTTTTGCAGTGGTAGCCGAAGAAATCCGGAAACTGGCGGAAGGCTCCCGTAAATCGGCCAGCGAAATTGAAACTTTGGTAAACGATGTTAAAAAAGATACTTCTTCGGCCGCGGCGGCAATTTCAACCATGGAAGGCCGGGTATTAAAAGGGAAGAATGCTACTTTCGAAGCTTCCGGTGCTTTTAAAAACATTGCTACCTCCAGCGGCGAAACCTTACGTACTTCCCAGGATATCTTAACCGCTACGGAAGTGCAAAAAGCTTCTATTTCGGACGTGGTAAAATACGTGGAAGAAGTAGTAGCCATTGCGGAGCAAACCGCCTCCGGTACGCAGCAAGTAGCCGGTACCGCCAAGCAACTTTCCGGTTCCATGCAGGAAATGACGGCTTCCAGCCAGCAACTGAACGATATTGCCGACGATCTGCAATTAGGAATTTCGGCCTTTAAACTGTTAGACGAGGTTTGGACCTACCAGCAAAGTCTGCCCGTACGACCTTCCCGCATATATCCGGCTAAAACCTTACCGAGCCACCGCGATCAGCTAGTACGTACTAACGGAATGGCAAATTCCGGGGAGGTTACGCCTAACAACCGTCCGAAGCGGGTTTTGCCTCCTGATAATAATTTAAAAAAAGACGGAAAGCCTACGCCCGTTAATGGCGAAAATATAAAGAAAATGCCGGCTAAAAAAACGGTTAATAAGCCGAAATCATAAAAATGCAGCCAGACGAAATCAGCGAAAAAAGAGAGATAAACCGGGAATCCAGCGTACATCTGATTGTTTTTAAACTCGGCTCTGAAGAATATGGTATTCGTATTGAGCAGGTAAAAGAAGTTACCTTAACGCCAGAAATCGCCCGTATGCCGAAAACGCCCCCTTTTATCAAGGGCATCGCTAATATTAGGGGCGATATTATTGCGGTAATGGATTTAGAGGAGCGGTTTAAAATTGCTCCGATTGCCCCGGAAGTGGAAAATTCTGGTAAACGCAATACGTATACCTTGGTGTTAGAAGCAAAAGATTATACGATTGGTTTAATGGTACGGGAAGTACCGCAATCTTTAACTTTACCTATCTCTCGCATTGAAAAAACGCCTTCATTTATTCAGGATTTAAATATCAACGACAACTATATCGAGGGTATTGGCAAACTGGGGAGCCGGTTAATTATAGTGCTGGATTTCCATAAAATACTTTCTTTTGAAGAAGTAGAACAACTAAAAGCTTAAACGCTAAGAGTGGCTTATGCCACGCTAACTCTTAACAAAGCACCAGAAATAAATACACTTGAAATGAAAAAAAGAATATTAATAGTAGACGATTCCTTTTACATGCGCACCATGCTTAAAAACATGTTAACGGATGCGGGCTACGACGTAGTAGGAGAGGCGCCCAATGGCCAAACTGCTTTACAGTTAGCCCGAGAAACCAACCCCGATTTAGTTACTCTGGATGTTATTTTACCCGATAACACCGGATTAGATGTATTAAAAGGTATAAAAAAAGAACAGCCCGACATGAAGGTAATTATAGTAAGCGCCGTTGGGCAAGAAGTGATTGTGAACGAAGCCGTTGAAAATGGCGCCTTTTCGTACATCGTAAAGCCTTTTTCCGAAGAGAAAGTACTCGACACCGTAGCCAAAGCTTTAAAAGATTAATTTTTAAAAAACTTGACCGCCATATGTTAAAAATTTAAAAATTTTGCTTTAACGAGAAACAATATTGAGTTGATCGTCTTACTCCTAAAATTAGCTGGCGGTAGTTTATCGAACGAACCAATTTAGTTTTAATAGGTTGCTGGCTAAGGAATAATGATTAAGCATTCGGGAACAAATATGGGTGAATACACCCGGTAAGCCGGAGACAAAGTAGCGGTGCGTAGGCAGTGTAATTAGATCTGCGGTGTAGCCCAGTTGTTTTCATACAACGCATGAAATCGAGAGAACAAGAATATAAAGAAATATTTATTGCCGAAGCGCTGGAATACTTTGATGCCTTAAACCGGCATTTAAGTAACCTGGAGAAAACACCGGAAGATGATCAGATTCTCGCCGAGATATTTCGTTTATTACACAATTTAAAAGCCAATGCTAAAGCCATCGGTTACCTGCAAATTTCTGATTTATCGCATAAACTCGAAACCGCTTTTGAATTAGTGCGCAAACACGAATTAGCATTCCGAAACGAGGTAGCTACCGTGTTGTTTGATGGGGTGGACCTGTTAGGCGAACTGATTTCTAATGTAGATGATCCGGATTTTAAAATTTCGGATGAAAACCTGATTCGTAACCTGGAGGCAATTGTTAGCCCAGGTTTGGGTACCAGTGTTCCGGAGGTTACCAAAGTAGCTAAGTTTAACGACCGGAATATCTCGCTATCGGATCTGGTTTACATTCAGATTAAAAAATTAGATCACCTGTTAAACTTAGTAGGGGAGTTAATTATTGATCGGGACCGGATTATTTCGTTAAGCAAAGACCTGAACAGTGATGAGCTAAAAGTGGTAAGTTCGCATTTATACCGCATCACCGAAGAAATTCAGTTTAGTGTCATGGATGCGCGGCTGGTAAATGTGGGCTCTTTATTTAATAAATTTCCGCGCATTGTGCGGGATATTGCGCAGGCCGAACAAAAAGAAATACAGCTCGAAATTATCGGGCAGGATATTCAAATAGACCGGAATATCCTCCAGATCATAACCGATTCCTTACTGCATTTAGTACGTAACGCTATTTCGCACGGCATTGAAAAAGGAGCCGAGCGGCTGAAGAAAAATAAATCCCTGCAAGGTACGCTTACTTTATCGGCGCAGAGTGACCGGGATAATGTACTGATCCGCTTAGCTGACGATGGCAAAGGCATTGATTTGCCGGCGGTAAAAAAAGCCATTGTAGCCCGTAAATTTTTACCCAAAGATGCCGTAGAAGATTTACGGGAGACCGAAGTTTTGTCGTACTTGTTTGAGCCCGGGTTTTCCATGGCCAAAGAAATAACCGAGTTTTCGGGCCGGGGAGTAGGATTAGATGTGGTTAAAAATGCCATTGATTCTATTGGCGGGCGCATCCAGGTGCAATCCGCAAAAGATAAAGGCACTACTTTTACCTTGCATTTGCCTACCTCCATTGCCGTAAAAGGCGCTTTACTGTTTGAGGTAGAAGGAGGGTATTACGCCATTCTTTTAATGCATACCGATTCTGTGGTGTCGTTGGATAAAGATGAATTGCACGAAGTAGGCGACGTGCTCGTAGCTAACGTAAAAGAGGAATCCATCCCGATAATTTATTTGCGGGATTTTTTAAATAACAATACCGATAAGATGCCCCCGGGCAGCAAATACCGGTTAAACGGATCGGTACAAAATATTATTATCGTTACGTATAATAACCGGCGCTTGGGTTTAATTGTAGATAAGCTCTATCGCCAACAAGATATTGTCATTAAAGCATTAAACAAACCCGTAGATAACATCGATATATATGGCGGTGTTACGTTGCTGGGTACAGGTAAAGTTTGTCTGGTGCTGGATGTACCCGCCATTACGCGTTATTTTGCTATTAAAAAATAATGCATGGCGTCATCTGTAAAGCTACCGGCACATAATATAGATTTATTCATGGAACTACAGGTAACCGAATTAGAAAAGGATATTATTAAGGAAATTCTTAATATTGGGCTTGCCCGGGCCGCCGATTCTTTTGCTTTAATTGCAAAAGATAAAGTATTAATGAAAGTACCGGACGTGGAACTCATTGGCGCCAACGAGCTTTTTAAACTTATCACGGGGTATGAGGATACCCACGAAATTATTCAGTCTGATATTAAGGGAGATCTGAACGGTACCACCTTAATGCTGTTCTCGACCGACCACGTAGAAATGCTTTCGGCGGTTTGTTTAAATTTAAAAGAACCTTTTAAAAAACCACTCTCGCCCATGCAGGAGTCTTTGCTCCTGGAAATTAGCAATATCATTACCGGTGCTTTTGTAACGCAGTTGGCTAATATTTTAAAAGCCGATATTTACGGTTCGCCCCCGCTGTATCCGCTTAAAGGTATCAACCATTCTTTAAATCATATTTTTGAAGTTAATCCATTGTTTCAGCCCATGGTTTTTACCGTGCTTACCCATTTCACCGATCACGAAGGCATGGTAGAGTTACCTTTGTTTCTCTTTTTTGATACCCTTACTTTTAATAAAATCCTGGAAATAATTCGTTCCTACAAATTTTACGAAGAGCGTTGATTCAACGCTCTTTTTCTTTTTTAATTTAAGTGGGAGTTGCTCCAGCGAGGTAAAAATTTAAAAAAATCTTATTTTATAGCTAAGATTTACCAATTAACCGTAACGGAGTAATCTACTTTTAAGCTTTATTACCTTTTATAAATAAACTATGAAGCCAGCACCCGACAGAGAAGCCAGCAGAAGAGATAAAATTTTAAATTTTGACCCGAGTGGTGTCGGTGATAGCAATGCGGGTATTTACGGATTGCCTTTTACCCCCGCGGAAGCCACCATTGTTTTAATTCCGGTGCCTTGGGAAGTAACCGTTTCGTATAGTGCCGGCACGGCTTTGGGGCCGGAAGCCATTAAAGCTGCTTCTTCGCAAATGGATTTATATGACCCGACCATACCGGATGCCTGGCAAATTGGCCTGGCCCTGGAACCATCTGATAAGGAATGGCACAACACCAGCACAAACTTGCGCGAACAAACCGCGGCGTATATTCAATACCTGGAAGGAGCCGAATCTGCTTTAACCGAAAACGACGTGACGGACTTGCTTAACCGGGTAAATGAGCAAGGCGAAAACTTATTAAGTTGGCTCAAGCAAAAAGCTACTACTTATTTAGATAACGGGCAGTTAGTGGGGGTGGTAGGCGGCGACCACAGCTCACCCTTAGGCTTACTGCACGCCTTAGCCGAAAAGCACGAGGAATTTGGTATTTTACAGATTGATGCCCACGCCGATCTGCGGGAAGCGTACGAAGGATTTACGTATTCGCATGCCTCTATCATGTACAATGCTTTAAAGTTACCGCAAGTAAAAAAATTGGTGCAGGTCGGCATTCGCGACAGTGCCGAATCCGAGAACGCGTTAATTCAGCATAGCAACGGCCGGATTTCTACTTTTTTTGATTCTTTTTTAAAAGATGAAATGTACGAAGGCAAAACCTGGAAAAAACAATGCAAAAAAATTATTGCCCAGTTACCGCCCAAAGTATACATTAGCTTTGACATTGACGGCCTAGACCCCAAACTTTGTCCTGCCACCGGTACGCCGGTACCGGGCGGATTAGAATTTGAAGAAGCAGTTTACTTAATTAAAGCCTTGGTAAAATCTGGCCGGGAAATTATTGGTTTTGACTTGTGCGAAGTAGCCCCCGGTAATTCGGATTGGAATGGCAACGTAGGTGCCCGCTTGTTGTACCAGCTTAGTAACTGGATGGCCGTATCGAACAAAATAGCCCAAACTCCGGGAGAGTAAAGATTACTTTGTACATAATTTGATTTTATCCGTATAGCGATTCTAATTTGATGTAGCAGTTATAAAGGCAAATTATAAATCACTCCTTTACCAGGCTTATTAAATTTTTAAAAATCTGTTCACTTCAACCAAATAAAACTATGGGATTTATCATTAAACTAATTTTAACCGGCATTGCGGCAGCAATTGCGGCTTACATTCTACCGGGCGTAACCATTGATGGGTTAGGAACCGCCATATTACTGGCTTTAGTACTGGGTATTTTAAACGCCATTGTAAAACCAATTTTAGTTGTCTTATCCTTGCCCATTACCATTATTACGCTAGGTTTGTTTTTACTGGTAATCAATGCCCTTATTATCTTGCTAGCCGATTATATACTGGCTGGATTTAGGGTGGACGGATTTATCTGGGCGCTAATATTCAGCTTTGTATTATCAATTCTTACTTCTATAGTAGATATGGTAACCAAAAAATAATTAAAAATTAAAAAAACAAAGGCCCGAATTTATTCCGGGCCTTTTGTGTTTATGCCGCCTTGGTTTGCAGCCAATCCTGGCAAGCATCGGCACACTCCTGACACTTTTCCGCGCATTTCTGACAATGCTCATCATCGTGCTTCGAGCATTCGGCGGCACAAGCTCTACAAATTTCAATGCACTCGCGCATAACGTGTGGCGCGTGTGGGGAATTACGTGCCACAAACCGGGCCGTTAAAGTACAGATATCGGCGCAGTCCCGGTCTAGTTGAATGCAATTTACCATCATTTGCACGTGTTCTTCCTGCAAGCAAAGAGTCATGCACGTTTCGCAGGCCGTAATGCATTTTATTAATACATGCTCCAGGTTATTAGTTACTTCTGATTTCATAGTTTTTATAGTTACGTGATAAGAGAATCTTGGCTTGTTTGTACGCGCTTGTTACCAGCATGTTTTATCAAGTAACTTCTACCGCAAAATCAGCTTGTTTTAATTTAATTAACGGATACAAATCTTTTTTTAAGGCTTGCATCTAAAACCGTAAATTTGTTGTTAGAGGAGCAAAACAGGTAAGATGATAACAGCTGCGCAACAAATTTTAAAAAAATACTTTGGTTACGACCGTTTCCGGCCCATGCAGCAGGATATAATAGATACGGTTTTAACTAATCGCGATGCCATTGTGCTAATGCCCACCGGTGGCGGTAAGTCGATGTGTTACCAGGTGCCGGCTTTGGTGATGCCGGGCATTTGCGTGGTGGTTTCGCCTTTAATTGCGCTCATGCAAGACCAAGTAAAAGCCTTGGCCGCTAACGGCGTGAATGCCGCTTTTTTGAATAGTACCCAAACGGCAGAAGTGCAGTATAATATCGAAACGGCTTGCCTGGGTCGGGCTATTAAATTACTTTACGTTTCGCCGGAAAAGCTTTTATCTAACGGCTTTTTTTCTTTTTTAAAACGCTTACAGATAAATTTATTTGCCATCGACGAAGCACATTGTATTTCGGCCTGGGGCCACGATTTCCGGCCCGAGTATACGCAGTTGCGTTCCTTAAAAGAACAGTTCCCCACGGTGCCGGTAATAGCCCTAACCGCCACCGCCGACCGCCTGACACAAAAAGATATTCAGGAACAATTGCGCTTGCAGGATCCGGCTATTTTTATTTCTTCCTTCGATCGGCCTAATATTAACCTGACGGTTTTGCCCGGTCGCAACCGGTTCAACCGAATCACTGATTTCTTGGATCAGCATAAAGGGCAACCGGGCATTATTTACTGTTTAAGCCGCAATACTACGGAGTCGATTAGCCAGAAATTAACGGCCTTGGGTTATAAAGCTGCCCATTACCACGCCGGTTTATCGGCTAACGCGCGGGCTACTACCCAAAATGCTTTCCTGAAAGATAATATCCAGATTATGAGCGCTACCATTGCTTTCGGGATGGGCATCGATAAATCGAATGTGCGTTGGGTCATTCATTATAACTTACCTAAAAATATCGAAAGTTATTACCAGGAAATTGGGCGGGGCGGCCGCGATGGGGCGCCGGCGAATGCTTTGTTGTTTTACTCCTACGTCGATGTACTGAATCTGCGCAAAATGCTTACCGAAGGCGAAAAAAAGCAGCAGGATTTGCAACTCGTAAAACTGGAGCGTATGCAGCAGTACGCCGAAGCTACCAGTTGCCGCCGCAAAATCTTATTAAACTATTTCGGCGAAACGCTTAAAAAAAGCTGCAACAATTGTGATATTTGCCGCAATCCCCCGGCTTCTTTCGATGGTACGGTGCACGCTCAAAAAGCACTCTCGGCCGTGGCCCGCATGTTAGAAAAAGCACCCTTAGGCTTAGTCATTGATGTACTGCGCGGATCGCGAAGCCAACAGGTACTGGAAAAAAACTTTGATCGGATTAAAACCTACGGAGCCGGCCGCGATTTATCGTACCACGATTGGCAAAGCTACCTCCACCAAATGATTAATCAAGGTCTTCTGGAAATAGCTTACGATGATGCGTACACCTTAAAAATTACGCCGACCGGTAAAGAAGTATTAATGCAGAGTAAGCCGTTTGCCTTGGTTAAGTTTGAGCCGAATACTGTAACCGAAGAATTGGCGCCCGTTAAAACTAAGAGTAAGAAAGAAGTTTTAAAAGATGAATTGTTTGAGCGTTTGCGCGCCTTACGCAAGAAAATAGCCGACCAAAATAACGTACCGCCTTACGTGGTGTTCAGTGATACCACTCTAAGTGAAATGGCCCAGGAAAAACCTACCAGCCGCCCGGCCATGTTGTCGATTTCGGGAGTAGGTATGGTTAAGTTAGAAAACTACGGCGAAGCTTTTATTAATGAGATAATTGCTTTTGTTACCGACCAGCAGGAGCAAGGCCATAAAGTAAAAGGTGCCACCCACTTAGTTACCCTGGAGGCCTACAAACAAGGCTTTAAACCCGACGAAATTGCCGCGCAACGTAATTTAAATATTGTAACCATTTATTCACATTTGGCCACTTTGTACGAGCAAGGTTACCCCATCGACATGAAAGAATTTATTTCGGGGCCGGAGTACTACAAATTAGAACCCGTTATCACGCGGCTAGGACCGGAGGCTAAACTCAAGGAATACTTCGACCATTTTGAAGGGGGCGTCGATTATAATACTATTCGCATGGCACTGGCCGTTTATAAACGCAAATTAAAAGCCGTTTAAAATGTTCGAATGCGGGTTTAAACCTATTAAACTTTTCTAGAGCACACGGTGGTTCATTTTTTTAAAATAATTTAAATCTAAAGGTAAATACAGCTAAATAGTTATAAATTAATTTGCTAAATGATTTAGAAATAATAAAAAAATTAGTAAATTTACTTTGTCTAAAAGAATAAATTTCCGTAAAAGGAAATACAGCGATAAAGGCATGATAAATACTAATTTAAAATTTCTCAGAAAGCAAACCGGTTTAACGCAGTCGCAGTTAGCCGAAAAGCTGAATATTAAAAGGTCCTTAATTGGCGCTTACGAAGAAGGTAGAGCCGAACCTAAACTAAGCACCTTAGTAAATATTTCCAAGTTATTTAATATTACTTTAGATGTATTAATTACGAAGGATCTGCCCGCTACCAGCACGGAATCCAACAGCATGGCAGTGCAGCGACCAAACCGCGGCAACCTGCGGGTACTCGCCATTACCGTTGACCGGGATGATAAGGAAAACATTGAACTGGTACCGCAACGGGCTAGTGCCGGTTATTTAAATGGCTATGCCGATCCGGAGTTCATCGAAGAATTACCCCGGTTCCGGTTACCGATGTTAAGTACCCAAGGTACCCACCGGGCTTTTGAAATTAGCGGCGATTCCATGTTGCCCATTGCTTCCGGTACGGTTATTATCGGGCGGTTTATCGAAGACTGGAGCAGTATTAAAGATGGTACTCCCGCTATAATTGTGAGTCAGAAAGAAGGTGTCGTTTTCAAGCGGATTTTTAATAAAATGAAAAACGAAGCGGCTTTGTATCTGCATTCCGATAATCCGGCGTATTCGCCGTACCAAATTCAGGTGGAGGATATTTTAGAAATATGGGAAGCCCGGGCCTACATCAGCAATACTTTCCCGATTGCCGATTTCTCTTTAAATAAATTGACTTCGATTGTGTTGGATTTGCAACAGGAGGTAATTAAACTGAAGAAAGCATAACCTATACAGTCCATTAATTGCTTGAGCCCGGCTTTGTAAAAAGCCGGGCTTTTTTGTGTTATTTTATGCAGGTTTCCCGGGTCTTTTAGATACTTTTTAACTTATCACTTATTCTCGCGTATCTAAGTATTATTTCAGAATATTAAAAACCGGATATATCTACACTGCTAAAACTATGGTTAAAATAATTAATGCCGAAGATCGCCACTTTTCGACGGCTGACTGGCTGAAATCGCATTTCCTGTTTTCTTATGCCGATTACTACGACCCGGCTAATATGCAATTTGGTCCTTTACGGGTTTTTAACGACGATTACGTTGCCCCGCATTCCGGCTTTCCGAAGCATCCGCACTCCGAAATGGAAATTATAACAATTGTGCTGAGCGGGGAAGTAACGCACGAAGATAGCATGGGAAACAATACCGTAATCCGGGCGGGCGATGTACAACGCATGACGGCCGGAACCGGCATAACGCATTCCGAAAGAAATAATGGCGACGAGGAATTACATCTGTTCCAACTATGGTTTTTACCGAACAAGCGCGGTTTACTGCCTTCGTACGAACAAAAGCACATTGATTTTACCGATAGTAAAAACGAATTAATTCCATTGGTAACGGGCCAAAAGGTTTTAGAAGATGTGGTTTTTATGAATTCAAATTCTACTATCTATTATGCCCACCTGAAAGCCGATAAAGAAATTGATTTTAAAACGTTTGAAATCCGAAAAACTTTGGTTTATGTTATTGAAGGTGAGCTGTTTGCCAACGGGATGCAAGCCACCACCAACGACCAGTTACGCATTGAACACGAAAGCGCCATCTTAATTCGGGCCAGCCAGGATTGCTCCTTTATATTAATTGACGTACCCGGCGTGGAAGCTAATTATTAAGTATCAGGTAGTAAGTAGCAGGTAGTAAGACGGCTTAAATCGAAGGATTACTTTTTTGAAGTAGTAACCCTTTTTTAAAGTAGTAACCCTTTTTTATATAAAAAATTGATAAACCTGATACTTGCTACCTGCTACCTGTTACTTAAAGAGTATACTTCCGGCCTTTGTTCTGAGCTTTAAGGTAATCCATTAAAGGTTGAAAATAGGCCACCATGGCGCGGGCACTCAAATCTTCCCCGGTTTTCTCCTGGAGTACTTGCCGCCAATCAACACTGGCTCCCGGGTGCATGATGCTGGCTAAAAACTTTCCTACTTCTTTGTTGCCGTAATAGTTGGTAGCGTGCGGGTCTTGTTTTAAAATTTTTCGGGCAATATGATCGTGCAATTGAAATAAGATCACATAGGATAAGGCATAATCGTAGTACTGGGCCGGATCATCGTTGATGTGGGTTTTAGTAGTAGCATCAGCGTGTTTATCGTCGCGCTTGTTGGGCGGTACAATGCCTTGGTATTGTTGGGCCAGTTCCCACCAGCGGTTGTTAAAATCCGCGGGAGCTAAATTTTTGGCGTATAAATCGTGCTCAAATTCACTCATTACCCCCGAGGCAAACGGAATAAATACGACGTAGTTTAAGGCTTCTTTTAATAAGCTTTGCACCTGATCGGTTTTAGTCTTAGCATTCACTAATTGTAAATTAGCCAGAAAAGGTTGTTGCATGGCCGCTAAACCCATTAAGCTGCCCATGGCTTCGTGGTACGCCCGGTTAGCTCCGCTCCGCAACAACACGGGTACATCGGGGTTAGTATACGTGAGGTAATAGTAAATATGGCCCAGTTCGTGGTGCGTGGTTTCGTACCATTCGGCATTGGGTTCTACGCTCATTAAGCTCCGCACGTCTTTTTCTAAATTCATGTGCCAGGCCGAAGCATGATTGTTTTTTTTGTACTTTTCTCCCGCGGGTACCGGGTACAAACTGGATTTCGTGTAAAAGCTGGCGGGCAAAGCCGGAAATCCTAAACTTTGATAGAACCGCTCGGCTTGTTTTACTTGCCATTCGACTCCTTTGGGTTTTAATGCCGCATCCAGGTTACTGCCGGCTACTGTTATCATTGAGCTCCAATCCTGGCCCCACCGGTTCGGGAGCCAATGCGCCGGCAGCATATCGGGTACTTGCTTTTCGTTGTACTTCTTGGCAAACTCGTAGCGTGCATAGGTGTGCAACTCGCGGTAAAGTGGTTTTAGCTCTTGGTTTATCTTACGCATTAAAGCCATCATTTCTTCGCGCTTCATGCCGTAATCTTCTGCCTGGTAGCTAAAGTAATCATGGTAACCTAAAGCTTGCACGGTTTCGTTGCGAAGCTGGCGCAAGTTAACTAAGCCCGACTTTAGCACGGTGCCGACTTCTTTGCTGGCTTCCCAGGCGGCTAATCTTTTCGCCGGATTAGTTTCGGTACGTAAAATTTCGTCAATCTGGTTAGTAGTTACCGATTTGCCGTTCAGTTTATAATTAAAGCCGTAAAGCTTTTCCGATTGTTCGGTTTCGGCTTTAATCCGTTTTTTAACCACCGCGGCTACTGTTTGGGGATTGTTGGCAGCGGCCCGCAATGCCGCTTTTAACTGTTTAACCTGGATAGGTTTGAGTTGATCTTCGTGCTCCAGTAAGGATTGTACTTGCTGAATATTTTCTTTGCTGCCGGTAAATGCCGCAAAGGCTTCGTTGGCCTGCCGGGTAGCAATGGCGTTGGTTGAATCACCTTCAACGATTTTGGTATTAGAAGCCCATTCTGCTTCGCTGGATACGGTATAAAGCTTTTGGTACTGGGCAGCGTAAGTTTGCAGAAACGTATCGGTTTCCTGCTGATAATCTTTTTTTGATTCGCAAGACCATAACAGCGCCACTAAACAGCCGGTAAGCAGAAATTTTTGCATAGTTTTTTAAAAATTTTAAAATAAATCCTTAAAGTTGGGGTACTAACTTAATTTAAGAATTCGAGGTTAAGGAAATTTGTTGGTACAAATCGGCTGGTTTAACCGCAGTGGTAATTACCTGAAGGTCCTGCAAGGTGGATATAACCGTTTGCAGCATTTCTTCGGATACGGGTTCACCGGTAGACCAGCGGGTGCTTTTAAACCAGGCTACCGCATCTTCTGGTTGCAATTTAAATTTTTCTACCACCACATCTACCGATTGGGGATTGGTCATGAAGCGCTGGCAAGTATGATTGATAATGGTTAATACTTTCTGAATGGCTGGTTGTTGCTTTTGTAATACTTCCTTGCGAACCGCAATTACAAAACAAGGCCAGGGCGTCAGCGTTTCACCCACCCGCCGGAATTCACCGCTATCCACGAGGGGTTTTGTCATAAACTTTTCCCACATAAAGGCATCCGCTTCGTTGTTTTTAAAAGCTTGCCGGGCACCATCTAAATTGCCCACCAAAACTAGTTCCTGCGCCTGCGGGTTCCAGCCGCGTTGGGTAGCATCCACAAAAGCCATCAGGTGCGAACCGGAACCCATCCGGCTCACCGCGTATCGCTTGCCGTGCAAATCTTCGGGCATTTGATAAGCAGCATTAGCGGGTACGTGAATGCCCCAGATGAGCGGCGACTCAACATACACTTGTACAATTTTACTTTCGTTGCCATTGGCAATATCAGCTACAATGCCTTCCGTTAACAAAACCGCAATGTCTATAGTACCATGGCGTAAATCTTTCGCCATGGCGCCGGTACCGCCTGGATAATCGGTCCAGGTTAAATTAATATTCTCGGCCTGAAACAAGCCTTGTTCTATGGCCTGGTGCCAGGGAATATTAAAATGTTCGGGTACGCCGCCAATGCGTAAATGAGTGGTTTCCTGCATAGTTTTTTTAAATTTTTGATAGGTTGCCAGCTTGTATACTGTTTCGAGCTAGGCGGGTTTATTTAATTAAGGTCGGAGAATCATTTTAATCGGAAATTAAAGCTATAGATAAACGTTTAGTGTAGCCTTCAAATATCTTTTAAAAAAAGATGTTCGCATAGCAATAGTAGTTGCTTATTTGCTAATTGAAGTTGTTTCATTGCTCAAGTCTTGGTTCTTTTTGTCTTGATACAAAAAGAACCAAAAAAAATCAAGACGCTAAATACCCGCGGAACAACAGAACAGTTTAGGTCAGTCTCTGCACCGGGCTTAAGCTGTTTGTTGCATAAATGGTTCGATAAATAATAATTGCGATAGCTAGTAATTGACCGTTTTAAATGATTATCGAAATCTAATATCCAATCATTCTTCCAGCAACCCGGGTTGCGCCGGCGTGGTTTCGGGTTCCAGTTCCGACTCCCGGATAAAATTTGTATCAATGGTTTTGGTAGTGCGGGCGCCGAGTACTTTTAATTGCTGTACTTTCCGGATTAAGTTGCCTTTGCCTTCGGTGAGTTTGTTCATGGCGGCTACGTAACTGGTCTGGCTGCTTTCGATGCTCTTACCAATGGCTTTTAAATCTTCCACAAAATTGGCGAATTTATCGTAGAGTAATCCACTTTCCCGGGCAATCTTCAACACGTTGTTTTTTTGACTTTCCTGTTTCCAGACGCCTTCTACGGTGCGCAGGGTAGCCAGCAGGGTAGAGGTGGTTACAAACACAATATTGTAATTTAAGGCTTCAATAAACAATTCCCGGTCGTGTTGCATAGCCAAATTAAAAGCCGGTTCAATGGAAATAAACATCAGCACAAAGTCGGGGGAGTTAACGCCGATGAGCTGGTGGTATTCTTTTTTGCTTAAATCCAGAAAGTGCGTCCGGATGGATTGTACATGGCTGTTTAAATGCGCCAGTTGTACAGTTTCGTCGTCACAGTTGCAATAAGCGTCGTAAGCGGTTAAGGAAACTTTCGAATCGATGATAAGATGTTTATCGCCGGGTAAATTAACGATGACATCGGGGCGATACAGTTTATGATCGTCGTTGCGGAGCACTACTTCACGGCGGTAATGCTCGTCTTTCTTTAAACCCGATTTTTCCAGCAGCACTTCGAGCAAATACTCGCCCCAGTTGCCCTGCGTTTTACGTTCGCCTTTTAAGGCCCGGGTTAAGTTAATGGCATCCTGACTCATTTGCTGGTTGAGCTGGGCCAGCATGGTTATTTGTTCTTTTAGAGCGGTATTTTCCTTCAGGCTTTTCTCGTAGGTTGTATCTACTTTCGTCTCGAATTCCTTGATGCGTTCTTTTAAAGGGGCTAGAATGGTTTCCAGGTTTTCGGCCGATGCTTTTTTAAAATGTTCGGCATTATTTACTAAAACCTGGTTCGATACACTCGAAAACTGCTGCAAGAAACTACTCCGGAGCGCTTCCATTTCTAACTTCTGGTCTTCTAATTTATGCTTTAAATGATAGAGATCGGTTTCGGTTTTCGTTAACTCGGATTGCAGGCCCAAAATAGTGTTAGTTTCATGACGTAATTGGTCTTTAAGTTGCGCTATTTCGGTATTTTTTTCCTGCACCTGTGTTTGCCAAACCTGTTGCTCTACTATTGCTTGGTTTACTTGCTGTTGAGCGGCATTTTGCTTGGTTTTTAAAGCCAGGTACGCGCCGATTAAACCCACCAGAAAACCCGTGATCGCCAATATTATTTCCATCCCTTGAATTTACGATTATTTGGGTTTGGTAACAAATTGTGCGGGTAGTAAGTGCCTTTTGGGGTGGCTATGCCTACTGGTTTAGCTTAGATTATGTTCATCAGCATTATAGATTTCATATTTTGAATAAAACGTACTTAAACCGTTGTTCTATGGAGCCGGTTCCCGTCTCCATGCTCAGGTGCTATCTAACTTGATCAGTAACCCGTTTGCCTCCTGGCCGGCGGGCCTCGTTTGGCTCTTCCGGGCGGGTCTAAGCTTGTTTTGTTCGTGCCTCACAATGCCTCGTGCCTCGGTACCACAACCAAAGGTTCGCAGAACCCAGAAGGCCCTCCTGAGCCAAACTGATGTCGTTTATGCTTAGCTACCGTTACTGAGCAGTAGAATTCCGCAGTGGGGAGATAAAAGAAGAAAATAGGAATAGCCACATCTCCTCCCCTGTTTTTAGGGGAGGTCCCGCAGGGGGAGGGGTTAAACGAGACAAGCTTGAAACCAGCAAACCAGATAGCACCAGCACTTGGAGGCTCGAAAAGGCTCCAACGAACTACCGTATGAGGAATAAGCCAACTACTTAAACTGCATAAAAAAAGCTGCCACAAGGCAGCCAGATTTATCGAAATTATTAATTAAAATAAATTACTCCGTTTCCAGAATCATTTGCGACCCATCGGCAGCTTGCAATTTCAACTCGTCATCGGTTAAATTTAAAACCTGAAAGTTTTCGGTTAAATCCGAACCTACAAACTGCAACGATAAGCTTTTTGCCATAGCATCGTAGGTCCATTTACCGGAAGCGTTTTGCGTGGGCGAACGCATGCTGAACGAACCGTTGGCGAAAAATTGAATCTCCTGTTGTTTTTCTTCTTTGGTTACTTTGTCTTTTTCGCCGGAAGCGGTAGTTTCTTTTTCGGTTTTCCAGACTTTACTATCGGCGCCGGTGAGCATGCCGGCATTACCTACCGTATCCTTTTTCTGGCAGCCAGCGCCAAAAAGCAGCAGGGTAAAGCTCAACAGCATCAGGTAATTTTTTAGTTTAGCAAGTTTCATAGTTATGTAGTTAAATTGGGTTAGCGAGTATCTCGTAATACTTTAGTTTTTGAATATTACGTCAGAATCAGGATTAAGTTAAAAGCTAGTTGTTAATTTAACCTTTATCTCTCCTGAAGTAAGCTACGGCGGCAAGTTGCCGCTAGAATAATTCTAAACCAAGCTATATTTTTAAATTGTAAGCTGTTTACCACCACCCGAAAAGCTGCTGGTAAACAAATAACTAGGCTGACTTAGATGGTGACGCTAGGAAGTAAATAAATTAAAAATTTTATATTTTTTAAAAATATTAGAATTCTCCTGACCATAGATTAAGGGTTTAATAGTTAGTAAGTTAATGCAAATAATGGATACCGTATTAACTTCTCAGGTATAGAACATATTTTAGATGAGTAGCGTATGTTGAATACACGGGCTATCCATGCGATTTGCCTTTTTCATTTAGAACTTTATACCAGCTATTTAAAACTATGGGACTTTTTGATTTTTTAAAAAAAGGGGAGGAAAAACCGGCGCAGCCGAAAGCCGATCCTGCTAAAAACGCTTTTAATGTACCGCCAACCGGCAACCAGGCACAAGCCAATAACCGCCAACCCGCGCAACCAGTAGCTACACCAGCCACCCCGCAGAAAGAATATTACACCGTAAAAAGCGGCGATTCCCTTTCTAAAATTGCGAAAGAATTATACGGCGACGCGCAGCAATGGCACAAGATTCACCAGGCGAACCTGGACCAGATTAAAGATCCGAACCTGATTCATCCGGGTCAAAAACTGGTGATACCGCGGTAGCCGAGAACATAAAAATTTAAAAAATTAAATGATGATAAAGAAAAGCAGCTCTGAAACCGGAGCTGCTTTTCTTTTTACAAAAATTTTAAAAATTAACGGGCGCAGATGCCCCGGTAAATGCAGTACTGGCAAACTTCCAGATCATGCGTTTTCCGGATGGGGATAGCGGGGTTGAGCATGTCCTGCACAAAAGCGCTCAGGTATTCTTCGGAATGCTGAATGTATTCGTTAATGGACTCCGGCTTATTTTCGGAAAAAGCAATATCGGAGGTCATAAATCCGGCGTTTAAATTCCGGAAAGAAATAATACCCGCTTCTATTTCCGGCTGAAATAAGGAGTTATCCAGACTGCCTTCGGATTGCATTTTCTTGGCGATTAGATAACGATACAGCCAGAGTTGCCGCACTTTCTCGTACTTGCGGTTGGTGAGTAAGTTTTCCGCGACGTGTTCTTGTTTTATTTTTAAATCGGCGGCGTTTACCAGGCCGGTTTTGTAATCAATTACCCGCGTGGCTTTAGCCGTGCGATCTATGCGGTCGGCTTTACCGGCTATTTTTACCTGAATTACTTCATCATCCAAGTTTACCTCCAACACGGTTTCCAGCACTTGTTCCAGGCTGATGATGCGCAACGGCAAATCCGGCGACTCGGCTTGTTTTTTCAGGTACGTTTCGAGGACCTGGGTAGCCACTTTCAGGAGTAAATAGTTCATGCCTTGCTCCGGCACGTTACCCAAAGTGCCGGTTTTAAAAGCCAGTTGTACCCGCTGCGGCAGTACCGCCCGCATGCGGTCGATGTCTTGAGCCGTAACTAGTAAGTTCTTCTCCCGGAAAGGTTTAAAATAATCTTCCAGTACTTTGTGCACGATATTCCCGAACTGATCCGCCCCAATTTTTTCTTCGATGTCGTCGGTTTCTTTCAGGCCGGCAATTTTGTTGAAATAATACTGCAGCGAACAGTTAATGTACATGTTCAGGTGGGAGGGGTATAAACCTTTCTGCAATGCTTTTTTGAGGCTGGCCAGTACTTGTTCGTCTTTCTGAATAACAATATCGGGTTCGTAGGTTTTGCTTTCGTGTTGCTCTACCGCGGCGGTTAATTCCCGGAAAGTTATGTTGGGGTTGGCCGGAACCAGATGGTGCTGCAATTGCAGAATAAACCGGCTTTTCTCGCCGGAACCGTACGTATCGGAAGGTAAAATGTACAGCAGGTTTATGCGTTTGGCCCGTTGCAGCAAGCGGTAAAAATAATACGAGGTGATGCTTTCCTGTTCAGCGTAGGTGGGCAATCCAAAGGTTTTCAGCACGTCGTAGGGCATCAGCGATTTGTGGCTCTTGGGCTGGGGCAACACGTTTTCGTTAACCGACAGAATAATTAAATTTTCAAAATCCAGCGCCCGCGTCTCCAGAAATCCCATTACCTGAATATCCGAAATCGGTTCACCGCTAAACGGCAAGCGGGTTTGGGCAATGTTTTCGTATAGGAATTTTTTAAAACTGCGCACCGAAATGCGTTGTTCCCGGCAATCAAAAATAGAATCCAGTCGCTTGACCAGTGTATAAAATATATACAGATACTCGGTTTCGATGGGGTTCTCGGCCTGAAACTGGTACACTTGCTTCAGCAAATCAATTAGGTTGTAAAAAGAAGCAATAATATCGTCGCAGTTGCGCCAGGTCCGGAATAAGGCTTTAAAAATCGGGTGTTCTTTGCCCGCGTCAATCAACTCTTTCGCCGAAACCAGTACTTTGTTTTGCGTGATGATATCGGCCAGAACCTGGGAAATTAAATTTTGCTCGGCCGCGTCTTCGGTTACGGTATTGTAATATTGCTCGTAGCGCCGGATAAACGGGTGACTCAGAATTTTCTGAACGGTGAGGTAATGGTACCGATTTACTTTGTAGCCGGCATCGTTGGGTTGAATCACGCCGGTTAAATGCAGCTCGAACAGTAAATCAATCAGGTTGTAGAGTGGCGTGCCTTTAAAAGTAAGCCCCATGGTCACGTTGTAATCCGGTATAGCCTCGCTGATGGAGTGCAGCACCGGCAGCAGCATGGTTTCGTCGGGCAGAATAATGGCGACCTGCGCCTGCGGGTTTTCCTGCCGGATTTGCTGCAGTAACTGGCCGGCTACTTTGCCCTGCATGCTGGCGTTGGCTACCGCAATGGCGTTAATTTCTTTGGTGCTGGTGAGTAAGTGGTTTTGCTGCCATTTCCAGTCGGGGAGCTGCCATTGTTTTTTGTATTTTTTTAAAAAATACCCGGCCCGGTTTTGGGTTTGCTCATCCATGTAAAATTCATCCGAATCGAACAATACCTCGGCTTTGTGTTCTTTTAATAGGGTGCGAATAATAATTTGCTCCGAACGGCTCAGGGCATTCAGGCCGACAAAGATAAACTGGTGGCAGGTAGTTTTTTGCACCATATCCAGTACATTTTCGGCCACGTGCCGGTACGCCATCCCGATGTAAGCCTGCTTTTCGGCCTTCAATTTTTTCTTCAGCCGGGTGTAAGCTTCCTGCAAATTGTCCCAGAGCTTAAAATACTTCTTCAGCATCGGTGAAATATCAAAACCGGCGCGTTTGGGATCCCAGCGTTCCAAGGCTTTGGCCTCACTCAAATACTCGAACAATTTGTTGGTATTAACTACTTCCTGGTCCATGCGGCTGAAATCTTCCAGCAAGGTATTCGCCCAGGTAACGTACTGGTCGAACTCAATATTCGGGTCCAGTTCCTGCATGATATCGAACAAATCCAATTGCAGGTGAATGGGTTCCAGCACTTCTACCCGGGCCAGCCGGGTAACAAAATCTTCCATCGACGACACCTCCGGCGACCAAATGCCTTCGGTAGCCACCTGGGCCAAGGCATTTTTAAAATAAATGCTGGCCCGCCGCGTGGGTAAAATCACGCAGATCTGGCTGATGTTTTCGGCGTGTTGACGGTAAATAGACTCGGCTGCCTGGTGCAGGAAGGTTTGCATGTACGAAGATTCTGTGGAAGCTTTTGCTTAAGTTATCAAAGTTAAAAATATTTTAACCGCTCTGTTTTTCTTTTATAGGTAAATGGGGGCTCTTGGCAGAAAGATGCTATCTGGGGTAAACGGATGGTTTATTTTTAATATAAAAATCGGTAGATCTTAACTCCTGCTGTAACAAAATTTGGTTGGCTGCACCGGTTTTGCTACTAACCATTGCTTTAAACTTTCCTCTTGGCGCAAAGTATCATTTTTTTGACGCTATTCGCTAGCACTGCTCCGCCACTAGCAAAGTAATTTTGCTGTATAAAACATCTAACTAAATCCCTATGAAACAATTATCTAACTACAAACAAATGGTCGGCCTCGTAACCGTTTTGGCCGGTGTTTTATCTGCTGCCTGTCTAGTGCTGGGTGCTTATGCCGTGGAATACAATTTTGAAGCCTTTTCCGATCCAACCCTCGTCCTGAATTATGCCCATAACTACCGGGCAGCCTACTGGTTTCTGATCTTGGACATGGCGGGCTATTATTTATTATTACTGCCCGTAATTTTTTACCTGCACCAGCAGTATAAATTTCATTCTCCCTGGGTGCCGCTTTTTACTTTTTCCGGTTTAGCCTATGTGCTGGTAGGTGCTATCGGCGCGGGTATCCTGGCCGCTGCCTGGCCAACGTTAATGCAACAATACGAATCGGCTCCAAAAGTGAACCAGGATTTTCTGGAACCACTCTTCGCGACGGTTACCAACATGGTTACCGTAGGACTATGGAATATACTGGAAGTGCTCTTTGCCGCCACCTGGTGGATTGGATTCGGCATGTTACTGCGCCGGGATAACAAGGTAATTGGTTTACTGGCTATAGTGGCGGGGGTGGCTTGTCTGCTCGATTCGGTAGGAACTATGTTTGGCGCTAAATTACTGGCAGAGGTAGGAGTAAATGTATACCTCGTTATGGGTATAATATGGCCGATAGTTTTGGGAATACACCTCCTGCGCCAATCGTTGAACCAGGCTACTAGGCAACCGGTGAAAGCTAACGCTTTAGAAACAAAGGCTGAACTTTATGTCTAAAGTTAAAAAGATAAGCCGGTGGCTTGGTATCATATTGGGGGTTCTATTGCTGCTAATTTTGGTGGGTTACGGGTTTATCTACCTGAGCACGGAACAGCGGATGAACCGAAAATACAGTTTTTCCGAACCTGCTTTAATTATTCCCACCGACTCTGTTGCCATTGTAAAAGGTAAGCATTTGTACCAGATTCGGAGTTGTGCAGATTGTCATGGACCCAATTTGGCAGGAGGCGTTTTTATGAATAGTGCCCTGCTGATGCAATTATCCGCCCCAAACCTGACCAAAGGACCGGGTGGATTACCTCCTGATTTTACGACGCAGGATTGGCTGCGCGTGTTGCGGCACGGCGTGGACAAAAACGGACGTTCGCTCTGGATGATGCCGGCGCACGAAAGTACCGGACTGAGCCAGGAAGATATGGCCAGCCTGATTGCTTACTGCCAAAGCGTTCCGCCAGTAGTCAGTGCCGGAAAAAAGCGGCGGCAAATGGGGCCGCTCGGTCGGGTAGTCTTGCAGCTAAACCAGGTAGCTGTTTTACCGGCCGAACGCATCAATCACCAGGTACCCATGGCGGCCAGCGCCCCCAAAGACGTTACGGCTTACGGACAATACCTGGCTACGGTATGCCAGGGTTGCCACCGACCCAACATGAAGGGCGGAGCACCGCTGGCACCAGGCTTTCCACCCGTGCCCGATATCAGTGCTACCGGAGTTCAGCAACAATGGAGTGAGGCACAATTTATTTCCACTATCCGCCAGGGAAAAACGCCGGCTGGTAAATTATTACGCCAGGAGTTTATGCCCTGGCAGAATATGCAACATTTTACGGATGAAGAATTAAGCGCTATCCGGAGCTATTTAGTAAGCCTGAAATAATTTACAGCAGAGCTGGTCTCGCAGCTTCATTCTGGTAAGTTTTGGGTGTTTTGCCGGTCCATTGCCGGAAGGCCCGCTGAAAAGCGGCCGGGTCGGAATAGCCTAGCCGGTCGGCAATTTCAGAAATGTTTAAGTTTTTAGAAGACAATAGATTGCGGGCCAGTTCTTCTTTTGCTAAATCGCTTAAGGCCCGGAAACTGCTGTTTTCCTCCTGCAGTTTCCGTTGCAAGGTACGCGGCGTGAGATGTATCCGGTCGGCTACTTCTTCCAGGGTGGGGAAAGCAAAGCGGCTTTGCTCCAAAATAATAGTCCGAACCTGGTGGATGAAGGGCAGCCCTTGGTCTTCCTGAAGCTTTTGTTCCAGCAGTTTTTTAAAAACAAGGTTTAGTTCCCGGTTATACCCGATTACGCTGCGTTGTAAATCTTGCTTCGCAAAAGTAAGGGCATTACAGGGTTGGCTGAACAAAGGCCGGCATTTAAGAATTCGTTCATGCTCCCGGGTATCAGCAAAGCGAGGATAACGGTATTGCGCCCGGAGCGGTTGTAGTTGCAAGCCCGTGAGCAGACGAAGAATATGCAAGGCGCCGGCAAAAGCAATATCCACGCTTTGCCGCGCCGTTTCCGGCGAAAGAGCATTCCAGAGAGGTATGGGCTCACCTATATACATAACTTCTTCGCCGGTCTGTTCAATGCCGAAATAATAAATACGACTAAAAGAACTTGTAAATTGCTGTAAATGCTGCAGGGCAGTTAACAAATCTTTGCTGCTTTCCATTAAATAGCCGGTAATGCCCAAAATGCTGACGGTTGTTCGTTCGCCGATATGCAATCCCAGGTTGGGGTCGCCGGAAAGCTGCAAAGCCGCATCCATGAGCGCGCAATTTTGCTCCAGCGAAAGCTTCATTTCCGGGTTGTCCAGGTCGGCCGGGGTAATACCACCCCGCGAACAAATCTGTTGCCGGGCTTCTGGCTGACAGGTGGCTCCCAAAACAATATTCCGTAAGATGGGCATGCTTACCCATAGTGTTTGCATTAGTAGTTGGGCTTTTTAATGGATAGCATTATAAATATAAAAAATTTTAAGTTACTAAGTAGTTGGTCGTTTTTAGTTGTTCGTTGTTAGATCGTTAATAAATTAATAATCAATTACTTAAACTCAGGTTTTTATCAACTTAATTTTGTCCTGTTACTTAATTTAAAATTTTGGGTTTGAGGGAATTCTCCTTTAATTATTTTAAATTTTTTTATGCCCTGCTTTTTTAGATTATAATTGAAAAAAAATACCCACCACCATGTTAGACCTTGCCCCCATTACCCGGATTTTAAGAGCGAAAGCAGGTTCTCAGCTTTTAGTAGCCGGTACGCATTATTTACCGGTTTTTGAAGAGTTAAGCCGAGGCGCATTGTTCCTACCGGAATTGCAGGAGCGGCTACATCTAAAAGAACGGCCCGCCCTGGTTTTGTTTCCGGCTTTGTGTGCCATGGGATTGATAGAACATGATGCAGTCGGTAAACTGAAACTGACCGAAACCGGTAAATATTTAACCGCCGCTAACGCCACCAACCTGCTGGGTTATGTTGGTTTGGAAAAAGATGATCCGGGGGTCATAAAAATGGCAGAATGGTTGCAACATGATGGACCGGAAAATACGCAACAAGGGTTTTCGTATGTAAAAGATGAAGGAGCACCTTCGCCGATGGATGAAGCGGAAACCGCCCGGTTTTTTACTATGGCTTTAGCCGGAAGAGCTAAGTTTCTTTCCCCGATTGTGGCAAATAAAATTACCAAACACCCCGGGCTGTTACTGGATGTAGCCGGCGGCACGGGTTACTATACTTATGAATGGTTGCGGGCTAACCCAACCTCCCAGGCCATTGTTCTCGACCGACCCGAAGTGCTGAAAGTAGCCGCCGAACTATTCGAGGAATTCTGCCAGGACCATCCGGCGGAGGCCACTTCTTTAAAAAACCGGTTAACCTTTATGCCCGGCGATATGCTGACCGATAGACTTCCGGAAGCCGATGTTTTGCTGGCGGCCAGTTTGTTTCATGACTGGCCCGTAGAAACTTGCGAAAAGTTGGCAGTGAAATTTGCTAAAAGTCTTAAACCGGGCGGCTTCTTCTGGGTGCATGATGCTTTTTTAAATGATACCTTGGATGGACCTATAGCCGTAACGGATTATTCGGCGATGCTTTTTTTAGGAACCAAAGGCCGTTGTTACTGCAGAAAAGAGTACCGCAACTGGTTTACAAAAGCTGGCTTAATACCAACCACCGAGGAAGTACCTACTTTGATGGATTACGGGCTGATAGCGGCCATAAAGCCGGAATAAGCCACATGATAATATAACCCAAAACTGATTAATGTTTTTGGCGTGTTTACTGTAAATGAACTCGGCCGCCTGGAAAAGCAATGGTTATATGTATTTTGCTGCTTGTACAATTAATTTTTAATTTCCAAGTTAACTTAATTAAGATAGACAACAGTTTTTATACTTCTTACCACTTTTACAAGGGCACTTGTCATTACGTCCAATTTTTTTCTGATTACTTGTTGTAAATGGTAAGTTATTTTTGCCTCTTAAATTCTGAAACTTTGGCATGTCACTTATAATCTCATCCATTTTTCTAGATTGAACCCATTCATAATTTAAATTGACTCCAAATTTTATTTTTTGAAATATTGGATCAATACATATTCCAAACCAAGAGTTTGCTTTTTGAGCATACTTCCTTCTTTCACAATGTGAATTTAAGCGGGGCATTGATATTGAAGGATGATCATTGTTGCAATGAATAGTCAATCCAGAATTCAAGTCATCAAATCCAAGGGTAAAATCATGGTTGTGACTATCTTCACTACATAATTTTAATATGTAAGAAAAACCTTTATTCAAATTTTGGATAGTTTCACCACTTAAAGAAAGCAATA
This sequence comes from Adhaeribacter pallidiroseus, assembly GCF_003340495.1. Taxonomy (NCBI): domain Bacteria; kingdom Pseudomonadati; phylum Bacteroidota; class Cytophagia; order Cytophagales; family Hymenobacteraceae; genus Adhaeribacter; species Adhaeribacter pallidiroseus. The sequence goes on from NZ_QASA01000001.1 coordinate 1,550,615, forward strand.
GAAAACCCAAATCTAAAATAGATGGATGATCTAGATTATTAATCTCCTTAATTAATTGGTTAAATACCGTTCCTTTATAGTCAGTTAATATACCTTTTGGGGTATCTAAACCCGGAGCTCCATCGCGTCTAGTAAGCATTGCAAGATCAAGACCAGCACCTATATCATCCTCAAGATACATCATGGAAGTTTCTCCATCCAACCATAAGTTCTTACTTAAATGGTACGAAAGAATTGTTAATTCATGAGAAGAATAAAATCTATCACCGTAAAATGTACGTCTATTTATATAGCTTAAGAAATATAAGGGTGACTGCAACATTTCTGTCATAACATCAAGCAAGAATACGTCCATTACAAATGGTGACTTTATAATCTCCGTTTCTCGAAATTTTAAAAATTGTCTTGCCTGAAAGGAAAGAGCTGGATAATGGTCTGAAACAACACAAAAAGGGTATATTTCTTTAAAACCCCTTTGAATATTCAATTCATTACCACTTTTATCAATCAATTTATAATTTGAATCAAGGATTAATGTTGAACATAAAAAAGCTTGATCATACGAATCCTGAATTGCTTTTTGAAAATCTTCTTGTAATTTATTATTATTTCCTTTGCGTGCTGCTATTGTGAGTTTTTTCGATTTTGCCTGTAAAATAATAGCCCTATTTGCAAAAACTACTAATACATCAATTTCGCCAGCCCAATTCTTTTTAGAAGTATAAATATCGATATTTAAAAACACTCTTTCTTCTCCAAACACTAATTTTAAACGTTCTGTAGTAAACGATTCCGCAAAATCACCCCTGTGCTGCATTGCTGTAGGCCGATATTTTTTATCATCGTTTAACCAAAAGAAAGGAGTTTCATATAATGCCTGCACTAGGTCATAATTTTGAAACAATAAATATTCTTCATCTGGGAGTTTGATAATTGGATATGCATTTTTAGGATTAAAATCATCTAAAGAGTTAAAATTATATGATTCAGTTGTAGATACAAATGACTCTATAACTGCATAAGTAATCTCTGTTTCGATGTTTGCTGCTTTGCTAACCTCAGCAATAGTAAATTTGTAAGCTGGAAGTAAATCCCATTGTTCTAGTTTATTTATAACAAGACTAAGTGCTACATAATTTATTTTTACATTTTGAAGTGACTGAATAGATGCAATTACTTCTGTAGCTTGTTGAATTGTAAATCCTTTGGTTTCTTGAAACCAACTATCATCTTTTTGGTACTTTAATTTAAAGAAGTCTCTATATTGAGATTGATATACTCCTTCTCCGCTATAAAAAATTGGTTCTCTTAGAAATAAACCATTTTTAAATGGGTTAAAATTTAGATCCTCTAAATTTTCAGGGTTAAAAGAAATTCGTGCTGGTGCCATCATCGATTGATGAAGTTCATCCAGCAATGTATCTGTTCTATCAATGTAGTTTTGTATTACATCAGGATAAGGAAGTTCTGTATTGAGTCTATTTTTGCAAGTGAGACCTATCAACGTAGATATTTCTGTTCTTATTAATCTTGTAGGGTTAAATTGCTGCAACACATCTTTTACAGTCATTGAATCACCATGTTTTATTGTATTATCTCTAAAACATAAGTATGCAATTGCATGTACATATCCCGGAGAAGAACATAATTCTGCCAATTCTGAAAAAACTTCTGATTCTTCTCTGATTTTCTTTTTCATAATTAGTAATGATTAAATCGGAATTTTTAGAGCTAATTTACTTTGGAGTATCATGTCCTACTGGTTAAAAAAAACTATAACCTTTAAACACCCATTTTTAACTCATCCTCATAAACCCATTTCTGCACTTCCTCCACGTCAAAGAAATACAGCACGCATTCAATTTCGGTGAAGAATAATTCTTTAAAAAGGCTGGCGTAGAAGTTCAGGTTATCGGCGTGTTCCTGGGTGAAGGGCGGGGCTTTGAAATCCAGGAGTACTACTTTGGTGCCGTCGAAAACAATGCGGTCGGGTTTGTAGCGGGTAGCCCGTACGTTCAAAATTTCTTTTTCTTTTTCAATCAGAATGTCTTTGCTGAAATAGCGCTTGATTTCGGGATGGTTGATGATTTTTTTTAAAGTTTCGCGCAGTTCCGGGGTTTCTTTGCTGCTGAAAATGCCTTCGTTTACCAGTTGCTTCAACACAAAATTCAGGTCGTCGGCGGTGGTGATGCGGGAGAGGGCGTAGTGCAGTTTGCGGTTCAGGCGGCGGTATTCCTGTTGGGTTTCAAAATCGAACACGTTGTTGGCGTGTTGTTTTAGTTTCAGGCGCTGGGTCCAGTTAAAAGAACGGAATAAATCCAGGTGAAAAACCTGCTCCGTTACCGGCGTGCTGGAATGTTGCGTGGCCGCACCTTGCGCTAACTGGTAACACAGTTGGTCGTCTTGCCATAGCTGCTGGTGCTGCAAGTATTGGTACAATATATAGCTGATGTTTTTCTGGTTGCCGCCCTGGTTAAAATCTTTTTTCTGAGCAATTAAGTACAGGCGGTCCTGGGGGCGGGTGAAGCCTACGTACAGCATGTTCAGGTTTTCGATAAAAGTTTTTTCCAGCTCCATCTGGTACTGGGGCTGCAAAGGCGTTTCTTCCAGGCGCTTGCTCATGGTTACCACGGCGGCCGGCAAATCATGGAAAACCGGCAAATCGGCGGGCAAACGGCTCCACAGCAAAGCGCTGCGCTGCGGCTCCACCGACCAATCGGCAAACGGAATAATCACCACCGGGTATGCCAGCCCTTTGGCCTTGTGAATGCTGGTAATGGTTATGGCGTTGCGGTTTTTGGGCGAGTTAATGCTGAGTTTTTCCTTGTGGGTTTCCCAGTATTCCAGAAAATTGTTCAGGTTGTTGCTTTGGTTCAGACTGTACTCCAGCACCACATCCAGGAAGCGGAACAAGTACTCGCATTCGTTGTTTTTGCCGAGCAAGTTAAATACCCGGATAATTTTTTCGGTAAGTTCGTAGATGGATAAATTACCCGTTTCTTTTTCTTCCAGGTTGTAGCCGGCTACGCGGAGTTCATCAAAAAAAGCCGTATTGTCGGCGCAATTAGCAATGGTCGCAATCGTCTGGGTGAGGGTATTGTCGGGTTGCACGTTCCGTACCACTTTGCAGAACAAATACATGGCTTCGGCGCGGGCCAGCGTATCGTCGGGACGGTTAAAAATCCGGAACAAAGCCACCACCAGGTTTACTACTTCGGCAAATTGCAAGGAAAGCGAGTCCTGCGAAATAATAGCAAACTTCTTTTCTTTCAGGAAGCCCGCTACCAAACGGCTGTTGCGGTTGGTGCGGCTCAGCACGGCAATGTCTTGCCACTCGTAGCCTTCGGCCAGGGCGTGCCGGATCAATTGCAACACAATTTGCAGGGTACTTTCCTGGTAAGTGAGTACTTCGGGCTTTTCGTAACCTTCGTACAGTACTTCGGTGCGTTCACAGGAATTCAAATCGTGTTGGTAGTTGTGGTCTTCGTTGTGGGTGAAAATTACCTGGATGTGGCCGCCGGTGCGATTGTTGCTTTCGGGCGTGGCTTGTTTAAAGTTTTCGTCGTAAATGCTCTGCAGCATCGGGTAAGCCGGGTTGCTTATGCTCACAAATTTAAAAAAACTGTTGTTGAAGCTAATAATTTCGGTGGCGCTCCGGTAATTGGTGTTCAGGTCGGCGGGTGTTAAACTTAAATCCAGCGTATCGTAGCGGGCTTCCAGTAAATCCTCGTTTTTGCGATTCTGGTACAAGGCCGGCGTGTTGCGTTTGTACAAATGCAGAATCTGGTCCATGTCGCCGCCGCGCCACCGGTAAATGGCTTGTTTGGCATCGCCCACGGCCATGTTAAAATACCCCGACGCTAACGAGTTTTCGATTAAAGGCAGTAAGTTATTCCATTGCAGCGAAGACGTATCCTGAAATTCATCAATCAGGATGTGGTTGTATTTTTCGCCGAGGCGCTCGTAAATAAAAGGTACCGGTTCGTTCAAAACAATATCGGTAATGCGTTTATTAAATTCCGAAATATGTACCAGGTTGGTATCGCGTTTAATATCCTGAATGCATTTTTCCAGCTCATTCAGCACCGAAACCTGGTACAAGTGTTTGATGATCTCGGTGATTAAAATATAATTCGCGCTTTGCTGGACCCGGATGGTTTCAATGGTGTGGAAGTAAGCTACGATCTGACTTTTAATTTTATCCAGTCGCGCTTCCACGTCTTTCGGCACTTTGGCACCGCACCATTTATCGTTGTTAATAGTTTGCTCAGCGTAAGTATTAGACTTCTGAAATTTGAAGTCTTTTACGTACTTATTAAAGAACCCGTAAATGCCTTTTTCTTTATAATGTAAAAAGCTGGCTTCGATCTGGTTCGCGCTACATAAATCTAAAGCCGCTTGCGCCGCTTCCACTACGGCTTCTTCGATTTGTTTTTTATAGCGATATAAGTCTTGCCGTATTTTTTTAAAATCCTGCAGGGTGAGCTTCTGCAATTCCGCTACCGCTTCGTACACTTGTTCGTTTAGTAAATTATTAGCAAAGCTGGCGAGTTCATCGGGTAAACTGTTCCAGCTGCGGCCTTCGTCGGCTTTTTCCAGGGCATATTGTTCCAGCGTTTGGGCCAGCAAGCTATTATCCGGAGCATTATTAACTTTATCCAGCAGCATCGATACCGCCGTGTTGAGCAGGGTAGTGGTATCCAGGTCTACTTCAAAGTTGTAGGGAATATTCAGTTCGCGGGTAAAAGCCGTTACCACTTTGTTCACGAACGCATCAATGGTACTCACGGCAAATTCCGAGTAGTTGTACAGGATCTGCTCAAACGTCCGCTGCGCTCGCGCTCGTACCATTTCCCGGTCCGTATCCGGTTGATTGTATTCTGTTTGAATTTCGGAAGTAATCAGGTCCAGCAATTCCTCGCTGCGCGCCTGCGCGCGCGCATCCGCCTGGACTTCGTTAAACTGCCGCAATGCCGCTAAAATCCGTTCCTTCATCTCGTTGGCGGCGTCGTTGGTAAACGTGATAGCCAATATGGATCGGTAATACCCCGGGTTCTCGCTCTGCAAAGCCAGTTTCAGGTATTCTTTGGTTAAATGGTAGGTTTTGCCGGAACCGGCGGAAGAAGAGTATATTTTAAATTGCTGCGGCACGTGTTCGTTGTTTGTTGCTGGTGGTTCGTTGCTGGCGGTTCCGTGGCCGGAGTTGCTGGCATGCCCCTGGCGGTTGGCGGAACTAAGCGGTTTTTAAAATTACAGCTTCCAGGGCGAATAAGCAAAATAGTAGCAACCAGGATTTGGTACTTCTAATAACAGAAATGGGTTAGCCCGGTTGCCAAAAGTTTTTCCGTTAATCCGGCCGCTACGTACTGGCAACTAGGTAGAAATAACCCCATCCGGGCAGGTAGAAGTACCTAAGCTTACTGCATACCGGTAGCAATAAAAAGCGCGATCGGGTAAATTAAACCGGATCGCGCCCAAAAGCTTAAATTTTAAAATTTTAAATAGTAGCCGGTACGGTGCTATTTATTTTGTTGTTAATCCAGGCAGCCCCCAGAATTCCGCCAACTAAAAACAAAGTAGCAAAACCCGACACCACGTTAAAGGTGCTGCCTTGCTTTTTCTGCTGGCTATTGCTTTTGTTTTTAGATTGAGCCTGCCAGCCCCCGTCGATGCGGTTATGGTGGCCATCGGGTTGGCACAGATTACCCTGGCGCGACGGAGTGTTTTCGTTGTTGAAATGGTTCTGCCAGATCATTTTCTGGATACGTTTGTCGAACATGCCGGCCGGCATAACCAGGCGCTGGGCACGGAGCATCCGGGCCATGTTGCCCACGGCAATTTCTTCTTTCGGCGATTGGGTTAGTTTAAATATTTCTTTAGCTACGTCGGTGGCCGGGATTACAGGTTCGGGCGCTTTTACGTTTTTGCCCATGTAATTGGCCGCGTGCTGAAAAATTGGCGTGTCGATGACGGCCGGTAATACGCAGCTCACGTGAATGTTGGGCTTATCGGCCACTTCCTGGGACAAACTCAGGCTCAAACCCCGCACCGCAAATTTACTAATGGAATACGGAACACTGAAAGGCTGGCCCACCAGAGCCGTCATGGACGACACGTTAATGAGCAAACCCACGTTCCGGTCGCGGAAATGCCGTAGGGGCGTCCGGGCTCCGTAGATATAACCCAATACATTTACTTCCATTAACTGCCGGATATCGTTAGTCGGAATTTCTTCAAACTTCCCGAACAGCGATACCGCCGCATTATTTACCCAAATATCAATATGACCAAAATGCGCCAGCGCCCGGTTGGCCAGGGCGTTTACTTCGTCTTCGTTGCTTACGTCGGTGGGTACCGCTAATGCTTCGGCGCCTAATCGGGTACACTTTTGGGCTAGCTCTTCCAGCGCCTGTTCCTGGCGCGCTGCCACCACCACCGAAATACCTTGTCGTGCAAATTCCAGGGCCGTTGCCCGCCCAATTCCACTCGATGCACCGGTTATAATTGCTACCATATTTTTAAAATTTAGCGTGAATAACTGCATTCCCTACGCCCCAAAATGGCATTAGTTGCTGATTGTGCGGGTTAAATAAAAAATACCAAGAGAAAAAAGCAGGAGGCATCCCAGAAAAAAGAAACGATCGGCCCCTTGCACCCGGTGAACTGGTACCTTTTTTAAAATTTTAAATTTTATAGCGATTGGTAGCTTTTCGGATAAATTCTAATTTAGAAACATGCTTGCCTAAACGTTAAGAAAGGAATTAAATAAATACAAGCTACCGGAAAACTGTTCTACTGGTAATAATCGCCTCAGCCCTATCTCTGCAATGCCAGACTTTAAAGGAGCATCCGGTCAGGTACCAAACCATTAACTACGTGGAGATAGGCAAAATGCTTCCCGGCGCAAAAGTGCCCTACATCATCAATGTCCAAAACAAGAACAAACGCCTTGTTTTGGTCGGTTGCCAACACGTGCGGGTTGTAAACCATCCGCAGTTTGCACAGATCCAACAGTACTTTCGGCAACTGCAACCCCAAATAACTTTTAACGAAGGCGGACCAGTAAACGATTGTATCCGGTAAAATTCCTAGACAGAAGCGATCTCGAAAAATGGGGAAACCGGCTGTTTGAAGTATATGTGTGATCGGGCCGGGGTTGCCATGCGCGATGGCGACTTAACCACCTAGACCGAGTTTGTCCTTACTTTGAAAAAGCACCCGAAAGACCAGTTATTTTTGTATTACGTGATGGAGCGCTTTGTGATTCCGCATTTGTACGGAGCCAATATCAGTAAAATTTTAGAACAGGTTTATGCCGAACAAGTACCATTCTACTTTGTCAAGAATGGTTTTCCGCCAACCACCGAAGAGCAGGACCTTTCTTTTTTTAAAAAATTATACCGGCGGTACATGGGCATCCCTTTTAAAGCAGAATTAAACGACCAAATAGAACAGTATGATTACATAAATCCGGATTGCCATTTTTGCGAAATTGGCCGAACGTCCAAGTTGGTGCAGGACAGCGGGCTGCTCAGCCAAATAGACCAAGCCCTTAAAACTTACGACCGGGTGATGGTTACTTTCGGCCCCGGCCACGCCATAGCCCTGGAGCTAGCCCTTTCTCAGATATTTAATAAGAAAAGGTAAATTTCAGCAACTGTTTTTAATAATAATAGGGTATTTAAAACCTTATACTCACTAGTCGCAAGATCTGGTGATTTTTTAAAATTTTGGTTTGGGAGTAGCGTGTAAAATTGGCCGAATGGCTGTTAACAAGCTTTAAACCATTTTACTATGCGGCGTACGTTCTCCCGGAGCATTTAGCTTTACGCCGAGCTGCATTTCCAACTGTTCGAGCGGTACGCCTTTGGTTTCTACAAAAAAGAACCAAACTACAAAAAACTGCAACACCATCATCACGCCCCCGAATATAAACGGAATAGCCAAGCCCACGCTGGAACTGGCCACCAGGGGTGGATAAACCTGCGCGGCAATGGCGCACAAACCCCAGTGGGTAAAACTGCCCAAGGCCTGGCCTTTACTGCGCACTTTGTTCGGGAAAACCTCGCTGATGTACACCCAGATAACGGCGCCCTGCGAAAAGGAAAAAAACAAAATAAACAAAGCCACTCCCCACGGAAATAACTCAATCAGGTTGCGGGTCCAGGCAATGTAGGCGCACAAAGCCAGCGGAATAGCCGAACCCCAGGAACCAATGAGTAACAATTTTTTCCGGCCAATCCGGTCAATGGTCATTAGGGCTACCGTAACTGCTAAAACATTGGCTACGCCAATTAAAATGGGTTGAAACTTGCCACCGAACGAAGCGCCGATTTCGTGGAGGGTATCGTTTAAATAATACAAAAAACCGTTCACGAAAGATAACTGATTAAAAGCCGCCACACTTACACCCAGAAATATCGGGTAGAAATACTTTCGTTGAAAAAGATTTTCTTGGCTGGTACCGGTTGTAGTTATTAAAGATTGTTGAATCTCGCTAAATGCTTCATTTACCTGGAGTTCGCCCATTTTAGATAAAACCTGCTTTGCTTCACTGGTTCTCCCCTGGGCGATTAACCAGCGGGGACTATCCGGAATAGTGAATAACATAATCAAGAACAACAGAGCCGGCACACCCCCGGTGGCAAACATCAACCGCCATTGTACCGTTAGCACGTCGGTGTTCATGAACTCAATCATGGCGTTGGAAAAATAAGCCACCAGTATACCCAGGCACACATTAAACTGAAATAATATCACCAGGCGACCGCGAAGTTTAGCCGGGGCGATTTCGGCTAAATACATCGGAATAATCACCGAAGAACCACCAATTGCAATACCGCCAATAAACCGGAAAACGGCTAAAGACCAGAAATCCCAGGCTAAGGCGCAGCCAATGGCCGAAATTAAAAATAATGCCGCCAGTACCATTAAGTAATTGCGCCGGCCCCAGATATCGCCGGGTTTCGAGCTGATGATGGTACCCACGATGGTACCGATTAAGGCCGAAGAAACCACAAAGCCCATGGCCCATTCCGAAAGCTGAAAAATGGTTTTCACCGAAGACGTGGTGCCGGCAATAACGGCGGTATCAAACCCAAACAGCAAACCCCCCAGGGAAGAAACAATGGCGGCCCGGATTAAGGCGCCGGTTACCTGGTATTTTTTAGGTTGTAACAAATTCTCCATAAGCCAGGGCAAGTTAATTTTTAAAGGTTACAATGGGGTTAGTAGATTCTGCGGCCATGGTTTCGGCCAGGCATAAGGCCGCAATGTCGCCAATATTTTCCGCGAGCAGGGCCGGCACAATGCGGCAAGCCTGGTAAGATTCCGTGATGGCTTCGGCCGCAATTACTTCGCGCATGTCAGGTTCCAGGAGTTCCTGCGCCCGGCCGTAAATGCTGCCCATTATGATAATCTCGGGGTTCAGAATATCAATTAAAAGCGAAAGGCCGGCTCCCAGAAATTGTCCGCAGGTCCGGTAAATGTCCTGGGCCACCGGGTCGCCGGCGTAAGCGGCTTCGGCTACTATTTTGGCCGTGAGGAATGGCAAATCTTCGAGGCTTTGGCAAAACGAAACCGGTTGCCCCATTTGTAATTTTTGCCGCACTTTTACCTGGGCCAGCTGGGCAATACCGCCGCCGCTGCAAAAGCCTTCGAAAGAACCTTCTTTGCCAAAACCCACCGGCCCGCGGCGGGCTAAGCGCAAATGGCCCACTTCGCCGGCCAGGTCGGTGGTGCCGGAATATAGTTTTCCGTCCAGGATTAAGCCGGCGCCCATGCCGGTGCCAAACGTAAGAAAAATTAAATTAGAATACCCTTTGCCGGCCCCGTGTTTCCATTCGGCCATGGCGCAGGCGTTGGCGTCATTTTGCAATAAGGTTTTCCGGCCGAATCTTTTCTCGGTGAGCATGACAATGGGGATGTGGTCCCAGCCGGGCAGGTTGGGCGGCGATAAAATCAGGCCTTTCTTGCTGCTTAAAGGCCCGCCGCAACTAATGCCAATGCCTTCGATAGCCTCGGCGGTTAGGCCTTGTTTTAACAAAAGCGCTTCGGCCGTAGCGTACAACCAGTCGATCATGGCATAAACCGGCTTATCGGTGGGCAAAACTTGCTTGTCGATAATTTGCAAGTCGTGGTTTGAATTTTTTGTACCCAGCACCACCGCGCATTTGGTTCCCCCAATATCAAAACCTAAAAGCATATTCGTCCTTGTTTTTATTCGTTGTTAATTGATCGTTATTGGTTATGCTGTATTTACTTAAAGACTTTACTAAAATAAACCAGATGAAGGTGTTTAATTAAGCGGCCTATATTAAATATTTCAGGAGTCGAACCAGGAACAACTACTAACGACCAACTACTTAATCAGGTAGAGGTAGTAAAATATTTAAAAATTTATGTATTTCCCAACTTCGGCCAAGCCTTATTCATTGTTGGTAAGCAGGAGCGGGGTAATTTTAACGGACTTAAATTTAACCTGGCCGTGCTTGGCAAAAAACCAGAGCACATTGCCTTTTTGCTCCGGCAAGCGGTTTACCAGGCAGCGCCGGTTATTTACAGCAACGTCAATAATGCTTTCGTTCATAATTATATCTATTTTCAAAGGTTTATCCAGGCCTTCTACGGAATTTATTTCGGTGTTATGCAGCCGCACTTTTTGCTCGCTGGCCGAGAAAGTAAGTTTGTAACCCCCGGAACCATCCTGATTAGAGCGCAACAGCAAACCGTATTCTTCGTTGGGGCCGGTAGGTTCTATTTCGACGGTAATGCGGCCATTTACCGGCAGGTTAACGTAGTGCGCGGTACCCACACCATTGGGCGCGCTAATCACAAAACTGTTGGCCGCGAGTTCCTGCGTTAAAGAATCTTTGGCGAGTTTCAAAGATACCAGGGCATTGCTTGCGGGTAGCATTTCCGGCGGGAACTTAGTACCCAGCGTACCGTTTGGGTTTTGCACCAGCTCCCGGAAAACCACATTGCCCCCGAACATTTCGTTGGTATTATCTTTATTTTCTTTCCGGGACGGAATCCAGGCCGCAACAATGCGCCGGTTGTTTTTAAATTCGGCGGTTTTCGCCACATTCGACCATTCTTCCACCAGGGTCTGGTCATCGGGCTGTTCCCAGGGGCCGTACGGATTTTTCGATTTCACGTAGTAGGTATCGCCGCCATCGCCGTAAATTAAGTAATACCAGTCGTTCCACTTAAAATAATCGGGGCATTCGGGTACGGATCGTTGTCCGGTGAGTAAAGGCGCTTTAATGTCCCATTTTTTTAAATCTCTCGAGACCATGTGTACCAAACTGCCGTCCCAGTTTTTAATGGCCGATTGATTTAAGCGGCTCGAGACGAACAAATGGAACAGGCCGTCTTTATCAACGGTTACTTTGGGGTCCCGGAAATCGCGGGTACTGTAGCCGGGGGCAGAAGTATAAAACGGATTCGGTTTTTGCTTTTTAAAATGAATGCCATCGTCGCTCACTGCGTAACTTAATTGCTCGTTTACTTTGCCGTTTACCAGCAACCGGGTAGCGTAAAAAGCATAGAATTTTTTATTATGGTACACCACCGAACCGGTACAAATTGATTTTTCCCAATCCTCATCAATGCCCAGTACTACCGGGTGGTGTTTCCAGGTTTTTAAATCGGTGGTGGTACTTACCGTCCATTGGTGACCGCCCAACCCATTAAGGGCCGAGTGGTGGCCCGAGTCCAGTAACCAGTATAAATAATAGGTGCCGTTGTGGCTAAAAGGAATGCAATCGCCCACAAACAGGTTATCGCCTTTGGGCGCAAAATACTGCATGTTGTTGACGGGCTGAATCGCCGGGTTATAATCTACCTTGAACTGGGCAAAAGCCGGCGGCGTGCTTGCCAGCAAGAAGAGGAATAATATTTTTTTTAGCGGCATATACAAGCAATTAAATTTTAAAATTGAGGTGAAACCTGGGCCAAGGAATAATCTTTACATGAATTTATTAGAAGGTTGCAGTAGATTGAAGTAAATAGCTATTGTACAAATAGTTAAAGTAATAGCAAGTAAGTAAAGGTGCAATACAAGTTTAAAGTAAATCCGCCTTTTCTATGTCCTTCAGGAGGAAACTTTTGGGCTTCGTAGCGAAATAGGTTCCTCTTGAAGGACAGAATTTTAAAAATTTAAAATAACAAAGAACCCTTAGTAGCTATACAATAAGTAGCCCAGTCAGGTGTAAGATTTCACGCTAAACTGTTCTGTTGTTCAGCGCGTTTTTAGCGTCTTGATTTTCGTTGGTTCTTTTTGTGTCAAGACAAAATATAACCAAGACCTAAACTATAAATCAACTCTCATTAGAAATAAAGCGAGAACAGTCACTAGGGGTACGATAATCAGCTGGTAAGTTGCCAAAGCAGAAGCCACGGCTACGCGACCGATCACCAACTTACATTTTATTAAAACCTACCGGCCGCTTACCAGCCCTTATTTTGCCGGTATAATCCTTCGGAGAAGTTAATCTGGGCCTGCGGAATGGGAAAGTACTCGTCCCGGTTTTTTTTAAAAAAAGCATCTTTCAGGAAGCCGAAAGTAATTTTCTCTTTGGCAAAATAAGCGTTTAAGGTTTCGGCGGCCAGGCCCCAGCGCACCAGGTCAAAAAAGCGCACGCCTTCCGTGGCAAATTCCAGGCGTCTTTCCCATTGCAAAGCCTGGCGGGCAAATTCCGGGGTCCAGTTGCAGTTTATGCCGTTAAGGTACGGACTCACCTTGTAATTCGAAATGCGGCTGCCGTCTTTGCGGACCAACCGGCCGGTGCTGTTGGCGGCCCGTTCACGAATCTGGTTAATTAGCGGTAAGGCCAGGTTGTGTTGCCCGGTTTCAATATAGGCTTCGGCGAGCCATAATAAAACATCGTCGTAGCGGATAATATCGGCGTTGCGGGAAGTACCCATAAACGGCCCGAGTTTCACGAAACAAGAGCTGTTGTAATGTTCCAGAGATTTCATGCTGGTTAAATAGCCGTAAACTTCCGGTACCCGCCGCCAGCTTTTGGTGGTAACAAAATCCGGATCGTATTTCCAGGGGTGCGTGGGAATGCCGATGGTGTGATCCATACGGGGGTCTACGGTTTGGCTCATAAAATCAATGGTGCTTAAATCGTTGACGTTGGCCCAGGTATTTATTTTAAACAGAAAATCATTGTTGTAGGTAGCCATCATCGGCAAACCCGTAGTCTGGTCGGTTTTAAAAGCGTTAAGCAGGGTATAACTCGGATTTAAAAAATCGCAGCAACCAAACTGAGGCGCCATGTTGTACGCGACCCCGGTAGCGAGCTGAATTTTACCGTTCTGGGTACCGTCGTCCTGGGAGTATTGTACCGAAAAGATGGATTCCGGACCGTTTTCAAATCCGCACAAAAAGTTTTGGGCAAAATCCGGGGATAAGCTTTTGCCCCCTGAATTTACAATGTTCTGGCATAAGTTAATTACTTCCTGTAACCGGGCGGGGTTGATAGTGGTGACATTGTTATTATCGTCCTGCTCGTAGGCCTGGTACAAGCGGGTTTTCGCCAGATAAGCCCAGGCGGCTACCTGGCTGGCCCGGCCAACTTCCTGCTGCGTTAATGGCAAATTATCAGCGGCAAACTGAAAATCTTCGGCAATTTTATTCCACAATTCGTCGCTGGTGTAGGTCGTGTTGGTTAAGGTGTTTAGCTGTTCTTTCGGCAAGGAAGCATCTACCCAAACCGGGTGTTTAAACAAGATTTTTAAAATAAAATGCCAGTGGCCCCGCAAAAACCGGCATTCGGCCTGCCGTTTTTTTAAATTCGGGTAGTTGGCTTCGGTCATGGTTTCCATCCGCCTTAACGCATCATTGGCCCGGCCCAGGTTTTCGTACAGGTAAATCCAGATATCATTAATCTGCCCGTTGGTGGGAGCCAGCAAGTTAAAGGTTTCCATGATGTGCTGATCGAAATTATCGCCGGTGCCGCCACCGCCTTTGTAGGCGTCGTCGCTCCGCACGCTACCCCAGATCCAGGGCACGGAAGCCATTTGCGATAAGAAAAAATCGTTGCTTAAAGAAGCATAAGCCGCAATCACCATTTTGTCTACTTCTTCGGGGGTGTTGAGTTGGTCGGAACTTACCACACCTTTGGGTTCAAATTCCAGGTAATCTTTGCACGATTGGGCCACTAGTAAAAAGCAGGTGGTTAAAACTATAGCTATTCGTTTCATGATTCAGAAATAGAAAATAGGTTAAAAAGATAAGTCAACGCCAAAGGTGAAATTGCGGGTGAGCGGATACGTTAAGGAAGGATTTTCCGGATCGGGAGCGTAGATTTTATTTATTCCTTGGTGGTCTTTAAGGGCAAACAAGTTTTCGCCCATCACAAAAACCCGGAAAGTGCCCAGTTTCCAGGCCTCCAGAACGCCTTTCGGGAAAGCGTAGGATAATTGCAAGGTCCGGAGTTTGGCGTAGCTGCCATTCACGTACAAGTAATCCGAAGACCGGAACTCGTCGTTGGCGTTTACCAGGCTCAAAGCGGGCAGGGGAGAGCCGGTATTTTGGGGCGACCAAGCTTCAAAAACACCGGTGCCAAAATTCATTCCGTTGTTTACCCGGGTAAAATCGCCTTTAATGCCGTCGTTGGTGAGTTTACCCACCACTCCCTGGAAGAAAGCCGAAAGCGTAAAGTTTTTATAACCGATATCAAAACCCAGCCCGTATTCTACGTCGGGTAAGGTGGTGCCCAGCCAGGTTTGGTCCAGGGCGTCTATTTTGCCGTCGCCGTTTAAATCGCGGTAGCGAATGCGGCCTATTCCTTTACCCGGCTGGGTTACGTGGGCATTTACTTCTTCCTGGTTCTGAAAAAGTCCGTCGGTTACGTAGCCGAAAATAGCGCGCTGCGAATGCCCCAGAATGGTTTGTTCCACATTGCCGGGGTAAGACCGGATTACCGATGCGGGGAGTTTGGTAATTTTATCCCGAAAATGCGCGGCGTTGCCGTAAACCGTATAGGTAAACGGACCGCCGGTATTTTGGTAAGCCAAAGATATTTCAAAGCCGTTATTTTTCGCGGAAGCCCCGTTCACCCAGCGGCTGCCGCCTTCGCCAATAACGGCCGCGTACGGCGGTTGAATTAAAATATCTTTGGTATTGCGGGTAAAGTAGTCGAAGGAGCCGGTCAGGCGGTCTTTTACCAGGCCAAAGTCCAGCCCCAGGTTTAGCTCATCGGTAGTTTCCCATTTTAAATTAGGATTGCCTTGTTGCAAGGCCACGTAGCCCGAGGCCAGATTGCCGCTGTTGTTGCCGTTGATATCGTAAGCCGTGCCAATGGTGCGCCAGGCGCCGTACCAATCCCGGAAGTCCATGGTGCCGTAATTAGGCGCGTATAAACCAAACCGGGCCAGGTTGCCAATCTTCTGGTTGCCCACCCGGCCCACGCCGGCCCGCAATTTTAAATTGGATACAAAGCTCAGGCCCTGCATGAACTTTTCGTTACTGATGCGCCAGCCCAGATTTGCCGCCGGAAATAAACCAAATTGCTCATTCTGGCCAAACCGCGAGGAGCCATCGTAGCGGAGCGTTACGGAAGCCAGGTATTTATCGGCTAAATTATAATTCGCTTTTCCGAAGTAAGATAACAACTGGTACCCGGTTCTGCCGCCGCCCGAACTGGCCGTGCCGGTACCGGCATCCAGTTGAAAAAAGTCGAAATCCTGGATGGCAAAATCTTCTTTGCGCGCCACTACCGTGCGGTAATCTTCTTTCACGGTTTCTACTCCTACTAAAATATTAAAAAAGCTTTGGCCCGCTTTAAAATTATAATCGGCGGTATTGGTCCAGGTGAGGTTGGTACGCTCGCCGTGAAACACACTGAGCCGGTTCACACTTTGGGTCAGAAAACCTTCGGTGTATTTTTCCTGAATCCACCAGTTATTCGAAAAAGTATAATCCACACCCAGGCTGGAACGAATGGTTAAATTATCAATGGGTATTAATTCGGCGTAGACGTTCCCGAATAAAATCAGGTTATTGTCTTTGTTGTTCCGGTTAATGTACAACATGTGCAAAGGGTTATTGCGGTCGCTCATGCCGGATCCCAGCGGGCCCGCCCAGGAACCATCGGTGCGGTATACCGGCAAAATGGGATTTTGGTAAGTGGCGAGGTAGTCAATGCCGGCCCCTCCTAAATCAGTGGGTTCCGGCGTTTCGCGGGTGCGGGCAATATTTAAATTTTCGCCGATCCGGAGCCGGCTGTTGAACATCTTATGCGACGTGTTCAGGCGCAGATTCATTTTGGAAAAATTAGAATATTCTTTAATGGCCCGGTTGTTCAGGTAACCAAACTGCAACAAAGCCGTGGTAGATTCACTGCCGCCCGATAGGGTTAAACTATTGCTGTTCACGAAACCGGTGCGGTAAACCACATCTTGCCAATCGGTGCCTGGCACCTGGGCCGGCGTTAAACCCGCTGGGTCACCACCCACCCACTGCACCGGCGTCACGCTGTTTAAAACCGCCGCTGGCCCAGTACCGGAGTAATCAAAGGCGTATAATGCGCTGTGAATGGCGGGGTCGGTGCCGTCGTTAATGGAAGCTTGCCACAGGGCGCGACCCCGTTCTAACGTGTTGGCAGCATTAATTTCCCCGAAGCGCTGCTGAAAAGAACCCGAGGAGCTGAGCTGCACTTTTAGTTTGCCTTTTCCTTGTTTGGTGGTAACAATAATTACCCCGTTGGAAGCCCGGGCCCCGTAAATAGAAGCCGCGGAGGCATCTTTTAGCACCTGAATGGATTCTATGGAGTTCGGGTCAATGTTCTGCAGGGGCGATACATTTTTGGTTGTAGAGCCATTGGCCGCCCCCCGGCCCGAAATTACATTATTGCCGGTGGTTGGCACCCCATCAATGATGTACAACGGGGAATTATCGCCCAAGGTGTTCAGGCCCCGGATTAATACTTGCCCGGTCTGGCCACTGGGTTGGCCCGTGGATTCTACGTACAAGCCGGGTACCCGGCCTTGCAGGGTTTGCAGCACGTTGGCCCGCGGAATGTCGCGCACTTTTACCAGATCCACGATGGCTACGGCCCCCGTTAAATCGGCTTTTCGCTCGGTGCTGTATCCCGTAACAACCACTTCGGATAAAGCGCGGGTATCGGCCGGTAGCATTACATCCAGCGTGGTTTGATTACCAACGCTTACTTCCTGGCCCAGGTAGCCAATAAACGAAGCTACCAAAACATCCTGGCCCGAGGAAAGGCTGAGCGAGTATTTGCCGTTGGCATCGGTTATGGTTCCGGTGGTGGTTCCTTTTACCACAATGCTGGCTCCCGGCAAAGCATTGCCTTGTTCGTCTTTAATGGTTCCCGAAATAATTCGGGATTGGGCCAGGCTCACTTGTACCAGAAAAAGCAATAACACCATGAGGAGCTTCCGGTTGATTGGCCTGACTGTAAGTAAAACTTCTCTTTTCATAGGGGTTTGGTTATAGGTAGAAGTAGAATTTACAATAAAATAATGTGTTTACATTATAATTACATTTACAAAAATTAATAATTACATTTTGTGCTACTAATGTATAGTTAAGTTTAATTAAAGCAAACAATATTTTTAAAATTTTAAATTTATTTTTCTGGATTAAGAGTTAGCGCGTGTAAAATTCCATTTTGTTCAAGTAAGATTAAAATGTAAATTAAATGTAAAATGTATTGGAGGTAAAGTATTTTTACATTTACTTTACATTTAAAGCAGAGCCATCGCCCCATGAGCACCAACAAGATTAAGGATACGCTTACCCGTTTTAGAGATGATATTTTAAATGGAAAATTGCCTTACGGCAGTTTGCTCCCCTCGGAAAAAGAACTGGCGACCGAAATGCAGGTTTCCCGGCCCACGGTTGCTAAAATTTACAATTCCCTGCAAAAAGAAGGTTTGTTGAAAAAAACGCCCGGACAAGGCACGACCGTGGTATTTAACGGCGAACGAAAGAAAAATACCTTTGGCTTGTTACTGCCGGGAGCGGGCGAGTCCGAGATATTCGGCGTTATTCACGACCATTTTTTGGCTATCGAAAAAGAAAAAGAATTAAAATTTTTGTGGGACGGCGCCATTGCTAATAATGCCCAGGTTCGCCAGAACACCATTATCAGCATTTGCGAAAGATACCTGGATGAAAAAGTAAGTGGCGTTTTCTTTGCTCCCCTGGAACGCACGGATAACGCGGAATTGGTAAATAATCAGGTATGTGCTTTATTTGACCAGGAGAACATTCCGGTAGTATTGATTGACCGGGACATTTACTCGTTTCCGAACCGCAGTAAGTACCCGGTAATTGGGCTGGATAATTTTCAGGCCGGTTACGTTATGACTAACCATTTAATTAATGCCGGATGCGAGAAAATTTATTTTTTTTACCGGGCTTATTCTGCCAACAGTATTTACAAACGCATTGCGGGTTGCCGCAGCGCTTGTTTTGATGCCAATATTTCTTTCGGTCCAAAAGACATTATTGTGGGCGACCCGGGAGATACTCACTTAATGAGCCGGCTGAAAATAATACCGGGCAAAACGGGCGTGCTGTGCGCCAACGATTCTACGGCGGCCGTGGTCATGGCTAGTTTAAAACAAACGGGTAGCCTGGTGACCAAAGATGTTTTGGTGGCCGGCTACGACGATATGAAGTACGGGAAAGTATTAGAACCCTCGCTGACTACCTTTCAACAACCGCTTTTTGAAATTGTAACCAGCAGTTACGAAATGATGCTGAGCCGCCTTTTACATCAACACCTGGTAGCCGCCGACGTTAACTTAACCGGCGCGTTAATTGCCCGCGAATCGACGAAGTTTAGTTATTAGTTGTTGGTTATTAGTTGTTGGTTATTAGTTGTTGCTAAATCTATAATCGAATGGTGCGCCTCGGAATGGCAGCAGGATGTTGCAAAATCTGCTTGTAAATTTTGGCTACTAAGTTCCTCCATTACATCACGTCCCATAAAAACAAATTGCTCGTTACTCGTTACCAGATCTTTAAACATCTAACAACAAACAACGAGCAACTAATAACTAATAACTAACAACGACTTTGTTGCAACGTTGAGAATGGGATAGGTAAAAAAGGGATTGCAGTCTATCTTTGTAGTGACGAAACCATAAAGAAGAGATGTTACCATCGCCTACAATCCCGGCTAAAGATAGGTATAAAGTTAAAAATTGGAAAGCCTATACTAGCAGTTTAGTTCAAAGAGGTAGTTTGACTTTATGGCTGGAAGATTCCGTGTTAAGAGCGTGGCGCGAGATTGATCCGAGCCAGAAAGTAGTAGGGGAATGCTTATATGCTGATTGTGTAATCCAATGCTGTTTGTTGTTAGGCCAGGTGTATCATCAGCCGCTGCGGCAGACGACCGGCTTTGTTTCTAGTTTGCTGGCGATGTTAGGCTATAAAGATTATGCCGTACCAGATTATACTACTCTTTGCCGCCGACAAAGCTGCCTGCCAGTAGAAGTAAGTAAAGCATTAGCCCGCAACCGAAAGCTAGCTATTGCGCTCGATTCTACCGGTTTAAAAGTATACGGGGAAGGCGAGTGGAAAGTAAGAAAACACGGGGCTTCCAAGCATAGAACTTGGCGCAAATTGCACATCGGTATTGCTGTTGATACCCAAGAGATCGTTTTTGTGGCGTTGACTACGAATGGGGAAGATGATGCGGTGGTCGCGGGCAAGTTGCTGCAAGGCAAGACTGCTCAGCTGAGTAGTTTTATAGGGGATGGCGCTTATGATGACTTTAAGTTGCGAGAGCTCCTAGCAGGGGGCATTAAGCAAATTATACCCCCGTCCAAAGATGCAGTGGTACATAAAGGTACCCAGAAGAAGCCGGTACCAGAATACCTACGGCAGCGCAATGAGGCAGTCGAATATAGGCAAGAGCACGATCGAAAAGCCTGGAAAATCCAAGCTGGCTATCATCGCCGAAGTTTAAATGAGGTAGCTATGTTTCGCTACAAAACTACTTTCTCCGCCCAGATGAGGACCCGGAAAATAGAAAATCAGAAAACAGAAGTAGAACTAAAATGTAAAATCTTAAACATCTATCGCCACCAGGGAATGCCTCTGGCCTACCTAGTAGCTTAGCTACTGCTCGCTATAAGCGAGCTAGTAGAAAAGAGTCCCGTTGCAACAAAGTCACTAACAACTAATAACCAATTAGTCCTGGCCGCTTTCTTCGCTGCCGGAATCTTCGCTGTTTTTGTAGCCTTTCAGGGTGCTGGCGTTGGGTTGGTTATTCCGGAATTCTTTATCCGAACTGTCCGAGCCGCGCGTATCTGCTGGGTTAGCGTGCGAACCTTGCGGGCTGTTTTGTTCCGGTGTATCTTTCCCGTGCTTCGCGCCACCGCTGTGGCCTTCGCGACTGGGTTTGTTTTCGCCGCGGGTATTATCGGCTCCTCCGGCTACCGGACCTTCGTGCTGCGCGGGTTGCTGCCCACTTACCCCGACGCCTTTGCCGGTATTATCGTGCTGGGCCTGGCTGTTGCCTTCCTGGTTATTTACTTTATCAGACATAATCTTGGGGTTATATTTTAATTTTTTAAATTTTTCCAATTTCCCCGACTATCATCCGGGAAGTTCATTGTACGGACAAAGTCCCTTTTAAGGTTAATAAAAAACGCTTCCCGTTTATTCCGGCCGGAAAGCCAATCCTTAATGGCGGGAATGCAGGTAAATAATTTGCCCTGGTTTTAACCTTGGCTCACCTAATTCGTTTGCAGTAGAGAATAAAATTAACCAAAAGTAAAACTTATCTAAAGAGAGAGGGCCGGAAAAAAACAGTTTTATTACAATGCAGACTACACTCTGCCGAAAGCAGCCATTCTCCAAAACAAATCCCTTAATAAAGTTACTGACGCGTAATTTTTTAAAATTTACTACTCGTCGTTAACCTCCACCCAAGCCTTTAAATTCGTACTTTCCTCTGGTTAAATAGATATTAAGTCAGCTGGTGCCTTCCGGAAAATATTATAAAATAAAAAAGTTAAATACCCGTTGCTTGGAATGATAGCAGCTATATAATTGTTTTCAAATAGAAGAGAAATAAGCCTTAAGCTACCGTAATAACCCTTGCCGATGAATAAGCAAAAAATAAAAAATATCATATATCTACTGCCGTTTTTTGGGCTGGCCTTAGTCGCTTTTGTGAGTCCGCCGGATAAGTGGCTGTCACAACTTAAAACCAATCTGGATACCTACCGGACGCAGTACGCGCCCGAAAAAGTTTACCTGACCCTGGACAAACCTTATTACGCTCCCGGCCAATCTATTTGGTTGAAAGGATATTTATTGGATGCAGCCAGCTTGCGCCCTTCCCTTAAAAGCGGAGTGTTGTACGTCGATTTACTTAACGCCGAGAACAAAGCGGTAGCACAGCTTACTTTAAAAGCCGTTCATGGCAAAGCTGCCGGCGACTTTGCGCTGCCAACCGATTTGCCCGCCGGACAGTACCGCCTAACCGCGTATACGCAGTACCAGCGGAACTTTGGAGAAAATACTTTTTTTAATTTGTCCATTGAGGTAATCGGCGCCACGCCGGTGAGCCAGAAAACAACCGAATCAACCGGCCTGGTAGATGTGCAGTTTTTCCCGGAAGGCGGCGACCTTGTTACGGGTTTATCTAGCCGGTTGGCTTTTAAAGCTACCGGAACCAACAGTGCCGGTTTACTTGTAAATGGTTCGGTGTATACCAGCCAAGGACAAAAAGTACTGGATTTTACCGGCTCGCACTTAGGTATGGGTTCTTTTGAATTTCAGCCGCAAGCAGGCGTAACTTACGTAGCCAAAATTAACGCCGCCGGTAAAACGCGGGAATACCAGCTTCCGGAGGCCCTAACCGCGGGTTACGTTATGCAGGTAGAAGAAACAGCAGATGCTAAAAACTGGCAGGTTACCGTGAACAGCCAAGGTACGCCGCCGGCCTCTTTGCTGTTAACGGGAGTAAGCCGCGAAACTTTGTTATTTAACGAAAAAGTTAAGCTGCAACCTGGTCAGCCAGCTCGCCTGAACGTGCCTAAAGCTGAATTCCCGACCGGGATTGCCCGTCTTACTTTAACCACTGCGGCCGGCGAACCATTGGCCGAGCGCTTAATATTTGCCGATAATCAGGAGGACTTACAGGTATCGCTTACCGCGGATAAAAAATCGTACAAAGGGCGTGACCAGGTAACGTTGCAGTTAACGGCGCAAAATAACCAGGGGCAGCCAATAGCCACTGATTTTGCTTTAGCCGTAACCGACGAAGAACTGGTAAAGCAGCCTAAAAACGGGTTGAACCTGAAAGCTTACTTTCTCCTGACTTCGGATTTGCGGGGTAACGTGGAGCAGCCGGGGTATTATTTCGCGGGTAACGACCAAGGCCGGAAACAAGCCCTGGATCATTTGCTGTTAACGCAAGGTTGGCGCCGGTTTAACTGGCAGGAAATTGCTGCCGGTAAATTCCCGGCCTTAAACTTTGCCGCGGAGCCGGATCTGGCGATTAGCGGTAAATTAGTGACCAATAAAGGCAAAGCCGTAGAAGGTGGCGAAGCTTTGTTATACTTACAAGGGCAGCACCAGGCATTTATCACCACCGAAACCGATCAACAAGGAAAATTTGTTTTCCCGGGTTTTGATTTTACCGGAACCATCGACGTGGTGGTACAAGGTACTGATGCGCGTGGTCGCCGCGATCGCCTGCAGGTGAAAATGAACGAAAATAAATATTTTCCGGCTACTCCGGCCGGGCCCGTACCTACCTGGACGGAAGGTTTGCTGGCCAGTACCAGTAAAGATTTTTTGGTGGCAAGTAACCAGCAATTAGCCGCAGCCGTTACTACCAACAGCAATTATTCCTTGCGCAGTATTTTGTTGTCGCGGGTAGAAATAAAAGGCAAAAAGGACGTAGTGCAACCCTTTAAGCTGCACGATAAAGCCGACGTAGTAATTAGCCGGCGCGAGTTGCCGATAGCACCTTCGGGTAATATCATCGAAAGTTTGCAGGGCCGCGTGGCGGGTTTACAGGTGTACCGGGTTGGTCAGAATCAATTCCGGGCGAGTATCCGGGGGCAACAAAACTCCCCGCTGTACTTACTGGATGGCATGCCGGTTTCCGAAAGTACCGTTTCCAGTATCAGCCAGTTTGATGTTAGCCGGATTGAAATTTTAAAAAACGCGGCTAGTGCGGCCATTTACGGCGGTCGGGCTTCCGGCGGAGTGATTGCCTTGTTTACCGGCGCGGCGGAGGAAGACAGCCGCGAGGTTACGCCGGGCACTTACATTATCATGCACCACGCCCAAGGATACAGCAAGGTGCGAGAGTTCTACAGTCCTAAATACAATAATGTCACCGCCAGCAACGAGCCTGATTTACGCACTACCTTGTACTGGAACCCCACTGTAAAAACCGATGCGCAGGGGAAAGCCACCGTTACATTTTACACCGGCGACCGCACCACCACTTACCGCGCCGTGGCTGAAGGTATTTCGGACGAAGGAAAACCCGGTCGGGGAGAGGTCGTATTTTCGGTAAATAGTAACAAAGACAATTCTTAACCGGTAGAATCTTAAAAATTAAAAAAGCCGTTAACTAATCAGCTGACGGCTTTTTTAATTTTTCTTTTTTCGAGAGGGTTTACCTATCAATCAAAAGTAAATAATACAGCGTTTTAATTTACCAGTTTACTATCCGGAAAAAGGTGCCGACCGGATTGGTTTCTTTGCACCGGGTCATTAATTGGTCTTTGCCGTTGCTGGCTTTTTCGATGGTATAGAAATACGTTGGCGCATCTAAGTCTTTGCCGGCAAATCAATCCAGATTTAACCTTAATTCTACTGTCAATCCAGCCGAGTAAGTTTCGGACCCTTCCTGGGCTTGAGTTGGTCCATCGTCTGTGATGGCAGTTGGGGTGCTTTTAAATTTGCCTCCAGATAAAGCGGTATGTTCTCTACTGCCTTTTCGGGTGAAGCGTAAGAAATGGCCGGGTTACTTTCTTCCGGCGATTGTAAGCCCCAGTTCCAGATCGCCCCCGTTAACATTAGAAATGGCACAACAACCTTCATGCAGTTTAAGCTTAATTTTTTTATTCCGGTCCATCGATTGCTGGCTACCAACGAGTAACCTTCCCTGGTGGGCATTTTTTTAAATTTTCGACTGGTTTACGCCTTCAACCTGGCTTTTTTGTATTAACAAAGCCAGGTGCTGCATTCCATCAGTTAGCCAAGTTGCCCGAGCAAATAGACCAACTAATTATAAAGTTATTTTTATGGCAAAGTAATGTTTGTGTTAAGAAGTAGACTTTTCGCTTTAAAGTAGCTAACCGACAATTTGCTAGCCCAGGTGCAGGACTAAGCGGATTTTGGCAGGTAGATTTAAAAAAGGTTACCGAAGTGGTAGCCTTTTTTAAAATTACAATTTACGGAACAAATAATTTTGCCTGCTGCCTGCCCGAAGGCGCCTGTATTTGGAGCAGGTAAACCCCGGCTGGCAGGTTTTCGGATAAAGGCATTTTCGTGATAAATTTCCCGGCGGCATCGGTTTCGTAGGTTTGGGTTAGTACCGTGTGGCCGGTAAGATCGTGCAGGGTAACCTGTACTTTTTCTTTCTGGCCCATATGGCCCATTTCCAAGGTAACTTTCTCTCCTGACTTTTTCGGGTTAGGGTAAACGTTTAAAAGTGGCAAATTTTTAAATTTTCTAATTGGTTGGTCAAGCAGGTTGGTTTCCGCAACTATGCTGGTTGGTCCGGTTTCTTCTTTTATAATTACGAAATAGTTATTTAAGGATCCTGCCGCCGGAGTGGCCTGATTACCGCCAAAGGTAATTTTACCCGGCGCAAAAGTTTTGCTGTACAGCACCATATTCCTGTTTTTCGGACTACTGATAACTACCTGGTTCGGTAATTTTTGCCAACTGCTTAACCACCCGGGTAGAGTAGTAGCCACGGAATTGTAAGCAACATAAACAATAACCGGTTGGTGCAAATCAAACGATAATACGTTTTCTGCGGCGTTAAGCCTATCTGCGTTTGGTGATTTAATAAAAGTAGCATTTAATAAATAATAGGGTATTTTAACTGCCTCGTAAGCGCGATCGGTGTAAACGGTGGCGTTCTGGGTAAGCTTGGACACGGCATATTTATGCGACGAAGTGCTTTTTAAGTTGGTTACCAGCGAGTCGATAACGATAATATTGGTAGAATACGCTGATCCGGTCAAACCTTTTCCGTTAGCTTGATCAAAGGGCGTAACTTTTAAAGAATAATCGCCTGTTTCCGGTATCCAAGGTTGGTATTTATTATTTAAGGTTTCGCCCAATAAAGCATAAGGTTGTTTACTTTCTATTTGGGTTTTGGTTTGTTTGCCGCTCAACTGAAATACCACGCTGCCAACGGTATCGGGGGTAGTAGTGGCCCGGATGCTCAGTTTTCGGGTAGGTAAAGCGGCCAGGTTTAAGGTATCCGGCGTGTTAAGCGGCCGGATAGCTGCACCTGTTTCGGCATTTATTAAAGTAAGTTGCGCAATGGTTTGGTTTGAAACCGGCACGCCGCTTACGGTGGCTTTTACTCCTTTGCCGCCGGTAGAGTATATCTTACCGTTTAAAACACCAACCACCCCTCCCCGCATAATCAGGGGTAATGCGGTAATTTCCGTCCAGGTATTTGTAGCCGGGGTATACGCCGATACCCGTCGCAGGCCGCGGGTAAATGCGTATTCGCCTCCTGCCACTATTAGCTGATTGCCCAGCACCACCACCGACGAGGAAATATGAGCCACCCCCGGTGCGCCTTCCGGTGCCAGAATATCGGCTAATTGGGTCCAGGCATCTGTTGCCGGATCGTACACGTGCACTAACTTCGTAGAAACAGAACCTTCGTCGTGGCCGGTTTGGCCGGCTATAAAATAAATTTTTCCTGCAAATACCACCGAACCGGCGTGCTGCCGCGGGCTGGGCAAAGAGGCTAGCGTATCCCAGCCCGCCGTTAAATTATCCACATCCAGCACGTAATGGTCCCCGATATCAATTTTTAATTTACGGTCGGTGCCGGCAATGTAATGCAGCTTGCCGTTGAGGTACTCTAATTGTCCGGCTGCACTCACGCGGGGTAAATCGGGTAGGCGTACGTAACGGTCTTCGGCCACTACATATTTCCACACTTCTTTGGTACCTAATATTTGCGCCGTGCCGGTACGATTAGCGGTATAGCCGCCGGCAAAATAAATATCATTTTCGTCGGTAGCAAATCCGGCGTGCGTAACCCCGCCGTACTTGGTGTTGTTCATGGGCGGCATAGGGGCAATCGGCGTATAGTTGTTGGCGTCCGGGTCATAGCGGTAGGCCCGGCTGGTTGGGGTAAAACCTTTTAAAGCGTCGAAACCACTAAAAAGGTACCATTGGTTATTGACCACTTCGCCTTGCCCTTCGTAAAAAATATAAGGCTGACTTGCCACCGAGCGCCAGGTAATCTTACTTAATACGGCCGTTCCGATTTGCTGCGAAACAGCAATGGCAATGGTCGCTTCATCGGTTTGGTTGCTGCTATCTTTTACTTGTACGGTAAGCTGGTAATTATTTTGCTTGTGATAGCTCAGGCGCTTGGCAACCGTTACCACACCAGTGGTCTGGTTCAGGGCAAAAGTTTGATTGGTGTTGCCCCCAGTAATAAAGTATTGTAAGGTATTTTTATCGCCACCCGTAGCCTGTATTTTGCCAATAGTGGTACCCGGAGCGCTTTGATCCGAAACCGAAAAAGTATACTGTTTTTTGGCAAATACCGGACCTGCTGCCCAATTAAGGTTGGCGCTGGTTTTCGGCGCCTTTAAAAAATGGGCGGCAAACGTTAGGGGAGATGTCAGACAAACAACTCCGCTGGAAATTAGTAGCGTTTTTTTAAAAAAATGCTTGCCCGTTCGAATAACCAATAAAGTAAATAAGTTTTTCATGTACTGTATTTTAAGGTGCTATTTGTTATATGTAAACATTGCAAATTAGTTTCAAACCGGAATAACGGGGGCTCCAATGGTGGAATATTTTTATCACCTACGGAAGTGGCGGGGTAAATAAACGTATATTCCGGTTCTCTGAGCAGTATTTACGTAGTTTATCTTGATTTGGATGAACCATAATGCTCCCTGTAGCCGGGCTTTTTCGCTGGGCTGAGTCTGGTTTTACGTAAAAAGCGATGTAACTTATTACTAGTAATATCGTTGTAAATAGTATAACTTTTCTAAGAGATTTAACGCAGGTAATATTCCGAATTACAATAAGGATGACTAAATTAATAACTAAATCAAAGTTGGGATTACTGGTTTGTACCGCCGTTTTTGTATGTAATTCCTGCGCCACGAACCCGGTCACGGGTAAACGGGATATTTCGTTTGTATCGAAGCAGCAGGAAATTGCTATGGGGCAACAAGCCGATCCCGAGGTTATTAGTCAGTTTGGCTTATACCCGAACGAAGCCCTGCAACGTTTTATCAATCAGAAAGGCCAGCAAATGGTGGCCGTATCGCACCGCAAAGACTTAAAATACGAATTTAAAATTGTGGATTCGCCGGTGATTAATGCCTTTGCCGTTCCGGGTGGTTACGTGTACTTTACCCGCGGCATTATGGCGCACTTTAACAACGAAGCACAGTTTGCGGGAGTACTGGGTCACGAGATCGGCCATATTGCGGCGCGGCATTCGGCCCGGCAGCAAAGTAAATCCATGCTGGCCCAGCTTGGGTTAGTGGTGGGCATGGTGGTATCGCCGGAACTGGCGCAATTTGGCGACGCGGCGCAACAAAGTCTGGCCTTGTTATTTTTAAAATTCGGGCGCGACGACGAGCGGGAATCCGACCGGTTAGGAGTGGAGTATTCCACTAAAATTGGCTACGATGCCAATTACATGGCTGATTTTTTCCGGACCTTACAACGCCAACAAGAGCAAAGTGAAGCCGAGCCCATTCCGGATTTTTTATCGACGCACCCCAACCCCGCCGACCGGTATGAAACGGTGAAAGAACTGGCCGCCGATTGGCAGCAAAAAACAAAAGCTACCAACCTGCAAGTAAATCGTAATTCTTTTTTAAAATTAATTGATGGCATCGTGTACGGCGAAGATCCGCGCCAGGGCTTCGTGGAAGCTAATGTGTTTTATCACCCGGAGCTTAAATTCCAGTTTCCGGTGCCAACCGGTTGGGCGTACCAGAACTCGCCGCAACAATTTCAGATGGCCGAAAAAGAAGGCAAAGCCATGATGGCTTTAACCTTAGTGCCCGGTAAAACGCTGGAAGAAGCCGCGCAGCAAATGCTGCAAAAATACCAGTTGCAGGTAGTAGAAAATCAAAAAATAACGGTAAATGGCTTGCCGGCACTCGCGATTGTGGCCGACCAAAAACCCCAGGAAGACCCACAACAACAACAACAACAACAACAACAAACGCCCGCTGTTCGCACTTTAACTTATTTATTTCAGTACAACAGCAATATCTACAGTTTAATGGGAATTTCTTTAGAGGCTAATTTTAATACGTATTTTGCCACTTTTCAAAATACCATGCAGCGGTTCCGGGCATTAACTGACCCCGCCCTGCTTAACCGGCAAGCCGAACGCGTTCGGGTGAAAACCATTGCCAAAACGACTACTTTAGCCCAGGCTTTGCGCCAGTACCATGTAACCGATAAACGCCTCACCGAAATGGCCATTTTAAACGGCATGGAACTGAACGATCAGGTTACCGCTGGTTCCCTGATTAAAGTAGTGCAGAAATAAAGTAACAACCTCATCGAAATAACTAATTATTCGTTGTTAGACTGATAATGCTCTAAAAGTCAACTACTTATTTAAAAATTTTTATCCGTAGCATTTTGTTTAAGTACCTAGTTGAGGAGTAGTAATGCTTTATTAGATGGTTGTTGAGCGATGGACAAGCCTGATCCGCAAACGAAGCTGCCTGAATTACTTTTAAAACGGTGGTCATACCCGAAACATACCAAAAGTGTAATTCTGCCTAAAGAATTGAACCACAATACTTTAGATTAAAACTTAATAAAATGCGTGATCTGGTCCTCTATTTAAGGCAACCATTATTTCTCCCAACCTCCCGTAAGAATTTTTCAAGCCGAAAAAAGAACTGGGTAGAGGTAAAAAGGAAAATTACCTTTTGCAACCCGAAAAAACTAAATTAGAAATTTTACTGCTTTTGTTCTAAAGCGGATAAAACCTTACAGGAGCATCAAAGAAAAAAAAACAGCTTTTCTGGTTCGAAAGGCTGCTAGGCAGGTTAAAAATTTAAAAAATCAGGTTAAATCAATAATAAAAAAGGCTTGGCCGGGGCTTCAGGCTAAGAAATAGCTTTTAAATAATTCAATCCTTTTTGCGTGATTACGAACGTTTGCTTCGGCGATTGCGGGTGGCGGGGGTCGGTGTAATTTAAAAATCTTTCCGTTATCAGCCGTACAATATACTTCTTGTAGTTTTCGTAACTTTCTGCCACCTCAATGTGCTTTAGTATAGCGCACCGTGATTGTGCGTCGCGGCAAAACTGTAAAATATGTTTACGATGCTGGTCGAATTGCTTCTGCTCCGCAGAAATTAAATGATTCGTATACTTCTGGTAATTTGTGAAATTCAAGTTCATCCGAATGAGCGCATCCCTTTTCTAGTCCTTCTAAAAAAACGAAAATGAAAGACATAAGTTTTGTATTTTACAGGTAAAAATTTGTGGTTTCGTCTTCCGGAATCAGATACTATTTAAATAGTAAATAGATTATTGTGAAACAGTTATCTTTTTAAAAAAAGCTTAGAGATGTTGCTGGTTTATTGCAAAAAAACTAGGTAATCCCGGGTAAATATATGCGAGAAGCTTTTTGGGTTTACCATTCCCGCTAATTTCTATACCGTTAAATGGGGTGATTACTGCCACAAAATTAATACAGCACAGCCTCCAGGGAAGCGTTGGCTGCTGTTTCCAGAGCGGAACCGGCCAACAACGAACAAGTAGCTACCACCAGTACCGGCAAAAGCCGGCACTTGCTAACTAAAATTTAAAAAAATACTGAAAAATCAGTATTGTTCTGCCTTTTACGGTAGCCTACCTTTAATGATTGATAAAAGACCGGATTATCCGGAGCCGGCGTGAATTATTTACGCTGTTCCGGGACTTTGGTAAACAAACTATATCATAAAGTACGCCCCTCGGGGCAGAACCTAAAGCTAAAGTACATGTCGACTTTACAAATGCTGGATGTGTTTATCGGTGTTATATTTATATACCTGTTGCTAAGCTTTATTTGCAGCGCTATCAGCGAGATTATTGAAGGTATTATAAAAAAACGGGGGGCCGACCTGCACCGGGGAATATGCGAACTCATTCAGGCCAACCCGGATAATAAGCTACTCGAAAAAATTTACGCGCACCCGTTAATATCTAGTTTGTACCGTGGTCGCTATCAGGTAAATTCTAAAAAAAACCTGCCTTCCTACATCCCGGCTAACAATTTTGCACTGGCTTTGCTGGATATTATTTTGCCGGCCAGCGCTACGCAGGTCTCCGGAGCTGCTGGCGGAGCCGCGCTGGCAGATGCCAATACCCCGGAAACTAAAGACCAACCTTTACAATTATTGCGCAAAGCCTTACTAAATTATGCTGGCTTGCCGGCGCAGCAAGGCATTTTGGCCTTAATTGATGCCGCCGAAGGAGATATAAACAAAGCCCGCCAGAATATAGAGCTGTGGTACAACAGTTCCATGGACCGGGTGGCCGGCTGGTATAAACGGCGGGTGCAAATGATATTGTTGGGCCTGGGGTTTGCCTTGGCCGCCGGCATGAACGCCGACACCATAGCCTTATTTAAAAGTTTAATGAACAGTCCGGCTTTACGGAACTCATTGGTTAGTGCCTCCGCGGAGTACGCCAAAATGTCCTATGCCGAAGCCCAGCAATCCAACCCGCAGGATCGCCTGAATGCTAACCTGACTAAAATTAATGAGCTGCGTTTGCCCATGGGCTGGGATTGGGAGCAAACCACGCCCAGCGGAGTAGTTATTTCTAACGCCAAACTTGCCATTCCCGATAATTTTTCGGGTTGGCTAAGTAAAGTAGCGGGCTGGCTTATTACGGGTTTGGCCGTGTCCTTGGGCGCTCCGTTCTGGTTCGATTTATTAAACAAAATGATGGTCATCCGGTCTACGGTAAAACCTCGCGAAAAAAGCCGGGAAGAAGCCTCTGAAGACCGGCAATAAAAGTGTACACGCTCTAAAATTTAAAAAAATGGCTGGTTGGAAAGGAATTGTCGGTAACAATTACGTCGCCGAATCATTCGATAGTTACTGTCATAGCTTGGCCTGGTCGGCCTGGCGGCCTTCGTTTATTGTGTTGCACAACACCGGTATTCCTTCGCTGGCCCAACGGCCGCAAGGCTTAACGGCCAAACACCTCGACAGTTTGCAAGCCTACTACCGCGATCAACAAGGCTGGAAGGGCGGGCCGCATTTGTTTATCGACGACCAACAAATTTGGGTATTTACGCCTTTAACGGTTTCGGGTACGCATTCGCCCTCCTGGAACAAAGTAGCGCTGGGCATTGAAATGCTGGGCGACTACGAAAAAGAGCCTTTTCACAGTGGCCGGGGTTTGGCCGTTCGGCGCAATACGGTTAGTGCTATTGCTACCTTATGCGCCATTCTGGGCCTCGACCCCCACACCTTACGCCTGCACCGCGAAGATCCCTTAACTACCCACGCCTGCCCCGGAAAAAATGTACGAAAACTGGAAATTATTCAGGAAGTGCAGGATTTAATGGTACAGCGGCACGCCGGCGAACACCCGATTAAACCCGTAGCTTGAATCGTTGTTAGTTGTTGGTTGTTGGTTGTTGGTTGTTAGTTTTTTGTTATTCGTAATATGGTTTATAGCTGATTTTAATTACCCAATGCCCATAGTGCATACTTTGAAATAGGTTGGTACAGCGGTTTAAAAGCGGAAAGCAGCCTAAAAATTTAAAAAAATCATGCGGAAGGCAAGGTTGTGGATTATAAGAATGAATGGAGTTATAAAGTTAGCCAAGGCTGGTACAAGCTGGTAGCGCGAACCTGTTTTAGCAAATGTTACGAGATACCAGCCACCAACTCGCACCAGCACAATTTTAAATTACCAACCAGCAACCAACAACTAATAACGAACAACTAATAACGAACAACTAATAACGAACAACTAATAACTAATAACGAACAACTAATAACGAACAACTAATAACTAATAACGAACAACTAATAACGAACAACTAATAACGAACAACTAATAACGAACAACTAATAACGAACAACTAATAACGAACAACTAATAACGAACAACTAATAACGAACAACTAATAACGAACAACTAATAACGAACAACTAATAACGAATAACCAATACCAGCATGATTGATAATGCTTTAAAAGTGATTGCCAACGAAGTAAACCGGTACATTGTCCGCAAATTGGATCCCGACCGCGATCCTACTTCTACGAAACGGATTACGACGGGGAACGTGGCGAAAGCCCAGGAACCAGATTCCTCGGGGTCGCGGGCCGATTCTTTAACCGCACCGGGCATCCTGACGCTGGTAAATATAGAAGAAGAAAGAAATGCGCGCAACCCCGATAATTTTGTGAGAAAAAACGACAAAATAGAATACCGCAGTCCCAAATTGTACTTAAATCTGTATTGCTTGTTCGCGATAAACCATAGTTCCTACGACACGGCTTTGCAGTATCTCTCGCTTATTTTGCAATTTTTTCAGCACAAAAACGTGATTACCGCTAAAAATACGCCTTCCGAAAACGGACTCTCCCTGGATCCTAAAATTGAAAAACTCATTTTGGATATGGTATCTATGAACGCCGAACAGGTGAATCATTTGTGGGCTACCCTGGGCGGGAAATATTTGCCTTCGGTGCTCTACAAAGTGCGCATGATTACCATTGAAGAAGATATTGCCGACATGCAAGCCGAGCCAGTTACCGGCATATACCTCAATCACCCGGTTGAATAAATGTACAATTATGGTGCGTCAGTACAGTCCTTTTTTTTCCATCACCTTAAGTCACGAGTATTTCCTCAACCGGCAATGCCCGGACTTGCACATTTGGCCTACTGCGGACTGCCAGGTACTTTTCCGGCGCCTCAACATCCAGGGCCGCCAAACAGAAAACCATTTCCAGACTTTTATCAGCGTGAACGATAACCAGGAGCCTTTTATGAATGCCCGCCAGAAGAAATTTTACCGGGCGGATTATGGCCAGCAGGTTTTCCGGTTTTATGTTACTTTAAAAGATCCCTTTTTTTTAAATTATACCAATATTCAGCCCACTCCCCGCAAGCTATTTTACTTCAGCAATCTGGCTAATAATGCGGAAAATAACTTTTTATATCTCACCGCGCCGGTAGAAGAATACACCGTTAATAAATTATACCCACCCGGCAGCCTGGTGCGCGAGGCGCGTACGGGGCAGGTCTACGAAGCTAATACCAAACACATCGGTAAGAAAAAAACTGATTTAACAGATCCGGCCCTGTGGGCACCCAAAGGTTTACAGCACGGGGCCGCTCCGGTAGCTGAATGGAGCCAAGGCAAAACGTACCAGTCCGGTGAACTGGTTACCCAGGGGGAACAGGTTTGGGAAGCCACCCAAAAACAAGGACTCACCAGTGAAAAGCAGTTAAACGATCCGGCGTTGTGGATTAACCGCGGACAGGGGCAATTGCAATATCCTACGGTTCAGGATCAGGTAGCTTACAGCAATGGTTCTTATGCATTACGTTTTCCGGAGCCCGTTAAAAAAGCGGTTATTTCTATTCTGGGCTTTAATTACCACCCGGAAGCGCCTGCCTACGACACCTTGGTCAGCCCCGCCGAAACGCGAACTTTTGACCAGCCCGTAGACCAGGTAACTTTAAACTTAACTCACTTAAAACCCGGTAAATACCAGATTAAGGTAAATCAGGAAATTTCCTGGGTGTACTACGATCCGGCTGTTTCTACCGGCAAAATTCTGGGTGTTATTGAAATATTCAACCATTTACCAGATAAAAATCCCTACGCGCTGTTAACCGACGCAGAAAAAATTAAAAAAACAAAGTTCTGCATCTGGTTTCCGACGCGGCGCGTATTATGGAAATACATTCGCAAAGATACCCGCGCCCAAACGATTACGGATGTGGGCAGCACCGCTTATCAATTTAAGTTAAACGGCGACCAGTTTATTTCTACGGTTCCCATTCCTTTATCCGAAAGCGTGTTAAAAACCTTGAAGCTGGAGTTTAGCACCGCCGATTTTAAAGTATCCCCTTTACCCAATCCGCCGGTTCAGCGATTTGGTAAGTGCCACCAGAATGATTACGATTACCTGTGCTCGGAAGTATATTTAAATTATTAATTCTTTTCCTAGCCAACTATTCAGGATTAAGCGCAAATCAAGGTTAAAATTTAAAAAAATTTAGTTTTAGCAAGTAATGTTTTCCGCCGCTGAAAAAACTGTAAAACTCGCGCCGGCCGTGCAACAAAAAGCGGCAGGCAACTGCTTTTTTAAAAAAACAGGGGAGGAAGGTTTTTTCCAAAACAAACAAACAGCTTTGCCGGAAAACACGGCCTTCTTTAATGCTCCCGTACAGGCTAAGTTAAAAGTGAGCAGCCCCGATGACCCGCAGGAAAAAGAAGCCGATGCCGTGGCCGATCGCGTGATGCGCATGCCGGAACCAACAGCAGAACCTAAAATAACAGAACCAATAACCGACAAAAAGGAAGAAAACATCTCCCGGAAAGAAGCTGCTGCTCCTAAAAAAGATGATTCAATGGCGGATACGGTGCTGACTAAAAAAGATTCAACTCACAAACTGCAAACTAAATTATCCTGGACAATTTTCCGGGGGGTAGATGCCAGCCATAGCCTAGATGCTGCTGATCAGTCTAAAGTTAGTACAGAAGAAAATAGTGCCCGTAAAAATACAGTTTTGGGGGGCTCGGAAGGAGTTCCGCGGAGCGGCAGGGAAACTATCCACGATGCCAGTTCCTTTGAACAGTCATTAGCGGCCACCAAGGGAAAAGGCAGTGCCCTGTCCGGCTCTACCCGCAAATTTATGGAAAGCCGTTTTAACGCGGATTTTAGTAATGTTCGGATCCACACAGATACAAACGCGGTTAATTTAAGTACCCGGGTGCAGGCGCAGGCTTTTGCGCACGGCAATGATATTTATTTTAACAGTAATAAATACGCGCCCGACTCTAACGTAGGCCGGTCTTTACTTGCCCATGAGCTCACCCATACCATTCAGCAGGGAGCAAGCAAAACCAAGCCCGCTGCTGTAAATAGCCCGGAATCGCTAGCCCCCAAAAATGATAGCAACTTAAATACGGATGCGGTTAGGTTTTTACCTGACCAGGCGACTACTTATACCAAAGCAACAGAAATCAAGCCTATTGTAGTACAAGAAGATACAGAAGTTTCCCGGAAAAATAATTCGGAATTCAGTGGCCATAAATTGTCCTTGGCCCATGATCAATCGGCAAAAGCACCACGAAGCACCTGGCAAGTAGGCGTAAAAGGCCATCTGCAACGCGTTCCCGTAAACCCGGCACTTCCTAATTCTGCCGAGCCGGAAATTCAAAAAAAAGAAGATTTTCCCGAAAAAGATAAGTTAGCGGAACAACCTAAATTAGGAATACAAAAAAAAACATTTGCCTCCGCTAATCCAGCTCCGCATTCTGCTGGTATATTTCCGGTAAAAGTTACGGCTGGGGCTCCTGGGCTTCAGCTGAAAGCCATTACCGCTCCTACTGCCGATCCGGCTTTTCAGGCAGTGGTTGGTAAAATTAAAAAAACGGGCCAGCAAGCTAAAAAACACGAGCCTGCCGGTAAAAAAGTAAAAGAAGCCCAATTGGCGGCTAAACCACCCGCCAACGAAAAAGAAAGTTTAGCTAAAGATAAAAAGGTAGCCGAAATGGCTCAGCAGGAGCCAGGGGTTTTCGACGAAGGTAAATTTAAGGCTGCTTTACGCGAAAAAATTGCCGCACTGCAATTAAACACCTTAAAAGATGCCGAAAACTTTAAGGCCAACAATGGCGCGGCGGCGGTAAAAGGCGACGTGAGTTCGCAGGTAAACAGCGAAAAAGAAAAAGCCGCTGGCAGCATAGAAGGGAAAGTAAAAGAAGCCCCGGCTCCCGGTAGTGTGCCTGGCAAGGAAGTGGGTCCCGAACCAGCCCCGGCTCCTGGGGTAGCCGCTCCCACCATCAACGGCGCCCAGGCCGCCCCCAAGCCCGTGCCTGCCACCGACGTGTCGTTGCAGAAAGAAAGCCAAAGTCTGGACAAGCAAATGGCCGATGCCAAGGTTACCGAAAAGCAGCTAAGTAAATCGAATGAGCCTTCCTTTACCGGCGCCCTGGCGGATAAGAAAACCGCGCAGAAAGATGCCCTAGAGCGGCCCCAACAATTCCGGAAAGATGAAAAAGGCATTATTGTCAATGCGCAGGTTACCGCCGCCGCGGTAAGTAAAACGCAATTAAACGGTTTGGTAGGCACCCAAAAACAAAAAATGGGCGGGGTGCTAAGCAAGCAGCAGGAAGCAAAAGCCAAAGACGAAGCCGACCGCGCCAAAGTAGCCGCCGACATTGAACAAAAATTTAACGCCACTAAAACCGAAGTAGAAGGCATTCTATCCAAACTAGATACCGACGTAACCGCTATGTTCGATAAAGGCATCAGCGAGGCCACCCAAGACTTTGAAGATTACGTGGACCGTGAAGTACGCAAGTACAAGATTGACCGGTACTTAAACCGCATTGGTGGTTCTTTACTGTGGGCCGCCGACTTGCTGCTAGGCTTACCCGACGAAGTAAACGATATTTATAAACGGGGCAAAGAGCGGTATGTCCGGTCTATGGATGTGGTCATCAATAAAGTAGCCCGGTTGGTAGTAACGCAACTAAATGCCGCTAAAAAACGCATTGCCACCGGGAAAGCCGAGATAAAAAGCTATGTCGATAAATTACCGAAAAACTTACAGGCCATTGGCAATGATGCCGCCAAGAAAGTGCAGGCGCAGTTTAGTGAGTTAGAGCAAGGCGTCAATAATAAACAAAACGAACTGGTAGATACCTTAGCGGCCAAGTACAAAGCCGGTCTGGAGAATGTAGATAAGAAAATTGCCGAAATGAAGGAGGCCAACAAAGGCCTGGTAGATAAAGCCATTGGAGCAATTAAAGACGTTATCGATGCGATCATAGAATTTAAAAATATGCTGCTGAACGTGCTCGCCCGCGCCGCCGCCGCTATTGATCTGATCATTGAAGACCCCATTGGTTTCCTGGGTAACCTGGTAGCCGGGGTAAAACAAGGTATTCAGAAATTTGTGGGCAACATTGCTACCCACTTAAAAAATGGCTTAATGGGCTGGCTGTTCGGTACCCTGGCCGAAGCGGGTATTCAAATGCCGCAGAGTTTTGATGCCAAAGGCATTATGTCGTTAATTCTGCAAGTACTGGGCTTAACCTACGCCAACATCCGGGCCCGGGCCGTGAATATTGTGGGTGAAAAAGTAGTAGCGGGCCTGGAAAAAGCCGCCGAAATATTCATTATTCTTAAAAACGAAGGCATTGGTGGCTTGTGGCGCTTTATTAAAGAAAAAGTAGAGCAGCTAAAAGATACCGTTATCGAATCCATTAAATCTTTTGTGATAGAAAAGATTGTGGTGGCGGGGGTTACCTGGTTAGTGAGCATGCTCAATCCGGCCTCGGCCTTTATCAAAGCCTGCAAGATGATCTACGATGTCATCATGTTCTTCGTAACCCGCGGTAGCCAAATTATGGCCTTGGTCAATGCCGTAATTGATTCGGTTACTGCTATTGCCAAAGGAGCCATCGGGGTAGCGGCCACCGCCGTAGAAAATGCCTTGGCCAAAGCATTGCCGGTAGCCATCAGCTTCCTGGCCAGTTTACTCGGCCTCGGCGGTATCAGCGAAAAGATCAAGGCCATTATTGCTAAGATTCAAGCACCGATCAATGCAGCTATTGACTGGGTAATAAATAAGGCGGTGGCTTTAGTGAAAGCTGCGGGTAAGTTATTAATGGCAGGTGGAAAAAAGGTAGTAGGTGCAATAAAAAGTTTATTAGGTATCAAAAAATCGTTTAGTGCAAGTGACGGTACTTCACATAGCCTTTTCTTTAAAGGAAATGAAAGTAATCCTGAATTAATGGTTGCTACAACGGCAATGCCTGTTCGTGATGCATTGAAACAAATAGCTTTGAAAATAAAAGATCCAGGAAATGAAAAATTGGAACCTCAATATATTAAAGCTGATAAATTAGTGTACAAAATTTCAAAAGATATCAGGCAAGTTCAGAAAAAAGATCAAGAAGGATATCAGCTTGAGGATATTGAAAATGTAAACTCTTCGCTAAAAGAACTTTCTGATGTAATGGAATCTTTAATGCCTTTATTATCTGATAAAAGTGGTGCTGGCGCAGGGGCAGTTAAAGTGGGTGATTTATTAAAAATCACCCGCATGAATAAATATGCCAGTGTTTCAGATGTTTCGGACATGATAAGATATAAAGTTTTAGAACAAGGAAATTCCCGAGTTAGTATGGAAGGTTTTCCAAAAGAAAGCTTTGAAGAGAAGGTTAAGAATAAAGAAATTGTAATAGAGCTTGCTGGCCTTTCTAAAAAAACAAGGCGGGATTTATATATGGGACCAACACCGGATATTACGGGTGATGTTGGCCGGAAAGTAAAAGAAAGAATGAAATCATTAGGCAAATATGATACTGCACAAAAGCCAGGTCAGTTTAAAGACAGAGGTGGCGAATGGTTTCCAATAAAAGTAGTTAACATGGGGCATGTTATTGATGCTGCAAAATGGTGGAATAGCAATGGAAGATTTAAGGGTCCAAGAGCACCGGAAGTAATAAGCTTTATGAATGATCCGGATAATTATGAGTTGGAAGACAAAGTTCAGAATCAATTACGAGGCGCTACTGAAGGAGACAGGTATTTACCACCTACATCGTAATATAAAAACGTAAATGGGATATAAAATTTTATGGATTGTCAAATAATAACATTATGAAACTCACCTACGCCCGCCGCTATCGCCGCAGCCCTTCTCGTTCCAGAGAAAATGCACTATTCAAAAAAGACAACCAACTGGAGCCGGCGTTTTTTGCAACTCCTGCCCGCCAAAGCTTCTTTAAGCCCAACTTGGCTATCCAGCGCAAGTGTGATCATTGCGCCGCCGAAGATAAAAAGGTAAACCGCATGAGCGATTCGAAAGAAGAAGAAAAGAAAGTCCAAAAAATGGAGGACAAGAAAGAGGAAGAAAAGCCTGTTCAGAAGATGGCGGACAAAAAAGAAGAAAAAGAGGTGCAGAAAATGGAGGAGAAGAAAGAAGAGAAAGAAGTCCAGAAGATGGAGGAGAAGAAAGAAGAGGAAAAGCCCATCCAGAAAATGACGGATACCAAAGAAGAAGAAAAAAGGTATCCAAAATGGAGGAGGCAAAAAAATTGGAGAAAGAAGAAGATAAGAAAGTAGCTAAAAAAGAAAGCAGTTCCTCGACCAGTCGAACAACTGCTGCCAGCAATTATATCTATTCTTTAAACGGGAAAGGCCAGGCGCTACCGGAAGAAACGCAGCATTTTTTAAAAAAAAGATAGGCTATGACTTTAGCCAGGTAAAAATACATACCACCACCGAAGCAGAAGAATCGGCCAGGCAATTGAATGCCAAAGCGTATGCCGTGGATAATCACGTGGTTTTTAATAAAAATCAGTACAATCCGGATTCTGCAGCTGGTAAAAAACTGCTGGCCCACGAACTAGCGCACGTGGTTCAGAATTATAAACCCGAATTACTAAAAACCCAACAGCAAAAAGCCAGTAACCATCCGCCGGTGAGTCAACCCATTGTGGAAACGGGTAAAGCTACCAATTCCAAAAATAAAAAAGCTTTTGCCTGCGAAGGCGTGGAAGTAGAAGCACAAACACGGGCTAATTACAGCAATTCCTTTACTTTCTCTAAAAGCATCCAACCGGCTGCGGATTGTGAGGCGTGTTCGGGCCCGGATTGTATTAGTGCTTCGGGTACCATTGTTTCCGTATTTCGGGCCCGACCAACCGTTTCCTTGCCCGCCGTGCCCGAGGGTTTAACGGCTTGTGAAAGACGCGCGGTCAGAACATT
This sequence comes from Adhaeribacter pallidiroseus, assembly GCF_003340495.1. Taxonomy (NCBI): domain Bacteria; kingdom Pseudomonadati; phylum Bacteroidota; class Cytophagia; order Cytophagales; family Hymenobacteraceae; genus Adhaeribacter; species Adhaeribacter pallidiroseus. Next base: position 1,590,807 of record NZ_QASA01000001.1, read on the forward strand.
TATCAATACAACTTTACGCCAACACGAACAGCAACACGTAGCCGCCTTTAACACCTATAATGGCACCGTCCGGACTCCTTATTCCTACACCGGCTGTAAAGAGGGATTAAATGCGTATGTGCAGTCGATCCACGACAACTTAAACGGCCAGCGGGAGGCGGCGGCCAACGCCACCAGTGATGCTTTAGATCCTTTTAACCCTCCAATTCCCTGTGATTGTGAAACGCTTTAAAAAAGTAAATAATTGCTTTTGAATGACGAATGTACATCTAGAAAATACTACTTCATCTTCAGCCTTAAAGGCTGCTTTCGATCACCTTCGCCAGATTATTACGCAACGCCTGCAGGCGCATTTTAATCAGGAAACCTTTAACCTGCCGGACGAGTTGGATGAAATTTTAAAAAAAAACCGGGACAAGCAACCAATTAGCCGGCATATACCCCCGCTTACCACTGCCGCCGAATGGATTGTAATTGCGCTGGCCTTGGTGCCGCATATTCAACCTAGTTTTTTTGAATCTATCATTACTGAAATTCTACCTAATGGCGGCGATTTTCCGGAATTCGGTGGGGTAAAAGGCACCAACCACCGCGGCATGTTGCCCACCGGCGAAACTGCCCAGTTTATTATTGCCGGCGACGATGTTATTCAACGGTTGGCGGTTCAATCACTTTTTGAAGAGCAGCATTTTTTTTACCAAAACGACATTGTTTGGTTAGAATCGGTAAAAGAAGGCGAACCCCGCATGAGCGGCCGGATTATTCTGGCGCCGGAATGGGTACATACTTTACTAACCGGCGCCGATAGTAAACCTAAGTTCAGCCCGGATTTTCCGGCTAAGCTGGTACAAACCAAAATGGACTGGAGCGATTTAATCTTACATCCTTTTACCGCGGAACAAATCGACGATATTAAACGCTGGTTTAGTTTTCATCACATTCTCGAAGCCGATGGCAACTTGTCGCGCAAAATCAACCAGGGCTACCGCGTACTGTTTCATGGGCCGCCCGGCACTGGTAAAACGCTTACCGCCGGACTTATGGGCAAAGAATTTAAAAAAGACGTGTACCGCGTGGATTTGTCGCAGATCGTTTCGAAATACATTGGCGAAACCGAAAAAAACCTGAGCAAAATATTCGACCGGGCCGAACACAAAGACTGGATTTTGTTTTTTGATGAAGCCGATGCTTTGTTTGGCAAACGGACCAACGTGCAAAGTTCGCATGATAAATACGCCAACCAGGAAGTGTCGTTTTTACTGCAGCGGGTCGAAGATTTTAAAGGCTTGCTCATTCTAGCTTCCAACTACAAGTCCAACATGGACGAAGCTTTCCTGAGGCGGTTTCATGCCATTGTGCATTTTCCAATGCCGAACTCCCAGGAACGTTTAAAATTATGGCAGCAATCCTTACCCACCTCTATTCCGGCCAATAACCAACTCAACCTGGCGCACCTGGCCGAAGTGCACGAGCTCAGCGGCGCCTCTATCCTGAACATTGTACAGTTTGCCTCCTTAAAAGCCCTGAGCCGACCCGAACAAACCCTGCACCAGGAGGATTTACTCCAAGGAATCCGGCGCGAGTTCCGCAAAGAAGAAAAATCAGCCTAGGATCGCGGATGAAAACGAATTACCCGGATTTCGCGGATTATTTTCGGATTTATTTAAAATCAAATTCCGGAATTAAGAGTTGTATCTTGTGTTTTTTAAGTTCTTTAGATTATAGCTAGAACCTTAAAAATTAAGAAATTATAAGATGGTACCTGGTAAATGGTACCTGGTAAATGTAAAAAAGCTCCCCGCTTCAGATGAGGAGGGACTGGGGATAATTGATTTTTCTAGCTGATCCGGAAAAACGCGTTAAAACCTTCCTCTCTATTTCCAAATTCAAAATTAAGTGTTGCGAAGAAAAGCTGGATCTTAATAAACCGGTCGGTACTTGCGCAAATTTTCTTTTATCGCTCATATCCAAGTAAATTCAAGTTCTAATGGCGGTTTTTTAAATTTATAGTATTCTGTTAAGAACTAAGTGCCCCAAAATTTAAAAAAAACAATTAGTTGGCTCTACTTACATGCGAAAAATACTGAAAAATCAGTATTTTTTTCTGCTCCCGACTCCCTTACCTTAGCACATACAAACCCCGGTTACCATTTAATCTAAATCTTCATTCCGGTTCTTGGGTTTCTTTTTTTATTGGGTTTATAGCATGTAAGCAAATTTAAATTATGATTTATTCATTGCCGCCCGCCACTTACTCCAACAGTTCCTGACGTTTAACCTACCGGTGAACAATTCTATCTGGCTGTCCGCCAGCCCATTTTAGCCGCTTTTAAACGGCTGCGGCTACTTCTTTGCCCATTGCCGGCACTTTCTCTGCTTAAAATTAGATTTCAACATCCTAAAACATGAAAAATGGCAACCTTAAATTATAAAACCCCCGGGGTATATATTGAAGAAATAACCACTTTGCCGCCTTCGGTCGCCGAAGTGGAAACGGCCATTCCGGCCTTTATTGGCTTTACGGAAACCGGTGTCCGGAACGATCCCCGGCGCATTGCTTCGTTAGTAGAATATCAGGAGTATTTTGGCTACGCCGAAATTGAAAGAGGAATTTCGGTAACCGTGGAAAAAAGTGCCAACAATCCATCGGAGGCACGGGTACTCCACGTGTCCATTGATCCGGCCACCAAATCCAAAAACGTGCTGTATTACGCCCTGCAGTTGTACTTCGCCAACGGGGGCGGACCTTGCTACATTGTGTCGGCGGGAAATTTTGCCGATAGTGCCGGCAACCCGCGCGAGGCGTACGGCAATGCCTTACTCGCCAGTTCTAAAGAAGATGAACCTACTTTACTAGTTTTCCCGGATGCGCCTTTCACCTTAAACGCCGCCGACTATTATGGTTTGATGAACGATGCTTTGGCCGAATGCTCCCGCCTGGGCGACCGGTTTACAATTGTGGATGTATTAAGCGTTAATAACGATTCGCTGGCATCAGTAGCGGCTTTCCGGCAAGCTATTACGGCTAACTTAACCGAAGCAAAATACGGCTCGGCGTATCATCCTTATTTAAACACCAGTTTAGATTACCGCTACGAAGATCCCGAAACCAAAACCCCGGTGGTAAAAGTGTTATTGGCCGGCGATGATGCGGCAGCCCGGGCTCTGGATGATAGCCGGCAAACGGCCCTGGTAGCCCGCCGCGATGCCGATGCGGCCCGCGCTGAAGTTGATGCTCTGAAACAAGCCTCCGATGCGGGAGATGCGGAAGCGAAGAAAAAGATACCGGATGCCGAAAAAAGAGCCCGGGATTTAGAATCTGCTGCCAAAACGGCCCAAACGGCCGCTGATAACGCCGGCAAAGCAGTAACCGAGCAAACCTGGCAAGACCAAAACAACGCGGTTCAAAACCAAATCCGGAAAATGATTGGGGGATTAGGCGTACAACTCACTCCCTGCGCGGCAGTGGCCGGGGTGTACGCGGCCGTAGACAGCACCCGTGGCGTATGGAAAGCGCCAGCCAACGTGAGCCTCAACTACATTACTTCCACCGCTGCCCGCATTACCGACGATGATCAACGGGATTTAAACGTGGATGTGGTAGCGGGCAAATCAGTAAATGCCATTCGCTCTTTTATTGGCATGGGCACTAAAATCTGGGGCGCGCGTACATTGGCCGGCAACGACAACGAATGGCGGTACGTGAATGTGCGGCGGTTTTTTAATATGGTGGAAGAGTCCATTAAGAAATCGACGTATTGGGCCGTTTTTGAACCCAACGATAAAAATACCTGGGTGCGGGTCCGCGCCATGATCGAGAATTATTTGTACCAGAAATGGGAGCAAGGTGCTTTAGCCGGAGCTAAAGCCGAAGATTCTTTTTACGTGCGGGTAGGTTTAGGAGAAACCATGTCGCCGGTGGATATTCTGGAAGGCCGGATGATTATTGAGATTGGCTTAGCCGCCGTGCGGCCGGCCGAATTTATCATTATCCGCTTCTCGCATTTTCTCCAGAAATCATAGTTACTAACCTTTAATTAAAAAATATTATGGCAGATTATCCATTGCCCGTCTTTCACTTTCGCGTAGAATGGGGCGGTACCAAAGTTGGTTTTTCTGAAGTTTCCGGCCTTACCCAGGAAGTGCAGCTCATTGAATACCGCGAGGGCAGCAGCCCCGATTACTCCACTATTAAAATGCCCGGTTTGCACAAGTTTAACAACATAACCCTCAAGCGCGGCATTGCCAAAGGCGATAACGAGTTTTTTACCTGGCTGAACTCCGTGCAATTAAACACTGTAGAGCGCCGCAACTTAACCATTAGCCTGCTCAACGAAAACCACGAACCCGTTATGAGTTGGAAAGCGCGTAACTGCTGGCCCGTGAAAGTAGAAGGTCCGGGTTTAAAAGCCAACGGAAACGAAGTAGCGGTAGAATCTATCGAAATTGCCCACGAAGGCATTACTTTAGAAAATAAATAGGCGTAGCCAGCTTCAATTAAAAAATTGCTGAACAGTGTTAACCTGTTGATTGCTACTATTTGAAAAATTTTGTATGTCTGATTTCCGAAACAAGTATGGCAGCGTATTATCCGCCGGTAGGTTTTCATTTTAAAGTGGATATTCCGGGCAAAGGAGCAGGCGATAAAGACATGCGGTTTCAGGAAGTAACCGGTTTAACCGCCGAAATTGGGATAGAGGAACTGGTGGTGGGCGGCGAGAACCGTTTTACTTACCGCTTGCCTACCCGGGCCAAATATGCTAACCTGGTGCTTAAACGAGGCATGCTCCAAGACTCCGGCCTGATTAATTGGTTTCGGAACGCTATCGAGAATTTCGAGTTTGAACCAGTAGATATCAGGGTGCATTTGCTGAACGAAAAACACGAAATACTTAATTCCTGGGAGTTCCGGCAGGCCTACCCCGTGAAATGGGTGATTTCCGATTTTAAAGCATTGGAAAACTCCCTGGTAGTAGAAACCATCGAACTCAGCTATCAATTTTTTTCCCGCAAATGAGATGGTTGTGGGTTGCAGGTTGCAAGTTACAGGTTGAAAGGTTGCAAGTTACAAGTTGCAAGTTACAGGTAACAGGTTGGAAGGTTTTAAAGTTGGAAGTTGCAGACTCAGCTTACGGGACACGTTTTTACTACTGGTTTTTTAAATTTTAATCATCCAACCCAAATGTTTTTTAAAATTTCAGATGACTTATTACTGAAATTTCAGCTGGATGTACCGGTAAAGGAAACAAGTAAAACTTAAAGTGTTAGCCTAACTCCTAACGCCAGTTTAGCAAAGCGTAACGGGTGTTTAATTATAACAGCCAGTTTATAACCGACGAATCCGGCTAACAAAAAATAAAACACTAACTTTAATGATATGCATACAAAATGTTGTAAAATAGCACTTTATCACTAAAATAAGTTAAATTAAAGTTATTTTAACTTAAAATTGATAACCCTCTAACCTCCAATCTGCAACCTGCAACCTGCAACCTATACCCCGCAACCTTCTAACTTTTTAACCTTTAAACTTTTCAACCAAAAACCCATGCCGGTACAAATTAACGAAATGATTATTCGGGCGAAGATTACCGAAGGAGGTTCCCCGATAAAGACCATAAAGCGCCGACGGCGGCGGGCGAAGTAAATAAGGAAGAGATTGTGAAGGAGTGCGCCGCTTTGGTTCTAGAAATACTTCAGGATAAAAAACAACGGTAATGGCCGAATCCAGCTTACGCATTATTGCTTACGGCAGCCCCAAAGACGGCGATCCCTCGAAAGAAATCGGGAGTTTTACCGTGGATTTTAATCCCAATACCTTGGTGGTAAGCAATAAGATTGAGTACAAACAACCCGATGCGAAAGGGCAAGCCGGCGGCGACCCGGTGTTCGAGAAAATTCCGCCTTTGGAGTTTAGCCTCGAGTTTACCATAGACGGCACCGGCGTAGCCATGGGCAATTTATCGCCGGATAAAAAGAACGCTTACAAAAGCAAGAAACACGATTACGTAAAATCGCAGATTATCAAATTACGCGAAGTTACGGGCAGCGGCATCAACGGCGATATTCACCGGCCCAATTACCTGGCTTTGTTGTGGGGAACGTTTAAGCTGGAATGCGTGATTACCGCTCTGAATATAACCTATAACCTTTTTGATGCCCAAGGTACACCTTTGCGGGCGAAAGTTACCTGCAACTTTATAGAACGCATTGGACCGGGTAAAGGTGGCCGGCAATCCCGACTCGAATCGCCGGACCTGACCAAGTACCATGTGGTGCGGGAAGGAGATATTCTGCCGTTAATTGCCCGCCAGAACTACGAAGATTCTTCTTATTACCTGCAATTGGCGCGGATTAACAAACTGAAAAATTTCCGGAATATACCGCCCGGTGTAACCTTGGTTTTACCTCCATTGGTCGAGAAAGATGCCTGACAGCCCAAATACTTTAGCTACCCGCGAACAGCCCAGCGACCTGGTAAACTTTAAAATAAAGTTGAACGGCAGCGCCATGAACGGTGAATACGCGGTGGTGGGCCTACACGTTTTTAAAAGTTTAAATAAAATTGCCTATGCCAAAGTTACGCTCTCGGATGGCGACCCGGCCAAGCAAGATTTTGAAATCAGCAGTAAAGAAGACGCGCTGGTGCCCGGCAGCGAAATTGAAATTGCCATGGGATATCATGCGCAAACCAAAGTTGTATTCAAAGGCATTATTATGAAACATGCCTTACGGGCGGGTAAAAATAAAAAATCGTTCTTAACCATCGAGGCGAAAGATAAAGCGATTAAACTCGTCGGCGGCCGCCAGAATTTTTGCTATCTCGATAAAACCGATAAAGATATCGTCAGCCAGATTTATAGTAGGGCCGGCTTAAATAGCAGTGATTTAAATATGGCCGATACGCCCGGACAGCACGCCCAAATGGTGCAATACAACGTGGGCGATTGGGACTTTATTCTTTCGCGCGCCGAAATGAATGGCCTGATGGTGTTCCCGGACGATAACAAATTAATGATTGCTAAACCGGATACTAACCAGGAACCCGCTAAAGAAATTACCTACGGGGTAGATGTCATCGAGTTTGAAAGCGAGCTGGATGCCGAGTCGCAGGTAAAACAAGTAAAGGCTTACACTTGGAATTTAAAAGATCAGAAAATTGAAGAATCGCCGGAGGCCAGCGTGTTATTTAAGGAAAGCGGCAATATAACCGCCGACCAATTAGCCGAAGCTCTGAAACGGCCCGTCCATCATTTAGTACACGGCGGTAACCTCAATCCGGAAGAGTTAAAAGCCTGGAGTGAGGCCCGTTTATTAAAGAGCCGTTTAGCCCGGGTAATGGGCCGCATTAAGGTAAAAGGAACCACGGAACTTAAACCAAATCAGGTGATTAAGCTTAATGGGTTCAGTAAAAGGTTTAATGGCCATGTGCTGGTTACGGCTATCCGCCAGAGCTACGAACAAGCAATCTGGGAAACGGATATACAGTTTGGTTTTCCGGAACAATGGTACTACCAGCGCGACGATATTGTGGAAAAACCAGCGGCGGGCTTATTGCCCGGAATCAACGGTTTGCAAATAGGTATTGTCACGCAACTCGAAAATGACCCGGAGCAACAAGACCGGGTACAGATTCAATTGCCTTTGATTGACACGAAAGAACCGCTGTGGGCCCGTCTGGCCAGCTTAGATGCGGGTAAAGAACGAGGGGCCTTTTTCCGGCCGGAGATTAACGATGAAGTAATCGTGGGTTTCCTGAACGACGATCCCCGGTATCCCATTATTCTGGGCATGCTGCACAGCAGCACCAAACCCGCACCCCTAACCGCTAAAGACGATAACCACGAGAAAGGTTTTGTAACCCGGAGCAAAATGAAGCTGCTCTTTAACGATGAAAAGAAAATAATAAATCTGGAAACCCCTAAAGGCAAAAAAATAGAGATTAACGAAGACCAAGATACTATTATACTATCGGATCAGAACAACAACAAAATCACGCTGGATGCTTCCGGCATTAAAATCGAAAGCGCCAAAGACATAACTTTAAAATCAGCGGGCGGCAACATTAAAATGGAAGGAGTAAACATTGAAGGAAAAGCGCAAGCCAAGTACAGTGCCGAAGGCAGTGCCACGGCCTCCCTGCAGTCATCGGGCCAAACCGTAGTAAAAGGTTCTATCGTGAATATTAATTAGTTGCAGGTTGCAAGTTACAGGTTGGAAGGTTGGAAAGTTAGAAGGTTAGGTAGACTAAAAATTTAAAAAATTTTACTGGCGCGAGCGTCTTCGCTCGTGTCTACTATGCGGGAGGCCTCCGGCCGGGTAAACTAGAAAGCTTTTGCTTTGCTATAGAGCAACTTAATTAAAACCCAAATACAATCAATGTACCACCAGCCAGTGGCCGGACGATAAGTATCACGGCGAAGACACTCGCGATAGAAGAAAAGTTAAAAATAAACCTTAGGTGTTATAGAACAAACCACCGCAGCCCAGTACCAGGAACAATGTTAATTTGTTCTTTTAGCCGGCGCAATCTTCGGTAAATGCTACTTGGTAAATGGTAGTGGGTACTTAGTAAATAGATAAAACTGCCTCTCCTTTCCTGTTCTTAGGGAAGGTGGCCGGAGGGCGGAAGGGTAAAACTTTCACCCAGAAATAAAATCTTTCAACAATAGAAATTTAAAAAAAAATGCCTTTCGCCGCCCGCATTACCGATATGCATACCTGCCCCATGGTAACCGGCTTAGTGCCACACGTGGGCGGGCCCATTTTGCCGCCCGGCAATCCTACGGTGTTTATCGGTGGTTTGCCGGCCGCTACGGTCGGCGACATGCTGGTGTGCGCCGGCGGACCAGATTCTATTATAAAAGGATCTGCTACCGTGATGATCGGGAATAAACCGGCGGCCCGCTTGGGCGATAGCACTGTACACGGCGGCCTGATTGTGTTGGGTTGTTTAACGGTAAATATAGGAGGATAAGTTATGGATAGGAATCTTCAAAATTTTACCGGTACCGGCTGGAAATTTCCGGTAGAGTTTCAGAAAGATTTAAAAACCGTAGTTCTATTAAACGGCGAAGAAGACATCCGGAACAGCCTGGAAGTATTATTTGCCACACGCGTCGGGGAACGTATCATGCACTCCCGCTACGGTTCGTCCTTGTCGAGTTTCCTGTTTATGCCCATGAACAAAAGTACTTTAACCTACATGGAAGCCATTGTGCGCGACGAAATATTGTTTAACGAGCCCCGCATTGTTGTTACCGATGTGGAAATTCGACCTTCCGAAGAATCCGCCCGGTTAGATATAGCTATTGAATACAAAATAACCGCTACGAATAACCGCTATAATTACGTGTATCCATTTTACCTAAAAGAAGCCACTAATCTGGAGTGGTGAGTGGAAAGTTGCAAGTTACAGGTTGCAGGTTAGAAGGTTGAAAATTTAAAAAAATTGAAAGCATGATGCTTTAAACATTTTACGTGATAGAAGAAGAAACATCCAAAGATCAAAACCTTAAAACCTATAACTAATAACCTTACAACTTTCCAACCTTTCAACTTTAAAACCCCGTGAAAAAAGATCTCCGAAGCTTTGGTAATATTTTAAAACAGGAAGGCACTTCCCAGTACGACCGGTTTTTGCCGGCCCTGGATCCGCAATCTGTTTTAATCGACGACCGGAAACTAGAAGACTTTATTGCCTTTGCGCAGCACTACGCCAAACACCTGTTGTACGTAAGCGCTGATCGTGACCAAGTTACTTTAACGGAGAGTTGGGACTATTTTTTTAAAAATAACAGCGTTTTGCTGATCGCCAACATTGCCACTAAAAACGCAGCGTACTACAAAGAAACCCACGATCATCTTCTGGAACTCTTTAACCAGGATAAAAGCTTAGCCAACTTTACCGAACTGCTGGAATTTACATTTTCGCGGTTTAAAAAGCTGAATAGCTGGTATTACGCTGCTGCTCCGGATAGCGCGTTAAACTTCGATCTGAAATTATACATCAGCTCTTATTTACAGCAGGAACTGGAAAGCTTGCAGGAAATGCTGCTGTATACGCGCAATCTCAACGGTACCCCTTACCGCCCCGCCGATTTTCAGGTAGATTTATTTAGTACGCATAGCCAGCCCGATGCCAATGAACGGGAAATAAACGATATTCTTAAAAATTTAAATATTTCCCTTACAAAAACGGGACCGGGTGGCTTACGGGAAAAAGTAAAAAGTATTTTACAGCAGGATAATGTTTGGGAACTGCGCGATAAGGAGAATATACCGGCCCGGGAGCGTTTGTTTGCCGGTAACACGGATGAAGAAAAACTCACCAGTGCCTCTTGGCGACTAAATAAAATATTTGATGCGGTTTATCACGCCTCCGAAAGTATTATTAACAACTGCCACGGCTACTTCGAAGAAACCGTTCATCAGCAACAAAATCATCCGCCGCATTTGGCTTTGTTTATCGCCTTTATTAAACTGTATGGCTATGCGCAGCAAGAGCTGAATAAGTTACCCCAGCGGCACCTGGATTTTTATTACAAAGAAGTTTTACAAATAAAAACCAAACCAGCCGTGCCCGATCAAACCTACGTGGTTTTTGAATTAGCCAAAGGGTTTACAGAAAGTGCATTAAAAAAAGGAACGGCTTTATCGGCTGGCAAAGACCAAAGCAACACCGAACTTATTTACGAAATTCAAGAAGATATTAGCATTAATAAAGCGCAGGTAGCGGCGGTACACACCGTGTTTATGCAACAAGATGCCGATAAGCAAACCCTCAATTATTTTACCGAAGCCCTGGATACCAACTTGGCCGCCTCCGATCCGGGCATGGCTTCCTGGAAAATTTTCGGCGAACCCAAACCGGCTTTGTTAAGCGAAATAGGTTTTGGAATGGCTTCTACGCAGTTTTATTTGGCCAAAGGCGAAAGAAAGGTGGTAATTACTTTAGAAGTAGAGGAGCCCATTGCGGTAGAAGAATTTAACCCCCGGCTGCTGCGGCTTTTGCTAACCGGCGAAAAAGGCTGGCTGAATAGCGATGAAGCTACCAGCAACCTTACGGTGCACGCCTTAACGCGAACGGCCCCCACCACCTTAGAATTAAAATTTAGTGTTTCCATCACCCAGGAATCAGCGATTGTGGCTTACGATCCGGCTCTTCACCCCGGCAACTTCCGGACAAACTTGCCCGTAGCGCAGTTTATTTTAAAATATCCCCGTCGGCAGGTTTTACCCGAAGATCCGCAGTATCCCGTTTTTCAGGAAAACATCCAACAGTTAAACGTATTGCAACAGCTTAAAATTACGGCGGTTTCTATTCGCGTGCAGGTGGGCAGCCTAAATACCCCGATTAGTTTTGACGGAGTAAAAGAATTATTAATCGAAAATAACGATGCGGCTCTGGATAGTAAAAAACCATTTTACCCGTTCTCGGCCGTACCTAAGGTAGGTTCGGCTTTTTACCTGGGTTGTAAAGATTTATATTACAAAAATATCGATAAGCTCTCGGTAAACCTGGAGTGGCTCCTGCCGGATAATTTTAGCACGTATTATAGCAAATACCTGCCGCCCTACGATTCGCACCAATTTAAAGCTACGCTGAGTATTTTAAATAATAAGCGCTGGCGAAAGCTAAACGATGTCTCCATCATTGATAAAACCGCGGTTGATCCGCATTTTCGATCGCTACGGATCGATTTTCATAAACTAAAGATTAACCCGGAACCGAGCGATAACTATACCGAAACTGCCGTGGATACCGACCGGAAAGACGGCACTTTGCGGTTAAAATTAAATTATCCGGATTTTGGGCACAGCATTTACCCGCAATTAATTACCACGGCCGTCATGGAAAAAGCAAACTCCAAATACGGCTCCGTCGATTTTTATAAGGTGGTCAAAAAACACCTCTATGATTCGCGCATTACCATAAAGCTGCCCGAAGACATGGACCAACGCCAAGGTTCTTTACGGGTGGTGTACGATATCCTGGAAAAAGTGCCGAATACCAACCAAGCCCGGGGCATGATTGTGAATAGCTTAAGCGAAATGATCCGGCGGGTGAATGGGAGCAATGTAATCGTGCGGAAGCCCAAGCCAGCCACCGAAGCCGAAGACATTACGCCCGAAGAAGAAGGCCGGGTTTTAGTAAATGATGATAACTATATCGAGCGCATCCTGCGATTTTTAAAAAAAGTAAATTTAGTCGACGACACCATCTTCTACGATAAAAACCAGGAAAATACCACCAGTGTGGTTAATGAAGTAAAAGAAGCCGTAAATAGCAAAGCAGATTTTATTTTACCTTCCGATAAAGAACTGGAGAGCGTCATTATAACCGAAGCCAGTAATGCCATCGGGAAAACGGTAGCCAACGTGGTAGATGATATATTGGCTTTACGCCAAAGCAACGGCACGGATCCGGTGGGAGTGGCCGAATTGTTAAAAAAAGAATTTCAGGAGGCCAATGAAGTAATCAACGACATGATTGCTCGCAAAATAGCCATTCTGCTTTCGTCGAATGAATTACCACCCCCGCCTTACGCACCTTTAGTAAATGCCCTGGCCTTAAGTTACTCGGCTACCAAAGCGGCTAACGCCCACGACGATCAGTTTTTTCATATTACGCCTTTAGGAGTTTTCCGGATTAATGCCCCAGCCAGCAGTTCGCCGGCTGCTCCCGCCCGATTAATTAAAACCAGTTCTATTTTTCCGAAAAACTTACTGGATAATCCGCAGCGGACCGAAGTAATGCCAGGCATGTTGTTTATTGGGCTGCGCGACGTAGTGCCTAACCAAAATGTAGCGGTGTTGGTGCAGGTAGCCGAAGGTTCCCGGGTGAACGATAAAAAACCGCCTCCGGTACACTGGTGGTATTTACGGAATGATGAATGGCAAAAGCTAAATGAAGATGGATTAATATCGGATAGTACGCATGGTTTGCAAACTACCGGCATTTTGCAGTTTGCCATACCGGCTTATGCTTCCAATACTTCTCTATTATTTAACGCATCGGATTTATTTTGGCTGTGTGCCAGTGTTGCCCACGATCCGGACGCATTTCCGCGGCTGGTAAGTTTAAAAGCGCAGGCAGCCCTTGTACAATTCGTAGATCAGGACAACGACCCCCGGCATTTAAGTTTACCGCTGGAAGCTTATAAAATAAAGAACCTGGTTAATAAAATTCCTGCCGTTAAAAAAGTTAGTCAGCCGGTTTCTTCTTTTAATGGCCAGGTACAAGAGCATGAGTCGATGTTTTACACGCGGGTAAGCGAACGGTTGCGGCATAAAAATCGAGCGGTTACCAATTGGGATTACGAACGGCTGGTGCTGGCGCATTTTCCGGCTATTTTTAAAGTAAAATGTTTAAATAATTACTACAACGGGCAATTTGTAACCGGGCACGTAACCGTGGTACCCGTGTCAGATTTACGAAATAAAAACTACTACGGCAGCAACTTACTTTTTCCCAAAACGAGTTACATCGATCTCCGGAACATTGAAAAAGTACTGCGCGCCCACGCGGCTCCCTTTGTGCAGGTGCACGCCATTAATCCGCAACTCGACCAGGTATTTATCCGGTGCAAAGTAAAGTTTCACACCAACGTAGATCAAGGCTATTATTTGCAGCAGCTTAACCAGGATTTAATCCAGTTCTTAACTCCCTGGGCCAGCGGCCAGGCCGAATCTTTGGCTTTTTCGGCCAAAATATACGCCTCGTCCATCATCAACTTTATCGATCAGCGCGATTACGTGGATTACGTGGTAGATTTAATTATGCAGCAATACACCGAAACCGATAGCGGCGAAAAAATATTTGCGGTCGATACTGATCAGCTAACCTCGTTGGTCGAAACCAAATTTACCACGGGTCACTCGATTCTGGTATCGGCCCCCAAACACGAAATTGAACTGATATAGCCCCACCCCCGGCCCCTCCCCGGTGGAGAGGGGAGCTTTTATATATTTTAATTATAAATTGTGGCAAAAGCCAATTGTGTTACTTGATTATCAAATCATTACATTATAATAGTTTAATACTAAATTATGAAGGCTCCCCTCTCCACCGGGGAGGGGCCGGGGGTGGGGCTATACTTACAACCTTCCAACTTTCTAACCTTACAACCTGTAACCTGCAACTTAAAACCTGAAAGCAAACATGGCAGCACCGGTAACCATTGATCAAGAAAATAAGCTGTCATGGGCAGAAGATTATGACTTTTTGCGCAAAGAAGGCATTAAGCTTATTCAGGATTTATCCGGCAAAATCTGGACGGATTACAACACCCACGATCCCGGGATTACCTTGCTGGAAGCTTTTTGTTATGCTATCACAGATTTAGGATACCGCACCCAGTTTGATATCAAAGATTTGCTAACTCCTCCGGAGTCTAGCCAGGATACGCCGAATAATCATTTTCTCACGGCTCGCCAGGTTTTGCCCAGCAACCCCATAACTTTACTGGATTACCGCAAATTAATTATTGACATAGAAGGAGTACGCAACGCCTGGATAGAAATAAGCGACGACACCGAAATACCCATTTACCTGCAGGAAGTAGACAACCAATCAGACCCAGCCCAACCAGCTTACGGCTTGTCCGGGGATGGCGGAGAACTCTTGCGCCTGAAAGGATTGTACAAGGTATTTGTGGAGTACGAAAGCACTATTATTTTTCAAAAAAAAGAAGAAGAAGTTGCCCAGAAGATAAAAGAACGGCTGTACGCGCACCGCAACTTGGGCGAAGATTTTGTGAGTGTTACTTCCATAGAATACGAATATTTTAAAATGGGAGCCGAAATTCAGGTAAGTGAGGGCCAGGATATCGAAAAAATTAACGCGCGCATTTACGAAGTTATTTACAACTTTTTTTCGCCGCCGGTTACTTTTTACAGCCTGGAGCAAATGCTGGCCAAAGGCTACTCTGCCGAAGAAATATTTGAGGGCCCCGTGCTGCGGCACGGCTTTATCGAAAGCAGCGAATTAGAAAAATCGAAGAAATACAAAGATGTACACCTCTCGGATATCATGCGCCTGATCTCGGGTATTGAAGGGGTAATTGCTATTAAAAAGTTTACCCTGCCACTCGAGTCCCAATCAGCTTTCTCCGATTTTACGAGTTGGCTAACCAACGTGAAAGACAGTCAGCGAGCTCCCCGTTTAGATACCGATAACTCCCAGATAACCTTTGTTCGCAGCGGCGACCGGCACCGTAATGCGGCTGAAAAACAGCCCAATAAAGAACGGGTAAAGGCTTTGTTTTCGTTTTTTCAGTCGGCAAACTTGCGGTCGCGGCTAAAAGGTGCCGGCAAAGATTTACCCGTGCCCACGGGCGAATGCATGAACCTGCTGGATTATTATCCGGTGCAGAAAAGTTTACCAGCGGTTTACGGTTTATCCGAATCGTACCTCGACCCACCGCTTGACCAACTAACCTTGCAGCGGGCAGCTTACGAATTGCTGGATGCGCAGGTTGGTTTGCCCTTGCGGGAAGTGCTAAATCATTTGCGCCTCGAAAAACCATACGACGATACCTTGCGGGAGCAAATAGATGAACTACTAAAACCGGGCTTGCCCCCGGAAGAAGTAGATTTTATGCTGCACCAAATCGCTACTGATAAAGAAAATGCCTCCATGATAGCGGAGCTATTACCGGCCTTGCTGCCGGTCGGGACCACTGCCACCGCTATTACGGACCAGATAGCCGTTTTATTAACTAATCACCGGAAATATCCTGTTTCTGTTTCGCCAGCAACCCAGGAAATTCAGGCAATGGTAACCCAAACCGTGAACCAACCTTTATTGCAAGTAACCCAGGACCAGGACATTCGGCAGGTGCGCGCGGCTTACCGCTTGTACCAATTAAAAAAATTAGAACCCCGGCAACGGCTTACCTTACAGTTGCGGGGCTTTTTGATGGTGTTTGAGCAAATACTAGCCGATTACTTGGGCCAACTGGCTGCCATACGAGATACTTTTTCCTTTACAGGAATTGCGGAGCACACGTATTTTCCGCAAACATTAGCGGATGTGCCGGACCGGGCGGCATTGTTTATGGATTACGAAAAATTTGCCGAAGAACAAAGCAATCTGGCCGAAACCGAAGAAGCTTACCAGGTCCGGCGCAATCGTTTGCTCGACCATTTAATGGGCCGCATGGCGGAAGACTTCACTAAATACAACTATTTTATGCAGGCCTCGGGCGGTAAGGCTGCCAACAAACAACTAATTACAGATAAAACCGCCTTTTTAAAAGATTACGTGGTTATTAGCGCGTACCGGAGTCAAGGCTTTAATTACAGTAACCCCGAAGCCGTTTGGAACAGCGCTAACGTGAGCGGCCTTAAAAAACGCATTTGTCGCTTGCTCGGCATTCCGGATTATACGCAAAAATTTATTGCCCAAGATGCCTTGTTTATTCAGGAAACCACGCTGGATAACCAGGTGAAACGCTATGTGGTGGTGCTAACCGACCCGGATAATCGAGATACTATTTTGTTACGCAGCGTAGAATTTGAGTTTAGCAGCGAAGCCGAAGAAATTTTAAATTATATGCTGATGCACGGCGCCAACCCGGATTTGTACGAAAAAGAAGGGCGGCGCGATAAATGGCAGTATCACCTCAAAAAATTTACCCAGGAAAACGACTACGAAATCGTAGCTAGTCAGTCGTTTGCCAAGCAAGTGGATTCTGAAGCCAGTTTTGATCGGACTTTAACCGTGCTTACTAACTTTTCCCGCGCCGAAAACTTTCACGTGATTGAACATATTTTGTTGCGGCCCAAAGTAGCCGCGCGCGAACGGTCGGGCAAAAGGGGCAATGCTTTAAATGCCGACACCGTAGAATTTCTGTCGGTAAATGCTACTCCGGCCATACAGGCGTTAACCGGGTTCAAACCCACCGACCCCGTGTACAAATTCCGGATTATTAATACCAAAAACGAAGGAAAAACCAACTGGCGCCTGAGCCTTACCAAAGAAGATTACGACGAAGTATTAGGGATAAACGAAGATTTTTTGTTTTATAAACATTTAACGCGTCGGCTGGAGCAAATCCGGCAGTTTGCCTCAGACCGGGCCAACTTCGTTATCGATCAAAACGCCGATGGTTATAATATCTTCCGTTTAGTTGATGTAGATCGGGTACTGGCCGAAAGTAAAAAACGTTACCGCAAACCAGAAGACTTAGACGCGGAGCTGAATAGTTTAGTGGCCTTTTTCTCGTTTGAGCTGCAAAAAAGAAGTAATCAACCCGAAGAAGAAAATGCATTGGTGGCGCAAGCCGATCCGTATTCCTTTCAAATTTCTATTGTTATCCCGGAGTGGCCGGCCCGTTTCCGGAATAAAACCTTTATGCATTTGCTCGAAAAAACCATTTACATGGAAACGCCGGCGCACATTTATCCGCAGGTGTACTGGCTTAATCACAAGCAAATGCGCGAATTAGAAGAAGCCTACAAAATCTGGCTGGAAGAACTACCCCAGGCTGATATAGCCAACACCGAAGTAGTGAATAACTTAGTTTACCAATTAAACGAACTACGCAAATAGGGGAGCCATGCAAACGATAGCGATTAATAAAGAAATATTTGAGTTTACTTGCTCCCAGGAGCAAACGGCCAAAAACGTGCAGCAGCAGTTTCTGCATTACGTGGCCCCGCAATTCCATGATCTCCTTTATAAAATAGTTACCGAACAATTTACGCATACCAGTCTGCACATAGAAAAGATAGAGATTGACCTGGGCGACATAAATCCGGATACTTTTGGTGAGCCGGCAACCCTGGAAAACTTGGAGCGTGATTTAACGCAACAATTGCTCGCGTATAAAAACAAAGCAGGGCAGCGAAATAGTTCGCCTTATTTCTTTCACAACTTTCCGGCACCATCCAATAGTAATGCGTTGGCCGGTTCTTCGGGCGCTAACGCTCCAATAAGGGCCGTGCTGGATAGTGAACTAGAAACTTTGCCCGTTGCTTATAATGAACTCCTACTCGCTACCAATAACCAACCAAAGGCTAGTTTTCACCAGGACTGGGAACTGATGCAAACTTTTTTAATGACCGGCGATTTACCTTGGTGGGCCGATAAAAAACAAACAATTCCGCTGGATACACTTATTCGCCGGATAATAACGCAGCAACCCGCTTTTTTTAAAAATTTCCTGGAAACGCAGCCTTCCGGCAGCATCATTTGGCAGCGGCTGGCATTCGTTAGCAAACCCACTACCCGGGTTTTAATAAATCAATTAAGCCCGCAGGCGGGCTCAAGCGTCCGCACAAATGCTGCCAACCCGTGGCAAAAAGCAGGATTTTCTTTTTCGCTAAGTCAATTTTCAAAAGAGCAATTAGCCCGGCTCAAATTGTTTTTTCAACAACTTCCGGTAAGTAGGGCCCATGCCCAAAAAGCCGCGTTAGTGCAAAAGTTACTGGCTCTTTCGGCTTTAAACTGGGTGCAGCAAGCCGCTCTTTTCGATTGGCTCTCCGAACCGGATTTTAAGGTAGTACAGGCTTATTTTACCCAAGAAAACGCCAAGCATCGCCGTTCTGAAAAGCAGCGGGTACAAAAAGCTTTGCAACTGCTCACCGGGTACCAATTAGAATTTTTATTGTATCCATTAGCCTTACCCCCGGTACCCACCTCGCCGCATTTTCCCCAGGAGGGTTCCGTATTTTTTACTCTGAATAATTATCCAAGTGTTTCCACAAACCAGGCGCTACCCCTTAGCGCTCCGGCTGGGCAGGAGCAAGGTGCGGGTAAGAACCAAAATAATCCGGAAATCAAGCCGGGTTCCTCCCCGGATCAAACAAAACCAGATTCGGGCAATCTAACCAACACTTACCCCGGTTTCCGGAGTAAACCGGTAAAGGTATTTGCCGGTGAACCCCCTACCGCACTATTGAGCCATACCGGGAATACTTGGAATAAAGCGGGTAATCGTGTTTTTACGCCAATAAATTACTACAATCCAACAACGGCGGTTTATGCCGCCCCAAAGCCGGAGGCAGAATTTAAAAGGAATTACTTGCTTGTAAATAAAGAGAAGGGAACAGCTGAGCAGGAGGACGAAAATTTAAAAAAACAAGTACCGGCGCTGGCCTTTTTACTGCCGGCTACCCTTGAAGCAGCTAAAACTAATTTGCTGCCGAACGTACAGAATAACTCTACCCAAGCAGAAGATCAGCCCGTGTTCCCATTTCCGGTACTTGTTAGTCCGGTTCGGCAGGTTCCGGATCCGGGAAGCTTATTGGGGCAGGTGCCCGGGCCAGTAGTTCATAAACCCTTACAAGCCTTAATCCGGAAACTAACTCCGGAAAGTCCGGCTTTTCGGGATTGGCTCCAGCAGTTAACGCCGCAGGATGTTCGAAACCTGCGACAAATTTTTGTAAAACACGCGCTGCCCCAGCAGGAACGGCAACAACTTATTCGCACTTTGCTGCAAAATCCGGCTTTACTTCACCAGCAATTATTACCCATTCTGGCGAATGTATCGGCTTTTCAACCTTTATTTTTAAAAATGCCGGCCACTAGCGTCGGGCAGCCCACTCCCAAAAACCGGACGGCCAATACTCGCCTGATCGGAAATATAAGGGCCTTGCAAACCCAATTTGATACCGTTATACACCACTTACCGGCTAAAGAAAAGGCCGTGCTGCGGGATATTTTACAAAAGGGCGCGTGCCACACGCCCAGTGAGCAGCAGATTTTACGTCGGATTTTAATAAAATTACCCACCCAAAGTTTATTGTTTTTGCAGCAATTAGCGGAGTTGCCCGCCCCCGGTTTAGCAGTTTTAAACACCCGGCCCGTAGCTACGCAGGACGATTATTCAGCTATTCTATCGGATAAGGGTTCACCTAAATTTTACGTCGAAAATGCGGGTCTTTGTTTAATAGCTCCGTATTTGCCCGGTTTGTTCAGCCGCTTACAATATGTAGAAAACAAAGAATTTAAAGATATATATACCGCCACCCGGGCGTTGCAGGTGGTGCAGCACTTGGTTACGGGCAGGCGCTACCATCCGGAATATGCGTTGGTTTTGAATAAAGTGCTGTGTGGCTTTAACCTTAATAATTGCCTGGCTGCCCCGGTGCGGCTCACCAAAAACGAAGTTACCGAAGCCGAGAAGCTTTTACAGGCGGTAATTGAACACTGGAAAGCTTTAAAAAACACTACTCCCGCGGGTTTTCGCGAATCTTTTTTGCAGCGTTCCGGCATACTAACCGAAAAAGATACGCACTGGACCTTACAAGTGGAGCGGCAAGGGCACGATGTATTGCTCAGTACTATTCCTTGGGGTTTTTCCTTGATAAAATTGCCTTGGATGAAAAAAATGCTGCAGGTAGAATGGTGAGGTAAAAGTTGAGAGTTAAAATTATTCTGGATTTAAAGTCTGTGAATTTTTTCCGATGGGGATTTATCCGGAGAAATTCAACTTCTAAGCTTTCAAATTAAAAAATTTAAAAAATCTAAGAGCCAAGAGGCATTAAAATTTAAAAAAACTCTCCTGCGTAGCTAGCGGGAGCTACTTATATAAACCTAGATAATGATCAAATCTAAGAAATGGGTTTGCCTTACCAACGAAGCGCACGTTTTTGATGAGCCAACCGAAGATGGTTTTTGCAACATTTGTCCCCCATACGAAGGCATTGTGGAAGAAAGGGTAGTGTTGGTGGAAGATGCAGATAAAGAAGACTTCTTCCCGGATGCACCCACCAAGCCAGACCTTCCGATGGGCAATGGGGGAAAAGAATTAATGGCGGAGGTTGGTTTGTGCGTGATTTTAATGGATGCTTCTTCTTCCATGACCGATCAGGCTTTTCCGGGTAGCCCTCTAACGCGCATGCGCTTAATTGCTACCAGCGCGGCCAGCGGCATCTTTGACCTGGAACGCATGCAAAATAACCCCAATGCCTACGTGGCCGCTTTTAAATTTGATGATCGGGTAGAACTGATGTTCGTGGATACGGTCGCGAATTTATTGACCCGCTTTGATAAGGACGTGAAAAAGTTTGCCAACTACCTCTACGACGAACTGTATACGATGCAGCAGGGCACCGACATTAACCGGGCTTTGCAGCAAGCTTACTCTTTCGTAGATAAATTCATGAAAAAGCAATTACCTGATTTTAAGGTGCGGGATTACGCCCCCATGAAGCAGATCATTTTAAAAAGCTCCGGCGATTCTTTATCTATTGCCAATGTGCGGGTTTTAATTTACACCGACGGCATGCAGTACGATGCCCAGAAAAATAAAATTTTAAAAGCTAATCCGTTTAAGCTAAATCCCATTGTGGGCCTGAACCACGATATTGTTATAGGCGCATTTTTCGGTAACGAAACCGACGAAGGCTGCCAGGAATTGCAAAGTTTACTGAGCGAATGCCCCATTCACGATGAGCGGCAATTCTTCTTGTTTAACAATCCGGCTAAGATAAACATCTTAAAATATTTGTTCCGGATGGCTTCCGGCGCTTCCGGCTTTTGTCCGCGGTGCCTCGAAAAACAACTCTACCGGTAATATTAAGTAAAAAAATGCATCTGCTCGCTTTTACCGCCTCGGCCTGGCTCCTGAATCTTTCGCTTACTTTTGGGTGGCAGGATACCGTTCGGGTAACGCCAGCAGAAAGTACCAATCCCCCGCAGGTAAAAAAGAAAAGCCTGATGTAAAGCTTAACCCATCAAAGCCAGCCGTTTCGGTAACAAAAATTGTTTTAGATAGCCCGGACCTACCAAAATTTAAAAAAATACCGAAAGTAGCCCTGCCGGTAAAAAATTTAAAAACTGATTCGCAATTAACTTTCCAGGATTCGGTGTGGGTATGGCTACCCGATGTAAGCGCTAACCCAGCGCCACCACACGTGTGGCAAATGCGCCTGAGTGGCCGGGCTGGTACAAAAACTATTTTCAGGGATTACCGGCTAATTTTAGATTCTACGAACGAGGCAAAAACCAGCCAATCCGGAAAAACAGCAAGCCGCACTTTTCAAAGCGCGCAGTGGCAGCTATCCGGTGGGGGAGCGGTCTCAAACAATTTTGCCAAAGCTAGCCAACCAGAGTTATCAACGAAATCTCCGTTGGGTGGAGCACCGGTTAAAGATTCTGAAGTAAACCCGTTTTGGCAAAACCTGGCTATTTTAGGTAGCGCTTTAATAGGATTATACGGCTTGTTATGGGCTGCCAGCCGTTTTTTACGTTTTTCCGTTCGGGTAATCGCTCCGGATGCTAAAAATGTAACACCAGGTCTGCCGCGCCGGGAACAAGCAATGGCGGCATCAACAACAGAAAGTGAAAACAGCGGCCGTACTCAAGAATCTTTGTTCCGGAACCAGGATGGTCAGTCCTTTCCTTTCGAAATAAACTCTCCTGGGCCGCTGCCAAACTTACCGCCGGCATCTATGCCGGTGCCGGATACCCGAATTTCCGCCGCCGGATCTTATTTTTTTACGGAATTATTGCTGACAGCAGGGCCCCGTAAAAAATACATGAGCGACCCGGAGGCCGATAAAGATTTAGGCGAAGATGTTTGTGGTTTGGTCACCAACCAGCAGCAACTATTGTTGTGGGTACTCGATGGCACCTCCGACCAGTATTGCCTGCGCCATCCAATCGATAAAAAAGAATATTTTTCGAGCCGTTTACTAGCCCAATCCATAGCTAATAAACTGCGAATGGCCTTTACTCAACTCTCCACAACCTCCCTGGAGCAGGTGTTGAACCAGGCGATTACGGCCGTAAAAACAGATTGGCTTCGGCACTTGCAAGATTTGCCCCCGGAGGAACAAACTGTTCTTCAAGCCAATATTTTAAATAAAAACATTCCGGAGTGTGCCACCACCCTTTTATTTGGCACCCTCAGCTTAGCCGGCAATTTAACGGCTTACCGGTCCGGCGATTGCAAAATGGTGCTGTATACCCAACCGCATCAAAACCAAGCCGCCCTTCTGGAAACCCCGCTGCTCGCCAAAAACGAAGCCAGTAACGACCGGCTCTTTTTCCGATTAATCATTAATCCGGCCGGGGAGTTCGATATTTTGCATAATACGCCCAAGTTCGAGATTATTCAACACAGTCAGGTACATGCGCTGGCGGCTTTCTCCGACGGCATTGGCTTAGAAACCGAAACCCGGCTGCGCGAACTGGCCGATAAGTCGCTAGAGTCCATGCGCGAAGACATTATTTACCAATTGCAAGGTACTGCCGATGATAAAGCGATCTGCTTTGTAGAAATCCGGCAAGCGCCCCACCCCCAGCCCCTCCCCAGTGGAGAGGGGAGCTATTTATGACATTGTAATATGTAAATTATTGCTTCTTGTAGTGCCCTAAGCTTTAGCTAAAGGGATGTTTGATGCAAACAGAGCTCCCCTCTCCATCGGGGAGGGGCTGGGGCTTCCAACACTAAACTCTAAGTAACTCAATTATGAAAGTTGTTATTAAAGAAAGAGAATACGACTATATTTCCGATTATCCGAATGGTTGGCTCTTTGCCTCGGGCGACCCTTATAAATTTCCGGTAGATATCGGGAAATATACGTGTTTTGTAAAACGTTTCGAGAAAAAAAGGCCCGATGATATTTCGGGTTGGGATTTGCTGGTGCAGCTGAAGGGAAAATTTGACCCCAACCTGCCCCGGATTTACGATGTGGTAGAAGTAGCGGAAAATAACAAATCCATCTATTACATTTTTTACGAATTTTTGGCAGGTCAAACCTTGGAAGCCGCCGTTAACCGCAATGTTGCCCTAGATTTACATCGGCTAACCCTGGATATATTTAATGCCGCTGAAGCCTTGCACGCCCGCCAATTTTGGTTTTCAGATTTTTGCGAGAAAAATATTTTTGCGGAAGCTAATGGCCGTTTCTTACTCATCGACCTGGACAGTGTGCAGCCCTTGGCCGAGGTGCCGCACAATAATATGTACGGCGATAAGCAATACTGGGCATTGGTATTAAAATTTTACAAAGAACAGCTCGGTTATAAAAATATGAGACCCGCTGATTTAAGCGGCGCCATTCTGAACTACCTGCAAATCTTGTTTTTAGTTTTACGTTTAAAATTAGCCCTGCAAGATAAGCGCTACGATTATAAATCTACGGAGCTCTACGATAATCTACCCCAATTATTACTGGACACGGACTCGACCAGCTTCCAGGATTTATTTACGCAAGCACTGGCCGAAAGCAAAGAAGGCCAAGCACTACGGACCGCCTCTGCTACCAAAGAGCTGATCATCCGCCAAATCATTCAAAATGACCAGATTCCTTACCAGCCTACCCGGCGCTTGCCCGAGATTGTAGCCTTTAAAGTGAGCGACGCACAGGTGGCGCCGAGGCAATCTTTCTCCCTGGCCTGGGAAGTAGTGAACGCCACCCAAGTAACGCTTTACCGGAACGGGGTTTTATATCAGGAAATACGGTCGGGTACCAATACGCTGGAGCTAAGAGAAAATTACGATGGCCGACCCAAGACGGTAGCGTTTACGTTACGCGCCACGAGCAACGCCGGCGAACAAATGAGCGCACCCGTCAGCGTAACCATTATGGAGCAAGCATTTATGCCTAATCCAAAGCCTAGTTTAAACCAAGAAGACGCGCCTGATAAGCAAACTTGGCCCATTCAGGAAGAAGAAACGACGCCAGTACCAGATACGCAACCATACGAGCCAGAGCCTTTTAAGCCTATAAATCCTGATCAACCCGCGAAAGAACCTACTATTCAACTATTTGAGGCGAATACCACGCAGGTTATCGGTGGGCAAAAAATAAATTTAAAATGGGAAGTGGCAGCCGCTACCGAGGTAGAACTTTACCGCAACGATCAGTTATATTCCAATATTTTAGAGAGCCAGGGGAGCTTGGACATAAAAGAAGATTACGATGCAAGCGCTACCTCCATTACCTATTACCTGGTGGCAGCCAACAAAAATGGCCGAACCCGCAGTAGCGTACTTCCTGTCTCTATTATAAAACCCATTACCCCCGACCCGGGTAAGTTACGCTACATTCGGTTGGCAATGGCCGTATTATTCCTGGCAATAGCTGGTATTTTAGGGGTAGTGGCCTCGGGTATTCTTTTCCGGAAAAAAATAAAAGTTTTAGCCTTGCGCGGAGATTTAGTAGAAGGCCAAACCTTGGGTATTCGGGGTGAAAATCTTCCGGAAGAAGCCGGGAACGTGCAGGTGTTATTTAATGCCCTACCGGGTAAAATTATCACGCTTTCGCCTGATTCTATGCGGGTAGTAGTACCGGCGGTAAACACCACCCAGGATAGTATTCCCGTACGGTTGGCTTTGCTGGTGGAGCAGGACACGGTGTATACCGCAAATAACCTGACTTTTAAAAAGAAGTTGAATAGTAAAACCGAGCAACCATCCTTAGCTGAAAATACCATCGGAAAGCCCACCACCAGTAACAGTGCCGATAGTCAATCGACCTATTTACCCACCGTTACTCCAAAATCGGACCCCAGCCAGGATAATAATACTCTGAACAACCTGGGTGCTTCCAAAGACCAGCCTAAACCCAATAAAACTAAACCGGTACTACCAAAGCCATATAAACCCAAACCGAAGCCCAATGATCCGAAGCCTGCCGTAAAGCCGGAATCAGATGGTTATTCTACCCACCCGACGGTGGATATTTACAAACTAGTAACGGTGAAAAGTAACGTAATT
This sequence comes from Adhaeribacter pallidiroseus, assembly GCF_003340495.1. NCBI lineage: Bacteria > Pseudomonadati > Bacteroidota > Cytophagia > Cytophagales > Hymenobacteraceae > Adhaeribacter > Adhaeribacter pallidiroseus. The sequence continues at coordinate 1,616,486 of NZ_QASA01000001.1, forward strand.
GCCAAGCAGCGCCGTAATGGTACCAAAAATTTGGAAATTACCGTCCAGAACAGTTCGGCATACGACCTGGATCTTGTTCGCGTAGAAATAGAATACCTGCGTAAGAACGATAGATTAGTAGCCAAAGAAAGTCTGGATTTTACGAATGTGCGGGCGCATACAAGTCAAACCTTAGCGGCTCCCGATAACGAAAAAGGCAAGAAAGTAAATTTCAAAATTGTCTCCATTGACTCCAAACAGCTCTACTGAGTTTACTAATGAAAATATCGTCCACGGGATTAGCGGTGGTTATCTGCAGCCAAACCGTTGCTTCTGGCTTATTGCTATTTAGTCAGAAGCACCGGTTTGGGAATATTCTTGTGGCATGAACAAAGCATAACCAAATTTAAAAAATCAGGAAAAACGCGCTTACTGGTGCAGCCATGCAGGGTCGGATTATGGAGTACTGTAGTAATTACAAAGAACCAATCAATTCTGGCTAAGGTAACTTACCGAAAAAAATGGGCTTGATTTAATCGATCCTTTAGTATAGAGTAAAGATCGGCCGGATTTGAGTTAATGAAAGTTAAGCTATGCTATTGGTTCACCAAATCAAAAAATAAATTGCGGTGAAAGGTTGAATGCTTTTTAAGAGTGATTCCTTCGTAAAACTAAGTAAATGGATACAAGTAGTTAGACACCAGTATCAAGACAAAATAAAATAAGTAGTTGTTGGTTATTAGTTGTTCGTTGTTCGTTGTTCGGTTTATATACATTTGATGATCAGTACGATATCACCAATGATAGTCTAAATTAATTTCGGCAAAGCACTTATAATAAATTAATTATCAGTAATTTAACCTTGTATTTTCAACATTGGGATGTATCTTTCAATTGGTCCTTTTAATTAGTTCTAAAGTTTATTCAAATAAAATTAATAGTGGTATAAAGCTGGTTTATCTCTGAAAACAGCTTTGTAATACTACCAACAAGGCCCCTGTTCATTCAGAGTTGCTGCGGAAGCATTTTGATGGATCAAGGGCTTTTAACTGAAATAGGGTTATTGTTTTTTAAAGGTGTATTTTCTTCTGACCCCGACAAAAAGCAAAGTGCATCTATTTTCCGTCTAATTTTAATGTAATCCTCACATCTAGGTTCAGGAACCAGATTGTTAAACAGGTGCTAAAATAATGCTAATTTTGTTGCGGTATTTATAAGGCTAAGCGGCTGATTTTTAAAATTTAATAACTTATCTCCTGGAATTTTAGTGTAGATACATTCTACAAACTGGGTAATAGTTCCACACTATTGGCAAACCCTTATTTCGTATAAGTTCTCTTGGTGTAAATTCTACACTTATTTGATCCCCTTAAATTTTTTGGCATAAAATTAGTAGGGCGGCGCCCGTTTATGTCCATTATCAAGAGAGTATTTGATTTATCCTTATTTCTGCCCAATTATTCTGTATAAATAAAATACAATTAATGCTTGCCACCTATTTTTGGATGATGATTTATTATTATAATAATAGTGCAATTTTTTTAAATCTGCATTTGATTTTTATTTTCTGAAATTTGTTATATAAGCTGTAATTAACCGATGAGAATGATAGAAGCGATTGAGTTACTGTTAAACAGCTAATTCCTTTGATTTAAATACTATAATTATAAATATTAAAGTAAAAATCGGTAATATTCTAATAAATTTAAAAAAAGTTTTGCGTTTAAAATTATAAGCTCTAAGTTTGAACCAGAAATACAATAATTTAAAAAGGTTGCAACTTATTAGATATTTTATATTGTATCAGCATCAATTATTTTTTGATAGAGCGTATTAATTAAATTTACGGTTTTTTAATTGGTAATTGTTGGCTTTAAAATGCAAGAGTTATACATAGTAAGTATACAATTCCGGAGTGCTTTATTAACTAGTAAGTTCTGTTCCGGAATCTGATTTTTTTAAATTTTAATGCATGTTCCACCTTATCCACCCTTTATGAAAACTAAACTACTATTCTCCATTGCTTTACTTTCTTTATTTACTACTGCCTGCGAGACAGAAGAAAATGTGGAGCCCAAAGAGGTAGCCAGTCTGGAATCTGGTATTGAAAGTCTCTCGTACATTACTTCTGCCGATAGAAGCCGCGATAACTTGTATGCCGAAGAGCGGATAGAACCATCGTTAAGTGGCTTATTTCCCAGACAAAGCTATGCTTCGTATGCTTTTGGGAGCACTAACTCCCTTGCCAGAAGTGGTTCCCGATCTACCCGGTTTGAATTAAGAAAAGAAGGAAGTGCCATTAGATCGGAAGTTTATTGGAAGGATCATACACCTATTAATGGTTGGTATGGGATGAGTATGTATATGCCAAGTAGTAGCTGGATTACCGATGATAGAAGTGGCTGCTGGGATATAATTACGCAGTTTCATGGCACTCCAGATTCAGGAGAAGGAGCCCGGGTCCCCCCATCTCTTTAGCCGCCATCAGAGGCAGATTAGTATTAACAGTAAACTGGACTTCCCAAAGAATTTCGACGAAAGCGCAAGGAAAAAAGAATTTGATTTAGGGGCCGTTACCAAAGATAAGTGGTTAGATATTGTATATCACGTGAAACATTCGTACCGCTCCGATGGGGTACTGCAAATGTGGATAAACGGAAAAAAAGTAGTTGATTATTATGGACCTAATTCTTACAACGATGGCGTTTCGCCAATGCTCAAAATGGGTATTTACAAGAGAAACTGGTACAAAGCTACTAAACGCGTATTGTATATAGATGATATTCGGGTGGGTAGCGGTAGTGCCGGCTACAACGATGTTGCACCATCCGGCTCCGGCGGCACCAACACACCCGTTCCCGGCGATGATTCTAATGAGGATGATTCTGGCGACTCTGGTGATGATTCTACTGATGATTCCGGCGGGGACAATTCTTCCGGTGATACTGGCCAGAAAGTAGTAAGTTTTACATTGATTAATGCAGATACTGACCGCGAGATTCAAACCTTTAGCAATGGCGCCACTTTAGATTTATCTAGTTTGCCCACCCGCAATTTAAACGTCCGGGCCAATACCAACGTTATCGCGGGCAGTGTTACGTTCAGCCTTTCTGGAGCTAAAACCTTTTCCAAAACCGAAACAACCGCCCCTTATGCCTTATTTGGTGATACTAACCTCAACTACGCCCCCTGGCGGCCAACCGTAGGAAGCTATACTTTAAAGGCAACTCCTTACACCGGCGCTAACAAAACCGGGTCGGCGGGCACGGCCTTATCTATAAGCTTTAAAGTAACCGAATAACCCGGATTTTTTTAAATTTTAATCTATCAACCACCAACCTTCTTAGAAAGCAAAAAGCCGCTAAAATTTTAGCGGCTTTTTGCTTTCTTATTGTAAACACAAGTAAAGTTTTTCCGAAATTTTAATTAGTGTCCGTCAATTTTTTTAAATTATTCCGGGATATTTCCGGCAATTTTTCTCTTTTCGTAGTACTGGTAATCCGTTAGCAAATAATTAGCTAAAGCTACACCAAAGAAAGTAAAAAAATAAGCCTGGGCATACCGTTGTTTAAGCGCACCGGTAAGCAGGGGCAGGGCAATTAAAGCCGGCAGAAAGGGGGTTTCTATTTGCCCGTGGACCTTAAATGGCACCAAACGTTTTACAGCTACCGGGTGGTTCGTGAAAATATTTAAAATTCCCTGGGTACCGGCAAAAGCATAACAAAGCGTTTTAGCGGAGCCTTTAAAGTTAAATAAGCTGGGCGCCAAGGTTTGCAACGTTACAAAGCCATAGTCGATGAGGCCGTGGGCCGTGGGCCCGATTGGTTTATTATTCATGAAATAAGCTTTATAGGTTTTAATTCTCTACCAACGCAACCAATTACAAAGAGTTACTAAATAAACGCCTGCTTATTTCTTAAAAAAAATAGGAAGTTACAAGAGTAAATACTGGTAGTCATCCCGAAATCGCTATCCTGAATTTAAAAATTTGATTTATAAATTATTGTTTTACCCCGGGTGATTAGTGTTTTGCGGTTGCGCTTGAAATAAAAATAAAAGTATATTTAGCGTGCTCTTACGATTCAGAAAGCAATTAGCCTGTTTACCTTTAAGCTTATTTGGATGTCCGATCCGCTGCTGCAATTAAAGAAAGTAATAGATGCTTTGTACCCGGTGCCTCCGGCCGACTGGGAAGCGTTTGCCGGATTCTGGAAACCGTTTACAGCCAAACGGAAAGAAGTTCTGACGCAAGCTGGAGAAGCCGAAAAGTACTTGTATTTTGTGGTGGAAGGTGTGCAACGGGTTTTTTATTACGACGAACAAAACCGGGAAGCCACCTTGGTTTTTACCTATGCTCCTTCTTTTGGCGGCGTGCTGGATGCTTTCTTGCTGCAGCAACCCTCGCGTTATTACTACGAAACGCTTACGCCCTCGGTATTTCTGCGGGCCCCTGCTCCCGAGTTATTAGCCTTAATTAACCAAAGATCTACCTTAAGTTATATGATCCGGCAAGGATTAACCAATACTTTGTCGGGAGTGCTCGAAAGATTGGTGGAGCTGCAATGTTATTCTTCCGAAGAAAAATTTAAAAAATTGTTACAGCGCAGTCCGCATATTTTGCAGTTGGTGCCGCATAAATACCTGGCTAATTATTTAGGCATCGAGGCTACTAATTTCAGTAAGCTTATAAATAAAGTAAAAATTTAAAATTGTTGGTATTTACCAATATTTACTTTCCGGCGCCGCGCCATATTTGCCTGGTAAACTTAAAAGAACAGAATCATGCAAACACAAAAATTTACTACAATGGCGGCTAAAAGTTTTATCGGGTTATCGGCCATTAGTTTGTTAGCGGTAAGCGGAATGGCATTTTTTAGTCCGCAAGCGGTTATGGATTTAGTAGCGGTACAGTTACCCAATACGGATGCTTTTAGCTCTATCCGGGGCGTGTACGGGGGAGTAGGACTCACGCTTTTTATCAGTTTAATTTACCTAATGCGGACCAATTTGCCAAATGGCCTGGCCTTTCTGAGCCTGCTCTGGGGCTTTTATGCTTTATCGCGCCTCATCACCGTTTTTACCGAAGGGCCTTTAGGTAATTTTGGCAAACAATGGCTCTGCATTGAATCCGTGTTTTTTATAATCGCTATTAGTCTTTTTACCAGCCTCAAAAAATCGAACCAATCTAAAACTATCGCTTATTATGCCACCGGTAAATAAAAATCAATTTCTAGATTGCTTGGAACGGCGCGTAGAAAGCCACCTGCAAGAGGCCGTAAAAATATTTCAGAACGAGCCAGATGCCGTGTTGCTTCAGCCGGCTCCCGACGGGGGGTGGAGCATGGCCCAGTGTTTAGACCATTTAAACGGCTACGGTTATTATTACCTGCCCCAAATAGCAAAAGGGCTAAGTAAGCCCAACAAGGCTGCCCACCCCCATACGTTTACCAGCACCTGGTTAGGTACGTACTTTACCCGCCTCATGGAGCCCAGCACCGGAACCAAAAAAATGAAGGCTTTTAAAAATCATATTCCACGGCCAGATTTAGATGCTCCGGCGGTAGTGGCTGCGTTTATTCAACAACAGGAAACCTTACTGACCTATTTAAATCAAGCTCGTACGGCGGACCTGGACACAATTAAAATTCCGATTTCTATTACTAAATGGGTAAAGTTAAAACTAGGCGATGTATTGCAGTTTTTGATTGCGCACAACGAAAGGCACGTGCAACAAGCAAAACGCCATTTGGTAAATGCCGGCGTTTAAAAGCCCAATAAATTTGAGCGTGTTCCCTAGCCGTTGTATCGCTAAAAACAGAAGATGTCTGCTTAGTCAAACACTAAAAACAAATATCTTTAAAGCTGCCTTTACTCCGGAGAAAACTGTTTGTAGTAGTAATTTAAATAGTCTTCTCCGGAGTAAAGACAATCAGTAAACCATTAAAACCAGCGACCGGCAAATAATTTAACGAGTCTTTTATAATAAGAAGAGTAAAAGGGAAAGTTATTCTGATTATTTCGTTGCCGGCTTCTTTACCGAAACTAAATCTTTATAACTTATTAATTGAATGTTTTTTTGGCGGATAAACGCCTTTACTTCCGGATTGGTAAATACATCCGTTACTCCTTGGCGGTCAATAGCTACTTGTTCGTAGCCAATGTGTGAAATTCCCCGGATTTCGTCGGAGTCCAGCCCCGGATGGTCTACAAAAATATAAGTTTTACCGGCTTCCAGTTTTTGGAGCATATTTAAAAAACTTTGCTTTTTTTCGGCGGCCGTTTGCTTGGGTCCCTCGTAGGTTACCGAAGTAACCTGATGCTCTTTAGGATCTATGTGAATGTTATATTCCAAAGCTAGCTTTTTAGTTAAGTTTTTTACTTCTTCGGAGAAGGCCGTGCAGCCCATGTGCCCCGATACGTGACTAATGCGCGGTATTTTTTTCAGGGCTAATTCAATCTGGGCTCTAAATTCTTTTTCAATGTCGGCCAGTTGCCAGGCATTTTCGGTAACAGCCAGGCCCGGGTAGTTGCTATTAGGTTGTATCATGGGGTAAAAATAACCATCGCGATCGCGCAAGCTGGCAGCGGTTGTTAAAGGGCGCCATTTTACATGATCCCACTCACTCGTCAGGGTTAGATGAATGCCAACATCCGCGTCGGGGTTTTGTTGCAGCATTTTAACCGCTTCCGGAAACCAGGGCGAAGGCACCAGAATCTCGATGGAGGTTTGAATGCCTTCTTTGTAGGCTTTCAGCAAGGCTTCGTTTCCGGTGTGCGCGTAACCCATATCGTCGCCGCGCACAATCAGGCGAATAGGTTTGGGTTGGGCCCAGGCCGCAAAATTACATACACTTAAAAATAAAAAGAGACTGAGAGCTTTCATGCATTATTTGTAAGAGAAAGATGACCGTTTTTTAAAAATAATTTATACCTTTTAATTTGAAGCTTTTTTTGCGGTCAAATACTTTATTGAGTATCAGGACAAAATTAAGTTGATAAAAACCTGAGTTTAAGTGCTTGATTATTAATTTATTAACGATCGAACAACGAACAATTAAAAACGACCAACTACTTGTTTACACGAACACTGGATTATTTTAAATTTTGTTAACCTAGATGGGCAAAATGAAAAGCATCCAAGCCGCTTTTTCGTCGGTTTATAGATTTTACTTCGGAGAAATTAAAGCTTTAAAGAAATAACTATCGGGGTTCCAGGTAGGGCGGAGGGCATTTTGAGCAACCTGGTAACTGATTAAAAAATTAAGCTGCGTGTAAACTTTACCGGCGTTAAAGTCAAACAGGCCATTACTATCATCCTGTGGTTGGTGGTAATAGGTTTCGCGCCACTGCTGTACCTTTTTGTTTAAATTATTAGCACCATCAGGGGTTTTGTTGCCGTACTTAATGTGTAAAGCCGGAATACCTTGTTTCACAAAGCTGTATTGGTCGCTGCGCACAAAACGGTTTTGTTCGGGTTCCGGGTCACCTTCTACGCCTAAGTGCAAGTAAGTGGCAGCCGCTTGTACCGGCTTGCTTAACGAAGAATGCTCGGCGCCCAGAGCCACCACCGATAATAAAGGGGCAATCAAAGTAGGCATATCGGTATTAATGTTCGCCACGATGCTGGCAGCCGGTACTACCGGCCGCATGGCCAGGTACGTCGAGCCCAGTAAACCCATTTCTTCGCCGGTAACTAAAGCGATTAAAACAGACCGCTTGGGTTTGTCTTTCAGTTGCGCGTATAATTTTGAAATTTCGAGCAAACAAGCTACTCCCGAGGCATTATCGTGGGCCCCGTTGTAAATAGAATCACCTTTTACGGGCGTACTAATGCCTAAATGATCCAGGTGGGCGGTATGCACCACGTATTCGCTTTTAAGCGCAGCATCCGAACCCGTAATTTTACCGATTACGTTGTAGCTGATTATATCCTGGTAGGTGTTGGTGTAAGCCGCTTTAACTGCTTGCGGCATGGGCGTAGAAGCCGGCTTTCCGGCTTTTAGCGATGCAAACACTCGGGTCGTATCCAGGTTGGCTTGCTGCAACAACTGATTAAACCGCGTTCGGTTAAACAAACTAAGCAATTGCATTTTATCGGAAATGTAACTACCCGAAGGCGCCATTTTACCGTCTGGGAACCGGACGTCGTTAACTCCCTTTAATTCGTGTACCTGGCCGCTGGCCGAGCCAATAATAACGCCAACGGCGCCATGGTCGAGAGCCGTTTTTAAAATAGTAGTTAAATTCATGCTGCTAGCGGCTACACTCGACAGAAAATTTTGCGGCGCTCCCCGCCGGATAACCACTATTTTGTTTGTAACATCTACCCCGGCGTAATCGTCGTAGTTTAAGTCTGGAGCGCTAATGCCGGAACCCACAAAAACTAAAGCAGCTTGTACGTGGATAGCAGGATTTTCGAAATGCGGATATATTATAAAATCTTTTCCGTTCCGCAAGGCTTCTTCTTTGCCGGGGCCATTTATTACAGCCAAGGTGGCATCTTTGTTCGTAAAAGCTTTGCGTAACCTTACCGGTTGCAAATAACTATTATTTTCGCCGGCTGGTTCTACCCCCGCTGCCTTAAACTGTTCTACTGCATAATCGACGGCCATCTGGTAACCGGGCGTACCGGGCAACCGTCCTTTTAAACGATCATCGGCCAAAAAGGTAACGTGCGCCTGCAAATTTTCGGGCTTTACCGTTTGTAAAAGGGAAGCAGTATTTTTATTAATTTTTAAATTTTGCGCGTAGGGAGTACCTATACGAAGAACACCCAGTAACAATATTAGGATTAATGGTTTATTCATAGAAAAATAGCTGGTCGTATTAATTTTTTAAAAAATCGAAAATGCTCGAAAAGCATCCGAAGCAAGATTTTTATGAATTAATAATTTTTTATTGCTTTACTCGCTATTGCCGAACAAAGTTTTGGACCGGATGGAGTTAACCCACTCTGGGATTTAAGCCTCTTTGTTAGTTCTTTAGAATTTATATTTTCTGCTGATTTTTAAAAAGCAGCGAGGAAGCTACCCTGAAAAATACTGAAAAATCAGTATTTTTTATCATTTCGGTACTTGTTACCTTCCCTTAATAAGTGAGCAGTAATGTACAGCTAATAGTGCCGCTACGTTTATGGCACGCACTGGTTTGCGGAACAGTTTAACAAGTATTCCCTTGTAATTCTTAGACCTAAGAATATATGTTACAATCAGCTAAAGTTTACTTGTTGGTATTCGTGCTAATGGCCCAAAGTTTAGGTTTAATGGCGCAAAAGCCACCCACGGGTGGCCCAAATCCTAAGCCACCGCCGCCGCCGCCCATAGGCCTGATAATTGCGGCAACTGGTGTTGCTTTAGGAGGAGCTGGCCTTTATACTTTTAAATTACGAGGTCCTAAAATTCCGGTCGGCGATTATTTGCCTAATTACTTACTCCGCCACGATATTTTACCTAGTCCGGACGCCATTCAATTAATGCATCAACTGAACCCCAAACTAAACCGCACTAATGTTATTAGAACGAAGACAAAGCTAAAAAACCCAGACTTACCCGAGATTTCCCAGGAGCAATTAAATAGTAGTTTAAGTACTGGGCAAACCACTACCATTCCTACGGAGCTGAAAGAACAAATTAGCTTGTATAAATCCAGCCTGAAAACTTTTCGCAACGCTAAAAAATCAATAAAAAAAAGTAATATAAGCCTCGATAGTATCTATGCTGTTTTAACGAAAATAGAGCAAGTTATTACGCCGCACGAAAAAAGTAAAGAAGAAATTAGTGTTATAAAGGCTCAACTGGTAAAAGATTTATTTGGAGTATTAAATAAAACGCTTTCCCGGAACATTGCCACGAAAATAATTGGCGACAGCGATTCCCGGGTTATGAAAGAGATTCTGGAAAGTTTAACAGAATTAATCTTGCCTGATTTAAATCAGAAACTCACTCCTCCGAAGAGTAGCCAGCTTAATAGAATGGATTTACCCGCAAAAGAAAATAGTTGGTACGCCCTGGTAGATTCAAGTACCGTCCTTTTTGCGAACAAAACCTTTCAGCCCAATGCGGTAAGCAGCTCTCTGGTAAGTCCGCTGGATGTAAATACTGTTTCTGAAGTTTATAATCTACCTATTCCGAATATGGAGCAGGGGTTTGCCTTTGCGGTTTACAAGATAAATGCGGCCGGAGAAACCATAACCAAAGGTCCGGAAGTAGAAGGACAATACTCGGTACATTACGCTTTGCCGGCCTTAAGAAGCTTTACGAATGCCTATCATGAGTGCGCTCCCGGGCGGGCTACCTACGCTTATGCTTCTTTACCCCCGGCCAAATATTTCTTTGAAGTGCGCGATAATAAAGGAAAAGTAGTGGCTTTGCAAAATCCGTTAATTGATACCAAAGACGCATTTCGGGCATCGCGGATTACAGGTGAAAAAAAGATCATTAAAATTATCATCCGGGTATCTCCATGATTCAACTATTAAAAAGCCGGGCTTTGTTAATTAGTGTTCTGTTTGGGCTTTTTGGCAATGCTTTGGCCCAGCTGTTGGTAATCGACGAAATGACCTGGTATTACACCGCTTTGGCCAGCCTGATTAGCTTAGTGATAAATTTGTTGGCTACTTTTTTATTAAGAGGCCGAAACACCAACAGGCGCAGAAATTACGTGAAGCTATTTTGCCTGCTAACGTTTATCGGTTTAATCGCTACCGTGTACCTGCATACCAAATATTTTATGGCCGGCACCTTTCCCTACAGTGGTTACGACGAAAAGGTGAGCTATTACGTGAAAGGCACGGAATATACGCCACTAGCCTTAAAATTTAAAGAAGAACACCCGGAGATTCAATCGGATTCTGATTTGGTGCACGAAGGGTTTGGCTCCCCGAGCGAAAAAGACCGGGTCTGGACGGCCCAATCTATTGATCAGAATAAATTAAAATTAATATCGAGTTATTCGCTGGTGGTTATGTTTTTTGTCGGACTTATTTCGGTGTTACTGGAGGTAATACCCAAGTCGGATGGTAGTAAAGGACATATTGCAAGAAATAACACCCGGGTAGTAACTTAAGGTAGGTTTTTTGGCGCGAAGGCTCCGGTAAGGGCAGCCTAGCGCAAAGGAATAAGTATTATCCAGACATACGCTTCTTATTCATTTTTTTAAAAATATGAAAGCAACCGTTATTCCGAATTACACAAGCTTGGCGCTGCGGCTGCTATTTCTCATTTTCTGCAGCTGCTCCGAAGAGGATTCGCCCGTTCAGCCAATTACGCAATCCAAGTACAACATTCCTACCAGTGTACTCAACACGATTTTCACGGAGGAGCAACTACCCGCCGAAGAAATCCTGGATAAAATTAAAAAAAACGGGATGTTGATTCACGAGGGTACCACGCCACCCCCCATTTTTACTACTAACGTAAATACTATCGTGGGGCTTAGTTTTACCATGGAGCACACCTGTATTTACGACGATCAAGCGGGTTCTAACGTGGGTACGGTGTATGGCCAATATGAACAGAATATTGCCATCACGCGCAATCCGGATGGCAGTTTTGCGGCTTCGCTAACCTACGCCTCCGTCGCGCACCCGGACTACCCGCAGTACCCCGCCAATTTAGATCACGGATCCGGCACGGGTTACGCTACCGGTAATGGTAATAATTTTACCTTATTTTTTAAAATTACGAACGGCGTCTACGACAACATTACCTACGATGCCATCTGGATGATTTCGGGTACGGTTTCTAATTTTCCGGATGTACGGGAAGTAAGTAATATTACCAAATGTTTGGTGATGCTGCGCAAAGACAATGATCCCGACGATAAAGTAGCCAACCCAAAAACCATCCGCATTTTTCGGGATACCGCTTCAACGCAAAATCAGCCGGATGTAGTAGTGATTGGTTTTACCCCAGCCGCTGGTTCTTATGGCACCCTCGTTACAATAACTGGATCGGGCTTTAGCCCAAATGCACAAGAAAATGTAGTAAGGTTTAATGGCGTGGTAGCCAGTGTACAGTCGGGTAACGCTCCTAATCAGTTGCAGGTCTTAGTGCCCAAAGGCGCCGGAACAGGCCCGATAACTGTGCAGGTTAATAGTAAAACCGGGACGGGTGGTACTTTTACCTATATTCCGGCCTACACCGTGAGTACCTTAGTAGGTAATGGTAACTCTGGATATGTAAATGGTAAAGGTCCGAACGCCTTATTTGATAGTCCGTTTGGAATTACCTTGGATCCGGAGGGGAGTTTGCAAGTAAGTGATATAGGTAACCAAGTTATCCGGAAAATTACTATGCAAGGAGATGTTAGTACCCGCCAGGAATGTGACGATGGTGAATGTGCCGATATCATTTTTGAAAACCCGCACGGAGTAGCCACAGATGCTTCTAAAAATATTTATGTTGCAGAAACCGGAACTAACCGCGTACAAATAATTTCTTCTGATGGCTTCGTTAGTTCACTTGAAGGAGGAGGGTCAGAGTTTGGTTTATTTATCAATGATCCACAGGGAGTAGCCGTAGACGCACAAGGTACTGTTTATGTAACAGAAATGGATAATAATGATAATATAGGCCCTAATATTCAAACAATAACGTCCACCGGGATAGTTAATACTTTTGCTGATTTAACACAGAACGCTAACGGTTTAGCTTTAGATGCTAATGGTAATGTTTACGTTGCAGAAACCGAAGGTCATCGAATTTTAAAAATTAGTTCAACTGGAATAATTAGTGTACTCGCCGGCAACGGCCAGCTAGGTTTCGCAGATGGTAGTGGTACCGCTGCCAGTTTCAATAACCCGAATGGAGTAGCCGTAGATGCCCAAGGAAATGTATACGTGGCAGATACCGGTAACCATCGCATCCGGAAGATTACACCTGCTGGGGAGGTTAGCACTTTAGCCGGAACCGGACAACGTGGCTTGGTGGATGGCATAGGTAGCAGCGCCCAATTTAATAATCCCAGCGGTATAGCTGTAGATGCGCAAGGTAATTTATATGTAGCCGATTCTCAGAATCATAGCGTTCGCAAAATGATTTTAGAATAATGTAGTTTTAAAGCTTATTCGCCATAAAGGTTGGAACCAAGTTAAAAAGAGGAGTGAAGGTAAACGCTGTTATAATTAGCGGGAATAGATCAAGAGTCGTAGTAATTCTAAATTTATCCCGGTAACTTGGACTATGATGAAGCGATTATCCATCATTTTGGGTTTGCAGTTTGCTAGTTTTTTCTCCGCTTTTGCACAAAGTAACTGGCAAAAAGTTACCGAGGAATTAATTTTTAAAAATCCGCCCTTTGCCCAATGCCACGCTTCCACCATCGTAGAAGTTAGCCCCGGAAAATTAATGGCAGCCTGGTTTGCCGGTACTTACGAGCGGCACCCCGACGTAGGTATTTGGATGGCCATTCAGGAAAAAGGTACCTGGACGAAACCTACTTTATTGGCCGAGGGCATTATAAACGACACGTTACGGTATCCTTGCTGGAATCCGGTTTTGTTTAAAGCGCGGGAAGGTAAATTGTTTTTATTTTATAAAGTAGGCCCTTCGCCCAGCGAATGGTGGGGCCTGGTGCGTACCTCCCCGAACAATGGTAAAACCTGGAGTAAACCCGAGCGGTTACCTAACGGAATTCTAGGGCCCATCAAAAACAAACCGGTACAACTAGCAAACGGTACTATTCTGGCACCTTCCAGCACCGAGCAAGGCGAAGTATGGCGGGTGAATTTGGAAAAATCCACGGATCTGGGGAAAACCTGGCAGCGTATTCCCGTAGACCCTTCTACTACCTTAAATGTTATTCAGCCCAGTATTTTGTTGTATCCCAATAACCAATTACAGTTACTCTGCCGGAGCAAGCACGACCGGCTCGTGGAATCCTGGTCGCGGGATAACGGTAATACCTGGAGTAAGCTGGTTCCTATCGCGGTTTGTAATCCAAATGCCGGTACCGATGCGGTTACCTTAAAAGATGGCAGGCAGGTGCTGGTGTATAACCCCACTACCCGGGGCAAAGATTGGGCCGACGGACGTGCCAAATTAGCCGTGGCTATTTCTAATAATGGCCAGCACTGGACCGATATTATTACTTTAGAAGACCACCCGGCGGGTGAGTTTAGTTATCCGGCCATTATTCAGACGCCGGAGGGGAAAATACATATCAGCTACACCTACGACCGGAAAAACATAAAACACGTAGTATTAGCCCAAAAGAGTAAGAAGTAGTTGTTCGTTGTTCGACTAATAACGGATAATATTAATAGCTGTTTCTTTAATCAAATATCGATTATCGTACATTTAATATCCAATTAGGAACAACAAGTAACGAACAACTAATAACGAACTACCAACAACAAACAACTAACTGCTATCCTGATGCACACTGCTTCTGCATCCTGGCCTTTACGAGGCATTATACCGCCCATGATTACTCCTTTGCTGGATAATGATACGCTGGATGTAACTAATTTAGAAAAGTTAATAGAGTACATAATTGGCGGAGGGGTGCACGGCTTATTTATTCTGGGTACTACCGGTGAACTCAGCAGCTTAAGTTATTCTTTACGCCGTGAGCTGATACATCACACCGCAAACCTGGTAAACGGGCGGGTACCGCTCTTAGTAGGCATAACCGATACCGCTTTATCGGAAAGTATACAACTTGCCCAAACCGCCGCAGAGGGCGGGGCTGCGGCCGTGGTAGCAGCAGCCCCGTACTATTTTAATCTAAGCCAGGTTGAGTTAATCGCCTATTACCAGCACCTGGCCGACCAACTGCCTCTGCCACTTTTGCTCTACAACATGCCTTCGCATACTAAAATTGCGCTGGAACCAGCTACCGTACACATTTTGGCGCAGCACCCCAATATTATTGGCGTAAAAGACAGTTCGGGTAACGGCGTGAACTTTCAACATACACAGCACCTGTTGCGACACCAACCGGAGTTTACCGTGCTGGTTGGTCCGGATGAATTAACCGCGGAAGTGGTATTGTTGGGAGCACACGGCGGCATAAACGGCGGCGCCAATTTGTTTCCAAAGCTATACGTAGATATGTACGAAGCCGCCACTCGCCGCGATGTAGCTGCTTTACTGCCTTTGCAGGAGCAAGTGCTAACTGTTTGTTCGCGACTTTACCGGATCGGCGATACTGCTGCCAGCTATATACAAGGCGTAAAAGGAGCTTTATCGCTTCTGGGGCTTTGCCATAATAAATTGGCCTGGCCTTTACAACCATTCTCAAGCAAAGAACTAGCTAGTATTCAGCAGTATCTCGCAGAAATAAAGGTAAGTGTTTAAGGAAATTAGAAAAAATTTAAAAAATCTTCTGCTAATTGTAAATTTTTTTTTACAGGAAGATTACTCTGCATAGCAATGGCTGGCTTTTATACTGCTTTAAACTAGAAAGTAAATGCACTATAATACAAAGTGGTATTAGCCTAATCCTAGAAATTATTCCGTTCTTAAGCTTTTTACCGGATTGCGAACCGCTGCTTTCAGACTTTGAAAACCGATCATAACCAAGGTAAGCGCAATCGCCATAATGGCTACAATCGCGAAGAGCCAACCATTTATTTGTATCCGGTACGAATAACTATTAAGCCACTGTTGCATGCCAAACCAAGCCAGCGGAATAGCAATTACCAGGGCCACCAACACCAGCTTTACAAAATCTTTAGAAAGTATAAATAAAATATCGGTAAAGCTGGCTCCTAACACTTTGCGGATGCCAATTTCCTTAGTCCGTTGTTCCATTACCAATAAGGCCACCGCAAATAAACCGGAGCACGATAATAAAATGGCAATTACCGAAGCCATACTGAAAATGCGCGCCATCATTTCTTCGTCCTGATACCAGGCATTTACATTTTCGTCCAGAAAAGAACCTAAAAACTCAGATCCCGGGGCTACTTCGCGCCATAATTTTTTCATTTTATGCATAGCACCTGTCAGGCTTTGGGGTGCTACCCGCACAAAAATATAATTAATGGGCTCCGCTGCCGAAAGATGCAGGATAATGGGTTTCTGTTCCTCCGCAACGGAGTATAAATGAAAATCCGGAATAACGCCAATAACCTGTTGTCGGCGGCCCGCCACATGCAGAAAAGTACCCAACGCTTGCTTTTCTCCCATCGCCTGGGCTAAACTGGCCGTTATAATTAACCGGTCCACGGAATCGGATGGATAAGCGGGATCAAACTCCCTACCCGTTATTACAGGAATTTTCAGGATTTTTAAATAATCGTAATCAATTAATAGCCAATTGGCCGAAAGGTCTCGGCCTTGGTAATCAAAATTTAAAGTGGTGCGGGAGGTGGAGCGATCCTTCCCTTTGCCTAGGTTTACTCCGGCGCCGGTTACCGCTAACACCGCAGGGTCGGTTGTTAGTTTGTTACGCAAGCGCTGCAGCACTTGCCGGCCATTGA
The DNA here is from genome assembly GCF_003340495.1 of Adhaeribacter pallidiroseus. Taxonomy (NCBI): domain Bacteria; kingdom Pseudomonadati; phylum Bacteroidota; class Cytophagia; order Cytophagales; family Hymenobacteraceae; genus Adhaeribacter; species Adhaeribacter pallidiroseus. Next base: position 1,632,891 of record NZ_QASA01000001.1, read on the forward strand.
CCTGGTTGCCCACCGGGATGCTGATGAGTTGTTCTTTCTCGAAACCAAGGGGTTTTTGCCGTAAATAATCTACTTGCTGCAAAGCAACCAGGGTACAACAAGTTAATAAACACGATAAAGCAAACTGCGTTACCAAAAGCGAATTGCGGAGAAAGCCCGGCCGCTTCAGCGATATCTTTCCTTTAAGTACGGCTACGGCATTAAACCGGGACATGAGCCAGGCCGGATAGCCTCCGGCAATTACCGTAATTATTCCGAATACCCCCAGGAGAAAAGCGATGAAGCCTGGTTGAAGCAAATGAATGAGTTGCAAACGGGAATCGAATACCGCGTTAAATTCCGGTAGAAGCACGTAAGCCAGCAGGGCCCCCAACGCTAAACCAATAAAACAGGTAATGCCCGATTCTCCCCAGATTTGCACAAAGAGTTGGGTTTTTAAAGCACCTAAATACTTGCGTACGCCCATTTCTTTAGCCCGGGTAAAAGCGCGGGCAATGCTTAAATTAATAAAGTTAAAACACGCTATGAGCAAAATAAAAAAACCAATTCCCAGCAAAGCATACACGATCGCAATCGGCGGACCATTCGAGATTTCCCGGTCGAAATGGATTTTACTAAGTTGTTGTACGCGCAGGGCCAGTATATCTCCTTGCGCATCCGGTCGGGCGCCTTTCTTTTTTAAATCCACCAGGCTTTGCTGCAAGTATTTCGGGGCAAAAGGCTTTAGGCGGCGCTCGAATGTTTTTAAGTTTACCTGCGGCTTCAATTTAATATAAGCCTGGTGAGAGAAAGCATCCCAGTTATTTTGGTCTGCGCGATACCCCGGCATATTTTCGATGCGAATCAAAGCGTCGTAGCGAATAGTAGAATTAGTAGGCGCGTCGGCCAAAACGCCGGTTACAATAAATGCCTTTTTTTTGCCACCGCTGGTGTGCTGCACTACCTTGCCAATGGGGTCACCGTTGCCGAACAAGATTTGCGCCAGGCGCTGGCTCAGCAATATGCTGTTTAAATCTACCAAAGCGGTTTCGGGATTGCCATGCAGGAGCGGGAATGTAAAAATTTTTAAAAAATCGGCATCCGTAAGCACCACGTCCTGATCAAAGTGTTTATCCTGGTAACTTACCAGGCTTTTACTATTGCGCAATACGCGGGTTGCTGCCTCCACTTCTGCGTATTCCGCTTTTAAGGTAGGCGTTAAGGGCAAAGGCATCGCCCCGGACCGCGTAGCTTTGGCGGGATCGTTGGCGAAAAGATAGGCCTGGAAAATCTGCTCTTTATGCTGATGAAAAGAATCATAAGTAAGTTGCAGATAAGCCGTCAGGAATAAGAAAACGCATATACAAAAGGCTACGGCCAAACCAACCACGTTTATAGCGGTATAGCCTTTGTTGCGCCATAAATGACGCCAGCCAATAGTAAAATAATGTTTGAGCATGTCTGGTTGAAGTAAAAAGGTGGAAAAATTAGCAGCAGCAGGGTAGGAGTTAGATTTGCGCTTGATAGCAAACGGTCGGATAAAGCCCAGCACCTCCCGGATATAGCGCCGACGGGCCCGCTGTTCCCCGATACGATCTACCTGGTAGTAAAATTCTTCGTGCAAATCGCCCTGTAGTTCTTCCAGTAAATGCGGGGCGCAAAACCAGGCAAGGAACTGATCGGCCCAACGGGGTGGTTCGGGTGATTTAGGAGTAGCGGGCTTTTTCATAGGTTCAGGCTGGGTTTTAAAGTGCGCGGCAGCAGGCGCATGAATTGCGAGCGAATGGCTTGGATATCGAGTAAGGTTTGTTCGCCGTAAGCGGTAATGGTAAACAAGCGTTTGCGCCGGCCGCCCCGTTCCGCCGTAGATTCCCCCAAGTGGGAAGTAACCATGCCTTTTTCTTCTAAACGGTGCAAAGCCGCGTGCACTTGGTTCAGCCGCACCGAACGGTTGGTTTGCTCGGTTATGAGGTGGGTAACGGCTACTCCGTAGGCGTTGCCTTCCTGCATGACTACCGCCAGTAGTACAATTTCTTCAAATTCGCCCAGGTACGTTCGTTTCATGAAGCCAGAATGTTGGGAATAAAGTGATTACATCTACTTTTGCTGATCAAATGCTTTGCCAGTTGTTAAAAAAGCCGTTCTGGTTAAAACAGGGCTATTTTTATAGTAGCATGCTGGGAAAAAGTGTGCGCTACCGGACACTTTTCTGTTCGGATTTAGATCATTTTTTTAAATTTTACCCGTTCCTGTGGTCATTTTATTCTTCTTCCTGCTGAAACTGCCACCACTCGGCTTTGCAATTATAAGCGTACCTTTAGGGTTAGTACTTTGCCTTCAACTATTTTTCAGGATGAAATTTTCAGAACTTAATTTATCGCCTCCCTTAGTAAGAGCCATTCAGGAAAAAGGGTATGAACAAGCGTTCCCGATTCAGGAGCAAGCAATTCCAGCTATTTTGGCGGGTAAAGATGTTTTGGGAATTGCCCCCACCGGTTCCGGTAAAACCGCGGGTTTTGCTTTGCCTATTTTGCAGAAACGCAAACCGAAATCAGCCATTAAAAACCGCTTTATTAATACGCTGGTGCTGGTTCCCACGCGCGAACTGGCTTTACAGGTAGCTACGGTTTTCCAAAGTTTAAGTGTGCATTTAACGCATCCGGTAAAAACTCTGGCGGTATTTGGCGGAGTAAGCATTAACCCGCAAATGATGGCCCTGAGTGGTACGGAAATTCTGGTGGCTACTCCCGGTCGTTTGCTGGATTTAGTAGCGCACCATGCCGTTCACTTATCGGAAGTAGCCGTGCTGGTGCTCGATGAAGCCGATAAAATGTTGAACCTAGGTTTTGCCGAAGAAATAAACCGCATTTTTGCTTTATTGCCGGCTAAACGGCAAAATCTGCTTTTTTCGGCTACCTTGGCCGATAAAGTAACCGAAATAAAAACCAGGCTGCTCCACGAACCGGTTGTTATTACCATTGCAGAGAAACCGGAAACAAACCAATCCGAATTTATTAAACAAGTAGCTTACCGGGTAAGTGCGGAGCGGAAAGGCCCGTTTCTGCGGTATTTGATTCAACAAGAACAAATGACGCAGGTGTTAGTTTTTGTTTCCAGTGTGCGCAATGCCGATAATTTAGTGGTGAAATTAAATAAAAACAATCTGCACGCGGTGGCTTTGCACGGGGATAAAAGCCAGGGAGCCCGTACCGAAGCTTTACGACGCTTTAAAACAAAGCAAGTGCGCATTTTAGTGGCCACCGATTTGGCCTCCCGGGGAATAGATATACCGGTTTTACCCTACGTGATTAACTACGACTTGCCCCGTTCCCCAAAAGATTACATTCACCGGATTGGTCGTACGGGCCGGGCCGGAGCAACCGGCCAGGCTATATCCTTCATTACCCCGGAAGACGAACATCACTTTACTATTATTCAGAAAAAAACCGGTAAAAAAATAGAATTGCTGGAAAGTGCCAGTGTGAATTTACATGGGGTATAATCTAATTTGTCAATTAATAGTGCCCGACTGCTACATGCACTATAGAGTAAAAAACATGTTAATAGTTTTGGGAATTTTCTGAGTTAATTGTGTGCCATTAGAGCCTCGGACCGGGCAAATTTTTTAAATTTTTCTAGGCTTCGGACGTTTAATTTTGGAACTGCTTTCGGTAGTTATTTGAAACTTTAATGCGCAAATTAGCCTATACCGGTAAAACAAATTTTATGATTAAGGATGTAGTGATGGGGCCGGTTTTAGGGTTTAGAGGTTTAAAAAACGGCCATTGGTATACTTCGGCGCTCGTGGTACTACAAAAAACTGCGGAACCGCCGCGGCTTCGTTTTATTTACGACTCATTTTCGAAAGCGGAAGAAAATAAGGTTTTGTTAAAAACGTATGCCGATCATTACGTATGGCGCCTGGATTGGTCGGTGAGCCAGACTAGTTGGGAGCAGGTTATTACGTACGCCGTAAACGAGGGGCCTACCTACCACTATACTGTTCCGGCACAAAATAGCTCGCTGCGTATTTGTTACGGTTCTTGTTTTGGGGTGCACACGCTTCAGGATATTAATAAACTAAAGAAAAAAAATGCGCTTTGGCACGTATTGCAGCAAGTACACCAGGCAAAACCTTACCACTTATTTGTGCTGGGCGGCGACCAGGTTTACTCCGACCAGGTTTGGGAAAAGGTACCGGCTTTGCGCCAGTGGTTAGGCCAATCGCTTAAAAAACGGTTACAAGCGTCTTTTACCCCGGACATGCAGCAGCAGGTAGCAGCTTTTTATTTTAACCTGTACTGTAAGATGTGGCGCCAGAAACGACCCGCCGCGGTTTTAAGCCAAATCCCTACCCTCATGATGTGGGACGACCATGATATATTTGACGGCTGGGGCTCGTATGTGCCCGAGCTGCAGGCTTGTGCGGTTTTTCAGGGAATCTATCAACAGGCGCAGGAGCATTTTCACGTGTTTCAATTGCAAGCCCAAGACCACGCTGATTTGGGCGCAGCTATTCCTTTAGGGAAAAACGGTTTTACGTATGCGCATCGTTTAAACGATGTACTTATAATCGCGCTGGATCTGCGTTCGGAGCGCACCCGCGACCAGGTACTCAGCCTCGAAACCCACCAAAGCCTGCAGACTTGGTTAGCTTCTCAGTTTGAAACAAAACCAGTAGATGGTACCTCCAGCAGTACGGGTTGTAAGCATATACTGGTGTTATCGGGCATACCAATTGTAAACGCCGACCTGACTTTGCTGGAAGCTGTCTTGGAACTACGGCCGGGGCAACAACGGATGGAAGACGATTTAAAAGACCAATGGCTCAGCCGTGCCCACCAGGAAGAACGCTTACGCTTGATTCAGTGGTTATTTCGCATCTCGCAGGAATTTAACTGCCAGGTAACCATCCTTTCCGGCGATGCGCACCTGGCTTTTACGGGCTATCTGCAAACTCAGGATAAGAATATTCTGGATTCCGCCGTTCAGACCATTCATCAACTTACTTCGTCGGCCATGGTTAATGTACCGCCACCTTCCTTGGTTATTTACATGATGGAAAAGTTGTTAGCCGGTAAAACCGAAAAAGTAGATGACCAGATAAGCGCCTACTTACAAAACTTTCCCGGAACCAACCGGCACCTGATCGGTGCGCGCAATTGGCTGTCGCTTTCCATTAATGAGGAAGCCACTATTTTGGCAGAGTGGTACGTAGAAGGAGAGAAGCAGCCGTATTCTAAAATAATAGAACCGCTGCAGTAGGGCTGGTTCCGGAAAATTTAAAAAATGGGAGTATTTTTAAAAAATTTAACGGCTACCAATTACTAGCCTGTAACGTAGTGGCAGCAATAACCGGTACATGGCCCCGGATAACTAACTGATTTTGGCCCTGTTGGTTAGGTTGGTAGGTATAATAAAATGTTTGCGGAGAAAGATCTTCGCCGGTAACTTTTTGGTCTTTATTCTGATAGGCCGTATCGCATACTTTTACAAATTCCCGGTTAGTACCCTGGCTCGGATAAAAGGTAAACGATTGGTTGGCGTGAAATGCTACGGTGCCTTTTTTATAAATTAAATGCTGGGTGCGGCAGCCGTAAACATTTTGGGCGGTAACCTGGTAAAACTCGCAGTTACCATCCGGCTTAATATCAAAGGCTATTCCCAGGTTCGCCGCCTGGCCCGCGTAAGTACCATCATATTCCCAAAATTTATGCATTGGAAACTTACCCGCCGACCATTTGGCCGCCAAAGGAATTGGCACTTTAGTAGAAGAAACTGTAACTTCTTTTAAATTATGGTAACAAGCTGAAAATAGACAACAAATCCAGAACAACCCAACCGCCAAGATTTTGGTGGTTCTTTGTTGATTTAGCGTACTTTTCATGAGATAATGGATTAGAATAATGTTTTGGTGGTGTGGAAAGAACAGGTCGGGTAGTAAAAAAATAAAATAGGGCGAATCTGGAGCAAATTATACTTAATACTCGGCCACGGTTAACCGCTATCCAGTGATTTCGATTAAAAAAATTGAGCCTAGTTACCAGTATATACCTAGCTGAATGGTACCCAAAAAAGCTAATATCTACAGAATAACGGACTGTCCATTAATCTAAATCAATTAAGGAAGAATGGGCTAAGGGCCAAACACAACGATGGCTAGTATCAGGTAATGCGGCCGCTCTGCCAAGTAAAAGCGGGTACCAAGCTTAGGAATGATGCAACATGTAAAGTGCTATTCATACAGTTTTTTTAGTTAAATTTTTAAACATTAGAATAAAGAAATATAAGTGAATAATTTAAATATTAAAAGAAAAATTTAGATTATTTTACCTACTTCTCTGCAAAAGTATAAAGCAATAGCGAAAGAGAAAATAAGAAGAACTACTCAATTTTATGCTAATTTTCTGCTCTTTCCAGATACTTTATAAAAGCGGCTAGTAGCTTAAACTATTCAGGGCTAGTTTTTAAGTATTTTGGTCCGGCAAGTTTATAGTTGAAGCTGTTTATTTTAATAATAACTAAATCATTTTAAACTACGGTTTGGCGTTAATAAGCCGGATTGGATTGATCAAAAATCTTAAAATTTAAAAAAAATTTAAATTTTAAGATTTTACCCCGGTTAATTAATGGCGCTTAGAGCCAGAAGCATTAAAAAAGTCCCGACCCGAAATAATGGCTGCAAAAGAAAAAATACCTGCTGCCAGGTGTTTTTCTAGTGTTGGTGATAACTGGTAAAGGAAAAGAGTACCTGCTGAAAGTCAGGTGAAGGCAACCGAAAAACCATCTTGGCGTTGTAGGAAGCAGCCAGCCGAATAGATTTTAATTTTTAGGATAAACAATAATAAGCGTAAGATCTTGATTGCCAACGGGAGTTAAGCCGTGCGAGCTACCGGGGCGGGTAAGAATGGCATCACCGGGTTTTACCGGGAAAGTTTTACCGTTCATTTTCATTTGGCCGGTACCGCTAATAATGTAATAAATCTCGTCTTCTTGTTGCAAATGGTACCCAATGGAGGAACCCGACCGCAGCGTTCTTTTCTTAAAAGCGGTCGGAAAATCTTTTACTTCGTCAAAAAAACTGTAGCCTATTGATTTTCCGCCGCCGTTGTGTGGACCAGCTTGTTCTTGGGCCACCTGGGCATCATGTTCCAGAATGTATTTACCGGAATCTGCCGTTTGAGCTTTACTGGATAAAACAATTGCCTGGCTCCCGAAAATCAGTAATCCAAGATAAAACAGCATTTTAGTTTTCATGGCTATTAGCTTACGTTAACCGCTATAAGTATTAAAACTCCGGATAAGTTATTACCTAATTTCAAATAAGTAGTTGGTCGTTATTAGTTGTTCGTTGTTCGACCTATAAATTATTGATAACTAAAACATTACCTTGAAATATCCTTACGTTTATTTTTGTCCCGATACTTAATAGGAATAAACCTAACATTTTTAAATGGATACAATGCAAGGGGGTTTTTCTTCCCGGGTTTTCTTTCCAATAGTAAGTCTTAACCGCAAAATACCAGAAGTATGGGCCTAAAAATTAACGGCCTTCCTCATTTTAAAACTCGGCATTTGCCAGATTTAAGGCAACAATTTAAAAGTGCAGGAAAAGAAGTAAAAACTAATTTGCCTTAACCAGCCGGTCAGGGTTGCGTATGAATACAGCAAAACCGGCAATTAGCCGGGCCTGTTACTAAATTTTAAAAATAAAGCAATGGCAGATAACCAAGATAATACTCCGAACGCAGACCAAGGCAAGCCAAGTACCGCCGAAACCAACGTAACCTATCAGCGCGACGATGCCGCGCTCCGGAATAGTTCCACTACCTCCACCGCCGATTCCGACGATGAAAATACCACGCACGAAGACGTAGAACGGGTGGATGATGTTTTCGATGGCAACTTAGATACTATTGAAATAAACCAACCCGATGCCGATAAGTAAAAAACAAAGAAGCTAATCGTGCTAGCCGCTACACTTAATTTTTTAAATTTTTACATTAGTGCGCTAATGGCCGGAATAATTTTGGCCGCTAGCGCACTAATAAGTTTTAAGGGCTGCCGTTTCGCCCATGGTTTGTAACAGTTGCTGCAAACCATGCAGGTTACCCTCCAGTACTTGTTTTACGTCTTCGTGTTCGGTGTGGCCAATAATGCCTAGCGAACCGCGATATCCCGCATTTTTTAAATCTTGTAGCATCTGCAATTCTAAATCGCCTTGCCCGAGCGGCAGTATCTTGGGTCCGCCGGTGCGCATGCCGTTGATGTTTACGGTTGTAAGGTAAGGCTTCATGTGCTGGAGCAGTTGCGGAAAGTTTTTTACTTGTTCGTGGGCATGATGAAAATTGTACACCATGCCTATCTTTTTATCCCCGATGGCTTTAATAATTTTAATCTGATTTTCCGGCTCGCCAAACCAACTGCCGTGGTTATACAGCATGACGGTGCAACCAATTGCCTGCGCTCTTTTTTGAATAGAACCAACACTAGCCACCGCTTTTTTAAATTTTTCATCGTCGGTTAAGCCAGCAAAAAAACTTTCGTTGAACGACAGCCACAATTCGGTTTTAACCTGCTGTTTTTTTAAAGTTTCCAGAATAAACACATTGGTTTTGTCGAGAATCTGGTCTTGGCCGCCATTTACCCAGAACCACACCGATTTTAACGCAATACCGGCTTTTTGCATGGTGGTTATTTCTTGCGCCATGGTGGGCAAATGCTCGTCGCGCCAATCATAAGCAAATTTTTTGATTCCTAATTCCTGCAGCATCTGCGCTCGTTGGGCCGGGGTACGTTTTAAACTATCGTAGGGTACAATGCACCAGGCTACTAAGTTTTGTTTGCCAAACAAGGCAGTCGCATTTGTTTGAGCGAGCATGGAACGGGAATTTAAAACGAGTAAACCCCAAATTACCAGCAAATACCTTATTTTCCATTTACCATTTTCCATTTATCAATTACCATTTATCGTTTTTCATTTACCATTTACCGGCTAAAAAGTAATGAAAAACAAATAGAATAAGTAATCCGGGGCCGTATTATTTATTTAGCCCATGCTCCCGGTTATATTTCATTATGTAATTTATTTTTAAATTACTAACCCGTTTTTGGTTGAGGTATAGGTATTAAAAGATTAATGTCTTTAATTAAAGAAATTCTGCTCGAATTTACATCCAACATAAAAGCCATTTACTACTAAAAAAATGGCGCAGAAGTAAATCCGCGCCATAAGTTATTGGTAACTGGTAACTGGTAACTGCTTAAGGATTCATTAATTGCCCGATGAAGAGAATAGCATTGGACGATTTTTCACGGATTAAAAATAGAAATGGCCGGTTTACCTGCACCACTGGCGGGAGCGATGTGAGTACCACGCCCACCGAAGTAGCCGCGGCAGCTTCCGTACCTTCTTCGTTTACTTCCACAAAAGCTTTGTGCATTACCTCGCTAATGGCTAAACTTTGCTCAGATTGCAGCATCCGGCTAAAATTAGCCTGGTTGCTAAAAGCTTCGCCCATGCCTAATTGCGTTAACGTTTCGCGCAGTTCTTTTTTGTATTCCAGTTTAAATTTGGGCATTTGCAATTCCAGCCTGCTCGTATCGGCTTTGGCCAACCACTCGGCGAGCTGGCCGCTGCTTAAGTTACTGGCTATTTCCGGCACGGTATGCTGTTCTTGCGGTACAATTAAGGTCATGCTGTATTGTTGGTTACCGTAGGGCAGGTCAATTACTTGCTGGTGGGTATCCTGGTACCGCAAGTAACGGCCATTTTCCAGCGTCATAAAATCAACGTTTTGGGTAGTGCCATCTTCTTTCCGGAAAGGAGCGGGCCGGGTTAGTTTTTTATTGAACGGGTAAGTCCAGGTGCCTTTAAAATAAATAGCGTTTACGAGAAACAGCACGTGCTCCGGACGAATTTCCTGGATAATGTTGGTGATTTTGCCTTGTGTTTTATTTTTGACCCACTCGTTAATAATGTTTTTAGCCGTGGGGGAGGCGAAATCTAAACCTTGTATCTGCGCCTGAAAGTACGTTTGGTTATTTTGCACAAAAGGCGCTTGCAGCTGAAACTGCCGGGCGTACCAAATAGAGTTGGCGGCAGTAAAGGTTACCTTTTGATCTAGGTGTCTGAGTTGCTCCAGCAAATTTTTGTAAGCTTGGTTGATTTCTTCGTCGTTTTGCAGTGCAAAGCCCAGGGTTTGGCGCATGGCTTCTTTGGTGGAACCATCGGCGCCATTGTAAGTCATGGTGAGCGCCGAGGAAATACTAAGCGGCGAAATAAATACATTCTGGTCTGGTTCAGCGGTCCGGAGCGCCGCAAAAGATTTAAAAGCAAATTCGTTGGCGCTGCTTACGGTTTTTACTTCTTGGGTGGCCCAGGGCCGCAGTTTAGGAGGATTGCTTTGATCGGGAGTTGCCAGGTCTTTCTGGCAAGCGCTTAGCAGGGCGGTAGCCGCTATTCCCCAAATGAAAGATTTAATTAATGGCCGGTTCATACTTTTTTTAAATTTTAACTAGTGCCGGAAGCAAAACAAACACTTACAAGTCTGCTTTTGCTTCTGCTATATGACCCCCGCCTGGGGCAGATGGTTGCACGTTATCCTAAATGGGTGAAAGTGGTTTCTAAAGAAGGTTATTCGTAGCCATTTTTTAAAAAAATCCTTATTTGTTCCAGCCAGATATAGTTTTTCAAAGGCTAAGCAAAACAATCAGTAGCGCACTGGCTAGAATGGAAATAATGATAAATGGTGATGCCATACGCCGCCAAAATTTGCAATTTATTTAAACGCCGGAATTTTGCTGCTTAAAATACACTCGAAACTCTGACCCTTGGCCTACTTCGCTTTCCACCAAAATATGGTCGCCAGAATTATCGAGGATTTTTTTGATTAAATATAAACCCAACCCGGTGCCTTCTACGTGGGTATGCGCGCGCTTATAAATGGAAAATATTTTGTGCAGTTGTTTCCGGGCAATGCCCAATCCATTATCGGCCACGGCAAGCACGTGCTCGCCGGTATCGGCTATATACGTTTTAATAGTTACTGTTGGGGTTCTTTGGGGGTCGGCGTATTTAAGGGCGTTTGCTACCAGATTATACAAGATGCTGCGCAGGTTTTTGCGGGAGTAATTGAGGGTATCAAAGGCTAGGTCCGTTATTTTTACGTCGGCCTGGCTGGTAGTAATTACTTCGCGTAAACTTTCTTTAACTTCTGCCAACAACTCCACCAGGTTAATGCTTTCCGGAGTTTCTTTATTTTGCTGAATTTTGGAAACTTCTCCTAAATCGGCAATTATTTTTTTAAGGGTAGCAATGGAACTTTGCATGAACGTGATCAGATGCTGATGGGGTTCTTTCTGCGGACCTAAATCTTCGGTTAACGCCGTGAGCAATCCTTCCAGATTCACAACCGGGGTTTTTAAATCGTGGGAGGCGGTATACACAAAATTATCTAAATCGTTATTAATCCGGGCTAGTTCTTGGTTTTTCAGCATTAAATCCTGGTTGCGGCGGCGTTCGGTTAAATCGCGGGTTATTTTGGCAAAGCCTAGCAACCGGTTAGTAGCGTTGTAAACCGGTGTTATAATAACGTTGGCCCAAAAAGCGGTGCCGTCTTTGCGGATGCGCCAGCCTTCGTCTTCAAACCGGCCTTGTTCTAAAGCCTGGTTTAATTCAAATTTAGGAAAACCCGCCCGGATAACCTCGGTAGGGTAAAAAATAGAAAAATGTTTGCCAATAATTTCCGGGGCTTTGTACCCTTTCAACTGTTCGGCTCCCGCGTTCCAGCTGGCAACTACGCCCTCGGGGTTTAACATAAGAATAGCGTAATCTTTAACACTGTCAATTAATAAGCGGCTTTTTTCCTCGCTTTCTTTCAACTCTTCGTTTATCCGGAAGAGCTGTTGTTCCAGTTTCTTTTTTTCGGTTAAGTCGCGGGTAATTTTAGAAAATCCAATGAGTTCTTGCTTGGGGTTGTAAATAGCCGTTAATACGGTGTTGGCCCAAAAGGCCGAGCCATCTTTCCGGTAACGCCAACCCTCATCTTCAAACCGGCCTTCGGCTTTGGCCCGGCGCAATTCGTACTCCGGGTAACCTTGTTGCACGGCTCCCGAACTGTAAAACTTCGAAAAAAACTTACCCATAATTTCCGATGCTTCGTACCCATTCAGGCGATGAGCGCCTTCGTTCCAGGTGGCCACGTTACCCACCGGGTCCAGCATAAAAATGGCATAATCCGTAACGCCAGCCACTAAAAGCCGGAAGCGTTCTTCGCTATCTTTTAATTCTTCGTATGCTTTGTATAAATCGTCTTCGGCTTTTTTTCTATCGGATAAATTGCGGGTAATTTTAGAAAAGCCGATTAGCTTCTTGTGGTGATAAATTGGGGTAATAATAACGTTAGCCCAAAAAACAGAACCATCTTTTCGTACCCGCCAGCCTTCGTCCTCGAACTTACCTAAACGCTGTGCTTCTCTTAATTCGTACTCCGGATAATGACTGGCTTTAGCCTCGGCGGTATAAAAAGTGGAAAAGTGTTTGCCAATAATTTCTTCGGGGGTGTACTGCTTTAATAGTTGCGCGCCGGGGTTCCAGGTAACTACCTGGCCCGTAGGGCCAAGCAAAAAGATCGCGTATTCCGTTATACTTTCTACCAGCAACCGGTACGGATCACTCGAAAGATTCTGGGGACTTAAAAAGGAAATATCTTCTGCTGCTGCTCTCATGTTACCCACGGTAATTTCCTGTTGATTTAGAATTTTGTATCTGGTTCTGAAATGTAGAAGAAAAGATTCTTACTTTTCAGAAATAGATTATCCGGCATAGTGCCTTTCATGTTGAAGCTTTAAATAAAACCGGTCAGCTAAAAAAACTAAATTTTAAGTTAATAATAGAAGTTATTGCTGTTTTCAATGCCGGTGGTGCTTCTTAGCACGCGAAAACCAAAAGAAAGTTGTGCATCTGCTTTTAATTGTAGCCCTAAGTTACAATCTTAAACCGGTGGAATTCTGTTTCAGCATAAACTTTATACAGATTCAAGTCTTTTCATGTATTCTAAACCTATAAGCTTTACTTTTTAAAATTTATGAAAAATTACACACTTGGCCGGCCGGCCCGAATGCGTAGGGTCTTATTTTCTTTCTGGTTTCTACTGTCCTTTGCTCTTGCCGCACAGCCCACCGAGAAAATTGTGAAAGTAATAGTGGCTCCGGACCATACCAATTGGGAATATAAAACCGGGGAGCCCGTAAAATTTACCATTACGGTACTGCAATACGGTAATCCGCTTAAAAATGCAGCGTTAAAGTATGAGGTAATGCCCGAGAAAATGCCGGCCACTAAAACCGAAACGCTTACGCTGGCTAACGGCAGTAAAGTAGTGGAAGGCGGCACGTTAAAGAAACCTGGTTTTCTGCGATGCATGGCTACGGCTACCGTAAATGGTAAAGAATACGTGGGCTTAGCGACTGCGGGTTTTGATCCTTTAAAGATTGAACCTACCACCAACGTACCTCCCGATTTTCAAGCGTTCTGGGATAAAGCCAAAACCGAAGCTGCTAAAATTCCGCTGGACACTCGCCTAACTTTGTTGCCCGACCGTTGTACCGAAAATGTAAATGTGTACCACGTGAGTATACAGAATTTCGCCCTGAATACGCGGGTGTACGGGATTTTGTGCGTACCCAAAAAAGAAGGCAAATACCCGGCAATTTTAAAAGTACCGGGGGCCGGTGCCCGCCCGTACAGCGGCGATGTGGCCGCCGCCGAAAAAGGTTTTATTACTTTGGAAATTGGCATTCATGGCGTACCGGTTACGATGGATGTAAGTGTGTACAACAATTTAATGGCGGGTGCTCTCCGCAATTACTGGACCCACGGCCTCGACGATAAAGATCAGTATTATTATAAACGGGTATACTTGGGTTGCGTGCGGGCCAACGATTTTATTTACAGTTTACCACAATTCGATGGGCAAAATTTAGGCGTAACAGGAGGCAGCCAAGGCGGCGCTTTAAGCATTGTTACGGCCGCTTTGGATAACCGTGTAAAATACTTGGTTGCTTATTACCCGGCCTTAAGCGATTTAACCGGGTACTTACACGACCGGGCCGGTGGCTGGCCGCATTTGTTTAATAAAGACAATTACACCTTTAACGGTAAAAAAGATAAAATTGAAACTTCTAAGTATTACGATGTGGTAAACTTTGCCCGGTTGTTGAAAGTACCCGGCTTTTACTCCTGGGGCTTCAACGACGAAACATGCCCGCCTACCTCTATGTATGCCGCTTATAACGTTATTACCGCACCCAAAGAACTATATCTGGCGTTGGAAACCGGTCATTGGACATACCCGGAGCAATACGAAATAACCAATCCGTGGCTGTATGGTAAATTGCAGAAGAGGTAAAATAAGCAAATAGACCCAAGTATCAAGATGTTAGACACTAGATATTCTTGTATAAAATAAGCACCACTTCATCGTAAGTAAACCTAAAGATTTTACTTACGCTGAACTTATTACACTTTTTACATCATTAGGATTTGAAGAAAGAACTGGGGCAGGAAGTGCAAGAAAATTAGTAAATACGAAAACTGGTAAAATTTTTAGTTTACACGAACCGCACCCATCAAAAATTCTCAAAGGTTACGTTATAAAAGAAGCAATTGCGATACTTACTACTTTGTAGAGAAGTGTTTAATAGTAGCTTTAATTAATATTTAAAAATTTGTAAGATGGCAAATACTATGCAATATAAAGGATTCATTGGAAGTGTTAACTATGACGATGACGATGCCATTTTTTACGGCAAATTAGAATTTATAGAAGATTCCATTTTATACGAAGGCTCATCTGTTCAAGAACTTAAAACGATGTTTCGGGAAGCCGTTGACGAATATATCCAAACTTGTAAAGAACTCGGGAAAGAGCCGCAAAAACCATTTAAAGGCGTGTTTAACGTACGGGTAAAGCCAGAAATTCACCAAAAAGCCGCTTTAATCTCTTTACAAAAAGGCATCTCCCTAAACCAGGTAGTAGCCGAAGCTTTAACGCAATACGTAAAGGCTTCTTAACCCTTTCTTAAAGAGTCAAATCCTCTATCCTGTGTTAGGCGTATAAACTGTATCAGCTAACTTTATGCAAAACGCATTTCCCTCCGGAAAACTACAAACGCGAGGAGTTAATTGTTTAGAATTATAAATCTTCGGGATACCTAACTGCTTGCAAATCTTTTCACAAAGCCGGTCCTCCACATCCGGATGGCGGGGAATAGTGGTTTATTTACCGGTTAGTTTATTTGGAAAAATAGCATGCTTGCTGCCATGGCGCGTTAACTCGCACTGGTTATTGTGCAGGTATTGGATAAACTTATTTCGTTTCACTTTTAAGCTACTTCTAGTTCGCCCTCAAAAATAATGTTATTACCGCCGGCATTTGCTTCCCGCATGTCCTCCAAGTAAAGCGCCAGGGCATCCAGGATATCCTCTTTAACTTTTTCAATGGGGTGGACCTGCGTAAGTACTTCCGGCAGTTCTTTTATTTGCCCCAGTAAAAAGTCATTGCTTCCTTGTTCTATTACTAAGGTTAATTTCAAGTTCATGAACTAAATATTCTCTTATTACTAAGTTATTAGGTAAAGCTAGATTAAATTTTTATAATTTAACGAAATCTAATTTATTTGGATTATCCCGTAATGCAATTTAATACTATAGCAAGGTGATTGGCTGCTCTGAAGTATACAGAAATGCTTTCATTTTTTATTGTTTTATCCGTTCCGGCATCTGCTATTAAGGCTGGAAGTTGAATTGTAAGGCGATCCGGGCTTTTAGTTGAAAACAGCCTAGCGAAAGTAGTATTCACAGGAAGTAAGATTTTTCCATGATAATATTATGGCACTTAAAATATGTTTAAAGTGTAATATTTACTGATTATCAGACATTCGTTTCACTTTTAAAAACATTCTGTCAGAGCTGAAAAAGGAAATTATTTTATTCTTTATCCTGCATTTTTGCTGTTTAAGCATTAATAAAAGGATTCATCTCAATTGTAGCTATTGTTCTACTACTGTCGGTTTTACTTCCTGTGCTTAAAACATGATGTAATATTTTTCTTAAATTCTGCGACTTTCCGGTTGGCCGTGGCTCTTAGTAGCAAATTAAAACCAGAAGAATGATGGCCCAAACTCCGGATGAATTCTTACACTTGCTGCAGCCGCATTACCGAAGTGCTTTGCAGTATTGCCGCGCCCTGTGCCGCGAGCCCCACGATGCCCAGGATTTATTGCAGCAGGCGCTGGTGCAAGCGCTGGAAAAGCTGCCGGGCTTACGCGACTCTACCCGGTTTAAACCGTGGTTTTTTCAAATTATTACCCGGGCCTTTTACCGCCAATGCCGCCATAAATTCTGGCGACGTTTTTTGCCGCTGGATGAATTAGGCTTTTCACGGGTAACGCCAAAAGATGTTCCCCAACTACCGCCTGTTTTGGCGGAACCTGACGAACAAGGCCAGGAACGCCGGCACCGCTTACTGGCGGCCTTGGCTACGCTCCGGCCGAAAGAACGAGTAGCCTTGTTACTTTTTGAACTGGGCAATTTTACCATTGCCGATATTGCCGACATCCAAGATGAAAAAAGCCAATCGGCGGTGAAATCGCGACTAAGCCGTACGCGCCAAAAGTTAAGAGACTTGATTGTAACGGCCGAAAGAAAAAATTTAAAAATGGAACCTACTACAGGAGACTTAAACCATGAAATTGAAAAAATGGCCGCCAGCTTTGCCAGCCGCCGATAACCCCGAATTTGATATGGAAGCATATTTTAAAACTTTGCAGGATACGGATTACGCCGATTCCTTTGCTCAAACGGCTGCTTGGGTGCGCCAATACCAACCACCCCGGTTTGCCGCAGCGGCTCCTTCCCCGGCCTACCAGTTGCGGGGGTATTTGTGTGGGTCTTTGGGGCGCGTAGCCTGTACCGTGTTGTTTTTTATTACCATGGTAGTAGCCTGTAATTACCCCGTAGAAGTAAACGAACCGGTGGCTTCGGTGCTCACCTGGCAAGTAAATGCCCAAGATAAAGCAACGGTAATGGCAGTTTCGAACTTGCCCTGGTTAAAAGAAGAACAATTGTTAGCCGAAAAAAGAAGCGTTAATAACAACTCAGTGCTGGAGTATACGGTTACGCTACCCGCGCTTAAAAAAGGCCAACTTCAAGCTTACCAGCAAAGCCTGCAGCAATTAAGTGGTGTTCAAAATTTAAAAGTTTTACCCATCACGCACAAATCCACGCAGCCTTTGTACGAAGCTGCTCTGGGTACCATGCTGAAAATTGAAATGGATGTAACTACTATTTCGGATGCAGATCTCAAAAAATCAGTAGAAGCTCAATTGCGGCAACAAGGCTTAACTCACGTGGATGTTACTATTAAAAAAGATGCTAACGGCCAACGGATGATTACCACTAAATTACCCGAAACGCCGCAGGCTAATCAGAATTTTGATTTATTGTTGAAAGACGGCAAGCGCCACACCCGCATTAAAGAACAAAAACAATTTAACCCCGGCCCGGGTACGCCGGATTTTAGGCAAATGAGCGACGATCAAATTAAAGCCATTATTATCCGCGATCATCCGGATTTGCCGCTTACCCCGGACGCTATTAAAATTACCCGTCAAGCCGCAGATATTTTAATTACCATTGATGATCAAAACGGTAATAAGTTAAAGCTGCGGGTAAAGTAAAAATTTAAAAAAATAGCGTCGAAAGCAATTAGTTATTAAGCTTAATAGCTAGCAAAGAAAAAGCGCTCCTGCCAAAAGTTGACAAGAGCGCTTTTTTTAATTTTTGCTTACTGCATGCCTTTTACCAGCATGGGTAATTTATAAACACCTTCCGAAGCCGTAATAAACAACATTTTGCGATCTTTACCGCCAAAAGTTACATTGGCGGTCCAGCCGGCGGGTACGGGTATATTTACCAGTTTTTCACCGGCCGGGGAATACACCGTTACGCCTTTACCGGTTAAGTACACATTGCCTTGGCTATCCATCGTCATCCCGTCGGAACCTTGCTCCACGAACAGTTGCCGGTTGGTTAATGTGCCGTCCGGCGCAATCTGGTATTTATAAGTTTTATTAGCTTTGATGTCCGCCACAAATAAAGTTTTGCCGTCGTGGCTGCCAATAATGCCATTGGGTTGTTCCAGGTTATCGTCGGCCAATACGGGTTGTGACTTGCCTGGGGGGAGGTAGTACACATTTTGCTTCGCTAATTCCGGTGTTTTGTGGTTCCAGTAATCGCGCGGGTAAAAAGGATCGGTAAAGTAAATTGTGCCGGTTTTCGGGTGCACCCACAAATCGTTGGGACCATTAAATTTCTGCCCGTTCAGGTCCTTCAGTAGTATGGTTACTTTTTTAGCCGGACTAATGGACCATAGTTGGTTGTTCTCATCGGCGCAGGAAATCAGGTTGCCTTTTTTATCAAAGTACAAGCCATTAGAACGGCCGGTTTTATCCATAAACAAGGTGAGTTTGCCATCGGTACCGTATTTCCAGATTTTATCGTTGGGTTGATCGGTAAAAAACACGTTGCCTTGTTTATCGGTAGCCGGTCCTTCGGTAAAACGGAATTGTTTGGCAATTAACTCTACTGGGGTACCCGGCGCAAACAACTTATGGTTTACAGAATCGGCATGCATAGTTTTGCTGGCTAAAAGAGCAGGAGGCACCTGGGCCGGGTTGTACTGAGGATGAAGCAAGAGGAATGAACTTATAACGAGCGAGGTACCCAGTAGGCCCCAGGTAGATTTAAAGGTTAGTTTCATGAAGAAGAGTTTAGCAGCTTTACATTTTAACTGCGCAATAAAGCTAAAAGGTATGGAATTATAAAATATTTGTGGTTTAACAATTTTGAGTTACAGTTTGGAGGCTTTTACTTGTAGCTTTTCAAGTCTCCTGAGATAAAAATTGAATATTGGGGCTCTTCCTTTTAACTCAATAACCGCTACTTTTTGTTTATTAGTCTCCGCAATGTTAATACTTCTTTCAAGAAATAAGCCGCCTTCCCGGTTAAGCAGAAAAGCGGCTTTTTTTAAATTTTTATATTTCTAACCCCGGTTATACACGTTTGTCCATTCTTTCAGAACATTTTCTGCCTCCGGGGTAAGCTGGCCAGGGAGCAAGCGCCAGCCCCAGTTTCCTTCACCTTGGCCCGGCGTGTTCATGCGGCCTTGCTCATCGATTCCCAATAAATCCTGCAAAGGCAGAATAGCCGTTTTGGCGACGGAGGCGTAGGCTAACCGGCTCATTACCCAGTACATGTCCTCTTCGGTTAAATCGCGGCCTACGTAATGCTCGATTTGCTGGTGGTACTTATGGCCTTCCTGGCGGTACCAACCCAATACGGTGTTGTTGTCGTGGGTGCCGGTGTAAGCAATAAAGTTACGGGCGTAATTATGCGGAATGTAATCGTTCTGCGGCATTTCGTCGCCGAAAGCAAATTGCAGAATTTTCATCCCGGGCAAGTTAAAATCGTCGCGAAGTTTTAAAACCAAGTCGTTGATCTCGCCTAAGTCTTCGGCCACAAACGGCAGGCTGCCTAATTCTTTTTCCATGTAGGTGAAAAAGTCGGCTCCCGGACCGGGTTGCCACACGCCATTGCGGGCGGTGGTGTCGCCGGCCGGTACTTCCCAGTAATCGGCAAAAGCCCGGAAATGATCTAGTCGTACTAAATCATACAATTCTATGTTTTTACGCAGGCGGCCTACCCACCAATCGTAATCGCGTTTTTGGAGTACGTCCCATTTAAAAACGGGCATGCCCCACAACTGGCCATCGTCGCTGAAAGCATCGGGTGGCACACCGGCAACACCGGTCATTTTACCTTCTTCGTCCAGGGCAAAAATCTCGGAATTGCTCCATACATCCACGGAGTCGTAAGAAATATAAAAAGGCATATCGCCGAAAAGCAGAATGCCGCGGTTATTGCAATAGGTGCGCAGGCGTTTCCATTGCTTCGCGAAAATAAACTGTATCCATTTAATTTTATCGAGTGTATCCTGGTTTTGGGCAGTTACCTCGGCTAAGGCTTGTAGTTCGCGTTGCTTAAATTCCTCGGGCCACTGGAACCAGGCCGCGCCGTTATTCTGAGCTTTGAGCACCATGTACAACGCAAAATCATCCAACCAACTGGCTTCGGTTAAGCAATAGTCGAGGAACTGCTGCTGCAAGGTTTGGAATTCGCCATTTTTAAAATTTTGCCAGGCAGTATTTAAAATTGCGTCTTTCACGCGTTGGGCTTCCTGGTAGTCAACGGACCCCGTCTGGGGCAAATAATATTGTTTCAGATCTACATTGGGCAGTAAGCCTTCTTTCGCCAGCAACTCCGGACTAATGAGTAAAGGGTTGCCCGCGCGGCTGGAAATTGAGGAATACGGCGAATAACCCTGGCCTTGTTCAATGGGGTTAAGCGGCAATAACTGCCAGTATTTCTGTTTGCTCCGGTACAGGAAATTCGCAAATTGCCGGGCTTCCGGACCTAAATCCCCAATGCCAAACGGCGAAGGCAAAGAGGTAATGTGTAATAAAATGCCGGCACCGCGCTCATTTACCGCCTGTAGTTTTATAAGGGAAACGGGCAACACACTAAATAAATCCTGCACCGATAGCTCGTGCGCGTATTTACCGGAAGTACGGAGCAGCATGTTTTGCCAATCGGCCGGGGCATTTTTCGGTAGTATTATTTTCGTGTCTTGCCAATCGATGGCGGTTAAATCTATGGTTTCGCCGGAGCTGATGGCGGCTACATGCAAAGGCACGGCTACAATGTACCAGGTGCGCAAATGCTGACGGGCAAAAGCAAAAACATGATCTTTATACTTGCCGGTTACTGCCAACGGAATGTATTTGCCTTTCGCAAAAAGATCGGCGTTGTTGCGGCGCTCCAAAAGCAGGTTGCGCGTGAGCCAAAGTTTCAGGCGGGCATCGTGGCGGTTTTGCCATAAATCCGTCCAGAGGGCTTCTTGCTTGTTCAGGTCGTAGGCGTCTAACTCATCGAGGTAGCGCAAGCGTTGCTCGTAATCTACGGGCCGGCGGTTGTCGGGGTCTACCAGGCTTAAATCCCACAATTCGGTTCCCTGGTAAGTATCGGGGGTACCGGGGCACGTGAATTTTAAAAGTACCTGGGCCAACGAGTTTACCATGCCAAAATCGGCTATTTTTTTAAAAAAAGGCTCAAAACTTTGCCAAAAAGGGGATTGCTTATCTAATAATTTAACCGCAAACTCTTTCGTGGCTTGTTCGTATTCTTCGGCGGGAGTAGTCCAGTTGGAATTTATTTTAGCTTCGCGTAAAGCTTTTGGCAAGTACTCTGCTAACCGGTCGGCAAAGCCGGCTTCCTCTTCCGCCAGAATCGGGTAAGCCCCAACTAAAGTCTGGAAAATAAAGTACGCATCGTTGGCATCGGGCTTATTTTCCTGGATTAAATCCTGGGTGAGTTGCTGCCATTCCTGTACTTTTTCGAGCCATTCTTCGGGCAAATCAGTTAACACGTTTAAGCGCGCCCGCACGTCTTCGCCGCGTTTGGTATCGTGGGTAGCAGTAGCGTTAATGGTTAAGGGCCAGTTTTTCTGCCGATCCTGCATGCGGGCGTGAAACTCTCCGGGGGTATGCCCAAAAGCTTCCGGCGAATCGCCGACTTCGTTGTGGCCCACAAAGCGGTTGTAGGTGTACATCAGGGTGTCTTCTACCCCTTTGGCCATTAACGGCCCGCTAAACTGCATCCAGCGCTGGTAAAACTGCTGCACCCGCTGGTTGTAGACTTCATCTGCTTGTTGCGGCTTTTTCAAAATTACTTCTTCCAGCGTATCCACGGCCGAACCCAGGTCCTTATGGTCGTTCCGCATACGGTCGAAGACCTGGCTTACTTCGGCGGCTTCTTCTTCACTCAACGGAAATTGGTTGCCATAAAAACGGTACACCGGGCATTGTACCAGGAACTCGCCAATGGCTTTTTTTAAATTTTCGGCTTCTTCGGGGTCTAAATGATTATTTTCCGGGAGGTTTAAGTCCTGAAAAAGCTGGTAGAGGTTTTCCCGTTCACCGGCCAGGTGGTGCTCCAGAATATAGGCTTTTTTCTCGTGAATTTGTTCCTGCACCTCGGCGCCTTCGCCTACCAACTGGTGGTAAAATTGGGTAAAAGCTTGTTCGCTGCTGTTCTGGGTAAATAAGTTATTGACCAGCGATAAAAAGTCGTAGCCGGTATTGCCCTGGATGGGCCAGTTTTTCGGAATGTCTTCGCCGGGCTCTAATATTTTTTCAACGATTAAATAGGTTTCTTCGCCGGTATATTGCCGCAGTTGCTCTAAATAGGTAGCTGGGTCGTAAAGGCCGTCGATGTGGTCGATGCGTAAGCCCTGGAAAATACCTTCTTCGCGTAAAGCTTGAATGTACTGGTGGTATGTCTGGAATACTTCTGGATCCTGCATGTTCAAACAAATAAGGCCATTTACCGTGAAGAACCGGCGGTAGTTTATTTGCTTATCGGTTTCCTGCCAATAACACAAGCGGTAGGTTTGCTCATCGGCCATTTGGGCTAATTTTTCCGGGTTGTTATTTATCTCGGCCAGTGATTTTTCCACGGAAGCTTTTACCACTTCGTTTTTCATGAGCCCGGCTAATTGTTGCTGAAAATCGGAAAAAGCGGTGGAGTAGGTGGTTGCATCTTCGGTTTGGTGCAGCTGTTCCAGCGTTGCTAATAGCTGCTGAATGGCCTGAGTGGGCTCACCGGTAGTCAATATGGTTTCGTAAGAATGATAGCCTAAGGGATAAATACTATCGTAGTACTGCAACACAAAACGTTGTTGTTCTTGCGCGTACGCAACTTTTAATTCTTTATTCTGAATAACTTGTTCCAGGGGAGCTCCCAAAAAAGGCACCATCAAACGGCCTTTCATGGTATCGCTGTTGTGGGTAATATCAAAGAACTTGGCATAAGTGGACTGCGGACCTTTTTCCAGCACATCCATGAGCCAGGGATTTTCCGGATGAAAAGCCATGTGGTTCGGTACAATATCCTGCAACCAGCTTATGCCTTGTTCTTTCAGCTTTTTACTGAGGGTTTTCAGTTGTTCTTCGGTGCCAATTTCCGGGTTAATCCGGTGCGGGTTAACGCCATCGTAGCCGTGCGTGCTGCCGGAAGTTGCTTCCAGAATAGGAGAGGCGTATATGGTGCTTACCCCTAGTTTTTGCAGGTAGGCCATCATACCTTCAAAGTCGGAAAAGGTAAAGTCTTTATGAAATTGTAGTCGGTAGGTAGCGACAGGATTATGCATTTTTTTTAAATTTTGACCCCTCCGCCTACGGCACCTCCCCTAAAAACAGGGGAGGAGATGCGGCTGGTCGGGGCGAATGAAATTACTGTGGTTATTGATGTACTAGTAGAGTTTGGTTTAAATTTATCAGCCAAACCTTTCTCAAGTAAACACCTTTTTTTGCATTTTATGTATCATTTAAAAAGGTAGCAAAGCTTACCTACGCAGCTTTATCGGCATCTCCTTCCCTGTTTTTAGGGAAGGTGCCGCAGGCGGAAGGGTCAATCGTTCTGATAAATAATCAAAGATTCGGGTTGTAAGGTGATGCCAATGCCACTGGAAATAGAATCCGGAGCGGCAGCTTTGCCGTTCCACTCAGGTGCGGCCGAATCAAACAATTTCTGCCAGTTGCTGGCGTAAGTGGGTAAAGTAACCGACTGCACTTCCGGGGAGAAATTCAGCAAACAAAGCACATGCTGATTCTCGTGCCAGCGGTGCAACAGTAAAGTTTTGGTGTTTTCGTTACAGACCACATCCAGATGGTGCCGGTTTAAATTTTTTAAAGCCGGGTTTGTTTGGCGAAGCTGAATAAGCGCCTGGTAATACCGGAACAAAGTTTGGTGCGGTTCCTCGTCTAACAAATGCCATTGCAGCTTTGATTGGTTAAAAGTTGCTTCGGATTGCGGATCGGGTGCCTCGCCGAGCGCGTGAAAAGCAGCAAACTCGGCTTTACGGCCCTTACGTACGGCCTCTACTAAATCCGGATCGGTGTGACTGACAAAATACAAGAACGGATGGGGTTCGGCGTATTCTTCGCCCATAAAAAGCATGGGTACATACGGACTCACCAGCACGGCACCGGCCATTAATTTTTGCATTTCCAGGCTTACCAATTGGCTGGTTCGTTCGCCTAACATGCGGTTGCCCACCTGGTCGTGGTTCTGTGAGAAAACAATAAATTGCTGACCCGGGTTGTGTTCGGCTTTTAAACCAAATTTTTTAAACCGATGCGGCGAATATTGCCCATCGTATACGTAAGCGTCCTGGTACGCTTTGGCTAGATGACTAATGCCGGTGAAATCGGAATAATAGCCGGTGCTTTCGCCGGTGGCTGCTACGCGCAAGGCATGGTGAAATTCATCAATCCACTGCGCATCCATGCCAAAGCCTTGTTCTGTTACAAGATTTATAAACTTGGGATCGTTCAAATCCAATTCCACGATTAAATAATGAGTCCGGCCAGTTTCTTGCATCAGCAGGTCCACGTGCATCTTTATTTCGCGCAGAATGTGTACCGCGCTAAAATCTTTAATGGCATGTACGGCATCTAAGCGCAAGGCATCCACGTGAAAATCACGAAACCACATAAGCACATTCTCGATGAAAAACTGCCGTACGCCATCGCACCAGGCATCATCAAAATTTAAGGCATTTCCCCAGGGCGTATTGTATTTATCGGTGAAAAACGGACCGTAAGCTCCCAGATAATTACCTTCCGGCCCCAAGTGGTTATACACTACATCCAGCACCACCGCTATGCCTTTTTGGTGGCAAATATCTACTAAGCGTTGTAAGCCACGCGCTCCCCCGTAGGAATGTTGCACCGCAAACGGAAAAACACCGTCGTAGCCCCAGTTGCGCGTACCCGGAAATTGCGCTACGGGCATTATTTCAATGGTGTTTACGCCTAACTTTTTTAAATAATCCAGCTTGGTTCCTATCGCTTCGAAGGTACCCTCCGGGGTAAAAGTGCCGGTGTGCAGTTCGTACAGAATATAGTCGGCTAAAGGTAAATTCTGCCAGTTCTCGTCCGTCCAGGCAAAATCCATTATATTAATTGCTTCAGAAAAACCGTGTACGCCTTCGGGTTGCGCCAGGGAAGTGGGGTCCGGAAACTCTTGCTCGTTATTCAGCACAAACTTATACCGGTCATGGGGTTGCAGCTCGTGGGTAGTAAGCTGCCAGAAACCCAGGTCTTGTTGGGTAAGCGGTAACGTATTTTTACCGGCCACCTGAATGGCCGCATGGTTTAAAAGCGGAGCCCACAAAACAACGGATGCTTCGCCGGTAGCGGTAAAGTTAACACCAATAGTACGTTGCTGAATAGAAGTGGAATACATGTTAATAGTTGTTAGTTACTGGTTGTTAGTTGCTGGTTGTTATTTGTTGGCATTAGTACATCATCTTTAAATTATAAATGCTGAAAGATGGCAGATAACCGTAATTTGGAATAATACTCAAAGCCGATGGTGTAGTAACTAACAACTAACAACCAGCAACTAACAACTAAATAATAGGATGTTGCAGCAATACAATAGAGCGGGAATCAACCCGGATTTCGTCTTCATCTTTGTAGATTTCCATGGGCTCATCTACTTTGTTCAGGCTGGTGTCCAAAATTTTAGTCCATTTGTCACCGTATTTTTTAAGCGGTAACTTAAACGGCAGCGGGATATCGGAGGCGTTGAAAATAATGTAAAATGAATCGTCGTACACGTGCTCGCCCTTCGGACCTTTGGAGTGCAAACCAATTCCGCTGAAATAAACAGCCAAAGATTTAGCGAAATCCTGGTTCCAGTGCTCCTCGGTCATTTCGGAACCGTCGGGTAAAAACCAGGCAATATCTTCTACGCCAATGCCTTTAATAGGCTGGCCCTGAAACCAACGCCGGCGCCGGAAAATAGGGTGATTCTTACGCAGATGGATTAGTTTACGGGTAAAAGCTAGCAGCTCGGTATCAGCGTTTTGCCAATTAAGCCACGAGATTTCGTTATCCTGACAATAGGCATTGTTATTCCCGTTCTGCGTGCGGCTGATTTCGTCGCCGGCAACCAACATGGGCACGCCTTGCGATAAAAACAAGGTAGTTAAGAAATTACGTTTCTGCCGATTCCGGATGGTGTTTACCCATTCGTCGTCTGTGGGTCCTTCTACGCCACAATTCCAGGAGCGGTTATGATCTTCGCCGTCGTTATTATCTTCACCGTTATGTAAATTGTGCTTTTCGTTGTACGATACTAAATCATTCAGGGTAAAGCCGTCGTGGGCCGTAATAAAATTAATACTGGCCGTGGGCCTACGGTAATCGTCGAGGTATAAATCGGAGCTACCGGTTAGGCGGTTGGCAAATTCCGGTAACATGGCTTGTTCGCCGCGCCAGAAATCGCGCATGCAGTCGCGGTATTTGCCGTTCCACTCGGTCCAGCCGGGCGGAAATTTTCCGACCTGATAGCCCCCTTCGCCAATATCCCAGGGTTCGGCAATTAATTTAACCTGGCTGATAACCGGATCCTGGTGAATAATATCGAAGAAAGAACCTAGCCGGTCCACGTCGTGCAGCTCGCGGGCCAGCGCTGAAGCTAAATCAAAACGGAAACCATCAACATGCATCTCGATAATCCAATAACGCAGACTATCCATTATCAGACGCAGGGTACTGGGCAGCATGGCATTGAGCGTGTTGCCGGTACCGGTATAATCCATGTAGTAACGCTTTTCTTCGGGCATCAGGCGGTAGTATGCCGCATTATCAATGCCCCGAAACGACAAAGTAGGTCCTAACTGGTTGCCTTCGCCAGTATGGTTGTACACCACATCCAGAATAACTTCAATGCCCGCTTTATGAAACTCTTTCACCATGTTCTTAAACTCGGTTACTTGTTCTCCTAACACCCCGCTGCTGGAGTAGCGCACATCCGGGGCAAAAAAGCCAATGGTGTTGTAGCCCCAGTAGTTAGATAAGCCTTTATCCTGTAAAATGCTGTCGTTTACAAAATGGTGCACGGGCATTAATTCAATGGCGGTAATCCCGAGCGACGTTAAATACTGAATGGAAACCGGGTGCACCAGGGCGGCGTAGGTACCCCGGATTTCTTCCGGAATGGCCGGGTGCAGTTTGGTAAAGCCTTTGACGTGGGTTTCGTAAATAATGGATTTATGGTAGGGTGTTTTGGGCGGCTTATCGCCGTCCCAGTTAAAATACGGATCGATTACGACTGCTTTCGGAATATAAGCGGCATTGTCCTGTTCGTTAAAACTTAAATCCCGTTCTTCCGGTTCTTCCTGATTTAAGTTGTAACCAAACATGGCATCGTGCCACTGAATAGTGCCCGATATGGCTTTGGCGTAAGGATCAATCAATACTTTGTTCGCATTAAAGCGGTGGCCGTTGAGCGGGTCGAAAGGGCCGTGTACGCGGTAGCCGTATAGCTGGCCGGGTTTGGCCCAGGGTAAATACACGTGCCATACCTGGTGGGTACGTTCCGAAATTAAAATAATAATACTTTCCGAATCATCTTCGACGGAATCAAACAAGCATAGTTCTACGCCGGTAGCGTTCTCGGCGTAAAGAGCAAAATTAACCCCTTCCCCGTCCCAGGTAGCACCTAAGGGATACGGTTTTCCGGGATAAACAACAGGAGTTTTAATCATAAATGGTTAGTACAAATAGTATTGCAGCTTAGGTTTAAAGTGAATAAAACAGACCATGGGTAGCGTGTACGAATAATATTCAAAAATGGTCGATTCTACTGGTGGTCTTGCTGAAGTCCGGTTTAGCTTATAACTAAAAATCAGAAGCATACACCTGAAAAAACGCAAATAAAATAGCAAACGGATTAAAATGAGTTCTACGATAAAATACCAGCTAATACCAGCCGGGAAGTAGGTAAGTGTTAAAATTCCGTATTTATTTAAATGCTTTGTTCTGATTGGGGTATAAATACGGATAGTAGAATAATAAAGCTAAACCGTAGGAACCTGTTATTATAGTTTTGTACAGGAAAGCACAACCAGGATTATTCATTAAAACCTTCTTCCGTCTCCGGAGAAGCCCGCGGGCGGTAATGTATGCTGGCCCATACTCCTGGGCAGGTTCATAAAACAAACTTCCGGCTATTTGTTAAAATACCTTCTCCAAACCTGCTCCTTATTATATTGATAAAGTTTTCCGGCAGCCGGCTCGTTTTAGCAAGGCTTTCCGGCAGCTGGTCGAAAAGTTTTTTTTAAATTTCTCATTCATCTACCCCCTGCGTACCTTACATTTTTATTTAGGTTAGGTACTTTCTATGCGTAAAATTACTTATGTGTTTTTATTGGCAGCGGGCATTGTTTTAAATGTTCAGGCCCAGGAAACTTTCCCGCGCAATGGCGTGTCCGACGAGCGAGCGGGCTTAGTGGCTTTTACCAACGCTACCATTTTTGTGGACTATCAAACCCGCCTGGATAAAGCCACGTTTATTATTCGAAACGGAAAAGTAGAAGCCGTGGGCACCAACGTGAATATACCGGCCGGTGCCCACGTGGTAAACACCCAGGGAAAATTTATTTACCCCAGTTTTATTGACTTATTTTCCAGTTACGGCATGCCGGCCGTGACGCCGGTAAACGTGACCTATTCCTCGCCGCCGCAAGCTGAAAGTAACCGGAAAGGAGCTTATAACTGGAACCAGGCTATCCGACCGGAAACCAACGCCGCCGAATTATTTAAAGTAGATGCGAAAGTTGCCGAGGATTACCGGAACCAAGGTTTTGGTACCCTTGTAACCCAGCACCCCGATGGCATTGCCCGGGGTACGGCCGCTTTGGTAACGGTAGCGCCTAAACGCGAGAACGAGGTAGTATTGCACGACAAAGTAGCGGCTGGTTTATCTTTTAATCGTGGTTCCTCTACCCAGGATTACCCCAACTCGTTGATGGGGGCCATCGCTTTAATCCGGCAAACTTACCTCGATGCCGAATGGTACCGCCGAAATCCGAATCAGGAACAAAATCTATCCTTGCAAGCTTTTACCGCCAACCAAAAACTACCGCATATTTTTGAAGTACAAGATAAGCTAAATCAATTACGGGCTGATAAAATAGGCGACGAGTTCGGGCAGCAGTATATCTTAAAAGGTCGCGGCGACGAATACCAGATGATCCGGGAAATAAAAGCCACCAATGCCCCCCTCATTGTGCCGGTGAATTTTCCGGAGGCCTATAATGTAGAAGATCCCATGGATGCCGACCGGGTGGCCATGGAAGATTTAAAACACTGGGAAATGGCGCCGGCAAATGCCGCCGTTTTATTTAAAAATAAGGTTGCTTTTGCTTTTACTGCGGCCAATTTAAAAGATAAGAAGCGTTTTCTGGCCAATGTGCGCAAAGCTTTAGCGTACGGACTTCCGGAGAAAGAAGCCTTAAAAGCATTAACCGAAACCCCTGCTCGTTTACTACAAATTCAAAACCAAGTGGGTGCCTTACGGCGGGGCATGATCGCTAATTTTATCATTACCGCGCAGCCAATTTTTCAGGCAGGTAATGCTATTTTGGAAAACTGGATCCAAGGCGAACGGTACTTGGTAAGAACTTTACCAACCGACGTGCGGGGCGTATACACCTTGCAAGTAGGGCCGCAAGCTCCGGTTCGTCTGGAAATCACTGGCCAGCCCGAAAAGCCCGATGCTCGCCTTATTTTTAAAAATTCTTCGGAAAAAGATACTACCAAAATAAAAGCGCGCCTTACTTTAACTAATGACTTTATTACATTGGCTTATTCGCCGGATAGTAAAAATCCGGAAAGTGTAATTCGTTTAAGTGGCTGGTATGGTTCCGGTAGAAATAATTTCCAAGGATCGAGGCAATTAGCCGATGCTGCTCCGGTAAAATGGTCGGCTACCTTAATTACCTCTTTCGAAAAACCCGGGCCGCTGGCAACAGGTACGCAAGTGAGTCCGGCTGCTCCGGTAGGTGCCCTGGTTTATCCGTTTACAGTTTTTGGACGCACCACTTTGCCGAAAGCCGAAGTTGTTTTGATTAAAAATACAACCGTTTGGACCAACGAGTCGGAAGGCCGCTTAGAAAATGCCGATGTATTGCTACGCAACGGCAAAATTGAAAAAGTAGGTAAAAACTTAGCCAGCAACGGTGCAAAAGTAATTGATGGCACCAACAAGCACCTGACGCCCGGCATTATTGACGAACACTCGCACATTGCCATTAGCCATTCGGTAAACGAAGGTACCCAGTCCGTTACCGCCGAAGTACGCATTGGCGATGTAATAGATCCGGAAGATATTAATATTTACCGGCAACTGGCGGGTGGGGTAGTAGCGGCGCAATTACTGCATGGCTCGGCTAATCCTATTGGGGGACAATCCGCTTTAATAAAACTACGCTGGGGACTCGGACCGGAAGACCTAAAAATTAAGGGAGCCGATCACTACATTAAATTTGCCTTAGGCGAAAATGTGAAACACAGTAACCGAAGTCCGCAGCACAACGTGCGTTTTCCGCAAACCCGCATGGGCGTAGAACAAGTGTACGTCGATGCCTTTCAACGAGCCAAAGAATACGACCTGGCCTGGCAAAATTTTAAAAAATTATCGCGTTCCGCGCAAATGAAAGTAGGGACGCCGCGCCGCGACCTGGAACTGGAAGCTTTAGTTGAAATTTTAAATAAGCAGCGTTTTATCACCTGCCATTCGTACGTGCAATCGGAAATTAACATGCTTTTAAAAGTGGCCGACCAGATGGGCTTTCAGGTAAATACGTTTACGCACATTCTGGAAGGGTACAAAGTAGCCGACAAAATGAAACAACACGGCTCGGGCGCTTCTACTTTTTCGGATTGGTGGGCTT
This sequence comes from Adhaeribacter pallidiroseus, assembly GCF_003340495.1. Classification (NCBI taxonomy): domain Bacteria; kingdom Pseudomonadati; phylum Bacteroidota; class Cytophagia; order Cytophagales; family Hymenobacteraceae; genus Adhaeribacter; species Adhaeribacter pallidiroseus. The sequence goes on from NZ_QASA01000001.1 coordinate 1,663,799, forward strand.
ATAAAATGGAAGTGAAAGATGCAATTCCGTACAATGCCGCTTTAATGACCAACGTAGGCTTGGTAACCGCTATTAACTCCGACGATGCCGAAATGGCCCGCCGCCTGAACCAAGAAGCCGCTAAAACGGTGAAATACGGCGGTTTGTCCGAAGAAGAAGCGTTGAAATTGGTTACCTTAAATCCGGCCAAATTACTGCACCTCGATGCCCGCATGGGTAGCCTGAAACCCGGTAAAGATGCTGATGTGGTGCTTTGGACCGATCACCCTTTATCTATTTACGCCAAAGCCGAAAAAACTTTTGTGGATGGCATCCTTTATTTTGATTTGGCCACTGATCAGCAACTGCGTCAGGAGCGGGATAAAGAGCGGCAACGTTTAATCCAGAAAATGCTGGCGGCCAAACAATCCGGCGAACCCACACAACCCGTACCGCTTAGTCAAAAAGGCGCTGTAAAACACTGCGAAGATGTAGTGGCGGAATAAGTAATTTGTCGTAGTTTGTTATAAATTAAAAATATAGTTACAAAGGTGCAGCGCAACTTAAAATACTAGCATATCCAAGCGCAAGTCTCGATTCGCTAAGCCGTGCGATGGTGAAAAAATTTTTAAAAATTTAAAAAAATCATAGACTATAGACCGTGGACTGTATACTAAGTAGTAAGACACAAGTATCAAGACAAAATAAAATAATTTAAATATCAGTGATTTAACCTTGTATTTATAATATTGGAATGTATCTTTTAATTTGTCCTTTTACTTAAATACATGAAATATAAAATATTCGTCAGCTTGTTTCTAGTATCCTGTACCACCTGGGCGCAAGTACCAGCACCGGCTCCTAAGCAAGTAAAACCCGTTTTACTAACCGGGGCTACGCTGCACGTAGGCAATGGTACCGTAATCGAAAAAGCCGCCGTGGCGTTTGATCAAGGTAAAATTACGTATGCCGGCCCAGTGGCCAACGCTCCGGCAGCTACTGGTTTTGACGTAATAGAAGTAAGTGATCAGCATATTTACCCCGGTCTTATCCAGCCCAATACCCAATTAGGATTGAGCGAAATAGAAGCCGTGCGCGCTACCCGCGACGACCAGGAGGTTGGTATTTTAAACCCGAACGTCCGCGCTTTAGTGGCTTACAACACCGATTCTGATATTTTACCTACTATTCGAGCGAACGGGGTTTTATTGGTGCAGGCCACGCCTGTGGGAGGTACCATCTCGGGTTCATCGTCGGTGATGCAACTGGATGCCTGGAACTGGGAAGATGCCGTGCTAAAAGCCGACGATGGCTTGCACCTGAACTGGCCCGTAATCCCCCGACCAACGCTGGCGGATGCTCCAAATGTAGCCGAAGTGGTGCAAAACCGCCATAACAGTTTGCTTGAACTACAACAGCTTTTTACGGACGCTGCCGCGTTTACCATGGCCGTTAATAAAAAGCAAAATTTAAAATTAGCGGCTTTAAAAGGATTATGGGAAGGTACTAAAAAATTATACTTGCACGCCAATGGGGCCAAAGAAATGATTGAAGGAGTCCGGTTCGCTAAAAAAAACGGGGTAAAAGAGGTGGTAATAGTAGGCGGCTATGATAGCTGGAAAATTACGGATTTCTTGCGGGAACAAAACATACCGGTAATTCTGTCGGGGATTCACGCCCTACCCAACCGAACCGTTGATGATGTAGACTTGCCCTATAAATTACCTTTTTTACTGCAGCAAGCCGGAATTTTGTTTAGTTTAAACTACGATGGGGCCTTGCACGGGCACCGAAATTTACCTTTTATTGCCGGAACAGCGGTAGCCTACGGGCTTACCAAAGAACAAGCGCTGACCGCTATTTCGGGTAACACGGCTAAAATACTGGGTATTCAGCAACAAACCGGCACCGTGGAGGTGGGCAAGGATGCTACTTTAGTCGTGTCTTCCGGTGATTTGCTGGATATGCGCACCAATAATGTTACCTCCGCGTACATTCAAGGCCGTAAAATTAACCTAACGGATAAACAAAAAGCTTTGTACCAAAAATTTAAAAATAAGTACGAGGCTCAGAAGTAATCCTTCCGCGCCCTAGTTGGCGGATATAAATCTGCGAAATCTTTTTTATTCTCGGGTAATTCGCGATCAGCTGCGGTCCAGAACTTTCTCGTGGGGTAAATTCATTAAATATTTGCCGTAACCGCTTTTAACTAATGGGGCCGCAATTTTCTGGAGTTGTTCGGCACTAATAAAATTCATGCGGTAGGCAATTTCTTCGATGCAGCCTATTTTTAGGCCTTGCCGTTCTTCAATTACCTGTACAAAAGTAGCGGCTTGCATCAGCGAATCAAAAGTACCCGTATCGAGCCAGGCCGTGCCCCGGCCCAGAATGCCTACTTTTAGCTTACCCCGCCGCAAATATTCCTGGTTGACATCGGTAATTTCGTACTCGCCCCGCGGGCTGGGCTTTAAATCCCGGGCAATTGAAATAACCTCGTTGTCGTAAAAATACAAACCCGGTACAGCGTAGTTCGACTTGGGTTGTTTAGGCTTTTCTTCAATAGAAATAACGTTATTATTAGCGTCGAACTCCACTACGCCGTAGCGTTCCGGATCACCCACGTGATACGCATACACCACGCCTCCATCCGGATTGTTATTGCTTTGCAGCAGCTCGCTTAACCCGGCCCCGTAAAAAATATTATCGCCCAAAACCAAGGCTACTTTGTCCGGACCGATAAAATCGGCACCAATTACAAAAGCCTGAGCTAACCCGTTTGGCTCCTCCTGAATAGCATACTGAAAATTACAGCCCAATTCCTGGCCATCGCCCAGCAATTTTTTAAATAAAGGATTATCGTGCGGTGTGGTGATCAATAAAATATCCCGAATACCGGCCATCATCAGAATAGAAAGCGGATAATAAATCATGGGTTTATCATAAACCGGCATTAATTGCTTACTCACGGCCAGGGTGAGCGGATGAAGTCGGGTACCAGAGCCACCGGCGAGAATAATTCCTTTCATATTTTTAGTCGAGGGTCCATAGTCGATAGACCCTTGTTTTAGGTGGTTAAATGGTTAAAGTGCTGAATGGTTGAATGGTTAGATTGTTAAATGGTCGTATTGCTAATTTTTAAAATTTATAAATTAAATAAGCCGATATTGCTCAAAAAAACACTTTAAGTTTTCAACAATTCAGCAAATTAGCAATTCAACAATTTAACCATTCAACAATCCAGCAATTTAACTATTATAAATAAAGTCCTGGTTATTACGAAACCAATCCAGGGTAATCTGTAAACCTTCTTTAATTTTAATTTTCGGATCGTAGCCCAGCAAGGTCCGGGCTTTTGTAATATCGGCTAAGCTGTCGCGGATATCGCCGGCTCGTTCGGGTCCGTACAAAGGACTTAAATCGGATTGGCCTTCTTCTTTTAAGATTTTAAATAAATCGTTGAGCGAAGTACGATCGCCCACGGCAATGTTATACACCTGATTGAGCGCTTCCGGATGTTGCACTAAGGCCGCCCGGATATTCGCCTCCACGCAATTCTCTACAAAGGTAAAATCGCGGGTTTGGTTGCCATTGCCGTTCATGTGCGGTGGCTTGTTTTTTAAAACCGCTTCAATAAACAAGGGAATAACGGCCGCATACGCACCGTTTGGATCTTGCCGCGGGCCAAAAATATTAAAATACCGCAAGCCGATAATTTCCATGCCATATGTTTTACCAAAAACATCGGCGTATAACTCATTAGCGTATTTAGTTACCGCGTACGGCGACAAAGGACGACCAATATTTTCTTCTACTTTCGGCAGTGCTTTGCTGTCGCCGTAAGTAGAGGAGGAAGCAGCATAAACAAAACGCTTTACCTGTTGATCTTTGGCAGCGGTGAGCATATTTACAAAGCCGCTGATATTTACTTCATTGGTAGTAATCGGGTCTTTAATGCTGCGCGGCACCGACCCTAAGGCAGCTTGATGCAATACTATATCCATTCCGGCGCAGGCTTGCTGACAAATTTCTGCCTCTCGAATGTCTCCCTCAATTAGTTCAAAGCGCGGGTCGTTTTGGTAAGGTTGTATGTTTTTTAAAAAACCATTAGAGAAATTATCCAGTACCCGTACTTTGCCAACGTGATACTTTAATAAATACTCCACAAGATTAGAACCAATAAAGCCGCCCCCTCCCGTAACTAAAAAAGATAAATTTTCGAGCGGTTGCTGATGAAAGAGATTTTCGTACACGTTTTTTTAAATCAAAGATTAAAATTTACAAACATTCCAGCTTACATAATTATGAGTAATATACATTCAGACTAAATATTTTAATTAATTATATCCATCTTCCATTTTGTAAGTTTACGCGGCGTATTTCTAATATGTGTTCGAATGCCTAGATAAGATATTCCTACTCCTAATCCCGTTAGGAAAATAGTCCCGGCGGTTCCGCCATCGTCCTCGACAAACGTATTACAATTTGAGCAATCCGGCTCAGAACTAGTAGAAGATGCAATGGCTCCAACCGCCATTACTGCACTTAAAGAGGTTAATACTGAACCTAAGAATCCAGAACCTTTCTTTACTTCTCCAAATCTTTGAATATCTGCAATGTTAATTGTATTACCACCAATAGTTAATGTAGAGGCAGAAATCTCCGAGAGTATACCTGTAGATGCTTTGATTTGTCCGTCTTGTGTGGTTGCTTCTGCGTAGCCAACTCGTTTACCAATGGTAATTAATTTTAATTTTTTACCAGATTTAATATTTGTTAATTGAATACCCTTTTGGGCACTAACGTCAGAAATAAAGATTGATAAAAAGAAAAGAATAGCAAACACACTCTTTTTAAAGAATAGTGTAGACATAATTTTAAGCATAATAAGTTGTTTTATGTAACTGGAAGATCTCTAGTACTTCTAAATGAATTTACCGCGTGTATTGCTGTTCGTAGTAGCTCTGGTAGGTGCCGGAGGTAACGTGTTCCAGCCATTCGGTATTTTGCAAGTACCACTCTACGGTTTGGGCCAAACCTTGCTCAAAAGTAACGGATGGTTGCCAACCTAATTCCCGGATAATTTTAGTAGAATCAATGGCGTAGCGTAAATCGTGCCCGGCCCGGTCGGTAACAAAGGTGATGAGTTGCTGCGAGGTGCCCACTGGTTTACCGGTTTTTTCATCCATCACATCGCAGAGCAGCCGGATTAAATCAATGTTTTTCCATTCGTTTACCCCGCCAATATTGTAGGTTTCGCCCACTTTGCCTGTATGAAAAATTGCATCAATGGCCGTAGCATGATCTTTTACAAAAAGCCAGTCGCGCACGTTTTCGCCTTTGCCGTAAACCGGCACGGGTTTGTTGTTGCGGATATTATTAATGGCCAGCGGTATTAGTTTTTCGGGAAAATGGTTCGGGCCATAGTTATTGGAACAGTTCGATACTTTTACGGGCAAACCGTAGGTGTCGTGGTAAGCCCGTACAAAATGATCGGAACTAGCTTTGGAAGCCGAATACGGCGAATGCGGATCGTATTTGGTATCTTCGGTAAACAGGCCGGTTTCGCCCAGCGAGCCGTACACTTCATCGGTAGATACGTGGTAAAATAAATGTTCTTCGTAATTCCCGTTCCAGGTTTCGCGGGCGGCATTTAGCAGATTTACCGTGCCGATAACGTTGGTAAACACAAAAGCCAGCGGATCGGTAATGGAACGGTCCACGTGCGACTCAGCGGCTAAATGAATAACCGCATTAAATTGCTGTTCTTGGAATAACTCCGTAATAAACCCGGCATCTACAATATCGCCTTTTACAAAGGCGTAATTAGGCTGATTTTCGATATCGCGCAGGTTTTCTAAATTTCCAGCGTAGGTAAGTTTATCCAGATTTACAATTTGATAATCGGGGTATTTGTTTACAAACAAACGCACGACGTGCGAACCAATAAAACCGGCGCCGCCGGTAATGAGAATTTTCATGCGGAACAGAATTAAAAATATAGCGCTACAAAAGTTTGATTTTGCCGGGCAGAAAAGTAAAGCTTACCTGGCAAGAACCAGCTTTATTTTTCGCTGGTGTTTTTTAAACTTACTTCCCAATCCCAGGCACTTTTTAAGGCTTCTTCTAACCCTAATTCAGTTTTAAATCCTAGTTCTTGGGTAGCTTTGGTTACGTCGGCGTAAATTTGCGGTACATCGCCGCCCCGCCGCGGACCAATAACATAGTTAAGTTTCTGGCCCGAAACTTCCTCGAAGGTATGGATTACTTCCAGTACCGAATTGCCGCGTCCTGTGCCAATATTAAAAAATTCGATTTGCTCGGCTTTGTTTTGCACTAACCGGTCAATGGCCACTACGTGCGCCTTGGCTAAATCCACCACATGAATGTAGTCGCGTACATTGCTACCGTCCGGGGTACTGTAATCGGTGCCGAATACGGTTAACTTTTCGCGAATGCCAATAGCCGTTTGCGTAATAAACGGTACCAGGTTGTTAGGAATACCGAGTGGTAGTTCGCCAATTTTAGCCGACGGATGAGCGCCAACCGGATTAAAATACCGCAAGGCAATGGCGTGTATTGGGCTGCCACCACTTCGGGCCAGATCCGCGAGAATATCTTCACAGATTTGCTTGGTATTGCCGTACGGGGAGTTTGCTTTTTTAACCGGAGTGGCTTCGGTTACCGGTAATTGATCGGGTACACCGTAAACGGTACACGACGAAGAAAAAACCAGCTTGGTTACTTTAAACTCCGTCATTACCTGCAACAAGGCCACCAAAGAACCTACGTTATTGTGGTAATATTTTAAAGGCTCTTTCACGGATTCGCCCACCGCTTTGTAGGCGGCAAAATGAATAACGCCCAGAATAGTACCCTCGGCTTGAAACACTTGGCGTAAAGCCTCTAAATCGGTGCAATCTACGGAGTGGCATTTAATGGTAGCATTTGTAATGGCTTGAACACCCGCTAACGCCGACTCTTGTGAATTAACAAAATTATCCACGATAACGGGCTCGTAACCTGCTTCGAATAACTCCACTACCGCGTGCGAACCAATGTAGCCGGCACCACCTGTTACTACTATTTTACCTTTTGTTTCCAAAATTTTATATTATATGAGGTAGAAAGACAATTTATTATTTACGGGAAAACTGCTTTATTCTTGGCTTTACCCTTCCGCCCTAAAGGGCACCTTCCTTAAAAATAGGGAAGGAGAAGCCGCTTTTTACATTTACCAAGTACCATTTACCAAATGTAGACCAACAGGACAGTTTAACGTCATTCTTTGCACCTGCAATTGTTGCATGTGGCATAATAATAACATGGTATGTAGATTAACAAGAAATAAAAAGCTAAACTACAGCAAACGAAATTATAAAAAATAAATATTTGCCATTAGATTAATTATAAAATTTAAAAAACAACCTTTTCAACTTTAAAACCTTCCAACCTGCAACCTGCAATTTGTAACCCCTTTCCTAAAGACTCCAATACTCCAGGCTATTTATTTTATTCCGGTATAGGCCTTTAATATCGATTAATACGGCTTTTTCGTAGGTGATGGATTTGAAATACGCTTCATCCAGGTTTACATAATCCCGGTGACTTACCGCTACAATTACGGCATCGTAATCATTGGTTGGCTTATCCGTTAAACCATAGCCGTATTCGTGTTGTAAATCCAGGGAGTCGGCGTACGGGTCTACTACCTCCACCTGCACACTAAAACTTTTCAGTTCGTTAATAATGTCGGCTACTTTGGAGTTGCGGATGTCTTCTACGTTTTCTTTAAAAGTAGCCCCCATTACGAGCACTTTGGCTTTTGAGATAGATTTGCCTTGTTTAATCATGAGCTTTACCAATTTGTTGGCAATGTAAGCGCCCATGCCATCATTAATGGTGCGGCCGCTCAAAATTACTTTGGCATCGTAGCCCAGCGCTTTAGCTTTATAAGTTAAATAATAGGGGTCTACGCCAATACAATGGCCACCCACCAAACCGGGGAAAAATTTTAAAAAATTCCATTTCGTACCGGCCGCTTCTAATACTTCAAAAGTATTCACGCCTACCCGGTCGAAAATAAGCGAAAGTTCGTTCATGAGCGCAATGTTCACGTCGCGCTGGGTGTTTTCAATAATTTTAGCGGCTTCGGCTACTTTTATGCTGGAGGCCCGGTGCACCCCGGCTCTTACCACCAGCTCGTAAGTTTTCGCAATGTTGTCCAGCGATTCCTCGTCGCAGCCCGAAACCACTTTGATAATTGAAGCGAGCGTGTGTTCTTTATCGCCGGGGTTAATGCGTTCCGGCGAATAACCTACTTTAAAATCTTTTTTAAATTGTAAACCCGATTCGCGCTCCAGAATCGGAATGCAATCTTCTTCGGTGCAACCCGGGTAAACCGTAGATTCAAATACCACGTAATCGCCGGGTTTTAAAACCTTACCCACGGTAGTGGAGGCGCTGATTAAAGGTTTTAAATCGGGTAAAGCGTAGTTATCAATGGGAGTAGGCACCGCCACAATTAAAAACGAAGCTTCGCGCAAAACGTCCAGTTCGTGGGTAAAGGTAATATCGCAACCCGCAAAAGCTTCGGCTTCCAGCTCCCCGCTGGGGTCAATGTGGTTGCGCATCATTTCCACGCGCCCGGCGTGAATATCAAACCCGATTACTTTTACTTTTTTGGCAAATTCTAAGGCAATAGGTAAACCCACGTAGCCCAAACCAATAACGGCCAGCGTAGCTTCCTTTTTAATTAATTTATTGTACATGCTTTATTTTAGCGGATTTTTAAAATTCTATTATTCATTAACTGGTATTCTTCCTGGCTTTCCGGGCAAATAGCTATCCCTTGTTGGTTAAAAGTTAACCGGTGGCCGTATTCACTCATCCAACCGTGTTGACGGGCCGGGTTGCCGTAGACCAGAGCATACGGTATTACCGATTTGGTAACCACTGCTCCGGCGCCGATAAAGGCAAACTCCCCAATGGTAATACCGCACAAAATGGTACTGTTGGCGCCTAAAGTAGCTCCTTTTTTAACTAAAGTTGCTTGGTACTGGTGCCGTCGGTTAACCGCGCTACGCGGATGGCGGATATTGGTAAATACAACCGAGGGTCCCAGGAATACATCGTCTTCACAAATTACCCCACTGTATACCGAGACGTTATTCTGCACTTTTACCTGGTTACCCAAAATTACATCCGGCGCAATAACTACATTCTGGCCAATAGTACACTGCTCGCCCATGCGGCTCCCTGCCATAATATGCGAAAAATGCCAAATTTTGGTGCCCGGCCCAATAAAGCAATTATCTTCAATAATAGCCGTTTCGTGGGCTTCGTAAGATTTTGGTAAAGTCATTAAACGGGCTACGTGCGTTTATTTTAAGTTTCAAAGCTAAGCAATTGACGTTTAAAAAAGTTCTGTTGCTCCGTTATTTAAAAGGATTAATGCTAAATTTTTAAAATTTGACAGGAACTCGGTTTAACCGGAGTGAATTAACCGGCGTAAGTTCCGGTTACAAAACGATCTTTCCCGAACAAATCTTTTAAGGGCTGTACAGAGGTAAAATGATGCTGCTGTAGGAGGTTGGTTACCGCAGTAGCGAATTGTTCATTTACTTCGAAGTAAATTTTGCCGGCTGGTTTTAATAACTGCTGCGCTACTTCGGCAATTTGCTGGTAATAGCGCAGCGCTTCCGCATCCGGAACAAACAAAGCCAGGTGCGGTTCAAAATCCAAAACGTTGCGGCGCATGAAAGATTTCTCACTTTCCAGCACATACGGCGGATTGCTGACTATGAGGTCCAGGCTTTGCTTGGGTAAAGGCAGATTTGGGGCAAATATATCGTGGTGCAGCCACTGCATGGATAGTTCCAGTTTTTGGGCGTTGCGGTAGGCTACCGCTAAAGCTGCTCCCGAAACATCCAGGCCATAAACCTGGGCTAATTTTAAATTTTTACTTAAAGCAAGCGCAATACAACCACTGCCGGTGCCTATATCCAGTATTTGCAGGTTAAGGTTAGCTTGGTTATCCCGAATAATCCGCTGCACTAGTACTTCGGTCTCGGGCCGGGGAATGAGCACAGCGGGCGACACCTCCAGCTCCAGCTCGTAGAAGTAAGCCTGTCGGGTTATGTATTGTACGGGTTCCTGGTTTTGCAAACGCGATAAATACGCCGTAAATTTCTGCCAAATTTCTGGTTGAATGAGTTCTTTTTTACGTAGGCTGATCTGCGTACGGTTCCAGCCCAGTTCGTGTTCTACCAGCATCCGGGCGATAGCGCTGGCTTCTTCGGGGCCATAAACGCGGGCAAGTTCCCGGGTGATGTAGTCCAGTAAGTTTTGCAGATTTTTCAACGGTGCAGTTTTTAGCGAATAACGTAGATCGTACCAATACAGCTCAATCAGGAATACTTCAAAAGGCACTTACTCCGGCAAATGAACAAAGGTAGCTATTTCTGGGTGTCCGGAGGTTTAAAATTTAAAAATAGATAATTCTGCCATGACAATAGCGGATGAATGGTACATGCGCCGGGCTTTGGAACTGGCCGCCCTGGGTATACATACCACCCGGCCTAACCCGATGGTAGGTTGCGTGATCACCCACAAAGGAAAGATTATTGGGGAAGGCTGGCACCAACAATATGGTGGTCCGCACGCCGAAGTAATAGCCGTAAACGCCGTGGTGGATAAAAGCTTGCTACCGCAATGTAAAATTTACGTGACGTTGGAGCCTTGTTCGCACTTCGGGAAAACACCGCCTTGCGCTGATTTTTTAATCCAGCACGGCGTAAAAAGTATTTTTATCTGCAACACCGATCCTAATCCGTTGGTAGCCGGACGAGGCATCCGAAAATTGCTCGATGCTGGGTGTGAAGTACACGTGGGTTTACTAGAAGCAGCGGGCTTAGAATTAAACAAACGATTTTTTAAATTTCACCAAGTTAAACAGCCCTACATTATACTAAAATGGGCCGAAACGGCCGATGGTTTTATCGCGCACCCGACAGGCGAACCTTTAGCGGTAAGCGGGGCATTAGCTAAAAAACTGGTGCATAAATGGCGCACCGAAGAACAAGCCATTATGGTAGGTACCCGCACGGCTTTAGCCGATAATCCCCAATTAAATGCCCGCGAATGGACCGGAAATTCACCTGTCCGGATAGTGATCGATAAAACCTTGCGCTTACCCGCTAATCTTTATTTGTTTGATCAAACCCAGCCCACTTTAATCTATAACTACCAACGCCAGGAGCAAGACGGAAACCTGGAATACGTGAAAATAGAAGCTGCTCCAGATTTAACAGAACATATTTTATTGGATTTATACCGCCGGTCTATCCAATCGGTGCTGGTAGAAGGCGGAACCACTTTGCTAAATTATTTTCTAACAGCTAACAATTGGGATGAGATCCGGATTTTACGAAGTCCGCAGCGGCTGAACGCCGGAGTAATTGCGCCCGTTAAGCCGTTTGCCAACCTTATGCAAACCAGGGCGTTGGGCGAAGATCAGTTGCTGATTTTTAAAAAAACTAACTAGACGGATATGTAAGTTGTTATTAAGAACGGATAGGAGTATATTTTTAAAATTAAGGGGTAAAGCAGGCGGCAGCAACAAAAGAACGAATTTAAACTTGTACCAAAGAAACAAAAATAAAAAAATGGCCGAAAGCGTAATCATTGATCAAACTTTAACGAAAGACGAAAAATACCAAGCCTTGTTACCGCAAATAGAAGCCTTAACCACCGGCGAAACCGATGTAACGGCCAACCTGGCCAACGTAATGGCCGCTTTAAAGTTTGGCCTCGGTTTTTTCTGGGTTGGCACTTACCTGGTAAAAGACGGCGAACTCGTGCTCGGCCCGTTTCAAGGACCAGTAGCCTGCACCCGCATTGCTTTTAACCGGGGTGTTTGCGGGGCTTGTTACACCCGCCAGGAAACCATTCTGGTACCCGACGTGGAAGCTTTCCCGGGACATATTGCCTGCAGCTCCGATTCCAAATCCGAAATTGTAGTGCCTGTTTTTAAAAATAACCAAATAGTTATGGTGCTGGACGTAGACAGTGATCAACTAGATAGCTTCGACGAAACCGATAAACGGTATTTAGAGCAGTTGGCTGGTTTAATGGGAAGTTGGTTTTAGTGCTGTTTGTAATTAGATGATTTTGTGAGGAGGCTAGGCGCAATAAGAAATTGTGGACACAAGTTGTTAGTAGAAAACATTATTTTTAAAATCGATATCTAATTCCCCAGCTTCCCCTTAAGAGACTTGATTCCCTCAAAATGGGAGCTAATTCCATTTGAAAGCCAAAGCTCTTTTTTTCGAACGGATAAATATTTAATCCAACAGGAACAACTAAGCCTTCTAAAATCTGAATTCTTCCACCTACGCCTGCATAGGCATTAATCGTTTCATTTCTTTTAAAAATATAGCTAACTACTACTTCCAGGCTGGTATCATCAAAGTAATTGTCTGTACCTATCCGTAATTCGGGCAGAAACTTATTGTTTACTTCATAGCTAAGGCCAACAAACGGTAGACTTGATTGATTAAAACTAACGCCAAATTGGGCAAAGGAAGTAGTAGCGGTAAACAAGAAAACAATTACCAGGTGGAATCTTCTCATTAGATTACTTTTCTAAAAATTATTCAGGTTACATCCAAATAGGGTCAGAATTAATTACCCAAAAAAGGAACCGCCGGTTTTAAGTTGGGCGATTACGGTTTGGCCGCCTTTGGTTTTTTCGCCTAAGTTTACTTTGATATCGGTATCTACGGGAACAAAAATATCGACGCGCGAGCCAAATTTGATAAAACCAAATTCCTCGCCCTGGTTTACTTCGTCGCCCTCGGTCACGTACCACACAATCCGGCGGGCCATGGCTCCGGCTATTTGCCGAAATAAAATGTCCGGGCCGGCATCCGATGTAACTACTACCGTGGTGCGCTCGTTTTTGGTGCTCGATTTGGGGTGCCAGGCCACAAAATAATTGCCGGGGTGGTATTTAAAATACTTCACAATGCCGGATACCGGGTTGCGGGTAATATGTACGTTAATCGGCGACATAAAAATAGAAATCTGCTTGCGGGTATCTTTAAAAAACTCCGGCTCGTGTACATCCTCAATTACAACTACTTTGCCGTCGGCGGGCGCTATTACTAAATCTTCGTGGGTGATTAAGTTTCGGAAAGGGCTGCGGAAGAACTGTAATAACAGCAGAAACAAGATTACCGAAATAGCAACGAAAATTTTATTAAAGGTTTCGTGAGGCGCATTAAACCGAAAAATTAAAAGGTTCACGATAAGTAATCCCAGAAAGGTAAAAAGTAAGATTTTACGTCCTTCTTTGTGAATTTTCATGTAAGATTGTTTTATGCTGCAATATTAGTAAAATAATTGCTGTCTCTTTTACCTGATTCGGCATAAAAGAGGACGAGTAAAATTTAAAATTAACCAGCAATTACTTAGGTTTTCCGGAAAAATACGGCTCTCGCATTATCCGGATGGTGAAAATATACGCAGGAGAACGGTTCGTAGCCTGATGTTTTTGTGAATTTAAAGAAAAGTTTACTTGATCCTCAGTACAGAACTTATTTCCTTGCAAACAATATTACCAGGTAAATAATTAATTTCTAGTTGTTTTAGGTAGCGCAACGAACAACGAATCACAAGCAACTGTTTATGCTAAAACAATTTTAAATATGCCACAATAAACGGAACTACTAACAATAAACTATCGAACCGGTCCAGGATGCCGCCGTGCCCCGGAATTAAAGTGCCCGAATCTTTTACCTGTAAACTACGCTTCAGCAACGACTCAATCAAATCGCCGAGTACACCAAACACCGCCACAATCAGGGCAATGCCCAACCAATACGGCAAAGCTAAATCCTGGAAGTAAAGCGACAACAGATAACCTACCGCCAGGGAAAATACCGCCCCGCCCAGCCAGCCTTCCCAGGTTTTACCCGGCGAAATCCGGGGGAAAAGCTTGTGGCGGCCAAAAGTTTTCCCGGCAAAGTAAGCGCCGGAGTCGGAGGTCCAGAGGAGCAGCATGGTGCCCATGATTACCTGCCAACTGTAATGGCCCTTTAAAAAGCCTAAAATCGGCAGCATGCTAAATGAGCCACCCACGTACAACATGCCCAATAAGGTAAGCGCAATATTCACGAAGGGTTGTTCTTTTTTCCGGAACAATTCCGAAATAAAAACAAAGAATAAAATGGGGGGTAAGGCGTATAAAGCACTTAAGGGTACCAGATGCAATTGCAGCAGAAAAGTTAAAACAAATAAAGCGCAACCCAGTACCATACCAGCGTTGTAGTTCGGCGAAAAGCCGCGGAAAGAAAGCAATTGGTAAAATTCACGGATACCCAATAAGGTTAAAGCCAAAAACAAAGCGGCGAAGGTCCACTGGCTCCAATAAATAGCCCCAATAAAAAGTGCTCCACCGGCAATACCTACTAAAACACGTTGCTGAAAATTATTTAACGACTTTTTATCAGAAGGTTCTTGGGGCATGTTCTGGATTTAGTTACAGGTTGCAAGTTGCAAGTTGGAGGTTATCAGTTACAAGTTAAAAACAAGATGGTATATACCGAATGCCGCTCTAATTTTAAATTATTTACTAAAACTTACGCGTCATTAACTAATTATGAATAGTGATGCAGTAGGAATTTTTTTGGCGGTGCCCCTATTAAGAACCTACCAGAATAGCTTTTATTTTAGAATTTCCGCAATCCGAACGAATGTAAAACTTAAATTCGGCGTAAATTTTAAACGGAAGTAAGTCGGGAGGAAGCAGACGGTACGTTTTTAAAGCCGCGATGCAGATAAAACAGTGTGAACACACTAAGTATTACGGAAAATAAAATACTGGCCCAAGGCATTACGGCCGTAGAATCAATATCGTAGTTAATGATTTTCTTTTGTTGCAAGTATAGCGTGAGTACGATAAAGCCGTTGTTCATGAAATGTCCCGCAATGGGTATCCCTATATTGCCGGACCAGTGGTACAAATAGCCCAATATAGCGCCCAGTAACAGGCGCGGAATAAAGCCGTAAAATTGCATGTGGATGGCCCCAAATATAAAAGCCGTCAGCCAAATCGCTACGTGTGCATTGCGAAGAACCAGAATCATATTTTTTTGCAGTAAGCCTCTAAAAACAAATTCTTCGCCAATGGCCGGAATTAAACCAAATACCAGCATGCCAAACCAAAACTGCCCGGCATTATCAAAAATGGTTAATTGCTGGGTCAGTACTTTTAATGTTTCTTCTTTGGTTTTAGCCCAGGTTTCAAAAGCTTTTAAAGCTTCCGGAAATTGAAGATTGGCGTTCCAGTTAATAATCCAGGAGTTTGCCGGCATAATAAATAAAATGAGCAAGGCACTCAATAAGCCTAAACCCAGGGGTACATATTTTTGCGGAGTTAAATAGCTATTAGCTGCCTGGCCACTGCTATATAAGTAAAACAACGGCGCTAAGGTAAAGGCAAATAAATGCGTCACTCCCTGAAATAAATTAATAGCTACCTTGCCGTTGGGCTTCAGGCCGGGGTTTTGCATGAGCTGCAAGGTTTCCGTTAAGCTAACTTTAAAGAGCAGGTTAATTAAAGCTACCGCCACAAAGTTGCCGATGAAAAAGCCAGCAGCCATAAATAACAACACAACCAAGATAGCCGTAATCGGGTGGAGGTCTTTCGAAATAAAACCTTTCATAGCAGAAATTAAGTTTAGAAGTGGTAAATTTACGCGAATTTTTAAATAATCTGATTCTTTGATCAAGATAGGAAACATTACCCTGCCGGATTTTCCGTTATTGCTCGCTCCCATGGAAGACGTGAGTGATCCGCCGTTCCGGGCGGTTTGCAAAGCCAACGGGGCCGATTTGATGTATACCGAATTTATATCGTCGGAAGGTTTAATCCGGGCAGCGGCCAAGAGCCGCCAAAAGCTGGACGTTTTTGATTACGAACGTCCGATTGGTATTCAAATATTCGGTAGCGACATTGCGTCTATGCGCGAATCGGCGGTAATTTCGGCGGCGGCTGGTCCGGACTTAATCGACATTAATTACGGTTGTCCGGTTAAAAATGTAGCTTGTCGGGGTGCTGGGGCGGCTTTGTTGCGCGATATACCCAAAATGGTGCAAATGACCGAAGCCATTGTAAAAGCCACCTCTTTGCCGGTAACCGTAAAAACCCGCCTGGGCTGGGACGAATCAACCAAAAACGTAACCGAAGTAGCCGAACGTTTACAAGATATCGGCATTCAGGCTTTATCTATTCACGGCCGCACCCGCGTGCAGATGTACAAAGGCGAAGCCGATTGGCGTTTAATTGCCGAAGTAAAAAATAACTCCCGCATTCAAATACCCATTTTTGGCAACGGCGACATCGACACGCCGCAAAAAGCCCTGGAATACAAAAACCGTTTTGGCGTGGACGGCGTCATGATTGGCCGGGCCGCGATCGGGTATCCCTGGATATTCCGGGAAATTAAACATTATGTAAAAACCGGCGAAATGCTGGCTCCGCCCACCTTAGAAGAACGCATTGCGAACTGCAAACTGCACCTGACGCGCTCGCTGGAGTGGAAAGGCGAGCGGCAAGGTATTTTTGAAATGCGCCGCCATTACGCTAATTATTTTAAAGGTTTGCCCAACTTTAAACCGTACCGCATGCGCTTGGTGCAAACCGAAGCACCAGACGAAGTATACCAGATTCTGGATGAAGTAGCCGCATCGGAATCGCTGATTTTAGCGGATTAAAGTACGCTCTGAAACACAAAAGTGAAATAATTTATTTTTCTGCTCCTGAAAAATGTTACAAGGACTCAGGAGCGCTTCTTCTTTTTCAAAATTGCTTCCAGTAATTCTAAGAAGAAGCGGAATAAAATTTGAAAATCAAGAAATAACAAATTTTAAATTTAGAGCGCATTAGCTCCTAATTTTTTATTTTAAATCTTGATTAACAAACCAAAAAGTAAGCGGGTTAATAAAAACCACAGCCACTTTTCCGCCCCTACTTTTCAAATAAAGCTAAAGTAAGCTTTCTGCAAAAAAAATTAAAAAATCTTGTAAGGTTTTGATTGGCTTGTCGTCTGTTTGAATGAGTGGGGTGCTCTCCAGCGAAAACGACAGAGCCTGATTTTTTTTGTTTTATCTGTTACTTTTTGCGGAACAAGGAGTTACCCTGCATGTACCATTTAAACTCTTGTTCTATCCCCTGCAAAAGCAAACCTGGTAATTCAATTTCATGCTCTTTTAGATTTTACCGCGATATAATAGCGCAGCTATCCGGTAGGATCCAGAAAGTTTTATGAGCAATTGGTGCTATTTTTTATAGGTTCCTTCCTTTACATACTTTGTTTCTAAACTTATAAACTATGAAAAACTTAATCTATCCAATAAACTGTTTTGTTTTATTGTTGTTGAGCTGGTTTTGGACACTGTCTGTTTTTGCGCAAACCATGCAGTACCGCGACCCTGCCCAACCCGAACTCGGTGCCTGGCAGATTACTACCGACCCAATTTCTAAGAATACAGTTATTCGCTTCTTCGATGGAAACAAAAATCAGTTTTACGAAGAAATTATTGCGGGGAAATACATCAAACTAACCGACCGGAATATTTTCCGGATTAATCAATCCTTTGATCAGATGGTGCTAAAATCCATAGTAGCGGCCCAGGTAAAAGCCGATCCCCTGGATTCGCCTACTTTCCGGAAACTATCGGATAGGCAAAGCAAAAAGCAAAGCAAAATATCCGCGAATCAAGCTTCTAACTTTAAAGCTAACGTGAGTTTAAAAGCGCATACGTATCAGGTTGGGAAAACAATGTTGTTTTACTTGATTGTTCAGAACCCGGAAAAAAACAGGATAATTGTGGACCTTTCGGATGAGCAAGGCCAAAGCTTGTACCACGAAAGTTTTAGTTTCTTAAACTACCGCCGCCGCTTTGATTTAACCGGCATGACGCAGGGGCAGTACCAGTTACTGGTTACTACGGCTAACCGGAAACAAAAATACACCCGCAGGATACATGTAAAACCACAAACACCATTATTCCCCGAAAACCAACCAGACTCGTTGCGGCAGGTAAATCAAGAACTGGCTAACCGCTCTAACCGATTGTATTTGCCACTCGTGAAATAAAGTATTTGCTCTATTTTGATCGCATTATTTTATTTTAAATTTAAAAAAATTGCGTGGTTGCTGTGTAAAAACCGAACGCTTGCATCATGGATTCGCTATTTATATTTTCTAATTTCTAGCGGAAGATTTTTAGAGAAAAGAACTTCAGCGCGCTTATTTCCTTTTTTTATTCTTGGCTAATTTCGGGATTGCTCCGGTGTTTTAATTCTATGCGTATGAACAAAATAATACCCGTATTGCTTATTTTATTAATGGGTTTTATTGCTGCCCGGGCCAGTAATTTAACCGATACGGTAAACGTGCGCAAGACATATTTTACGCAGCAGCTAAAAAGCGAAGTAGAGTTGGATGGCATTCCGTCGGAGGAAGCCTGGAACGCGGTAGAGTGGGGCGGCGACTTTACGCAATGGCAACCCAACGAAGGGAAAGCGCCATCACAGCCCACTAATTTTAAAATTTTGTACGACGAAAAGTTTTTATACGTCGCTTATCGCTGCCACGATGCAGCGCCCGATTCCATTGTTAAACGCATGGGCCGCCGCGATGAATTTCCGGGCGATTGGGTAGAAATAAACATTGACAGTTACCACGATAAACGCACGGCGTTTTCTTTTACCCTCTCCGTATCGGGGGTGCGCAACGACGAGTTTGTATCGAACGATGGTAATAATTGGGATACCAGCTGGAATCCGATTTGGTTTGCTAAAGCCCACGTGGACGAAAAAGGCTGGACCGGCGAAGTAAAAATTCCGTTTAGCCAATTACGCTACGGCAACGAACCCGAAAAAGTGTGGGGATTTCAGATTACCCGCCGGATATTCCGGGAAGAAGAACGATCCACCTGGCAATACATTCCGCAAAATTCGGGGGTGTGGGTCAGTCGCTTCGGTGAATTGCACGGTTTAAAAGGAATACCCATGCACCGCCAGGTAGAGTTAGCTCCCTATGTAACGGCCCAAACTGATAAATACAAAAAAGAACCCGGTAATCCTTTTGCCACCGGTTCTGATAACAAGATAAATGCCGGCCTGGATGGTAAGTTTGCCATTACCAACGATTTAATCCTGGATTTTACGGTGAATCCGGATTTTGGCCAGGTAGAAGCCGATCCTTCCCAGGTTCGGATTGATGGATTTCAGAACTTTTTTGAAGAAAGAAGGCCTTTTTTTATCGAAAGCCGCAATATTTTTAATTATCAGTTAACCGGCTCCGAAGCGGGCGGCGATTACGACAGCGATTTACTTTTTTATTCGCGGCGCATTGGCAGCTCCCCGCACCACGCGCCGGATTTAAACGATGGGGAATTTGCTTCGGCTCCCCAAAATACTTCAATTCTGGGAGCGGCTAAGTTTAGCGGTAAAACCCGAAAGGGTTGGAGCATCGGCATTCTCGAAAGCATTACACAACGAGAAATGGCCACCATACATCGCAACGGAGAACAAAAAGAAGAATTGGTAGAACCCATGACCAATTATTTTGTGAGCCGCTTGCAAAAAGACATTAAGCAAGGCAATACCATTATTGGGGGAATTATTACTGGGGTAAACCGCGAAAAAGGTTTAGGAAATATGTTGCACAGTCAGGCGTATTCCGGCGGAATTGATTTTTTGCAATACTGGAAAAACCGGACTTGGTATATCCGGGGCAATTTGGTTTTTAGTCATGTGCGGGGAAGTAAAGAAGCTATATTATCCACGCAAACCAGTTTTGAACATCTTTTTCAACGGCAAAACGCCCCCGAAATAGCCCTGGATAGTAACCGCACCACATTAAGCGGCATGGGCGGTACCGTAAGATTTGGGAAAATCGGGGGTAAATCAGGGAAGCTCGGCCAGGTTTTTAAATTTGAGACTGGTCTCACGGTCCGGTCTCCGGGGCTAGAATTAAACGATATTGGCTTTATGCTTACTTCCAACGAAATTAATCATTTTACGTGGGCGGGTTTGCATTACCAAAAGCCATTTTTTATTTTCCGGAATGCCCGTTTAAATTATAATCATTGGTCGCGGTGGGATTATGGTGGCCAATTCTTATACCAAGCCTTTAACTTTAACTCCCACGCTACATTCAAAAACAACTGGCAAGCCGGCACCGGTTTAACCTGGAACCCCTACGATGTTTCGAACAACGCTTTACGTGGTACGCTGTCGGTGCGTCGCCCGGCTGGTATAGGGCACAACTTTTACGTAGTCACCGACTCCCGGAAAAAAATATACACCGTTTTGGAATATTTTCAATTCTGGGGTTTTGAAAAGGCGGTGCGGGGGCACGATTACGGTATTTCGTTGTATTTTCAACCATTGGATGCCCTTAAAATTAGTTTAAGCGGTAATCATTCGTATAACTGGCGCCGGCAAGATCAGTTTGTAAGCAGTGTTACGCAAAATAATACTACCCGCACCATTGTGGGCGAAGTAAAACAAAATACGCTGCGGTTTACGGGCCGGGTGAGTTACAACATTACCCCGGATTTAACCTTGCAGTACTACGGACAGCCCTTTATTACCCGACCACTGTATAATAATTTTGCCTATGTGTTAGATCCTCTGGCTAAAAAGTACGATAACCGGTTCTACGTTTTTCAGCCCACCGAAATAAGCTTCCTGGATGGGGAATACCGGGTACGCGAAAGGCAATCAGGTATGCTGGAATATAGCTTTAGCAAACCGGATTTTAATTTTGTGCAGTTCCGCTCTAATTTAATTGTGCGCTGGGAGTATAAAGCAGGTTCGGAGTTGTACTTGGTTTGGGCGCAAGGCAATACGCCCGATGCCTCAGCCGATTTAAACACGCCTTTGCCCAACAGTTTATGGAACAATGCCTTCGCCGAACAAGGCCGCCATTCTTTCTTAATTAAAGCTACGTACCGGTTTTTGAAGTAAGCATTTATAGAACGTAGGTACCTATGGAGAATTTTTTGAGTAATCAACTAAAATAACCCGCGAGGTGCGCTTATGTGTAAGGCTGCTTCCTGAATTTTAATGAAATTTTGTATAAATATAGTGGCAGCTAAGAGTTTAAAATTTAAAAAAATACAAACAGGCGGCTGCTATTTTTTATTATGTAACTCACAAAATCATTCTTCAACTCCAATCTGATTCTACCTAATCCATCGCAGCGGTAGTTTTTTTGTTGCAAAACACCTTATACACATCAATCATTTTCATATAGAAAATAACGGTAGTTAATCAATCTAATCCCTGATTGCACTGGTTTGTAGCCTTTCCACTGAACTACATTACATATTCTTTA
Source organism: Adhaeribacter pallidiroseus (assembly GCF_003340495.1). Taxonomy (NCBI): domain Bacteria; kingdom Pseudomonadati; phylum Bacteroidota; class Cytophagia; order Cytophagales; family Hymenobacteraceae; genus Adhaeribacter; species Adhaeribacter pallidiroseus. Next base: position 1,685,191 of record NZ_QASA01000001.1, read on the forward strand.
GCTGGTAATTGGTTAAAAATACTGAAAAATCAGTATTGCGGTAGGTTAATTACTTTTTTTATCTTACACTTTGTATTTCAGACTATTAAGCGCATTGTTTTATGCGTTATTGGTATATGCCACAACAATTCCCAACTTTTTAATTATTGCTATTACAGCATCTTATATGCTGAACTAACCACTACCATTGAAGTCTTTATAACCCTATCGCTATAAGGAATAAATAAGCTGGCTAAATAGTTAATCACCTGATTGATTCCTGCGACTACCCTCAAGCAGTTAAATTTTCTAACTGGTTTACTTGTAAAATTCTTTTTCATTGCGTCGTATTAAAACCCACCTCATTATGAATCTCTCCTTGAGTTTATTTGCCTTGCCCATTTTGTTGATGGGCATTTATTTACTGCTTAACCAGTGGGTAATACCTATGCTTACGCGGCGTACCACGGGTACGTTGTTGGTTCGTAACAGCCGCGATATTTCTGTTTCGTTACTCACAACAGTTGCTGATTTTGTACGATTGGGAGCTTTTACCTATGGGGTGTTCGCATTGGCGGTTTTAGTAGTACGTTTGTTGGTAGGAGTAAGTGGGCGCCGTTACATAGAGCAAGTAGTTAACTATTCTGATTATTGGCACGGAGCGTTAGGTGAATTTAATTCTTTAAAGTGGATTACATTAGTGGCCGCTATTATTGCACTTGGCATTTTGCTGTACCGCTATCAAAAACGTAATTCAGAAGAAAAGTTTATCGCCCGCTTAAGGCAGACTGCCGAAGATTTAGATTCGGGTAAATTGCCTTATGAACCCCTGTCGCCTACCCCGGAAATGCTGGCTGTTGAAAAAGCTATCAATAATTTGCAGTTGCAAATAGCTAAAGTACAAGGACAATCAGAAAATAAGCTGGAGGCACAACAATTAGATTATATCGAGAAGTTACAAAATGAAGAAGAGCGGTTGCGGCAAGTCTGGTTTTGGTACAGTGTCATACAGCAAATGAAACCTGAAGAACCCACTCCTTACCAGCACGCTAATCTGAAAGAAGACGTGCTCACGGTGTTGTCAAGCAAAGGATTATTTAACGTATTTAGCAGTTTAAACAATGCATTAAGTAAAACGGTAGCCGTATTAGGATGCGTGGCTCTCTTGACTGTGGAGGTTCATCAAGCAACCGCCTATCTGGGAGAGTCTTTAGCTCAAAAGGCGCTGCACGATGACCTGGTGCTAGCACAAGCGGCATTTGAAGAAATCAAAAAAGAAAATTTAGGTGAAGGACAATTAACGCCCGAAGATAATGCCTACCTAGACGCCTTTGCTGCTGATTTCGAAATTGATTTAGCATCTAGTCTTTTTAACCGGGCACCGTCAGCTGCGGATAGTAACAACTTCGCCATGCGTTCCATGGCAGTACGCGCTGAACTGCTGCAACGGTACGTTCACGTATCGGCAGAGCGGCGGCCCGATAATGATTTTGATGTTGAAGAAACTGATTCCGCTAGCTTAGTGCCCGCAGAAGCTGTGCCAGAGGAAGTCCGTACTTATTCGGCGCAGCACACCCGTAACTACTTAACATTTCAACGGGCATTTTATCACTCCTGGAGAGGAATTACCACAACAACAGAGGCAAGCCCCTTTCGGAAGGCCAGTAAAGTTACCGGAAGTAAGGTGCCCCGTACGGCTACCGGTCGAGCTTTTCGGCGGGAAATGGTAAAAGTTGCCACTAGTTCTCGTCCGCTGTGGGAACGAATGAAGGCGAAAGCAGCTCCTCTGAAAGCTTCCTTCTTTGAGCCGGTTCCCGTTAAAGATCTTTCTAAACTATTTGTTGTTGACTTCTTAGGGGATTATGTAAATGCACAGATAAAATTTGATTCAGGAGAACTGGAAGCTTTAGTCGGCGAGCTAAAAGGAGATGTTTGGAAGAATGTGCACGATAAAGTAATATATGAGCACCTTAACCAACTGGCAAAGGATAGCCCGTACGAAGAAACTTTGCGAGCCCTACGTTCCCGCTCCATGGATCAGACTTTTAGTACTCAAAAATACGCGCGAATTACTGAAACTCTTAAACCTCACGTAAGCTCTACTACGCTAACGGAAATGGCGAACCGGCCACCTACGCTCAAAGTAACGAAGCCCCTGCCGGATCAAGACGCCATTTTAACTACTCTGGATAATATTCACGGTGGACAACGGTCCGTCGAGAGCTTACGGCCAATCAACACGTTTGATGATTTTTTTCCAGGACAATTAGGTTCAGAAACCCGAACCATAGCAGGTCGGGCAGCTAGCCGTTTCCGATCGGGGAGTACGATCGCCGGGGAAGCAGCCTCTATTGCCGGAGATGCTGCTAACATATTGAGTACTGCGGCCGAAGCCAGTTTTAAACGAGCCCGGAACTATCGGATATTACGGGGATTTAGTCGTATAGGGGGTGTATTAATTGGCGAAGATCCAGAAAACAAAAATAATCCTGAAGTAATGTTTACTAATATAATGTGGGAAGATCGGGGTGATTCTATAAAGCTGATGCTTACGTCTAAGGGGAAAGATACTATCACAGGTAATTATTCTAAAAATCTGGTGCAGCAAGCGCTCGCTTATGCAGCCGATGGACGCCCGACCACTATTACAATGGTGTCCGCACTAAAAACAGCACCGCTCAAAATTATATTGCACCCGGCTTTGCTTAACAGCCAGTTAGGTAACCAAGCCATTCAACTCGATCGCCTTGTTGATAGTTATCAGAGTGCAAGAGTAGCAAAAGCCCGTAATCACGTACAATTAGCGCAAATGCTGTATCAAACCGCATATTGGCAGCAGTCAGTGGCAATCCGGCGTAACCAAACCTTAATGGACAAAAGAGAATCGGATTACCTGGCTAAACTAAACAAGCTATTGCCACAGCGCTGGGAAGTGATGGACACCGTTTGGCAAGTCCTGGGTACGACTTCAATTTTAAATTCGGATGAATTTCCATTTACAGCGAAACCTAAGTTCTTTGATTTAAACGTGGTGAAGTTGATTGATGACCATTTGCAACATAAATACTTTACGTATGTGGAATTTCGCGACCATTTAATTGCTGATTTAGAATCACAAGCAACTAACAAAACCGATTTATCGCCGGTAGATCCGGTAGAATTTCAAGTATGGTCCGGTGTACGCGAACAACCGTATAAGCTGGATCGTAAACTTACTTTTCTGCAACCAAGTAAGTCACCAAGTTTGGATGATATATTATATCCCTTCCAGTTTATGGTGCAAACTGCTTTTACAACGCCTCCAATGGCGTTCATGGATCCTCAAAACCAGGCAGAATTGGATAGTGCTTTAACCTTCCATGATCAGGATCCCTGGCAATTTCCTAATTTAAATAAAAACAACCAGATCGGTGTTGCTGTTTGGGCGAAAATGAAATGGTATGATCGTCAGGCTTTTCTACAAATGAAGCAATTTACCTTGTTGCAACGCATCTTTCGGTTAGCTTTTGATGGCCAATTAGGATTGGACTTTCCAATTGAAAAGCTTTTGGATTTACAAACAGATGCCTATGTAAAGATACCCTTTGAACGTACCCCGGAATGGAATGCCCCGGAAAACTGGAACTTGCTGCAGCACCTTCGTCAGTTGCAGCAAGTTCTTGAATTACGAGCTATCCAGGATTCAACGAAGGATAATAGCGAGAACGATTAAGGGCAGATAAAAGGTAGGTGAACTATTATATGCTGTGATCTAATATTATAAAAATTAAAAAAAAATTAAAAAAGTGAATTTATATTATGATGCGCAGCATACATAAAAATGTTAGTGGCTTAAACTTATCCTACACTACTTTAATGTTAGCCATTAATTTAGAGGTAATTCGGGGTTCTTTAGGCCAGGGCCATAAATGATAGCCAAGTATGGGTAAAAGCTTCGTTGATTGGTTAAAACAATAAAGGTTTCTTTCCGGTCATCGAAGCGTACAAAATCTGCGAGAGCCGGGCCACCACTATGACCTGATATTTTATAGCCCTGATCCATTTCCGATAAAAAGCCCATTCCAAATTTTCCTTTACAACTTGTTTTTAGCGGTACATTACTTAACAACAAAGCTTAGGTGGCGGGAATTAAAAATTCGCCTTTATCCACTGTTTGGGAAATTTTAGCCATATCCGTAATGAAAGTATGCACCCCGCCGGCCGTGTAGCCGGTACTCCCAAATGGCATGTCGCTCACCAGGTAGTTGTTATTTTTGTAGGCATAAACAGCGGCTTCTTTAGGCAAAACAGCGTGCGTCCGGATAAAGCTTTCGTTGTTGTTGTTTACAAAAGTATGCTGTATGACCAAGGGTTGGAGTACGTACGATTGTAATGCCTGGAAATACGGTTTTTTTTCAATAAGGTACTGCAAGATCCAATAGTCGGAGCTAACATAAAAAGATTGGCTGCCGGGTGCATAGGTTATTTCTTGTTTTTTTGCTAATTCCAGTGCTTCTTTTGTGGTTTTAACTTTTCCAAAATCAGCAATCCAAATCTCGGATTGATGGCTAATTGTTTTATGGTAATTGGTTTCCCAAAGTAGGGGATAGAATCTAACAATTCTCCTAAGGTTTGTTCAGGTAAAAGTATTTTTTTGTCGAATAATCGGCCCAGTAGGAGAGAAGCAAATAATTTACTGCAGGAAGCTGTTTGGCATACGGTTTCTTTATCCACCGGGGCTTGCCACGAGAGATTGGCAAAACCATATTGGCCCTGATGCACTACTTTCCCGTTTTTAACTACGGCAAATGTCAATCCCGGAATGTATTCCCGTTGCATAAAATCATGGAAGAATTCATCGGCTTCTTTTTGGGGGATTTTCTGAGCTAATGCCGTGGTGTTTATAATTAAAACCAGGAGGAGCAGACTAGCTAAATAAGGTACTGTTTTCATGTACGGAAGGTTTAGATTAGTTGGAGAGATAACGGCATAAAGTTGCCCTTTTTGCTGGTCAGCATTCAATCGCATGTAAGGGTGAAAGTAATATAAGTGAGTCGGCAGTCTATCCCATAAACGGGGGATATTGTACACTTTTCTTATCAAGAATAGTCAGGAGATGTTATATTTGGTGAAGGCACTCTTGTATGCGCATTCCTCAACCATATTTTTTAAGGATACTTGTTTTATGGGGACTCGCATGGGGGTGGCCAAAAAATAGCCAGGCCCAGATGAGCCCCTCTATTTACCAGCACCTGGACCAGGAAGACGGATTAGCCAGCAGTATTGTATTAGCCATTATGCAAGACCAAACCGAATATATGTGGTGGCAAGGGTAATGGCATGCAACGGTACGATGGTCGGGAATTTAAGCATTACCGATACGACTATAATAATCCGAATAGTTTGGCTTCGGATATTGTAGAGGCATTGATACAGGATAAAACAGGGGCAATTTGGGTGGCTTCTCCCGCCTAGGTTATCCGCTTCCTCCCGGAGTAACAACAGTTTATCCGCATTCCAGTTCTGGTGCGGGCGGTAAACCAGAATGTACCGCATCGCTGGCGGCTGCTGGAATGTAAGGGTAAAATCTTGTTACAGTCCGGAAGTCGGAAAGATGCTTACGTGTATAATTCTACATATCAAGCTTATATAGCTTTTAAGGCTGATTTTTAAAAAACCAGTTGTTCCGTAGAAACGAACCCGCCCGCCGGCCTTTCGCCGAGCCATGAACCTTACGTACGCTTAAAAGACAAACAAGGCACCTGGTGGGCAGCCGCAGCGCCGTTGTGGGTGAAACGGGCGGGCACATCCCGGTTTAGGCTAATTCCGCAGAACAACGAGTTTCGTTATGGCTTATTTTTAATTTGGTTTATAGTATAGCCCCAAATCGCGAAGGTACTATTTGGCTGGGCACGGATTAAGGCATTTATAATTTTAATCCCGAAAGGCAACACTTTTACACCGTAACCTCACCAGCCGAAAATAAAAAAGCCATAACTGAGCCCACTACGGTTACCGGGTTTTTGGAAACGAGCCAAGGCGAAATTTGGGTGGGTTCTATTAACAAAGGATTACAGGTTTATGATGCCCAGTTTCAATTGCAAAAAAGCTATGATCAGGTAAACCAAAAGGCTAAGTTGCAAATCTGGTGTTTAGTAGAAGATCAATTCCGTCGCGTTTGGGCAGGCACCAATAAGGGTACATTAGTTTTAATGCAGCCGGAAAAAAACTTAATTAATTACCTAAAACCGCCCGGACTATCAGGACCGATATTATCCATCGCTACGCGAGACGCGACCGGAACTATTTGGTAAGGAACCCATGCTGGATTGTTAATTCAACACCAACCACCTACCAATAAATTTAAAAAAATGATTTAAAAGAACAATTAGGGTTTTAGCAGATTGGACGAATAAAGCGCATTTTAACCTCTCCGGATGGTACGTTATGGATAGCGCCTTCCCTAGCCGGCGTGCTGCCCATAAATGCTGGTACAGGCAAAGTTATACGGCATTATTCCACCCTTACCCGACCTAAAAGATTACTCAGCAACGAAACCGGCGAAATAACCTGGTAGAAGGATAGCACCTTGCTTATATCCACGAATTTAGGATTGCACTATCTGGATGTAAAAAAACAACAATTACGGCGCTTACAACTGCTAACGGTTTACCCGCTAATACCATTTTAAATGTTGTATAAGCCTCAAATAAATGTTTATTTTTACGAGCCAGTAAAGTTTAAGCCGCTGGAATACGCAAACCCAAAATGTAACTAACTACGGTCCGCGGGATGGCGGAGCTCTCAGGACCTCTTCGGTGGCCCGGCAAGTGCTGCAATTATTCGCTTACCAAACTCCCGCCAAAAAGCTTAATCTGTATCCCTTAAGTGAGCGCGAAAAAGAAGTATTGCATTGGCTGGTAAACGGATATTCCTACAAAATGCTAGCCGCTCAGTTGTATATTTCATTAGCAACGGTCCGGTCGCACGTCAAAAAAAATATACGAAAAATTGCAAGTCAATTCTAAATCGGAGACAATAGTTATAGCTTTTAAAGACACTATTATTTGAGTAATTGCTACAAGAAATTAAAATTTTTAAAAAACCAGTTGATACGTACTTGCTTGAGGTATTTGGTTGGGATTTTAATATAAATAAGATTTTGCGTAGCGGGCTATTAACAAGTATTAGCAAGAGTATTTCTTTGAAGCCGGTTCCCGTCGCCAGGCGTTGGTGCTACTTAACTTGTTGCGCTTAAGTTTACCTCGTGGCCGGCGGACCCCGTTAGGCTCTTCCGGGCGGGTCTAAGCTTGTTTTGTTCGTGCCTCACCATGCCTCGTTCCTCGGCACCACAACCTTAGAAGGCCCCTCTGAGCCAAACTGATGTCGTTTACGTTTGGTATCAGCTTTTCTGACTCATTCAGTTTAGTAAGGTTAGTGCAATGTAATTTTTTAATTTACTACTTGTAACATACCACAATTAAACTTTTTTATTTTATTTATTTCTTCCCGATTAAGCAGTAGCTATTCGCAGCTGACACCAGTTTGGCTGTGGAGCACCTGCTAGGGTTCCGGTACTGCAAAGCAGTATTCCGCAGTGAAACGAGGAAAGAGAGGCTAGCGAGGGCGGAAGAGCCAAACGAGGCCCGCCGGCCAGGAGGCAAAGCTTGAAAGCAGCAAGCTAGGTAGCACCAGCACCTAGAGGCTTGGGAAGGCTCCAGTAATAAGCCGTCGCTAATGGTCCTTTTAATTCCATTTAGCATAAGGATGTACTGCTTTACATTTTTTAATATAAATCCTATAACATTATTCTACCACAGCTTCCTTAATTTTTACAGTTCCTTTTAAGATACTTTGTCTATATTTAACCACAATATTCTTCCAGTTGGCTTTATTCTTAACGTAAAAACTCATTCTATGAATTCTCGTCGCGATTTTTTGCAAAAGCTTACCCTTTCGGCCATTACCTTGCCTTTACTGCCCGGCAGTTTAAAACCTTTAAACTTACCCGAAGAAAATCCGGAACCCTATCAGGGCAAGGTGCTGCGGGTAGCTATTCTGGGTTTGGGCAGTTACGGCACCCGGGTGGCCGATGCCATGCAAACCTGCAAAAGAGCCAAGTTGGTAGGAGCCATCAGCGGTACACCCACTAAATTGAAGGAATGGCAAACTAAATACAACATTCCGGCAAAAAACTGCTACTCCTACGATAACTTCGACCAAATTAAAAATAACAAAGACATTGACGCCGTTTACGTCATTACCCCCAACGGCTTGCACCGCGACCAGGTTATTCGGGTGGCCAAAGCCGGTAAACACGCCATTTGCGAAAAGCCCATGGCCATTAATGCCCAACAAGGTCAGCAAATGATTGATGCCTGCCAAGCCGCTAATGTAAGATTACTGGTGGGTTACCGCATGCACTTCGAGCCTAAAACCTTGGAAGTAATCCGGATGCGCCAAGCGGGGGAGTTCGGAAAAATTAAATTTTTTCAGGGACTATCAGGCTTTACCATTGGCGACCCTAAGCAATGGCGCTTAAATAAAGAACTGGCCGGCGGCGGGGCCATGATGGATATTGGTATTTACTCGATCAACGGGGCCCGGTACATGGTAGGCGAGGAGCCCGTATGGGTTACGGCCCAAGAAACGAAAACCGATCCGGTAAAATTCAAAGAAGGCGTGGACGAAACCATCTTGTTTCAAATGGGCTTTCCGAGCGGCGCGGTGGCTTCTTGCTTATCGACGTACAGCATGAACGGTTTGGACAAGTTTTACCTGAACGGCGAGAAAGGTTTTGCCGAAATGCAGCCTTCCACCGGCTATGGTCCCATTAAAGGCCAAACGCATAAAGGCGAACTAAATCAGCCCCACATTACCCACCAAACGGTGCAAATGGACGAAATGGCCGCTATTATATTTGATAATAAAAAACCCGAAGTACCCGTGGACGGTCAGGAAGGCCTACGCGATTTAAAAATTATTGATGCCATTTTCCTGGCGGCTAAAACCGGTAAAAAGGTAGAATTGAAGGCTTAAAAGCAGTTGGTTCTAAGTGGAACAAGCTGCTAAGCTTAAATTCTCTTCCGTTTTAAATAAATCAAGTATTTGTTAAAATAAGCTTTCTCTAATCTTCGGAACAAATTAAAAAAAGCTTATTTTAATTTGTTCCGAAGATTTTAAAATTTAAATTTTTTATCAAACCAACTTTCCGATTATAAATCCATTTAAATCTAAATAACAAACCCCTGGTTCTTATGGTAAAGCATTTTTATTATTTATGGATCAGTTTAGTATTAATGGGCTGCCAATCCGCAAAAACCAACGAGAATCCATCAAACTTTACCTCCGAAAATTTAAGAATTTTAAAAATTGGGGAACAGGTGTATCAGCATACCTCGTACTTAAACACCGAAAGTTTTGGGAAAGTAGACTGTAACGGCATGATAGTTTTTGACGGGAAAGAAGCCGTGATTTTTAATACTACTGCCGACGATGTTTCTTCTGCTGAATTAATCAATTGGGTGCAAAACTCCTTGCATTGTAAAATTAAGGCCATTATTCCCACGCACTTTCACGCGGATTGCTTAGGTGGTTTAGCGGCTTTTCATCAGCAAGGCATTCCATCGTATGCCAGTAATGCCACCATTCAATTAGCGCAGGCCAAAAATGTAACTGTTCCAAAAACCGGGTTTGCTGATTTACTCGAGTTAAAAGTGGGCGATAAACAAGTGTTAACCGAGTTTTTAGGCGAAGGCCACACCCGCGATAATGTGATCGGTTATTTCCCGAGTGAAAACATGATGTTTGGCGGCTGCTTGATTAAAGAAGTAGGTGCCGGCAAAGGCAACCTCGAAGATGCCAATGTTTCGGCTTGGCCCGCCACGGTAAATCAACTAAAAGCGAAATACCCCGACGTAAAATTAATTGTACCGGGGCACGGAAAATCCGGCGGAACGGAATTGCTGGATTACACCGTAAAACTTTTTTCGGGGCAGTAGTTTTTTTCTTAAAAATTTAAAAAATCTTTGTAAAACAACTTTGTTCGGAATTTTACCTTCTTTCTGCCTGATTTATTCTTACTCTTAATCTGCTTCATGGCCCGTACCGCAATCCGGATACAACAACAAGAGATTGGGCTACTTTTTACTTCGTGGGTTTGCGCACCTTTGTAAAATATTCACCCCTAATTAAAATTATAAGCATGAAAAAAGTAAAATTAGGCCGTCAGGGATTAGAAGTACCCGAAATTGGCCTGGGCTGTATGGGCATGTCCAAAATTGCGCACCTGGATATTTACGGCCAAGCCGACGAGAAAGAAGCAATTGCTACCATTCACCGGTCATTGGAGCTAGGTGGAAATTTTTTAGATACCGCCGATTTGTACGGGCCATTAGCCAACGAACGCTTAATTGCCAAAGCCATTGCGGGTAACCGCGACCAATACATGATTGCTACTAAGTTCGGGTTTGAAATTGATGATAACGAACAGTTAACCTGGCAAATAAACGGCAAGCCCGATTACGTAAAAAAATCGCTGGAGCGTTCGCTGAAAAACTTGGGTACCGATTACATCGATTTGTATTACCTGCACCGCCAGGACCCGAATACGCCCATCGAGGAAACCGTAGCCGCTATGGGCGAATTAGTGCAAGAAGGCAAAGTAGGTTATATCGGCCTTTCCGAAGTTTCGTCTGATACCGTTCGCCGGGCGCACCAGGTACATCCTTTATCCGCCGTTCAAACCGAATTTTCGTTGTTCGAGCGCACCCCCGAAGAAAACGGATTTTTAGATACTTTGCAGGAGCTTGGTATTGGCTTTGTGGCCTATTCTCCTTTAGGCAGAGGCTTTATTTCCGGCGAAATTCAAAAGCCCGAGGATTTTCCGGAAGGCGATTTTCGTGCCGCGATGCCCCGTTTTCAGGGCGAACAATTTTATAAAAACCTGGAATTGGTTCATGAAATTAAAAAACTGGCCGCGGAAAAAGTTATTACGCCGTCGCAGTTAGCTCTTGCCTGGGTGTTAAGTAAAAACATGGTGCCCATTCCGGGAACGAAACGCCGCACTTACTTGGAGCAAAACCTGGCGGCTGCGGAAGTTACCCTCAGTGCAGCCGAGCTGAACCGGCTGGAAGCTATTGTACCTTTAGGCACTTCCACCGGCGCCCGATACGATGCCGCCAACATGGCTTTGATTAATCAATAAAAATTTAAACAGGATAAGTTAACATCTGGGAGCTTATCCTGTTATGTTACAAATAAATTTTACATGAAAAAAACAGGTATTGCGCCTTACGTGATTCATTCGGTTTCGGAAGCGCACCGCTTATTAGGTTTGCCCAAACCCGAACATCCCTTGGTAAGCATGGTTGATTTAAGCAGTTTGCGCGATACTTGCCACCAGTTAGTGGGCAGTTATGTGTATAGCTTTTACTCCATCTGCATTAAAAAAGACTTTAATGGTAAATTAAAATACGGGCAAAATTTTTACGATTTTGATGAAGGCATCATGACTTTTTTCTCGCCCGGCCAGGTAATTTCTACGGATGCTGCCGAAGAAGTAGCACTAAATGGCTGGTGGCTGCTCATAGATCCTGATTTTATCCGAAATTACCCTTTAGCTAAAAAGATAAAAGAATACAACTTTTTTTCGTACGCCGTGAGCGAAGCATTGCATCTTTCCGAAAAGGAAGAAGTTATGATTGCCGGCATTATGCAAAACATTGAACAAGAATACCGCTCCGCAATAGACACTTTCAGCCAGGACGTGATGATTTCTCATATTGAGTTGTTGTTGAACTACGCCAACCGGTTTTACAACCGGCAATTTATCACCCGCAAAAACGCAAACACCGATTTACTGGTAAAATTAGAAGACTTACTCAACGAATATTTTGAAAAAAACCGATCGTTGGTGTTTGGTTTGCCCACGGTGCAGTATATTTCGGAGCAATTAAACGTTTCGCCGAATTATTTAAGCGACGTGCTCCGCACTCAAACTGGGCAAAGTACCCAGCTCCATATTCAAAACAAAGTACTCGAAAAAGCTAAAGAAATATTAACTACTACTTCTTTATCCGTCAGCGAAATAGCCTACCAGTTGGGTTTCGAGTACCCGCAATCATTTAATAAATTGTTTAAAACCAAAATGAAAGTTTCCCCACTGGTATTCCGGAATTCCTTTAATTAACTAATAGCTTGTTAATTGAAGCAAACTTAAAATTTAAAAAAACAGTGTTAATTTATAAGTAAGTAACAGGACAAAATTAAGTTGATTTAAACCTGAGTTTAAGTAATTGATTATTAATTTATTAACGATCGAACAACGAACAACTAAAAACGACCAACTACTTAAACTTACGAGGAAAACAGCTATTTCTCTGATTTAATGGTTTCACTTAAACTTTAGAAACAACGGAAGAGCGGCCGCTACCTTTTTTTTATTTTGCTGGGCTGGATTCCATTTCGGCATTGCTTTTAAAACAATAATTGCCGCCGCATCTGCCTGCTCCCCTTGCGATATTTCAATTCTAACGTCTTCTACTTCTCCGGTATCATTAATAATTATCACGACAATTTCGTTTGTATCGAAGCTATTTTGGCCGGTTCCAATGGTAAACCGGGAATTCTTCTCCAGGTAATCTTTTAAGCCATTCAAGCCACCCGTAAACCAAGCAGGCTTTTCTGTAAAGGCGTAAACGGGTTTACCCGCTTTAGTTTTTAAATTTTCCATCGATATGGTATCGCCCGGATTTAAAAATTCTTTGTTTTGGAACTTTGTGTATGATGTGTAAGAAGAGGATGTTGTTGTTGGTCCGTATTCTCTGTTATCTGTAAAAGCTGTTGGAGCAGCCAGCAAAGAAGCTTTTGACTCCCATATAAATAAAAGAAGCAGGAAAACAGATCGAATAAATGCGATGGAACTGATTAAATTCTGCATGGATACGCGCGTAATATTAGCATTAATAAGACAGACGGCAAGTGCTTCCAAAACAAGACCCTACGCAAAAAGTCTGGCCTTTATTTTATCAGATGTAGTCTGGACTTTATTCCATAAAACTTTTGATTAGAAAAAACAAGACGGCGTACATGCAGCAGATTAAACCTATCTGTAAGATTTATCAATCTAATAACTTATTGCAAAAATTTAAATAAATAAGCGTTCCCTGTATGATTTACCGGATTATTCTGTTAAATTACCCTAAGTATAACTCTAGAAATTTGTAAAAATTTAAAAAAAGTTATTCTTTATGGAGCTACTGGATCGCATTGTAGAACATTCTACCGTTCCGAAATACTTACAGGTTGTAAATGCCGTGATCTCGGATATTGAATCCGGTATTCTCAAACACGGGCAACGCATTCCGTCCATCAACGAAACCAGCGAAATGTATTACCTCTCGCGCGATACCGTGGAGAAAGCGTACAAAGAACTACGCGAAAAAGGAATTATTACCTCTGTCCGGGGCAAGGGTAATTATATTTGTCAGAACTTTTCCACGGATAAAATACGGGTGTTGTTGTTATTTAATAAACTAAGCGCCTATAAAAAAACGGTGTACTACTCGCTGCTCAAATCCTTCGGCGAAGATGCGATTGTGGATTTGCACATCCATCATTACAACGGCAAAATTTGCGAAAACCTGATTCTGGAGAATTTAGGTAAGTACCATTACTTTGTGGTGATGCCGCATTTTTTTGAGCACACCGAAACCATTATGCAAACCTTGCACAAAATTCCGCCGCATAAACTGGTTTTTTTAGATAAAAATCTGGCGCAGTACACCGGTGATTGTGCCGCCGTATACCAAGACTTTGAACGCGATATTTACAGCGCCCTGCATTCGGGTATCGATTTATTATATAAATATCAAAAGCTCGTGCTGGTTTTCCCGAAAGATTTAAACTACCCACCCGAAATTGTAAAAGGCTTTCAACGGTTTTGCCAGGAAACTTCTTTCGCCTATTCTGTCATAGATGGCCTAGATAGTGAATCCATCACCGCTAAAACCGCTTTTATTGTGCTGGAAGAATCCGATCTGGTGGATTTAATCAAACATAGCCGCACCGAAAACTGGCAATTAGGTAAGGATATTGGCATTATATCGTACAACGAAACGCCTTTAAAAGAAATATTGGCTAATGGCATCACGGTAATTTCCACGGATCACGCCAAAATGGGCGAAACAGCGGCTTACATGATGCTGCACAAACGGAAAGGCAAAGTTATTAATCCGTTTACCTTAATCCGGCGCAATTCTTTGTAACTCTTGATTGGTTTAATGGTTCTAATTTCAAAAAAGCCGCAGCATTTTTTTATCCTAAAAGCACCGCAGACGGGCTGGTTCAAAATCTAATTTTTAAAATTTCTTAATACCAGCCGTTAACCTGCAAAAAGTAGGTGTGTTCCTGTGGTTTAAAAAAGTGTCTGCCGAAATTAGCCTTGGTCTTTTTAAATACCACCTGTTAAGATACATGAAGCGCTCTATAGTTTATAGTTTAGTAATATTTACCTTTTCGGGCACAGAACTACTTGCTCCTACCAATTTAGTAGCCCAGAACTTTGCCAAAGGCGCGGATATAAGTTGGTTACCCCAGATGGAAGCCACTAACTATAAGTTTTATAACGATCAAGGCCAGGAGCAGGATTGCTTTCAGATTTTAAAAGATCATGGTATCAATACTATCCGGCTGCGCACCTGGGTAAATCCATCCACTGACAAAGTGAGCGGGCATTGCAGCAAAGAAGAAACGGTAGCCCTGGCACAACGCGCCCAGAAATGGGGCATGCGGGTGATGATCGATTTCCATTACAGCGATAGTTGGGCCGACCCCGGCAAACAGAAAAAGCCGGCCGCCTGGGAGGGACATGATTTTACCCAGTTGCAACAAGATGTATATCGCTATACCTTAGAGGTCATGTCGGCGCTAAAAGCAGTAAATATTTATCCGGAGTGGGTGCAAATAGGTAACGAAACGCCCGGTGGTATGATTTACCCCGAAGGAAGCACTGCCAACTGGTCGCAATTAGCGCAGTTAATCAACAAAGGTTACGATGCTGTTAAAGCCGTTAGCCCTAAATCAAAAGTAATATTGCACCTCGACCAGGGAAACAACAAAGAACGCTTTCGTACCTGGTTTGATAATGCGCAAAAACACGGCGCTAAATACGATGTCATTGGTTTATCGTATTATCCTTTTTGGTTACCCGGCAATCCGGATTATACCCTATCAATTAATAATTTAGGTGAAAACTTAAAGGAATTAGCAGCTCGGTACAACAAAGAAGTAATGGTGGTGGAAGTGGGCGGCGAAGATACGAAAGCGCAAAATACCTACGATATGTTGGTGGCCGTGCAAAATAAAGTGAAGGCCGTACCCAACAAAAAAGGTTTAGGCGTAATATACTGGGAACCGCAAGGAGCCCGAAGCTGGAGTAACTATGGCCTAAGTGCCTGGGGTGCGGATGGTAAACCCACTAAAGCTTTAGATGCTTTTCTGGTGAAGTAATGTAAAATTTAAAAAATCACTGCTTTTTGTTTTTCAAAATCACCTAGTAAAAAAGGTGTTTCCACCGGAAGGTAGAAAATGTTATTACTAGCAAGGCGTGATCTTAGGAGCCTTTACAAGTCTCCACGCGCTGGTGCTATCTCGCTTGCCCCCTCCGCCCTCCGGGCACCTCCCCTAAAAACAGGGAAGGAGATGCTGCAATTGCCTCTTTCTGCTTTTCCCGCACCTGGGCACCAGCATATGAAGAGTCTCTCCAGAGCCAAACGAATGCCTGTTTCCTTTAGCCGCCGCTTTTACTTTTTTAGAATGATATTACTTTAACGTGCATTCGAGCGAAGCCCTTCATGACACAAAGAATAAAGAAAAATACGAGAACGAAAGATAAAATTCTATTTAAGGTTTCTAGCTGTTCATTTCCGTTATCCGGGAAGCATCTAACCCGTAAGTAACCGATTAGATCCTTCCCGGATAGCAGATTAAAGAGCAGGAGCTTCGCCTGGATTCATCTAGTTATCTTTAGCTCAAACGCACGTTATTTACTTATTTAACGGAGGCAGTGGTTTCGTGAAATGTAATGGTAACCGGTCCTAACAAACCAGACGGCATGGGTTGCCAATCTGCAGCATCGAAGGGCTTATAATTAATATTAACAAAGTTGATCTCGTGGTATTTACGCCATTCTATCTTTTGTTGATCGAGGTACCGGATGCGGTTGGCCATCAGGTTAGCTACCTCTACTGTAATGGTGTTGGTACCAATTTTTAAATATTTACCAACCCGGGCCCGAAAGGGAATACTCCATAAAACACCCACTTCCTGATCATTTACCCACACCCGGGCGCTTTCCTTTACCTGGCCCAAATCCAAGAGGTATTCGCCGGCTTTTTTAGCGGGCATGGTAAAAGTGGTAGTATAGGTGCCCGTGCCGGAAAAATTAACTGCTTTTTTATCAGGTAGCTCCGTCCAGGAGTATAATTTTTTAAATTTATGATCGGCTGGTAAGGCCGGGCCGCCTTGCGTAAAATGCAAGTACCATTCTCCTGGTAAGCTCACGGAGGTTGCCGCTGGCCCCAGATATTCCCAAGCTGGTACTTGGGGGAGGGGCAGGGTCGACGTTTTTAAAATAAGTGATTCGCCGGCGGCTAATTGTACCTTTGCCAAGGTTTGGTCAGGAGTACTGGTAATGGCGGCTAATCCCACTTGCCCACTCTGCGGATCCAGAATTACCACTGCTTGCGCCGGGGTGTTCAAAGGAATACGGGTGTCTACCGCTTTAGCCGTGTGATTGACCAAGTAATAATACTTGCCAGTGGGTAATTCGCGCCGAATAAATTTTAAGCCGGTGTCGGTTAGCTTTTCGCGGAAAATGCCCGCTAATTCTAAAGCTGGGGGCAGGGCAGAAGCAAGTAAAATCTGGCCGGTACCGATTTTACATTGTTTCAGGCCTTTTCCAACTTCGGTAAAAGTTAATGAATGCTTAAGCTCCTGAAATTGTTTTTGGCGATGGAGTAAGTGATGCAGACCGGGTACTTCCTGAGGCAATTGTTCCACTATAATAGTGGCTCCGGCTTTAGCCAGGTTTACCATTTTTTCTAGAGTGCTTAGCGGCATGTAAGTAGCCTGAGGTACCACCAATACTTGGTGGCGGACTACAAAATTTATTCGGATATCGTTTTTACTCGCTTGGGCCTGAGCCAGCATTTTATCCGAAACAAAGTCCAGCGAGTAGCCCATTTTAATTAAATTTTTGGTTTGTTTATAAAAAGCAGTAGGTTGGAGCCATTCATTAATTGCGTGTACCGTAAACAGTTTTTCGCGGCCTTCGGGTTGGTGATAGTTATCGTATATTGGCCAATAAAGGGCGATTTCGTTATCAGGTTTGCCCGTTTGCAGCACCCCTTGGACGCGGGTAATATAGGTGTTTATACCGGAAAAATGCGGCCATAAACTATTAGCTGGGGTTAAGTTTAATGAGGCGTAGAATAACCAGCCGGGCCAGGGTACATCTTCCGGCGAATAGGTTACACCATGGTAAAATACGTGATTGATTCCCGCTAAAAACAATTGCTCTACTTCGGGTTTGCCCTGCGAGAAAGCAGTTTTAAAATGCTCGCCCAGCCAGGTAAAAGTTTCGGACGATATTAAGTTTTTGCCCGCCGCGTGTCCCCCGGAAGAGGCAAACTTTAGCATAATAGGATCAGGGTCTACATTACGGACATCGGCGCTGTCGCGGCGCAAACCCGGTAGGGGGAAATAGCTGGAGCCAAACGTTTCCCCTTCGGGTATGTCTACGGCAGCGTATAGATCCAATAAGTTACCGGGCGAGCCGTGCGCTTGGTTTTTGGTGATGCTGTTACGTTGGTGCGCCCAGTTCGACCACGGAATGGTAAAATTTTCCAGCAGCATTTCGCCCATGGTTTCGCGGTAATCGGCTTTTAAGCGAGCTACTACCGCGGTTTTTTCCGAACTAACCAGTTCGCGTAAATAGTGGCGCAAATCGTACCCCCGGCGTGCCTCAAATTCTTCAAAAAATTCCGGCGACCAATCGGCGCCGTACACTTCGTAGCTATCGTTGTAAAAAGCCCGAAAGCCCAGGTTGTTTTGCTTAAAAGCCAGATTAAACCGGTTAAAATAAGCTTCTACCGCTGTGCCAGATAGATGATCCAGGGTAAATCCTTCGCCGCCGGGAGCGGCTCTTTTAACTTTTTGCCCCGTGCGGCCTACAAAAGCTACGTAAATCCGCCAGGTTCCCGTTGGGGGAGTCCAGTTCAATTTTCCTTGTAAATCTACCTGATCCGATAAGTCCAGCACTTCGCCGTTGGGACCGTAGGCGGTAACCGCTTGCCAGGTAGCCAGTTGTTCTTTAAAATCTTTAGGTTGCAGCGTTCCGGGAATTTGTTGACCGGCTGGCAATGTATAATCCTGAATAATTAGTTTGGCCGCCGCAAACTCCGGCGTGATTTGGGGTCCGCCAAAAGGCCAACCGGTACCCTGGGTCATATCTACGCCCATGCCTAAGCTATTGGCTTTTTGTACCGTAAATTGTAGCATCCGCATCCACTCCGGCGATAAATAAGGAAGATACCGGTTTTCGTAACCCACGGCGCCGTAGATAGGGGCAATTTCCACGCCGCCCAAACCTGCCTCGGCGTATTGCGCCAGTAAATGGCTTATATTTTTTTCGTCGACGGCACTGCCCATCCACCACCATCGGGTCCAGGGTCGGTTTTCTTTTTTTACGGTTGGCCAGCCTGAACTTAACGGGCTGGCAGATTGATTTTGGGCTAATAAGGGTAGCGTGCCCCCAAACAAATAGGCGGCCGTTACCAGTAAAAACCAAAGCTGCTTCGGGAAAAACATGCGGATTTAGGGATAAGTAACTGCTGGCTTAATTTTTAAAAATCAGTGCAATCTCCGGATGGCAGATAGTGGTTTAGAACGTCAATTTATACATTATTCTAACCAAAATACCTCCCGGAGCGGTACGGATACCGGCGAATTATCCGGGTTCGTATCCATAATATCGGCCATGTAAGCCCACCACTTTTGAACAATAAGGTTAGTTCCTAAATCCTGCGACGATTGCCCGGCTTGTTTTTGCACGGCAAACAGGGTTAGCGTTTCTTCGTCCAGAAAGATGGAGTAATCCGAAACGCCGGCAGCCTTTAACAACTGTACCAACTCCGGCCAAATAACCTGGTGCCGCCGCTGGTATTCCGCCACAAACCCCGGCTTTAATTTCATCTTAAAAGCAAACCGTTGCATAAATAGTTGTTGGTAGTTAATGGTTTGTTGTGAATCAAATACAAGTTTAGTTAGCTAAGTTATTACTGTAAATTTTAATTTTATAGAAACGCGTTAAAGTACTTATTTTAGGAAGATTATATTTAAAGACCATACTCTACTTTTATCTTTTTAAATTCCGGGTCGGCTTACAAGAATAATGAGGGTAAAGCCTAATGTAAATTTTTTAAATTTTTTTACTGTCCTGGGCTATCCTGGGGGCAGCTTAGCCGCTATAACTTTAGGAACTACATTTTCTCAAATTTTTTTATTAGGCCAGTAGAAGGAAGATTCTGTTACCAATTAAACCTGGTTACCCGGTACTGTATTTTTAAATTCTAAGCAAAGAAACGGTAATTTTCTTCTTCTGAACTCTAAAAACCCTACTTAGCAGGATACAACAGGATGGCATTTTCCGCTGAATTTAGTTACATTAGAAGTTTATTAAACGGTAAGGCAGTTGCATGAGCAGATCAGAAAAGAAAGCTACCAACCGCTGAACCCAACTGTTTGCCGCCTGGCGCAATCTTCCGGCAATGCCCTTATTTAAAAAATTATTCCGGAAAGTTGTTGGAGGTGCGCAAACGAGTTTCACGGCAGTTAAAAATTTAGAACATTCACTTAAAACAAACAGATAGTTATTTTCAAAACTACACCTATGAATAAAAGTACATCTTGTTTAAAATTATTGCTAACCGTCTCGGTATCGCTGTTTATTGGTACTTCGTGCCGGAATGCCAAAGAAGCCGAAACCAAAACGCAAACAGCTGCTGCGGCTACTGCCGAACCGGTAGCTAACCCCAAAGTTGATAAATTAAAATTACCCACCGGTTTTAAAGCCGAACATTTATACAGCCCTTCGGAGAATAAACAAGGCTCCTGGGTAGCTATGGCATTCGACAACAAAGGCCGCTTAATAACCTCTGACCAATACGGGTTTTTGTACCGGATGGAGATTTCTCCGGTAGGCAAAGGTGGGGGTAAACCCAAAATTGAGCGCTTAAACGTGGGCATTGATAACACGGTGCAAGCCGATACTACCAAGCCCAAGGTGGGTATGGGTTACGCGCAAGGTTTGTTATACGCCTTTAATAGCCTGTACGTGATGATTAATCACAACAGCAACCAGGAATTTGAAAAAGGCAGTGGCCTGTACCGCCTGCAGGATACGGATAACGACGACCAGTACGATAAAATTACTTTGCTTAAAGCCATGACCGGCGAAGGGGAGCACGGTCCGCATAGCATTAAATTATCGCCGGATGGCAAATCCTTGTACGTGGTAGCCGGTAACTTTACCGACAACCCGGGCATGAACGCCTACCGCATTCCGCAGGTGTGGGGCGAAGATAATCTGATACCATTAATTCCGGATCCGCGTGGTCACGCTACGGACCGCATGGCCCCCGCCGGCTGGATTGCCAAAGTGGACCCTACCGGCGCTAATTGGGAAATGATTGGGGCCGGTTTACGGAATACTTACGACATTGACTTTAACGAAGACGGCGAATTATTTGCGTACGATTCGGATATGGAATGGGATTTCGGGATGCCGTGGTACAAACCTACCCGTATTTTGCACGTAACCAGTGGCTCGGAGTTTGGCTGGCGCCGAGGCAACACTTCCTGGTCGCCTACTTTTGCCGATGCCTTGCCGGCCGTTTTAAATATCGGACAGGGATCACCGACCAACTTTATGAGCGGCCGCAACGCTAAGTTCCCCGACAAATACCGCCGCGCCATGTACGCCTTCGACTGGAGCTTCGGGATTATCTACGCCGTGCATTTGCAACCGCAGGGCGCTTCCTATACTGCCACCGCCGAAGAATTTATTTCAGGTTCGCCGTTGCCCTTAACCGACGGTACCATTGGTCCGGATGGCGCCATGTATTTCTTAACGGGAGGCCGCCGCATCGATTCGGATTTGTACCGGGTGTATTATACCGGCAACGAACCAACTAATTCGTCCATAGCCAGTACCTTACCCGCCGCCGCTAAACAATTGCAACAAACCCGCAAAAAGTTAGAAGAATACCATACCGGCGCTAAAGCCGGGGCGGTGGAATTTGCCTGGCCCTACTTAAAAGATAACGACCGGTTTATCCGGTACGCCGCCCGGGTTGCCGTAGAACACCAACCGATAGCGCAATGGCAGCAAAAAGCCTTAACCGAGAAAGATCCGGTGATTGCCACCCAGGCTGCTTTAGCTTTAGCCCGCAACGGTGAAAAATCCGTGAAAAGTCAGATCTTAGCTAACCTGATGCAAGTAAACTATAGTCAGCTATCGGAAACGCAGCAGTTAGATTTACTTCGGGCCATGGAAGTTACTTTGTTCCGGATGGGCAAACCCGACGCCGCACAAGCGGCTAAATTAGATACCTATCTGAGTGCCCATTATCCGGCCCAAAACAACAATGACTTAAACCGCATGCTTTGCAAAGTGCTGGTGTTTATTGATTCACCGACCGTGGTGCCAAAAACCCTGGCCTTGTACGAGCAAGCCAAAGACGATAACTCCAGCCAGAAAAACTTTACCGAGTCCTCGGATCTAATTTTACGCAACCCGCAATACGGTTTAGATATAGCCAGCATGCTGGCTAAAATACCACCGGCCCAGCAAATGTATTACGCCACG
This sequence comes from Adhaeribacter pallidiroseus, assembly GCF_003340495.1. NCBI lineage: Bacteria > Pseudomonadati > Bacteroidota > Cytophagia > Cytophagales > Hymenobacteraceae > Adhaeribacter > Adhaeribacter pallidiroseus. The sequence goes on from NZ_QASA01000001.1 coordinate 1,707,077, forward strand.
GCCCTGAGCGAAGCCAAAAAAGGCTGGACCCCGGCTTTACGCGATAAATACTTTGCCTGGTTTGCTTCCGCCTTTAAAAATTACGCGGGTGGCCGCAGTTTCGTGGGCTTCCTGGATCGGGCCCGGAAAATTGCTTTGCAGAATGTACCCAAAGATAAAACAGAATATTACAACCAGTTATCGGGTAATGCTTTACTAACCAGTTCGGGTTTAGATATGGCGGTTACGGCGGTGCAGCCCAAAGGTCCGGGTAAAAACTGGAAATTACCGGAAGCTCTAGCGGCCGTAGAAGGTAAATTAGAAAACCGCAATTTTGAGCAAGGCAAGGCCATGTTTGCCGCCAGTATGTGCAGCTCCTGCCACAATATGCGGGGCGAAGGTGGGTCCGTGGGTCCGGATTTAACCCAGCTGGGCACGCGTTTTTCCGTAAACGATATGTTGGAATCGATTATTGAACCCAGTAAATACGTGTCGGACCAATACGCCTCTACAGTGTTTTATTTGAAAGACGGCAGCTCGGTATTAGGCCGCCTGGTGAACGAATCCGGTGATAAATACTCCATTTCGCAAAATCCATTTGCCCCCGATATGCTCCGCGACCTTCCGAAGAAAGACGTGGTAAACACCAAAGTATCGAACGTTTCGATTATGATGCCCGGCATGATTAACCGCTTAAACGAAGAAGAATTAAAAGACCTGATTGCTTATTTAATGGCCGGCGGTAATAAAGAACACACCGTTTACGCTTCCAAAAAATAAAAAATTTAAAAATTTTAAATTTAGAGGCTGGTAGAGGCAGGTTTTATAGCTTGTACTTGCCAGCCTAATTTTTGAGTTGTTTAAGCTTTTGAGAAGTTTATACTCGTATGCAGTTAAGTGCTGATAACAACGCGAAGCTATTCTTTAGGCAATAAGGTTATAGGTTTTAATGGTCTGTTGATTTTTCATAAAATATTATAAAAAGAACAGATTAAGAACAACTAAACAGCTTTTGTCAGTTATCAAGCATTAATCGCTGTTACGTAAGCAGCAGTTATTTCGGTATTTACGTTGATAAATGTAAGCTCGTGTGTTCTACTCCAAGGCAAGATTAAAAAGGAAAGTTGAATCGCCCGTAAACAAAGGGATCTCTACAGAAGAGCTAATTGAATTAAAACGCTGTACTGCTTGTTCTATTATCATTAAGCAAAGGGATTAGTGTTAAATGTAAATAAAAAGCCTACCTTTGCCCCGGAATTTTGGAATCAGCGTACGGATTTATCTTCATTACCATTTTTGTCGCTCGATTTGTTGCATTAAAACCCGTCTCATTTTTGCCTTCATTAATGATAAATACCGGTTCCGATGCAAGCCTGCTGATGCCAGATTGCGTAAAACCATTTTTAAAAAAATTAATTCATGAACAATTTAAGATTTGACGAGCTTCCGCTCTCGCCGGAAATGCAACGCGCTATTGCCGACATGGGCTTTGAAGAAGCATCACCGATACAAACCGAAGCTATTCCGGTATTAATGCGGGGCCAGGATGTTATTGGCCAGGCACAAACCGGAACCGGTAAAACCGCGGCTTTTGCCATTCCTACCATCGAGAGTATTGATGAGCATGATAAAAGCGTGCAGGCCCTGATTTTGTGCCCCACCCGGGAACTGGCGATCCAGGTTTCCGAAGAAGTAAATAAACTAATTAAATACAAGCGTAACATTAGCACGGTGCCCATATACGGTGGCCAAGCTTACGACCGACAGTTACGGGCATTAAAGTCAGGGGTACAAATTGTAATTGGTACGCCGGGCCGGGTAATGGACCACATTGAACGCGGTACGTTGCAACTAGATAAAGTTAAAAAAATTATTCTGGACGAAGCCGACGAAATGCTGGACATGGGTTTCCGGGAAGATATTGAGTTTGTATTAACGAAAATACCCGCTGAACGCCAAACGATATTCTTTTCGGCCACCATGAGTAAGCCGATTATGGAGCTTACCAAAAAATACCAGACGAACCCGCAAATTGTGAAAGTGGTGCACCAAACCTTAACGGTGGCCAACATTGAGCAAGTTTACTACGAGGTGCGGAATAACATGAAAATGGATGTGCTTTCTCGTATCCTGGACATGTATAACCTAAAGTCGGTGCTGGTATTTTGTAATACCAAACGCATGGTGGATGAGTTGGTAGCAAACCTACAAGCCCGTGGCTATTTTGCCGATGGTTTACACGGCGACATGAACCAGACCCAACGAAGCAATGTAATGGCGAAATTTAAAGCCAGCACCTTGGAAATATTAGTGGCAACCGACGTAGCGGCCCGAGGTATCGACGTAGAAGATTTAGAAGCCGTGTTTAACTACGACTTGCCGCAAGACGAAGAAGCTTACGTGCACCGCATTGGCCGTACCGGCCGGGCTGGTAAATCGGGTAAGGCCTTTTCGTTCGTGTCGGGCCGCGATATTTATAAGTTAAAAGATATCATGCGCTTTACCAACGCTAAAATCAAATTGGCCAGCGTACCAAGCTACGAAGATGTAGCCGAGGTAAAAACCAATTTGTTCTTAAGCCAGATAAAAGAAGTTATTCAGAAAGGTAATCTAACCAAGCATATTAGCCGCGTAGAGCGTTTGTTGGCCGAAGATTTTACGTCGCTGGAAATTGCCGCCGCCCTCATGAAAATGAGCATGCGCGAAGAAAAAGCCAAAGAAGTATCGAAAGAACTCGATGGCCCGCGCGAAGGCATGAGCCGCTTATTTGTAACCATTGGTAAAAAAGACCGCGTAAACCCGAAAGATATTGTAGATATTATTTCGGATAACACCAGCTTACCGGCCAACAAAGTAGGTGATATTAGCCTATACGATAAATTTTCTTTTGTGGAAGTACCCAAAGAATACACTTCCGAAATTGTAGATAAATTGGGTCGTACTACGATGTTGGGCAAACCCGTTTCTTTTGAGAAGGCGCAGAAGAAAACGGCTGGTTCCGGCGACGAGCGCGGTGACCGGCCCCAAGGCCAGGATCGTGAAAGAAGTAGAGGCGATCGCGGCAGTTTCTCCGAAAGAAGTGGTAACCGGAGCGGCTTCTCCGACCGTTCCGACCGGGGTGGTTTTGGTTCCCGCTTTGGCGGCAACTTCGATAAAAAGAAGAAACGCAGCAGCTATTAATTTTAAAACTTTTGCTCTTAATCAGCGTATAAAAATCGATTACAAGCGGAAAAAATATAGGTTAAAATGTTTTAGATGCTTCAAAAAAGGCTTCATCCAAACGGGATGAAGCCTTTTTATTTTATTTATTTAGCATACTCCTTCCTGCAAATCAACTAACAGAGATTACTGCACGGCTCAGCCAAGTTTTTATTTGCTCCACCATGTAGGTATTATTTCCGGAATTAACCTTTTTTCTCCTTATTTATTAATCATTAATATTTTTTTAAGCTTAAAGGTACCAGGCTTAGGTTAAAACATCCGAAACGGCGGGATTTAGTTCTAATCCTGCGGTTGCAAAAATTTTAAAAAAGTGAAGGTATGCGAAAAAATATACCCCTAATATTTTTGTATTTGCTGAGTTACTCGAGTTTCGGGCAAAAAACAGCTAATAGCAGCCTGGTTGTACCCCGGATGCGGGTTATTGTGGACAATGATTTTAGCGGCGATCCGGATGGATTATTTCAACTGGCGCATCTATTATTATCTCCTTCCGTGGAAGTGCGGGCCATTATTGGTTCTCATTTAAAAGTAGGCGATGGATTTGATTCTTCTAAAACCCAAGCGGCTAATGCCGCCAGTAAAGCCAAAGAGCTTTTACAGGTTATGGGAATAAAAAATAACTTTCCGGTGCTAGCGGGTTCCAATACCGCCCAGCTGAACGATAGTACTCCGGTGAAAAATGAAGCAGTAAACTTTATTATTAAAGAAGCCCTGCGAACCGATACCAAATTGCCTTTATACGTTCTTTGCGGTGCAGGCCTTACGGAAATAAGTTCTGCCTGGTTAGCGGCTCCCCATATTGCCGAAAAACTTACCTTAATTTGGATTGGTGGGCCGGAGTATCCGGATTTAGCCTTACCTCCGCCTAATTATTCCAATCCGGAATATAACCTGAATATAGATCAGGCTGCGGCCAGAACGGTTTTTAATCAATCAAATCTGGCCGTATGGCAAGTACCCCGTAATGCTTACCGGCAGGCTATTTTGCCGTATTCGCAATTACTGCAAAAAGTAAAACCCCAGGGTAAAACCGGCCAATATTTAAGTAACTTGTTAGAAAAGTTAATGATCCGTATCCTACCGTACGTAAATATCGGCGAAACGTATATTCTGGGCGATAGTCCTTTGGTATTGCTTACAGCATTGCAATCATCTTTTGAGGCCGATCCTTCGTCTAGTGCGTACACCATTAAAATGTCCCCCCGGATAAATGCGGAAGGTAACTACGAATATTATCCTAAAGGCCGAAATATTCGGGTGTATACCCATCTGGATACTAATCTGATGTTTAACGACTTTTTTGCCAAATTGGAAATGTTTAAAAATAACTGATTTTCCAGAGCAAGTTTTAACCCCAGACAAATGCCGTTTTATACGGGTGCGTTATTCCGATTATTCTAGTGTTCGCTAAGAACCACTGATTTTTTAAATTTTTAATTAGACCCGGCAGATTAAATCAGGGTACGCAACCATTCTTTTGCAACCTGATCGTCAGAGAAACTTTATATAGGATTGAGCGGTGTTTGAAAGGCAAACACCATTTTCAGGATAAACTGGACTGGATTCGGTTTAGAGAATATTGCCAAGCCGGAATAAAAGTGAGGCAGCAGCTGCGCTGAAATCGCCCGAGTGGGTGGCTTTGTCCGGAACCCGATATTTTGCTAAATAAATTAAATATGGTTTACGGTTGGTTGTTGGTTATTTGCTTACCTAAAGCCACGTTGCCTATTGTATTAACGATGGTGCGTTTAGGACTTTAAAAAAGAAACTATTATTCCGATGTCAGATCAATAAGTGGCAGTCTTCTCTTCAAAAACCGGTTATCTGTTGGTAAGTATCGGGACAAAAATAAACGTAAGGATATTTCAAGGTAATGTTTTAGTTAGCAATAGTTTACAGGTCGAACAACGAACAACTAATAACGACCAACTACTTATTACCATTAAGTTTTATAGGAAGTAGCAAGGGCTCAATTGTTTATTTATATTTATAAAAATAGTACGTTTTTGCACCTACGCAGATCAGGTAAATTCCTTTTATTGACGTTGGTTGATCGTGTTTTTTTAAAAATCCAGAGGATAAAAGGTTAACTGTTTCTTGTGCTCTCTTCCTGATTCGAATTTTAAAAATGGAGGATCCTCATTTTCCTTAATTTAAAAAAACACCCCTAAAGGTATAAAGTAAAAATAGCGACCAGTACGCTAAAGGCTATATTGGTCGCTATTTAATTTAAATTCTACTTTTCGGTTCTTACTTTTCTCCCCGCATAATCTGCAGATGTTGCACCTCGTCTTTAGTTATTAATTTAACCAGGTAAATACCATTTGGGGTATTATCGGCCTCCCAGTAAGCAGTAACGGTTTCGTGCGCTAAGGCAGTACCGGTCGGTAACCGACGTATGAGGGTGCCGTTTAAATCGTAAACTTCCAGGGTATATTCTTGTGACTCGGGTAAAGAAAATTGAATTGCCGTTTTATCTTCAAAAGGATTCGGAAAATTGGTTAGTTTGATTATCTCCGGCAACGATGATTCTGGCAAATAGTCATTTTCAGAAGCTTCATTTTGTGCCAATGAATCCGTGGAAACAACGCTGGAATCCGAGTAAGGAGCGCTTGCAGCCGTGCGGACTACTTTAAAATTTATAGTTAAGGCGGTGCCCATCGTACCGGTTCCACCAGCCAGAGTATAAGGAGTTGCTTTTAACGTGTAGGAGCCTAAACCCAGGGAAACACCCGCAAAATCACCGTTTTGATCGCCGAAAAGGGCATAAGGAGCGGCGGTTTCGGATTTATTAATGGTATACACGCCGCTTACGGCATAAACCAAACTACCTACTTTGCCCGGGTTAGTGTTTGCCCGGATATTTAAATTTTTAGTTGGCAAATTCGTTAAATTAATAATGGTGCCATTCTCAATTGTTTGAATTTCGGTGTCGGAATCTGCATTCATTAAACTGTAACTCACTACCTGTTGCCCTGCGCTACCACTGCTATTTACCGAAATGGTTACCTGGTCAGCGGTGCTGACTGCGTTGGCATTGTCCGTTACAATTAAACGAAACACATAGGTTCCCGCCACCAGATTGCTGACCGTAGGCTTGGCCACGGCTTTGTTGTTAAAAGTAGCCACATTGGGCCCGCTGGCCTGGCTCCATTGGTACTTAGTAATGGTACCATCGGCATCCGTACCGGAACCGTTCAGGGTAAGAGTGCTGGTGGGTAAAGTAATGCTGGTGTTAAAACCGGCCTCGGCTACGGGGGCCTGGTTGCCGCTGGTTTGTTTTATAACCCGGAACTTAACCACCAGGGGTGTACCCGCTACCCCGTTAATGGAAGGAGTAGCCGAAAGGGTATAATCGCCCAAAGCCGGTACCCAATTTTTATAATCGCCATTAGAATCGCCAAATACCGAATAAGGAGCACCGCCTTCGGAACGGGACAAGGTTTGCTGACCACTTAACCGGAAAGCCAGGCTTACCGCGTTGGTGTTGGTATTGGCCCGTACGTTCAGGTTGGTGGTAGGCAAAGTAGCCATGTTTAAGGTAGCATTGTCGGTTAGCTCAAAAAGTTCAGTGTCGGTGGTCGCGTTCATTAAGGTAAAACTTACTACCGGCGATCCGGAGGAATTAGCCGAATTAACGGTAACAGAAATCTGGTCAGCGTTGCTCTGGGCCTGATCATTGTCTCGCACTACTAAGCTAAAGGTATACGTGCCCGCCACCAGGTTGCTTACGGTGGGTTTTGCCACCGTTTTACTGCTAAAAGTAGCCGTATTAGGCCCACTGAGCTGCGACCAATCAAACTCTTCCACCGTGCCATCCGGATCGGAGCCAGAGCCCGGTAAAACCAGGCTGTTGGTAGGTAAAGTAAGGCTGGTATTGCCCCCGGCTGAGGCTACCGGTTTCTGGTTTTCGGAGGGAGAACTTATTACCTGAAAGTTAATTATTAAAGGCGTACCGGCCTGACCATTGTCGGAGGGAATGGCTTCTAAGGTGTAATTACCGGCCGTAGGTACCCAGCTTTCGTAATCGGAACCAGCCGCCCCAAATACAATATAAGGGGCATTTGCTTCGCTACGCTCCAGGGTTTCGGCCCCGCTTAATTTAAAAGTTACGGTTAAATTATTGGTACTGGTATTGGCCCTGATGTTAAGATTGCGGGTGGGTAAAGTGCCTAAATTTAAAACAGCATTATTCGACAGGGTTTGAATATCCGTGTCGGTGTCAGCATTTACCAAGGTAAAACTCTCCACCAACTTATCAGGTTCTGGATCTGGGTCCGGATCGGGATCGGGGTTACTGGTTCCGTCGGAATCCAAAGCTACCAGCCAATAATCCGTTTCGCCGAGCGAGGAACTGTTTTTATCATCGCCGGAGCCCGAAGCGGAAGTTCCGCTCAGCAGGCAATTACCATTATCCAAAGACAGTAAATGATGCAGGTTGTCGTAGCTATCGCCACCATAAGTTTTATCCCATTTTTTGGTACCGGATGCACTAATTTTTAAAATCCAGAAATCGGCAGACCCTTTTGGCGAACTGGATTTATCCTGACCGGCCGGCGAAGTGGAAGTGCCGCCCAAGATAAAGCCTTTATCCGGAGTATTGGCCGCACCTTGCAGGTAGTCGTTATTTGCCCCGCCAAAGGTTCTATCCCATTGCTTGTTGCCATTAGCATCGGTTTTTAATACCCAAAAGTCACTTAATCCTTTCGAGTCACCTGATTTCTCGCCACTGGACGAGCTGTTAGAGCTGCCGGCCAGTAAAAAACCACCATCATTGGTTAGCAAACAGGTTTTAAGGGTTTCTTCCTGGTTGCCTCCGTAAGTTTTGTCCCACTGCTTATTTCCGGAGGCATCAATTTTAACTAACCAAAAATCGCCGTACTGATTACCACCATCCGATTTTTCGCCGCTTTTGGGCGAATAAGAATGGCCCGCCAGAATATAACCGTTATCGGAGGTTGGCTGCACCACTTGTAAAAAATCGTAACTACTGCCCCCGTAAGTTTTATCCCATTGTTTATTGCCCGCGGCATCTATCTTAACAATCCAATAATCCTGTTCGCCCCGCGACCCGGAAGTTTTGTTGTAAGAAGCCCGGCCGCTGGCTGTAGAATTCGAAGAACCAGCCAGAATATAGCCGCCATCGCGGGTAGGACAAATGGATTTCAGGTGATCGTTGCCGGTTCCGCCGTAGCTTTTATCCCAGACTTTATCGCCGGAGGCATTTATTTTTACCAACCAGTAATCATACTGACTCGAAGCGGTAAAGCTCCGGTCGCCGCTCACCGGCGAGTTAGTAGCGCCCCCCAAGATAAAGCCGCCATCGGAAGTTTGTTGGGCCGTTTGCAAATAGTCGTTGCTGCTTCCTCCAAAAGTTTTATCCCAATTTCTGTTACCGGTCGCGTCGGTTTTTACGACCCAATAGTCCTGAGCACCTTTGCTGTTATTGCTTTTGGTACCGCTATCGTTCGAGTTGGAGGTGCCCCCTAATAAGTACCCGCCTCCTTTAATGGGAATAGTAGTAAGCAAAGCATCGGATTGGCTGCCGCCAAAAGACTTGTCCCAGATTTTACGGTAACTGTCTTGGGTGAACCCTTTATGGCCGGAAAAAAAACAAAGCAGTAGCGGTAAAATTACTTGCGTAAATTTTCGGATCATAGAAGAAGAAATTAGATAGATTAATGGTCAAGTTTAGATAGTGGTTAATGCGTTCAGAAATAGATTATAGGTATTGATAAACAAAGCCATAAGTGATGTTTAAACGCAAGGCAATTTGGGCGAAGTGATAATAAAAGGACTCACTTGCATTTAACTTAGGTTAAAATATTTAAAATTTTTTAAAATAGAGGATTAAATCGGCTGTGTAAAGCTGAATTATTTAATCTACCGCCATAAGCTAATTTGCCTCTTATAAAATAAATTATATATTATTGGCAGGAACCTATGGTTGTAGTTTTAAAAGTAAGTTCTTGCAAAATAATAAATTTTATAATTGTTTATAAAAAAATGAAGCTAGATTTGGATATATACTGGTCCATTTTTAGTACAAAGAAAAGTATAATTATAATATATACAAGTGTTTTTAAAGTTAATTAATGGTTAAAATTTAAAATTATTTGAAAAATTATATTTAAAAAGGTTGCATACTTGTTGAAATTATTATAGGTATAACTTACTTGTTGAAAAGAATATTTACTCTAAATTTGTATAAAATAAAGGCTTTTAACCCGATATACTTGCTGGAAAAACTGAGCAGTAAGTAAACTTTCTTGGTTATTTAAGGCGCTGCTTTCTCTAAATAAAACCATACCCCGTCAAATACAGAAGTTTATAGCGGTAGTGTAATCCTGAGGCAGAAGTATAAAGTTTTTTTTTATTAAAACTTCTTATTCCAACAGCAGCAATAGCGGCCAAACCATAGCCCTGGCCAGTCCCACTTAGTAATTTTAAATTTTATCAAACCGTATACTTTGGGTGGTTCTAGCTACTATTATCCATCAGCTAATTTGTTATGACTTACTGGACAAGCCGTTGCATTCTGCAAGCAGATTGCTTAACTTACAAACTGCGGCTGGGCAACCGGAATAACCTTTCATTTTATTAATTATATATGAGCAATGAGGCTTGGTAAACGCTTACTGATTCCCGGGTTGGCGTTATTGGTGGGCTGGTTTACATGGCACAGCACCCAAACAGAAGAACGAGTAGATTTTAACGCGGAAATACGGTCCATTTTTAACACCAAATGCATTTCGTGCCACGGCGGGGTAAAAGAAAGCGCTGGTTTTAGCTTGTTTTCCCGGGCCGATGCGCTCCGAAAAACCAAATCGGGTAAACCCGCCATTATACCGGGCAATGCCGATGCCAGTGAGTTGCTAAAACGCTTATTATCCCATGACGAAGAGGAGCGTATGCCGTACCACGCCGCGCCCTTGAGTTCGCCGGAAATTGTAAAAATTAAAAAATGGGTCAATCAAGGAGCTTCTTGGGCCGATCATTGGGCCTATATTAAACCCCGGAAACCTAATTTGCCGGCGGCTACTAATTGGTCCAACCATCCGGTAGATCGTTTTATTCAAGCCCGCTGGCAAGCTGATACGTTGCAACCCGCCGCGCCCGCGGATAAACCAACGTTGTTACGCCGTTTAAGTCTGGATTTAATTGGTTTGCCACCCACTTTGCCGGAAATGCAGGCTTTTCTGGCGGATAAATCTCCGCGGGCTTACGAAAAACAGGTAGATCGTTTGCTGGCTTCGCCGCATTTTGGGGAGCGCTGGGCGGCCATGTGGCTCGACCTGGCCCGTTACTCCGACACCAAAGGGTACGAGAAAGACGAATATCGCCAAATCTGGCGGTACCGCGATTACGTGATTCGATCTTTTAACCAAGATAAACCTTTTAGTCAGTTCACTACCGAACAATTGGCCGGCGACTTATTGCCCAACCCCACGGAGGAGCAAATAATTGCTACGGCTTACCACCGCAATACCGCCAACAACGACGAAGGCGGCACCGACGACGAAGAGTTTCGCACGACCGCTATTCTGGACCGGGTGAGTAATACCTGGGAAGTGTGGCAAGGCACAACTATGGGTTGCGTACAGTGCCACAGCCATCCGTATGACCCTATCCGGCACCGGGAATTTTACGAATCCATGGCTTTTTTTAATAATACCCGCGACGAAGACGTGCCCGGTGAATACCCTAATTTAAATAAGTATACTCCCACCGAAGAATCGCAGATAGCCGACCTAAAAGCCTGGCTGCAGCAGCAATTGCCCGTTCCGGAGGCAACTGCCGGAGAAAAACAGTTAGATAACCTGCTCCGGTTTACGGAGCCCAAAATTCATCCGCATTCGTTTAGCCAGCTCACCAACGCCGCTCTCGCCGACGGAAAATACCTGGGCGGCGGCCACCTGGGTTTTGCGCGCTTGCAAAAAGTTGATTTAACCGATAAAGCTAATTTGCTGTTGAGTGTCCGTTCGAGTCAAAATCAAGGTACTTTAGAAATCCGGCAAGATAAGCTGGACGGCGATTTGCTGGGGATTTACCAAAATACCAAAACGGGTAGGGGAGGCATTAATATCCGGAAGCTGGTAAAACTTAAACCTACTAGGGGAGTGCATGATTTGTATTTTGTTTTTAAAAATGCCACGCAAGCAAACCCTCAGGATTACGTGTGCCAACTGGAATGGGTATTATTTTCAGAGGCCTTGCCCGGCAGTAATCAGCCGGGTTACCCGGAAACGGAACAAACCATTCTGGCTTTGTTAAATACGCCTACCGAGCAAATTCCCGTGATGTGCGAAAACCCAGAAGGGCTGCGCCGCAAAAATAATGTATTTGTACGGGGAAACTGGTTAACCAAAGGTCCTGAAGTACAACCTACTACCCCCCGGTTTTTACCAAATTTTAAAAATTACCCTAAAAACCGTTTAGGATTGGCACAATGGCTAGTAAGCCAGAATAATCCGCTCACCGCCCGGGTAACCGTGAACCGCTTCTGGGAACAATTATTTGGCGTAGGTTTGGTAGAAAGCCTGGAGGATTTTGGTTCGCAAGGCAGTAAACCTTCGCATCCCGAGTTACTCGACTGGTTGGCGTTAAACTTTCAGCAGAAGCAAAATTGGCAGGTGAAAAAATTGCTGCGGCTGTTGGTGCTTTCTAAAACGTATCAGCAGAGTTCGCGGGTTACGCCGGAGTTATTGTTTAAAGATCCGGCCAACCGGTTGCTGGCCCGCGGACCGCGCGTGCGGCTCACGGCTGAACAAATCCGGGACCAAGCCTTAACCACCGCCGGTTTGCTGAGCCGGAAAATGTACGGGCAAAGCGTAATGCCGCCCCAACCCAAAGGCGTGTGGCAAGTGGTTTACAGCGGCCTGCAATGGAATACCAGCAGCGGCGAAGATGCTTATCGCCGGGCCTTGTACACGTTTTGGCGGCGTTCCAGCCCGTATCCTTCGTTGTTGACTTTTGATGCGGCTGGTCGGGAAGTATGCGTATCGCGACGCATCCGGACCAATACGCCTTTACAAGCCTTAGTAACGTTAAACGATACAGTTTACTTAACCGCCGCTAAGGGATTAGCGCAACACATGCAACAAGCCAGTAAACAACCCGAAGCGCAGATTAAAGCCGGCTATTACCGTGCTTTGTTTAAATACCCCAATGCGCAAACCTTACAAGTGTTAACCCGGCTTTATCGGCAAACAGAGCAACACTACGCAAAACAACCCCAGGAATTAATTAAATTCTTGCCGGAGCCGGCAAAAAATTTAAAAAATTCACCACAATTCGCAGCCTTAACTATCGTCGGTAACGCCATCCTGAACCTGGATGAATTTATTACTAAAGAGTAAAGTTGAAAAAAACTTCTGTTTGGCTGGTTACCGAATAAAAAGTAAAATAAAAGAAACACAGAAAAGAAAAAATTTAAAAAACAGAAATAACCCTTAAATCAGCCAAATAGTTCGGGTTGTAAATGCTTCAACAAGTTATGGTAATTTATGATTTATGCTGAAGCAATAATTTTGAACATCTTATTTATAGAACAACAAATAGCTCATTACGAACAACTATTTAGAGTGCTTTAAAATATAATTGTATGAATCTTTTTGAAGAAGCGTTTTTTCGGCAGAATGAATATTTTACCCGGCGGCATTTTTTACAACAATGTACTACGGGTTTAGGCGCTATGGCTTTATCGTCGCTTATTGGCTGCTCTAACCATAATTCTTTAGCTACGCCGGAAGCCACGGGTGGTATTTTGCGCGATTTAACCAAACCTTTTGCCCCCTTAGCGCCGCATTTTGCTCCGAAAGCTAAATCAGTAATTTTTCTGCACATGGCCGGGGCCCCCTCCCAACTAGAGCTATTCGACTATAAACCTACCCTGCACCAGTTAGATGGCCAGGATTGCCCACCTTCCTTACTCGCGGGTAAAAAATTTGCTTTTATTAAAGGCGTACCGAAGATGCTCGGTCCGCAGGCTCAGTTTCAGCAACATGGCCAGTCTGGTGCCTGGGTATCAGAGCACTTACCGCATTTTTCGAAAATGGTAGATGAGGTTTCTTTCCTGAAAGCCATGCACACCGATCAGTTTAACCATGCGCCGGCGCAATTACTCATGCAAACCGGTAATGCCCGCCTGGGCCGCCCCAGCATGGGCGCCTGGGTAACGTACGGCTTAGGGTCCGAAAACGAAAATTTACCGGGATTTATGGTTTTGCTTTCCGGTGGCAAAGCGCCGGATGCGGGTAAAGCTGGTTTTGGCAGCGGATTTTTACCTACGGTTTACCAGGGCGTAGAATGCCGCCAAAAAGGCGAGCCGGTGTTGTACGTTTCCGACCCTGCCGGCATGAGCCGCGATTTACGCAAACAATCGATTGCGGCCATCAACGAGATTAATCAATTACACTACCAGGAGATGCAGGACCCGGAAATTATTTCCCGAATTGCCCAGTACGAAATGGCTTTCAAAATGCAGGTGTCGGTACCCGAAGTGATGGATATTTCGCGGGAGCCGGCCAGCATGCACGCTTTATACGGCACGGAGCCGGGCAAAGCTTCTTTTGCGAATAATTGTTTGCTGGCCCGCCGCCTCGTGGAACGGGGTGTTCGGTTTGTGCAATTGTTTGATTGGGGCTGGGACTCGCACGGTAACGACCCTACTAACGCCCTGGATAAAGGTTTCGGTAATTTGTGCCGCAACATCGATCAGCCGGTTTCGGCTTTGTTGCAGGATTTAAAAATGCGGGGCTTATTAGAGGAAACGCTCGTAGTATGGGGCGCCGAATTTGGCCGCACGCCCATGCAGGAAAACCGCGAAGGCAAGCAAATGGAATTTAAAGGCCGCGACCACCATACCGAAGCTTTTACCGTGTGGCTGGCGGGCGGCGGCATAAAACAAGGCTATACCCACGGTGAAACCGACGAAATTGGCTACTACGGTGTTAAAGGCCGCACCGATATATTCGACTTGCAAGCTACCATTTTGCACCAATTGGGCATGGACCACGAAAAATTAACGTACGCTTTTCAGGGTCGTAATTTCCGGCTAACCGATGTTCACGGCAAAGTAATAACTCCCATCATTGCTTGAGTTGTCCTGGTTCTTTGATTTTGGAAACTAGCCGGTAATTGAACCAAGAAAGTAGAAAATACTCTCTGTTAAATAAAAATAACTACCAGATCAAATACAGTTTGAATGGATTTGCTTCAATGGTTAACTTTTAACTGTTTACGAAAAAAGCACTGCCGGATAAAGTGGATATAAACACCAGTACTGGTGTTTAGCAGTAAGTTGGGCTAAATTGATAGAATGAATTTCAATCCTAAAGAAGAAATAAATGAGTTATTGACCCTGAACAAAGAAATTGGTTTAAGAATAGACTGTTCCGGAAACCATCTGATGATAGAAAAGCAAAGGAATTCATGGGAGTTCATTTATTGGCTGGTGCTAATTATTGGAATTCCGGCCTATTACATATTGACCGACTACTCGATTAAGGGGTTGATTATTATGATTGCTCTAGCCTTTGCATTTATATATTTAATTTATAATAGTTTACTAGCCTCCAATAGCCTAGTTTTTGATTTAGATAAAAGGATTCTTGCAATCTCGCCAAGAAAATGGATTTACAAGAAAGAGCGAAGATTGCTGTTTGATGAAATTAAAAATGTTTCCTTGGAGCAGAAATCTTTTGGAAGAGGGCAAAGACCTGGAAGAAGACTCAACATAGAAACTACCCACGGACAAATTATTTCAGCAGTAGACTTCAGAAGTGTGTCATTAGCTGAAACAGTAGAGAAGTTTCTAAAAAATAGAATATTTACTAACAGAACAACTTAGTACAATGGTTAGTATAAAAGTCAGCCTCGGCCGACGGCCTCCGCCGCCTTTTATACTAACCATTGTACGCAATCCGGAAAGTACCTAACATGCACTAAATAGAAAACTCCATAAAGTACTGATATTAAATTGTAAATAGACAATGACGCATGAATGACGCATTAAATACAATGATGAAGTTAGAATGATTTTCAGGTTAGATGTAATTTTGTTTCAAACAAGAATAAATTATGAAACAGCCACAATTAGGTAAAAAATTTTAGAGTTAAGACTTGCAAAGGGATTAACACAAAGTGAGCTCGCTGAGAAATGCAATATCGGTTTGAGAACTATTCAGCGGATTGAATTAGCCGAAGTTACTCCCAGGAGTTATACCTTGAAGTTAATTTCTGCAAGCCTGGATTATGAGGTGTTCCACGCATCTGGTAAACCTTCCTTAAAACCCACCCGGATAACTTATAAGTTCAAAATTAGACTTGAGCAGTTATACAAAACTGCTTTGAATTTATTTAGCTTAAAAACGCAGCCATTTCGGAAATCAGCAATTGTTTCTGTTCCATGTATTTCAATCATTCTATTCTTCTCACTTACCGGATTTCAAGAATATGAAGAACTAGGGCCCTATTCTATAGCTCAATTAAATCTTAAATATGTTGATTGGTTTAATGCGGGGCAAATAGATTCTATTGGATTAATGTATCAGGAAAATGCCTGCTTTATTCCTTATAATCATGTAGAGATTCATGGCAGAAAAAATATTAAAAAGTACTATCGCGCACTTTATAATTCAGGTTTCAGATTTTATAAAAATGAATCTAAAGTATTAATGGTGAAGGATTCAATTACGGTTGAAAGAGGTATTTGGCTTGCGAATAACAATATTAATTACACAGGAACTTATTTAGCTCACTGGAAACTCTCTTCTAACGGAAGATGGCACATTGAAAACAGTATGTCAAATGGCGATAATATCAAATAAACGCGAAAAAATAAGGCCAGCGTACAACACTGTGTAAAAATGCGTTGAAACGCATTCTACACCAACCTTTAATATTTCTTTAAATGACCGAACTGGAAAAATACATACAAACGTACTTTGGCGTAAGCAACCAAGACTTGACTGCTATTAGTTCGTTCTTTAAAACCATGACTCTCACTAAAGGCGACTTTTTCCTGAAAACCGGCCAGCGTTCCGATAAGTTGGGTTTTGTACAAACAGGTATTATGCGCGAGTATGTTTATCTGCAAGACAAAGAAGTAACCATATGAATATCCACCACAGGGTATTTTGTGGTAGATCTGGCGAGTTTTATTTTTAATCAACCGGCCCGGTGGAATATCCAAGCCTTAACCGATTGCGTGCTGTACGTTATTGAAACCACCGATTACCAAAACATAGGACGAATAATCCCGCATTGGACCGAGCTGGAGAAGCTTTTTATAGCCAAATGCTTTATAGTGTTGGAAGACCGCGTATTACAACACCTTTCCTTATCCGCGGAAGAACGCTACGAGCAACTTTTTAACTTTAATAAAGAATTATTTAACCAGGTACCCTTACAATACTTGGCTTCTATGTTAGGGATGACTCCGGAAACGTTTAGTCGGATAAGAAAAAAAACAGCGGCAAAAACTTCTTGATTTTTGTCAAGAGCAAACCTTGATTTTGTGCGGAACTTTACAGCGTTCATTAACCAAGAACGACAAAGTCAAAATCAATTTTATTCACCGCAAAAATCCTCCTGGTAACTGGAGGTTTGCTCTAAGCAACCAAGTAATGAAAGTCATTAACCCGAATGCACCCGTAAAATGCAGCAAATCAATAACTATCAATACCGATAGTAAAACCGTCTGGGCCATATTAACGAACATCAACCACAGGGCCAATTGGCAAAAAGAGATTAGCCAACCGAAACTTCATGGCGAACTCAAACCCGAAACAACTTTTGATTGGAAAATCAGTGGTGCCAAAATCTATTCTACTTTACACACGGTCAAGCCTAACAGTCAATTTGGTTGGATCGGCAAAACTTTTGGCATGTTTGCTATCCATAACTGGACATTAACCGAAGTAGACGGAAAAACCACGATACAAGTGGAGGAAAGTATGTCTGGTTTATTAGCTAGTCTATTCAAAAAGAACTTTAATAAAAGCTTGGAAAAAGGGATGCAACAATGGCTTTACTTACTAAAACAAGAATGTGAAAAGTAAACCAAGTAAAAAGCGGTTGCTATCCGTTTGGCTGAGTAACTAGAGTTAATGGGATTTACAATTTTAATTATACTTCTTTACCTTTCCTATTCCACTTTTACTGTAAAGTTTGAAGTATCGGTTTCCATAGTGCCATTTTCTAATAAATAAACCACTGCTTGCAGGCGGTACTCACCGGTTTTCGCAATCTTAGACGACCACATGGTCATGGTTGAATCGGGATTTGAATAAACAGTGTCTCTCGGTCTAGAATTATCGGAAAGGTTTGTAACAACACAATATTGCTTGATTTTTAATTGTTTCAAGTGAGATGCATCCGGAATAATCCAAACCTGAGAAAATGCTTTGTTTTGTTTAGCGATGATGGTTTTTTTAAATGTTGCTTGAAAAAGCCGTCC
Source organism: Adhaeribacter pallidiroseus (assembly GCF_003340495.1). Taxonomy (NCBI): domain Bacteria; kingdom Pseudomonadati; phylum Bacteroidota; class Cytophagia; order Cytophagales; family Hymenobacteraceae; genus Adhaeribacter; species Adhaeribacter pallidiroseus. The sequence goes on from NZ_QASA01000001.1 coordinate 1,724,739, forward strand.
TTTTTGTTGCAAGAGGTTACCATTTATATCATATTCGCGGAAATACATTACTTTTTCCCTTAAGTCATAAAATTTAAATACTTTAATTTTGGTAGGATAAGCAGTTATCCACCATTTTCCGTCGCGTAAAAGGGCCGTTGAATCTTGAAAGCCATCATAAAACGCTATATATTCCGCAAATTTTTTACCTTTTAAATAATAGGCCTCTGATTTTTTTATTCTGCTGGGGTAATACTCCGATTGAATCCCCTGCTTGGTATCATTTACATAAGTAGATATGGCATGCAATCTTCCTTTCTCATCAAAAGTATAAACTTCTCCATTTTTCATCCCATTAACCAAGGGTGCTTTTAAACGCATGATATTAGATTTATCAAACTGAAATAAAGTATTGTCTTTTATCTCTTCTCTGAAATCGTTGTGCTTATCGGAACAAGCTAAAGGCAGCAGTATAGTAATGAGAAAAGTAAAAATTACCCCCTTCATAAAAGATGATTTTATGAGAAATTTAAAAATTAAGCTGTTTTGAATTAAGTAACAGGACAAAATTAAGTTGATAAAATCCTGAGTTTAAGCAATTGATGATTAAAGGTATAACGATCGAATAACGAACAACTAAAAACGACCAACTACTTATTTTAAAATATACTGAGTATTTCTTCTATCTGGTTAGTTACTTCTATTACTTGCCCAACTGGCAAATTTCCCAGGTGAAGCTCCCCAATACGCACTCTTATTAAACGCAAGGTTGGAAAACCAACGGCGGCCGTCATTTTGCGGATTTGCCGATTTTTGCCTTCGGTGAGCGTTAGGGACACCCAGCTTGTAGGACCGTGCCGGTCGTCGCGGATTTTTCGGGCTCGGGCGCTAAACTCCGGGTTAGAGGCTAATTTATAAGCCGCGCAAGGCTTGGTTTGGTATTTTTGGTTCCGCACACCGATTTCTACGCCTTGTTGCAGTTGGGCAATCGCTTCCGGAGTAATCAGGCCATCAACCTGGGCAAAGTATTCTTTCTCCATTTTACTACTGGTAAAGAAAGTACTTACTTTTCCGTCGGTGGTGAGCAGCAATAAACCTTCGCTGTCTTCGTCTAAGCGGCCAACGGCCATGGTGCCATCCGGAAACGGGTATAATTCACCTAAGCGTTTTTTCTTGTTTGCTTCTCCCACAAACTGGCTTAAATAACCATAAGGCTTGTGCAGCTTAAAATGGCGGTGCAACATTGCCATAATCTAAATAATTTAAGATTAGAAAAAGCAAAGATAAGCAGGGTTTCGCTTTAATAGGCACTTTTCTATTCTTGCAAATCGCTACGGTCAGCAGTTAATGGCGCCTCCAGGCGACCTTTCTGAGGTTAATACAATATCTTCAGGATCTCAAGTTAAAATTTAACCAGCCTAAAGCGTTCTAAACTCTATCCGAATAACCAAAAAAAGAGCCTTTAACTATAAAACAAGTTTATGTACACAACCGGCAAATGATTGAAGCTTAACTTAAGACAGCTCTTTTATTCTGGGTTATTTCTCCAGCCTGGAAAAGGCTCCACGGGTAAGCTGCTAGGAGTACACCCCGCAGCCAGAATAGGGTGGATTATGTATACTATAGCATACGTGCAGGCATAATGCTAGCAATTAAGAATTTTTACATTCATATTTACTAAGCACGCCAATGCAAAATTTAAAAAAATACACAAATGCATATCACTTACCAAATAGGCGTTCTTCCAACGGTAACACAAGTAACCGCGCTGTATAATGCAGCCGGGTTACCAAGACCAACCCATGACCCGGAGCGAATGCAACAGATGTATGCTCATTCTAATTTGGTGGTAACGGCTTGGGAAGGCGATACGTTAATCGGAGTTTCCCGGTCCATTACGGATTGGGTCTGGAGTTGTTACCTGGCCGATTTAGCCGTTGACCCAAGTTATCAAAAATCCGGCATTGGTAAAAAGCTGATTCAGCTAACGAAAGAAAAAGCGGGAGAACAATCGATGGTGTTGTTGCTTTCGGTTCCGACGGCCCTGGAGTATTACCCCAGAGTAGGTATGCAAAAAGTAGAAAATGGCTTTATCTTACCCCGGGAAAAATAATTATAGCCCTATTTTTTTTAATTTTGGAAGACGCCTTTTTTAAATTTATCGTCGTTTAAGCGCCTAATTACGCGGGGACCTTTACTGCTTACCATAATTTTAAAAATATGGCCGAAAAGCTGTTGCAGCATTTGCAGAAATTTATAGTAGTACCGGCAGAAGCCAAGCCTTTAGTTGCGGGCAGCTTGCTGCCGTTCCAAGTAAAGAAAAAGCAGAATTTGCTCGAAAATGGCCAGATTTGCACATACAATTATTTTGTAGAAAAAGGTTGTTTGCGCTTATTTTTCATAAATGATAAAGGAATTGAGCAAACCACGCAGTTTTCCATTGAAAATTGGTGGTTATCGGATTACTCTTCTTTCTCCAGGCAGCAGCCCAGTACTTTCTTTATTCAGGCGGTAGAAAATACTACGGTGTGGGCTCTTAGCTGGCAAGCGCAGGAACAGCTTTTTTTAAATTTCCCGCCGCTGGAGCGGTATTTCCGGTTGGTGTACCAAAGAGCTTACGCCGCGGAACAGTGGCGGATAAAATATATTTATGATTTTTCGAAGGAAGAGATGTATCAGCATTTCAGTTCCCACTATCCGGGGTTTGTACAACGAATCCCGCAGTATTTACTGGCTTCTTTTTTAGGTTTTACCCCAGAATATTTGAGCGAAATCCGGAAAAAGAGCATTTCTTAAACCAGTTTAAGTTTTATCAGGCACCACCTGCATAGCTTTGTTTAAAATTAAATCCTAAAGCTCTAAGCTATGAACAACCGTGTTAACATTGCCGAAACAGAACCCCAGGCCTACAAAGCCATGTATGCCTTAGTAAATTACCTGCAAACCACACCATTGAACAAAACTCGGTTAGAACTTATTCAGGTAAGAGCCTCCCAAATAAACGGTTGTGCTTTTTGTTTGAATATGCATACCAAAGATGCCTTAAAGAACGGCGAAACGGCTCAAAGGCTTTTTTTGTTAAATGCCTGGAGAGAAACTAATTTATTTACCGAAGAAGAAAAAGTAATTCTGGCTCTGACAGAAGAAGTTACGCTTATTCACCAGGGTGGCGTTACCAACGAGACCTACCAAAAAGCAGAACAACTCTTGGGTAAAAATTATGTGGCTCAGGTGATTATGGCAATAATTACCATTAACGCCTGGAACCGGATTGCCATTGCCACCGAGTTGCCGGTTGGTTAATTTAAAAAAATCCTGGTTCTGAAAAGCAAAACCTTCACGAAAGTATATGTACTAATAGTAATAATTAATTAGCAGATGAGATAAAGCGGAAGAATCTAAGGGCACGTTTTTTATACTACTTCATCCCTTTACTTTTTTAAATTTTGATGGTTTAGAAACTAAAATCCGCGGTTAGCTGCAAAATTTCGTATTTGAATTCTTGCGCAGCTGCTCTTTGGGTAAGTCCTATGTGGTTAAAGCCGTGCGTAAAGCGGGCGTTTAAACTTATCTGCTTCCAAGCTTGGAAACCTAACCCACCCGTAATGCCGATACTACGTTCTTCGGTGCCGTGCGTAGAATTGGTAGTTTGTCCGTTACTTTCTTCTTCAGCCGCAATTAATAAATCAAACTGAGGACCAGCCATTAATATTACTTTTGGTATAATCCGGTATTTAAGCAATAGCGGCAAAGACAAATAGCTATGCTTGTAATGGGTGCTCAAGTTGCGGTTCTCGCCGTTAAATTGGGCATATAAGTATTCTTGTTGCAGGGAAAAGTTATAGGGTAAGGGAACTTCTAACGAAAAACCAAGCAGAAAACCAGGCTGCCACGAAGCCTCCACCGGAACCATGGGCGGCGGGTAGCCTTTGTTGAAATTCATATTCGAGTAGTTCATCCCGAATTTAAACCCAAAACGAACAGACCGGTTTGAATCAAATACCTCATCAGTTTGCGCTAAACTATTGTAATACAAAAAACAAGAGAGTAATAGCAGTAAAAATTTTTTCATTTGCACGGAAAGCTTATTCGTTATTTAGGTTATCGGTACCAGGTTAAGCATTAGAGCCGGCTACAAAAATGAAATAAAACGGCATCGGAATGTATGCTGACTACTTCCAAAAATTATTTTTCAACTTTTTCCCCACTGATAAAAACCCCGTTCAGTTTTCTTACATTCCGGATATCTGTCAAAGGATCAGCATCTAACACCAAGAAGTCGGCCCAGTTGCCCCGGGTTAAGGTGCCGACATTTTTTAAGCCCAGGTAATGGGCGGCATTTTTAGTTGCGGCTGTAATAATTTGACGAGGAGTAAGTCCGGCTTCGGCCATCATTTCCATTTCCAGGTGCTCAAAGTAACCCATAAACCGGGCCGGCATGCCACTATCCGTGCCGAACACAATGGGAATACCTTGGTCGCTTAGTTTTTTTAAATTGGCCATGGCCGTAGGCAGTTGCTGCTGATACGTTTGGGCGCTTTTGCTTTGGCGCATTTGCGATTGGCGCGCCGGATCTATTAATGGTTGGATGGTAAGACTATCGTACTCGCGCCGGAAGAAAGGGTCCTGAAAGAACGCGGCCGTATCGCCGTATACAAACGTGGATAGTTCGCGGGTGAGGGTAGGGCAATAGCCTGCTTTCTTCTTTTTTAAAAGTTGAATAAAGGCGGCATCTACCGGTTGGTCGCGCACGCTGTGGGCCAGTAGATCTGAACCGGCCAAAAGTAAATCCCGGGCATCGGCCAGGGAATATAGGTGGGTAGCAATCTTGTAGCCGAGTTGGTGCGAACGTTTAATAACCGCCCGGTATACGGCAGCCGGCATCTTGGGTGCTGTTCCGAGCTGGTCATCTACCCGGATTTTCATGAAATCGACACCCAGGCGGTGATTTTGTTCTACTACGGCCAAGGCTTCGGCGGGAGTTTTGCCGGTAATTACCTCGCCGGCAATAAATAACCGGGCCCGCTGCGTGGTGGTAGAATCGTGGATGGCCCGTAAAGGTTCGGCTTCTTTTTTATCACCTCCCAAACTTACCACGGTGGTGATGCCGTAACGGCCATAAAGTCCCAGATTATCTAACAAATTTTCCCTAGAGTAGTGGCCCGGTTCAATTCCTTTTACATCACCCACGTGTCCATGCCCGTTGATTATGCCCGGCATAATAAACTTACCGGTTACATCCTCAATAATCGCCACTTCCGGGATTTTAACTTTGTTTCGGGGGCCCACGGCAACTACCTGGCCTTTGCGAATCAGCAGCACCCCGTCTTTAATTGGGGTACCTCCCTGGCCATTTAGGATAGTGGCCCCGGTAAATGCCTGATAACCAGAATCAGATGTTGTTTGGTATATCTTACCCGAACTACAAGCCGAGATAAATAAGAATAAGCAAACAAGTATGTAAGTATGTTTCATGGCGGCGAGTATAAACCTGTTTTTAATGCGAGTAAATACAGCTTGTCATACGGCCAATGAAAGGAAATATACCGGGTGCGCTTCATTAAATTTAAAAAAATTAATGAAGAAGGTGGAAAGATAAAGGAAACAGTACATTTACTACTCACAAAAACAGCAGTAGCAGTTTTAGAACTAGGCCGTTGCTTGGAACAGGATTAAAAAAAATACTTCCTTATGACCAAATTTCGGAAAAAGGTTATTAAAAATCTAAAAATTTAGGATTTGTGATTGTTCAGGGTCTGTTTTATTGTTTCAAAGAAGTATTTTGCCCGCCCGTTTTCACGCCGCTGGGCAAAGTGATTTTCCAGATATGCGCGTTCGATCGGCCCGCGTATTCCATAATGTATACTTCATTCCCGACCAACACCGCATCCACCGGAGCATTAAAGTTTTCGACTAAGCGATAGGTTTTTACAAAATAATTATCGGTGGCCGGGTCGTAGGATAATTTTAAATGCAGTAAATCGCGTCCTTCTTTCCGGAGGAGGTCGTTGGTGCCGGCTCGGCCTCCACCCGTATAGCGCATCACAAAACCGTCGCCTTTAAATTCATCCGAAAGCACTTTTTTAGTATCAAAAAACAAAGCTAACGGCGAAGAGTGGGCGTTAAAAGTACTTACCGCCTGACCGGTAAGATCGCCATCTGTTACTTTACCAGATGCCACATCGCGGTACTCATTGGCAGCCGGTCCCAGGTTTTGCACCCCCGGCGTAAATTTAACCCCTGCAGGTGGTTTGGGAAACGTAGGATCGTCGTGGAAATATTTTACAATCCAAGCGTGGGCGGATTTACTGATAAACGGATCTGTTTCGGGGCTTGGATTCCAGCCGGGATACTGCTGCGGATTATCAATCCCGCCAAATACCCAGGGAAAACCGTAATGGCGGCCCTGCCGGAGCCAGAACATATCTTCGGGCGCATCATAGTCCGGCGAGTTCGAAACACCGAATAAATTACCACTCGGGTCAAAAGCCATATCAAAGACGTTCCGCACCCCTTCGGCAAACAAATAACCATCCGCTTTTAATTTTTGCACGTCATCGGGCAAAAGTAAGTTTTTGGCATCGATGGGGAAGCGGTAAATTTTAGCGGTCAAGGCATTATCGCGGGCGTTGGGGTAAGCGCCCCGGTTATCCTGTACTTCGCCGTGGTCGGTGCGGGCTCCCGTATTCACGTAAATATATTTCCCATCCGGACTTACTTCCAGGGCATTCCAGCCGTGGTCGAAGGTAGTGGCATTGGTGCCGTATTCTACCGTATTAAATACTTCGGTTAAGGTAGGTTTACCGGCGTTTCCAAAATCGTAACGAACGAGCCGGCCGGTAGTGCCTTTGCCATTATTGACGGAAGTGTTACCGCATAAAAACAAACTGTTTTTGTAAAAAACGGCCCCTTGCAAACGGGTAATGCCATGGTCAGTCGCCGAGAATACTTTTTGGTAACGAGCGTCCTTTTTATCGATGTTGCTGATTTTGTACACGTCACCTTCAAAAGTATTGTACCAGAATTCGCCGGTTACTGGGTGCCGGAACAAACGAATGGCCGAGGGACCTATTTCCATAACGTGCGACACCTTAATATCCGGGCGTAAGGAAGTCGGGGTTTTTATCTCCGGACCTTCTTTATTAGCCTCGGCGGCTGGGGTGTTGGCAGTAGAGGCGGGTGGAGCTGCCGGCCCAATATTTTGCTTAGGTTCCGGCGATTTGGTAGCGGCAGTTTTGGTTTCTTTAGGAACCGAAGGAGCCGTAGTGGGTTTGGTAGTTGGTTTGGCAACGGCATTACCGGCCGGAGCCGCTGCCGTAGCGGATTTATCCGGAACTTCCCCTAATTTGCGCAAATAAGCCACCAACTGCCATCTTTGCTCTTCCGATAAAGATTCTTTAAAAGGCGGCATATTGCCCCGACCTTCCGCTAATTTCCAGAACAAGGCCCCATCACTTTGTTTTTGCACCACCGGGGCATGGAAATTAGCCGGTTTTATTCCCATAGCTCCTCCGGCGGCCCCGTCGCCGTAACCGTTTTCGCCGTGGCAAGGCGAACAATACATCACAAAAAGCTCTTCGCCCTGGGTTAAAGTAAGCGGCTCTACCGGATAAGGATTTTTAATTTTATCGGCGGAAGGCGGGGCTACCCATCGGCCACCATCCTGCAAAATGGTAGAAGAGCCTTTATTGGATATATAGGACGAAAGAGCGCAAGTAGCAATGCTAGCGGCTAATAAATACGGGATAAATCTTGGTTTGCGCATGGATAATTTAAAAATCAGCACTTAGGGCTTCGCCAAAAAATTAAAGATTATGAATCAGAAATAAAGGTCTAAAAAGAATAACTGGAAAATTTTGGCTAGCCAATACTATAACCCCGAGCCAAGGCATAAAATTTAAAAAACTTATATCCTCTAGAAAACTGGCTAGTGCTTTATTGACTTTCTAGAATTTCTGTTTTACCTAACTTTAGTACTTACCCAAAAGAACTGAAAATGGCTGGTGCAGAAACAACCAACAACCTAAAAACTACGAATCCCGGTGCCGCAATTATTTTGTCTGTTCGGCTAAGTTTTAATTTAACATCTTATAATATTAACCTCATTGTCAGAAAGGAGCATTCATTGTCTTGGTGCTTAACTCGATAAAGGCGGCCCGATTGGTACAAAGATGGTTTGGTGCGAACTGGGGTAAGCGTATTTTTTGGCGGTGAATTTAGCCGTTAGGTATTCGCCCATGTGAATGTCCCCGGACATGGTATCGCCGGAAACTTTTCCGGAAAACGTAAAGTTAATGCCGTCGCCGGGAGCGTGGTACATGCTCCGGAACTTTACCTGGTCGCCCTCCATGGTGCCCGACATATCCCGGATTTCAAAGTCGCCTTTGTGCGAGCCTTGTATCCAGTTGCCGTCTTGTTGTTCAATAAACAGAGTATGCTGGCTCTGGCTATTAAAGAATTGAATGGTCGCATCCCATCGGCCGGTAATAGTGGTAGCAGGAGCTTTTAATGTAGTCACACGGGTAGGGCGTTTCCGGGAAAGTGCGTCGTAAATGCGATCGGCCACAATCTTATCGTTGCCGGGTTGCATCATCCAGGAGCTAATCGATAAACCGGTTACATTTGGGTCGGGCGTGCCGTTGCGGTTACCGTTGTAGGTACTCAGGGCAATGCGGGGTTTAGTGCTCGACAATTCGTTGGCTACGTCTATCCCGATAATGTTTAGTTTGGCGGGATCCCAGGAAATAATTAGAGTAGGAGTACGGTTGGCTAAGCCGGTTGGTTCTTTTACCGAGGTCTGTACGCCATCAATTTTTTTAACCCGGTTGGCAATGGTATCTAAATAGCCCATCCAGGTTTTGTATTCTTTGTCATGGTCGCGTTTTACCCAGGTTTCCACGGCGGCCAACATACCCATTACTTCTTCGCGGCCTACTTTATTGTCGCGGCCCGGACCGTGGTGCGGAGCGCTGGCCTGCCAGGCCGCCATTAAAATATCCTTTTTACCTAATAATAAACCGGCGCATTGCGGTCCACGGATACCTTTACCCCCGCTGTAGGCTACTACCGAGGCTCCTTTCTGCAAATGTACGTTCGGGATGGTTAAAATCTCGGCGGCCGCATCTACCAGAATAGGTACATTCTTCGGTTTGGCAATGGCCGCAATACTTTCCAACGACAAAGGGCCCGATGCCGGTAACCCATCGGCGTTGGCGTAGATCATGGCCGTACGCGGGCTAATGGCACTGCGCAACTCGTCTTCTGAGTCTACCATAATAATTTTTACCCCGATGTTGCGGATGGCGTGGTCGTATACGTTTCGTGAGTCTTTCGGAATAATTACTTCTGTTTTATCAAACCCGGCCAGGTCCGGAATGCGGATCAGTTTTTCCGGGTTGCCCCCGGTGACGCAAGCGGCGGTTACGTGTTTCATCCCGGCCGCACAACCCGACGAAACCATGCCCCATTCGGCCCCGGTAATTTCCGAAAGCCGTTTCCCCACGCCCATGGCCAGTTCATCTAATTGCACAAAAAAACGACAGGCATATTCCATGGCTTCCCGTACTTCCGGCAGTTCTACCGATGCCCCGATAATGGTAAAAGTACCGCGGCAATTAATAATGGGTTCTACCCCAATCGATTGGTAGATATTAGGGCCGGCTTTGAGCGGACCGGCTATTTCGGGGCTTTCGGTGCGCTTCATGTAATCTAACAAATCAAATTCGGTAGGCGCGGCCGGGTGGGCCATCGCTGATTGACCCGCGGCTACTACCCCGCTAATCGGTAAAACGGACAAGCCTTTTAAAATATCTCTGCGTTTCATATAAATCAGGTAAAATGAGGCGGTTTCTATCTAAAAATTTAAAAAAATAACAAGGTAGTACGTAAGAATACGGGACTTTTTAAGCCGGAACAAACGGTAACAAATTACAAATAATACAGGAGAAATACACGGATATCCCCGTAAGCGATCAGAATTTACACTCGCTAATTTTTCCGGAATGCTTCTGTTTTTTTATTTTAAACGCTGGTACTTAACCAGCTAAGATTAACCTTTACCAAAAGTTTTTGGTGCTTTTATAAAGACACGCCGCCAGGGCGCAGGGGTGAAAAGAAATATTAAAAAAGGGGAGAAATCAAGTGAAAAATTTATGGAAGTTTATAAAAAGTAGTTCAATCAGAAAATAGCAAATGTAACAAGAACCAGTATCCTTAATAACGTGTCATTTTAACTACCCTGCCGCTCTAAATAATCTATTTTATTGGCAATAAACAGTCTTAAAATTTTGGGTTTTCACCTTAGCTGTTAGGCTAAAGAAAAGTTTACTTGAATGGCATTTGCGCTGCTGCCTAATTTTATCGGGTGGTTACTCCCGAGCCTGGCTACGGAAATAGAACATGGTACTGCTGTTAGTTGGCACCAGCTAGTAAGGGGCATCAACTAGATAGGGCACGGAAGTAACTTCCGCGCCATAGAGTAGCCATATTGCCATAGTAGGCGTTGAAATAACTAGGGATTTTTCAATTAAAAGAATGGTCCAACACCAAGGCCAGTATGGCAAAAGTTTCGGGATTGAGGCGCAGGCGGAGTAATTGCATGGCCCGTTGTTTCTGGGTTTTTACGGTGTTGATGGAAATGCCTAAAGTAGCGGCAATTTCGTGGTTTTTCATGCCTTCCAGGTAGCCCATGCGGGAAATACGCTGACAGCTTTCGGGTAAGGTTTGCATAGCCTGGTGAATTTCCGCTAATACTTCCGACTGAATAATGTGGTTGATCACGGTGGCATCTTCTGCTTCCAAAGGGGCAAAGTTACTCTTATATTTTTCCACCACCTTTTCGTGGCGAACAATATTTAAGCTGGCATTTTTAACCGTAGAGTAAAGGAAATTTTTAATTGCCACCGGATTCTGGGAAACTTCTTCTTTATGATCCCAAAATTTAATGAAGGCCTCCTGCGCGGTGTCCTCGGCTTTGGTTTTGTCACCTAAAATCTGAAAGGCAAAATATACTAACCGTGGGTAGTAGTTTTTAAAAAATTGTTCAAAAACTTCTTCCTGGGATAGTGCGACCAAGTCAGGCTCAGACTTTAGATTTAATTTCATAACCTTAAAGATTGGTAAGTTAAAATTTAAAGTAATTATAGTTAAAACTATTAAATAATATTAAAAACAAGATAATTTTTAAAGATAAATTTTAACAAAAGATCTACTTCTTTAATAAACCTCTAAAAATTTTAAGCTTAATTCGAAATAAATATTTTTAGGTAGACTACAATTAAGCTAGTAATCCATGTTTATGGATAGACTATTTTGTTTCCGTAATTTATTAAATACTAATTGAAATATAAAGGCTTTTTTTAAATTATAGAAATAGCTACCGCACTTTCAAAAAAAATTATCAAAAGTATTTTATAAGTAAGTTTGTTCTTTATCTCTTTTTACCGTGAAGCACCCATCATAAAATTCACCTTAATGCTAGTAAATATTTAGGTAAAGAGGACTAATGGAAACTGGTATTTAGTGTAAAATCATTATCCTGGAATTAAAAATCCCGGATTTTACGAGGTATAGAACCTGTAAAATCCGGGATTTTTAATAAGAGCTTTGATCCTGTATAATTGGTACTTGAATCTTTATAATGATGATAATATTTTAAAAATTTACTTGTATTTAATTTGATCCATACGATTATAAACCATTACTCCGGTTTCACAAACTCGGTCATTTTAACTTTTGCATCTTTAGGTAAAGTTATTTTCCAAAGGTTGCCTGGGTTGCGCCCGCTGTATTCAATCACATAAACTTCGTTACCCACCAGCACGGCATCCGTGGCTTCTTTAAAGCCATCTACCAGGCGAGTGGTTTTTACGTAGTAATTATCCGCCGCTTTGTTGTAAGTCAGATCTAAATGTAATAAATCGGCTCCTTCTTCGGTAAAAGGCTTCATTAACACCGAACGGGCTCCCAAGGTGTAGCGGATTACAAAGCCTTCGCCTTTTAAATCCTTAGCTAAAACATTCTTCTTGTCGAAAAATAAACCTAAAGGCGAAGCGTGGGGCGTGAACGTGCTAATGGTTACGGCGGTTTGATCGCCATCCACTACTTTGCCGGCATTGGTACGGTACTCGTTGGCAGCCGGACCCACATTTTGGATTCCCGGCGAGAACTTTACCCCGGTGGGTCTTGGGGGAAATTCCGGGTCGTTGTGAAAATACCGCACCTGCCAGGCGTGGGCAAATTTATTGATGAACGGATCGGTTTCCGGACTGGGTTGCCAATCGGGGTATTGCTGCGGGTTTTCGATACCGCCCATGACCCAGGGAAATCCGTAATGGTGGCCTTCCCGGAGCCAGAACATGTCTTCGGGCATATCGTAATCCGCGGAATTGGAAACCCCGAATAAATTACCCGTACCATCAAAAGCTAGGTCGAAGGCGTTGCGAATGCCTTCCGCGTAAAGGTAGCCTGCGGCTTTTAATTGCTCTAAGTCGTTGGGCAAAAGCAGGTTTTTAGCTGTAACCGGAAAACGAAAAATGTTGGCGGTTAAAGCACCGTTGCGGGCATTCGGGTAAAAGCCGTCGTTATCCTGTACTTCGCCGTGGTCGGTGCGGGCTCCGCTGTTTACGTAAATATATTTTTCATCCGGGCTAATTTCCAGAGCATTCCAACCATGGTCGAAAACAGTTTTGTTAGTACCGTATTCCACTGTATTAAACACCTCGGTGAGAATGGGTTTTCCGGAGGCCGGAATATCGAACCGCACCAGACGGCCGGTAGTACCTTTACCGTTGTTAGCCGTAGTATTGCCGCACAAAAATAAGCTGTTTTTTAAAAAAATGGCACCCTGCAACCGGGGAATGCCATGGTCCTGGGCCGTGAAAATTTTTTGACTGGTGGGGTTATCTCCCTTGTTGTTTTTAATCCGGTACACGTCCCCATCGAAGGTAGTGTACCACAAGCTGCCGGTAGAAGCCTGGTACAGCAGCCGCACGGCTTTGGGTTCCACCAACATCCAATGTTTAATCTGGATATCGGGCCGCAAAGCACGTAATGGTTTTACAGCCGGAGTTGGGGCATCTTGTATATTCGGGGTAATTTTTTCGGGATTGGGAGTCGGTGGTTTACTATCCTGGGCAGAAGCTAAAAAAGGGGTAATTTCCATCACCCCTAAAAAATACATAGTAACTAATACAGAACGAAAAACAGGCATGGAGTTTTTCCGGTTATTTTTTTGACGATGTGGGTAAATCTATTATGCTGCCCCTGAAAAGGATGTTTTTTTAAAATTTTAACCTCGACCCAACCTTTTTGCTTGGTCTATAAACTAGAAAATGAAGCAGCATTGGGGTACAAACTCCAGATGGAAACACAAACTCTATAAAATAGTACGAATGATTCTTTTTAAACTAAACTCAGATCAGTAGGCGCCGCTACCAAACTGGATTAGTTAAACTATTTTATTTAATGCGTGGCACCTTGCGCCGCCGCCCGGGGAGCACTCGGGGTGCGCGGTAAAACCACCGGCGTAGTAATGCCATTTAAGTTGTATACCACTTTACCGTCGCGGATGGTTAATTCGCATTCCAGTCTTTTATCGGTATCGATTTTATACCCGGTATAATCAAAAAGCCGAACTTACCTTTGCGAACGTTTAAAACGGCCACATCGGCCGGAGCACCCACCGATAAATGGCCCAGTTCTTCGTGTCTAATTACCTGCGCGGGAGTCCAGGAACTAGCCTTGATTACGCTTTGTAAATCCATGCCCATGGCCAGAAATTTAGACATAGTGGTGAGCATGTCTTTCATCGACTCGTTCATGGAACCAATGTGAATATCGGTACTGATGGTGTTGGGATAAAACTTATCGGCCAGCGCCGGTACGGCCTGCGAAAATGCAAAACTGATGCCGCCGTAACCCACGTCAAACACGATTCCGCGTTTTTGGGCTTCCCGTACAAACGGTTTTACTTTTTTGGTATTTAAATCCACAATGTATTCGCGGCTGGCCAGTTGGCCAAAAGCGTGCGTGAAGATATCGCCGGGGCGAAGGTGTTTGGTAAATAACTCTTCGATGGAAAGGGGAGGGTTGCTGCCGCCAAAGTCAATCATGACGGGTAGGCCACCGGCCAGTTTTCCCGCTTCCACCGCGCGGTCAACGGGTGTCCAATCCGGACCTTCGTAATGCGCCACTTTAAAGCCTACCACATAATCCCGGTACTGACGGGCGGTATTGGCCGACAACTTGGAGTCCATGTCGTTGGTATTTTGCTCGTAATTGCCGCCGCGCATGCCTTCGCCCGAAATATTTAAAAAAGCGAGTACCCGGGTTTTAGAAGCATCAATGGTTTGCTTTTTATACGTCGGAAAAGTGCGCCAACCGGGACTACCGGCATCTACCACAGTAGTTACGCCATTCCGGAGAGTAAAACCATCGGGCGGAAAAGCATTGGGGCCATTCATGTAGGTTTGATCCATGTTGGTACCGTAGAAGTGGTGCGTATGAATATCGATTAAACCGGGTGTCACATACAACCCTTTCGCGTCTACTACTTGGATGCCTTGTTTCGGGTCGATGTTTTTAGCCACCAAAGCTATTTTGCCTTCTTTGATAGCCACATCCATTGGGCCATCGATGTTATTCTTCGGATCTATGACGTGCCCGCCTTTGATAACAATATTGTATGGCTGAGTCTGGGCAAATACAAGCGCGTACGGCAGCAGGCATAAAGCAGTAAATAAAGTTTTTAGCATTGCTTATAAATTATATTGTAAACAATAATCAACCAACCTTTATAAAATTTCGGGCGGCATGATGGGTAAAAGTTTAGTAGTTTAATCTGTTTGATAAATGAGTTATTCAGGAAAAAATGTTTAAAAAATTTAATACTTATCCTTTATAATATGCACTTCTAAAAGGTGCAGGATTAATATTTAATTTTGTATTTGCTTACTATTAACTTTTGCTGCTGCGTAGCAAAATAGGTTCCTTCTGAATGACATCGATAAGAGTAACATCAAGCATAACATTTTAAAATTTAAAATTTTGCAACCTGCTATGCAAATAACAACCTAAGCCAAGTGCAAGTATTGGCGCTAAACTGTTCGAGCGTTCAGCGAGTTTTTAGCGTCTTGATTTTTTTGGTTCTTTTTGTATCAAGACAAAAAGAACAGAACCTAAGCAATGAAACAACTTCACTCCGAAATCAGAAGTAATGCAGAATCGATACAAAAATGAATTTAAAAATTTTATATTGGAAGACACAGAAGTAAATCCGCGGTAAAGTAAAACTCGGTAAACAAATTTATTTTTCTGGTGCAAAAGCTTCCCTGCGGCAAAAATCAGCCACAGAAAAAGCTCTAAGCACCAGAAAAATTAAAAATTACACGTAAGCAATACAATCCATTTCCACGAGCGAGTTACCCGGTACTCCACCATAAGTAGCCACGGTAGTCCGTACCGGCGGTTTGCTACCGAATTTGCCTTTGTACACTTCGTTCATGGCTTTGTAATCGTTCAGGTCGGCCAGGTACACGTTTACTTTTAACACTTTTTGCATCGACGAGCCCGCTTTAATTAATTCGGCTTCGAGTTCTTTTAAAACATGTTCGGCGTGGGCTTTTACGTCCCCTTCAAAATGCGCTCCTTTTCCCGCCACAAAAACTAAATTGCCGTGTTTGGTAGAACCCGAGAACAAGGGTACATCCTGAAACGTGGTAATGTTAAAGGCTTCTTTTTCATTGCCTTCCAGTTCTTTGGCTTTGGCTACTAAACTAAATCCGCCGAGACCGGCTACCGAAGCAAGTAATTTTTTTAAGATGGATCTTCTGGGAGTTGTGTTCATAGTGAATAATTTTTAGTCAGTTTATATCTGAAATGTACTAAATCCTTTTTTAATTAAGTAAGTAGGTTAAATTAGACTATCAAACTTCTTTGTCATTCTGGAAGAATCTTGTGCGTAGAAAGTTCTAGCAGAAGTTAAAATCAGCAATAAATTAATGGTAAACAGGTAATAAAATTATTCCGGTTTCTACTATTTACGGCTCTGTTTTCAGAAGATTCTTCCAGAATGACAATCCTATTATTTAGCTTATTTCTGACTACTTACTTATCCCACCAAATACGGGTTAAAAAAGTATTACCACCCAATCGGGTCACGGCTTCCTGTAAGTTTTGGGCATTTAAGCTTTCTTCGATGGTAGGGTATAACATGCGCCGGAAAATAGTGGCGTTGGTAGCGTTACCCGGAACATTGTTGGGTACTAATACAGGATAACCGGTGCGGCGCCAGTTGGCAAATACTTCCTGCGAATCCGGGAAAAGCGAAGCCCAGAACTGCGTGTGAATCTGCGTTAATTGCTCCTCGGTGGAACCAGTCGGATTATACGGATGAGCGGCTAAATACACGTTGATGCGGGAGTCGGAAATTACGCCGGCCCCGCCCCAGAAGCCCCATTGTTTCATAGCGGAAATCACGCCGTTATTGTATAAAGTTGCCGGCGTTTCGCCGGTGTACCAGCCGCGCAAAGCCGCTTCGGCGAGCAGGAAATTAATCTCGGCGCTGGTCATTAACAATACTGGAGTATCTAAACGCAGCAAGGTGGCCGGGTTCGGTTCGGAATAAGTTACAAAATCGGCGGGTTTGGTCTGGAAGTTTTGCGGCATGCCTTTTTGAATGGCCGCGGTGGTATCGGCTTTGCCGTTTTGCCACACTACCGACAGTACACCCAGGCGCGGATCGTTGTTATATTTTAAAAAATCGATGAAGGTATTGGCATATTTACCGCCTTCGCGGTTGGTGCTGCCGTTCGCCGAAGAATAATCGCTAGATAGGTAAGCGTTGGCCAAGGGATTCTGGTTAATCGCCTGTCCGCCCGCAACGAACATAATCTGGGCAATATCGGTATTGCTGGTAATAACGCCCCCCGCAATGGCTTTTCTCACCCAGGCTTCAGCCAGGGCCGCATCCACTTTGGTCAGGCGCATGCCTAAACGCAGCATTAAAGAATACCCGAATTTTTTCCATTTATCTACGTTGCCGCCGTAAATAACATCGGCGGTGCCAAAGGTAGGTTTGGCGGCATCAAACTGGGCAGTAGCTTCTTCCAGCTCTTTCAGCATGTCTTTGTAAATAGCTTCCTGGGGGTCGTACTTCGGTTGCAGAATGCCTTCGCGGTAACCCAGACCGGCTTGCGAATACGGAATATCGCCGTATAAATCAGTAACGCGATGGAAACAGTAAGCGCGCCAAATGCGTGCCGCAGCCAGTTTATTTACATTATTCGGATCGTCTTTCACGCTCAAAATAACATCGGTAATTTCCTGAATTTCGTTGGTATAGGCACTGGTAAAAACGCCGTAGGGCGCGGAGCCTTGCAAAAAAATGTATTTCGAGCCAAATCCGGCCACTTCGTTAAAACTGGTGGTGTACTGCATGGCGCCGTCGGCCCCACCTAAGCGGTTACGGGCCCCGTCGTACAAAGCCTTGCTGAACATAAACTCCGGCACAACCTGTTCGTAGGCGTTGGGGTTCACGTTCATTTCCTCAAAACCATCGTCGCAGGAAGTGACTGTTAAAAGCGTGGTGCAAAGTGTTAAACCCGATAAAAATTTAAAAAAATGATATGTTTTCATGATGGAGGTGCTGGTTAAAATTTAAGCATAAAATTTAGGCCCATGGTGCGGGTGCGGGGCAAACCAAACGATTCGAAACCTTGGGCATTGCCGTTGGTAAAGCTCGATTCCGGATCGAAGTTGTCGGTTTTGCGGTACAGGATGGCCAGGTTACGGGCCACGAATGAGATGGAAGCGCCTTGTAATTTCAGCAGGGGTATTTTGTTGGCCGGAATGTTATAGGTAAAAATCACCTGGCGCAGTTTTACAAAACTGCCATCGTGCAAGAACACGTCGGAGTAGTTTTTGTAGTTATCGTACCATACCCGCAAGTCCTTCACGGCTACTGTGCGCGAATAAGGGGCGCCTTCCGGCGTAACGCCGTTTACTTCCAAGCCATTTTCCCGGCCTGGTAAAGTCATTTTTAATAAACCCATCCGGATGCCGTATACTTCCATCATGGAAAATACTTTGTTGCCGAATTTTCCGTCGAGCAATACGTTTAAGGAAAAGTTTTTATAGGTAAACTCGTTGGTTAAGCCCATGGTAAGCGGGGCCACGCCATTGCCTAATTGCTGCAACGGTGACCGTACCGGGAACCCGGATTTGGGATCGTAAATAACATTGCCGCTGGCATCTTTCGCCATGGTATAACCAGTAATAACGCCATAAGGCTGGCCCACCGTGCTGTTTACGTTGGCGTAATTATTTACCGTGGTTGCCATTTGGATGGTATTTAAACCTTCGGCTAAGCTTACTACCCGGTTTTTGTTATAGGCAAAATTGTAGCTGGTGTTCCAGGTAAAATTCCCTTTTTGCACCGGTGTGCCGGTAATCAAGGTCTCGATGCCTTTGTTGTACATTTCACCCACGTTCAGAATAATATTTTCGAAGCCGGAAGTAGGAGTGATGGCGGTAGATACAATATCGTTGGTGGTGGTGCGGTTATAAAGCGTTAAATCTAAACCCAGACGGCGGTTGAAAAATTGTAAATCCATGCCTACCTCGGTGGTGGTGGAGGTTAAGGGACCTAATTCGGGGTTAGAAATGGTAGTGCTGGTTACGTCCTGCAAAGGCACGGTACTGCTGGGAACCATGCTGTACGATAAATTAATCTGGTAGGGATTTGGTCCGCCGCCGCCCACCTGCGCCCACGAGGCCCGGAACTTAGCCAAGCTAATAGCTTTGGGTAATTGCAGGGCCTGCGACAAGATAAAACTACCACCCACCGATGGATAAAAAATGCTGTTATTCTTTGGGCTTAAAGTGGAGAACCAATCGTTGCGGCCGGTAAAAGTTAAGTAAGCAAAACCTTTGTAATCCAAATCTACGGAACCAAAAACCGAGTTGGTTTGCGTTTCGGAGAAGCTTTGCGATTGGGTAGTGTTGGTTAGATTAGAGAACGTGTAGAAAAACGGAATAATAAACTGGTTACCCGCCAGGTTATAACTCCTAATATAGTTGTTGCGGCGGTTTCCACCTGCTAAAACGTTCAAGCCAAAATTTTCGCTCAGGTTGGTGTTGTAGTTGGCCGTAAGCATGGCGTTGGTTTCGCTGGATTCATTGGTGAACAGGCTCATTTCGCCTTTGCTGCCGGTCGTGTAAATGGTACCGGTCGGGATAACCGACTCGAAGTTGTAATTGCTGAAATCGCGGGCTACCTGGCCTTTCAGGTATAAATTATCGAGCAGATTAAACTGGATGCTGGCCTGCCCGATAAACCGGTTTTTAGTATCGTCGTTTTTAAATTTATTCACCACAAAGTACGCGTTGGTAGCTACGCCGGCATCGTTCCAGGGCGTTTCCATGCCCGCTGCATTGTAACCCGGACTTACCCAGCGCATGTCCACGGTATTGGCAATCATGTAGGGAGTCCAATTAGGGTTACCGGTGGCATCGCCGGCGCTCGGGCGATTGTGGGCTTGCTCGTTATTGTACTGGGCTAAAACTTCAATATTTATTCTTTTGCCAATTTTACTGTTCAGGCTTAAAGTAGCGTTTTTGCGGTCGTAAGTAGAGTTGGGCAGAATGGCTTTACTATCTAAATCGGATAAAGAAAACCGGAAATTCAAGGCTTCGGTGCCGCCGTTAAAAGCCAGGGTGTTGGTGAAGGTATTCCCGGTTTGGTAGAAATTTTTAATGTTATTCTTTTGCGCCACGTACGGATGCGTTTTACCATCGGCCGCGATAAACTCGGAGCCATCTATTTTAGCACCCCACGACCAACGCCCAGTTTGAATAGCTTGCGAAGCATCGGCCGGTTTGCGACCTTCCAGCCCTTGCCCGTACTCGTATTGCCAATCCGGCACAATGGCCACGTTTTCTAAAGTATAAGTAGAATTATATTGTACGCCAATGCCTTTTTGCGCTTTCCCCGATTTGGTAGTGATTAAAATAACGCCGTTGGCGGCGCGTGAACCGTACAAAGCCGCGGCGGTACCGCCTTTTAAAACCGAAATACTTTCGATATCGTCGGGGTTAATGCCGGCAATGCCATCGCCGCGGTCTACGTTAGTGCCTCCGCCGTTGGTGGTGGCACTTCCGCCCGGAGTGGTATTATCCAGGGGCATGCCGTTGATCACGTACAAAGGCGTGTTGGAACCAGCCAAGGAACCATTACCCCGGATAATTACCCGGCTGGAGCCGCCCGGACCGGTAGACAAACCAGTGGCATTTACCCCGGCAATTTTACCGGTTAACGCATTGGCAATGTTGTTTTCGCGGGCCTGGGTAAATTCATCGCCTTTCACTTCCGATACCGAGTAAGCCAAAGCTTTCTTTTCCCGCGAAATACCTAAAGCGGTTACCACTACTTCGTTCAACATTTTTTCATCGGCCACCAAGGTAATCGTGATTTCGGGACGACCGTTTAACGGCACCGTTTGGTTGGCGTAACCAATGTAGGAAAATATTAAGCTGGCGTTTTCCGGCGCGTTGAGCGTAAAAGTGCCACTCGCATCGGTAACGGTACCTTGGGTCGTGCCGCTGATCTGGATGCTCACGCCCGGCAACGGCTCGCCTTTATCGTCCTGTACTTTGCCTTTTACATCAATGTTCAGCAATGCTTCCTTAACAGGGGCGGCTTTGGCCCGGATGATAATGGTTTTATCCAGCAAGGTGTAGGTAAGGGGCTGACCTTCCAGAATCAGGTTTAAGGCTTTTTCCAGAGAAACAGCTTTTAAATTTAAACTTACCGGTTTAGCGGTTTTTAACAGTTCGTTGTTGTAAATAAATAAGTAGCCACTTTGCTGGTGAATAATTTCAAATACTTTTTCCAGGGAGGTGTTTTTCTCCGTAATGGAAATACTTTGGGAGGAAGCTTTGGCACTTACTTGCAAAAATGCCACGGTGAGGAGCATGATCATCAGTTTCATAAGAAGAAGCTTTTTGAAAGAGTGCACATAGGGGATTGGTCTGCGTTTGCAGGGTAATTTTACTTTCATAAATTTGCTTTAAGGATGAAAAGATTTAGTACTGGGAATTATTAAGTCAACAAATTAGTCCTTGTTTACACCAGTAGCGCGCCAACGCTACTGGTCTTTTTTTAGAGCTAATCTTCTTTATTTTTTAAATTTTAGATCACCTGAAAGCCGAAAATTCCAATTCAGGAGAAGGCCGGAACCTGATTTTTTTAAAAAAGCCTGTAAAATAAAGGCTTCTTACTTATCTGATTGAATAATGACTTTTTGGCCTTCGGTCTGAAAGCGCATGTCGCCGGACAATTCGAGCATTTTTAAAATTTTAGCAATCTCGGTTTGCCGCGATATAATGCCGGTAAAATGCTGATTCCGCAACTGCTTCCTATTTACAAAGTCAACCCCGTACCATCTTTCCAGTTGCCGCATGATAACTTCCAGTTCAGTATTCTGGAAATGAAATAAGCCATTCTTCCAGGCGACCGCGGCATTTACGTTTACTTTTTCTACCGCAATGGATTTACCTACTTTGGCCTGGTACCCGGGTTTTATAATCCGGTGCTGGTTATCGTGGCTTATTTTAACCGAACCTTCCAGTAAGGTGGTGTTCACGGATAATTCTTCGGGGTAAGCCATTACGTTAAAATGGGTGCCCAGCACTTCTACCCGCGAGTTTTGCGCCTGAACCACAAAAGGTTTGTTTTTATCTTTGGCTACTTCCAGATAAGCTTCGCCGGTTAATAGTACTTCCCGGTTTTTACTTTGGTAATTATTTGCAAAACTTAAACTCGAGGCCGCATTCAACCAAACCTGGCTACCATCGGGTAAGGTAATTTTGTATTGCCTACCTGTCGGGACGGTTAAAGAATGCCGGCCCGTATTTTTCGCGATATTTGTTTCCGGGTTTGAAATAAAAGTGATTTCCTGATCGTGCTTCGTAATCCGGATTCCGTTTTTATTCCAGATAATGCCATTAGTTAGGTTGTCCAGGTTAATAAGGGTGCCATTTGCTAAAGCAAGCTGCACCTGGTTGCTAATCGCGGGTACTTTCTTTACCGGCAACGCTTTTGTATTATTCTGAACTACTTCTACAGGAGATCGGGGTGCTGATCCCTGGTACTTGTAAACCAGTGATCCCGTGAGGCACAGCACCAGAATAACGGCCGCGTATTTCAGGTAAGGTGCATTTTGCCAAAAATTAGGTTTCGGTTTATCTATTTGGCCCGCTACTTTTTGCCAGGCTACTTCTGAGTCAATGGAAGAAAAAAAGTCGAGTTGATCTTGCAGGAAAACTTCGTCTTGCAGCTTTTCGGCAAATTGTTGATTAGACACATCTTCGGCCAACCATTGTTCCAGTTGTTCGCTCTCCTCCGCATTTAACTCACCACGGTAATACCGCAATATAAGATCGGCCTTGCTAAAAATGGGCTGATCCCGGGGTGTTCCTTGTTTTCCATAATGCATCTTCTGGAGTAAAGACACGCCTTACCTGGGTTGGGGTGAACAGAAAACTAATTTTTTTAAATTTTAGGGTAAGACCCGGGCCAAAAATTTAAAAAATCAGCTACCTGGGCTTTCATCTTGCGAATGATGACTTATAGGGCTTAGGTTAGCGGTTATTTTTTAATAACCAGAATTCGAGATAATTTACCGTAATTATCCCAGCCACTTATAGTTAACCTTGATGTGATAAATCTCATGAATAGAAGTTTGCGGTTTACCCTAATTTTAAGTTTTCTGCTGATTCCTGTGTTTAGTGTTTCGGCCCAGCCTATGGCGCCAAACGTGCAGCGTGTTGTATTTTTAGGCAATAGCATTACCTATGCCGGCAATTACGTGAACAATGTAGCGGCTTACGTGATGGCCCAAAATCCAGCCAGGAACCTGGAATTTATAAACGTGGGCTTACCCAGCGAAACGGTATCGGGATTGTCGGAGGAAGGGCACGCCGGCGGAAGTTTTCCGCGGCCCGATTTGCACGAAAGGCTCAGCCGGGTACTCGAAAAAATTAAACCCGACCAGGTATTTGCTTGCTACGGCATGAACGACGGCATTTATTTACCTTTCGACGAAGCCCGCTTTGCCAAGTTTAAAGAAGGAATTACCTGGTTGCACGAGCAGGTAGTAAAAAGTGGTGCCCGCATTATTCACGTAACCCCACCGGACTACGACGAATATAAAGGAAAACAAACCGGCTACGCAGCGGTACTGGATAAATACGCCGATTGGTTAATGAGTCAACGAAAATCTGGCAAATGGGAAGTGGTGGATATTCATTATCCGATGCAGAAGTACTTGCGGGCGCACCGCCTGGTAGATGCGCAATTTAAAATAGATGGCTTTGCCTTGGCTCCGGACGGCGTACATCCGGGCGAAACCGGCCACTGGATTATGAGCCGCGAAGTTTTAAAATACATTGGTTTTAAGGAAGCCGCTACAGCACCAAGCATCGCCGAAAGTTTAAAGCAAATTCCGGAAGCCACCCAGTACTTAAAACTAGTAACGGAACGCCAAAATTTACTGCGCGACGCCTGGCTCAGCGATACCCAGCACCAACGCCCTGGCTTGCCGGCGGGTTTACCTCTCTCGGAAGCGCAAACCAAAGCCGCCGAACTTAAAAAGCAACTGCAAACTTTATTAGCCAGTAAAAAATAATTTTTTTGATTTTCTGCAGATGCTAGTCTATGCTTTTAACTAAAGGCATTCGGGTGTAAAAAGTACTTCTTTTACGATACAAACTACTGGCCTGCATTCGCCCGAGAAAAGGATTAGCAATAAGTAATTCGCGTAAAATCAAGATCTATCTCGTAAATTGCTTCCTTGTAAGATTGTAAGAGCGTTCTAGCACCATTTAAAAATGAAAAAATTTAAATTTTACTTCCTGGCCTTGTTTATTCTGGTCAACTTTAAAACAACCGCGCAAAAAGCCGGGAAATGGATTTACTTATTCGACGGAAAATCGGCAGCTCCTTTGCGCGGATACATGCTGGATGGTTTCCCGACGGAAGCCTGGAAAATAGAAGATAATGCCTTGGTAGCCCAAACCGGAGTACCCAACATTGACCTGGTGACGAAAGAAAATTTTAAAAATTTTGAATTAGTACTGGATTGGAAAGTATCGGAAGCCGGCAACAGTGGCGTATTTTTTCACGTGCAGGAAGATTCGCGCCACGAATCGGGGAATGGCAACAGCCCCAACTGGCTGGATAATTTTGAAATGCAACTGCTGGATGACATCAACTTTAATGATAAAGCCCCAATTCGTTCGGCGGGTTCGCTTTACGATTTGATAGTGCCGGTAAACAAAAAGTTAAAGCCAGTAGGAGAATACAATCAATCCCGGTTAATCGTGAACAACAAGCACGTGGAGCATTGGCTGAATGGCGCCAAAGTGGTGGAGTACGAAATAGATTCTCCGGAAATGAATAAATTAATCAGTAGCAGCAAGTTCAAAGACAACCCGAAGTTTGCGAAAACAACCAGCGGCCGCATCATGCTGCAGCATCACGGGCAAAAAGTTTGGCTGAAGAATATTAAAGTACGAACCTTGTAAGATCCTGTAGGTCGCTTCATAAACTTATGTTTCTGCAACTTCCGAATCATAGGAAATAAGAAGATTTTGATTAACTCCAACCACAAAAAAGCCCGTAGATCTAAATTACGGGCTTTTTTGTGGTTATAAAAAATTAAAAATTTAAAAAAATAGCCTTGAATTTAAATAAACCGGCATTTTATTTTGATTAAATCTAATGAAAACAAAGTACTTGGCCAGTAGAAAATGAAGTTTTACGTATTGTTTATTCCGCAGAAATTAGTTGATAAATCGTTTTTTACAAACCCGTTTTCTACGAGTAATAGATTTTAGCACACAACTTTGTTTTAGTTTAATTTTGTTGATTAAATTACTTTTAAATCTCCTAACTAAAAACTACTTGCGTTTTAAAATTAAAATGACAATCGGGCCGATTACCCGAAGCATTTAGACCACAACTTAAAGTAATTTACTTGAATAAAAAAGCAGCGTGTTGGTGTCGTCAGCTTTAACTTAAAACAGGTGCATACTAACCTTTTTAAATCACTAACCAAATGAACAGAAATGTAAAAATTATTTCAAAGAAGACAGAATAAAGCAGGGTATTACCTGTAAAAAGTGCCGTGGTACCAACGGCCAGTGGCTTACCGCTATAAGATTAAGAGTAGTTTGCGGGCATAAACACTTCGGGTCGGTTTAGAACCACCTTAATAAGCGGTACGGTGCTGGCAGGACCAAATGCAAGAAGAAATATTAGATATTATTAATATAGTATTTTATATTTGTTCAGCTAGGTGCGTTTATACCGCTATATTGGTGTACTAAACGCACCAATGTCGTTTAGCAGTAAGTTATGCCTCATTATAGAATAAAAATTCAATGATAGAACTTAGAGTAGCAAGGGGATGGGCAGTTTTCATATATCTAACTGCTCCACTACTTATCTTTCTTTTCGGATGGCTTTTATTTATGCCTTTCCTGCCTAATGCAAAAGGGAATTCTAACAATTTAATTTGGTTTCTTACTCCGGTTTCATTGGGAATGATTGGGCTAATGGTAATTGGATTACTAGATACAATATTTGGAAAAGTAGTAATTGAAGCAGACAGAATTTATTCTAAAAGCATCTTATCAAACAGGGAGTTATTGTTTAATGAAATAAGTACTCAATCAAAATTAAGTATAGGAAAAAGGGATAAGTCAAGTTGTTTGAAATCCAGGGTAAAAGAGGTACCAAAACCAGTAATGATGCGCTCTAGAGCTTGTTTCAAATGGGTTAAAGAAAGATAGTCCGCCGCTTTGAGCCAATGATGTTTGATTTGCTTCCAAAGTTGTTCGATCCGGTTTAAGTGGGGGCTATACTTAGGTAAAAAAAAGAGGTAAAGGCCTTTGCTTTCCCACTCGGCTTGTTTAGCGCGAAAGGTAGTACTGGTATGTAAAGGGGCATTATCTAAAACAATCACCGTCATTTGGGATATAGTTGGGCAAAAATCTTCCAGGCATTCTATAATAAAATCAGCAGTAAGGCTTTCTTGTTTCTGGTAAGCCGTGAGCTGATTAGTAGTCGACAATAAGCCAAACACATTCACCCGGGCACTGCGTTGCGCTAAGAGGCAAGCTTGCTTGCCTTTTTTAATCCAACCATAAGGAACAGTCGGCATCAGCGAAAAACCACTCTCATCCCCAAAGCACAGGTCGATGTATCCAGCTTGGGCCAAGAACAGTAAAGTAAATAAGGTAGTGCGTTTTTGTTCATATTCTTTTTCGTCCTGCAAGGGCTTTACCCACTGGCGGAAGCGTTTCCAGCGGTAACCAATTTTTTTAAAAACCGCTTGAGCGTACTTTCACTCAGGGACTGACCCAGTTGCTGCTCGATTTGGGCTTTTGCTAGTTTCAAGCGCTTGTTTTCCTTTTCAAGCTGCTCTTCGACTACTTGCACATGGGCCTGGTTCTGTAGCTTCAACAAGGGCTTTCTGCCTTGGCCGGATTGGTTTTGCAAGCCGGTTACTCCCCTCGCTTCAAAGCGATTGAACCACTGATAAATACTGAGATCAGCTACTTGGAACATGGCCGCTAACTCTTGAACCGAGTAGCCGGCAGCAGACAACAGAATGGCCTGACAGCGGTTGCGGAACCGGTAGCTTTTCCCCATTTTATGACCTTGCTCTAAAGCGTGTTTTTGTTCTGGAGTAAGTCCTTTGATATAGCGCATAGCGCAAAGTTACTATTTACTATTTTCTTATGCTTAATTTTGAATCAGTACTTACTTGGGTTCAGAATTAATGAAAACGATATAATAATTGAACCAAATAAACCTGACAAAAAGAGAATTAAAATCAGTACCTACTTTAGCAGAACAAATGAATTAGTTGAATGGTTAGCATCTCAGTACCCGAACTTAGACTCATTAAATGCCGCACAGGAAGAGCTTGAAATTGTTTTCGACCAATCTTTAGGAAAGACTCCCAAACAAAGAGAAGAAAGATTTTCAAAGGCCCGAGGAACAGCTAAAATTATAAATTGGATTGGAGGTATAGTTGGAATATGGACGTGGTTCTGGACAAACCCATATGAATTTGCTATTATTGCCTCAATTGCAGTTCCTATAATTGCTATAATTGCCTTAAAACTTTCAAAAGGACTTATTAAGATTGATGAGAGAAACAACTCTGCTTATCCAACAATTTGTTATGGTTTCATTATCCCTAGTTTAGGATTGTTTATGCGGACTCTATTAGACTTTAACATTTTTAATTATGATAAGGTCTGGATTTCAACTAGTGCAATTACAATTATAATTATGGTTGTTTTATTAGTAAGCAACAAAGAATTTAAAATTAAAAGAGTTAATGATTGGATTGCTGTTATTAGTTTGTCTTTAATAACTTTCGCTTACGGATTTGGTGTCATAATAATTTTAAATTGCCTATATGACAAATCTGAACCGGAACTATTTAATCCAAAAGTATTGGAAAAGAGAATAAGCGCTGGCAGTTCAACGGATTACTATTTGCAACTAACTGCTTGGGGGCAACAGAAGGAGGAGGAAGAAGTATCCGTATCAAAAGAATTTTATAACCAAGTAAACAAGAATGATGTCGTAAAACTTTATTTTAAGAAAGGACTTTTGGAAATCCCGTGGTTTACACTAGGAAGATAAAAAATAACAAAGGCATAACGTTTAGTATATACATAATCCTCACTTCGTTGCGGACTTTGCATATACTAAACGTTATGCCACATTCAAAGACATGAGATTAAATAAAGCAATAAGGACAGTATTACCACCAATTGCAGGCTATTTAACATTCTTACTTTTTGACGGACTTTTTGAAAAGCTATTTCCTCTAGAGCCTTATGATGAGCCTTCAGCACCAGGAATAGTTTTTGTGTTTTGGAAACTTGGTGATCTAGCAATGATCGCACTAGGTTTCACATTTCAATACAAAGTAATTGTTCCAAAGACAAACAATAGCACAAAAAAAGTAATTATTCGAGCAGCTTTATTCGGAATTATACTTGGGGTGATTTTATCTTTTATAGATTCATTTTACAGAGCTAGTATAAAAGATGTATTAATAGAATTTGTAAGGTTCCTTGTTGATTATGAAAGCTTTGTAATGAGAAACTTAGCGCTTCTAACGGTTTTTAACTTTATTGAAAATAAGAAAAAGGTAAATAGTGGTTTAAGGAGCAAAATAATTAACGAGGCATAACAAAACCTAAAGCGCATTAAGAACGCGCCATAGCCAATCCGTTGTGTGTAATATTGACATGAAAGAAACAAGCCGTCAGGAAAGAATAGGATATTTAAGACAGCAGCAAGAACGCAGGCATTTTCTTGGTGACTTTCTTATGGCTTTGTCTAAAATCATTGGAAAGGAGATTCCTGAGGCTGCCGTTTTGAAGCTTGAAGAAACAAATGCAGCAACGGACAAGCTACATCAAAGAGAATCTCAGGCACCGACATTAAGATTTACATTCCCGTTCACTCAGGTTGAGAAATTTAGAGAAATATTCTCTTCCCTAAAACCAGACCTAAGCGACCCTGATTCCTATTTTGCAACGGCAAGATTCTTCAACTCATTTTTCCTGCGATTAGACAGCTCTTTTGCCGTAGATAAACTGGAAGAGATAATAGAACTGGATAGTAATACATTCTATATATTCCACAAGGATTTCAAGAACGGACTCTCAGTTGACAGCAATGAGGAGAAATGGACTGAAAACGGTAAGACTGAATATGTTTGGACTTATGAATTGAGTGTGTGGGGTAAAGAATGGGTAAATAAAATTCATTTAGCTTACAATAAGCATACATAAAAATACTACACACAACGGTCTCGTGTAAACGGCAGCTACGGCCGACGGCCTTGCCGCCGTTTACACGAGACCGTTGTGCGTCATGTAATAGAGTTAATTGAAAGTATAAAGTGAAAAAGGAAATTAAATATTCCGCATTTGGCTCGTTAGGAATAACTATTTTTTATTTCGCAATATCGTTTTTTTATTTTTATGGAGCCCATTTCGATCCTTCAACAAACTCTCCTTTTCGTAAAGCATTTGAAAAAATAATTATTTCTCCCGCATTCATAACCTTTGGATTTCGATATGCAGGTGAAGAAGGATTAGCGTGGGTTATAGGTGTGGTAATTTTTGGAATCACCTGGATAATAGGCTTTTATTTAATCAAGACGATTGTCAAAGCATATAAATTAAAAAAAGCACGCTCGCACAACAATGGCTAAAAATAATCGGGCGGGTAAATGTAATGAAATTACAATTAGACCATTACTTTTGTCGAATGGCCAAGGCCGTAACACTTTAAGCCCGATAGCTTTTAGCCTGAAACGTTAGGCAACATTCATAAGAAATATAATTTGGAAGATTTAAAACAGGTCTATTATCTTTTAAAGAGCAAATGGAATGTTAAATCCTTTGAGTTTCTTCAAACTGGATATTGGGATACGGATAGAAAAATAAAATCCATCGATTTAACTGACATAAGACTAGAGGATGAAAACAGTGAAAAAGAAGAAGGCTATCTCTATTTAATTGAAATATATAATACGGTTAAAATTGAAGTTTTTAATAAAAGTTCTTTCTATCTAATTGAAAGTCTACATCAAAATACCTTAACATTATCCTGCTATTCTGAATACCAGCAGAAAGAAGCTTATAAGGTATTCACCTTTAAATTAGAAAAATAAACAATGCCTAACCACACCTTTACGGTAGCTGCTCCAACGCAAAGCCCAGTATGTTAGGAGCCATTCTTTAAAATTGAATAAAAAATTATTGGATAAACAAACAGATAACCCTAAAAATGAATCACAACAGCTTATCCAGGGTAATGGGCAAGTCGCGGACGCGTTTACCGGTAGCATGGTAAATCGCGTTAGCAATAGCCGCGGCCGTGCCCACAATCCCAATCTCGCCTAATCCTTTCGCGCCAATCGGGTTTACGATAGCGTCGTGTTCTTCCACAAAAATTACGTCCAGGTCGTGAATATCGGCATTTACGGGTACGTGGTATTCCGCTAAGTCATGGTTCATAAACCGGCCAAAGTTATGGTCCATTACGGATTCTTCTTCTAAAGCCATACCAATTCCCCAGACAATGCCTCCAATAATTTGACTTTCAGCAGTTTTGGGATTAAGCACCCGGCCACCCGCAATGGCACTCACTACCCGAGTAACGCGAACCGTACCAAAATCTTCGTCTACTTTTACCTCCACAAACACCGCGGAATGCGTGAACATGGAATATTTTTTTTGTTTCGACTCGGGTTTAGCGGTGGCTTCCGCTTCTACACTATGCAGGTCGCTTTGCCGCATTATATCAATTATGGAAAGCGCTTGGGAGGCACTGTTTTTTAAATGCATTTGCCCGTTGGCGAACGTAACATCGGTAAACTTAGCGTTGGCAAAAGGAGAGTCCGGTAATTGACGGGACTGAGAAAATAACATCTCGCCTACTTTTTCGCAAACCGCTTTTACCGCCGAACCTACCGAAGGAGCCGTCCAGGAGCCACCTTGCAGCGGCGCTTCGGGCAAAGAAGAATCGCCTAATTTAAAATCTACTTTTTCCAGCGGTAACCCCAAAGTTTCGGCTGCAATTTGGGTCATGATGGTATAGGTGCCCGTACCAATGTCGGAAGTGGCGCTGCTTACCGTAAGTTTCCCATCCAGCGACAATACTGCTTTAGCACTGGCTTTTTGTTGCTCTACTTCCCAAGCTCCGGTGGCTAAGCCCCAACCAATTAAGTTATGACCATCGCGCATGGAACGCGGAGTGGGGTGGCGCTGGGCCCAGCCAAAGCGTTCCGCTCCTTGTTGGTAACAAGCGCGGAGTTCTTTACTCGAAAAAGGGTTGTTTTTACTTAAATCAATATCGGTATAGTTCTTCAGGCGCAATTCCAGCGGGTCCATGTGTAGTTGATAGGCCAGTTCGTCCATAGCGCTTTCTAAGGCGTATACACCCGATGCTCCCCCGGGGCCCCGCATGTCCAGGGGCGTGTATACATCCAGGGCTACCACTTTATGTGCCAGTTGCACATCGTGGCAGCGGTACAGCATGGCCGACCAATTAACTAAATTTTCGGTGTAATCTTCAAATTGCGAGGTTTCGGCAAAGGCTTCGTGAATAATAGCTTGCAGTTCCCCATCCGGAGCAGCGCCTAGTTCTACTTGCTGCACGGTAGCCGGGCGATGACCAAAAGAAAACATTTGCTGGCGCGTGAGCACTACCCGCACCGATCGTTTTAATTCCTGAGCAGCCAGAACCGCTAGAAACAATTGGTATTGCGGCCGCAATCCCGAACCAAAAGCGCCCCCTACGAAAGGCGAAATTACATGCGCTTCGGCTTTGGATAAGCCAAAAATGTTGGTGATGTATTTCTGGCTGTTTTGCACACCTTGGGTTTTGTCGTAAACCAGCAAAGTGCCATCGGGTTGGTATACCACCGTGGAGGCATGCATCTCCAGGGGGTTATGGTGTTCTCCCGGATGCATGTATTCAGCTTTTATTCTGACTTCGGCTTGGGTAATGGCTTCGGCGGCATTGCCCCGCGGGCTTGGTTCCGCGCCTTTGTATTTTTTAGGTTTGTAGGCTTTCTCCCGATTTGCTTCTAAATCGGATTGGTGAGATTCTGATTTGTATTCTACGTGCACCAGCGAGGCGGCGTACCGGGCCAGTTCAAACGACTCGGCTACTACCAAGGCAATAGGCTGCATGCTAAATAAGATTTTTTCGTCGTACAAGGGCCGGAAAGGAGCCCCCGGCGGCGAATCTTCATCTTGGTAGCTGCGGTCGAACCAAGCCAAATTAGGCCGGTTTTCGTGCGTGAAAACCTGTACAACTCCTTCCAGGGCTAAGGCCGCACGGGTATCCAACCGCATGATTTTACCTTTCGCGATTGCACTGGAAACTACCACCCCGTGCAGAAAATCCGGAACATTGAATTCGGCCGCGTATTTGGCTTCGCCGGTTACTTTTGCTGCCCCATCTACCCGGTTGGCGGGCTTGCCTATATAATCTGTTTTCATGGGTTTGCTTTCGTTTGCGAGGCTTGCTCCAGAGCCCTGACGATGGCTTGTTTGGCTAGTTCTATTTTAAAAGTATTATGCTGGTAACCCTGCGCTCTTTGTAAATACGCTTCTGCCAATAAGGTAAAGTTTTCGCGGGTGGGGGTTTTTCCGGTTAACAAAGCTTCGGCTTCCGGAACTCGCCAGGGTTTGTGGGCTACTCCGCCTAAAGCTACCCGGGCTGTAATAATGCTACCGCTTTCTATTGCCAATCCCACGGCTACCGAAACCAAGGCAAAAGCGTACGATTCCCGGTCCCGGATTTTTAAATACGTATAGTGCTGGGCAAAGCCTTGCGCAGGTAAATCGTAGCCGGTTATTATTTCGTCGGGTGCCAGGTTGGTATCCTGCTCGGGCGTGTTGCCGGGTAAGCGGTGCAAATCCGCGAAATTTAAAGTGCGTTCTCCCTTTTTTCCCGAAACCAGCACCTGAGCCTCTAAGGCCGCTAAAGCCACCGCCATGTCCGAAGGATGCGTAGCAATACAAGATTCGCTAGT
Organism: Adhaeribacter pallidiroseus; assembly: GCF_003340495.1. NCBI lineage: Bacteria > Pseudomonadati > Bacteroidota > Cytophagia > Cytophagales > Hymenobacteraceae > Adhaeribacter > Adhaeribacter pallidiroseus. The sequence continues at coordinate 1,757,363 of NZ_QASA01000001.1, forward strand.
GCCCAAGATAGCGTGAATGCGGTTAAAGCCATTTATGGCCGAGCAGCCGCTGCCGGGTTCGCGCTTGTTGCAGGGCGTGGCGGTATCGTAAAAGTAATAGCAACGGGTTCGTTGCAAAGGGTTGCCTCCGTTGGTAGCCATGTTACGCAGTTGCGCCGAAGCGCCCGCTAAAATGGTTTTGGATAGCAAAGGATAACGTTTTTTTACTTCCGGATGATAAGCCGTATCGGCGTTGGTTACTAAGGCGCCCAGGCGTAAACCACCCGTAGCATTTTCTTCTATCTTGTCTAAATCCAGGTGGGTTATGTCTACCAGATGGGAGGGCCGCATAACATTTACCTTCATCAAATCGAGCAAGTTGGTACCGCCAGCAATAAATTTAGCTCGGGAGTGGCTGCTAATTTCGTCTACCGCTTTAGCCACGTTTTCGGCTTTGGTGTATGTAAAAGGATTCATTTTTTTAAATTTAAGGCGGTCAACTGGCTTTTTGCGGCTTCAATGGCTTTTACAATATTGGGGTAAGCGCCGCACCGGCAAATGTTACCGCTCATTAAATCCCGGATCTCATCGGTGGTATTTGCCTGACCTTCGTTTAGTAAGCCAACGGCGGAACAAATCTGGCCGGGGGTACAATACCCGCATTGAAAAGCATCGTGCTCGATAAAAGCTTGCTGCACCGGATGCAAGCCCGTGTGGGTAGCCACGCCTTCAATGGTAGTAATGTCGGCCCCATCTTGCATTACCGCCAAAGTCAGGCAGGAATTTATACGTTTGTTGTTTATCAGTACGGTACAAGCGCCGCATTGGCCATGGTCGCAGCCTTTCTTAGTGCCGGTTAAATCTAATTCGTGCCGGAGCAAATCGAGCAAAGTAGTCCAGGTAGCTACTTCCAGCTTTTTTTCCACGCCATTTATGATTAGAGTAATAGCGTGTTTTGGAGGCAGGGGGCTCGGAATTACTGTCCGGGTTGCCTGTTCGGTTCTGATTTCCATATAAAATAGTTAAAAAAATTTCTGGTATCGCGCCTGGGTAATGCTGGTGAACGGAGGCAAAAACAGTAACTATTGCCGGACGTTACGGATTATGTTTGCAGATACGCAGCCAGCAGGCGAGAGTTGGTAAATTAACCGGAATCTCTGTTTTAAATGCAGAAATGGGAGTAGGTGAGTTTCCGAAAAATCAAATTACCGGAAAAGAACTTCGGGCCAAGCAAAAATTTAAAAAATACTTTTTTTAGGAATGGTCTTTACACAGGGCGGGCCTTTGGTTTTGTAAGGTAAGGATAAATGCTGGTAAGCGCTTGTTGCTCGAACCTGCCACCATTTTCAAAAATAATACGGGTTGGAAGCCTTCCTGTAGGTTTTTAAGTTTAGGATAGGTAGGCGTATCTGTATCTGCTTTATAGGCTATTGATCATTCATAAGAAAACTACGAAAGTCTATTTGTCCTACGGATTATGCTTTAAAAGCTTACCATAATTACAGCAAGCACGCCTGAACAATAGAAAAATTTAAAAAAACCGATAATAAAACCAGATTTTTGTTGGCCCCAGGTTTACCAGTAAATCTTTAAACTTATAAAACAATACCGTGGGTAGCATCTTTTTTGGCCGGAAACCGCGGATCGCCCCATTGCTCTTTCAAGTTAGTTTCGATGGTTAAGCTGATGGCCGTGAGCGGTACGTCTTCCAGGCGGTTTTCAAACGGGTCTTCGGAACGTTCGCCAATTAAATCGAGGCATAAAAATACAAATGAAATAATAACGGACAAAGGAATACTGGCCCAGCCGAGCTCTTCTACAAATACAAAGGGCAGCAGGGAAGCGTGAATAAACACAAACACCCGGGAGAAAAAGCTGTACTGCCGCGGGAAAGGCGTGTTTTTGATGCGCTCGCTCCGGCCTTGCACGTTGTTAAATTCTACTAACGTTTCTTCTAGTTTTATTAACCGGTAATCCGATAACCAGCCGTTATCTAAAGCAATGCGCATATCTTTGCCTTGCTGTTCCAGTAAAAAATTAGGTGGATTATTTTTTTGCGTAAAAATCTCGTATTCGTCCGAAGATAGAAAAGCTTGTGTATCGGAGTATTCGTTTGGTTCTTCGTAAATTTCTTCTTGCCCTTGTTGGTTGTATTGGTGTTTTTTGCGCAAAAATACCCGCAGCGCGTGCACGTACCCCATATGCCGGTAAACCATACGATGCTGTAATTCCCGGACAGCCGAATTTTGGTGCGGATTTTCCGCTTTAACCAAGGTAATTACCTGCCGGGCCCAGGCGCGGCTATAATTAACCAGCGATCCCCAGATTTGGCGCGCCTCCCACCATCTTTCGTACGCATTACTGGTTTTAAAACCCAGAAAAATGGCTAAAGCGGTGCTAAGAGCCGATATGGCGGTAAAAGGCACGTGTAACTCTAAAAGACTAAAATAATCGTGCAACAGAAAAACTACGAAAGCCAGTATTAAATAATACAGCATACTTTTCCAGGTGTAAAATAAAATTACGCTCCATTTTAAGTTTCGGTATATCAGCATAGTTTTAAAGTATATAATGCCTCTTACCGATTAGATAGCTTTTGGTTTTAAAAAAATACGTAAGGGCATCCGTAGTTAAAAAGGCTTACCGGTACTTTTCGGGCAGAATTGCTTATTTTTTGTTTTTCGGCAGCAAGCCTTGATTTTAAAAAAAACGGCTTGTCCCTGATGACCGTACTGGTTTAACGGCCAGATAATCCCGGATAGATTAACGAAACTATTAACAACAGATGCCAGAAAATAAGCCTACCGCTCCCGATACAGCAATCAGGTTAACATCGCCAAACCACACGCCGGTTAGCTTTAGCGTGCTTGTGCAAGAATCGCTTCATCAAAGCCCCGCAGGTTATACTTTTGAAGTTACCAGCCCAGATTTATTGTCGGGAGTAGGGAAAACATGTTTCTATTATTTAAACGGGAACGATCATTTGGCGTATTTAAATTTATTTGCAAAACTAGCCCGGGATTTTAACATGCGGCTTCCGCAAAACCGGCAGGAAAAACAAATAAAACCAACTTTTAAAGCACCGCTGCGAGCCGTTCTAAAAACCGCCGTGCATCCGGAAATTTTGTACGGTTACGGCGATCCGGCCGTGATCCGGGTAGATACAGCCGGCAGTTCCTGTTATTATGTAGTGGCTACCTCTAATGATGCCCCCAATGCTTTTCCATTGTTGCGATCGCGCAACTTGCAAGATTGGGAGTTTGTCAAATTTATTTTCCCGGCGGGTAAAACTCCCGAGTGGGCCACGGCCGGACCTTTAATCAGCGATTACTGGGCCCCCGAAATGCACCTGATCCAGAACCAGTATCATATTTATTTTGTAGCCCGCGACAAAAATACCCACGAGCTTTGTATTGGTAAAGCGCAATCTGACAATCCGGAAGGTCCATTTGTGCCGGATAAAAAGCCTGTTTTACGAGGAAACGTGATTGATCCGCACGTGTATGTACAGGATGCCGAAACCGCCTATTTGTATTGGAAAGAAGATAACAATGCCATCTGGCCGGGCCTGTTATTGGATGTGCTTTATCATCACCCAGATTTAATAGCAACATTATTCAACGAAGGTCCGGATCAGATAACTACGGCCTTTATTTGCACCTTGTGGCCTTGGGCCAAAGACCGGGAACCCATGGAGCGTTTTTTAATTACCCAAATAGTTATAGAGGCAGTAACAGAAAGGTATCTATTATTTTACGAGCAACTAGCAGCTTTAAGTCAATACCAAACTCCGGCTTTACAAACCCAAATCCGGGAAGTGTTACGCTTCATGAAAACTCCGGTGTACGCCCAGCAATTAGCACCGGACGGAAAAAGTTTGGTGGGGGAACGATTTAAAATTATTCAAAACGATTTGGCCTGGGAAGCGCATTTGGTGGAAGGCGTTTGGGTTACGAAACAAGGTACGCACTATTACTTGTTTTACGCGGGTAACGATTTCTCAACAGATCAATATGGCATTGGAGTAGCCATCGCCGATTTGCCGATTGGGCCTTACCGGAAAATGGCGGTTCCGGTGCTCCAATCTACCGCGGAGTGGTGGGCACCCGGTCACCCGTCGGTAGTAAAAGATCCGGCAGGTAAACCAGTTTTGATTTTACACGCTTATTATCCGGAGCAGGCCGGTTATAAAGAATTCCGGGCAATGTTAGCGGTAAATCTAATATTTAACCCCGATCACGTTTTATTGGCTTAAAACTTTCGATTAACTTCTTAAAAAATGTAAAAATTTAAAAAAATCAAGAAGCAGGCCAGTGGCGTAATGATCAAGTATTACAAAATGAATGATTTCATCTACCTGAAATTTAATGCCCCCGCTTCCCAATCTAATCAAATAATTGCGCGACCGGTTAAGACGCTTGTATGGAACGCACTTATAAAAGTATTAACCACCATCCTCCCAAAAGCAAATCCGGACTTTGAAGAATTAATCGAAAAAGTAGCGTTTTGGAAAATTGAGTTCATCAAAGAAGAAAGCGCGGTATACCGAGAAATTAAATTTAATAGAAATGGGAAAGCTATTGTAGCCATGCCGCTGGACGAAAATTATTGTTATTTTACAGATAATAGTTTACTGCTGCTTGATTACCAAAAATTTAAATCCACTCTAATTGAAGCAAAGGAGTTTGAGCAGGATTGGTGGGAGTTTATTAAAAATTAACAAGGACTAACCTAAACGTTGTAAAAAGTATATGTATGTTACGTGGGTTCGAGCTAAGCCCTTAACAACAAAAGAACATGCCTGTATTAGTCAAAATGATTAAAACGAGCGTGTTTCCCGTCTATTTAGAGTCATTCTGGAAGAATCTAACCGGTTACTTACGGGTTACATTCTTCCAGAATGACTCTAATAAAGAAGATTAGCTTATATTTCAAGTAGGCTTTGCTTAGCTCGAACGCACGTTCAGTAAGTACTTGAATTAAAATAAACAAAAGACTACGTTGTGCTGATTGATTTTCAGTGCTTTATGAAATGAACAACTAGCAACTACTTAGTTGCTAGTTTTTTATGATAACATAGCCATTAACTGATTTTCCAAGACCAACATCTGCAACACATAACTCTCCAAACCACGATTTAACAAATACAATAGATCCCGGGTAAAGAACGCTCACGCGAACTCTACTCGGAATGGCATCTTTTATAAGGTATCTTTATTCAATTAGATACAATAAATTTTTAGTTTAAAAAAGCCGCTATAATATTTGCCGGATCGCCTTTTTTTAAATTTTTTTATTTTTCAAGCTTCCCCCATCATTAAACCTTCAATGGTATGGGCCTGGTAGATCGGTTCCAGTTTATCTACCAAGCGGTAGGTGAGGTGTTTCTTTAACGCGTCGGGCAGTGTTTCGAAGTACGCGCGGGTAATCTGGAGATCGTGGCGCTCGGCGTTGTTGGCAGTAGGGGCATCTACGCCCAGCACCAGCGCCGGCCGCGGTTTATCAGAATAATTGGCCGTACCCCGGTGAATCGTGAGCGCCGACCGCGCGGAAATATCGCCCATTTGGGGCATTTTACGCTGGGCCCGTTCTTGGTATCGTGCGTAGCTTTCTTTAGCCGGAAACATGCCGTGGTCAAATCCCTCGGGTAAATCCCACTGGGTGCCGGGCGCAATTTCAAATGGACCCATATCTTCTAATACATCCACGGTAGTCAGGTTAAAAGCCAGCGAATTTAACCGACGACCCAAAATCGTGTCTTCCGGGGCCGGAAAATCCCGGTGCCAAGGCTGATCTACCGCGCCCGGATTCGGCACATCAAACCCGATTTCTACAATTTTGTAATTAAGACCCAGTACGGCGGTGCAAACGGCCGTTACCCACGGGTGTGTCGCTAATTCTACAAACCCCCGAATATTTTCCGGGTGAATTTCGACGTAGTGGCGTTTGGGGCCGCGACCAACGGCCCCACCGGGGCGTTTTAAGGCGTCTTGGTACAATACCCAAATATCTTCGTCGAGTTGCTGTACCCATTCCCGGCTAAAAGCACTCTTCAGCGCAATAATTCCATCGCCGTACAAACCGCCTATAATCTGGGCTACATCATAGGTAGCCAGAGCTATTTTTTTAAATTTTTCTTCCACCATAACCTGCTTTACTTACAAATGAAACCGATTCCCTTACATACCCCAAAAACAGCGGTACCGTTACGACAGCTACCTACTTAAATTTATGCGAAATGTAAATGATGCGGTAGTCTTATAATCTTTCTTTTAATAATACAGTAAAAATGTAATTGGGTGCTTACTAGCTTATTGAGTCTTTCTTGAAAAACTTTTATAAATTAGAAGAAGCAATTTACAGCCGGAGCAAGGAAGTAATAACTACAAATTTTAAAAACTCACGCTTTATGGCTAAATAATATTTTAAAAGTAAAACAAAAACTGGATAAACGAGTTTGAATACATAATTTTCAGATTAATTCATTATGTTTGAAGAGGTTTAACTAATCTCTAGTAAATCCAAAACTAATTTTTCAGAATTGTCACCAAATCAGCCGATAGCCATTTCAGAAGAAGAACTAGTAGCACGTCTTCGGGTGCCGGAAAATGCCGCTGTAACGCAATTGTACGACATGTATTCGGCGGCTTTGTACGGGGTAATTTTACGGATTGTAAAAGATACCGAAATAGCCGAAGATGTGCTGCAAGAGTGTTTTGTAAAAATTTGGTTGTCTTTTTCTTCTTACGATTCATCCAAAGGAAAATTATTTACTTGGCTTATAAATATTGCCCGAAATTTGGCAATTGATAAAATCCGTTCGCGACAATACCGCGTAGGTTCTAAAACACAAGCGTTAGAAAAAAGCCAGGTACAATACACCGCCGATACAAGTAGCTTTCGCCCGGAACATATTGGTTTAAAGGAGTTAACCGAGAAACTTAATCCGGAACAAAAGAAAGTAATTGATATGATGTATTTTGATGGATTTACGCAGAGTGAAGTGGCCGAGGAATTAGCTATTCCGCTGGGTACGGTTAAAACCCGGGCCAGAGCCGCCATTAAAGCATTAGGAAAATTTTTGAAATAAGTAATAAATAAATTGGATATTCAGGAATACATAGCATCCGGAGTATTAGAGTTGTACGCCACCGGACTTCTAACACCGCCCGAAAAGGCCGAAGTGGAACGTATGGTCGCACTTTACCCGGAAATTAAAGCAGAGTTGGATGCTATATCTGAAACACTAGATACCTACGCCCAGTTACATGCCGTTGAACCACCAGCTCATTTAAAAGAAAATATTTTAAGCAGAATAAATGCAAACCCAGGGTTGCCCGAGTATTCCGCAACAGATTCTGGGGAAAGTAATTTTAAGCAAATTCCTTTCTCGCCAGACCTGGATAATCCTGGTTTTGTTTCCCCGGTGCCGGTACGCTCGGTTAATAGTTGGTGGGCCATGGCGGCTACAGTTTTGCTATTAATAAGTGCCGGATTAAATTTTTATTTTTATCGTAACTGGCAAACTACCGAAAACCGCTACCAGGTAGCTTTAGCTACGCAGGAGAGCTATGCCCAGCAATTGCAACAAGTTAATCAGAAATACCAGGTAACCGCGGATGAACTGGCGGTAATAACCCACCGTCTTACGCAAAAGGTTAAGTTAAAAGGTGTTCCTAAATCGCCGTCTTCCTTAGCGGTGGTTTATTGGAATACCGAAACCAAAGATGTATTTGTAAAAGTGGCGGATTTGCCTAAGCCCCCGGCTAACCGGCAATATCAATTGTGGGCCTTAGAAAACGGCAAACCCATAGATGCCGGCATGTTAAGCGATCGTTCCGATTCTACGGCAGTTCAGCGCATGAAAGCCGTTAATCAGGCCCAAGCTTTTGCCATTACTCTGGAGCCGAAAGGCGGCAGCGTTAATCCTACTATGGCTGATATGTACGTAATGGGTCAGATTTAAATCCGACAAAAGAGCTGGTGGCTTCATTGCCACGTGGTATATTTGGGGCATGTTCCGGAAGTTTTTTTCTAACCTGTTTTTGCCTGATCAATCGTACCTGCTTATGCTGCTTGCTTTAGGTGTTTTTACCGGTGGGGTACTTTCCTGCTCTAACCCCTCGGACACCTTTGGCCAAGCCGATTATGGTCAAAATTTTAAATCGGCGTGGGCGCAAGATAAATTCTGGGACGACGGCTTAGCCGAAGTGGCTATTTACGAGGCACAACGCGTGGTATATAATAAATCGCGGCAGTTTGAATATACTTTAATTACGGTTAAAGAAGATTTTAACAAAGCTTTTAACGTTAAAACGGATGATTATCAACGGAAAGATCTGTTCCCGGTGATGAAAGTAAACGAATTTGCCCGCATACCCACCGATAATTACCCGTACCATTATCTAACCTCTTTATTTTTTAAAAGAGAAAATCCTTTAATACTTTATAAACTAACGAGTTCGTCGCAGGAATGGTGCGGCACTACTTTTAAGGCCATTAACCAAATAGGCAACTTTTTTAATTATCAATTTAATTCGTACTGGGATAACCAAGGAACCGGCGAGCTAAAATTAAAAAAACTGGCTTTATTCGAAGATCAACTGCCTTACACATTGCGGAGCCTTAAATTTGCCGAAAATTTAAAATTTTCGGCACCGGTTTACGAATTACAGCAAACGTCTAAAGCTACTCCACCACAGCTATACCAAGCGCAGTTTAAAGTTAGTCGCAGCTCCGATTCTAAATTTGCATCTGGTGCCTGGCTCGTTACCGTTCAATTAAATCCCGATAAACAAAGCCAATACTGGTTCGATACCCAGTACCCACACGCCTTATTGCGCCAAAAATCTTACGATGGCCGTACTTTAGAGTTAAAATCTATCCGGCGGTATGCTTACTGGCAGCATTAGAGTTACAAGTTGCAGGTTGCAGGCTGCAAGTTTAACCATTAGAAATAATGAAATAATAGAATCTAAGAATATAGCGCATCAACTTTAAAATAGATTCTTAACTTTCCAATTTTTAGTAAAAGCAAAACCTTTTAATTTAACAAGTTGCAATTTGTAACTTGTAACCTTACAACTTTTCAACTAAATGAACACGCATTTCCAACCAGATACCTTAAAATTTATTTCGGATTTAAAAAGTAACAATGACCGCCATTGGTTTCAGGAAAATAAGGTTCGCTACGATCAAGCGCGCGAAGATTTTTTGCAGTTTGTTACCGAGTGGATGAAAGGTATTGGTGCGTTTGATGCCAGTGTAAGCGACCAGCACGCAAAGGATATTGTTTTTCGGATTTATCGCGATGTGCGATTTTCCAATGATAAGCGTCCGTACAAAGATCATTTTGGCGCATACTTGGCACCGGGCGGTCGCAAATCGGTGTATCCAGGTTATTATTTTCATTTGAGTCCGGGTAACCAATCTTTTATGGGTGGGGGCTTGTGGATGCCCCCGGCCAATCACCTGAAAGCGGTACGGCAAGAAATAGACTATAATTTTTCGGTGTTTGCCAGTATCGTGCAGAATCCTGATTTTACGGGTTGTTTCGGCCGGGAGCTGGCCGGTGAAAAATTAAAAACAAACCCCAAAGGCTACGAAGCTACCAACCCAGCTATAAATTACCTGAAACATCGGAGTTGGGTAGCTACTCACTCTTTAACAGATAAGCAACTCGTTCAGCCAGATCTCTTAAGTCAATGCCTTACCATTGCTAAGACTTTATTGCCATTAAAAGATTTTTTACATCACCCCATGCTGGAAGTGAGTACCAAGGAATAATAGATTTAGGAGAGCAAAGCGGGAAACGCCTCTTTTTTTAAATTTTTTTGTTTTTTGTACTCGTAAATCAACCAACCAAATACCAAACTGTATTCCAAAGCGGTTAAATACAAGTTTTCGTGATAGCTGGCTGTTTGATAAGTAGCATACGACAATACCGCTAAACCCGACCACACGAGCGCATATCGGTAAAAGGTTAAAACGGACAATGCTACCAACGTAGTTAAATACCAGGGATGCACGGTGGTAGCTAAAAAAAGTATAAGCTAAAGGCGCCAAGCCAATAATCTGGCTGTTTTTCCGGAAGATTTTTCCGGCCTTTAAAAGCTACAATGCTTATTAACACTGCGGTAAGCAGCGATAAACTTGGTCCTAGAATAGCAATCGGATTGTAACCTGCCATTAAGCTGCCCAACCATCGGAAAAGGTAATAGATACTGGCATTAAACTCGAATTTTTGAAAATATAAGTTGATGCTTTGCCCAATGTTTAAAAGGATAGTCGGGGAGAAGAAAGGTACAAACAAAGCTACAAAACTGAACCCGGCCGCACTGCCAAATACCACAAACTTGCGCCAGCCCAGTTGCGCCAGAATTAGGGGCATTACTAGTAAAGGCACCAGTTTTACACTTACAGCCAAACCAAACAAAATGCCGGCAAAAAGTAGTTTTTGTTGCGTCATGAAATACCAACTACTTAGTAAAAAAAATAGCAGTAAAGCCTCAAAATGTAAATTTCCGGTAAGCTCCACTATTACCAATGGGTTTAAGGCATACCAGAGTACCTGTTTAGCGGTCTTATTATAATATTGAAGTAACTTTAATAAAATTCGGATGTTTCCTACTTCTGCTATCAGGATAGTTAAACGCATAATAACTACCAAAACCCAATTACTCTCGGGCGCTAACCAGGCGCTGGCTGCAAATATAAACTGGCACACTGGCGGGTAAACGGAATAATATTGCGGTGAATTTAGCTGATGGTACAATTGCGGATTAATGCCCGGAATTTGTTCCGGTAACTTCAGATAATAGGAAGGTAGTTGTTCAAATGGATTAATACCAGCCGCTAGTAAACGGCCATCCCAAATAAAACGAAAATAATCATCGGATAAGGTTGGCCAGGAAAACAAGAACAAAAAGCGAAAAAAGAAGGCCGTTAATAATGCAATTTTTAAAAAAAAATACTTATTAGTACCAAATTTAACGTAAGCTCCAAAAGCCAGCGCAAATAAAAATAGCACATGGGAGAAGTGGGTCCGTTCTGTAACATACCCGAGACTTACGTAAGCCGCAACTGATACGAGTACCAGAAAAATAGCAGATGTTGTGCGCGCCATAGTGTTTAGCGGCTGTGTTTAACAGTCAGGAAAAATACTCCACCAAAGCCCAGCGTAAGCATGCTATGAAAAGGCAGCAATCCATAGCGCTGCAAGTAAAAACCAAACAAGATTCCGGCTAAGAAATACAAGGCCAAAATACCTTCCAGCAGCATCAGAAAGTTGATAGAAGCGGTACGGTACAAATTATTTCGCCAGGGATCGGAAGCTTTTTGGATGTTAAATTTAGGAGTCCGGATAAAAGGAGTTTTTTTGCCGGCATAGCCCTCCAGCACGGCAACAGTATTGTGCAACGATAAACCCATGGAGAAACACAAAAACCAGAAAAAACGCGGGCAAAATTGCAACCAGGAAGCTGCTTGGTTAGGACTAGAACAGCGGAAAGAAGTCCAGTAAAATGCAATTAAACTCGCCAGACTAATTAAAAAAAGTTCTTGCGATAAGAAATAAGCTTGTAAATGCGGATAATAATCCGGAATAAATAAGATGGGTACACTCAGTAAAGCCAGCAGGAACACACAAACAAAAACACTGCTGTTACCTAAGTGAAATAAGGCGTGTATTTTCGTTGACCAGGGTTTATTGGATTGGAAAACCGGGCCTAAGTTTTTACGGGCATTTTCCGCCGCGCCTTTGGTCCAGCGGTACTGCTGCGATTTGATTGCCGGCATGGTAACTGGTAACTCCGCGGGAGCAATAATGGGTTCCAGGTACCGGAACTCCCAGTGGCGTAACTGCGCCCGGTAACTTAAATCCAGGTCTTCGGTGAGCGTATCGGTCTGCCAGCCACCGGCATCCAGGATGCAGGTTTTTCGCCAAACGCCGCCCGTACCGTTAAAATTTATAAAATAATGCCCGCAACTGCGCCCGGTTTGTTCCACCGTAAAATGGGCATTTAAGCCAAAGGCTTGTAGTTTCGTGAGTAAAGAATAATTGCTGTTTACATGACCCCACCGGGTTTGTACTAATCCTACTTCTGGATTTTTAAATTTTATAAGGGTTTGCTTCAAAAAACTAGGCGCTGGTAAAAAATCAGCATCAAAAATAGCGATAAATTCTCCAGTGGCCAGATTTAAGCCGTACTCCAAAGCACCCGCTTTATATCCCGTGCGTTCCGGCCGGAGTACTTGCGTTATATCAAATCCTTGCGCTTGGTAAAAAGCAACCTTGGCAGCTACCAGATCACGCGTAATATCATTTGAATCGTCCAGTACTTGAATTTGTAATTTTTCTAAAGGATAGTCTAAAGCCGTAATGGCATCAATGAGCCTTTCAACTACATACTGCTCGTTATAAACCGGTAATTGCACGGTAACAAAGGGCAAAGTATTTGGTAAATAAAGCGGAAAATCCGGAAAATCTTTTTTCTTATTTGCGCACCGATAGTACAAAAAGGTTAAATGTAACTGAATTAAGCTGTAGCAAAATACTAAAATCAGGCACAAACCATACACTACTACCAGAAGCAAAGCCAAAGTACTCATCACTTATAAATATCGGAAAATAGTGGTGATTATTTTGTAGCCGGCCAAAAAGGTGCCTTTAACAGTACCCGAAATTTTAGAAAAGCCAATTCTTTTGCGGTAAGTTACCGGCACTTCTACGCAGCGTAATTTTAATTTAGCGGCTTTTAACTGCATTTCTACCGTCCAGCCGTAGGTGCGGTCCTGCATGTTTAGTTGTACCAAAGCATTGGTCCGAATAGCCCGGAAAGGTCCTAAGTCGGTAAAGGCGGCTCCGTAGAATAGTTTTAACAAATTGGTAGCTAACCAATTGCCAAAAATTTGCTGCGGCAACATGGCGCCTTTTTCCCGGTGACCCAAAGCGCGGGAGCCGATTACTAAATCAGCCCGATTATCCAAAATAGGTTGTACCAACAAAGGCATTTCTTCCGGATAATCCGAAAAATCACCGTCTACAAAAACAATAATGTGGGGCCTAGCCTGTTCCGGCTTGGCTAAACAGTATTGGATGCCGGATAAACAAGCATTTCCGTATCCCGGCTTAGGTTCAAACAAAACGGTAGCACCGGCGGCTTGGGCTACCAGGGCAGTCTGGTCCGTAGAATTATTATTGACCACAATTATTTCGGTTACTAGTTCCTGCGGAATAGCTGTAATTACTTGTTTTATAGATTTTTCTTCGTTGTAAGCCGGAATAATAACGTGAATAAGCCGCATGCCAACAAAGGTAAGACAATGTACAGAAGAATAAATAATAGTAATTCCGAAACCAGATCTCAGAATAACGGTTACATAATTGTTAAAAGGCAATAATGCATAATTTTATTAGCACCCAACAGGCACATACCCTCAAAAATATGTTACAAACCGGAATTTCTGCTCCTGATTTTGAATTACTAACTGCGAAAAAGGAAGTATTTCGTTTAAGCAGTTTACAAAATAAAAAAAGTGTAGTGCTATATTTTTATCCGAAAAATGACACCCGGGGTTGTACGGCCGAAGCGTGTTCTTTCCGGGATCAATACGAGATTTTCCAGGAGCAAGGTGCTGAAGTAGTAGGCGTTTCTTCGGATAATCTGGACTCTCACCAAAATTTTTCGGCGAAGTATCAGCTTCCTTTTATTTTACTTAGCGATCCGGGGGGTAAAGTGCGTAAATTATATGAAGTGCCTAAAACCCTAGGTTTAATTCCGGGACGGGCGACCTATGTAATTGATATAAAAGGAATAATCCGGTACTCTTTTAACGCGCAGTTAAAGCCACTGGAACACGTACAAAATGCCTTGCAAATACTTAAAACCTTAACTACGGAAGCGTAAGTTGTACAGGATTAATTGTTTGCAGGTATAAATAATAATTTACTGATTTGATGCCTTATGAGGCTAAATAAAGAGATTGTTCGTAAAATTTAAAAAGCCGCACATTAATTCCAATAAAACTACACTAACTTACATGTTGTATTTGCAACAATTAAGAAGCATTTTTTTAAATTTTCAAAAAAAGAAAGCTTAACTGAATAGACCTATCCAATGATTATACAACCTATAATCCAACGGCGGAAGCTACTATTACTACTAACTATAGTGTTTGTTTTTTTACCACGTTTCGGCATTTCTCAAAATACCGAAATACCGGAAGTACTGGATGCTGAACTGTCGGCTTATACTTATCCGTACCCGGTGCACTACATTCATTTAAAAATGGAGAATAAAGCCTGCCAGATGGCTTATATGGATGTGGCACCTACACAAAACAATTCGCTGAAACCGACAGTTGTGCTGTTGCACGGAAAAAATTTTATGGGAGCTTACTGGCAGCAAACCATCAAGTATCTTTCCGGGTTAGGTTATCGGGTAATTGTACCGGATCAGATCGGCTTCGGAAAATCATCGAAACCTTCTTTACATTATAGTTTTCATCAGTTAGCCTGCAATACGCGCCAATTACTAGACACTTTGGGAGTAAATAAAGCAGTTATCGTGGGCCATTCCATGGGAGGAATGTTGGCTACCCGGTTTGCTTTAATGTACCCGGAAGTAGTCATTAAGTTAGTATTGGAAAATCCAATTGGCCTGGAAGATTATCGGATGATTGTACCTTATTCTACGCTGGATGCTTCTTACCAACGAGAACTTAAAACCACCGAAGAATCCATCAGCAATTATTTTAAAACTTACTTTCCGGAGTGGTTGCCCGAATACGAAGAGTGGGTAAAAGTGCCGGCAGCGCAAACCCGCAGCAAAGATTACGCAACGGTGGCCTTAACTTCGGCGCAAACCTACGAAATGATTTACCAACAGCCGGTTATCTACGAACTGGAACAATTGCAAATGCCTACGCTACTCATTATTGGGCAAGCCGATCGAACGGTAGTGGGCAAAGCCGCTATAAAAGATAAAGCAGTATTAGCCCGGGCTGGCAATTATCCGGCACTGGGCAGAAAAGCCGTTAATCAAATTAGATCGAGTAAGTTGGTGGGCTTACCGGGAGTAGGACACATTCCGCATTTGCAAGCCCCCGAAGCTTTTTACAAAGCACTCACCAACTTCATAAAATAGTTTAACTTAAAATCCGAACATTTTCCGGCGAGATAAACGCGCTGGGTTGATAGCGGCCTGGTAGGGGGCCATTTTCCAAATTTAAAACTCCCCGTGGGCAAACCGTAGCGCACATGCCACAGCCCACGCACGACGACCGAATAATGGGCTGACCTTGCTGGGCGTACCAACGTACATCTATACCCATTTCGCAATAGTTAGAGCAATTGCCGCAAGAAATGCATTGGCCGCCATTGGTAGTAATCCGGAAACGGGAGAAATGCTTTTGCAGAATACCTAAATAGGCGGCCATGGGGCACCCAAACCGGCACCAAACCCTAGAACCCATTATCGGGTAAAAACCAACGCCAATAACTCCCGAAAAAATAGAACCAATAAAAAAGCCGTAGGCCTGCGAAAAACCATTGGATAAGCCACCAAGAATACCTCCACCAGTAATGGCGTTTACCCACAGCAATACGGTAGTAAGGACAATAAAACCCAATATAGGGTAGATAATGGCTACTTCCCATTGCCAAGCTTTCCGGGATTTATCGGATAAATGCCGGTAAGGGTCACCGGCCGTTTCGGCTAATCCCCCGCAGCCGCACACCCAACTGCAATACCAGCGTTTTCCGAAAAAATAAGTTAATACCGGTACGCCAACTAAAGATATCACGGCCGTCCAGAAAACAAAAAATACTCCTAATGCTCCCGGCGATTTAATTAAATAATCAACCGTACCCGGAAATAAATAGTCATATTTGAGCGGCCAGAAATAAGATAAGTAAAACTCCGGTTGATTAAATAAAATTAAAAAATATGGAATTAAGTAAGCCAGAACTAACTGGAAAAACATAACCGAAAGCGTACGAATAATTTGGTAAGGACTGTGGCGGTATTTTAGTAAGGCCCGCACGCCCATTATTAAAACAGCCAGGGTGTAAAATGTGCCGTATAAAAACCACCGGTCAGCTTCTATTCCGCGCAGCAGTTTACTTAAAGGATCTATACTACGAATTAAACCAGTCATTAAGTCGGGCCACCAGTATAAAACTACGTAAAAACCAGTTAAAAAACACCGGTAACCCAAGCAATTAAACCCCGGCTGGTAGCGCTCCGATGCCAAATGCCATTGATCCGGACTCCTGGAGGAGTTTTATAATAGGTGCGTAAAAAATAAAAGAGCAAAGCTACTACTGCGAGGGCTATTCCTGTGAACATAATGGTACGGGAACCAGATGCCTGAAAACCACTGATAAAAACAAAAAGCAAGCCTATACTAAATACACCTAAAGCTGTATTTTGCAGCCAATCCATTTTATCCGGATAATTAGAACCAACCAGTGATCCAGTAGCGAGTGTTGTCATGCGGTTATAATATTTTAAAAATTAATGATGGTGATGGTGCCCATGGGGGTCGTGCGGTTTCGTATTATAATTTATGATGGCACCGATAACAAATACACCCACCCAACAAGCATATAAAGCGTTAAAACTAGAAATATGTTTATCCGTGAGAACCAAAATTCCGTGGGCCACCAAGGTCATTACCAAGCCTACCACCGCGATAAATTGGTAAGAATTCATTTCTTTAAAGTTATATAATTTACTGGTTTTCATAAATTTAAAATTTAATCCGTTTTTTTAAATTTTTCTTTAATTAGTAAAGAAAAAAGACCGGTGCCTTACGCTTATTAATGCTTTTAAAACGGGTATACGCGAGTGCTTCATAATCCGGTGTAAATGAATACTGGAACAAAAGCTTGGATGAAGTAAGAAGAAAACAGGTTAGACCAGTAGAGTATCAACCATTAAAGATAATATAAATTAAAATTAAAAATTCTTTCATTATGCCCAAATAAAAAGGCCGCTGTTTTCAAGAGCGGCCTTTCAGGAGTGGGAATAGTTCCTTTATTTTAATTTTTTGTCTTTTAAAGCTGCATTTGCTTTATCTACTTTTTCGACCTGCGCCGCAGTAAGCTTAGTTTCTTCGGTAGTTTGTTTGTAATTAGTGTAAGCTGCTTGTTGCACCGGGTTTAAGATAGCCGTAAACTGCTTATCGAAATTATCTTCCACCTCTTTAAGTTTAGTTGCTACTACAGCAGCATCAGAACCGTAGAGAACAGCAATCTCGTCTGATTTTAAAATTCTTTCGCGATTCAATGATCGTAATTTAATAAATTCAGCCTCATTTAACTGAAGCTCGGTAGCCATTACCCGGGTGAGTAAATTTATTCTTTTGTCGGCTGAAGCTGGAACATCTTGCGCTTGAGCCACGCAACTAAAAAAAGCAACTATTATAAAGCTTAGAAATAATTTCTTCATAGATATAAATTTAAAAAACTCCGGGGTAAATAAAAAGAATTAAAGTTATTTTTTGAATAGTTATAATGTTATATATGCAAATGTAAATATTTAACGTTAAAAATGAAAAAAAGTTATACTGTTTTTAAGCTATGGATAAAAATAAATTTTAATACAAGTCTTAAGTTAAACCTAATAGATTGCTTTTTTGAGTGTACCAGATAGTGGAGATTAGCGCTGCGGTTGCTCAAATCTAAACAACCGCGGCGCTAAAACTAATTTAATGAGCAACAGCATAAATAAGCGGTACATTTACAATTAAAAAAGTTAAAATGTCAAAAGTAGCGGGTGGAAGGTTGATAAATTGTTAGAAAGGTTTTTAAAATTGTTTTAAGTAAAAACTTGATTCTTAAAAGTTTAAGGGTATATTTAAAGTGTTTATTTAGGGAATTACTCTTTTATCCGGAAAGCTATGAAACATGAAATTTTACTTAATAAATCTGAATGGAAAGTTTGTGCAAAGTGTGGTCATCAGTATGCCGCTAACCAACACGAATGCGACCATTGCGCTTTGCCCCAAAGTAAACCTGAATTTATAGCGGGTATCATTACCACCTTCATCGGCATTATAGCTTTGTATTTCATTTTTCAGCTTTAAGGTACATTTAATTTTAAATCCTGGCGGTTTAAAATTAAATGTACCTTAAAAAAATAGCAAAAATATAGTCTGCTTCGTTAGAGGCTAGATATATTTTGCTTACTGAAGTATAAAATTATTAATTTGAGTTTTAGTAATAGCCAAATTTCAACAATTGATGGTAGGTGTTTCAGATTTCGAGTTAATGTCTTTATCAGAAAAAATGCAATTTATTCGCCAAGAGGGCCACTACTTGCATTATCGGATAAAAGGTTGGTGCAAAATTAATATTTACTGGCTAGGTAGTTTTTACGCCGAAGTTTGGTTTTTGTATAATTTAAAAGATATTGGATTAATCAGAACTTACACCAAAGCCACCTGCCTAGACCCTTACCTAAATGATTTGCAAGTCCCTATGCTTTTTGAGTAATTTTTGCGGGTAAGCCCTTTTACAAATTAGATTATACGCAGATAACGCTAGATAAAATAGGGTTATCTCGATTTATTTCAAGAAAATAATCGGCATCTCGGAATTATAAAATTAAATTAAGCCTTTATCGAAGATATTATAGTCTGATGAATATGCTGGGCCAGAGTGGCTTGGCAAACGTTCTAAAACTGTATGCAGCTTCTTTATAAAATTAAATTTAAAAATATAATTTTAGTGCATGAACCCGCTTCTAGAAGATTTTAATACTTTATTTGATACAGCACCTTTTCATTCAATCCGGCACTCGCACTATTTGCCCGCTATTCAAAAAGCGCTGCATATAGGCAAATCAGAAATAAACCAAATAACTTCTAATCCGGCACCGCCAACTTTCGAGAATACCATTCTGGCTTTAGAACAAAGTGGTCAGCTACTAGACCGGATTTCCAGTATTTTTTTTAATCTAAACGCGGCTGAAACTGATCTGGAGCTACAGCATTTAGCGAAAGAAATTTCGCCATTATTAACAGCCTACGCCAACGATATTATGTTGGACGAGGTACTTTTCAAACGAATCAACCAGGTATATCAAGTCAGATCCGAGCTTATTTTAACCGTTGAAGACGTAACCTTGCTTGAAAAAACTTATAAAAGCTTTATCCGGAACGGCGCTAATTTAAGTGAAACAGATAAAGTACGTTTACGCGAGTTAGATAATCAATTATCGCAGTTATCGTTAACCTTTGGCGAAAATGTGCTGCACGAAACTAACGATTATTCGCTGGAAATTAAAAATACCGCCGATTTAGCCGGTTTACCGGAATCATTGGTGGAAGCGGCGGCTCAAACAGCTAAAGAAACAGGAAAAGAAAATTCCTGGCTGTTTACTTTGCACTTACCCAGTTATATTCCTTTTATGACTTATGCCGATAACCGGGAGCTTCGGCAGCAGTTGTACTGGGCTTATGCCACCCGGGCTTGCCAGGATAATACTTATAACAATGAAGCAGTGGTTTTAAAAATTGTGCAATTGCGACTAGAGCGCGCGCAATTGTTAGGTTTTAAAACCCACGCGGATTTTGTGCTGCAAGAAAGAATGGCTCAAACTCCCGGCAAGGTGCAACTATTTCTGGAAGATTTATTAATACATGCCAAGCCCGTAGCACAAACAGAATGGCAAAGTTTAACGGATTACGCGCAGCAAATAAATGGCCCGGAACAATTACAACGTTGGGATTTGTCGTATTACGCCGAGAAATGGAAGAAAGAAAAATTCGCCATTGACGACGAAATATTAAAACCGTATTTTCAGTTAGAAAAAGTAATGGAGGGGGTTTTTGCGGTATCTCACAAATTATATGGTTTGGTTTATAAAGAAAATACCACTATCCAAACATACCACCCCGATGTAAAAGTATACGAAGTAGAAGACGAAAACGGGCAGCATATTGGAATTTTTTACTGCGATTTTTTCCCGCGACCCGGCAAACGTAACGGCGCCTGGATGACTTCTTACCGGTCGCAGAAAAAAGAAAAAGAAAAGGACCAAAGGCCCCACGTGGCTATTGTCTGTAACTTTACCAAGCCCACACCCACCAAACCAGCTCTGCTCACCTTTAACGAAGTACGGACCTTATTTCACGAGTTTGGGCATGCTTTACATGGTTTACTTGCTAATGGTACTTATGCCAGCTTGTCTGGCACGCACGTGTACTGGGACTTTGTAGAATTACCTTCGCAGGTTTTTGAAAACTGGACCACCGAGAAGGAAAGCTTGGATTTATTCGCGCGGCACTACCAAACCGGTGAAGTTATTCCGGATGAACTCATTCAGCGGATTAAACAAAGTACCAATTTTATGGCTGGTTACGCTACCTTGCGGCAAATTGGCTTAGCGCGCTTGGATTTAGCGTGGCACAATATCGAATCAGTGGAGTTAATTCCGGATGTATTTACTTTTGAAAAAAATGTTTTAGTTGAAACCGAAATTTTACCCCTGGTACCCGGTACCAATACCAGTTGTTCCTTTTCCCATATTTTTCAAGGCGGGTATTCTTCGGGTTATTATAGTTATAAGTGGGCCGAAGTGCTGGATGCCGACGCTTTTGAGTTTTTCCAGGAGAAAGGTGTATTTAACAAGCAAACGGCCAATTTATTTAAAAAACATATCTTATCAGCCGGCGGCAGCGAACCACCTATGATTCTTTATAAACGTTTCCGGGGGCAGGAGCCTTCGCCAAAAGCCTTATTGAAGCGAACGGGTTTACTAAAAGATTAAAATTTAAAAATATATTACAAAGCAGCTGTAAGTGAATAAGAATACTTCCGATAATAAAGCCGGAAACAAAAAATGCAAGCCCTATGCTTGCATTTTTTGTTTTTCATTGATTGCTATTAAGAAATAGCCTATTAAGACCGTTTCCGGGAGCCATTCATGCGGGAGCGTTTTCCCCGCATTTCTCCTTGTTGGGCTTCGTATTTCGTATATTGTTCCGGAGTAAGAATAGATTTGAGTTCTATATTCCAGTTGTCCCGGATTGTTTTGGCTTGGTTGCGGTCTACGTTTGCTTGTGTTTCTTTGCTTTCCCGTAAAGCATCTATTTGCGTTAAGCGTTTTAAATTCAAAGCTTTAACTTTAGCTTCCTGATCCGCGGAAAGGCCTAAAGTACTTGCCATCATTTTGGTTTGGCGATCAGCCCGTTCTTCGGGGGTAGCTCTTTGGCGAGCTTCCTGATTGGGAGCTGTATTAGTTTGATTTCCGGTTTGAGCATAGGTAGTAGTAATTGTTACTAACCCCAAGGCAATTGCAAAAAAAGTACTTTTCATATCGGTATAAATTTTATTTAATTCTTAGAGTAGCGGAACAACCAAAAGTTTAATCGAGTGGTTAAAAAATTTCCTTTAATAAGCTACATTCTAGTAATAGTTTCTGAGCTACTTTTTTAAATAATGATTCAATCCAGTATGGCACTTGAAAGGTAAAATAGCAAGTAGCGCTTTCTGAGAGCAAAAATTTTAAAAAATTAAAACAAGCCTAACTGTTTTCCCGCTTTGGAGCAAAACAAATGATAGTTATATGGTTTCATGTGCCGACCTTTCATGTATTTTTCTTTGGTTACCCGAAATAAACTGCCTATGGTTTGTGCCCATTGTCCTTCCCCGGTCATGCGCCGCCCAAAAGTACTGTCATTGATCTGCCCGCCGTGGCAAGCCGCAATTTGGTTTAATACCTTTTCGGCCCGGTCAGGATAATTGGTATGTATCCAATCGCGGAATATTTCGCCAATAGAACCGTTTAAACGCACAATGTTATAGGCTGCCGAGCTTGCTCCGTGCGCCGCCGCTTGTTGTATTAGCGCCGGAATTTCGTGGTCGTTCAAGCCCGGAATAATGGGCGCCAACATTACATTTACCGATATGCCCGCTTCGCTAAGTTTTTTTATGACTGCTAAGCGTTTAGTGGCAGCAGACGTGCGCGGCTCTAATTTGGTTCGTAACTCCTCGTTCAAAGTGGTAAGCGAAATATTTACATGCAATAAGTTTAGTTTATCTAACTGACATAATATATCTAAATCGCGCAGGATTAATGCATTTTTAGTGATAATACTTACCGGATGGCGGTATTGTAATAACACCTGGAGTAACCGGCGAGTGAGCTGCTTTTTTTGCTCAATGGGTTGGTAACAATCCGTATTACCGGCCAGCATCAAAGGCATAACCTGCCAATTGGGATTTTCCAGCTGAGCGGCTAACTTTTCCGGGGCATTTTCTTTAATGATTATTTTTCTTTCAAAATCTAAACCGGCGCTGTAGCCCCAATATTCGTGCGTATTGCGGGCATAACAATAAATGCAACCATGTTCACAACCCTGGTACGGGTTCATAGAATAAGAAAGGCCAATATCTGGGCTTTCTACTTTGTTGATTATTTTTTTAGGATTTTCGGTAAAGTACTCTGTTTTAGAATTTTCCAGTAAAGGTTCGTCCAAGCCTTCCGGGTGCTCCGTTACATATTCATTTTTCCGGTAACGGTTTACTGGGTTAAGTTGGGCACCCCGGCCCTTTAAGTACAGTGGCTCTTCCATGGAGCTAAGTTAATTATTTTAGCAATTACGCCCTTTAATTAGCTAAAAAATATAGCAAAATTTTTAATAATAAAGTTTTACTTCATTAAGCGAAAGTAACTATGAAGAAAACCCTACTAACTTGAAGAATTAAGTGTTTAGCTAGGGTAAGTATTTACTGTCAAACTTTATCTTGGCAAAGAAATGAGCTTAACCTTAAATAGATTTATAGAAGAGGGTTAAAGAACTGATTTTAATGTAAATAGAAGGAGTATTTTAATAAAGAAGTTGCACTATACGTAAAGTACTCTTAATAGTTGTTTGCATTGATAATTATTTTTTTAAATTAGCATTGTCTAATTAACAGTATTAAGAACTGCTGACTTAGATCTATAGATCGTACTTCGTTATTTATCCTATTTTTGACCTATGTTGCAGTTAATCAATTTCATCGCTTTTTCCATTGGCTTTAATTTACTGTTTTTCATGTATGCCGCCACCAAAATGGAAAAACAACTTAATCCTCTTGGTACTACTTTATTTTCTATTTTATTTAGTGTTCCCTTAAGCATATTACTGGCTGGCGTTTATACCGTAATGTTAGTTTACGGCTTTATAACCGGAGCCAATGAAGAAGCCATGTGGGCTTATTTAGAAGAACGCGAGATTATAGAATAAGCTTACTTGGTACTGCCAAAAAACAAAAAAGGTCGCTTTGCTTTAAAGTGACCTTTTTTGTTTTTTAGCAGTACATTCTAATTATTTTTTAAAAATACTTTAAACGTGGTGCCTTCATTTAGGATACTATTTACTTCTATTCTACCACCGGCATTTTCTACAATTTTATTTACAATGTATAAACCAATGCCAGAGCCATCTACGTGGTTATGAAAACGTTTAAACATGCTAAAGAGCTTAGCCCGATGCGACTCTTCAATGCCTAAACCATTGTCTTCTACTACGAGCACCGAATACTCCGGCGTTTTTTCGGTAGTTATTTTAATTTTAACCGGCCGGTAAAAATCGCGGTATTTAATAGAGTTACTTACCAGGTTATACAAAATACTTCTTAAATTTTTGCGCGAAAATTTAATTTTAGGGCTTTGTTCACATTCTAAGTTTATTTCGGCGCCGGAGTCTTCAATCAAATTATTAATGCTGAGTTTTATATCCTCGAGCAGCTCTTTTATATCCACGTCGGTAAAGTCATCTTCTTGCAATTTTCCAACTTTGGTGATCTCCGTCAGATCTTTAATGGTAGCCTTAAACCGATCTACGGATTTTTTGATATGACTTAAGATCTCTAAAATGTGGTCATCTGCCTCCGCTAACTCTAATTCTAAGTGATATAACAGGCCTTCAATGTTAGATATCGGCGATTTTAAATCGTGTGAAGCCGTGTAAACAAAGTTATCCAGGTCGTTGTTGATGCGAGTTAAGTCGGCGTTGGTTTTGCTTAATTCTTCCTGAGCCAGTTTTAAATTGGTTAAATCAATTAAGGAGCCCAGCATGCGGTAAGCAATACCGTTTTCGTCCAGAATAATAAACGCCCGATTAAATACATGCGCGTACGTATGATCCGCTTTCCGGAACCGGTACTCCGCCGACCATTGTTCTTGGCTTTGGTTAATGGCTTCGTTTACACTGGCTGTTACCCGTTCTTTGTCGTCGGGGTGAATGCGTTTAAACCACGACTCTACCCCGGGTTCTATTTGCTCGTTGGTGTAAGCAAACATAATTTTAAAACCTTCGTTCCACCACAACTTATTGTCTATTAAGGTCCAGTCCCAGATGGCATCGTTGGTGGCTAAGGAGATGAGCCGGAACCGTTCTTCGCTGGCCGACAATTCGCGGGTACGGTCCAGAATGCGTTCTTCTAGTTGAAGATTAAGTTTTTTTAAATTTTCTTCCACTACCTGTATTTCCTGGTAAGCGGTCAGTAAATTCTGGCTGGCTACTTTTTTCTCCGTTATATCGGCAAAGGTTACGGTTAAGCCATCCTCTACTTTCGCAGCTACCGTCTGGAACCAGGTTTCCAGACCATCGTAGTTATAAAAATGTTCAAAATCCAGCAGCTCACCCGTAGCTACTACTTGTACCAAACGGTTAAATAACCGGCTTTTTTTCATGCCCGGCAATTCTTCCAAGAAACTTTTTCCGATTAAAGCAGCAGGATCTTTTTTAAATAAGCGGCCGGTTGCTTCATTGGCCATCGACCATTCAAAATCCATAATTTGGTTAACTGGGTTGCGAATGGCTTTTAAGGCGATAATGCCATTAATGGAGCTGTTTAATATTCCTTCTAGGGTGTTGTTTAGTTTTTTTAGCAGGGTAACATCAACAAAAGTAATTACCACCCCATCTAATTTGTTGTTTTGTTTTAAATAAGGTACCAACCGCATCAAAAAATAGCTGCCCGACCGTAATTGAATTTCTTTTTCGATCCGAGCTCCGGTTTCAATTACTTCCTGAATATCTTCCAGCAGATGATCGTACTTGAGGTTATTCGAGAAATGCGCCAATGGCCGGCCAATATCGTTCGGAATTAAATTTATTTGATTAATAACGGCCGGGGTAAATTTGCGGATGGTTAGCTGTTGATCCACGAACATTTGCCCAATATCGGCATTCCGGAAATAATTGTCCATGTCTTCGTTAAGCTCCAGCAATTCTTTAATCTTTTGCTGATGTTCGGTATTTACCGTGTGCAGCTCTTCGTTCAGCGACTGGAGTTCTTCGTTGGTACTTTGTAATTCTTCGTTGGCCGATAACAGTTCTTCGTTATTAGACTGAAGTTCTTCGTTCGATACTTCCAGCTCTTCGAAAGTAGTGTATAAATTTTCTTTGGTTTCGTTTAATTCTTGTTCTAAGGCGTTTAGTTGATCCTGGTGATTGGTATTATTGCTATAGTATGCTTCTTCCTGATTTTTGGAACGGGTAGCTTCACTAAATAAAATAAACAAAAAACGTTCGCTGTATTCGCCGGTTAAAAAAGGTTTAATAACAATATCAATGAACCGGGTGGTGCCATTACGGCTTAGCTTTACGTTACGCAGAACGGTTTTTTGTTTACTTTTAGCTACTTTCCGCACGGATGCTCCCAAGGTTACGGCCAACTCCTCGGGCACCATTTTAGTTAAACTAAAATGCAATTGCCAATCTGGCATATCGAGATATTTTTTATAATCACCAATAGCATGCAATAACTGATAATTCTCGTCGATGCAAACTCCCGCATAATTAAATTCTTCTACTAAAGCCGCGTTAAAAATAGCACCAATCTGGTGCTGCAAATTTTGCTTGGTATTTTTAATCCGGATGGTTTCGGGGGGGCGCGAATCAATCTGCAATTTACGTACGCTAATATGCGGCGGTAATTGTTTTCGGGAAACCTCCAGGTTGCGGTAGATTTTCCATTTGCGGCTAATTTCTGAGAAAAAGTCTTTTACCGAACCTAAATTTTCGCTGGGGCCTAAAAACAAAAAGCCCCCTAGGCTCAGGGCAAAGTGAAAAGAGTTCAGCACTTTTTGCTGCAACGGACCATCCATGTAGATAAGCATGTTGCGGCAGCTTACTAAGTCTACTTTACTAAACGGAGCATCTTTAGCCACATCGTGGTGGGCAAAAATAATCATCTTGCGGATGTGCTCGCACACCGAGTAATCCTCGCCGCGGCGAATAAAGTACTTAGCCAGCATAGCCGAAGGCAGTACCTGCGTTATAATACTGGGGTAAGATCCTCGGGAGGCTACATGCAAGGCTTCTTTGTCAACATCGGTGGCAAATATTTTTACCGGAATATGAAGCTGGAGCTTATTTAAATGCGTATCCAGCAACATAGCCAGCGAGTAAGGTTCTTCGCCGGTACTGCAACCGGCTACCCATATTTTTATGGCATCATCGTGCTTTTTAATTTTTACTATTTCGGGAATTACTTTTTCTTCCAGAATGGCAAAAGCCCGCTCATCGCGGAAAAATCGGGTAACGTTAATTAAAAATTCGCCGCAAAGCTGCTGCACTTCTGCGGGGGTTTCTTTTAAATAAGTAAAGTATTTTTCAAAGGATTCAAAATTAGTTTCCAGCATGCGTTTAGCTACCCGTCGGAAAAGCGTAGGCCGTTTATACGACGTGAAATCTAATCCACAGGCTTGTTTGGCATATTCCAGAATTTCTTCTACCACCGCATTATTACTCGGCAGCAAATTAGGTTGCACGCCGTCGGAATATAGATCGTAATTGTTGATGTAATTAATCAGGTAAGCCGACATGCTTTTGGGCGGCAATATGGCATCGGCTAAACCAGTAGCAATGGCACTGTTGGGCATGCCATCAAAATGGGCCGAAGTAGGCTCCTGCACAATAATCTGACCGCCGGCTGCTTTCACCGCTTCTAAACCCCTGCTGCCATCACTGCCGGTACCGGATAAGATTATAGCGATACTCTTATTTTTTTTATCCGTTGCCAGCGATTGCATAAAAATATCTATGGCTAAATTGGGTACCTGAGCTGTACTTTTTAGAGAAAGCCGTAATTTACCTAACTGTATAGTTAAGATAGATTTATTCGGAATCAGGTAAATGCAATTGGGTTGTAAGGTTATTCCTTCACTTGCCTCACTAATGGGCATGCTGGTGTGTTTAGCCAACAACTCGGGCATTAAGCTTTTGTGGGTAGGCGAAAGGTGCTGTATAATTACAAACGCCGCGTTGGTAGTGGAAGGTAAATGATCAAAAAATTCGTTTATAGCTTCTAAACCACCTGCCGAGGCACCAATAGCTACCACGAAAATATCTGAATTTGGCACCTTAAACTTCCGTTGATCGGGTTGGTACACGGATGCGGAAGTCATATTTATGTTCGTTGATTTGGGATCCATTTTAATGTGCCGTAGCCGTAAAACTTAAATCATAAATCAACTAAAATAAAGATGTAATCGGAGGCGTGTTTCTTTTGGTGCAGAAGCAATGCCAATCGTATTATTTTAAAAATTTAAGCTGATTTCGGGGTATATGTATAAATACGGATAATGTATGCGCTAAAGACGTGTATTCCGGGTTAAGGTTTAAACAAGTTTAAAATTAAGAACAATAAATGAATAAGGATATGACTTTTGCAAAAAGACACGAAAGCCGTTTGTGAATCCACATACAACGGCAATGCGCTTTAGCAGTACCCAAACAGTCACCTTTTCGAAAATTTAAAATAACCTGCACTGTTAAAGTAAATCATTTTGGTTATTATTATTAGTGGGTATCTTTTACAATACGTTCCAGAACGGCAATCCGCAGTTGTTCCGCTATGTGAATGTCCTGCTCCGACCAAGGTAAAGAAGTATTTTTAACTTGTTCCTGCCAGATGGTAAAAGAATTGCGGGGATGGTAAGTTTTTCCATCCGGCTCCATGGTAATGGCTTCGTTCGGGTTGCCTCCCCACGCTATGGTTTGCACTAATTCGCCGCGAAAACCTAAAATATAATCCCCTCGCTCTAACGCAATAGGTAAAGCAATTAAACCACTGGCCCTGTTCTTAAAAGTATTAGCTGTTTCGAGTTGATGGGGTAAGTTCTCGGTAGTATGAATTTTATTTACCCGGTTGCGCTGCAACCATTGTACAATAATTTTAATTTCTGCTGTTTTAGGCGTTTCTCCTACTTTTTTTATTTCGCCATCCAGTACTACGGCTGCGCCGGAACTCCGAAATAAATCGGTTAAGGTATACGGGCCTTGTACCAAGCCTTGCCCAAAATCCAGCTGGTTATACATTTGCGCCAGCAATTTGGTAAACACTTCGTTTAGCTCATTAATCTGGCCTAAGCTGTGTTCATTTTCCTTAGCCACTACCTGCGACGAAATAATAGAAGATAAAAGCACGAAAGCAGAACGCATTTCGAACGATAAGTTTTTAGGCGTTTTATGATGGCAGGATATTAATCCCCAAAGCGTGTTGTCTTTAATAATAGGCGTAGACATAGAGGCTTGCACTCCCATATTTTTTAAATATTGCAGGTGCACGTTGGCCACACTCCGTAAATTGCAATCCGATAAATCGGTGAAGTTAGAGGAGATAGGATTTAGAACCGGCATCAGCCGGGCCGGAGTATATTCCCGATTAGGAATCAAGCGAAACGAATTTTTTAAATATAACTCGCGGGCATTGCGGGGTACATCCGAAGCCGGAAAACACAAATTCATATACGGTTGCAAGTCTTCTGCAAGAGCTTCCGCAATCACGGTGCCGTTCCAGTTTTTATCAAACCTGTAAATCATAACCCGATCAAAGCCGGATAATTTTTTAATTTCGGTAACCGCAATCTGGCATAATTTCTCGATGTTATCGGCCTTCTTAAAAGCAGCCAGAATAAACATAATTTCCTGGTAAATGTGCACAAAATCGAGTTCGCCGGCCGCCGGGGTTAAGCTGGGTTCCAGTTCCAGTAATATATAGTTTTCTTTAGAGTGAATGACTACACTAAACTTTTTTTCGGTATCATGTACCCGAAAAGTAAGATCTTCCGGAATCCGGTCGTTGATGTTCCACTGCTGGGTTTTGTGCCGGATAACTTCTAAATCCTCGGGCAACACGTACTGGGCTAATTCCTGGTTCAGTAACTCACTCGCTCCAACTCCTAACAATTCTCCGGCGTTTTCGCTTATTTGCCGGATTATAAACGTTTCTTTTTGCACAACCATTACCATACCGTGCGGTTGTACCATGTTTATAAAATGTAAAGGCAAACTGCCGCAGAATTCAGAATCGTAGTTTTTAGTGGTGGGTATATTCATGTAATGAGTTGTTCGTTAAAGGTTATTGGTTAGCAGAACCGAATTTTTAAAATTAGAAAATTGTAGTAAGGATAATTTTAACTCATTTAGGCGGTAGTTCTAAGCTATTAATGAACTATGAAACCAATTTTCTAATTTTTGAAAAGTACGGATGGCTGCTTGCACCACTTCTTCTTCTTGGCTGGGAGTTGCAGCAAACCGTACTAAGGCTTCTTGAAAAGCTTTCCATTTAGGGCCGGTTTGCGTACCGTAGCCATTAAAAAAAGAAATGCCGTGTTCGGGCGTATAGCCCAACGTTTCGTACACAATTTTAGAAATTACTTTGCCTCCCAGCGTAGAACCTTCCATCACGTACAAAGCTCCAAACCCATCGCTTACCTGCGTTATAAGAGGCACCTCAGGACACAGCGGAATGGCAGTAAGCGCCATGTTTTCCTGGTGAATAGCCCGTAAATCCTGCAAAATACTACCGGACTTCCGGCGTGTACCTAAATCGGGCAAATAATGCTCTAATGTGGGTAATTGATGAATGGCATTTTCTAGAGGTTGAAAAAAACCGTAAAATTTCCGCAGAATATGGGTGTAATTTTGCGGAGTAAGCGTGCGGGAAGCAATTGGCTGCATTAACGGACTGGCTTCTACATGACGGTGGCTAGCGGCAGTTTTCGTCTTTAATGCGTCTAAAATCATAAAATAATAAAGGCTATTCCGGAATCAAAATAAAAGCTTCCGTAATACACCGAAGGCTTATTGGTATTAATACGTAAATTAGGCTAATCTATTTGCCCTAAATTTAATTTTATTTTTTCTATCTGTAAATAGCCCTTGATGTTAGGCAGCAATCACTACCTGCTGGTGTTCCGGACTTAGTTTACCCAGCTTTATTACGTTTTCAGCTCTTTAGCCAAAATGTTTAGTCAGACTAATTACTTCGCGTTCGTCTAAATTTAGGTTATGAAGATTCTTGCAACACTGGGCAAAAAGGCGAAGATAAGCATTATTTTCTGAAGTTGTGTTTTATCCGCAAGAATCATAATCCAGGATAAAGTGTACAACTGAACTCTGACTGCTGTTATCACCTAACTAATCTAAAAATTTAAAAAACAGAAAATTAGGGAATTAACTTTCCTGCGCGGTTTAAAAATTTAAAAATATGCACTATTTTTTACTACCTCTGTAGTATAACTTTAATAAAAGTTGGCAGTGAGGACACTGCCAAGAGGAGGCGCCGTGGTTTGTGTTTTTAAAAAAATCTGGCATTGGCTTGTTGCAAAAATATTAAATACCTAAAGCTCCTTCCAGTGCCACTACTTGGTAAGCCTTAAGTGTAATCTGCTGACCAGGTAAGTAATCGGCGTAAATTTTTGAACCCGTATCTTCACCGATCAAGGTGTGGGTGTGAACCGTAAAATGAGCAGGTAAAGTAATTGCTTGCAAATCGGGGGAATGATTGGCCAGGAGTAAACAGCTGCCGGTTGCATTTAAGAGCAGGAGGGGGGTTACTTCCAGCGGTTTAGTGTAGGTAGTTGGTACAATATATTGCGGTTGGTATTGTTGAAGAAATTGAAAAAGATAACCCGTTGGGAAAAGTTTACCAGAATGATAGATACCTTTCGGGCCGGTGGTTTCGAAGTAAGTAATGGCAGTTGCGCCAGCTTCGCCTAAATATTTTAAACTCGCTAAAGTCCAGCCAGCAATCAAACTACTTGGCTGCCGTGGATCAGGTGGAGTATTATAAGATTGGCCAGACGTGGCTACTTCATGCAAGCGGGGTTTTAAAGTAACCGGCGATACATGCACCGGCAGGTGGCCCGCTAAGTGTTGGGCACTTTTTACGGTATCGGCTTGCGCGGCAGCGTTTTCAATTAAAGTTAAATCATCAAAAGCGTGCACCTGCGGATTAACCGGATACGACACAAAATCCACGAAAGAAAAAGTAAAGGGATTTCGGTTTAATTCTGTAAAATTCGTATTGCTGCCGCCACCCAAGGGTATTCCGGGAAAAGCGGTACGCAAAACCGGAACTATGGTTTGCAGTAAAGTATCTGTGGTAAATTGGCGGGCGGCCTCCAGTAACACTAAGCTTTTTATTGGCAGTCGTTGCTCTTGCAGGTAATGCACAAAATTACCCACTTCTACAGCGGGTTCTTTGCCGAAAAATAATACCAACTCTAAGGCAGCGTTTAATTGTTCGCTTTGGAGGCCAGCTTGTTCTAACTGTTCTTTCCAACCTGATTCATTCAAGAAAATATCGGCGCGCAAGTGTTTACTACCTACTGATCTCAAACTTATTGCTTCTTCGGGAGTGATATACGCCCCAGAGGTATTCAGGCCGAAACCAATTTCAGGAAAAGCAATTTTATCTTTTTCAATTAGCAGGAGTAAAGCGGTCGGTGAAGGAGTTACCGAAATGGGGAAAGGCTTCACTATTTTAAAAATTACCTGTTGCTTAATCTGGTCGCCGGCGTTTACCGGGGCCGGAAAAGGTTGACTCAACGGTGTGCAGTAAGTTTTAAAAGAAGCGTCGGACCAATTCCGTTGATCTTCCGTTTCAAAAATATCGCCGCTAAATTCCAGACGAAAAAGGCCTTGTTCTGCTACGGGCCATTCCATGGCCTTTATATTTAAAAAAGGCTGGTGCGGGCTGATGTAAGTAGGGAATTGGCCGTAACTCGCACTCCCATCCGGGTGTTCTAAGCGGCAGGAATGCCCCGAAATTCCGGCTATGGGGTGCAGCACGCAGAAGCCCGCCCGATTTTTTAAAAAATTGCTTTGCGCTGTGCCTTCAATATCAAATGTAATAGTACCATCGGCCCGCCCCGATATACTTACCTGCCATTCCATTTGTATAGCATCCTGGTTGATGTGGGAGGTATAGCTAATCGAAAAAGTATCCGGGGTAGTTTGAATGTGCTCGCCTCTAATAGAGCCTGCCATGGTTTGCCAATCCTGGTCGCGGACGGCAAAGTAAATCATCCGTACTATTTCGTGGTCAGCAATTTGAATGTATCGCAAAAAACCGCGGTCGTAGAGAGCCTGCACAGGTCCGGCGTGTAGTAGCATGTATTTAGTTATAATTGGTTACCAGCTTGAAATTACCCTAATTTCGGTTTAAGTAGCACGAAATAAGTAAATTTTAAAATAGTTTGATTTTCTGGAAAAATCCATCCTGCTCTTAAACTTACTTTTGTGGCTAAGTGGACGGTATGATTGCTAGTAGATGGTAGATAGCAGTTTAACTAGAAGATTATTCATTAAGACTAATGTATGAAGCCAAGTCCTCTCAACTGGCTGGCGCGATACCTTATTGGAAAGAACTGAGTTGGCCTCTTAGCGAATCTCTAATTCAATAATTTAAATGAAAGCCACTACTTTTTTAAAAATTGATCGACATTTTCCTTTGTAATGCGGAGCAGACCGGTGTTAATGGTGGTGGGCACATTGGTAATACCGGAAGCGGCATCGTTGCTGGACAGGCGGTTGGTACGGTGCACCATATCGAATAAAAACTGGGCGCCGTACCAGGTAAATAATTCGCGTTTTTGACCGGCTAGCATTTGTATAACGCCATCTTTTACCAGTTGTAAATGTTCCGGCTCCCAATCGACGGTGGTAATTTTTACTTTGCCTGCTTTACCCGCTTCTTTTACCGCTAATGCTATACCGGGACCAGAATTGGAGTCGAAGCCGCAAATACCGGCTAAGTCCGGGTGAGCAGCTAGTACATCCGACGTGATTTTGGCAGCCAGCTCCACGTTGGCTTTATCGTCGTATTTGCCCACCACTTGCATTTTGGGATATTTTTTTAACACATCCAGTAATCCCTGAAAACCCGCTTCCATGTTAGTAAGGCCCAGAATACCCATGTAAGCAATTTTACCTTGGCCTCCGGTTAAACGCACCATTTCTTCGCCTTGCATTAAACCAATCTGGTACCAATCGGTGCCCAAAAAAGCGTGGCGTTTGGAGTTAGGTACATCCGAATCGTATACTACCGTAGGAATGCCCGCGGCTACGGCTTTGTTAATAGCCTGGGCAATGCCCGGATCGGTGCCGTTGATGAGCAAGCCGGCCGGCCGGGAAGCAATGACTTGTTCGATGGTTTCAATCTGGGCCGGTACATCCCACTCCGACGGACCCAGAATAGCGGTTTTAACTCCCATTTTTTGTCCCCAGCGCTTAAAAGCCGCCTGATCGTGGTTCACGTACATGGGCATGCTAATAGCCGTGGTAACCATTACGTATTCTTCGTCGGGTCTTATCTGGTCGTTTTCAACAGTGGTCAGAATGGTGCCTTCCGGCGTTGCGGCTTTTTGCCGGGGCGGTAACTCGCAGCTAACCACCGTTAAAGTTAATATCCCAACTAGCAGATCCCGTAAAGCTATTTGTAATTGCATCAGGTTATAGATTAATTTTTAAAAAACGTATTTTAAATTTTTGAATTTCCCCGACTTTGTTTTTGCAGATATAAGTCGAGCCAAACCGCTGCAATTAAAATAATACCCAGAATTATATCTTGCCATAAACCCGAAATGCGGGCAATAATCATGATATTGGCGACCAACCCCATAAATAAAGCTCCCAATAAAGCCCCCGGAATTTTACCTACACCGCCTTGTAAACTGGCACCTCCCAGAATAACCGCCGTAATTACCCGTAGCTCTAAGCCCCGGCCCAAAGTAGACATGGCCGCTCCTAAACGAGAAGCCAGTAAAATGCCCGCAATACCCGCCAGGGTAGCCGATAAAACAAAAGCGTATAATTTCATGCGTTTCACCAGAATCCCCGACAACTCGGCCGCTTTCTCGTTGCCCCCAATGTAATAATAACGGCGAAAGAAAACAGTTCTGTTAACCAGCACCGAAAATACAGCTACCGTTAGCAGCATGTACCACACCGGCATTTGAATGCCCAGTAACCGAGCTTGCCCAATGGCATTAAACCAATAAGGCAAGTTCTGGATGTTAGCCCCGGCTACCAGTAAGGCTCCTCCGCGTACAATACCCAACATAGCTAACGTTTGAATCATGGGGTTAACTCCTTGGTAAGCAATTAAGTACCCGTTCACCCAACCAATTAGGATTGCGCTGAGTAAACCTGCCAAAATAGCCACTGGCACTGGTACCTGGTGGAAGAACATGAGATTAGCCGCTAAGCCCCCGGAAAAAGCCACCACCGAACCCACCGACAAATCAAACATTCCGGCAATTAATAAGAGCATCATGCCCACGGCCACAATGGTATCAATGGATAAGTTCAGCAATACCTGGCTCAAATTCTCAAAAGTGGGAAAGTTCTTCGGGAAAATAAGGCTCGCCAGAAGGCAAATCAGCAAAATGGTAATACTGAGAGAAGTAACTCGGTCTTGAAAAAGTTTTCTCATGGATTAGCGGTAGTCAGCACTGGTTAGAGTCAATTTTTTAAATTTTTTATATTCCGGAAAGAATGCGCAGCCAAATGTTAGATACTGGATAATAGATTTTAGATGTTCGACTTTTGCTTATTTATAGGCAGAACTTTAAGGTTATTAAACAGTAGTTAAAATTAAGTTTGTTCGGTTATGCAAAAGGGTCTTCTAACTTAATATTAGCTCTAGAGCATTTGCTTGATTTCTTACCAACTAGCCAAAGCCATAATTTCTTCTTCGGTGGTTTGGCAACCGGGTAGTTCGCCCCGTATTGTTCCTTGCCTGATTACCAAAATGCGATCCGCTAAAGCTAATAGCTCGGGTAGTTCGCTGGATATGAGCAAAATACCTTTACCTGCAGTCGCTAATTGGCGGAGGAGTTGGTAAATTTCGGACTTAGCTCCCACATCGATGCCGTGTGTTGGCTCATCTACCAGTAACACCTCCGGGTTGGTGAGTAACCATTTGGCCAGTACTACTTTTTGCTGATTTCCGCCGCTTAAATTACGCACTACTTGCTGCACGTGGGGCGTGGCTATTTGTAGCTTTTCTTTATATTCCAGCGCTAAAGTTTGGGCTATTCTAAAATCAAAATAACCAGATGGAGCCGCAGCAGCTAAATTCGCAGCCACTACATTTTCCGTAATCGTACGATCTAAGAACAAACCTTGCGATTTTCGTTCTTCCGGTACATATCCCATTCCGGCCGCAATAGCCTCTGCCGGGTGATGGATGAAAACTTCTTGGCCATTTATAAAAACCTGTCCTTGCTGCCGGGGTAAATAACCAAATAAGGTTTGTGCCATTTCAGAGCGACCGGCTCCTATTAAACCCGCTAAACCTAGTATCTCGCCTTTATGTAAGGTAAAGTTTAAGTTAGCAAAACCAGGTCCCGCTAAGTTTACTACCCGTAAAAGTTCCTGGTTAGTGGCCCCGGAAGCCTGATCATGCCCTAATAAATCGCGGCCTACCATTAAGCGAATCAGATTTTCGGGCGTAACGGCTGCTATTGGTTGCGTGCCCTGGTAGTGCCCGTCTTTTAAAACCGACACCCTATCGGCTATTTCAAAAATTTCGGGTAGCCGGTGCGAAATGTAAATAATGGATTTGCCTTCTTTTTTTAAATTTTTTATTAACGTAAATAAGGTTTTTGTTTCGCGGGCGGTAATCGAGGCTGTTGGTTCATCGAGGAGTAATATTCGGGGCTTTTTGGCTAAGGCTTTCGCAATTTCTACCATTTGTTTTTCGGCTGGCGATAAATCCGCTACTAATTGCTTCGGCTGAATGTAATCTATTTGCAAGTCCTGTAACAAAGCCCGGGTTTGGCCATATAATTTCGCATACTGAATAAAGCCCCAGGCATTACGCGGTTGTTGGTTCGCAAAAATATTTTCGGCTACCGAAAGCGCATCGGTTAAACTGAGCTGCTGATACACAATGGCAATGCCCAGCTCCGCGGCGTGGGCCGGACCGTTGATCCGCGTGGGTTGCCCATGTAGCAGGATGGTGCCGGCATCGGGTTGCAGGTTGCCGGTTAAAATATTCATTAAGGTGCTTTTACCGGCGCCGTTTTCGCCGCATAAGGCATGCACTTCGCCGGGCTGTAAATCGAAAGAAACAGCTTCTAAGGCTTTTACTCCCGGAAAATACTTAGAAATTTCTTGTAGTTGCAGCACCATTTTTTTAAAAATTAATAACCTTGTTCTGCCGCGCCGATTCGTAAGCGGCATGTACTAAACGCACCGTTTCAAAATTATCTTCCCCGGTAGTTTCGGCGGTAGTGTTATCCCTTAAATCTTCCAGAATATTGCGGTTACAATCTACAATCGACGAATGCACCACGGCATACGCCGGATCAACCCAGCTATACATTTTAGGTTCTGCTGAATAAGCAGTGGTACCTTGTCGGGTAGTAACTTTTATCTGAAAATCGTGACTCAAGACCAATGAGCCGAGTTCGCCTTCTACCTGCACCAGGGTTTGCGGAAAAGCTTCTTTTTCCAGAATAGAGGCGTACGACATTTCGGCAAAGCAGGAAATTCCGTTTTGCATCCGCAGCAGCACATTGGCCACATCTTCGCCTTTTATACTGGGGTTTACCCGGTTAATCTGGCAGTACAGCGATTGGGCTTCGCCGAAAAGAAAGCGGCAAATATCCAGTATATGCGACCCAATATCGGTTAAAATAAATTCTTCTAATTCGGCCAGAAAAGGCTGGTTCTGAAAAACCGGGAAAGCCGAAATAAAGGTAACCCGGGCCCGGAACACCTTACCTAATACTCCGGACTTTAAAATAGACTTTACTTTCCGGATAGGCGCTTGCCACCGGAAATTTTCGTGGATGTAAAATTTAACGCCGGCGTTTTTACAAGCCGCTACCATCTGGCGGGCCGTTTCCAAAGTAGGCGCCATGGGTTTCTGACAAATAACGGGTAAACCATATTCAACAGCCTTTTGCGTGAAAAGCGCGTGGGTGTCTACATCCGTAATAATATCGATAAAAGCTAGTTCGGCAGCGTGTTTTTGCAAAAGCTCTTCTGGGTCGTCGTACACGTGCGGTACGTTAAACGTGCGGGCAATTTCTTCGGCCCGGCTGCGCGTGCGGTTATACAAAGCAATGGGTTCCACGCCCTTTAGTTCCTGCCACCCGGATAGTTGATAGAACGACCAAAATCCAGTACCAAAAACCGCAAATTTTAAATTTTTCATGCTTTGTAGGGTAATTTTTAAAAAAATAGTACCTTCGTCTTAACTCTACTGTACTCTACTGGTTGGCTAAACAAATATAATTAGATTCTGGAGTATTCAAAATTTTAAACCAGAAGATAATTTTTAAAAAATAATATTTTAATCCCGCTAGGATGGAGCTTTAAATACCTGGAAATGCTGATTCCCGTTGATACTACTTCTAATCGTCCGAAATACCAGCAAATTATGGATGGTATTCTGATGTCCATTGAAAAAGGAGGTTTAGCGCATGGCCAGCAACTGCCTTCGATTAATGAACTGGCCCAACAACAAAGTTTAGCGAAAGTTACGGTAGCCAAAGCCTACGAAGAGCTACGGCAACGCGGCATTATTCGGGGGCAACAGGGTAAAGGATTTTACGTGGTATCTACCGAAGTAAGCAGTCCTTTAAATATTTTTTTACTTTTCGATACGCTAAACGCGTACAAAGAAACGCTCTTCTATGCTTTAAAGGCCGTTTTGCCGGCAAACGCGCGATTAAACCTGTTTTTTCATCACTACGACCGCGACTTGTTTCAAAGTTTAATCCAGAATAACCGGGGCAATTACCAGTATTACGTAATCATGCCGCACTTTAACGAAGATGTTTCCACGATTGTAAAGCAAATTCCGCAGGAGAAACTAGTAGTTCTGGATAAATCCATTAACAAACTAAAAGGTAATTATGCCGCCGTTTACCAAAGTTTTGAGCAAGATATTTTAAATGCGTTGCAATCCGCGGAAGATTTACTGGCCAAATACTCTTGTTTAACCCTGGTGTTATCCCGGGATCAGTTTCAGTTTGTGCCGGAAGGAATTCTGGCGGGTTTTGCGGCCTTTAAACAAAAACATAAAATACCGTGCGTGGTGGTAGATACTTTTACGCCGGCCTTAGTAAAACCCGGCGAAGCTTATCTTTTATTCTCCGACCGGGATCTAATCTCTTTTGTAAAGCACGTGCACCAAACAAAGCTAAAACTGGGCCGCAACATTGGCTTGATTTCGTACGATGATACGCCCATGAAAGAAATTCTGGAAGGAGGCATAACGGTAATTTCTACGAATTTCGAAGCAATGGGCCGGACTACTGGTCGGCTTATTTTGGAAAAGCGGCCGGAACAAATAGCCAATCCAACCCGGTTAATCCGGCGAAAGTCCCTCTGATTAAAAAAGGTTTGCCCGCTATTAAATTTTTAAAAATTTAACCTTCTAAACCGCAATTATTCTTTAAAAATCATTTTACCTGAGAATACCTAAAATTAAACATGCAACTGGGAATTAGTACTTACACGTATGGCTGGGCGGTAGGCGTTCCGGGCAATTTGCCGCTCAAACCAATCACCGAGCTCGATTTAATCCGGAAAGCGCAGGCTTTTGGGTTACGGTTAGTGCAGATTGGTGATAATTTACCTTTGCATACTTTGCCGGAGCAGCGTTTGCAAGCTCTACTGGAACAAGCCGGTACTGCCGGGATTACTCTGGAAATAGGAGCCCGCGGTTTAACCAGTAACCATTTGCACCACTATCTGGGTTTAACCAAAAAGTTAAACGCCCGTTTGCTGCGGTTTGTGATTGATGGTCCGGGCTACGAACCAGAAATTTCTCAGGTTATCCAAATAATTAAAAAAGAAGTTTCTTTTTTAGAAGCTAACCAAATAACCATAGGTCTGGAAAACCATGATCGCCTGAAAGCCCGGGAATTTGCCCAGATTATTGAGGGAGTAAATAGTGCCTACGTGGGTATTTGCCTGGATTCGGTTAACTCCATGGGAGCTGGGGAAGGATTAGAAGAGATTGTGGAGCAGTTAGCCCCCTTTACCGTTAATCTGCACATAAAAGATTTTGGCATTCAGCGCTTGCCTCATTTAATGGGCTTTCAGATAGATGGCCGGCCGGCCGGGCAGGGGATGTTAAACTTGCCTTGGCTACTACATAAATTAGCGGTGTACAACCGGTGCCAAACCGCGGTGTTGGAACAATGGGTAGTACCGGAGGCCAGCATGCAAGTAACATTGCAGAAAGAAGAAGTTTGGGCCGAGGAAAGTCTGGCGTATCTGCAGTCATTTTTTAAATCCTAAAGCAATGGAAGAATTCAAATACGAATAAATTTAAAAATTTACTAGCTATCGGGCATTCGCGCATTTATTACCGAACAATTAATAACGAACAACTCTTTAAATAAGAAAACAATGGCTAAAATTACACTTGTAGGGGCTGGTGGTAAAATGGGTTGCCGGCTCACCGATAACTTTCAAAATTGTTCCCAATATTTGCTGGATTACCTGGAAGTTAGTCCGCAGGGTATCGAAAATTTAAAAAAACGCGGCGTTACCGTGAGCACCCAAGAAAAATCTGTTCCGGAAGCTGATGTGGTTATTCTGGCGGTTCCGGATGTAGCCATCGGGGCAATTTCGGAGGAAATTATTCCGCAGATGAAACCTGGCGCCTTAGTGATGACCCTTGACCCGGCGGCACCATTGGATGGCGTGATTTACCACCGCGACGATTTAGGTTACGTGATTGCGCACCCTTGTCATCCGAGTGTTTTTAACTGGGAACCTACCGAAGAAGCTTTCCGTGATTTTTACGGTGGAATTACGGCAAAACAGTCGATAGTAGTGGCTTTAATGCACGGTTCCGAAGCGCATTACCAGCTTGGTGAAAAAGTGGCGCAGGATATGTACCAACCTATCAAAGATACCCACCGGATTACCCTGGAACAAATGGCCATACTGGAGCCCGCCATGGTAGAAACCCTGGCTCAAACTTGTATGGAAGTAGTAAAAGAAGGCTACGACCGCATTGTGCAATTAGGCGTGCCGGAACCAGCGGCCCGCGATTTTGTGCTGGGTCATTTACGCATTCAAATTGCCGTATTGTTTAAAGAAGTAAACGGTACCTTTTCGGATGCCGCTTATAAGATCAGCAAGCGCGCTAAACCTATTTTGTTCCGGGATAATTGGCAAAATATTTTCGAGATGGATGATATCCGGGAACAGGTAAAAGATATTACCACGAAGTAAAATCATCTTACTACCAATAACCCTATTTGCTTGCTAGCCATAAGTCTGGATGAATGACAATAAACCTCTATCCTGGGCAATAGAGGTTTATTATCTTACATCTTACCAAAAAATAAAATTCGGTAGTTTAGCTGCTTTACTGAATGTTTTATAGGTTAGCGTACTCGACCGTATCTCGGCCCTTAATTATTTTAGCTAACCGGAGAAAAAAATCCGGGATAAATACGTATAATCCAATTTATAAAAAAAGGCTTTGCTGGTAAATAATAAAGAAAATCAATTCTGTTATCCGGATAAATACGGAAAACAGAATCTTAAACTGAAACCTGGATCATAAACTTTACCGCGTTAACGACGTTTAGGAAATCATCATTTTGTTCTAATTTTCTAACCCGTTAACTGTTAAACTATGATCTTAAAAATGGACCGGCTGCCTATTGAGCTGCCTACCCCCAACAATCCCTCGCCCAATGATGCAGCGGCGGTACAAGAATTACTCGGTGGCAAATTTGGCGAAATGTCAACGTTAATGAATTACACTTTCCAATCGTTTAATTTCCGGGGCCGGAAACGCCTGCGTCCATTTTACGATTTAATTTGCAGCATTGCCGGCGAAGAGTACGGACATATTGAAGCCGTTAGTTATGCCATCAACTTGTTATTAACCGGTACTACTAAAAGAGGATTCGATCCGGAACCCGGCCCCCTGAAAAATGCTACGGACGCCCGCAATACCTATCATTTTATAGCCAGTGGTCAGTCTTCATTACCGGTGGATTCGATGGGTAATTTCTGGACCGGACAAAATGTTTTTAGCAGCGGAAATCTAAGATTAGATTTACTCCATAACTTTTTCTTGGAGTGTGGCGCTCGGGCTAACAAAATGCGCGTGTACGAAATGGTAACGGACCCAACGGCCCGCGAAATGGTAGGATACTTATTGGTTCGGGGTGGATTACACGTGGTGGCTTATGCCCGGGCATTGGAGCACTTAACTGGCTCCGATGTAACTAAATTAATTCCGGTACCCGAGCTTAGTAATAAAGCCTTCCCGGAAACCCGCAAATACGAAGCAAACGGCGTACACCGGATCTTATATACTTTCAGCCAGGAAGATTACCAAAAAGCCGGATTGGTATTTAATGGTCCGCACCCCGAAGATGGCCAGCCATTAGAGGTACGGTTTGGTGCGCCAGAAGGTGCTCCAGCCCCGGATTTAGATGAAGAGCCGCAATTAAACGCACCGGGCGCCGATGATTTCGACCCTGATATGTTTAAAGACATAGCTAAAAAAATGGGCATAAAATCCTAATAGCGACATTTTCTTCATACTAAAGGCACTATCATTAAACTTGGTAGTGTTTTTTTTATGTTTGAAAGTGTAAAATTAAGATTAGCGTTTTCACAGGTTATCAAGAAAATGGATGATCCTCTAATAAAAAACATGACCGAAAGTTGAATTTCGGTCATGTTTATGCTAAAGTCGTGGAGGGTTTTTGAACTATCACCTTAGGGAGGAATTAAGAATAAGTTTAAAGTTTTCATAAGAATGATTTTAGATGGTAAATGTTTGATTCGATAATTTTTTATTCTTTTTAACTTTATTTGGTACTAACCCAAATAGCACTAAAATTATATTAAGCTAATCTATACGCGATTATAAATTGTAAAAATTTAATATACAAATATTAAAACCTTTTATTTTGAAAAAATTAAACATAAATCTTTCTATTTTATCAATGTATGCTCAAAAAAATCTAATTAAAGCCAGAAATTAACCTACGTTTTTGTTTATAGACAAAGCTTAATATTAGAAGAAAACCGAAGGGTTCTAAGGTCTTATAAAGCAATTATTTGATTCTGGTCTGGTGAATATTTATTAGAAATATTCAATAATTTAAAATTTTGTTTACTAAGGTGTATTTCTATTAACTCAACCAGTTTTATTTTTTTGACCTGAAGGTTTAGCAGCAACACCAAAAAAATTAGCTAATCCAGGATCATTATGTAGGACCGAAGTATATGGCAAGAATGTTTAGTACCTAGTTCTAAAGAAACTAATTACAAAAACTTAATTTTTGTATAAAATTTTTTCAGAAACAAGGTTCCATTAGTTTAAACAAGGTTTTAAAGTAGGACATGTCAGGTAATTTATAATGCGATTAAGGAGCAACTAACAATCAACAAATACTTACTATCATTAGGCAGCAAGTAAAAATTCCGGCTAGCAGCTAAGTATAACCTAAAATGAAACGCCGCAAGTACCAGTAATAACACGTTCTTACCGAATTTATTAAGGTTATTTTGGTTAATATTTAACTATTGCTTTTAACGGTGTTGCTCGTACTTGTTTGGCACAAGCAGTTTTTTTAAATACCTAACTTCCTCTTTCGAAAG
This sequence comes from Adhaeribacter pallidiroseus, assembly GCF_003340495.1. Classification (NCBI taxonomy): domain Bacteria; kingdom Pseudomonadati; phylum Bacteroidota; class Cytophagia; order Cytophagales; family Hymenobacteraceae; genus Adhaeribacter; species Adhaeribacter pallidiroseus. Next base: position 1,800,242 of record NZ_QASA01000001.1, read on the forward strand.
AACTTCGCTTGAATTAATGTGCAGTGCTTCTTGTAATTGATTGGTTGTACGAATACCTAAAACGGCTGAAGTTACTGCCGGGTGATCTAACACGTATTGGATAGTCGTTACGGTAGCGGTACGGTTTGGGATTAATGGATTTTTTACCGCCTCAACTACTTTTTTCACTTCTGCTTCCGAATAATTTAAGTAGTTTTTGGCGGGTTTACCGGCTAATAAACCTTGGGCCAAACCGCCGCGAGCCAATACTCCGATTTGGTTTCCTTGTAATAAATCTAAAACAGTCTCTTCCGGTCGTCGGTCCAGTAAGCTGTACTGCATCATCACGCTTACAATTTGCGACCGCTTCACATATTCCCGGATCACATTAGGCCGGATAGACGAAATGCCGTAATACCGGATTTTACCTTGTTTTTTTAAAATTTCGAAGGCCTCCATGGTTTCATCAATCGGGTCGTCGAGTGTTCCGCCGTGTAGTTGATATAAATCCAGGTAATCGGTTTGCAGGCGTTGCAAGCTGCCTTCAACGGCTTGCAGAATGTATTCTTTGCGTGGGTTCCAGTCCCAGCCACTACCATCTGGTCGCCATTGGTTGCCTACTTTAGTGGCCAGAATAACTTGATGCCGCTTGCCTAAAAAAGCTTTGCCCACCAATTTCTCATTTTCTCCCTGGTCGTATAAATCAGCGGTATCAAAATAGTTAATACCTTGGTGCAGTGCATCGTTTAACAAACGAATACTTTCTCCGGGAGTGGCCGTTGCTAAAGACATACAGCCGAAGCTAATCGTGCTAATTTTTAAATCTGAACGGCCTAAGTGCTTATATTGCATAATTACCTGATAATTAAAAGACAGCTATTTCTTAAAAGGTATAGGTTGTTCTGTTTCCAGTATAACCAAAGCAGCGTCTGCTGGGCTCCCGGCACCGGATTGTATTTGCTTTCTACCTATTAGTAATAATATTAATCCCAACACCGCGCATAATGCCATAACGCTAACCATAGGTAAAACGGTTTGATTGTGCAATACACTCACGGCCGCGGACGCTAAGGCGCCTGCCCCCATGCGCAAACACCCCAGTAAAGCCGAAGCACTACCAGCCTGCCGGGCAAAAGGCGCCAACGAAAGAGCCGAAGAATTAGGAACATTTAAACCCTGACCCGCTAAAAAAATAAAAATCAATAGGATTAATCCATACTTGCCGTACCAACCGGCCAAACTACCAATTACCAGCAAGCTACCAACCACCGTTTGTAAAGTTAAAGCAAAAGTAAGGAGTTGTTCACTTGAAAAGCGTTTTAACAAAGGTGTGTTTAATTGGGTGGAACCAATCATGGCGGCAGCCAGAATGGCGAAAATCCAGCCGTATTCTTGTTCGCTCACCTGGTAAATATTCATAAATACATCCGGCGAACCAGAAATATAAGCGAAAGGTGCCGCGGCACCTATGCCACCGGCCAGCATATAGGTCAAAAATTGTGGATTTTTTAAAACCGAATAAAAGTTACGTAATACCGGCTGGGGTAATAGGGAGATGCTCTTGTCAGGAGCGCGGCCCGCCGGTAATGCCAGGTAAATAGCTATAATTACCAGCACAACAATAATAGCTAAAACTATAAATATGTATTGCCAGCCAAATGCCGCGGTAACGTAGCCTCCCACGGTAGGAGCAATCATGGGGGAAACACTAATAACCAAGGTTTGCAGCGACAATACTTTGGCGATTTCGCTTACCGGAAAAAGGTCGCGTACTAAGGCTAAAGCGGCTACCATGCCTGCACAACCGCCAATAGCCTGAACAAATCGCATTAAAATCAAAGTATCAGCAGAGTTAGTGAAGGCACAACCAACAGTTGCCAATACATAAACTAATAACCCGGCGTACAACGGGTTTTTGCGGCCAAACCGGTCCAGCAAGGGCCCGTATAACAATTGCCCCAGGGCAATACCAATTAAATAACTGGTTAAGGATAATTGAATGTGATCAATAGTTGTATTTAAATCACGGGCAAGAGCCGGAAAGCCTGGCAAATACATATCGATCGAAAATGGACTGATAGTAGCTAAAACACCCAAAATCAAGATAATGCCAAAACGGTTTTGGGAATTCTTCATGTATTAAAAATCAGTAACAAATTAATCCGCAAAAATCTGTTAGGAACAAGCAATTATCAAATAAACCTGTTTCTCGAAAGGCGGCTGAATTACCTGTATACTGCTTACCGAAAGTATAAGTTGAAAAGATCAAATAATTAATCTTCCAGCAGAAGATTGCCGGTTAATTTAGGGCTCATCGGCCGAAAAGGCGTAACTTGAAGCGCAGCTAAATGCTCATGTTATTTTAACTAAAGCAAAAAAATTAAAAACTTTAATTACCTAACTAGCCCAGCCAAGTAGCGCGTCTTTACAATTAGGCAAAAGGAAATAGCATAAAACAAAAAAGAAAACCGCATTGGTTTTCTTTTTTGTTTTATGCCTTAAGTTAAAAGATTAAATCTCGGAATAAAATAATTTACGTTTCATTAATATCCGGAATACTATGGCAGCTTTATCTTTGTATTGCTTTAAAGAGGAGCTAATCTGAGCAGCTGCCGCCCACTCGTAACTTACTTGTTCTACATTTACTATTTTATCTGCAATTTGCGTAGGAAAAGTAGCTGATTTTATTCCAGAGTTATTCATCCATTCAAATGCTCCTTCAAGGGTAGTACATGTTTCCATTCTAACTGCTTTGTGAGTAATAACTTTAGTTTGAATATAAGTTGTAATTTCATCCAAAATAAGTAACTCAGGTAATTCGTATTTAGCCAAATGAACAAATCTTTTAATACCCGCTGCTAATATTTGCAGGCAAAATACTTTAGATAAGCATCTTTGTATATTAATATCGGTAAAATTTACGTTGCGGAGGTCGTGCAGGAAAAAAGTAATATTATTTTCTTTGATCAAATCGCTGATTATTAAAATACATTCGGTTAACTCCTCTACTTGCGGAGAACTTTTCCAGCTTAATTGAATGAACGATTGATGCGTATTAACTATAAGCATGGCATTAGCCGAGGGTAATGCTTGATTGCAATTAGGTTCTTCTGGAAAAATGCTATAGTTGGTGGTCATGGATTTGGTTGGTTTTTAGCAGTTAATAAGATCGATTAATTGTTGTAGTGCTTATTGCATTACGGAAGTAAATATATAGTAAATATATTATTTAGATAATTCAAAGATAGGCGAATAAAAAATATAAATTATTTGCCGGGATAAATCCTATATATTTCTTGTTTAAAAACATATTTAAACAGGAGGCATCAGGAGTATATTACCCGCCACTCAAAAAATAACTAAATACCAAGTAGCTGATATAATTTCAGTAGCCTTTTCGATTTAGTTTAAAGACATCTTATGCCAATAAAGTTGAATAGGTTAATTGATGCAATAGGTCCTACCATCGAATAATTCAAGATTACAATTTGCAAATTTTTTAAAGAAAGAAAGTCGGGGCAGATACCAAAGGTAAAGATTTGTTTTTATGAAAGGGATGTGCGTATTTCCGGCTGATTTAAACCTTGTTAAACAAAACAGCAAGGCAAATGCTTTTATCCTGGATTGAAAACCACAAGGTTCAACTGCTTGTTAATCAAAATTTAAAATTTGGAGGTAGGTACTTTACTGCTAAACAAAACGAGTTAACATGTCCGAGAAAGAAAATCAACAAGTAGCTATTGTAACTGGCGCCGGGCAGGGAATAGGGTTTGCTATATGCCGCGAATTATTAAAACAAGGAGTTGCCGTTGTATTAAACGATTTAAATGTTACTTTAACAAATCAGGCAACTGCTCAGCTCAAAGAAGAATTTGGCGCAAATTGCATTGGCTTACCTGGTAATGCAGCCGATGTTTCTTTTATTAACAATTTAATACTTACTGCCAAAGAACACTTTGGGCAGGTTACCATTGCCATAGCCAATGCCGGTATAACGCTCTTCGGCGATTTTTTTACTTATACGCCTGAGGCTTTTCAACAGGTGATGGATTTGAATCTTAAAGGTTCTTTTTTCTTAGCCCAAGCCATTGCCAAACAAATACAAGTGCAGCAAACCGGAGGCAGCATTTTGTTTATGTCATCGGTAACCGGTCATCAGGCCCATAAAAATCTGGCTGCTTACGGTATGACTAAGGCTGCTTTAGAAATGCTGGCCAAAAACCTGGTCATAGAAGTGTCGGCTTATGGAATTACGGTTAATGCTATTGCTCCCGGGGCAACCCTTACCGAACGAACCGCCCTGGATGCTGATTACGAACGAACCTGGTCCAACATAACACCTTTAGGAAGACCAGCCAGTCCGGAGGATATTGCGCAAGCTGCTGTATTTTTGGTTTCAGAAAAAGCCCGTCATATTACCGGGCAAACAATTATTATTGATGGTGGCTGGACCTCTATTAGTCCCTCGCCTTATTAATACGAATACTTATTCCGGAATAACTATTCAAATTAGTTTTGCTGATATATCCATCATAAATAATAAGTTTACAACCTTTTTAATGCTATTTAGTTAGAAAAACATAAAGGCTATTAGCGCTAGTAGATCATAATATCCTTTTTAGTTCACGGTAATTAAATGTAATCTTTCCAGATAAAAATTACTACTTCACGTTAACATATATTTTGGGTCTTACCACAACTTGTTATCTATGGCCAATCAAAATTCCACCGAAACATTAACCCAGCTCGATGAGCTTAGTATAAATACCATCCGGTTTCTTTCTGCGGATATGGTTCAGAAAGCCAATTCCGGACACCCGGGCTTACCTTTAGGAGCAGCTCCCATGGCCTACGTGCTTTGGTCGCGTTTTTTAAGGTTTAACCCGAAAGACCCGCATTGGCAAAATCGGGATCGGTTTATTCTTTCGGCTGGACATGGCTCGGCTTTATTATACAGTTTATTGCATTTATACGGGTATGATTTACCTATGCCGGAATTAGAAAAATTCCGGCGAATTGGTTCGCAAACGCCTGGGCACCCGGAATCGATGCTCACTCCGGGCATTGAAGTAACCACCGGGCCTTTGGGCCAGGGATTTGGCAATGGAGTTGGAGTGGCACTGGCCGAAGCTTTTTTAGCCGCCAAATACAACCGCCCGGATTTTGATTTAATTGATCATTACACCTACGGCATTGTGAGCGATGGCGATTTAATGGAAGGCTTAACGGCCGAAGCTGCTTCTTTGGCGGGCCATTTAAAATTGGGTAAACTTATTTTTCTGTACGATGATAATGATATTTCCCTGGACGGCCCAACCAGTCTCGCTTTTACGGAAGATGTATTAGCGCGCTTTGAGGCTTATGGCTGGCATACCCAGCGGGTAAATAATGGTAATGATATTGAAGCTATTGACCAAGCCATTCGCGCGGCGCAAGAAGAAACCGGAAAGCCTTCGCTTATTTCAATTAAAACTATTATTGGCTATGGCAGTCCTTTGCAGGGTACCAGTAAAGTACATGGCAACCCGCTGGGCGAGGAAAATTTAAAAAAAGCCAAAGAAAACTTAGGCTGGGATCCGGCCAAGTTTTTTTACGTACCCGACGAAGTGCAGGAGCACTTATTGGAGCCTAGTAAAAAAGGAGCTTCCCTGCAACAAGATTGGCAAGATTTGTTTGAAGAATACAGCCACGCTTATAGCACCGAAGGAGAGGAATTACGCTTAACCTACCACGGAGAACTTCCGTCGGGTTGGGACAGCAATTTGCCCGTTTTTACCCCCGCTGATTCTATGGCTACCCGGCAAGCTTCGGGCAAAGCATTGGAAGCTATTAAGAAAACGGTGCCCTGGGTGATTGGCGGTTCTGCCGATTTAGCTAGTTCTAACGAAATGCCTACCAAAGGCGAACTTAGTTTTCAGCCGGGCAGCTACGATCATTCTAATATTTGGTTTGGGGTTCGGGAGCACGGCATGGGCGCTATTTTAAACGGCATGGCCTCGCACCGGGGCGTACGGGTATATGGCGGTACTTTTTTAACTTTTTCGGACTACATGCGCGGCTCGATTCGGTTAGCGGCCCTTACCGAAGCCCCGGTTACTTACGTCTTCACGCACGATAGTATTGCCGTAGGCGAAGATGGCCCCACCCACCAACCCGTGGAGCATGTAACAGCTCTGCGCACCATTCCGAACTTAACGGTAATCCGACCGGCAGATGCTAATGAAACCGTAGAAGCCTGGCGCATTGCCATGACCCGCATGAAAGGACCGGTGGCCCTCATACTTACCCGGCAAAAGTTACCCACCTTCGACCGGAGTGTTTATGCTGCTGCGAGCAATGTTGAAAAAGGCGCTTATACCTTAAGCGATGCCGAAGGTACGCCGGATGTTATTTTAATAGGAACTGGCTCCGAAGTACAATTAGCCCTGGGAGCCCAGGCAGAATTAAAAAAAGAAGGTATTCAGGCCCGAGTGGTAAGCATGCCTTCCTGGGAATTATTCGATCAGCAAGACCAAGCTTACCGCGACGAGGTACTGCCGCCCGCTGTCCGAAAAAGAGTATCGGTTGAAGCGGGTATTACTCTGGCTTGGTACAAATACGTAGGATCCGAAGGGGCTGTTATTGGCATCGATCGCTACGGAGAATCTGGTGCGGGCGATAAAGTGCTGGAAGCATTTGGCTTTACGGTCGCTCATGTTTGTGAAAAGGCCCGGGCCTTGTTTCAATAAATTAATGGGTATGAAAATAGGAATTGCCGCGGATCACGCCGGCTTTGAACAAAAACAACAGTTGATTACACAGTTGCGCCAAGCTAAGTACGAAGTAACGGATTATGGTGCTCACGAGTACAACGCCCAAGACGATTACCCGGACATAATTATACCATTAGCCCAAGCCATTGCGAGCCAGGAAGTAGAGCGGGGTATTGCCGTTTGCGGCAGTGGGGTGGGGGTGTCGGTAGCAGCCAATAAATTTGCTGGTGTACGGGCGGCTTTAATTACCGAAAGCTATTCCGCACACCAAGGTGTGGAGCACGACGATTTAAATTTACTATGCCTGGGTGGCCGTGTAATCGGCCCTATGTTGATCTGGGAAATTGTGCAGGCTTACTTAAAAGCTCAATTTCAAAAAGAAGAACGGTTTCACCGCCGTTTAGATAAAGTAATTGCTTTAGAAAAAAAGAATCTATCATGAAAAGTTCTCTTGCTCAAGTTTCATCTTTTGGCCAGAGCATCTGGCTGGATTACATACGCCGCAACTTTATTGCTTCTGGCGAATTAAAAAAACTCATCGACGAAGATGACCTGCGGGGCGTTACATCTAACCCGGCGATATTTGAAGAAGCTATTGCTAGGAGCAACGACTACTGGGATACTATCAAAACTTTGAGTCAATCTGGTAAGTCTACCGAAGAAATATTCTTAGCTGTAGCTATTGAGGACGTGCAAAATGCCGCGGATACTTTTCGGGAAGTTTATGAACAAACCCAAGCCCTGGATGGATACGTGAGTTTAGAAGTATCGCCTATTCTGGCGCTGAATACCGCCGGAACAATAACCGAAGCGCAAGCTTCCTGGGAAACTTTGAACCGGAAAAACGTGATGATCAAAGTGCCCGGCACCCCAGAAGGATTGCCCGCGATTACGCAACTTATCGGCCAAGGCATAAACATTAACGTTACTTTGCTGTTTAGCCTGGAGCGTTACCGGCAAGTAGCCGAAGCCTACGTAGCTGGTTTAGAGCAACGGGTACAAAAAGGCGAACCGGTGAGTGATGTAGCTTCCGTAGCCAGTTTCTTTCTAAGCCGCATTGATGCGCTGGTAGATCCCATGCTGGAGAAAGTAAAACAAGCAGGGGGCGAACACGCCACATTAGCCGAACAAATGTTAGGCAAAACTGCTATTGCGAGCGCCAAAATGGCTTACCAGATTTACAAGGAAGTATTTAATTCTGATAGGTTTAAAGTTTTAGCCGAGCAAGGTGCTAAACCGCAACGCTTGCTTTGGGCCAGTACCAGTACCAAAAACCCGGCTTATCGCGATGTAATGTACATTGAAGCTTTGATTGGGCCCGACACGGTAAATACCGTACCCATGGAAACCATGAATGCTTTCCGCGATCACGGCATTCCAGCAGCCCGATTAGAAGAAGGTACCGAAGAAGCCCGGAATCTCATTGCGCAATTACCGCAAGTAGGCGTTGATTTAGATGCGGTTACAAAGCAATTAGAAGAAGAAGGTATTCAAAAGTTTATCAAACCTTTTAACAGTTTAATGCAGGTTCTGGAAGAAAAACGAAAAGCAGCCGCTGCGGTATAATGAATGCGACGACAACTATAAAAGCTCTTTTTCTGGATATTGGCGGGGTTTTACTAACCAACGGTTGGGACCGTAAGGCCCGGAAGCGCGCGGCAGATACATTTAACCTGGATTACGAACAGCTCAACGAGCGGCACAACCTAACCTTTGATACTTACGAATCAGGTAAATTAAGTTTAGATGAGTACTTAAAACGAACTGTTTTTTACGAGAAAAGAGCGTACACTCCCCAGGAATTTACGCAATTTATCATGGATCAAACCGGGCCATATCCGGATATGATCAATTTAATGAAAGATTTAAAAAACCGGTATAGATTAAAAATTGCGGCAGTTAACAACGAAGGACGGGAATTAAATGAACATCGCGTTCGCCATTTCGGTTTACACCAGTTTATAGATATGTTTGTTTCCTCGTGCTACGTTCATTTTCGGAAACCGGATCAGGATATATTCCAGATGGCTTTAGACATTGCTCAGGTTTCACCCGAGCAAGTGGTGTATGTCGATGACCGGCCAATGTTTGTGCAGGTGGCCAGTAGCTTAGGTATGCATTGCATCCATCATACTGATTATGCGTTAACCAAGCAAGCTTTAGCTAAATTGGGATTGGTTTAAAAATTTTGCGAATTACTAAGTTAGAACTATTGCTTTAAAACACGCAGGTTGGTTTGGTAATATTTTTTTTAAATTTTTACCTGTGAACTCTCTTAACTCAAGAAAATATATAGCCTTTTATGGACAACACACAATACGATTTTGGCATGGTTGGTTTAGGCGTAATGGGCCGGAATTTACTTTTAAATATAGCCGATCACGGATTTGCCGTATCAGGATTGGATTTAGATCCGGTAAAAGCGTTAGCCCTGGAGAACGAAGCCGACAAAGGAAAACCGGTAAAAGGAACTACTAACGCCGAAGAATTTATTCAATCATTAAAACTACCCCGGGCATTAATGCTACTGGTGCCGGCAGGAAAACCCGTTGATTCGGCCATTGCCAGTTTATTGCCCTACCTGGCATCCGGCGACATTGTAATTGATGGCGGTAATTCCTACTTTCCGGATACGGACCGGCGGGTAGTAGCTTTGGCCGAGAAAGGTATTCACTTCTTTGGTATGGGCATTTCGGGGGGTGAAAAGGGCGCTCGTTTCGGACCCAGCATGATGCCCGGTGGCGACCGCCAGGCTTACGAACGACTGCGACCTATTTTTGAAGCAGTAGCCGCTAAAGTAAACGGCGAACCTTGCGTTACCTTTCTGGGCAATGGCTCCGCGGGTAATTACGTGAAAATGGTGCATAATGGCATTGAGTACGGCATTATGCAGCTCATCGCCGAAATCTACGATTTCATGAAACGTGGTCTGGGCTTGAGCGACGGTGCTTTGCAACAGGTATTCGCCGATTGGAATCAAACCGAAGTACAATCTTTTTTAATAGAGATAACCGGTGAAATTTTAAAAAAATTAGATGAAGTTACGGGTCAGCCTTTGGTAAACGTGATATCGGACCGGGCCCGCCAAAAAGGAACCGGAAAATGGACTTCCCAAAACGCCATGGACTTGCAGGTGCCATTGCCTACCGTAGACATGGCCGTAACCATGCGCGACTTATCGGCTTACAAAGACGAACGCGTATTGGCTGCGCAACAATTAGGCGGGATAACTGCTAATAACTCCGGCACCGAGGCAACGGAAATTATAAATCAGCTCCGCAGCGCCTTTTATTTTGCCATGTTGGTAACGTATGCCCAAGGTTTTGTGCAACTCCGGACAGCTTCTAAAGCTTATAACTATGAATTAGAAATGCAAGAAGTAGCTAAAATCTGGCGGGGCGGTTGCATTATCCGGGCAGCCTGCCTCGAAGATATTCGGCAAGCTTTTAACACCAATTCCGATCTACCTAATTTACTGCTCGATCCAAATATTGGCGCTGCTTTAACCCAACACCAAGCCGATGTACGGGCCGTGGTAAAATTAACCGTGGATAAAGGGATTCCAATGCCAGCCTTGCTAACTTCTCTAAGTTACTTTGATGCTTACCGGAGTGCAGTTCTACCCACTAATTTAATTCAGGCGCAACGGGATTATTTTGGGGCACATACTTACGAACGTATTGATCAAGAGGGCATTTTTCATACGCAGTGGAGTTAAGCTAGGTGTCTCTCTTTATAGATCAATTTTTTCTTTTGCCCAAGAAAAAGCGGGTGCTTATCGCATCAAAAATTTAAAAAAAATTAAAAAATAGGCAGTATTGTAATCAGTCAAAAGCTCTACTTCATTACAAGTTTAGCTTTTACTTATAACGAGCTTTCCTAAACAAATAAATTTTTAATTGTTACTACCATGATAGCAGGCGGAAGAACAGAACCCACTGTAGTTGTTATTTTCGGAGGAACCGGTGACTTAACCAAACGAAAGCTGATACCCGCTTTTTATAATTTGTTTTTAAGTGGCTGGTTACCCGAAAAGTTCGCCATTATTGGTCTAGGGCGTACCAAACTAAATGATGCGGATTACCGCCAGCGTTTATACGAGGGCTTAACGGAATTTTCGCGCAGTGGCCAGCCTACCCCCGAAAACTGGGATAAATTTAATTCCGAAATTCTTTATCATACCTCCGAAATCAACGACCCCGCTGCTTATACCCAACTAGCCGAGAAAATTGGGGAGTTTGATAAAGCCTGGGGAGTACGGGCTAACCGCTTATTTTATCTTTCTATTGCGCCGCAGTTTATTGAAGCGGTTACCACTAACGTCCACGCGGCCGGATTAGCCAGCGATATTGCCCGTGACCGGATTATTGTGGAAAAACCTTTTGGAAAAGACTTGGAATCGGCCCGCAATTTAAATCAACTCCTCACCCGTACGTTTCAGGAAAGCCAGATTTACCGCATCGATCATTATTTAGGTAAAGAAACAGTGCAGAATATATTGGCCTTTCGCTTTGCAAATGCTTTGTTTGAACCGCTCTGGAACCGCAATTATATTGATTACGTGCAAATAACCGTAGCCGAGCAAGTGGGCGTAGAAGAACGGGGCGGTTATTACGAAGGAGTGGGAGCGCTTCGCGACATGATTCAGAATCATTTGCTGCAAATTATGTGCATGATTGCCATGGAAGCGCCGGTGTCGTTCGAGGCCGAAGAAATTCGCAACCGCAAGGTAGATGTACTCCGGGCCATTCGCCGCTTTACGCCGGACCAGGTGAATCAGCATGCGGTACGGGGCCAGTACGGTTCCGGCTGGATGCAAGGCAAACAAGTACCTGGCTACCGCGAAGAACCCAGCGTGGATCCGCATTCCAATACCGAAACCTTTGCCGCAGTAAAATTTTACCTCGACAACTGGCGTTGGCAAGGCGTTCCTTTTTACTTACGCACGGGCAAACGCTTACAAGAAAAAACTTCTTCGATAACCGTACAATTTCGACCGGTGCCGCATTCCACTTTTTCAGCGGCTCTTTCGGAGAATTTATTGCCCAATCGTTTAACCATTAACATTCAACCGCAAATGGATATCCGGTTGCGGTTTATGGCCAAAAGACCTGGTTTGGAAATGCAACTCACGCCGGCCAAAATGGTTTTTGATTACGACGATTGTTCTACGCAATCGCCGGAGGCTTACGAAACTTTGCTGCTAGATGCTTTACAAGGCGATGCTACTTTGTTTATGCGTTCCGACCAGGTAGAAACTGCTTGGGAAGTAATAACCCCTATTCTGGAAACCTGGGAATCGCGGCCATCCTTAGAATTCCCTAACTATACCGCTGGCATGTGGGGACCAGAGAATGCCGAAGCTTTAATTGCCCGCGAAGGGCATACTTGGGCCGTTACAATGTCGCGTAATGGGCAAGCTAAAGAAAATAAAGAAAAAGCAAAAGCATGATCCGGGTATTTCCAAACACCGCCGAGTTAAGCCAAGCCGCAGTGGATATTTTTGTACAAGCCGCCCAGGAAGCTGTTAAGAATCAGGGCAAATTTTCCGTGGCACTAACGGGTGGCTCTTCACCCGAACAATTATACCGTTTGTTGGCCCAATCACCTTACCGGGAACAGGTGCCTTGGGAGCAAACCTTTGTGTTTTGGGGCGACGAACGCTGGGTACCGCTTTCCGACGAACGAAGTAACGCTAAATTGGCATTTGATGCTTTACTAAATTCGGTGCCAATTCCGAAAAATCAAATTTTTCCCATGTATGGTGACTCAGCACCCGAAGCGTATGCCGATCATTATGAAAATCTCATCCGTAACCATTTTGGTAATTCTGATCTGCTTTTTGATTTAATGCTGTTGGGTATGGGCGACGATGGACACACGGCTTCGTTATTTCCGGGTACCGCCGTACTGCAGGAACAATCGCGGTGGGTGCAGGCGTATTATTTAGAACCCCAGCAAATGTACCGGATAACCCTTACGGCACCTTGCATAAATCGATCAAAGAAGATTATGTTTTTAACTTTTGGTGAGAAAAAAGCAGAAGCTTTATACCAGGTGCAGGAAGGCGAACGTAATTTTAAAAAATATCCATCGCAGTTAATTAATCCGGTAAACGGCAATACTATTTGGCTGGTGGATGAATCTGCTGCGGCCAAGCTGTCTGAAAATTTAAAAAATGAATAGGCTTCGGTCTTTATTTTTAATTTTTAGAAGCGTTTTCACCCTCCTTTAGTCCTTTTTATAAGGCTATTTAGTAAATCTCTTTTTAAGTTTTTCTTTTAAAAACTTAAATCGGGTGAGATTATTACGGATTTTAATCTGCTTTTAAGTATTAATCTATAGTATATTCTCATGAATAATATTGGATTAGCTATGGGAATATTTTAATAGTTTAGTAAATTAGCCGATAAACTTAATCCGTAATCTAATGGCCCAGTATAAATTACAAGTAAATGGCCGGAGCTACCAGGCCGACGTAGAGCCGGACACCCCACTTTTGTGGGTTTTACGCGACCACCTGGGGTTGGTCGGCACCAAGTATGGTTGCGGTATTGCCCAATGCGGCGCTTGTACCGTGCACGTAAACGGCGAGGCTACTCGTTCCTGCGTTTACCCGGTTTCGGCCTTGGGTAAATCAAAAGTGGTTACTATCGAAGGTTTATCACCCAAAGGAGATCATCCGGTACAACAAGCCTGGAACGAAGTGGACGTTTCGCAGTGCGGTTATTGCCAGGCTGGCCAGATTATGACGGCCGCAGCTTTGCTCAAGAAAAATCCAAAACCTACTTCCGCCGAAATTGATGCCGGCATGACGGGTAATATTTGCCGTTGCGGCACTTACCACCGAATCAAAGAAGCTGTTCAATTAGCCGCTACTAAAACCAAATAGCTATGTCAACGCAAGTACAAAATAGCCGGCGCAATTTTTTAAAAATTTCCGCTGCAGCCGGCGGCGGGTTATTTCTGGGTTTTAATTGGTTCCGCACCGAAGCCGCTACTACAGCGGTAATGGATGAAGCCGCGATAGCAGCGGGTAATATTGAATTTAACAGTTACCTCAAAATAGCCACGGATGGCCTGATTACCATTTATTCTCCCAACCCGGAACTAGGGCAGAATATTAAAACTTCTTTCCCGATGATTGTGGCCGAAGAACTGGACGCGGATTGGGCTAAAGTTAAAGTAGAACAAGCTAAATTAGATAAAAAATACGAACGCCAGTTAACCGGCGGTAGCGGGGCGGTGCCGCATTCCTGGCAACGGTTGCGTAAAGCTGGAGCTACCGCGCGCCAAATGCTAATGGAGGCGGCTGCCAAGCGCTGGAACGTTCCGGTAACGGAGCTTAGTACAGACAAAGGAGTAGTATGGCATAAAACCAGTAACCGCAAGCTAACTTACGGCGAACTGGCTACCGAAGCCTCCCAAATTCCGGTACCTGCCGAAGTAAAATTAAAAGACCGCAAAGATTTTAAGTTAATCGGTAAACCCATTAAAAACGTGGAACACCACTCCATTGTAACGGGTAAACCACTTTTTGGCTTGGATTTCTATCGCGAAGGAATGTTGTTTGCCATGGTGCAACGGCCCGCCTTCGGTATGAAATTAAAAGCAGTAGATTCGGCAGCCGCTAAAGCTATGCCGGGCATAGTGGATGTAGTTACGTTTAAGAACAGCGTAGCGGTAGTGGGTAAATCTACCTGGCAGGTTAAAAAAGCCCGCGAAGCTTTGAAAATTGAATACGAAAAAGAAGGCAACATCGAAAGCACCGCCGACCATGACCGGATTATGCAGGAGTTACTGAATAAACCGGAGGCTACCGAGCGGCGCAAGGATGGCGATGTGGAATCGGCATTTAAAAACGCGGCAAAAGTAATTAAAAGCGAATACCAGTGTCCTTTTCTGTCGCATAGTCCCATGGAGCCGATGAACTTTTTTGCCCACGTTCGGCCGGACGGGGTAGAATTAGTAGGGCCTACCCAAACGCCGGATTTAGCGCGCAACGAAACGGCTAAGTTATTGAACATTCCGCCGGAAAAAGTAACGGTAGAAATTACCCGTTTAGGTGGTGGTTTTGGGCGCCGGTTAAAAGCCGATTATGTGTTAGAGGCAGTAGAAGTTTCTAACCTGGTAAAAGCGCCGGTTAAAGTAATCTGGACCCGCGAAGACGATATGACAGGTGGATCTTACCGACCAGCCGTTCGGTACCGTTTTGAAGCAGCTTTAGATGCTCAGAATAATTTAATTGGCTATAAGTTACGGGGGGCCAGTATTAATGCGGGTAACTCTACCCGGGAACATAATTTCCCTTCTGGAGCTGTCGATAATTTATTAATAGATTCCGTAGAACACCAGTCGCCGATTACCACCGGTCCTTGGCGCGCACCTATTACTAATTTCCTGGCCTTTGCCGAACAATCTTTTATGGACGAAGTGGCCCAGGCAGCTGGTAAAGATCCGGTACAATTCCGTTTGGATTTACTGGACAAAGCTAAAGCCAAACCCGTAGGTGAAATCAAATACGACATCGACCGCATGAAAGGCGTTATACAACTAGCCGCTGAAAAAGCACAATGGGGCAAAAAGAAAGGTGTATTCCAGGGCTTCAGTGTTTATTTCTCACACGCTTCTTACGTAGCGCAAGTAGGCGAAGTAGTGGTGCAAAAAGGCAAACCCGTCCTGAAGAAAATCTACGCCGCTGCCGATTGTGGAATAGTCGTTAATTTAAGCGGGGCCCGTCAGCAAATGATGGGCGGTATTGTAGATGGTATTGGCCACGCCATGTACGGCAATTTAACGTTTAAAGACGGATTACCTACGCAAAAGAACTTTGATACCTACCGTTTAATTCGCTTAAAAGAAATACCGGAAATCGACGTTAATTTTGTTGATAACGGCATTGACCCCACCGGATTAGGTGAGCCTGCTTTGCCTCCCACCGGTGGCGCGGTTGCCAATGCCTTATTTAAAGCTACCGGTAAGCGGTTAAAAAATCAACCATTTGCCGAACAGCAAGAGCTAAAAGATGTAATATAAAATTTTTAAATTTTTAAAAAGCCCGGAGAGAACTTGTTCTCTCCGGGCTTTTTTGTGCCTTTTGTACTATACAAAATAATGTACATTAGATTATATAACATATTTGCCTCACCTCTACTCAGTAGAAAGTGAAAGCGCTTGCACTAAAACTAGGTGAATCAAAAAGGCTTTAAAGAGTTACCTTAATTAAGTACCTGATAGGAAATCCGGAATGATAAACTTGGAATCATTAAGGTTTGTTTCTATAGAAATTTTGCTAAAATTTTATTATAAATTAACCAAAAAAAGATTGGAAATTTAAGTTAAGTTGTTGATTATAAATAACTTTAATTAATACCGAAAAGTTGAAATCCTGAATTATAAGGCAAGGATAGTTGTTAAGATAATAACCAGGTAAAATGGTCAATTCAGGTTAGTGACCTGGTGTCTTTCATACACGTAACTTACTTATAAATTCTAATATGCCAGAAGTTCAGGAAGAAGTAAATGTTAAATCAGTTGTTCGTAAGTCTAAATTATGGATGCCAAAGCGTGTTATTATTACGCCGGCGGCTTTGCAAGAGCCTTGGGGGCAACAGATGTACGAGCGGGTGAAGTCTTTAGGCTTACCGGTAGAAGAGTTAAAACAAAATCGCTTAACTGGTTTACGCGGCGAAGACGAGCGGGAAACGTACCGGAAAGCTAAAAATACTTTGGCTATTGTTACGGCACCAGCCAGTGCTTTTAAACTGCAACCCATTCCGCCTTCCGCCGATTACCAATTTCATCTGGCCGAAGGATGTCCGGCGCATTGCCAGTATTGTTATTTAGCCGGTAGCTTACAAGGTCCCCCGGTTATCCGGGCTTTCGCCAACTTACCAGCTATTCTCGAAAATTTAAAAAATTACCGCAAACCGGGCCAGGTTACTACCTTCGAGGCGAGTTGTTATACTGATCCGTTGGGTATTGAGCACGTTACAGGCAGTTTGTCCGAAACTATTCGTTTTTTTGGTGAGCAGGAAAACATGCACTTGCGCTGGGTTTCTAAATTCGACCAGGTAGATGGCTTGTTGCCACTAGCGCATAACGGCAACACGCACCCGCGACTCAGTTTGAATACAGATTTTGTAGCGGCGCGCATGGAAGGGGGCACTGCTTCTGTGGATGCTCGAATAGCCGCCATCCGTAAGTTAGCCATGCCCAAAGTGCTGGGTGGCGGGGGGTATAAAGTTGGTATTGTATTGGCGCCTATTATGCCTTTACCCGATTGGCAAGATCAGTACACCTATTTACTCGATCGCCTAGAACAAGCCTTAAACTTTTCTTGCGAAGTTACTTTTGAGTTGATTACCCACCGGTTTACGCCCGGCTCCAAAGCGTTGTTGCAGGAATGGTACCCCAATACTTCTATAGATTTTGACGAAAGTACCCGTTCGTTAAAGTTTAATAAGTTTGGTGGTAAAAAGTTTGTGTACCCGGCGGTAACCATGAACATGCTTCGCAGCTTTTTCCAAAGCGAATTAAAGCACCGTTTCCCGGATGCGCCCATTTTATACTGGACTTAAACAACAAAGGCAGGTAATACCTGCCTTTGTCCTGTAAACTAATTTATTTTAGGGTAATAGTGAGCGGTGTACTTAAAGTTTAAAGAAGCAACTTAGTTATTAGTCGCCGGTATTTGGGTAAATCTAGCTCTTTTTATTTAATTAATTTATTTTCGGAAGAACTTGATTTCTTTTTTAAGGCTATCAAAAGCCAAGTACTAGAAATAATAAAACCGGTGGTAGAAACCACTAATATTGCTAAGGGATTCATAGGTGCAAGAATTAAAAACAAGATTATGCAGGCTTATAAGTTACATAAATTATGAGTAGAGCTTGATTCTTTATTCATTTTTATTTTTTATTTCTGATTGCATCTATAACCAAACTAATCTTTCTAAAGTTTTATTTACTGCTGGCGATTAATAATTAAAAAAACAGCTTTAAAGGAATATTTTCATTGCTAGTAGGCACAACATAATAGTATAAAGTGTTGGGGTAATTTTTTGTTTGTTATCAATGTGCGTAGCCAAAAGTATTTTCGCAAAAAAGCCCCTGATCGGGGCCTTATTTAAATTAATTTTCTTAAAAACTGTAAAGCTTGTTCGGTAAGCTGGTTTATTGTTTCCGGATGGTGCAAATAGTGGTTTGCTTGTTCTTGGCTTAATGCATCGGCTAAAATATTCAAATTTTTAGCTAATGTTTCGTAATCTTCTTGCTGGGTGGTTGGGTAGTTGTTCAGTTCCATAAATAAAATTATTATGGCAGTTTGGTAACTAAAATCAGGCTAAAATTATCAATTGTATCACCTATTTAGATGATTAGGTTTTTGTAAAGGATAAAGCCTATTGATTTCTGGGAAAATTTAAAAATCTAGGTGTTAAAGGAACTATCTTAATTATTTTACTCGATTAATGAGAGATTAGCAGACCGGAAATGATTAGCTACATAAGCTCTATTTTATTAAAAATTATTATAATTAATTTTATTTTTTCAAGCTAAAATTAATAAAATAAACTTCCTGCTTTTACTCTTACAATAATATGTAAGTAGTTGATTAACAATGTTATTAGTATTTTTCTGGCTGAACCATACGCCCAGCCGGACTGTTATTAATACATATGCAGACATTTCAGCCATCTACTATTTTCTATACGCCCGACGCTTTGAATGAGCGGGGGCAGAAAGCTTTATTGTCCCATCCGGCAGCCCGGCACGAAGTTATTCAACAGCATAATCGCTTGCCTGCCCTCGAGAGTAATCACTTTCAGATTAAATCGGAAGTACTGGTTTTAGGAAGGTTGAAAACACTGGTTTGCCGGGAAAGTGGCCGCAGTTCTGATTTTATTTCTCCCAGCTTAGCCAACGGCTGTATGGGTGCGTGTGCGTATTGCTACGTCGACCGGAATAAAGCGGTTAATCCTATAACCTTGTTTACCAACACCGAAGAAATTCTGGCTGCTGTGGATAAGCACGTACAAAAGCAGGTTTGGCCAAAGATACCTAACCAAACTCATCCTTTATATTACACCTACGATATTGGTTGTAATTCGGATATTTCGGTGGATGCCGCTTTATCGGATAACGTGCAAGTAGCCGTTGATTTTTACCGGAAGCATCCGAAAGCTTTTGCCACTTTTGCCACTAAGTTTGTGAATCCGGAAATGCTTACCTACGATCCACAGGGTAAGGTGCGCATCCGGTTTAGTTTATTGCCCCACAAAGTAAGCAAGTTGGTAGATGTACGTACCGATTCGGTAGAAAAACGCATATCAGCCATTAATGATTTTTACCAGGCGGGTTAAGAGGTGCACGTTAATTTTTCGCCGGTTATTGTTTACGAGGGCTGGCAGCAAGATTACCGGGAATTATTTGAGGAACTAAATGCGGTGGTGCATCCCAAAGTAAAAGAACAGATGAGTTGCGAAGTTAATTTTTTAACGCATAACTTCTGGCAGCACGAAGCCAACCTGGCCATTAATCCAAAAGCAGAATCGTTGATTTGGACGCCGGAAACCCAGGAGACGAAACGCAGCCAGTTTGGCGGTATTAACGTGCGGTATCAGCACCAATTAAAGAATCAGCTAATTTCGGAGTTTAAGCAATTGCATCAGGAAATTATTCCGTGGTGCCCCATTCGGTATATTTTTTAAATTTACAGCAAAAAGGCCGGTTCGTTTACCGGCCTTTTTCTATTTTTTAAATTAACAAACCTATATCCGGCTGTAATCCGAATCTGATTCTTCGGGTTTGGTTTCTTTGCTGCCAAAAGGTTGGTCGTTGGCCCGGATACCGTTGGTTTGGCCATCCATTTCGTCGTAACTACCTTCAAACTCAAAACCGGGACCTTGCGCTATCGATTCTTTGCTTTCCGGATCGTTGGCTCCGTAACCGGTGGTTTCGTTGCCGCCAATGTGTAAATTACTTAAAGAATCTTTTTGGTCGTTGCGCTCGGTTTCGCCATTCGGACCTACGTTGCGGTAGGCACTTGGATCGGGCTGATTGCCGTTCGCTTGGTCCTGGTGATAATCCGAATTAACGGTTTTAGGTTTATTTGGGGTCGTTTGTTTATCTTCTTCTGCTAATGCCATCGTAGTAAGTGCTTAGTGAACTTACCTGTACGCAGTCCTAAGAGCCTAGGTTCTTCTGCAGCTTGATGTAACCTTAATTTAAAAGTAAAAATAACAGCCAATTACCGCATGGCTCCACTAAATCGATAGCTAGCCTGCTCGACATGCTTTTTAATTAACGAAAACTTTTCGGGATTTCTCACTTCCGGTACGCCGGTACCTTCTAAAACCGCTTTGATGTAGATGATTTCTTCTTTGGCCGATTTATCCGCTTTGTATTCCCGCGAAGGAGTAAAGGTGGTAAACACCCGGTCTTCAAATTTCTTTACTAAAATCTGCAACTTCTGCGTGACAATGTCTAACATCTGATCTTTAGATTCGGCATCTTTTAATTTTTCGATTACCTTAATAGTGATTTCTTCCATTTAGTAATTAATTAGGTTTATACTGGGTGCTACTTTCTATGTTTACCTATTTATTTCCTGAGTAAATCGGGTAAAATAGAGGATCGTATTTATTTTTGAATAATAAGTTTATGGCTTGTAGGTGGGAAAACAATTACCATTTTTAAATTCTTAACTGCCAGATTTCTTATCTTTTGCCTTCACCTTTAAAATAGATAAGAACATCTTTCGATATTGGCAGAAGGTCCTACTTGTATATGTTTTTGATTGTAGAAGGTTTCATATTGGAGTATATTTTTAAATTTATGTATGTTTATACAAATTTAAGCCTTAAATTTTAGGAGTGCAATCAGAATAAATTAAAAAATTTTGGTAAGCGCCTTTAAATTTAAACTAGTTAATTATAATTTGAGTATTTCATCACCTTAATTTACCTTCGTTTTAAAAGAAATTTTATCCAGCTGTTATGCATTTAACTCCTCGTGAAACCGAAAAACTGTTGTTGTATTTAGCTGGTGAATTGGCCGAAAAACGAAAAGCCCGGGGATTAAAGTTAAATTACCCCGAAGCCATTGCTTTAATCAGCAGCCAGGTGCAGGAAGCCGCCCGCGACGGAAGAACCGTAGCCGAATTAATGCATTTTGGCGCTACCATTCTCACCCGGCAAGATGTGATGGAAGGAATTCCGGAGATGATTGAAGAAATACAAGTAGAAGCCACCTTCCCGGACGGTACCAAACTCGTAACCGTTCATCATCCTATCCGATAACGTATAGCTGCATCATACATGATTCCAGGAGAATATTTCATACCTAAAGGTAATATTGAAGCAAATACCGGTCGCCGCACCCGTACCTTAGTTATAGTAAATACCGGAGATCGGCCCGTGCAAATAGGGTCGCATTTTCATTTTTTTGAAGTTAATCCACAATTAGCCTTTAACCGGGAGCAAGCTTTTGGGATGCGCCTGAACATTGCGGCCGGCACAGCCGTGCGCTTTGAACCCGGCGAAGAAAAAACAGTGGTGCTGGTAGAATTAGGCGGCCATAGAAAAGTTTTTGGCATGAACCTACTAGTAAATGGCGCTACCACGGACCCGGCGATCAAGCAGCAAAGCCTGACCAAAGCAGAACAGGCTCAGTTTAAAATGAAAGAATTATGAGCCTGAGAATAAACAAAATTAAGTACGCCAACATGTACGGCCCTACTACCGGCGATAAGGTACGACTGGGCGATACCGATATTCTGATCGAAATTGAAAAAGATTACGCGGTTTACGGCGAAGAAAGTAAGTTTGGAGGCGGCAAAACGGTGCGCGATGGCATGGCCCAATCCAGCACGGCTAAACGGGACGAAGGCGTATTAGATATGGCAATTACCAGCGTAATCGTGCTGGATTATTGGGGCATTGTAAAAGCGGATGTAGGCATAAAGGATGGTAAAATTGCCGGTATTGGCAAAGCGGGTAATCCGGATATTATGGATGGCGTACACCCCAACATGATTATAGGGGCCGCTACCGAAGTACACGGCGGGGCCGGTTTAATTTTAACTGCCGGAGGTATTGATTCGCACATACATTTTATTTGTCCGCAGCAAATAGAACACGCTTTGTATAGTGGTGTTACTACCATGATTGGGGGCGGCACGGGTCCGGCCGATGGTACCAATGCCACTACCGTAACGCCGGGTAAATGGTTTATGCAAAAAATGCTCGAAGCGGCCGAAGATTTCCCCATGAACTTAGGTTTTCTGGGAAAAGGAAACTGTGCCACCGAGGCTCCTCTGGAAGAACAAATAGTAGCCGGGGCTTTAGGTTTAAAAATACACGAAGACTGGGGGGCAACTCCGGCCGTGATCGAAGCTTCTTTAAACGTGGCCGATAAATACGATGTGCAGGTAGCTATCCACACTGATACGCTGAACGAATCGGGTTTTCTGGAACATACTTTAAAAGCCATTAACGGACGGGTGATCCATACGTACCATACCGAGGGCGCGGGTGGCGGGCACGCCCCGGATATTATACGAGCGGCATCTTTTTTAAATATTTTGCCTTCCTCCACCAATCCTACCCGACCTTATACTATAAATACCATCGACGAGCACCTGGATATGCTCATGGTGTGCCATCATCTGGACAAGAATGTGCCGGAGGATGTGGCTTTTGCCGATTCCCGGATTCGGCCCGAAACTATTGCGGCTGAAGACATTTTGCACGATCTGGGAGTATTTAGCATGATGAGTTCCGATTCGCAAGCCATGGGTCGGGTGGGGGAAGTTATTCTCCGCACCTGGCAAACGGCCGATAAAATGAAAAAACAACGCGGCTTTTTACCGGAAGATTTAAATCAAAACAATGATAATTTCCGGGCGAAACGATATGTGGCGAAATACACCATTAACCCGGCTATTACGCACGGCATTGCCGATTACGTAGGTTCTATAGAAGTAGGTAAAATGGCCGATTTCGTGCTTTGGAAACCCGCCTTATTCGGGGCTAAACCCGAGATGATTATTAAAGGTGGGATGATCATCGCCAGTAAAATGGGTGACCCGAATGCATCTATCCCGACGCCCCAACCCGTAATTTACCGGAAAATGTTTGGCGCCCACGGCAAAGCATTATTTAAAACCTGCGCCACTTTTGTGTCGCAAGCTGCTTTCGATAATGGCATTGTAGCGGAATACAATTTGCAGAAAATAGTGCTACCGGTTAAAAATTGCCGGAACATCAGTAAAAAAGATTTGATTCACAATGATCAGACGCCCAATATTGAGGTAAACCCGGAAAACTACGAAGTGCGGGTTGATGGTGCAAAAATCTCCTGCGAACCTTTGAAAGAAGTAGCCTTAGCCCAGCGCTATTTTCTATTTTAAGGCACCTTAGAAATAAAAAATTTAAAAATCTCTTAAATTAAAGCTGTTTGTTACCATGATCATCAAGGAAATAATAGGGAATACAGCTTTTTTAAGTTTAGCAAATCGTACTGTTGATTATTTGTACCTGGAATGGTTTGAAACAACCAAACGCATTATTCGCAAAGAAACGGCCGCTGGCCAGGAAGTAGCCATAAAGCTTTTACAAGAAGGTTTGCGCTTGCAGGAAGGAGATGTTTTGTGGGTAAATGAGTCAGCAGCTATTGTGGTATCCATTATTGCTTGCGAGGCCATTGTTATTACGCCGCAAAGTTTATTGCAAATGGGTACTGTTTGTTACGAAATCGGCAATAAGCATCTGCCTTTATTTATTCAGGATGATGAAGTGTTAGTCCCTTACGAAGCTCCTTTGTTTCGCTTATTAGCCGCCAGCGGTTACCAGCCACAAATTAAAACACGCAAGCTTTTACACATGCTGAAAGCTAATGTGGTACCACATGAACACGAACGGGTAAGTAAATCCGGCGAAACCTTATTTACTAAAATCCTCAACTTAAGCACTAAATCTTAAAGATTTTGAACGAAGCAGTTAATCTACTTCATCTGTTGCAACTGGCAGATCCTATGTTGCCAATCGGGGGGTACAGCCATTCTTATGGTTTGGAGACATACGTGCAATTAGGCTTAGTGCGAGATACCCCTACCGCGACAGAATTAGTAGAAACCATGCTCGCGCAAAATATTTTTTACAACGATGCCGCTTTTGTGCATTTAGCATACCACGCAGCTACTGCTACCAATTTTAACGAAATACTATTACTCGACACCGAATGTACGGCTCTTAAAAGTCCTCGGGAAGTCAGGCAAGCCAGCCAGAAATTGGGCATCCGGTTGTTAAAAATTTTTCAGCGCTTAATTGAGTCCGACTTAGCCACCGCTTACGAAACCGCCATTGCTCAACAGCAGGCGCTTGGCCATTATAGTTTAGTTTTTGGAATATATGCCCAGGCTTTAAACATTAACCTAACCGATGCCTTAACCGCTTTTTATTACAATGCAGCGGCTGGCCTGGTAACAAATTGTGTCAAGCTAATTCCATTGGGCCAGATGGATGGGCAAAAAATCCTTTTTAATTTACAGAATACCATAACTCATTTAGTTGCCAATAATTTAGGGCTGTCAAGGGATTTAGTGGGAGTTTGTACCGTGGGTTTTGATATCCGGAGCATGCAGCACGAGCGGCTATATACCCGGCTGTATATGTCCTGAGAAACAGAAAATTTTAAAAAAAGATTTTAGATAATGGCTAACGAACGTAAATACATAAAAATTGGGGTAGCCGGTCCGGTTGGCTCAGGTAAAACAGCTTTAATAGAACGTTTGTCGCGGCAATTTGTGGGTGCTTACAGTGTGGGCGTTATTACCAATGATATTTACACGAAAGAAGATGCCGAATTTTTAACCCGGAATAGTTTGCTCCCGCCCGACAGAATAATTGGAGTAGAAACCGGAGGCTGTCCGCACACCGCTATCCGCGAAGATGCCAGCATGAACCTGGAAGCCGTAGATGAATTAGCTAATCGTTTTCCGGACTTAAATATTATTTTCATAGAAAGTGGCGGGGATAATCTTTCAGCGACCTTTAGTCCGGAGTTAGCGGATGTAACCATATTCGTAATTGATGTAGCCGAGGGGGATAAAATCCCCCGGAAAGGCGGACCAGGCATTACGCGATCGGATTTATTAATTATTAACAAAATAGATCTTGCTCCCTACGTTGGAGCCAGTTTAGAAATAATGGAAAGCGATGCTGCCCGGATGCGGCTTGGCCGCCCTTTTATATTTACCAATCTGATGAATTTGCAAGGGCTAGATCAGGTAATTGCCTGGATAAAAAAATATGCCTTGTTGGAAGATATGGTAACTACCGGACAGGCCGAGTAAAATGATTGGCGAACTTACATTTACAGTTGCTAATCGCACGGGTAAAAGTTTTCTGGGTCAGGCCTACTGTACCCATCCTTTTAAAATAGCACCAGTAGGGGAGCACCCGGAAAATCCTACGCTTTACCTAATGATTCGAAGCTCTTCGCCGGGCGTTCTGGACAATGATCATTATAAAATTAACATTCATTTAAACTCAGGTAGTCGTCTGCATCTACAAACCCAATCTTACCAACGAATTTTTAAAATGGATAACGGAGCTCGCCAGGAGATGGTGGTTAACCTGGCGGCAAAAAGTTACTTCTGTTTTATTCCGCATCCGGTAGTGCCCCACGAAAATTCCCGGTTTTACAGCCATACCGTTATAAACATGGCCGAAGAATCGCGGCTTGTCTGGGGAGAAATTATTACTTGTGGCCGAAAGTTATCCGGCGAAGCATTTAAATTTACTTCTTTGCACACTATTTTAAAAATCTATAATGGAGATCGCCTGATTTTTAAAGATCAATTACTGCTTTGCCCCGGAACCACCCGCTTACAAAATTTAGGGCTTTACGAAGATTATTCGCACCAAGCTAATTTGGTATTGTTACCTGCCGGACCAGATGCAGCAACGCTTTTGGAGTTGGTACAGGAATATTTTTTAAAAATCAATAATGTAGCCGTTGGTTTAACCGAGATTGCTTCTAACGGAATTTTAATACGAATACTTGGAACTAGCGGAGAACAATTATTTAGTTGCCTGCAGGAAATAAGTGCCTTGTTACTAGAAAACATAGCTGGTTCCGAAATATTGCTTAGTCCGGAAAAATGAACTTTTATGCTTATGACTGCCGAGTTTCAGCTTTTAACCTTAACCGCCATTGGTATTAGTTTTATTCATACCATTACGGGTCCGGATCATTACGTACCTTTTATTGCACTTTCCCGAACCCGGAATTGGTCTGTAATAAAAACGATTACCTGTACCGTAGTTTGTGGATTAGGGCATGTAGGAAGTTCTGTTTTGCTCGGATTAGTGGGTATTGGTTTAGGCTGGTCCCTTTCCAAACTAAGTTGGTTGGAACAGGTGCGGGGAGGTTTAGCGGGTTGGGGGCTCCTTTTATTTGGTGTGCTGTATACCGTCTGGGGATTAAAGCAAGCGTATCAAAACCGACCGCATAAACATTTCGATGCCTACCCGGATAGTTCTGTTTATGTATATGAGCACCGCCCCGGCGAAGTTGTTTATCCGCACCAGCGCAAAAAAGTTACGCCGTGGGTACTATTTATTATTTTTATATTAGGCCCTTGCGAACCGCTGATACCTTTGCTTTCCTATCCGGCAGCTCAGGATTCTACCGCTGGTATAATCTGGCTGGTAAGTATTTTTACGCTGTTTACCATTCTTACCATGGTAGCTATGGTGCTGCTGGGTTACTATGGAATATCTTTTTTTAAAAATTCAGTATTAGAGCGGTATGTGCACGCCATTGGCGGTTCTACCATTGTGGCTTGTGGGATAGGCATGTTGTTTTTAGGCTGGTAAAAAGAAATTATACCGCATCAAGTAATGTTAAAAAGCATCCCTTATCGTCAGGTTAATCAACCTTTATTTGTAAACCTTTTCGACTTGTTTGTTGTATGACCTTATGAAAAATTTTAAAAAATACTACATTTTATCCGCCGACCCGGAAGAAGTTTATAATGCTTTGACTATCCCGGCCACTTTGCAACTCTGGACCGGCGAAAAAGCCGAAATGTCTACGGAGCCTGGCTCTGAGTTTTCTCTTTGGGATGATAGCATCGTTGGTAAAAATATCGAGTTTGAACCGGGGCGGAAAATAGTTCAGGAATGGTACTTTGGCGAACAACCAGAGCCTTCTCTGGTTACAATTATTTTGCACCCGCATAAACAAGGCACTTCGGTAGAGTTGAGGCATACCAATATTCCGGATCAAGATTTTGAAGATATTACCGAAGGTTGGGACTCCAGTTACTTTGGGGCCTTGCAGGATTTCTACGAAGATTAAGTTATTTCTTAGTTTTTTTGTTTAGCTCTGCTTCAGCTACTTGTAAATTTTTGTCCGGAATCCATAGATTACTTGCGGTAATATTGGTTAACTTGTAATTCTATGGCTTTATTTATTACTTCCTTAAATTCTGGTAGTAACGGTAACTGTTATTATATCGGTAATGAACACGATGCGGTTTTGGTGGATGCCGGCATTTCCTGCCGGGAAACGGAAAAACGTTTGCATCGTTTAAACTTATCTATTTCTAAAGTAAGAGCTGTTTTTATTTCGCACGAGCATTCCGATCATATCAGAGGTTTGGCCGTTCTTGCCCGCAAACACAATCTGCCGGTTTTTATTACCCCTGCTACCCTGCAAAACAGCCGACTGGGCTCAGAGCAATTTTTAACCGTACCGTTAGTCGGTTTCCAGCCCGTAACTATTGGCGATCTGCAAATTATTGCTTTCCCAAAATCTCACGATGCTTCCGATCCGCATAGTTTTTTAATTTCTTGCAAAGGCGTTAAAATCGGCGTATTTACCGATATTGGTTTTGCTTGTGAGCATGTCATTTCTCATTTTCAGCAATGTCACGCAGCTTTTCTGGAAACGAACTACGACGAAAACCTATTACAAAATGGTCATTATCCCTATTATTTAAAAAACAGAATTCGAAGCAACAAAGGCCATTTATCCAATAGACAAGCACTCGCGTTATTTACTAGCCACAAGCCGCGGTATATGAGCCATGTTTTGCTGTCGCACCTTTCCCAACAAAATAATTGTCCCAAGTTAGTTTACGAGCTGTTTAACAATCATGCAAACGGCACAGAAGTAGTAGTTGCCTCTCGTTACTCGGAAACTCCAGTTTACGCCATATCTGCTAACCAAGTGCTAGAGCCTTCTAGGATGTATCAATTGTTCGATAATTAAAAATATCAAGTATGTAGCTTGCAAAAAGATTTTTTTACGAAAGTGTATTTATATTACCTGTTCCATGGATATCGACTATGCTATTGAAGTAAATTCATCTTATTGTATTTATTTTGTATTCCTAGGGTAATTTGCAAATGCATAAAAGGTAATTTACTCTTATACTGTATTTTTGAAATTTTTTATTTTCCTGAATAGTAATGTTTGCCTCTTTTGTTGCGGCATTTCTTAACCATATCTTTGCCAATTCGCATAAGCTCCGTATTCTATGGCAATCATACTAGCGCTTGACACTTCTACTTCTTTCTGTTCGATTGCCCTTTTTCACGATCAACAACTGCTAGCCTTGTCGGAGTTGCAGATAGAGAAATCCCATGCTTCCCATGGTACTGTATTGATTAATCAAATGCTGAATAACTGCAGTAAATCTTTTGAAGACATTGCCGCAGTTGCAATTTCTAGTGGACCCGGCTCCTACACAGGTTTGCGGATTGGTACTTCCATTGCCAAAGGTTTATGCTTTTCTCTTGATATTCCCTTAATAGAAGTTTCTACCTTGCACGCTTTAGCGTATTCCCACATCCAGGTAACTCCTAATGCCGATAACTTTTTATTTTGCCCCATGTTCGATGCCCGGCGGCAAGAGGTGTATACCTGCATCGTGGATCACCTTTTAAATGAACACTTTCCTGTCAGCCCGTTGGTATTATCCCCCTCAACTTTTGAAAATTACACTTTAAAGCAACCTGTTATTTTTTTTGGCAGCGGGGCTATTAAGTATCAAGCTTTAGTAGGTAATAATGGTAATCACAAATTTGTTAACTCATTACCTGTTACCTCTAAATCAATCGGAGTTTTAGCCTATCAGAAATATCATAAACAACAGTTTGAAGATGTTGCTTATTACGAACCATTTTACTTGAAAGAGGTTTATATTACAGCAGGTACAAAAAATAAAGAAGAAAAATGAATGAAATCATAAATAAAGTTGCGGAAAGCTCCCTGATAACCATCAATCTAGAGGCATTGATTCATCCAGGTGAACGGGTCGTTTTTGATATCAAAGATCAACTGTTTATGGGTTTGATTTTAAAAGAAAAAGACTTTAGATCTTTTATTAAAGAAAACGATTGGTCGGTTTACACCGGAAAAAACGTGGCCATGATTAATTCCGCGGATGCTATAGTGCCAACTTGGGCTTACATGCTAGTAGCCAGCAAATTGCAAATGTATGCTAACCGGTATATTTTTGGTAATCTGGGCAATTTAGAACAAGCTTTAATACAAGAAGCCATCGCTAACATTAATCCGGATGAATACATGAATGCTAAAATAGTAGTTAAAGGTTGTAGTAGTATAACAGTTCCTGATTTTGCCTACGTTGAAATCATGCACAAGCTACTACCTGTAGCTAGTAGCATTATGTATGGTGAGCCTTGTAGTACCGTGCCAATTTATAAAAAATTAAAATTTTAATTGCGTACCATAATCCCATTAGCCTAGTGAGTGTTGGACCGAACCGGGGGAGTATGCTGCAGCGGTAAGGTGGAGAGCGATGTTTTTAGGGCCTTAAAAGATTTTATAGTTTGGCAGCAAGGGCTTTGGGGTTTGGAAAAAGGAAAAGAAGGCAAAGGATTAGGAAAAGGGAAGGCGGACGTATTATCTTTGCGAACCGAAAGGAAGAAAAGGGGGTAGTCGGCCGCTGGCTTAGCTTTGAGGGAGAGCGAGTAGGAAGCCATTTAAAAATATATTCTTTAAAAATTTGGAATTTTCGGAAAGAAAGGAGACCTTTGTCCTCCCAAAACAGCAGCAGGCTGAGGTTATAAAAAGAGTAGGGTTTAGCGGAAGCCGGGAAGCAGATAAGGAGTGGTTGCAAGCTTAAAGGGTAGAAAAAGACAAAATATTTTCTTTTAAGATTTGGAGAAGTGGAAAAAGATGTAGATCTTTGCACTCCCAAACAAAAAGAAGGGATTTCTCTAACGAGAGAGATAGGAAACGATGACGAGAGAGCTACTAATTAGCAGTAGTACAAGATCAATCCGGCAGGGGTTGGTAGAAGTTCTTTGAATGAGTGGAAGAAGAGAATAGTAAACCGCATAAGTGCTAGATTTAACCTTACGGGGTTAGAGGGTCTTATGTTAAAAAAGAGAGCAAGGGTAACAATCCAGCGAGACAAATAAGAGTAGGAATACTCGTAATTATATCATACAATGGAGAGTTTGATCCTGGCTCAGGATGAACGCTAGCGGCAGGCCTAATACATGCAAGTCGAACGGGCTGGGGTAGCAATACTCCAGTTAGTGGCGCACGGGTGCGTAACGCGTATGCAACCTACCTTTTATTGGGGGATAGCCCGAAGAAATTCGGATTAATACCGCATAATACTGTTTGAGGGCATCTGAAGACAGTTAAAGCTGAGGCGATAAAAGATGGGCATGCGTGTCATTAGCTAGTTGGTAGAGGTAACGGCTCACCAAGGCGACGATGACTAGGGGTTCTGAGAGGATGATCCCCCACACTGGTACTGAGATACGGACCAGACTCCTACGGGAGGCAGCAGTAGGGAATATTGGGCAATGGCCGAAAGGCTGACCCAGCCATGCCGCGTGCCGGATGAAGGCCTTCTGGGTTGTAAACGGCTTTTACCAGGGAAGAAAATACCTTTGCGAAGGGAACTGACGGTACCTGGTGAATAAGCACCGGCTAACTCCGTGCCAGCAGCCGCGGTAATACGGAGGGTGCAAGCGTTGTCCGGATTTATTGGGTTTAAAGGGTGCGTAGGCGGCGTAATAAGTCCGTGGTGAAAGCCAACAGCTCAACTGTTGAACTGCCATGGATACTGTTAGGCTTGAGTACAGACGAGGTAGGCGGAATGGATCGTGTAGCGGTGAAATGCATAGATACGATCCAGAACTCCGATTGCGAAGGCAGCTTACTAGGCTGTAACTGACGCTGAGGCACGAAAGCGTGGGGAGCGAACAGGATTAGATACCCTGGTAGTCCACGCTGTAAACGATGATAACTCGATGTTGGCGATACACGGTCAGCGTCTTAGCGAAAGCGTTAAGTTATCCACCTGGGGAGTACGCCCGCAAGGGTGAAACTCAAAGGAATTGACGGGGGCCCGCACAAGCGGTGGAGCATGTGGTTTAATTCGATGATACGCGAGGAACCTTACCTAGGCTAGAATGCGCGTGACCGCCTCAGAGATGAGGCTTCCCTTCGGGGCACAAAGCAAGGTGCTGCATGGCTGTCGTCAGCTCGTGCCGTGAGGTGTTGGGTTAAGTCCCGCAACGAGCGCAACCCCTATCTTTAGTTGCCAGCACGTGATGGTGGGGACTCTAGAGAGACTGCCTGCGCAAGCAGTGAGGAAGGTGGGGACGACGTCAAGTCATCATGGCCCTTACGCCTAGGGCTACACACGTGCTACAATGGGCGGTACAGAGGGTCGCTACTTAGTAATAAGATGCCAATCTCAAAAAACCGTTCTCAGTTCGGATTGAGGTCTGCAACTCGACCTCATGAAGCTGGAATCGCTAGTAATCGCGTATCAGCAATGACGCGGTGAATACGTTCCCGGGCCTTGTACACACCGCCCGTCAAGCCATGGAAGTCAGGGAGACCTGAAGACGGTAACCGTTAAGGAGCCGTTTAGGGTAAAACTGGTAACTGGGGCTAAGTCGTAACAAGGTAGCCGTACCGGAAGGTGCGGCTGGATCACCTCCTTTCTGGAGCTGATTGTTACTACTCTTGATTGGATTACTATTCTCTTTCCCTTATTCAAACAATAATAGATTAGCCACAGCAGGTGGTTAGTCAAACAAAAAGAAGTGGTAGCACAGCTGCGTGTAAGCAAAAGAGCTAAAAGCCGGGCAGAACGGAACAGAAAAGGACTTAACAGCTTAGAAGCCGGCGCTGGCAACTCAACGAAAAGATGAGGGCTTGTAGCTCAGGTGGTTAGAGCGCTACACTGATAATGTAGAGGTCCCTGGTTCGAGTCCAGGCAGGCCCACTCTATAAAACTAGGGGGATTAGCTCAGCTGGCTAGAGCGCCTGCTTTGCACGCAGGAGGTCAACGGTTCGACTCCGTTATTCTCCACACTTAATTTAAAAGATTATACATCAGTAAAGACAGCGGGTCTTTACTACTAGATTTAAGGAACAGTTTAAAAGGAGCAAGCAGCGAGTATTCAGTGATTGATAACTTGTAACTTGCAACTTAGAACCTGCCACTTAAGCTAAAGTTCTTTGACATAATGGTAAGAGAAGAAACTAGAGTAGACAAAAATACGAGTAAAGAGTAAACGATTTTTTAAGAAAGTTACTAAGGGCGTATGGGGGATGCCTAGGCTCTCAAAGGCGAAGAAAGACGTGATAAGCTGCGATAAGCTCGGGGGATTGGCACATACGAAGTGATCCCGAGATTTCTGAATGGGGCAACCCGGCTAGTTGAAGACTAGTCACCCCGCAAGGGGGGCAAACCCGGAGAACTGAAACATCTAAGTACCCGGAGGAAGAGAAAATAAGAATGATTCCGTAAGTAGTGGCGAGCGAACGCGGAAGAGCCCAAACCATAGTTGTTACGGCAACTACGGGGTTGTAGGACCACGAGATGGGACTGAAAAAGGAAGCTAAATTACCTGGAAAGGTAAGCCAGAGAAGGTGAAAGCCCTGTCAGCGTAAGTTTTTCAGCCTTAGTGGGATCCTGAGTAGGGCGGGACCAGTGAAATCCCGTCTGAATCTGCCGGTACCATCCGGTAAGGCTAAATACTTTTGAGAGACCGATAGTGAACCAGTACCGTGAGGGAAAGGTGAAAAGAACCTTGAATAAAGGAGTGAAATAGAACCTGAAACCATACGCTTACAAGCGGTCGGAGGTCTTTCGTGGACTGACGGCGTGCCTTTTGCATAATGAGCCTACGAGTTACGCCTCTCTGGCAAGGTTAAGATTATCGATAATCGGAGCCGCAGCGAAAGCGAGTCTGAATAGGGCGCATAGTCAGGGGGGGTAGACGCGAAACTTTGTGATCTACCCTTGACCAGGTTGAAGTGTGGGTAACACCACATGGAGGACCGAACCAGTTTCCGTTGAAAAGGATTTGGATGAGTTGAGGGTAGGGGTGAAAGGCCAATCAAACTGAGAAATAGCTCGTACTCCCCGAAATGTTTTTAGGAACAGCGTCGTGGTAAGAGTTTGCTAGAGGTAGAGCTACCGATTGGACTAGGGGGAGTCACATCCTACCGAATCCAGACGAACTCCGAATGCTAGTAAATATACACGGCAGTGAGGCTTGGGGTGCTAAGGTCCCAGGCCGAGAGGGAAACAACCCAGACCATCCGCTAAGGTCCCTAAATTTATACTAAGTTGAACAAAGGAGGTCCAGTTGCTTTGACAGCCAGGATGTTGGCTTGGAAGCAGCCATTCATTTAAAGAGTGCGTAACAGCTCACTGGTCGAGCGACAGGGCATCGATAATAATCGGGCATCAAGTATAATACCGAAGCGATGGATAGGTAGCAATACCTGTGGTAGGGGAGCATTCTCAACCGCGTAGAAGGTACCTGGTCATGGGTGCTGGAGCGTTGAGAAAAGCAAATGTAGGCATAAGTAACGATAAGGCAGGTGAGAAACCTGCCCGCCGCAAGACTAAGGTTTCCTGAACAACGCTAATCGGTTCAGGGTTAGTCGGGTCCTAAGGCAATACCGACAGGTTAAGTCGATGGACAACGGGTTAATATTCCCGTACTAGCTTATTAGAGTGATGTGGTGACGGAGGAGTGAAAGGTCTGCGTACTGACGGAATAGTACGTTGAAGGCCGTAGTTATATTTCTGGTAGGCAAATCCGCCGGAGATGATGAAAGCTGATAGTACACCAACCCTTCGGGGGCGGTGATATGACCCTAAGCCGACTTCCAAGAAAACCCGCTAAGCGTTTACTAATAAGCTACCCGTACCGTAAACCGACACAGGTAGTCGAGGAGAGTATCCTCAGGCGCTCGAGTGAATCACGGCCAAGGAACTCGGCAAAATGGCCCTGTAACTTCGGGAGAAGGGGCGCTTCCTGGTAGTAATACCAGAAGCCGCAGTGAAAAGGCCCAGGCGACTGTTTAACAAAAACACATGGCTTTGCGAAATCGAAAGATGAAGTATAAGGCCTGACACCTGCCCGGTGCTGGAAGGTTAAGAGGGGGGGTTAGCCGCAAGGCGAAGCTCTGAATCGAAGCCCCAGTAAACGGCGGCCGTAACTATAACGGTCCTAAGGTAGCGAAATTCCTTGTCGGGTAAGTTCCGACCTGCACGAATGGTGTAACGATCTGGGCGCTGTCTCAGCCGTGAGCTCGGTGAAATTGTAGTCTCGGTGAAGATGCCGAGTACCCGCAACGGGACGGAAAGACCCCGTGCACCTTTACTATAGCTTAACATTGACTCTGGATAACTCATGTGTAGGATAGGTGGGAGACTAGGAAGCGGCGTCGCCAGGCGTCGTGGAGTCAACGTTGAAATACCACCCTTGAGTTATTTGGAGCCTAATCTGGCAACGGAAACAGTGTTTGGTGGGTAGTTTGACTGGGGTGGTCGCCTCCAAAAGAGTAACGGAGGCTTTCAAAGGTACCCTCAGCACGCTTGGTAACCGTGCGTAGAGTGCAATAGCAGAAGGGTGCTTGACTGTGAGGCCAACAAGCCGAGCAGGTACGAAAGTAGGATATAGTGATCCGGTGGTTCCGCATGGAAGGGCCATCGCTCAAAGGATAAAAGGTACGCCGGGGATAACAGGCTGATCTCCCCCAAGAGCTCATATCGACGGGGAGGTTTGGCACCTCGATGTCGGCTCGTCACGTCCTGGGGCTGGAGAAGGTCCCAAGGGTTCGGCTGTTCGCCGATTAAAGTGGCACGCGAGCTGGGTTCAGAACGTCGTGAGACAGTTCGGTCCCTATCTGTTGTGGGCGTAAGAAATTTGCGAGGACCTGACCTTAGTACGAGAGGACCGGGTTGGACGAGCCGCTAGTGCACCGGTTGTGGCGCCAGCTGCAGCGCCGGGTAGCTACGCTCGGATGAGATAAGCGCTGAAAGCATCTAAGTGCGAAACTCACCTCAAGATGAGATTTCTTTGAAGGGTCGTGAAAGATGATCACGTTGATAGGCGGTAGGTGTAAAGCTAGAAATAGCACAGCTGAGCCGTACTAATTACCCGTAAGCTTTCTTAAAAGCCCTTCGTTTCCTTTTCACTCGGATTTACTCGAGCTCTGCTTCTCTTACCTATTTATGTTAAACAATATGCTAGCTACTATGTACTAGCCTAAGAACTTTCAAACATCAAAGCGGCGTGAGTCCGCTTCTTTCCTGGTAACAGGAACGTATAGTAATGGTGGTTATAGCGCGGGTGTTCACCTCTTCCCTTTCCGAACAGAGCAGTTAAGCCCCGTAGCGCCAATGGTACTGCAATCACATGCGGGAGAGTAGGTAACCGCCAACCCCCTTTTTTCCCTTCCGCCCCAGCCTTGAATCAGGCCGGGGCGTTTTGCCTTACAACCCTTCGAATGGCAAGCCATCCCGCTCTTCTCTTTAGTATTTTAAGATCTCCTTGCTTGTTCTGCCACAGAGTCTACTCTTTTACCCCCTTCTTTTTAGAAAATTGTTTAATAAAAAATATTTTAATATAAGAAAAGTACCGTTAATAGATTGCGTTAAAGTGTAAGTATTCAAAATAACTACCTATTAAAATTATTCACTCTACTTTAAAAAATTTATGTTTAATGGCGTAGATGACTAGTCCAACACGTGACTCAACTTGTAACTTTTTAAATAAATTTTCGCGGATGGTTTCTACTACCCGTGGGTGCACTTTTAAAATAGGAGCAAAGGCTTTGTAGCATAGTTCCGTACAAGCTAATTTTAAAAATTCTATTTCGCGGTCAGTGAGTTCTACTTTAATTTTTTTTGGTTTATTTAGATCTTCTATCAATATAGCTGTTACCCGGTTTGAGTAATACGATCCTTCTTCTTCTAAGGCCTGTAAAGCAATTTGAAGTTCTAAAGGATCGGCATTTTTTAAAACATAACCGTTTACCCCAGATTTTAACATTTTCTTGATGGTTTCATTGTCGTTATGCATAGATAGAGCTAAGATTTTTACTTCCGGATAGTGATGCTCCATCCATTGAGCCGTTTCAAAACCATCCATAACTGGCATGCTGATATCTAATAAAACTACTTCGGGCAAGCCGAATGTGGTTAATTTGTGAATAAAATCGCGGCCATTTTCCGCTTCCCACGCTACCATATAGCCCGTAAACCCATTAATTAACTCAACCATTCCTTTCCGGAATAATTTATGGTCGTCTACTAATACTACTTTAGTTGGTTCTGTTAACTCCATAGTATATTTGTTTAGGAAGCAAGGGGCAAAATCAGATGAGCCAAAGTGCCTTCGCCAGGATGGCTTTGTAAACTAAATTCTGCTCCGATCAGGTGGGCCCGGTAATACATATTATAAGTGCCTACCCCGTTGGCCCAACCTGTTATGAGAGAGTGTTTGCTCGGATTCAGTCCCCGACCATCATCTTTAATACTTAATATAATTTTATCAGATAAGTACACTAAAGCTACTGCTATGTTTTGGGCTGCGGCATGTTTTATTACATTATTCAAGGCTTCCTGGGCAATTCGGAAAATAATCAATTTTTTTTCTGGGTCCAGATTAGCTTCTTCTTCGCCGTGTACTTCTAGGGTGGTGTGATGGTATCCTGCTTTTTGGATTAAACTTAACTGAAACTGCAACAGAGCTGATAAACTTTGCTGATTGACAAATTCGGTATTTAATCTTTTTGATAAATCCCGTAAATCTTCAATGGCTTGGTCCAGGAGCTCTTTACTGATAGAAATTTTTTGTTCCGTAGAAGCGTAATCATCTGGTTTAATCGTACTAATGTTAAGGCGAATAAGGGAAAGTATCTGGCCGATATTATCGTGAATTTCCTGGGAAATACTATGAAAGGTCTGCTCCTGCATTTCCAGTTGGGCCTTAAGTTTTTCATTCTGAAAAATAATTTTTAGTTCTTCTTTTTCTTTCAGGTGAGCGGTTAATCGTTGTTGGTAGGAATAAAAAAAGAAAGTTATAAAACCTGCCGTTAGTAGGAAAATAAAGGTGCCGGTAGTAATAATAATAGGAATATCCGACATAAGGTTAATAGCTAATGGGCTTTTTTTTAAAAATATCTCGACAAATAAAGGAAATAATAAATAGCACATAGAGTAAGCAAAGTACTGGTACATATATATTGTAATAATACCACCGAGCCATTTCCGGCGATTGCTCCAACAAAGCTTTCATCAAACCTTCTACAAAAAAATCGCCTAGCGCAAAAAATAATAATCCAGTACTTATCCAAAACAATGGTTCCTGGTTAAGGTTAACTATTGTTAAATGAACGAAAAGTTGTCGATAATAGCTTAGTACCCAAATACATAATAATAAATTGCTTAAAATAATGACATAGGAATTATAGTTATTCAAAGGTTGAATGGTAAACGCAAGCACGACTGCGGCGGTTATAACCAGCGCAATGGAAAACAAAATAAGTTTTTTGATAATCTTAAATTCAATAAAATAAAAATACAAGTAAGCGTAAAAACAGTATTGAATGGGAATTAATAGATGGTAAACAAAAAGATTATTACTGTTAAATGACTGTAGATAACCGGCATAAAGTTCAAATGGCAAAGTAACAGTAACCAGCAAGCCAATAATTTTTTGTTCCAGTGTAAGTACTCTTCTTTTAATCAAAAACAAACACATCAAACAGAGTAAAAGCGATATGTTTAAATAAACATCAATCATCTGAAGGAAGATTTCGTGTTGAACTAGTGGTTAATAGATTTTTTAAAAAATAGATTATAGCATTTTCACTTAGTTACCGAAAGTATAATTTTGGTTTAAAAAATTGCCAGTAAAGATCCGGTAAGTTTAAAAATTTAGGCAAAAAGTGTTTGAATGAAGCTATCGCTGGTACCACCCGGTGGGCATTTTCTTTCTGAATTTAAAGCCATTACGGAACCACCATTTAAACTTACCTCCGCTAACTCTGTTTCGTTTAGAATCGTTTTATTAACGTTATTATTACTTAAGGTACTGGAATCCACAATTATTTTGCCTTGATTATCCAGTAAAGACATATACAGCTTATGGCCGGTACCATCGGCATTACAACCATAATATAAGCGAAGCGAGACGGGCTTTTTACCAAGCTGAGCCGCTGCTTCTTTCAAAGCTTCCATCTCGGCAATAGGAAAAGTATAAGTGCAAATAAACTCGCCGAAATTTTCTACTTCAAATTGATTTTTTAAATAATTCTTGAAATTGGTACAATCCCGGGTGATTTCTGACTGGGTGGATTTTTGATTTTTCATAGGTTTAACAATTTGGGTTTGGATGGTTTTATAGATTGAGGAAGTATAAGGCTTTGAAGATGCTAATATAAGGTACTCTTGGCGGAGAAGGTAGGTGATTTTTCCCATTAATGTACTGAAAATCATCGTATTCTTAACGGGATGTTGTTAGTAAAACAGTACAAAAATCCCAGTATAGTCAAGTAGATCTGCACCTTGTGGCAGCATTAAAAAAAAATGAGCTTTGTTCTGTCCGGAGAGTAAGTGTCCGGCGGTTCTGTTTATTCTTTCTAAAGCAGCAAGTGAAATGAAAAAACTACCAACTTCTCGTTTAAATTGTGCATCCGGTAAATCATATCGCGATTTGCTACACTTGTGGCAAAACCGGCTGCATCCCACCCAACCCGAAAATACGGGTTTTCGGCATTTAATGCCCACTGATCAAGCGCTTTTGTTAAGCCCGTGCATTACCTGGGTTTTTGATCTTCATACTAAAAAGTATGTTTTTGTGAGTAATAATATCCAACGAATACTAGGATATGCTCCTGAAATCTGGATGCAAGGCGGATTACCCTTTGCTAAAGAACGGGTTCACCCGGATGATGCTCCGCATCTTTGGCGGTTAATGCGGCAGGTATGGGAGTATTTATTAGCCTTACCGGCTAAAAAACGTTTCAGCTATCGATTTAACTGCGACTACCGCCTGCGCAAAGCCGATGGTAGCTACGCCCGGTTATTGGAGCAAAATACGCTTTTGCGGACCAACGAGCAAGACAGTATCCGGTACTTATTAGGCGTTTGCACGGATATTACAAATTGGAAAAAAGCCGAAGCTTTAACGGCCACTATTATTTCGCCGCAAAACGAAGCCTGCCAGGAATGGACTACTCATGAAGAGAGTGAAGTGCCTTTATGCAACGATTTATTGAGTAAACGCGAAAAAGAAGTCCTAAAATTAATAGCGGATGGCTACAGTAGTAAAATAATAGCGGATATGCTCCGGATTAGTTTTCATACGGTAAATACCCACCGCCAGAAGATCATCGAAAAAACCAATACTCCCAACACTGGCGGATTAATTCAGTTTGCTTTAACAAATAAGCTTATTTAATCCTCCTGACTTTAAAAGCTTAATACTTCATACCGGTGTATCACCAAAAAACTAATTTTAAAAATGCTTTATCCCTTCGGTGGAATTATCTATTTCTGCCATTTTCTCTCCTTGGCCCGGCCCGAAATCCTGCAACCTTTTCGGGCCGCCGCCACCCACCGCTAAAACTTTGTTCTCAGTTGTTTTTTTAAAATTTAGGTAAAAAGCTGTAACATTTAACGCATTAAAGCTGATTTTAAAACCAGGGTGATTTTTATTCCATTTTATAAATTTTATGTTTGATAGCGTAGATTACCAGGCCAACGCGTGATACTACTTCTAGTTTTTTAAATAAGCGGTCGCGGCAATCTTCTACAGTGCGCGGATTTACTTTTAAAAGCGGAGCAAATGACTTGTAAGGCAGTTCCGTACAAGCTAATTTTAAGAATTCAATTTCCCGAGGGGTTAACTCTACTAAAATGGGTTTCGGCTGGAATATTCCACGAGCGAGTATTTCCCGTACGCGGGTAGTGTAGTAAGACCCTTGTTGTTCCATCGCTCTTAAAGCAGCCTTTACCTCAGCTGGTTCGGCATTTTTTAATACGTAACCATTTACGCCAGCGTGCAGCATTTCCAGTATAGTTTCATCATCGTCATGCATCGAAAGGGCCAGTACTTTTACTTCCGGATGATATTGCTCCAGCCAACGGGCGGTTTGGTAGCCATCCATAATGGGCATACTCACATCTAATAAAACAATGTCGGGCAAGGGTTGCTGAACCAATTTTTGAATAAAATCACGGCCATTTTCCGCTTCCCACAAAACAGTATAACGCGAAAATCCATTAATTAACTCTACCATTCCTTTCCGGAATAGTTTATGATCATCAACAAGAACTACTTTCGTAATTTTAAGAACTTCCATGCAACTGGTTTAATCGTTGGGCAATACCAGTAATACTAAAGTTCCAAGTCCTGGTTTGCTGTGCAAGCTAAAATCGGCGCCAATTAATCTGGCTCGGTATTGCATGTTTAACGTACCGGTTCCCGCGTCCGGATTATGTTCGGCAGTTACTTCGGCTAAGTCAAATCCACGACCATCGTCTTTAATGCTTAAAATAATTTTAGCGGGTACGTACATGAGCAACACCGAAATGGTAGTGGCCTGCGCATGCTTGATAATATTGTTTAGGGCTTCCTGAGCAATCCGGAAAACAATTAATTTCTTTTCTGAATCGAGCGTCCGCACATCGCCATGTACTTCCAGGTTAATGTTGTAGAGTTCGGTTTTTTTCAGAAGGTCCACTTGAAAAGATAAAGATTCAGCTAGGCTTTGCCGGTTAATAAATTCGGGGTTTAATCTCTTGGATAAATCACGTAGTTCCCGGCTAACTGAATCCAATAATTCTTTACTCGAATTTATCTTATTGGCGCTAATGCTGTTCAGTTTTGGTTTAAGAGTACTTAAGTTTAAGCGGATCAGCGAAAGTACCTGGTTGATGTTATCGTGAATTTCCTGTGCAATGGTCCGGAAAGTTTGTTCTTGCACTTCTAATTGCGTTCTTAAAATGGTTTGCTGGTAGTTAATTCTAATTTCTTCTTTTTCGCGCAAATACTGGTGATAGCGCCGCTGATGAATCAACATAAAAATGATGACAAAAGAAGTAAAAATTAAAATTAATAAGGTAACCGCAATTACAAATTGTATTTCTCCGGCAAGGGCTTGCATATAATTCCTTTAAAAAGATAAATACACAGAATGAGATAAAGTACATTGTGGATTTGCCAGAGTAGGCCCACGTCTTTTGTATTGCTCTGGGTAAGTTTTTTAAATGTCACAAAAATGAAAAAGCAGCTGGCGTAGTAGGTGAAAAATCCGGTTATAAACCAAAAATCCTTGGATTTAGTGATAGCTACCGTAGCCGGACGTAGTAAATTTTCTAAGTAATAAAGAAAAGAATAAATAACAATAAACAAACTGGCCACGCTGTACGAATTGCTGTTAAAAGACTGCAGGTTTTCCCAGGTAAGGATATTCACGGTAAAAAAAACGGTGAACACAAAAAACATAACCAGAATAAAGAAGCGAATGCTTTTGAAAGCACTAATTCGAAAATAATAAATTGATAATATTAAAAAGGAAGCACCGCAGTTGAGGTGATACAAAAATAAATTGTTTTGGAGTAATATTTTATCGTAAAAATTGGCTGTACCATTGATAATTGTTTGGGTAAGAATAAACCAGAAGATGTAATCTCTCTTGCAGTTCAATTGGTTTTGAAACAAGTAAACTACTACTAATAGCAGAGAGATTACATCTAAAAACTTCGTTATTTCTGATAGCATTCTACCGGAAGGTTAACTAAACTTAATATAGCCTCAGCAGCTCGGCGGTCGGGGGCAACCGTATACCCGGTCAGTCATAACCTGGAGCTGAGGGGTGCCTTCCTGGTCAGCTAATACTGCCTGCACTACAATGTTAAACACTTTTTTTTCGGTTTCGCTGCGGCTAATTAAAACCTGAATGGCCACATCAGTGGTAGCCGGATCAGTTGCACCATCGAGAAGCCTTTTCAAGTCGGCCGCGGAAAAAATGTACTCCGAAGAATAAATAAACTGTTCGTTTGCCATAATAGGTTTTTTATAGATTTAAAGAAATGAAAAAGCGTATTAATCAACCAGCACAAGAGAGGGGGTGTTAGTATTTCGGGTTAACTCTCTTTTGGTCTTAGAAAAAATTTAAAAATTAGATTTAAGTGGTTGAAAATTTAAAGTTGAGCAAGATTTTATACATACAGGATTGTTTTTTAACTGCAACCGCAACTATTAAAGTGAGAAATAAACGCAATTTGTAGCAACAATACAATGTGAAAAATCACATTGCATTATAATTAGCTGGCTTATAGATTTACAGGTATACCTATTTTAAAATTTTAGTTCTTCAAAATCTCTGGAATAAATCTGTT
Source organism: Adhaeribacter pallidiroseus (assembly GCF_003340495.1). Classification (NCBI taxonomy): domain Bacteria; kingdom Pseudomonadati; phylum Bacteroidota; class Cytophagia; order Cytophagales; family Hymenobacteraceae; genus Adhaeribacter; species Adhaeribacter pallidiroseus. The sequence continues at coordinate 1,842,697 of NZ_QASA01000001.1, forward strand.
TGATTTAGCAAACTAAACTAAATTAAATATAGAACCTTCTGGCCACCTGCCTCCTTAAATCCCGAACCTAATTTTAACATATAAGTGCCTGCTATTAAATAATTAAAAAAGCAAGTTGCAAAGTTCTAAAGATATAGCTTGTAGTACTCTACTGTCTTTAAAAACAACAGGAATCTTAATTTTGTAATAGATCAATGGTATATATTCTTTTCCAACTTACTTAATGCACTAGATACACTTTTACAACAAGTTACATGCGTATAACCGGCATTAACTTATAGAAAATAATACGACAGACCTCAGGCAGTCCCCAGCAGCCCTAGTGTAAGGGCTAGTACTGGATTTTTAAATGAGAATTAATAACAAACCATGGTAACCAAATTTTTACGCGGATTATGGATTGAATAAACTTACTTTTCAAAAGGAGGGCGTTAGAAATCTGCCAATTCTGCAAGATTAAATAAACAAAGCTCTTCCTTCCACAAACTAAGCTCCCTAGCTCAATAAGCGTAGTTAAATAAAAAGCCAAATTTAATAACCATTTAAAATGATTTTTCCTCCAGAAAGATGACGGCTACTCACTCAAACCTAAAACCGCTGCGTCTAGGGGAGGAGACCAAAGTACGGAAGAACGAAAGCACTTCCATCGATCGGAGCAGGATAACTTAATCGCTAATTTAGGTATTAGTGCTACATTTTTGTTGGAAATGAACTGCACTGTAATCAATAATTAAATTTTTTAAAATTTTAATAAGTACCCGGTAACAATCATCATCTGATTGGAATGTATAATTGAATCTTCTGGATTACTTCTAAATTGTACTTAGTATAGTACTATATTATCTTGTTACTGAGACAGACTCTTGAGGAATGCTTACTACTATGACTTAAAAAAAACTTATTATAAAACAATTTAATTTATCCAAAACCATGAAAAAAGTATGCTTATTGTGTAAGGGCAGCAGCCGTGTATTAGTGGCGTTGTTAATCTTGGTAGTTCTTTCAACGGTTCCGGCTGTTGCCCAAAAAATTAAAAACGATAAAATCCGGACGACTTACCGCAAATCGCCGGTTGTAATGCTCACGCCCAAATACAGCTCTTTCTCCATTGAATACGACTACGGCGACATGGTGGTTCCCGTCGGCGAAAAACCCAAACTGCAAGGCCTCAAGTACCAAAAAGCCGACGGTGATCTAACTCTAAAAATGCGGATTAAAAACGTATATAGCGCCGACAAAACTTTGCAACTGGATGACAGCGGCGGCAAAAAGAAGGCTTACTACAACGTAACCTACAAAGCCGACTACGGCTACGATTTAGTAGATAAAGCCACCGGCGACATTATTGCCTCTTACCAAAGAGAAGGGGGCGTTTTCAGTACCCCGTCGTTCAGCTCCCAAACCGAGATGGACATTTACATGAAAAATGCCTTGGTATCGGACCTTACCAAATATTTGGTAGAAAAAGTACACAGCCGCGTGGATTACGACTTAACGCCCAGTACCTACGAAGTACGCCTGGTAACCAACATCCTCGATGGTACCATCCCGGCTTACCAAGAAATTAACCAGGCTACCACCAGTTTTGCTACCGCCATTGCCACCGCCGAACCCGATAAAGAAAAGCTACAGCAGGCGACTACCGTATGGGAAAACCATCTCAAAAAAGTAAACTGGACCGACAAGAAAAGCGAGATCAATAAAAAAGTAGGCATTGCCTTGGTCGAAAACCTCTGCGCCGCTTACCTGCTCCTTGAAGATTACCCCAAACTAGCCTTAGCCGCCGAACTAGCCGAAAGCAAAAACAAAGGCATTCTGGCGGATTTATCCAATCTAACCTTCGAGATAGACAGCAACTATCTAGGTCCTTGCACATTTACCAAAACTACCATTAAAAACGGCAAAATCACCCGCGATTACAAGCCTACTTTCATGGAGTTTGCGGGAGATTTAGTAGCGAAGGAGTAACAGAAGTAGTAGGAGCAAGGAAATATTCAAATAAATCAGTTACTACAAATTAATAGCAATTATAAGTAAAAGGACAAATTAGAATAGCCATTAACATTTTAAAAGTACAGAGTTAACTTTCTGATTTATAATATAATACGAATCATTTCGTCTTGCTACTTGTATCTTGTTACTTATGTCCTTTTACTTATAAACTAAGAATTCAGTACTGAAGAATATATTTTTATAACCAGAGAAATTCATCGTGAATTAAATAAAGCACTATATATGGCGATCTCGAATACACAGAAGTCCAAAGTTTTAAAGATAATAAACGTTTTTGAAACCGGTGATCCGAACGGTAAATACGATAGTATTTCCATTTATAAAGATGCTACCAACAAACAAGGAGAGAAAATGTATCAGATTACCTACGGCAGAAGCCAGACTACCGAATTCGGCAATTTAAAACGGTTGTTAGAACTTTATATGTCCCGAGATGGTCGTTTTTCTGCGTTGTTTCAAGGGTATATCTCTAAAATTGGCAAGGAACCCGCTTTGCACACTAATGCTCAATTTAAGCAATTACTCCGGCAAGCCGCGCGCGAAGATATTATCATGCGGGCCTCGCAGGATGAATTTTTCGACATGTATTATTACCAACCAGCTTTTGTTTGGTACCGGGGTTTTGGCTTTACAGAAGCGTTAAGTCTGCTCGTGATTTACGATAGTTTTATTCATTCCGGTACAGTGCCCGACTTTCTGCGGAAGCGTTTCGCCGAAAGGCTTCCTTTAAACGGCGGCCAGGAAAAAGCCTAGATAGAACAATACGTGGATGCCCGGCACGATTGGTTAGCCACGCATTCCCGCCAGGAATTGCGGCCAACCGTGTACCGTACCAAGTGTTTCAAAGCGCAAATACAACGCAGTAACTGGAGCCTCGCGGAGCCGGTAAACGCCAACGGCATCGAGGTGCAATAAAAGCCGGTATTTAGATGAAAATTACTAGGTTAATGAGGAAAAACCATATAAATAAGTTACATAATGGCCAACGAACAAACACCACTTGCTACTAAACCCCAAGTAACTAAACCAGATTTATGGCGTGACTGGGAATCCGGGCGAGAATTTAAAAAATTGTTTTTTATTTTAGTAGGGCTTTATGTTTTCCTGCATCTGCTTCTTCCCGGCGAAGAGTTAAAAGAACTTTCGGATCAGGAAAAAGAAAATATCAGAACCATGATTTCGCAAGCAAGAGAGTTTTGCATCGAAAATGGGTCATCGATACAGAAACCTGATCCCAAAACGGGAGCAGATTCTACTGCTGCCAGGCAAAAAATTGCACAAATAAATTGCCCAGCGTTAGTTTCGTGCGGCGATAGCATTGCTACCCGGATAGTAAATTACATTAGTTCCCGGTACAAATTTAACCAGGAACACCAGTCGGTTACTAGTTGGATTAGAGCGGTTCCTGAATGGTTACGTTCTTGGTTCGCCGGTTCCGAGGAGGTACCAAAATCGAACGCTATCACTTCTAGTACTTCCAGAGATTTTTGGCAGGTAGTATTATTTGTGCGGGAATACGCACGGAGCGGCTTCCCGGATTCTTTTTTAAAAGACTACAAACTAAGGGTTCATTCTTTCTTCTGGCTAACGGAAGACTTGGTTTTTCTGGAAATTATATTCTGGTCATTATTTGGTTTGCTGGCCAGCATATTTTATAACGTGTCCGAATCATTACGCGAGAAAAATGATCCAGCCAAGCAATATGATTCCAGCATTGAATATGTGAATTGGGCAAAGCTGTTTTACGCGCCGTTAACTACAATTGTCATCTATTTTAGTGTGCAGCTCGTTACTACCGACAATCTGGAAGCAAACTTTAATAATCTGCGACACGGATTAATTATTCTCTGTTTTGTTTTGGGCTTCTTTTCCGGACGCACAGTTGAATTATTAGAACGATTTAAAAATTTGATTCTACCCCTCAACAAAGCCGTCGATGATCCCAATAAGTTATCCCAAAAAGATACCTCGCTAATAGCACCAGTAATAAATGGAAAAGTTACTTTTTCTCCCACGATAGATCCGGCACCTAATGACCAATTACCCAGTACCATTATTAATGTGTCATCGGCAGATGGTAAAATTAGCTTAAAAACAGTACCAGACGCAACCGGAAATTTTAGTATTCCAGTTCCTCCGGAAGGGTTATATACGGTAAGTGCTCTTTTAACTGTTGGCGCTCAAAGCTATACTTCTAAACAAGATATCACCATCAAAAACGGGGAAGATCTGAAAATTATATTAGAAGCATCTGCTAGATAAGCTGACAGATTAAATGGCAAGAAGTAAGAAAAACGTTTGAATTTATCAATTCTCCTGATTAGCATTTCCTTTCGCATCATTTGTTAAATCTGATAAAACCGAAAAGCCGAAAACGGTAAATAGAGTAGGCAATAATTATAAACATTTGTACCATGGAAAAGAATCAATTTGTGGTTGACTTGGGCGATTTAGAACTTTCTCCTGAGCAAAGTAAGAGCTTAAATGCGGCTATTCATAAAGCAGTAGCCGGCGAGTTAGCGAATATTGGCACCGCTAATCAAGTAGCATTATTCCCAATAAACGATTTATCGGATATAGATAGAAAAACTATCTTTGGTAAGGGTGGATTGATAAATGGAATCATTATTCGGGATTTTAAAAAGGAAAATTTGAAAGACCTTCTTCAATCTAAAATAAGAAAACAAGGTGAACTCTGAAGCAATTATGTGCCCGTCGCATCGCTGTGCGCCGGGCTCACAACTATTAGGGGTGCGGCAAAATAATGGTACAGTTGCTATTTTGCCGCAACCTTTGCCTATAGATAATGACTTTATCGAGAAAGTAGAGCAGCACCCAATTACCCCCGAACGCCGTTTTCGATTTACAAATAAATGCGTGGAAAATGGTTGCCAGCAATGGAACGGTAAAAGCTGCCGCGTAGCCGAAAGAGCCGTGCAGTATTTAGAATCGATTCCGCTGAACGAAAAGTTACCGGCTTGTTCCATCCGGAGTAATTGCCGCTGGTTTTTACAAACCGGAGCGGAAGCGTGTAAGGTTTGTACTTATGTTTTGACGGAGATTATTGAGGAAGAATTCTATAATAATTTAGGCTAAACAATTTGATAATCATAAACTAAAATTATTATAAAAACAATCAGAATGCATATTAGATTATTTCTAATTCAAGTAGTAAAATAGATATTCTGCTAATATCAGTTAAATCATTTTAAATATTTAAACTATTTAAATTAAATAAAAATATGAGCAAAGTAATTCAAAACTTAAATATTGAAGTTTCTAATCATGCTAGAAACTTAATAACAGTTCTTCTTGAAGGCAGAGACGTAACTAATAGTAAAATTTTTACGGGAAGCAAGTGGGTTCTGAAATTTGATGAATTTACTACTCAAGATGATGATCTAGATGTATTTATTTTAATGAATGGTGATCCAGGAGTAGATGCGTCGATAAAAGTTTCTGGAATTGGACTAGCGCCGCCAGAAACTTCTGATGAGAAGACTTTTGGTCCTAATAGTTTTGCATTTTATTCAAAAGAAATTAAAACCACAGATAATGGAAACGAGAATGTATAAAATAGTTGTTGTATTGCTTTTAAATTTATTTATAAGCACATTATCTTATTCTCAGAATGTTTTAGAAGGAGCTAAAGGCAATAGCTCGATTGATTATACGCAATATGGTGGAGGCATTGTTACTCTAAATGCAGCAGATAAAAAGTTAGAAATTGGATATATTAATTATAAATTCAAAACTGTACCTATTCAAAATGGTTTAGTTAATCGCTATTCAGAAAGACCAATATGGTACGGGTTTACTGTCAGTGGGAAAGCTCTAAATGATTATAGCACAATTTTTTCTAACGGAAAAGTTTCACCAGCTTCTGATATAAAAATCAGGTTTGGGTATAGAATAGATGGTGACCCATCAAGTTCTATAGGTAATTCTATTGTAATAGATTCAATAAAAATACTTGCAGAAGAGCGCGCGAATCCTAGAACAACTCAACAAAGAAAAAACTCTATTGACGTTCGCATGGGTGTATTAACAGCAGCATTAGCACCGCCTCCAGAATTATGGCTTATAACAAGAGGGGGGTATGAAGTAAGTAAATTCAAACTATATAATCAAAGTCTACCATTTGATAGTCAATTTAATTCTTTGCGATTCGATGGCTTCAATGGCCAGATTGGATTAAATTATTGGCATCCTAAGTTTAATATTTTTAAAAATGATGTTATTTTATTAGCTGGTTTAACTATTGGCTTAAGAAAACAAAACAATGTTGATGATTTAACAGAAGTTCGGGCCGAAGATGTAACAATTTCAACAAATTCTATTACAGGAACTACCAGAAGTTTTAAGAGTGAGAATGTTGGTTTCTCTGGCAATTACCAGACATTTACTTCTTTTCCTATAAACTTTGATCTGTATTTTAAACCTCATAAATTAGAGAATGCTGCGTTTTCACTTTATGGAAGAGCGAATTCTTATTATGGTAGGAATGGTTCTGAAATGGAGAACGGAAGGCAATTTCCGGTGAATTTAGGTGTTGGATTTTATCTGTTGAGTAAGAATTGGTTAGCTAATCCATTGGGAGGAATTACTCTGGAATTATCAGATTCATTTCAAACATTATCTGCGGACAGCTTCAAAGACAGATTGATTTTTAATATTGTAACTCGTGTAAACATTGTTCAATTTCGTGAGTAAGTATTTATAAGGTAAATGTTAAATTGTTCTATTTTAATTTCATTAAATGAGCGTAGTATGAATAATAAATATTTAGCTTTATTTCTTGTGTTTATAAGCTTATTTTATAAGAGCTATTCTCAAGTTACTGGTAATTCACAAACCAAAAATGATGACCAAAGCCGAACGTTGTTATTAACTAAGATTGAAGGAATTAATGAACAAATTAATGATAAAAAGGCTGATAGAAAAGAAATTAAAAATATAGCTGATGATATTAATATTACATTAACTTCATTTGATCAAATCATAAAACCCGATGTAGATAATAATGAATTATCTAGATTACAAACGGAATTAAACAAAACAAGAAAAATATCGAAAGTTGAACAGATATATTATTTATTTATCGCTAACTTTAGGCCCCTAAGTGCAAGATTTACATCTATATCAAAACAAAATAATAATCTTGAATTGCAAAATTTAGTTTCTACTATATCAAATAGACTTGGTGAGTATGATCCTTATAGAATTATAAACATGGGCATCTCACTAAATGATGAGGTTGCAGATTCTGACATTGATGAATTAAATATTAGCAAAATTAATGCTACATACACGAGAGATAATTATTTAAAGTTAAAAAGCGAATTGAAAGAACAAATCCAAAATATTAAATCTTCATTAGATAAACAAATAAAAACCCTTGATGATGAGATAAGTGCTTTAAATAACGAGAGGTTCTCTTTACAAGATCAAATTGAAAAGAAAGCTGAAACAGATGAAACTATCTTTAAATGGGGTTTTCCTGTATTTATTATTTTTATCTTATTGATTTACTTAATCCCTTTATTACTGTTCAAATATCGGAATGTACAGCAAAGTGATAGTACTAGTGGAGATGTTACAATTTATAGTGCAATTTATGGCGCTGGCCTGGTTACAGAAATAATTACTGTGTTTTTATTAACATCAACCATTTTGCTTTTAGGATTAACAGACAAACTGAATTCGGAAATACTTGGAACATTAATTGGTGGTATTTCTGGATTCGTTTTAGGTAGAGCAGTTCAAAAGAAAAGTTCTACTCCATAATAAATATTATTTTTATAGCTAAAACTACTTCTTGGTTTGTTTAAGAATCTTTCCGTATTATTAATAGCTTCACTTATTCTCGTTAATTTTATACAGCACTTAGTTGCATTTTTTGTTGTCAGTTAATTTATAATGATATTCTATAAAGTTTTAATAAGTAAATAAGTAATCATTCAAATACCATGAAACTTGTTTCTAAAGAAATTCGCAATGCGGTTGTTGATAGATTAGAAAAATCTATCAGCGCGCAGAAAGCAGTTGTAGACAAAATTCGGGAAGGCCGGCCATTGGATGCTGAGCCTGATGAAAACCGAAAGATAGCCTATATTCAAAAGAAATTGGATGTAAGCGCAGCTATTGCAAAAAGAATAGCCAATTACGAAGATCCCAAGACGCTTCCCTTAACACCGATAAAGCAATCTAAAGCCGAGAGTATTCAAGGTTCCACCGTTGATTTTTTAGATGTTTGTTTTTTAGATGAGGCCCGGGCAGCTTCGAGATCTGTTGCGAGAGTTGCTTATTGGAATGGTGATCCTCAAGGAACAGGCTTCATGGTGTCGCCTAATCTTTTTTTAACTAATCAGCATGTCATTCAAAATAAAGAACAGGCTAAAAGCTTTTTGTTGGAATTTGATTATGAGTTAGATTCTAAACGCAAGGTATTGCCTTTTACAAGGTTTAAACTAGACCCTGATAAACTTTTTTTATCTGACTCGGAAGATGATTTGGATTTTACTTTAGTTGCTGTTGGCGAACGAGTAGATGGTTTATGCAATTTAGAAGATTTTGGTTTTCTACCACTTATTAATTCTATTGACAAGCATATTAGAGCCATGTTTGTCAATATTATTCAACATCCGGAAGGAAAACATAAACAATTAGTACTGCGTGAAAATCGGATTTTATTTAGTTCACCTAACACTTTAATTTATGGTTCCGATACATTACCAGGAGCTTCTGGTTCACCGGTATTTAACGATGATTGGGAAGTAGTAGGATTACATCATTATGGTGAACCGTACCGAGCTCTTCTTGATCCCGCTAATCTAAATCAGAGCTTGCCTCAAAGTGGTAATGAAGGTATCCGTATAAGTTCAATCATGAATCACTTAAACGCTGAAATTAATACAATGACATCAGTCCAAGCAGTCTTAGTGAAGGAAGCATTAAATCCAAAATTTAGATCTCCAAGTTTGTTGAATGAAAAGAGTCAATCAGAAAGTACTGTAGTAGTTGAGAACAATAAGTATATGCAAGAAAATCTAGCTTCTTCCGGAGGATTATCTAATCCCCAAGTAGCCCCTAATGGCACGGTTACGTGGACCATTCCCTTATCTGTTTCTATTCAGCTAGGTAATCATTCTGTTTCTGAAAATGCATCAACAAATCAGTTAAACAGTAAAGCAAGATCTTCTGAAATAGAAACAAAATCAGAAGCGGAAAATTTTAAACCGGATCCTGATTTCACCAATCGCCATGGTTATGATCCAAATTTCTTAGGTATAAAAGTTAAACTTCCTACCTTATCAAACGAACAGAAGCAAACTGCTGCCCGTAATAAATTAGCAAAAGAAGAAGATGATCCTTACGAATTGAAATACCAACACTTTAGCCTTGTTATGCATGGAAAACGGAAATTGCCCTTCTATACAGCCGTTAATATTGACGGCGCTTCCGTTATTAACATTAACCGAGATACCGGGAAGATTACAAGAGTGGAGAACCCCGGATTTGAGGCCGCGGAAGCTTATGAAAAATGGTACGATGATGAACGGATTGATGTAGATGAACGAAGTACGCAGAAGCTTTATAATGATCCTTTTATGAAAAAATACTTTCAACGGGGGCACCTAGTAAAACGCACTGATCCATCCTGGGGAAACCCGGAACGAGCCATGCGCGCGCAGGCTGATACGTTTCATTTCACAAACTGTTCCCCCCAACACAAAGGATTCAACCCGATTACAACCAGATGGGCTGGAGTAGAAAACTGGATAACTAAAGAAAGCGATAAATCTAATATCCGGGTAACTGTATTTAGCGGCCCAATTTTCGAGGATACTGATCCTGAGATAAGCTCTATTAAAATACCAATGAAGTTCTGGAAGATAATTGTTTGGATCGAAGATGGCAATCTCCAAACTATGGGGATTTTAGCCGATCAAAGTGATTTAGTGAATGCTTCTTTGGCAGACCGCGGGCAGGAGAATCTGGGTCAGTTACCTAATAATTTCATCAAAGTTGAACAGTGTCCAATATTAGATATTCAGAATTTAACTGGACTTAATTTTGAAAGTCTAAAGTAATAAATATTTGCTTATAAAATATTTAAAGTTTTTAGGTTTCAAAATATAGTTATATTTATAAGACAATAATACTTTAATAAAGCCTTTATATATTTTTCTTTCAAAAAGTTACAAAAAAAGCCCTCCCGAAAACTCAGGAAGGCTTTTGTATTAATTTTTAAGAATATTACTTATTACCGTCTACTTCTTCGTAGTCTACGTCGGTTACGTGATCGGCGGTGCCGTTACCGTTCTGGGATGGGCCGCCTTGCGGACCACCCGCTCCTTGACCGTTAAAGCCGGCGCCACCATCGGCACCCGCTCCTGGGTTAGCGCCACCAGTTGCCGCGTACATTTCTTGCGAAGCGGCTTGCCAGGCGTTGTTCAGGTTGTTAATAGCCGTGTCAATGCCAGCAATATCTTTGCTGCCGTGGGCGGTACGTAACTCGACTAAGGCACCTTCAATCGCCGATTTGTTACCTGTCGATAGCTTATCGCCGTATTCTTTCAACTGTTTCTCGGTTTGGAAGATCATCGAGTCAGCAGTGTTTAATTTTTCTACTTGTTCTTTGGCTAAACGGTCCGATTCGGCGTTCGCGGCAGCTTCCTGACGCATGCGTTCGATTTCGGCTTCAGATAAACCAGAAGAAGCTTCGATTCGGATTTTCTGCTCTTTACCGGTACCTTTATCGCGGGCCGATACGTGCAGAATACCGTTGGCATCAATGTCAAACGTTACTTCGATTTGCGGAACACCACGAGGAGCTGGCGGAATATCGGCTAAGTGGAACCGGCCAATCGTACGATTATCACGGGCCATCGGGCGCTCACCTTGCAACACGTGAATCTCCACGGATGGTTGGTTATCCGAAGCAGTCGAGAAAGTCTCGGACTTCTTGGTCGGAATAGTGGTGTTCGACTCAATCAGTTTGGTCATTACGCCTCCCATGGTTTCGATACCTAAGGAAAGCGGCGTTACGTCTAACAGCAACACATCTTTTACTTCACCGGTTAATACCCCACCCTGGATAGCGGCACCAATAGCAACTACTTCGTCCGGGTTAACGCCTTTAGAAGGCTTCTTGCCAAAGTGTTTTTCTACTTCTTCCTGGATGCGCGGAATACGGGTAGAACCACCTACCAAGATTACTTCATCAATATCCGTTGTACTTACGCCGGCATCTTTCAAAGCTTGACGAACCGGATCCATCGAACGACGAACCAAGCTATCGGCTAAAGCTTCGAATTTAGCGCGGCTTAATTTGCGTACTAAGTGTTTCGGGCCAGTTTGGGTAGCCGTGATGTACGGCAAGTTAATTTCAGTTTCCTGCGAGCTGGATAATTCCACTTTCGCTTTTTCAGCGGCTTCTTTCAAACGCTGTAGAGCCATCGGATCGGTGCGCAAATCCATGTTTTCTTCCGACTTAAATTCGTCGGCTAACCAGTTAATAATTACCTGGTCGAAGTCGTCACCCCCTAAGTGGGTATCCCCGTTAGTAGAAAGTACTTCAAAAACGCCGTCGCCTAATTCCAGGATAGAAATATCAAATGTACCGCCACCTAAATCGTAAACAGCAATTTTTTGATCTTTATGTTTTTTATCTAAGCCATAAGCCAAAGCCGCCGCTGTAGGCTCGTTAATAATCCGTTTAACATCTAAGCCCGCAATCGCACCCGCTTCTTTCGTAGCTTGACGCTGGGCATCGTTAAAGTAAGCCGGTACGGTAATTACGGCTTCGCTAACGCTAGTACCTAAATAATCTTCGGCGGTTTGCTTCATTTTTTGCAAAACCATGGCCGAAATTTCTTGTGGCGTGTACTGGCGATCGCCAATTTTAACCCGCACGGTATTGTTGCTGCCTTGAACAACTTCGTAAGAAACGTTTTTTAACTCGGAAGTTACTTCGGAGTAACCCCGGCCCATGAAACGCTTAATAGAAGCAATGGTATTTTTAGGGTTAGTGATTGCCTGGCGTTTCGCCGGGTCACCTACTTTCCGTTCGCCGTTACCATTATCCAGGAATGCCACGATAGAAGGAGTTGTTCTCCGGCCTTCGCTGTTCGGAATTACTACCGGCTCATTACCCTCCATTACTGCCACGCACGAATTGGTAGTTCCTAAGTCAATGCCTATTATTTTTCCCATTTTGTATATAGTTTTATTTTTGAAATCTTGTTCGATTTATGTTACTGCTCTAATAACAAGGGATATGCCAACCGGTATTTTGAGCTGGTTTTGTGACATATTGTCATTTCACTATTACTCCACTATTTTATCTGCTTTTAACCCAGTATAATTTTAACCCAGTATAAATTACCGAATTGGCTTCTAATTAATAATAGATTTATGCTTAAACAGGCAATTCTGGCGGTGGTTGGCGATTTTGCAGGAAAGCCTGGCGGCCATCATTCTCACTTATTAAACCCGTAAAATAATTTATATTAGTGGGTTAGAGGTGGGTTGGCGGGATAGATTGGTTTTGGTGCTGCTTAGCGTACTCCTTTTTTTAAATTTTTTACCTCGTCTATGGTTAAGTTTCGCCATTCACCAGGATCTAAACCTTCTATTTTTAATAAACCAATACTTACCCGTATCAGCCGCAAGGTGGGAAAGCCTACGGTAGCGGTCATTTTGCGAACCTGCCGGTTCATGCCTTGCGTAAGGGAAATTTGCAGCCAACTCGTCGGGATATTTTGCCGGTACCGGATAGGTTTAGCACGTTCCCAAATAGTTGGGGGAGTGGGCAGGAGCGTAGCTTTAGCAGGTGCAGTTTTGATATTTTTTAAAAAAACGCCATTCCGGAGCATTTGTAAAGCTTTTTCATCCGGAATATTTTCTACTTGCGCCCAGTAAGTTTTCTCAATTTTAAATTTTGGATCAGAAAGGCGGTGCTGAAGCGCTTTATCGTCGGTCAATAATACCAAGCCTTCACTGTCGTAATCCAAGCGGCCGACCGGGTAAATATTAGGCACGGGTACAAAATCTTTAAGCGTAAGCCGCCCGTATTCGTCGGTAAACTGCGTGAGCACTTCATAAGGTTTATTGACGATGATGTAGGTGTACAAGAGATGTGGAGTAATTCCCGGAACAAAGATAATTTAAAATTTTCTGTTCTTCAGGAAGAAACTGTTTTACTACGTAGCCCAATAGTTTCCTTCTGCATGACACCTTTTGGAGTTGTACATTTACAGTAAAATTAATTTTCTTATTACTGTAGGTAATTGGAAGTACTGGTTGTAGAAGTAAACAAAAAAGCCCGGCTAAACCGGACTTTTTTTTATGGGCAAAACATCTTATTCACCAATCGGTATCTCAATATCAATGTTGTTAAACTTAATGCGATCATCTTCCAGCACAGCTTCTACTACGGCATCTTTACGGATTTCGCCGGACAAGATGGCTTTGGATAACTCGTTCAGGATACGGGTTTGCAACACCCGTTTTAGCGGACGAGCCCCGAATTGCGGATCGTAACCTTGTTCGCCCAAGTAATCCAGCACTTCGTCGGTTGCTTCCAGACGGATACCGGATTCCTGTAAGCGGTCCTGAATATGCCGGAACTGAATGGTAACAATCTTGCGTAACTCGCTTTGAGCCAACGGACGGAACATGATCAATTCGTCGATCCGGTTCAAAAACTCGGGCCGGACGGTTTGTTTCAGCAATTCAAAAACCTCGTCTTTGGTTCGCTCAATTACCTGTTCGCGGTTGTACTCTTCCATAGCGGCAAAATTGCTCTGAATGATATGCGCCCCAATGTTCGAAGTCATGATGATGATGGTATTTTTAAAATTTGCTACCCGGCCTTTATTATCCGTTAAGCGGCCATCATCCAGCACTTGCAACAAAATGTTAAATACATCCGGGTGCGCTTTTTCAATCTCATCCAACAAAATAACACTGTAGGGTTTCCGACGCACGGCTTCGGTTAATTGACCCCCTTCATCATAGCCCACGTATCCCGGAGGCGCGCCAATCAAACGGCTTACGGCATGGCGTTCCTGGTATTCACTCATATCAATCCGCACCATGTTATTCTCGTCGTTGAACAAGAAATCGGCTAGTGCTTTGGCTAACTCGGTTTTACCCACCCCGGTAGTTCCCAGGAAAATAAACGAACCAATGGGGCGTTTGGGGTCTTGTAAACCCGCCCGGCTGCGACGCACGGCATCCGAAATAGCCGCAATCGCTTCTTCCTGACCCGCCACGCGTTTACCCAGTTCTTCTTCTAGATTCAGGAGTTTTTCGCGGTCGCTTTGCAGCATTTTGCTTACCGGAATACCCGTCCATTTGGCTACTACTTCGGCTATATCTTCGGAGGTAACTTCTTCTTTCAGCATGGGGTTCCCATCCTGGTTGGCTTCTACCTGCTGCTGCAATTCTTTTAATTTCTGCTCGGCTTCGGTAATTTTACCGTAACGCAGCTCGGCTACCCGGCCGTAATCGCCTTGGCGTTCCGCTTGGTCAGCCTCCAGTTTAAATTGCTCGATCAGTTCTTTTTGTTTCTGGATGCCTTCGATGACCTGCTTTTCGTTTTGCCATTTGGCTTTCAAATCGTCGCGTTTACCGCTTAAATCGGCAATTTCGCGGGAAAGTACGCTTTCTTTATCTTTATCGTTTTCGCGGCGGATGGCTTCGCGTTCGATTTCCAGTTGCATAATACGGCGTTGCAATTCATCTAGCTCCACCGGCAGCGAGTCAATCTCAATGCGCAGTTTAGCGGCGGCTTCGTCCATTAAGTCAATGGCTTTATCGGGCAGAAAACGGTCGGAAATATACCGGCTCGATAACTCCACCGACGCAATAATAGCATCGTCTTTTATGCGTACACCGTGGTGCAATTCGTATTTATCTTTAATACCGCGCAAGATCGAAATGGCATCCGGAATACTCGGCTCATCTACCGTTACAGCCTGGAAGCGGCGTTCCAGAGCTTTATCTTTCTCGATGTATTTCTGGTATTCTTTTAAAGTGGTCGCACCAATGGCATGTAATTCACCGCGAGCCAAAGCTGGTTTTAACAAGTTAGCCGCGTCCATGGCCCCTTCACCGCCACCGCCGGCCCCGATTAAAGTATGCATCTCGTCAATAAAGAGAATAATTTCGCCTTCCGAATCGGTTACTTCTTTGATAACGGCTTTTAAACGTTCTTCAAATTCGCCTTTGTATTTGGCGCCGGCTACCAGTAAACCCATATCCAAACTCATCAAGGTTTTGGATTTTAAATTTTCGGGCACGTCGCCGGACACAATGCGCTGCGCTAAACCTTCTACAATGGCCGTTTTACCTACGCCGGGCTCACCCAGTAATACCGGATTGTTTTTGGTACGACGCGATAATATTTGCAAAACCCGCCGGATTTCTTCATCGCGGCCAATTACCGGGTCTATTTTACCGGACTGCGCCAGCTCGTTCAGGTTTTTTGAATATTTTTTGAGCGAGTTGTACTTGGTTTCGGCGTTTTGATCGGTAACTTTTTCGCCACCCCGTAATTCTTTAATGGCGGCTTTTAAATGCTTTTCGTTAAACCCAACGTCTTTCAGCAAAGTGGCTACGTTATCGCGACCCGCTAAAATGCCCAATAATATATGCTCAATGGCCACGTATTCATCTTTAAACTCTTTCAGGTAAGAGGTGGCTTTTTGCAAAGCGGCGGCAGCATCATTGCTCAAATAAGGACTGCCCCCGCTTACCTTCGGGTATTTTTCTACAATTTCGTCGAGTTTGGTGGTTAAAATATGCTGGTTTACGCCCAGTTTCTTCACCAAAAAGGTAATTACATTTTCGTCGGTTTGGAGGATGCCTTTTAGTATGTGGCCAGTCTCCACGACCTGTTGCTGGTTGCCACCCGCAATCTCTGTTGCTTTCTGGATGGCTTCCTGCGATTTAATGGTATAATTATTAAAGTTCATAGCTCAATTTTCCTACGCTCACGGTTGTGCTCTGTTATTATCAAATTACTTTCCAGGCGCTTTCTTAATTTAAATCCGGAAAAAATGTCTGTAATTTTTAGGTAAAATTTTAAAATTTAAGACATTATGGCTTAATGATTATTCCGTTTTAAGTTTAAGTATTTTCCCATAGAAAAAGTTAGAATTGGTTTTAATAAACCAGACAACTTTCCTTTGTTATAGGTTAAGAATATGACTTAAAATAAAGAAGAAAAGATATAATCCGTAATAACCTATTAGAGCCAATGCTATAGTAACACAGGTTTTAAAAAAAGAATTTAGTTTAAAGAATGTTACCTCTAAACCAGCGTGTTCTTCATTTACCAGAACATGTTTTAAAGTAGAAGAAAACCGGTATAAATACCAACTGGGCAAAAAATACAACGTTGCTTTGAATAAAGGACCTGTAATTCGGAGGATAAGGCCGGTGGTGGTATAGTCTATTCCGATCGGACCTTTTAATTCGTACAGGGATCTGCGGATTAGAAAGTCATCGAGGAAGGTGTTAAAAGTAAAAGCTTTTATTACCCAATAAGCAACGAGTATAAACCCCATAATGGCAAGCAGTTTAGCCCATTTGGCTATTTGTCGCAAAAGCTGGCGTCTGGGAGCTATTGCCGGCCACCCGGCTGGTTGCGGTTCTAAAGCACCGCCTGAAGTTGGACTGGCCATATTCATATTTTTTTAAATTTTTTAATAGGTAGTTAACGTGTAGGATTATAATTTAAATTTTAAGGTTGATAAGTCGACTTGCTGGGGATAGAAATAGTATAATGGCCGGAATGTAAAAAAGCTCCCGGATATTAACCGGAAGCTTTTAGCTATACCTTATTTAAAATGCAAACAACTAGTTTACTGATTTTTTTTGGTACTTCTTTTGGGTTTTGGAACCGGGATTGGAGGTACATCAGTATTGGTAGCAGTTAAATTATCGGCGGTTAAACCAGTAATAGCCACCGCCGGATCAAGAGTTGCCACGGAAGCTGTTGTAGCATCTAAGTTAGTAGAAGTAATAGTACTTTGCGTGCTTTTCCTGCGGTTGGTTGACGCTTTTAAAGGCGTTTCTGTTACGGGTAAACTGGCGCTTTCAGCAACTATCGTGGGATTAGCCGGAGTACTACTTTTTTTAAAAGCTGATTTTCTCGACTTGGTAGTTTCTTCGGATTGCTTATGCATAAGCGTGGCATTCAGTGCATCGGGTAAAATGGTGCTTTGCGCTACCTGCAGCTTTGCTTTAAAAGTAGGAACAGCCCGTTTGTCACCGGCTAATAAGGCTTTATACGCGGTACGCGCCACTTCTTCGGGCGTTGCTAAATCTCCTTGCGCTAGTTTACTGTCCTGGGCGCCAGCTACGTTAAAAAAGTTAGTATCCGTAGCTGGTGGGCAAAGAATAGTAACAGATACCGGCGCATCTTTTAATTCTTCTTGTAAAGCCTCACTAAAAGATAGAATAAAAGCTTTGGTGGCGCCGTAAACAGATTGTAGAGGAGTTGGTGTAAATGAAGCTACGGAGCCCACCTGTAATATTTTGCCGGAGCCCTGATTCAGCAAGTAAGGCAAAAATAATTTAGTAAGATGCACCAACGATATTATATTCAGGTGGATCATCGCTAGTTCTTTTTGCAGATTTGATTCTGTAAAAAGCCCGTATTCGCCAAAGCCCGCGTTGTTTACCAATATATTTACTTGCCAGCCTTGTTGCTGAACATGTTCGAACAAACGGCTAGGAGCATCGTCTTTACTTAAATCAATAGCAATGGTATTTAACCGAACATGGCTGAACTCGCTTTGCAATTGCCAGGCGGCATGATCCAGTTTGTCCACGTGGTGGGCTACCATAATAACGTGGTAATTATCCCGGGCAAACAAACGAGCCAACTCGAAACCAATACCGCTGGAAGCACCTGTAATTAAAACTGATTGATTTTGTATCGTTTCCATGATAAATTTTTTAAATGAAAAAGCTCCCGGTACGAACCCAGGAGCTATTTAGTGTTACTCTTTTACATTTTCCAGTTGTTTCTTGGTCATAGCGGCATTAAAGGCATCGGGTAAAGCAATGCCTTGCGCCGCGTACATCTTAGCTACAAAAGTTGGTAATACGCGCGCCTCGCCTTTCATTAACCCTTCGTAACCTGCTTCGGCTACATCTACTGCCGATTGTACCTGAGAAGAGTTGGCAATTTTAGTGTTTTCCATATTGGCCACCTCAAAAAAGTTAGTATCGGTAGGAGGAGGGCAAAGTACGGTTAAGGAAATGCCGGTATCTTTTAGTTCTACTTGCAAAGCCTCCGTGAAGGATAATATAAATGCTTTGGAAGCCGCATATACCGCTAACAGCGGGTGCGGAATAAAAGAAGCAACGGAGCCTAATTGCAAAATTCTGCCGGAACCCCGTTTTACCATATCTTGCGCGAAGAACTTGGTTAAGGATACCAGCGCGATGATGTTCAGATGAATAAGACCAACTTCTTTTTGCAGATCAGTTTCCAGGAAAGATCCTCGTTCGCCGAAGCCGGCATTGTTAATTAAAAATTCTACCGGAATCCCCCGGGCTTGTACATCGGCGTAAAGCTTAGCGGCTGCCCCGTCTTTACTCAGATCGCAGGCAATACTTTCAATTTGTACATTCGGGAACTCTGCTTTTATTTGCGCCACGGCACTAGCTAATTTTTCTTCGTGGTGCGCTACCATAATAACGGAATGGCCATCGCGGGCAAAACAGCGGGTAAGTTCCAAACCAATGCCGCTTGAGGCACCGGTTATTAAGGCAGTTTTATTGGTAGTTGCAGTCATCATTTTAAGTTTAAGTTTTTTATCAGATTTACTTTTACGGAATAATCCAAACTCTGATACTATAATTTTAAAACGAAGGTTTAGAAAGAGTTTGATCCTCAAGTATTTTATTTTAATTTTTTTGTTAATAATGATTTTACCGCTGCTATTAGATCTTACAAGTTTTGAATGCCAGATAGACCAAACTGTTTTCGAGCAAGGCCAGTAGTACTTTATGGAAAACCGCGTAACTAATTTAGAAGAATTAGTTACGCGGCCAATGGTACGCCGAGGTAGCCGGTACGGAAGTGTATGAAGTAGAAATATCCTTATCGCGCACCAAAGTTAAACATGCGGAATGTAGTTGCCCCTAGGATCAGTACCCGGTTTGTAAGCATATAGCGCCGGTTTTACATATGCTCCAAAAAAAATTGACAAAAACTGGGAAAAGTTTGAAGAACAACGGCACATCCACCCCAGGTAAAGTGCCCACAGAAAAGCTATCCTGCAAGAAATTCTGGATACCGTGAGTTATGCGGAACTGAAGAGTTGTTTGCTGGAATATGCCTTAAAAAGAATGAGTTCGGCGGCCTTTTACTAGCGCGTTTTGCCGAGCAAACCGGGGTAGAAGGCAAAGAAAAAAATCGTGTTAAATATTAAAAATGCCGTTAACACGGCGGGTGGTCGCGGCCGCTTTATAAAGGACCACCACGTAGCTAAAGTAATTGCAGCCCGCAAAAGAGCTGCTCCACCACACGCGTACCGTATATGGCCGAAAATATTACGCCTAAGTAGTTGCCGTTTGTAGTACCTGGATATCTTTCAATTTACTAGAAAGTTTTAATTTTATTTTACGTCGGCTTTAAAAACGGCAGCGTAGTAATCAGCCAAGCGGGTGGGCTCAGGTAACTTGTGTTTACGCGTGGTGGCCAAAGCAATTTGAGTAGCCGTTTCTAAATCTAGTAAGTGACCAGCCGAGGCAAAAACCGGCTTTACTTTTTCTTTCGTACGGATGGCATTAGCAATGTGCTCGTTGCGGTGCAGTACCGGACTCAAGGCGCCTTGTTCGGGTCCTGGCATCTCAAATTTACCTACCAGTATTTCTTTCGCTAAACCCATCGTTGGTTTTTGCAGGTGCACGCCCAAATGACTAGCAATGCCCATGCGCCGCGGGTGCGAAATACCGTGCCCATCTACCATAATTAAATCGGGCTTTTGGGTTAGTTTTTTATAGGCTTGGAGTAGGTTGGGTGCTTCCCGGAATGCTAAAAACCCCGGTATGTAAGGCAGCTCTACTTCGCCGTAATGCCAAACTTTTTCGAGTAGCTGCAAGTCCGGGTAACTTAGCAAAATAAACACTGACAAAATATTTTCCCCGATAAACGAAGAATCGCATCCCGCAATAAATCTTAAGTCAAAATCGGGTTTTTGCAAAATTACTTGCTTTTGCAGTTCATTTTGGCGAGCCGTTAACGATTTTACCAGTTCCGGATCAACGGGTGGATAGGTTGGATAATAGGCCATTTTTAATTTTTTATTGCTTTACGCAGAAAGTAAAGGCCAGGGTTGTACTCGGACAAGTAGCAAAGCTTATCTTCTCCTTGGTTTATATAATGGACATGTATCTCTACTGGAGATGCTTCTTTTCAGGAAACCATATCTTTTTGAGTAACTAAGTACTGATTCAAAATTAAGCATAAGAAAATAGTAAATAGTAACTTTGCGCTATGCGCTATATCAAAGGACTTACTCCAGAACAAAAACAGGCTTTAGAGCAAGGTCATAAAATGGGGAAAAGCTACCGGTTCCGCAACCGCTGTCAGGCCATTCTGTTGTCTGCTGCCGGCTACTCGGTTCAAGAGTTAGCGGCCATGTTCCAAGTAGCTGATCTCAGTATTTATCAGTGGTTCAATCGCTTTGAAGCGAGGGGAGTAACCGGCTTGCAAAACCAATCCGGCCAAGGCAGAAAGCCCTTGTTGAAGCTACAGAACCAGGCCCATGTGCAAGTAGTCGAAGAGCAGCTTGAAAAGGAAAACAAGCGCTTGAAACTAGCAAAAGCCCAAATCGAGCAGCAACTGGGTCAGTCCCTGAGTGAAAGTACGCTCAAGCGGTTTTTAAAAAAATTGGTTACCGCTGGAAACGCTTCCGCCAGTGGGTAAAGCCCTTGCAGGACGAAAAAGAATATGAACAAAAACGCACTACCTTATTTACTTTACTGTTCTTGGCCCAAGCTGGATACATCGACCTGTGCTTTGGGGATGAGAGTGGTTTTTCGCTGATGCCGACTGTTCCTTATGGTTGGATTAAAAAAGGCAAGCAAGCTTGCCTCTTAGCGCAACGCAGTGCCCGGGTGAATGTGTTTGGCTTATTGTCGACTACTAATCAGCTCACGGCTTACCAGAAACAAGAAAGCCTTACTGCTGATTTTATTATAGAATGCCTGGAAGATTTTTGCCCAACTATATCCCAAATGACGGTGATTGTTTTAGATAATGCCCCTTTACATACCAGTACTACCTTTCGCGCTAAACAAGCCGAGTGGGAAAGCAAAGGCCTTTACCTCTTTTTTTTACCTAAGTATAGCCCCCACTTAAACCGGATCGAACAACTTTGGAAGCAAATCAAACATCATTGGCTCAAAGCGGCGGACTATCTTTCTTTAACCCATTTGAAACAAGCTCTAGAGCGCATCATTACTGGTTTTGGTACCTCTTTTACCCTGGATTTCAAACAACTTGACTTATCCCTTTTTCCTATACTTAATTTTGATTGAGTACTTATTTACTTTAAATAATTACAAGTTGCAGAAAATACCTACCATTAGGTATTGCGCTATTAACAACTTGTGCTTATATATGCAGTAAATCTGAAAAAAGTAAAGATTAATATTAAAATTTTTATATAGAGGTTTTAATTTTAATTACTTGAACATAAAAAATATGACTTAATCTGAAAATAACTATTTAAAAATGCTTTAAAAAAGTGGTAAAAATAACCGGCACCTAGTCGTGCACATGCTCTGCCGCTTGCTGGTTAAGCCGCTGGCTATTACAAAGGGTTTTACCAGTATAAATCCTGCAGTTCTTGTTCTAATATCAATTTGGTTGTTAATGCATTACGTTTATGTTATTTAATTCTTTCGAGTTTTTGCTTTTTTTTCCGGTTGTTACCCTGCTTTTCTTCTTGTTACCGCATCGTTTTCGTTGGATACTTTTGTTAACGGCCAGTTGTTTTTTTTACATGTTTTTTGAGCCGGTTTATATTTTAATCTTATTCTTCACCATTATCATTGACTACTACGCGGCTATTCTGATACAAAATAGTGCTACTAAAAAGAAAAAAGATTTTACTTGGTTTGGAGTTTAATTGCTAACCTTGGCGTACTGGCTATTTTTAAATATTTTAATTTTTTTAATCAAAATATTACCGCTCTTGGCGAAGCTTTCGGCTACCAGAACCAAATTCCTTCCTTAACTATTCTGCTGCCCATCGGGCTTTCTTTCCATACCTTTCAGGCTATGAGTTATACGATTGAAGTATACCGGGGCAACGAAAAAGCAGAACAACACTTTGGGATCTATGCTTTATATGTCATGTTTTATCCGCAGTTAGTAGCCGGGCCCATCGAAAGACCGCAAAACATTTTGCACCAATTTCACGAGAAGCACTATTTTGACTACGACCGGGTTACCGACGGTTTAAAACTAATGGCTTGGGGCTTATTTAAAAAAGTGGTGATCGCGGACCGACTGGCCTTGATGGTAAACAAAGTGTACAATAATCCTACGGATTACGAAGGCATTTTTTTAATTATAGCCACGGTATTTTTTGCGTTTCAAATATTCTGCGACTTCTCCGGTTACTCCGACATAGCTCTCGGGTCGGCCCAGGTAATGGGATTTACCTTAATGGAAAACTTCCGGCGGCCGTACGCGGCTAAATCTATTAAAGAATTTTGGGGACGCTGGCATATTTCCCTGTCTACCTGGTTCCGGGATTACCTATATGTGCCTTTGGGCGGCAACCGGGTAAGTACCTGGCGTTGGTATTATAATATCTTTATTGTTTTTCTGGTGAGCGGCTTATGGCACGGAGCCAGTTGGACGTTTATTATCTGGGGCGCTTTACACGGATTTTACCAGATTTTTGGTTTTATTACCGCGGCTCAGCGAAACCAACTGGTAAAGCATTTACAACTTCGTAAGTTTCCTGTTTTTTATAATACGCTACAGCTAGTTACTACTTTTTCATTAGTTTGCTTTGCCTGGATATTTTTCCGGGCCAATTCTTTAGCTGATGCCTGGTACATCAGCACGCACTTATTCCAGAATCTGCTGGGCAGCACGAAAGAGTTTGGTTCGCAACTACTGTTTGGCCGCAATATTCTGGGCCAATACAAGCAAGAGTTTTTTCTGGCAGTGCTGTTTATTATTGTTTTAGAAAGAGTGCATTACCTGCAAAGCCAGCAGAAACTCCGGCTGGAAATTTCCAAATTCCGCCCGCTTTACCGCTGGGGATTGTACTCGATGTATCTCCTGGTTTTCATATACTTTGGGGTGTTTAATTCTAATTCATTTATCTATTTTCAGTTCTAATGAGCCGAATTTTTAAAAAAATTGGTCTACTGACTGGATTGGTAGTCTTACTCTTGATGCCCATTATCTGGCGGTTTAACGTAGGGCATTTAGATACACACTACACTCGTTTAACTACAACCAAAGCTCCTTCCTTAATTATAGGTACCTCGCGGGCCGCCCAAGGAATATTACCACTCATGTTTAAGGAGATGGCTCCCCACATGCAAAATTTTGCTTTTACCATCATGCATACGCCTTTCGGTCCAACTTATCTGGACCTGATTCACAAAAAATAGACCCAAAAACCCGGGATGGCTTGTTTATCATCGCCGTTGATCCCTGGTCGGTTTCCGCTTTGTCAAAAGAAGAAATTAAATCGGGAGAATTCCGGGAAAATAAAGTGTTTACTTCTAAAATTAATTTTGTAAACCTAAACCCTAACCTGGAATATATTCTGCGTTATTACAGCAAGCCTTTTTACACGGTGTTTGTTCAGGAAATGTACGACCTGATTATGAAAGGTACTCCCGATACCAAGTTGCACAAAGATGGCTGGCTGGAAGTAAACGTACCCGTAGACGCGGCTTCGGTTAAAAAAAGAATGCCTGGAAAATTAAAAGTGTACCAGCGGTATGTGCAGGAAGCTGTTATACAAACCAAAAGGCTGCAATCTTTAGAAGAAACTATTAAACTCCTGGATAGGCACGGCGCTGTGTATTTGGTAAGGCTACCCGTGTCTAAAGAAATGAAAACCATTGAAAACAGATATTCTCCTGAATTTGATACGCTCATGCAATCTATGGCCGCAAAATATCAGGTTAATTACCTGAACTACTTTAATGATTCTGGGAAATATCAAACCGTAGATGGCAATCACTTATACAAAGAAGCCAGTAAAGCCATTTCGTTGAAATTAGCCACCGATATTAAACAATTAAATAAGGTGGCGCAGGCCAAATAACACCGTTTTTTAAATTTCAGACGAATAGTCAACGGACAATGCCGCTATCTTTGGTGTTAGCAATGTTTCACCACTTTTAATTCCTTAGTGTGTCAATAGAAATTATTCATCCGTTTATGTTGGCAAAATCCGGTGGTAGTATATTTACCTCATCCGGATTTTTTTATAAATCCGGATCGCTAGCATTAAGATAACCGCAAATAAAATTAATCCTACTAAGCCCCATAAAAAGTCGACACTGTTTTTTAATACTACCAAAAAAACAATGCTTACCAAGAATAAAGTAGCTACTTCGTTCCAGATGCGGAGCTGCGTAGGGCTTTGTTTTACCTGCCCGCGGGCGTGTTGTTTAAAAATGCGATGGCAACTCAGGTGATATAAAAATAACCCGAATACAAAGCCTAGTTTTATTAGGAGCCAACCCGGCAAACTACCATAGAGATACGCCATCCAGGTACCAAAAATTAAAGTGAGGATTGCCGAAGGCCAAGTGATGCCGTACCAAAGGCGCTTTTCCATGAGTTGTAATTGATTTTGCAAAATGCTTTTATCGGGTTCGGACTTTTCGGCGGCTTCGGTAAAATAGATGAACAAGCGAACAATGTAAAATAACCCGGCAAACCAGGTAACTACGAATATAATGTGCAGCGATTTAACGTAGTAGTAAGTCACAGGTAAGATTTATACTTTAAAATTCAGAGTGCCGTAACGTTCCGCGAGCAACCTGCTCTGGAACAAACTTAAGGAATAAGCTACTTAGTATACAAATTTTTAAATTTTGGATCGGTTAAGATTTACAAATCTCCCCGCATTATATAAAGACTTTAAGATTCTGATGCACCTTTATTCAGCCTCAGGAATCTCTTGTTTATTCATAAACGAAATTTCTGGAATAAGAAAGGCTTTTTATTTTGTAAACAAGTAGTATCGTATAACTTTTGCTTTGTTTTTATACTGTTTAATTGCATTTCGCTCAGCTTCTTTTACTTCTGTTTAAAAGCAAATAAAAGCCGGCGTCTCACCTTTTAAAAATAATAACGCTGGTTTAGCTATATCAAAAAGACTCTTATATTTGTCGTTTATACAATTAGCCGCATTAAACAAAATTTAAAAAAAAGCTTAATAAACGTATTCAGTAGTTATATATTCCGTATTCTTCTTTTACCGGAGGTATATCACCATTAAGTAAAAAAACAAATGACACAAACAGCTAAGATTGTTTACACCATAACGGATGAAGCACCGGCTTTAGCCACCTATTCTTTACTGCCCATTATTAAAACTTTTACCCAGGCCGCCGATATCGCGGTTGAAACAAGAGATATTTCGCTAGCTGGCCGGATCTTGGCCGCTTTTCCGGAAAATTTAACCGACGATCAAAAGCAAAACGACGATTTAGCTTACTTGGGTGAGTTAGCTAAAACTCCCGAAGCTAATATTATAAAATTACCCAATATTAGTGCTTCTATTCCGCAATTAATTGCCGCCATTAAAGAATTACAAACGCAAGGTTACCATATTCCGGATTACCCCGCAGATGCCCAAACCAGTGCCGACAACGAGTTGAAAGCCCGTTATGCCAAAATTTTAGGTAGTGCCGTAAACCCGGTTTTACGCGAGGGCAATTCCGATCGCCGGGTGGCCGATCCGGTGAAACAATACGCGAAGAAAAATCCGCATAGCATGGGCTCTTGGTCTTCGGATTCAAAGTCGCATGTGGCACACATGGAGAGTGGCGATTTTTACGGCAGTGAGCAATCAATAACGCTGGAGCAAGCCGGCGAAGTAAAAATAGAATTTGTAAGTGCCAATGGTACCACCAAAACGCTGAAAGAAAATTTAAAATTAAAAGCCGGTGAAGTAATTGATGCTTCGGTGATGAGCAAAAAAGCGTTACGCGCTTTTTTTGAAAAAGAAACTGTGGCTGCCAAAGAGCAAGGGGTGTTATTATCTTTGCACTTAAAGGCTACCATGATGAAAGTATCGGACCCGATTATGTTTGGGCACGCGGTTTCCATATTTTTTAAAGATTTATTCCAGAAACACGCCGCTACTTTCCAAGCGTTAAACGTGGATCCGAATAATGGATTTGGCGATGTTTTAGCTAAAATCCAAGATTTACCCGCTGATCAAAAGGCCGAAATAGAAGCCGATATTAAGCAAGCTTATGAAAACGGACCGGAGTTAGCGATGGTAGATTCGGCTAAAGGCATTACCAATTTAAACGTGCCGAACGATATTATTATTGATGCTTCCATGCCGGCAGCGTTTCGTAATTCGGGCCAAATGTGGGGACCGGATGGCAAGCTGCGCGATACGAAATATATGATTCCCGACCGCAGCTACGCGGGTATTTACCAGGTAGTCATTGATTTTTGTAAAAAGAACGGCGCTTTTGATCCGAGTACCATGGGTACTGTGCCTAACATTGGTTTAATGGCCCAAAAAGCCGAAGAATACGGGTCTCACGACAAAACTTTCCAGATAGCAGAAAGCGGTACCGTGCGGGTAGTAGATGCCGCCGGTAAAACGTTAATGGAGCATGCCGTAGAAGAAGAGGATATCTGGCGGATGTGCCAGACCAAAGATTTACCTATCCAGGATTGGGTAAAATTAGCCGTAACCCGGGCCCGCATTACCAACACCCCCGCTATTTTCTGGCTGGATAAAAATCGGCCGCATGATGCCAATTTGATTAAAAAGGTAGAACGTTACCTGCAAGATCAAGATACTACCGGCTTGGAAATTAAAATTATGACCCCCACGGAGGCCATGCAGTATACCTGCGAGCGGGCTAAAGCCGGTAAGGATACGATTTCGGTAACCGGTAATGTGTTGCGCGATTATTTAACCGATTTGTTTCCGATCCTGGAATTAGGTACCAGCGCCAAAATGCTTTCTATTGTTCCTTTATTAGACGGTGGTGGTTTGTTCGAGACCGGTGCCGGTGGATCAGCACCGAAACACGTGCAGCAGTTTATGGAAGAAAATTATTTACGTTGGGATTCGTTGGGTGAGTTTTTGGCTTTAGGGGTATCCTTGGAAGATTTGGCTTATAAAACCAATAACGCCAAAGCCCAAATATTGGCCGAAGCATTAAACCAAGCTAACGGTAAATTTTTAGAAAATGATAAATCGCCGGCCCGTAAAGTAGGGGGCATCGATAACCGGGGCAGTCATTTTTACCTGGCCTTGTACTGGGCCCAAGCCATGGCCGAACAAACGAAAGATGCGGAGCTCCAGGCTAAGTTCACCAACCTGGCGAAAGAACTTACCGATAACGAAGCCAAAATAGTGGAAGAACAAATTGCGGCTCAGGGTAAACCTGTAGATATAGGCGGTTACTACCACCCGGATTCTAGTAAAGTAGAAGAAGCCATGCGCCCTAGTGCTACACTAAATGCAGCATTAATTAATTTTTAAAGTAGCATAAAAAATTAAAAAAGCCGTCAGATTCTTTTTTCTGACGGCTTTTTTTTAGGGCTAGAATTTAAAAAATTTAAAAATTCATCTGCAGTTATGCATTTTTTAAAATTTACTTGCTTCTAGTCTTTAGTAAAACTGGTAACTAAAAGCAATAGCGGGTCTTTGGAACAATTTCCTTCAGTTAAGCCAAAAGAATTATAAAATGTTTTCCTTCGAAGGAAGTTGGGGGATAATCAACAGCATTGGAGTAATATTGTTTTAAAAATAACATTCCTTCCCTGAAGGACCTTAGTCTTCCGACTGGCATGTAACGGATGATTTGTTTTAAGGAAGTTAGGAGACTTCCAGTTGTCTGTTAAGCACAAGTGTCGCTGCGCTGAATACTGGCGCTAGTTCTGGAATAACGAACAACTAAAAACGACCAGCTATTTATTTGTGTCTTTTTACTTAAATAAAGTTCTGGCCTTTTTTGTTTTTAGCATCGGCCAGAAAATCTTTCACCCGCTGTTCGTCTTGTTTGGGGCAAATCATCAGTACATTGTCGTATTCGGCAATTATAAAATCATTTAAACCATCTACTACTACTAAACGATCTTTCGGAGTTTTTACAATGCAATTGGTAGTTTCGTAGAGCATTACTTCCCCATCAATCACGTTACCTTGGGCATCTTTATCCCCAATGGCGTACAACGAATTCCAGGTGCCTAAATCCGACCAGCCCAAGTTGCTGGGGAGCATGTATACATTATTAGCTTTTTCCATGATGCCGTAATCAATAGATATGTTGCGGCAGTGCGAATAAGCCCGGTTAATAAAAGCAGCTTCCTGATCCGTATTAAAAACCGGAATGCCTTCGTCAAAAATCTCGGTTATCTCGGGTAAAAATTCATAGAAAGCCTTTAAAATACTTTGCACGTTCCAGATAAAAATGCCGGCATTCCACACAAAATCCCCACTTTCCAGGAAAACCTGGGCAATTTCCAGGTTAGGCTTTTCGGTAAAAGTTTTTACTTTCTTAAGTTCCTTCCCTTCTTCTAAGTATTGAATATAGCCATAATTAGTATCCGGACGGCTGGGGGTGATGCCCAGGGTAATTAACACATCCGATTTACTGGCGGCCGCCAAGGCTTTTTTAATTCTTTCCTCAAAAGCTTCTTGCTTTAATATCACGTGGTCGGCGGGTGCCACAATGATGTTTGCTTTTGGATTGATCTGATTAATTTTATAAGCAGCGTAAGCAATAGCTGGGGCGGTATTGCGGCCAATGGGTTCGCACAAGATCTGGTTTTCCGATAAATAAGGAATTTGTTGTTTTACCAGATCGCGGTAATCGGAGTTGGTAACAATAAAAATGTTTTCCGGGGCACAGAGTTTTTTGAATCGGTTTACCGTCATTTGCAGCATAGACTCACCTACGCCTAAAACATCATGAAACTGTTTGGGATTACTTACCCTACTAAAAGGCCAAAAACGGGTTCCAATTCCGCCAGCCATAATGATGGCATAAGTTTGCTGCATATTAAGTTATACTAAACCTTCTTTCAATAGGTCGTGTAAGTGAATGAATCCAGCAAAAATACTGGATTTTGTAACAATTAATTGGGTAATATTTTTTTTCTGCATCAAGGCTAAAGCGGCCGTGGCGTACTCGTCTTCATCAATCGTTAAAGGATTACGCGTCATAATATCAGCGGCCGTAATGCTTTGCAGCGATTCATACTGGGTCAGCATGCGTCGCAAATCCCCATCCGTAATAATACCGGTTAAGGTACCACTTTCGGCGGTAAGTACCGCCGTTGCGCCCAAACGTTTCGAAGAAATTTGAATAATTATTTCTTTTAAGTTGGCGTTTTCACTTACCATGGGTACCTCGTGTTGCTTATAAATATCGCATACTTTTAAATATAACTGCTTACCTAAAGATCCTCCCGGGTGTAATTCGGCAAAATCGCGGGTACTAAAATCACGGGCTTCGAGTAAACAAACGGCCAAGGCATCGCCCAATGCCAGCGCAGCCGTGGTGCTGGAAGTTGGGGCTAGGTTATGCGGACACGCTTCTTTATCTACCGTGGCATTTAATATATAATCGGCGTTTTGGGCTAGGTACGAGTTAACATTACCCACTAAGGCGGCTAGTTTTACTTCTTTGCGTTTGAGCAAGGGCGTTAAAACTTTTATTTCGGGCGTATTGCCGCTTTTAGATAAGCATATTACAAAATCATCTTTCTGAATCATGCCCAGATCGCCGTGTATCGCATCGGCGGCGTGCATAAACAAGGCGGGAGTGCCTGTGGAGTTTAGCGTAGCTACAATTTTGGCCGCAATATGGGCACTTTTTCCGATGCCGGTAACTACAACGCGACCTTTTATTGCTAATATTGCACGAATACAGTCTTCAAAATCAGAATTTACAAATTTTATCAGGTTTTGGATAGCAATTGCTTCGTCTTCTAAGACTTTTTTTGCAATTAATTTAATATCTTTCGCTATATTCAATTTAAATTTGTGTTAAACAATCAGACGATTTAAATTTAGATACTGTTCTAAATTATTTATTATACGCTACACCATGTCAGTTACGCAAGAGGTCAGTTTAAAAAGCAAATTAAAGGAAGTTTTCGGGTTTAATCAATTTAGAGGCACTCAGGAAGCTATTATAAATAATATTATCCGGGGCCATAATACGTTTGTAATTATGCCTACGGGCGCCGGCAAATCGCTTTGTTACCAGTTACCGGCTTTAGTGCTCGACGGTACGGCCATTGTTATTTCGCCTTTAATTGCGCTGATGAAAAACCAGGTTGACCAATTAAATGCCTTTGGTGTAAATGCTCAATTTTTAAATTCTACTTTATCTAAAGCCGAAATAAATAAAGTAAAAAAAGAAACGATTAGCGGTGAAGTGAAATTACTCTACGTAGCCCCGGAATCGCTTACTAAAGACGAGACTATTGATTTTCTGCAAAAAGCAAAAATCTCGTTTGTGGCCATCGACGAAGCCCATTGTATTTCGGAATGGGGACACGATTTTAGACCAGAATATCGCAAAATCCGGGGTATCATCGATAATATTGGCAACTTACCGATCATTGCTTTAACGGCCACGGCTACACCTAAAGTGCAGTTAGACATCCAAAAGAATTTGCAGATGGACGATGCTTCGGTTTTTAAATCGTCTTTTAACCGCACCAATTTATACTACGAAGTTCGTCCGAAACACAATACTAAAAAACAGCTGATTCAATACGTAAAAAAGCACAGAGGCAAGAGTGGCATTGTTTACTGTTTGAGCCGCAAAAAAGTAGAGGAAATTGCCGAACTGCTGCGTGTAAATGATGTAAAAGCGCTACCGTACCATGCTGGCTTAGATGCGAGCGTGCGCATGGCCAACCAAGATGCTTTCCTGAACGAAGATGCGGATGTAATTGTAGCTACCATTGCCTTTGGGATGGGTATTGATAAACCCGATGTGCGGTTTGTGATTCACTATGATACCCCTAAATCCATTGAAGGCTATTACCAGGAAACCGGCCGGGGTGGCCGCGATGGCTTGGAAGGAAATTGCTTGATGTTTTACTCCTACGATGATATTGTTAAACTGGAGAAATTTAATAAAGATAAACCCGTAACCGAGCGCGATAATTCTAAATTATTGTTGCAGGAAATGGCCTCTTACGCCGATTCGGCGGTTTGCCGACGGAAGCAATTGCTGCATTATTTTGGCGAAATCTACGAGAAAGATTGTCAGTTCTGCGATAATTGTTTGCACCCCCGGGAACGTTTCGAAGCCCAGGATGAAGTTTCGCTGGCTTTGCAGGCCGTAGTAAGTACCGACCAGCGCTTCGGGATGGACCATATTGTGGAGGTGTTACGCGGTACCAATAACCAATACGTAGAAAGTTACGGCCACGACCAATTGCCGGAATATGGTAAAGGAGCGGAGCGCGATGTGCAGTTCTGGAGTTCTTTGTTGCGCCAGGTTTTACTTTCCGGTTTTCTGGAAAAGGATATCGAGAATTTTGGGGTAGTTAAAATTACCCCCAAAGGTCTGAACTTTATCGAAAATCCGCACCCCATAAAATTAACCAAAGACCACGACTTCGAACAAGAAGTGTTGCAGGAAGAAGAAAAAGAAGAAACCCAATCATCCGCTGGTCACGATACGGTATTGTTTGATTTATTAAAGGCACTCCGGAAGAAATTAGCCAAAGAATTGGATTTGCCGCCTTACGTGTTGTTTCAGGATCCATCCCTAAAAGAAATGGCCACCACTTACCCCACCACCAAAGAAGATTTGGCGCATATTGCCGGCGTAGGGATGGGGAAAGTACAAAAGTTCGGGAAACAGTTTCTGGATTTAATTAGCAAGTACGTAGAGGATAACGACATTGTAACGGCGGCAGATGTAGTCGTGAAAACCACCGTTAACAAGTCCAAAATTAAAATTTACATTATTCAGCAGATTGATAAGAAGATGGATCTGGAAGAAATTGCTTCTTCTAAAGACATTACCATGCACGAATTAATCGAGGAAATTGAACATATCTGCTATTCGGGGACCAAGCTTAATTTAAATTATTACATCGACGGAGTGCTCGACAAAGAGCGGCAGGAAGAAGTATACGATTACTTTATGCAAGCCAATACCGATAACATTGCCGTGGCTTTAAAAGAGCTCGGCACCGATGATTACACCGAAGAAGATATTCGTTTAATGCGCATTAAATTTTTGAGTGAATACGCCAATTAAGTATCCTGGATTTACGCAGAAAATTTAGATTTTAAATGGCGTAAGAACGAAAACATTAAGTTTGCAGATTCATGTTTCTGATTTTAAATGAAAGGCTAGCTCTATTGGTTAGCCTTTTTTCTTTGCCTTTATACTCAATTATTCTTTAATATTCATAAAATAAATTGCCCTTATTACCATTACAGGTATTTGCTCCCAAAATAATATCCGTAATCTGCAAAATCCGCGAAAATCCGTGTTCTAATTTTAATAACTTCGCAGTTTACTGGGTTAGTTTTATAGCGTATTTAGTAGCAAAACTTTAATTTGCTAATTTTACCAGAAGCTCAACTATTCAACAAAGCTATTATGAATATATTAATTATCGGATCGGGCGGAAGAGAGCACGCCTTAGCCTGGAAGCTGAAACAAAGCGAATATTGCGAACGCATTTTTGTGGCTCCGGGTAATGCGGGCACCGCGCAAATCGCTACGAATGTGGATATTTCTATTTCCAACTTTGAAGAACTAGCTAAGTTTGCCGATGATTTTAATATCATGATGTTGGTAGTGGGTCAGGAAGCGGCCTTGGTTGATGGCATCCATGATTATTTCCAAAGTTTGGAATACTTAAAACACATTTTGGTAATTGGACCTTGTAAAGCTGGGGCGCAACTGGAAGGAAGCAAAGATTTCTCAAAAAAATTTATGCAGCAGTATAATATCCCAACCGCGCGTTACCAAACGTTTACGCTAGATACGTATGACCAAGCTGTGGCGTATTTAAAAAATCATGCGTACCCCGCCGTATTAAAAGCTGATGGTTTAGCTGCCGGTAAGGGCGTGGTAATAGCCAATACTTATAACGAAGCCACAGCGGAACTGGAAGCCATGCTGCACCAGCAAAAGTTTGGCGCTGCCAGTAGTAAAGTAGTAATCGAAGAATTTCTGCAAGGGATAGAGGTATCAGTATTTATTTTAACAGATGGCAAGGAATACGTGCTTTTACCCGAAGCGAAAGATTACAAACGCGTAGGGGAAGGCGATACGGGTTTAAACACCGGTGGCATGGGTGCTATTTCGCCGGTACCCTTTGCCAACGAAATATTTATGGAAAAAGTAAAGACCCAGGTTATTGAACCTACCTTGCTGGGCTTGCAGGCCGAAAATATTCCGTACAGCGGGTTTATTTTTATCGGGTTAATGAATGTAAACGGCGAACCTTACGTAATTGAATACAATGTACGCCTCGGTGACCCGGAAACCGAAGCTATTTTACCCCGCATTCAATCTGATTTATTTGAACTGTTCCGGGCTTTACACGACCATGATTTGCAAAATTTTAAATTAAAAGTAGATCCCCGCACCGCGGCGACTATTATGTTGGTGGCCGAAGGTTATCCGGGCTATTACCGGAAAGGCGACGAAATTTCTGGACTGGATGATCTTACCGAAACGTTGGTATTCCAAGCAGGTACTACCCTAGCCGAAGATAAAAAAATAGTAACCAACGGCGGCCGGGTACTGGCGGTTACCGGAATGGGCGAAGATATTTTAGAAGCTCTAAACCAAGCCCGGCAAACGGCGGAAAAAATTACCTGGTCCGGCAGAAATTACCGTCGGGACATTGGCTTTGATTTAATTCCCAATTACAGCAGTTAATATGCAAAGAATTAGATGAGTTTATTTTTTATAAGCTTGCTGATAGAGAAAAATTTAAAAAAATTCTAATTGGTGATGCAGGGAGTAAAGCTGTAGATTATGGGGTAAATACCAAAGAAAAGAGGCTAACCATTCTGGTTAGCCTCTTTTCTTTAATATCAGCTTACTAACTAAAGTTAAATATGCAGAAATAAAATCTTCGAAGATTATTCGCAATTACGCTTAGCAATAGTCTTCAAAAGCGCCTTTTAAATTATCCACGATCCGGATTAAATCATTGCCTTCAATGTGGTAGCGTTCAATCATGTGCACCAACTCGCCATTCTTAAACAAAGCAATGGAAGGAGAAGAAGGAGGGTATGGTAACATGTGTTCCCGGGCTTTCGCTACAGCTTCGCCTTCCATCCCGGCAAAAACCGTTACTAATTTATCCGGCCGTTTTTCGCTCGACGAAACAGCCATTTTTAAGGCTGGCCGGGCTTTCGCAGCCGCGCAACCACAAACAGAATTAACGGCAACCAAAACGGTACCTTCTTGTTCCGATAGTACTTGGTCTACTTCTTCGGGGGTCATTAATTGCTCAAAACCAGCGGATGTTAAATCTTCGCGGATTGGAGCCACCATATATTCAGGATACATTCCCATGATTATAAATTTTTAAACGGTTTAATAAACAAGTCAAGGCGTAAAATTACACAAACTTTCTAATAAGCAATAAACATAGAAGTAGGGGTAATCCGTTCCAGTAAACAATCTGCTGGTAGCTTAGTTTAAAAATATTCCTGATTGATTTTACCAAGTAACAAATAAGATAGAGACAAATCTTAGTTGTAAATGGCTATTTTCTACCTCTAGCAAAAAATTCCTAAAGAGTCGGAGCTTTAATCACTAAAGAAATATTGAGCTGCATTATTTTATCAGCGAAACTAAAAATTTAAAAATTAATCTATCAAAGCAGAATTATATATTTCTAATGGTCCATTATGTTAGATTTAATATAAATCTAAAGCTATTTTAAAAAAGTGTTCACAAAAGAGGCTAGTTATAGTAAGCAAATAATGCTTGTAGAAGCTTTATTTAGAAATAGTCGTATGATTTTCAAGCTTGTTTTTCTTTAAATAGCTAGGTTTTGTTAAGTTAGGGTATAAAATGCATAGTTGGTTTTAAAACCCGGAATATGGTAGAGATTCAACCGGAATTAAAAAAAGTACTGAAACCTGTACATTTATGGGCTTTAGGAGTTGGCCTGGTTATATCGGGCGAGTATTTTGGTTGGAATTATGGTTGGGGAGTGGCGGGTACCCTTGGATTTTTGGTGGCTACTGTAATAGTGACTATTTTCTACGTTACTTTTATTTTTAGTTTTACCGAACTCACTACTGCTATTCCCCACGCGGGCGGGCCATTTGCTTATGCATACCGCGCCCTAGGTCCGTTTGGGGCATTAATTGCCGGATACGCCACCTTAATAGAATTTGTCTTTGCAGCCCCGGCCATTGCTTTTGCTTTAGGGAGCTACGTGCATTTTTTATACCCCGCTGTACCCGTTCTGGCTACGGCAATCGGCTGTTACGTTATTTTTACCTGCTTAAATGCCTTAGGGATTAAAGAGTCTGCTTTGTTTTCGGTAATTGTAACAGCGCTTGCCGTGTTGGAATTAATTATTTACCTGGGGATTGTGGCTCCTGCATTCGAAGCTGCGAATTTTTTAAAAAATTCCTTACCGTATGGCTGGACAAGCATATTTGCGGCGCTTCCTTTTGCCATTTGGCTTTACGTGTGTATTGAAGGAGTAGCCATGATGGCCGAAGAAGTAAAAGACGGTAAAAAAGCAATTGCTCAAGGATATATTTCGGGTATCCTGACTTTAATGGTACTGGCCTTAGGTGTTATGATTTTTACCGGCGGCATTACGAATGGGCAATCATTAGCCAGTATTGATTATCCTTTACCGGCAGCCATTGGGCTGGTGTTAGGAAGAGATAATGCCATTACAAAGCTGTTTGCCAGCATTGGTTTATTTGGCCTGATTGCTTCTTTTCACGGTATTATTTTAACGTATTCCAGGCAACTGTTTGCCCTGGCCCGGAGCCGTTATTTACCTGTTTCCCTAGCCCGCCTGCATCCGCGTTATCGAACGCCGCATGTTGCTTTGCTCACCGGTGCGGGCTTCGGTATGCTGGCCTTATTTTACCTCGATACTAGTAAACTGGTTATTTTATCTACGTTTGGCGCCGTAATCATGTATATAACGAGTATGGTAAGCTTATTTGTTTTACGCGCAAAGGAGCCTACTTTAGTTCGGCCCTTTAAAGCGCCACTTTATCCTTTTTTTCCGGGGTTGGCTTTAGGATTGGCCGTAGTAGCAGCTATTGCTATTTTCTATTATTACCCGGGGCTTTGCTTGGTATTTTTTGTGGGTTTAGGTTTAACTTCCTTAATTTTCTTTTTAACCGGTAGCCACAAGCAATTAATAGACGAAAGTTTGTATAGGTCGCCTCCAGCCGAAGTTAGTTTTTCCCGGACTAATCCGGCCGTAAAGCCCTCGGAAATATGAGTTACCAGCATACCATCCGGCAGCATACCTACTCTTTTCCCGACTTAAAATTTTTGATGGCGAAAGCTTCGCCGTACCGATCCGGCGATGTGCTGGCCGGCTTAGCAGCTTTAACTTACGAGGAAAGAGTGGCGGCGCAATTTTGCCTGGCCGATGTGCCTTTAAAAGCTTTTTTGAACGAAGCCCTTATTCCGTACGAAGCCGATGAGATTACCCGGTTAATTATCGACTGCCATAATGCAGAAGCTTTTGAGCGAATTAGTTATTTTACCACCGGTGAGCTGCGCGATTGGTTATTGAGCGAGGCGGCAGATACGCTTTCCCTGAGTCAAGTTGCGCCTGGTTTAACCCCCGAAATGGTGGCGGCGGTTAGTAAACTCATGCGTAACCAAGATTTAATTTTGGTAGCGCAAAAGTGCGAAGTAATTACTAAGTTCCGTAATACCATTGGTTTAAAAGGTAGATTAGCCACCCGCTTGCAACCTAATCATCCTACCGACGACCTAAAGGGAATCGCTGCTAGTATGTTGGATGGTTTACTATACGGTAGTGGCGATGCGGTCATTGGGATAAATCCGGCTAGTGATCGTCCGGCCACCGTTATTCAATTATTAGAAATGCTGGATTACGTGCGTCAGCAATTTGCCATTCCTACCCAGAGTTGTGTACTATGCCACGTAACTACAGCTTTGGAAATAATAGAACAGCAAGCACCGGTAGATTTAATTTTTCAGTCGATTGGCGGTACCGAAAAAACGAACCAGAGCTTTGGGGTAAACCTAGCTTTGTTACAAGAAGCTTATGAAGCGGCTCTGGCTTTAAAGCGTGGTACTTTAGGTAATAACGTGATGTACTTCGAAACCGGTCAGGGCAGTGCTTTATCGGCTAATGCGCACGCCGGCGTAGATCAGCAAACTTGCGAAGTTCGGGCTTATGCGGTAGCCCGCCACTTTCAGCCGCTTCTGGTGAATTCAGTGGTGGGTTTTATTGGGCCGGAGTATTTGTACAATGGCAAACAAATCATTCGGGCGGCCCTGGAAGATCATTTTTGCGCCAAAGTTTTAGGTTTACCCATGGGAGTAGATGTCTGTTATACCAACCACGCCGATGCCGACCAAGATGATATGGATAATCTGCTCACTTTATTGGGAGTAGCGGGTTGTAATTTTGTAATGGGGGTGCCTGGTGCCGACGATATTATGTTGCACTACCAATCTACCTCTTTTCATGATGCGCTTTATGTCCGGAAAGTATTGGGATTACGGCCGGCGCCCGAGTTTGAACAATGGCTGCAGCAACAAGGAATTATGGACAGCACTGGCCAACTGCTGCAAGCCGGTGCCAACCATCCGCTTTTAAAAAAAGCTTTTTAGTGGTACTTATCCGCCGGGTAAGTTGATTTTTTTAAATTTTTTATGTTTTCGAGAGCTGAATTTGCCTTTTAATTTTGATTATAAGTTTAACGCTGGGTAAATTTTTAATGTAAGTTATCAGAATGAACAAGGAAAACTTAACACCTTATAACTCGCCTGAAAACGATCCCTGGACCACATTGCGGGAGTTTACGGCTGCTCGTATTGCTTTGGGCCGGACAGGTGTTTCGGAACCATTGCACCAATCGCTGCAATTCAAATTAGCTCATGCCCACGCCCGTGATGCCGTGTTTTCCCAGTTAAATAGCACCGAATTAGCCAATAGAATCAGCTCTGTTATTGCTTTACCGGTACTCTCAGTAAAAAGCCAGGTAAGTAACCGGCCGGAATACCTGCAACGTCCGGATTTAGGGCGAAAGCTGCACGAAGCTTCGGTGCAGCAACTAAAAGATCTACCGGCAGCGTCTCCGGATATAGCCATTATGCTGGCCGATGGTTTATCCGCTACGGCTATAAACCAGCACGCTGTTCCGGTATTGCAAAAGTTGGTACCGGCCTTGCAAAAATCCCGTATTTCCCTAGCACCCATCACCATTGTAGAATACGGCCGGGTGGCCATCAGCGATGAAATTGGTTTTTTACTAAGGGCGAAATTAGCTTTAATCTTAATCGGTGAAAGACCCGGATTAAGTTCTCCCGATAGCATGGGAGCGTATTTCACGTTTAACCCGCAACCTGGCTTAACCGACGAATCCCGGAATTGTTTGTCCAATATTAGGCCCACCGGATTGGCTTACCAGGTAGCCGCCGATAAATTGTTTTATTTATTACAACAAGCTTTGCAATTAAAATTATCGGGAGTTTTACTGAAAGACAACTTTAGTTTATTGGAATAAGTACTCGATCAAAACAAATAATGTTACCTGGTGTTCGGGAGCGTTGCGGCTAGCTGGGTAGTCGGGTAAGTTTCTGCTGCGAGATGACTGAAGGCCCAGGACTTTAACTAGTACGTATACGGCCCGAAGGTATAACCGATATCCCCGGAAGCCGATATTGCCGCAATAGTCGGGTCTCAAATGAGTTTCCCGCTGGTGTCCGGGGGCAGGTTCAGGTAAACGGACCGGCCTTTAATTAATTTACCTTGTTTTTTCAGCAAAGAGTTTTCCGACATATAAGCCAAGAAAGCCGCTTGGGTTTCCTGATCTACCGCCATCTTCGCAAAAGCTAGTTCCGTATTTATTACTTCCTGCACCGTACCCTGAGCTTTGGCAAAACAAACAAAAGCCCCAGCGCCATCCGAGTATGCATAGTCCTTTCACCTGTTTAAAAGATTGGCCAATGGTTATTATTTAATCTTACAAGCCGTTGTAAATTTAAAAAAACAGCAAACAAATAAAGGAAGTTGCTATTGTTACAGCGATTATAGCTTAGGCAAAATCAAAAATCCGTTGCTTCGTTCTTAATAAACGCTTCAGAAGTTTGCTGGGTTAATCGAATAAAAGCTGCTTCCATGGCTACTTCGGAGGTAAATCCTACTTTTTGGGCAATAACTAGTTTGCTGGTAGGTTGTTCCGGGATAGTTGTAAATAGCTCCTGTGCCGCTGTTACCCGGTACTGATTTATAAAATCATAAAAATTTTTATCGAGATGGCTGTGGATTAAGTACAATAAATATTGCCGGGGTACCTGCAACTGATCAGCCAGTTCCTGAATGGTTAAATCGCTTTGCTGATACGGTTTTTGCGTTTCCATAATGGTATTTAGCCGGTCGTAGTATTTCTCCAGAACGGCTGGCTTTAAGGTGTACTTTCGGTATTTTTTAGGTAAGCCAGGCAAGCCGATAGGTTCCGCATCATGGATGTCGGCGGGAGCTAAATCATCCTCTGCAAAAGGCGTATTTCCGGCATTATCCGCCGAAATAATCGCCTTAACTTTTAATTTCGGGAATAATTGAGATTGTCTTAAAGTTTTAAAACCGATCCAATACACAGCAGCAATCACTACTAAAAAGTGCAAATAATAATGATACATTTCGGTTAAAACCGGTAAATATTTATTATTTAAGGTTACAGCCAGCACGGCTGCAAAAAATATAACCAGTAAAAAGTAAATTGCTTTTTTCAGCCAATCCAGCTTTACATTTTCTACATCCGAAAAAGTATCATATATTCTATGGTCGTATTGCGCCAGGCTTTTTAAAGAATATACCAGATAAAAAAATACCTGAAAAAGCGTTACCTGCCGGATTAAACCAAAATCATCTTGCCGGTCTACTTCCAGATCACTAAAATAAGCTACTGTTTTACTGTTGGTTTCGATAAAGTAAGGCAACAGGTAAAATAGGGTAACTAATACCGGAATAAAATGAATAATTTCGATGGGAAAAAGCCGGGGATTTCGCGCAGTTAATTTCCGGACAAACAAATACAGCATGGGGCCAAAAAGCATGGGAATCAGCCAGCTTATTTTGCTTAAATGCGGAAACCTGGTGAAGAAGTTTTGAGTATCAAAAGCTACCAAAAGCGACTGCACCGCCATTAAAAGTATTAATACACTAAGCAGCCAGTTGGCTAACTGATTCGGTTTTCTGGTAAATAATCTGAAAGCAATGTAAAGGCCCAAAAGAGCACCTGCCGCTAAACTGTATTGCAGCAATGTTATAAAATTCATAAATAATCTGCCGGTAATACCGCAAAAGTAAATAAATCTGCGATTAAATAGTGGAATGCTATTTTTTAAACCTCATTATATTTTTATTTTCAGGAAAAACAGGCGGGTCATCATTGTTTATAATTCACAAAAGTGTTACTCCAGAGTTGCCAGACGCCTCTTTTAACCCTGCAGTAAATTACCGCCGCGCGGGTAAAGTTATTGGTAAGATTAGGAAGTAAACTTTTGATTTCCTTATTTTATTGCCTGATCAGCAAGGGCATCTTCAGAATGAATAAATGCCGTTAAATTTTCTAAAGGTAAGCCTATTCGTTTATGGTCCTTCATTTAATTTCGGGTCCGCGCAATATTTCTACCGCTTTAAT
This sequence comes from Adhaeribacter pallidiroseus, assembly GCF_003340495.1. Lineage (NCBI taxonomy): Bacteria > Pseudomonadati > Bacteroidota > Cytophagia > Cytophagales > Hymenobacteraceae > Adhaeribacter > Adhaeribacter pallidiroseus. Next base: position 1,883,829 of record NZ_QASA01000001.1, read on the forward strand.
GTATTCTTTTGCGCAACGGCCCGATACGAAAGTAATGGATGAGCCTTTTTACGCAGTTTATTTAAAAATATCGGGCCTCCACCATCCGGGTCGGGAGCAGGTGCTTCGAGCCTTAGACCAAGATCCTCATAAAGTTTTTGAATTTATCAACCAGCAGGAGCAGGAATTAGGGAACGTGTTCGTGAAGAATATGGGGCATCACCTGCAAGGCTTCAATTATGAGCAAATTAAAAATTATCAGAATATTTTTTTGATCCGGGAGCCGGGCCAAATGCTGTATTCTTACGCGAAAGTGCGGGAGCAACCTACCTTAAACGATATTGGCATAAAGCAACAAGCCGACTTATTTACGTGGTTACAAGCTGAGGGGCAATCGCCGGTGGTGCTCGATGGAAGTGAACTGCTTAGAAACCCCGCTAAAGTTTTAACGGAATTGTGTACCCGCCTGCATTTACCTTTTACACAATCCATGCTTTCGTGGCCCGCCGGCCCGCGACCGGAAGACGGCTGCTGGGCACCTTACTGGTACGCAAATGTACATCAGTCCACTGGCTTCCGGCCGCCCGATAGCGTAAGTACTACTTTGCCCGAAAATCTGGCAGCGGTTAAAGAAGCTTCGTTGCCTTATTATAATTATTTAAAAAAATACGCCATTTTAGCTTAGTTATGCAGCAACAGTATGATTCTCGCAACGCCGATATTCAAGTTTGGGTAAATGGTTTGTGTCACCGGCAGGAGGCCCGCGTTTCTGTTTTTGACAGTGCCGTGCAAGGCGGTGATGCCGTTTGGGAAGGTATCCGGATTTACCAAGGTTACGCCTTCTTGCTGGAGCAACACCTCGATCGTTTAGTAGAATCGGCGCATGCCCTGGCTTTTGCCCAGGTACCCGACCGGGAAGAAATTAAACAATCTATTTTTGCAACGTTGCAGGCCAACCATATGGTGGATAACGCCCATATCCGGCTTACGCTTACGCGGGGCGAAAAAATAACTTCCGGCATGGACCCGCGCTTAAACCAGGCCGGCTGCACTTTAATTGTATTGGCCGAACACAAACCGCCGGTATACGATAATGCTACGGGTATTAAATTAATTACCAGCGCCATTCGCCGGAATAGTCCGCAATTTCTGGATTCAAAAATTCACCATAATAATTTATTGAATAACATTCTGGCTAAAATAGAAGCTAACGTGGCCGGAGCCGATGATGCCATTATGCTGGATCATTTAGGCTTTGTGGCCGAAACCAATGCGACCAATTTGTTTATGGTGAAACACGGCACGCTTTATACGCCTTTGCCCGATGCCTGCTTGCCGGGACTTACGCGCAAGTTAACCCTGCAATTGGCCCAAGAGCTGCAAATACCCACCCGGGAGAAAAACCTATCGCTCACGGAGTTTTACAATGCCGACGAAGCTTTTGCCACCGGCACCATGGGCGAACTAACCCCCATTCAGGAAATAGATGGTCGCCGGGTTATTAACCGGCAAGAAGGATCGGTACTAACGCAATTGCAAACGCATTTCCGAACCAAAATTTCTGTTTACGGGGTAAAGCTGCCTTTCTGAAATAAATTTTTAAATTTTTTTGATGCAAGCAAGATTATAGTATCCTTTGTTTGATTTAGAGTACTTCGACAAAATTAGTTTATAATAAATGTGCATTTTCGATGCGTGTCATTCAGAAGGAAACTATTCTGCAACGCAGCTTTATGGATTTCTCATGAAAACAGAATAATTTAACTTGGTTCTATAAAAGTTTTTACCAGCTAGGATTAATTATAAAAAATATATTTAAGAGTGGAAAAGTAAAATAAGTGGACAAAGATATAGCATTGTTGACGCTTAATGAAAAATGGAGTTGCGATTTGTCTTTTGGCTGGGTACCCATTACAAGCAAAGAAGCAATCGAAAATGTAGAAATATATAACTCAAATTACTTTCAGTACTATACAGAGGAAATAAAAGAAGTAATAAAAATCAAGCTTAAAGTTATCCAACTTTTAGGAATCCGAGAAGACGGCCAATTTAAGGAAGTCAATATTGATGATTGCAACTTCGCCTATGACGGACTTGAATATATCTACACAGACAAGAACTTCGAATTTGTGTTATATTTTTCACACGAAAACTCTACTACAATTGGCGGAAGGGAAATGATCTCTGAAATCCACGAAATTTGGCCTGAGTATCGTGAACATTTTAGGGTGCCTTTACTGAGTGATTAAAATTAAGCCAAAAAATACATAAATGCCAGCTTTTCCGTCGTGTATTAGTCCGTTATCACCAGTAATTAGTCGAACAACAAATAACTAATACGAACAAGACTTATCGTTAATTGCTTTGCATTTTTTATAATTTTATACTTGTTCCGGAATTAAATAGCCGCTTTCTGTTTTAAATTTTTTATTTTAACTGCGTCTAAACGATTCAGAATGGATCGGGTGTTAGACAACATTGGCACTTACTAACTTGGCTCTTCATGAAACCCATTGTGCAAATTTCCCTGGATCTCACTAATTTAGAAGAAGCGCTGGAAACGGCGGCCATGGCTTTGCGGGCCGGCGTGGACTGGCTCGAAGCCGGTACTCCTTTCATTCTGGCCGAAGGCCTGCACGGCGTACGGGAGTTAGCCAAAGCTTTTCCGGGAGTACCCTTGGTTGCCGATTTAAAGACCATGGATGGTGGTTACCTGGAAGCCGAAATGATGGCAAAAGCCGGTGCTACCCACGTAGTAGTTATGGCGCGCGCTCACGCCGAAACCATAAAATGCGTGGTGCAGGCTGGCCGGGACTTCGGCGTAAAAGTAATGGGCGATAATATGGTTTGTGCCGATAAGGTAGCGGGTGCCAAATGGCTCGAAGATTTAGGCTGCGATTACGTTATCCACCACATCGGGTACGACGAACGCCGCGGCATTGCGGCCCAAGGTAAACCCATGCCCAGCCCCTTAGATCAATTGCGCGAAGTAGTACGGATGGTGCAAATACCCGTGCAGGCGGTTGGCGGACTTTCGCTGGAACAAGCTATTCAATGCCCGGCTTACGGGGCGCCGTTGGTGGTATTAGGCGCACCTTTAACCATTGATGCGGATGCTTTTAAAACGGCTGATGGCGATCTGGAAACATCGTTGCGCCTTATTTGCGACGAAATACATGCTTATGGCGATGTCCCGGTTGGGGGTAGTTAAATTGCTTTACAGCGTTAAGGCTTGATAAACAAAATAAAATTTTAAAAAAATTCTTTGCTTGTTCTTGTTTCATTAAAGTGAACTAACCTAAATCTGATAACTATTTATGAAATCAGCTGCCGTAGTAAATTTTTCTCCGGAAAAAGGATCCGTGGAAATTCGTGAAATCAGTAAACCGGCCATTGGCGACGACGATGTATTGCTGGAAGTAGCCAATGTAGGCGTATGCGGCAGCGATTTGCACCAATGGACTTCCGACCATAGCTGGCCCGTGAATTATCCGGTAGTGTTGGGCCATGAATTTGGCGGACACGTGGTAGAATTAGGTAGCCGGGTAACCGGCTGGAAAGAAGGCGACCGGGTAGTAAGCGAAACCGCTGCGGTAATCGACCCTAACAACCCGATGAGCCGCCGCGGCTTGTATAACCTGGATCCTACCCGCAAAGGATTTGGCTACGGCGTAAACGGTGCCATGACCCGGTTCGTGCGGGTGCCGGCCCGCTGTTTGCACCGGGTTCCCGATAATTTGCCTTTTGAACAAGCCTGTCTGACGGAACCATGCAGCGTGGCCTTTAACGCGGTGGTTGAAAATTCCCGTTTAAAACCCGGCGACCGGGTAATCGTGTTGGGTCCCGGTACGATTGGAATATTATGCGCCGCGGTGGCTCGCTTGTGCGGCGCCGATGTAGCCATGGTGGGTTTAGAGGCCGATCGGCACCGCTTAGATATTGCCGCCGCATACGGCTGCGAACCTATTGTGGGCGACGCTACTGCTTGGGCGCAGCAACGCGATGGTTTAGGCGCTGATTGTATTATTGATGCTGCCGGCGTAAGTGCCACCTTAAAATTAGCCCTGCAACTGGTTCGCCCGAATGGCCATATTACCAAGGTAGGTTGGGGACCGCAGCCCATTCAGTTTTCCTTAGATCCGCTAGTGCAAAAAAACGTTACGCTCCAAGGAAGTTTCAGTCATAATTGGCCGGTTTGGGAGCGGGTAATTGCTTTGTTAGCCAGTGGCCAGTTAAATGTTAAACCAATTATTGGCGGCGTATGGCCGGTAACAGAGTGGCACGAAGCTTTTGATAAAATGCACCGCGGCGAAGTAGTGAAAAGCGTTTTAAAACCAGTTTAAACCATGCGCTTAGCAGACAAAGTTATTATTGTAACGGGCAGTTGCACCGGTATTGGCAAAGCCATTGCTGAGCGTTGTGTAGCGGAAGGAGCTAAAGTTATTATTCATGGACTGGAACAAGATTTAGGAGAAGCAGTAGCGGCTAAATTAGGATCGCTAAAATCTGTTTTACATATCGAAGATTTGACTGCCCCTGATGCTCCGCAACATGTAGTAGATGTAGCTTTACAAACTTTTGGCCGCTTGGATGCCGTGGTGAACAATGCGGCACTGGTAATTTCGTCGAACATCCATACCACCGATGCAGCTTTTCTCCGGAAGGTACTGGAGGTAAATACGGTGGCTCCGCTGACCTTAATTAAAGCCGCGTTGCCGCATCTTTCTAAAAACCGGGGCTGTGTGCTGAACATTGGTTCGGTAAATGCCTGGAGCGGCGAGCCTAATTTGTTAGCTTATAGCATTTCCAAAGGCGCACTCATGACCATGACCCGCAACCTAGGCGATACCTTGCACCGGGAAAACGGCGTACGGGTAAACCAAATTAATCCGGGTTGGGTATTAACCGAAAACGAAGCCCAGCGCAAACACGAACAAGGTTTACCCGAAGATTGGTACAAAGCCATTCCGGATGTATTTGCCCCGGCGGGTCGCATTATCTGGCCCGCCGAAATGGCGGCCGCCGCTATTTACTGGCTCGCCGATGAAAGCGGACCCATTAGCGGCCAGGTAGTGGATCTGGAGCAGCATCCATTTATGGGCCGTAATCCACCCAAAGATGCCAGTACACTCACTCCAACCACAAGTTAAGTAGTTGATAGTTATTAGTTGTTCGTTGTTAGATTGATCAATTAATAAAAATCAGTCACTTATTGCAACATCTTCTTTCGTTTATTTTGGTACCATTATTTAACACAATCGAAATAGATTCTTTCAAGATTTTTAAATTTTTAACCTGCAACTTCTAACCTGAAACCCTTATGCCCCAACTAGCGGCCTTCCCGAAAGCGTTTATGCAAGCTCTTTGTAAAGATGGTTCCATGTCCATTAAAGAATGGATTGATTTGGCTACGCCGTTAAACATCGATGGCCTGGAATGGTACGCGGGATTTCTGGAAATGGCCGATGAAAAAAACTGGCCTATTTTTCGGCAAATGGTCGAAGAAAAAGGCAAAGTTATTCCGATGTTGTGCTGTTCCCCCGATTTTACGCACCCCGATGCTGCTTTCCGCGAAAAAGAAATTCAGCAGCAAAAGCGCTGGATTAGTATGGCCCAGGCTTTGGGCTGTTCGTATTGCCGGGTTTTGTCGGGGCAGCGCCGGCCCGAGTTAACGATGGAGCAAGGTGTAAATTTGGCGGCCGAATGCATTATGGCTTGTTTACCGTACGCGCAGGAGCGGGGTATTACGCTCATTCTGGAAAATCATTACAAAGACGATTTTTGGGAATACCCGGAATTTGCCCAGAAAATGGAAGTTTTCTGTCAATTAGTCGAAAAAGTGCAGCATCCCAACTTCGGGGTAAATTACGACCCTAGCAATACGTACCTGGCCGGCGAAGATCCACTGGCATTGCTCCGGCGGGTGTCGCACCGGGTAGTAACCATGCACGCCAGCGACCGCTATTTAATCGAAGGAACTGTAGACGATTTGCGCCGCGAAGAAGGCGGAGCCACGGGTTACGCGCAACGCTTGCGCCACGGCGAGATTGGCAAAGGCCTAAACGATTACGACGCTATTTTTACAGAACTGAAACGCGTGGGTTTTAACGGCTGGATCAGCATAGAAGACGGCGTAGAAGGCATGGAACAACTCGAGCGAAGTGTCGCTTTTCTCCGCAAAAAAATAACAGAGTACTGGCCAGAACATTAAAATTTTTAAATTTTTAGCTTGCCTCGTGCTTATACCCGGATGTATATTTTTCGCTTATCCAGCAGATAGCCTACTATCCAGCAAATCAGCATAAAAATAATGGCAAACAAAAACGAGCCGACGTAACCACCAAGCGGTAAAAAAACCGACTTAAAAATAGCGGCGTAATAACTTTCGTCACCAGTCCGGAAGAAGTACAATAAAATAGACAGCACTTCGGATAGTAAGTAAATAAAAAGGGGATTTCGCCCAAATACTTCAAAAAAGTAGGTCCAGGTGGTTTTACCGCGTAAATCAATCACGTAAACCAGCAAGGCCAAAATAATGCAGTCGATAGCCACGGTAAGCACCACAAACGAACTGGTCCAGAGTTTTTTATTGATCGGGAAAGTTAAGTTCCAGAGATAGGCCGCTAATAACAAAGTGCAACCGGTTAAAAGCAATTTTGCCAAAGCTTCGTAGTTTTTGCCTTGTTTTTGCAGGAAATGGCCCGCCGCAAAACCCGCTGTTACGTTGGCCACGGCCGGTAAAGTACTCAATAAACCTTCCGGGTCAAAAGGTACGCCTTCGCCCATGTACAAATGTTTGGCGCCCACTAACCAATTATCGAGCTTTAATACGGCGTTGCCGTGTAAAGTTAACTGGGCGCCGGGTTCCCCGAATAATAAAAGCAAGGCCCAGTACACCAATAGACCAACAATGGAAACCATTAAGGCTCTTCGCCCATCTAAATAATAAACCAGCAGTGCCGCTATGCCAAAGCATAAAGCAATGCGTTGCAAAACCCCAAAGATCCGGGTGCTGCCTAATTCATTACCCACCAGCCGGCCTTCTTCCCAATGCACAAACGGAAACCAGTACATTAAAAAGCCCAGCATAAATATTATAATTACCCGCTTCAAAATTTTAGTCCACACCTGGCTGGTTGGCATAGTTCGGTACCGGTTCATCACAAAGCTAAGCGCATTGCCCACCGCGAATAAGAACGACGGAAAAACTAAATCGGTAGGCGTAAAGCCGTGCCATTTGGCGTGCAGCAACGGCGAAAAAGTAGTAGCTCCATTGCCGGGGGTGTTTACAATAATCATAAAACAAACCGTCATTCCCCGGAAAACATCCAGGGCAGTAAATCGCTGGGCAGTTATAGCCATTAGTTTTGTTTGTTAGTGGTTGTTCGTTGTTCGTGTAAAAATTACTATAAATAAATGTGTTAACATAAACTTATGCTCTAAACTAATTTGGCAGGCTTATTTTTTTAAATTTTTAATTGTGGGATGCCAGCGTACCAATAATTTTTTAAAAAATTTTGTATAAGTTTTTAGAAATATCATAGTTACATTTCTAAACTTGCCGAAGCACTGCTATCTTCCGTTCAAAGGTTTTAATTCTATCAACAAACAACTAGCAACCAGCAACAAAATTTAAATATAAGTTAGTAGATTTGGTTGCAGCGTTACGCAATAAATAAAATGGCTACAACAATTAAAGTAGGTTTAATTGGTTACGGCATGGCCGGGCAGGTTTTTCATGCACCTATTATTACCAGCGTGCCCGGTTTAGAGTTAACTAAAATTCGGGTAACCAACCCGGCACACCGGCAATTGGCCACCGCACGTTATCCCGAGGCCGAACTGGTACATGATTCAGAAAAAATTTTTGCCGATAAGACCATTGACCTGGTAGTAATTGCCACACCGAACGATTTACACTATTCTTTGGCTGAAGCGGCTTTACTGGCCGGAAAACACGTAATAGTAGATAAGCCTTTCACCATTACTGCTATAGAAGCCGATAATCTGATTGCCCTGGCCGAAAAACAGAATAAAGTATTATCGGTGCACCATAATCGGCGTTGGGATAGTAATGCCCGCACGCTCCGGAAAATAATTGCCGGTGATTTTGTGGGCCGTTTGGTTGATTTAGAAATTCATTTCGACCGGTACCGCCCGTTTTTGCGGCCGGGAGCCTGGCGGGAAGAAGATACGCCGGGCTCCGGCATATTATACGATTTGGGCGCGCACCTACTCGACGAGGCGCAGTGTTTATTTGGTTTACCTGAATATATTACGGCCGATGAACGGACCCAGCGGACCGGCAGTAAAACCATTGATAACTTTACCGTAGTACTGGACTACGAAGCAGGATTTAAAGTTACTTTAAAAGCCGGCATGCTGGTGCGCCAATTAGGGCCAACCTACGTTTTGCACGGCGAAAAAGGTAGTTTTATAAAATACGGTACCGATGTGCAGGAAGTGGCGTTGAAAGCGGGCCAGCATCCGCAAAATACGCCTGACTGGGGAGTAGAACCGGAAACTAACTGGGGAACTTTAAACACCGAATACGAGGGGCAACATATAACCGGTAAAATAGAAAGCGAACCCGGCGATTACCGCGAATATTTCATAAACGTTTACCAAGCCATTACGGAAGGCGAAGGATTAGCCGTTACCGCAGAGCAAGCCCGTAATGTCATCCGGCTCATTGAACTGGCCCGCCAAAGCAGCGCCGAAAGAAGAACAATTAAGTTAATTGACTAGTAGCAAAAACGCAATAGCAAGCGCGACGTACAAGAAGTAGTGCCACATAAACAAACCGCTGCTTGTAAGCGGGCAGCTTCTTTTCTTGAATTTACTAGCAAAATATATCAAAATAATTTAAAATTATAATAAGTAAAAATATTAATACAATGAACTACGGTGCAATTAATATTGATTATGAAACTATGGGTGGGACGCCGGTTTTTACCGGAACACGCGTTCCAATTCAAACCCTTTTTGACTATATAGAAGGTGGTGATGACCTTAATGAATTTTTGGATGATTATCCTACCGTTTTAAAAGAAGTTGCTATTCAGGTATTGGAGATGGCAAAAAAGACGTTGACCAACGAAAAGATGCTCTATGAAAATTTTGCTGGATGAAAATTTACCCAAACAGCTTAAAATAGATTTCGGAACTGACTATTATGTTAAGACCGTACGAGATATGGACTGGTTGGGTAAAAAGAATGGCGAACTTTTAGGGCTTATCGTTTTTAACGGCTTTGACTATTTCATAACCATTGATAAAAATTTGCGCCATCAGCAAAATCTAGACCGCATTGAATTAAAGATCTTTTTACTTTTAGCGGTAAATAATCGTCGAGAGTCATTGCAGGTCTTAGTAGATAAAATAAAAAATAAAATCAAAGAGGGTAACCTGCAAAAAATAAACGAAATCTCTTAATATTTTTAACCGCCAAAGCAGCGCCGAAAGAAGAACTTTACCGTCCAGCTACTAAATTTTTTAAATTTTTTTACTAGTCTGGACCGCTCATAACTATCTTGAAGCCGGCAGCAGAAAACATATTACGAATAAATAAGTTTTCTGCTGCCTGAAAAATTAAATAGATTTAAAACCCCATTTTTTCATGATGGCTAAATCTTCTTGCACGGAAGCTAGCGGCGTTTTACCTTGGTAAGACTCTTGTTCGATGATGAAATGACGGGTACCGCCCATTTTCCGGCCTAATTCTACTATATCTTTTACCGGAACCACTCCTTTACCCAGTATGGTACTTTCGTACCCGCTCATAGAATTTTTTTCCGTGCTTTTTATCTCGTCTTTCACGTGCATGGATTCAAACCGACCCGGATATTTTTTCATAATATCCAAAGCCCGGCCCCCGGCGCCGTACATGTTACCAATATCTAATTGCTGGGCTACTAATTTAGCATCGGTATTTTCCAGGATGATATCAAACAAAGTCTTGTTGTTCAGCTTCGAGAAAAACTCGAAGTCGTGATTATGGTAGCCAAACTTTACCCCGGATTTCTGGCAAAGTTCTCCACATTTATTAAAACCATCCAGAAAGCGCATTAAGCCATCCTGATCTTGCCGTAAGCTTTCATCCATCCAAGGACTGATAACAAATTCTTGTCCTACTTCCGCGGCATCCGCTACGGTTTTCTTCCACTCGTCGGTAAAATCTTTGGTGGTGGCGTCGTAGTGCTGCTTGCCTAAAACCGAATGGCCGCTGGGCATACGCAAACCTAAATCCGTTAGTATTTTTTTAAATTCAGCCGGAGTGGAGCCATAAAATTTACCATTGGCATAACCAGCGTGTTCTACGTGTTTATACCCCATTTTGGCAATCTGCTGCAAAGTACCTAAAGGGTCGGCTTTCATCTCGTCGCGCACCGAATACAACTGAATGCCTACTACTTCTTTGGGCGGTTTGGCGGCAAATAGCTGCTGGCCGGCCCAAGTAGAACCCGCTAGCGCCAAGGCGCTTGTTTTAATAAATGTTCTGCGCGTTAATTTCATAGCTAAATTTTTTAAAATTTTATGGAGAAGTTATGGTAAAAGTTAAAGTAAAGGAACGCCATTCATGCGGGCACCAGCGGAAAAAGAAAACATAAAGATAAAGTAGACTAAAATTTAAAAAACTAGCTCTTTTTGCCGGTTTTGGCAAGTTTCATATTTACCGGATCCCAGTTGATAATTTTCTTTTCGTAGTAACTATCGTTACAGGCTAAGCTGGGAGCCGCCGCCCGGAAGCCAAAAGCGCCATCTTCCACGATAGGTTTGTTGTTCCGCACGGCCTCGAAAAAGTTAGTTACGTGGGCCAAATGCATGTTGTGGTTGCCGGGAGTTTGGTAAACAAACGAGGTTTTTAAAGCCGGACTTTGATCTTCGGGGGAGTACTTTTGGTTATATTGCTCCTGTAATTTTTGCTGCATGGCTTGCGGATACGTTTGCAAGGCATCCCAGCCCCCAATGCCCGGCGCTTTTCCCATTTTACTATGGCTAACTTTTACCGAGTTACCGCCAATTTCCATGACGCCTTCGCTGCCCACAAACCGGGAGGTGCCGGCTTCGCCCATGCCGCTTACAAAATTTACCCGCAACATAACTTCAAAGGCAGGATGTTCCGGCGTTTGCGGGTATTCCATAATGGCCGTCATAATGTCGGGCACGTCGCGACCGTCTTTCCAGTAAGTTAAGCCCCCCGAAGAGTAAATGCGGGTTGGCCCCAGCGAACCCGTAACCGTATGAATAGTAGATAATAAATGCACAAATAAGTCGCCGGCCATGCCGGTGCCAAAATCGCGGTAATTGCGCCACCAAAAGAATTTTTTAGGATCGTAGGCTATTTTACCGGCTCCGGCAATATAGCGATCCCAATCTACGGTTTCCGGCGAGGCATCCAGGGGCATGGTGTATTGCCAGGCTCCCAGGGCACTTTGACGGTCGGTAGCGGCTTCCACAACGGTTAGTTGGCCAATTTCGCCGGCTTTATAATATTCGCGCCCTTTTTCAACGGAAAGGCCGCTTACCCATTGGCTACCAATTTGCAACGGTTTACCACTCTTTTTTTGCGCCTCAATCATGGGTAATCCTTCGCTAATTTTTTGCACCATCGGTTTTTCGCAATAAACGGCTTTACCTTTGTTTAAAGCATCGATGGTCATACGCGCGTGCCAGTTATCGCTAGGGGCAATTATAACAGCATCAATGTCGCTCCGCTCTAAAAGCGCCCGGTAGTCTTTGGTAGTTATTACGTTCGCGCCAAATAATTCCTTGGCTCGATCTAACCGGCCGGTATATAAATCGCAAACCCCGGCTAGCTCCACTCCCGGCACTTGCAAAGCCGATCGCACATCGTTAAAACCCATAATGCCCATGCCAATGCATGCCACCCGGATTTTATCATTCGCCGCAATTTTCTTTTCAGCGGCCAGTAATCGTTGTTCCCTGGTTTCTTCGGGTTCGGCTAAGGCGTGCACGGAGCCCCCGGCCAGTAGTAAAGAAGATGCTCCCAGTTGTTGAATAAATTTGCGGCGCGAAGAAAAAGCTGACATTTTTTAAAATTTTAGATGAACATGCGGACTCTGGTTATAAAGCCCGTTGGTTAATTGAACCATCCAATATAAAAAGATATTCGAATAAATTTAAGTATATGCCTGCTTAATCTTCGCCGGAATCTTAAGGGCTAAGTAAAAAAATAATTTAGAGGCTTTTATACAAAAAATGTATGGCAGGAAAAATTAATAACAACGCTGCCTTTTAAGATGGTTTTGAAGCAACCAATAATATCTAAGTAGTTGGTCGTTTTTAGTTGTTCGTTATTCGATCGTTATAACTTTAACCATCAATTGCTTAAACTCAGAATTTTAGCAACTTAATTTTGTCTTGTTACTTAAATCCCTGGTAATAGCAGAAAAAATCTAGTTTACCACCCAATTATTCCACCAGAAAGAATGGCGACCACTCTGAAGAAATATTATAGGAATTATACCTATAGGCAGCACTAAATTTTACTTTTTTCGAATTCCTACATCAGAGAAACAGAAAAATTTAAAAAATACGGGTTTACCGCGGCTACATGATGCCAGTGCATAAGAAATCCAGCCTGGGCGTGATTTTTAAATCATTTTAACCCAAATATGTAATCTTATATAAAAACTTGATTACTGCCGGCTTAAAGTAAATAAAGTATCTAATTGGTTTTGCCGTAACACGTTTATAAACTCTTCCTGAAGCGCTTTGGTCGTAGCTAGGCGATCTTTTTTGTTGGATAGTTTTACTTTGTACTTATCCTGCTGCCGGGTTAATACTAAGTGCTGCATATTAGAACTACTTTCGGTGGCTACCGAATCCTGAATTTTCTCTATGCGTCGTTTATTATTGCCAAAAAGTACATTTAACACATTTATATCCATGTTTAAATCGGCGCCGCCGCGCATTTCGTATTTTCCACTTAATTCAAAATCAGTTAAGTTGCTGTTCATGCGTAATTTTGGGGTAATAAACCGGTTATTCTGCATCACAAATTGGGTTGTTACATCATCAAAGTATAAGTGTTGCACACGTTCTTTGCGCAGAAAACGCAGGGCATTTTGGATAGGAGTAACTTCTATCAATTCCATATTCCGGAAAGTAGCATTTGCGTAGGCGGCCGTCCGATCGAAGGAAGGAGAAAATGTTTGATCTAATTCGGTTACTAAAGCAACATGGCATTCTACTTCGCCCCGGATGTTTTCACTGCGCAGCACATCCATGTTCATTTGGTTCGCCACAACAAAAAGTTGTTGCAAGTTTATACCCGTAACTTTAGCTTGTAAACGTAACGGAAAGCGTTGGCGCGAATGAGTTAAAAGCATGTTGCCGTGGCTGTTAATCTGTCCGCCAAAAGCCTTTAAGCTTAATTGAGTAAGCTGTGCGCGATTTTTATTTAGGTTTACCCGCAAAATTAAATCCGAACCGTGCAAGTACTCATACTGTACTTGTTGGGCACTTACCCGCAGTTGGGCATAAAAATCATTTTGCGGCATAACGCCTGTGCGCTGTTGTTTGCTGGTCCGAGCGGAACGCTCCGTTTGCGGAGCCAGGCTTTTTAACTCGGCCAGGTGCAGCATAAAGGTTTGTAAATTAAAAAAATTATAGTGCAGCGTTGCGATTAAATAAGGAGAACGAATACCCGCCTTGGTTAAACGAAAACCTCCCTGCGCAGTGGCCTTACCGCCATCGGCGGAGCTAAAATGCATGTTCGACAGCGTAACGCGCTGCCCCAACTGATTTACCTGAAACTGTAATCCGTGTAAAGCTTCTTTGTTGGTAAGGCTTAGAACTCCTACTTGCACATTTACCTGTGAACTGGCCGTTTGCAATAAAGATTGCAAGACCCGGTTTACTCCGGAGTTAGCGGTTTTGGGTTGACTGGCTGCTTTTTTTGGGCTGGTTGTATGATTAACTAACCGGTAAGATTCTTGAGAAGCAGTACGAAGATGAACCCGGCGGTACATACCGGAATTTTGCTCTACTGCAGCAGGAGACTCGGGCGAGGAATTAGCTGCGTATAAATTACCCTGCAACCAATCGGCGTGTAAAGCTGCAGCTTTAACATCTACTTTGGCCCGGAGCAGTCCTGGTTGTCCAAATAAAAAAGGCAAGTAGTTTTGGATAGAGGCATTGAGGTTAAAAGATTTGCCGGCTAACTGGCCACCCAAATTTTGCAAGCGTAAATCTTTATCCGAAAATAATAGTTTACCATTCACATTACGGCACAGCACTACAAACCCATTTGGTTGAAAAGTGGCTTGTTTAATTTGGATTTCTCCTTGACCATTTACTACAGGGGAACTACCCCGTAAAGAATCGGGCAGCACGCCGCTAATTTTTAAATTTCCGGAAATTAAACCTTGCTGGGCTTGGGTTAGCGGCAAAGTCAGAATTTGGGCAAGTTCCGGCAAATCCAGCTGTCCTTTTCCTTGAATCGTAAAGGCAGGTTTCGTAAAGTTTTTTAAATCTACCTGCATTTGCACGAATCCTTTTCCCATTTGGGCATTTAACCGGGATAACCACAAGCGGCTTGTTTCCGGCAGGTGCTGCGGCCCGTTATCCAGTATGCCGGCCAGCACTACTTTTTGGATTACTTTGTTATTGCCAGGTAAGTAAAATTCGCCGTTATTTAACCTGAATTTAACGGTACTCCGGGGCCGTAGTCGGGGGCCGCTTTCTCCCTGAAATCGCCCAATTAAATAAACCCGGCTATTAGATCTTAATTTGTTTATAGTAGCTAACACCGTAGGCGGCATAATTTGCCGGAAAATAGGTAAAACTGGCTGATAACCGGCCATACTGATATTTAAGTACGATCCTTCGCCGGAAGTTAAGCGGGAGTGGGTGCCGCTAATATGAATTTGGCTGTTATTGATTAAAGCTTGCGTTTGATAAATTGTACCTTGTTTTTTTTGAAGTTGGTATTTGTAATGACCATTTATTACAAAAGTTTGATTTTGATAAAGTTTTCTTTGGTTAGTAGCGTAGTAATTTATGACTCCATCCAGGTTGCCATTTATAAGCAATTCGTTCTTGGTTCGTTCTACGGCTAATTTGGTCTGGTTAATATTTATAGCGTAAGCTGATTTTTTAAATCGATTTACGCTAATCAGCCGGCCTTTATGAATAACAACATTTTTTATCCGGAAAAGCAGCTTTTCTGAAGTGGTATCGGGGTTTACTATTTTCCGGAAACGTAATCCGTTTTTATTTCCATTCTCATCCACTACCTGGTGAAACATAAAATCATTCAATACTACCCGAGCTACTTTTATATGATGTAAATTAAACTGAGTTAAGGGTAAAATTATTTCAGCGTGCTTCACGGCGGCTACCTCCAGCCGGGTCGGTCCGCTGGCATCCACCAGCGATAAGTTGTGAAAGGTAAAAGTAGCCCTCGGAAAATGCTTCCAGATGGAAAATGAAGTAGTAAACGGCGCCAGAATTAAATTTGATTGTAGTTGAAAGCGGGTTCGGATATAAGAAGTAGCCTTTTGCTGGTAAATTCGGGCAATTACTTCAAAAGCAATGCTGAGAATGCCAAATAAAATCAGGAAAATAAATATGTACTTTTTAGTACTCACATTTAGGCGCATGTAGTAAAGGCTTATCCGTATTTAACACGCAAACCCGTACAGAGGGTTTTACCACTTACATACTCATATTCCGGGATAAAGTTAAGGGAGTAATTCGGCTCATTTTTTAAAAAATAATCTTCTGCTATCCCTTAATTTGAATTAGACTCACCTGCATATATCCATTTTTTAGCCGTAATTTACCACTTGATTCCGGGCATTAGGCTAATGCTCTTTCCTTATTAAAAGTAGAAGATGCAACTTGTTGAAGTTACCACCTCCGCGTTAGCTCAGAAATTTATTCAGGTAGCAGTTGATTTGTACAAAAACGATCCCAACTTTATCCGGCCCCTAGATAAAGACATAGAGCAAGTTTTTGATCCGAAACAAAATAAGTACTTCCGCCACGGCGAATGTATTCGCTGGCTTTTAGTGAACCCACAAGGACAGGCTATAGGCCGGGTAGCGGCTTTCATCGATAAGCGCACCGCTTCTAAATTTGAACAGCCCACCGGTGGAATGGGTTTTTTTGAATGCATCCACGACCAAGCTGCCGCTAATCTATTATTTAACAAGTGCCAAACCTGGCTTACTGCTCGGGGTATGGAAGCTATGGACGGACCCGTTAATTTTGGCGATCGCGATAAGTGGTGGGGTTTGCTGGTAGATGAGTTTTCGCCGGCTTCCTATAATACTAACTATAATTTTCCGTATTACCAACAGCTTTTCGAAACGTACGGGTTTCAACTATATTTTAAGCAATTTACTTATTATCGGCCCGTAATGGAACCGCTCAGTGACCGGTACATCGGCAAAGCAAAAGCTATTTACGCGCACCCCGACTATTCCTTCCGGCATCTGGAACGAAAAAAATTAGCGTATTATGCCGAAGATTTCCGGAAGGTGTACAACTTGGCTTGGGGCAAACACCAAGGTGTAAAGGAAATGAGTTCGGCGCAAGCTGCCTTAATCATGCAAAAAATGAAACCGATTCTGGACGAGCGCATTATGTGGTTTGCTTATTACCAAAATGAACCCATCGGTTTTTTTATTTCTATCCCGGAATTAAACCAGTTGTTCCGTTATGTAAACGGTAAACTCGATTTAATAGGAAAAATAAAATTTCTGTATCATAAATGGAAAGGGAGCTGCACCCGCATGTGCGGGATTGTATTTGGAATTGCGCCGGAGCATCAGCGCAAAGGCGTGGAAGCTGCTATGATATACGCCAGCAGTACTTATTATCGAAACGCTTCTAATTTCCCCTACCAAGATATTGTCATGAATTGGATCGGTGACTTTAATCCAAAAATGATGCGGGTGGCCGAACAAATAGAAGCGCAAATTTTTAAAACGCATTTTACCTACCGCAAACTCTTTGATGAAACCAAGGAGTTTAAACGTGCGCCAATTATTTAACATTATTTCGGGTTAAATAACACCCTTTTATAACATTAGTACTATCCTAAAGCTACATTGGTAATAATTAAGTAGAAATACGTATTAAGTATATTAAATATTAAATATAAATTGGGCCACAATTAAATCGCTTAATTGTTTCCGAGATAACCTGTTAATTTTTTAATATACGTGAAGGTATTCCATATTCATTCCCCATTACGTTTTAACTCTCCCTATTGTCCAGAAATAAAATTCCATTTTATTCTAAATCAAATATCAGCTAATCAGTAGTATTTGCATTTATTTTTTTGAATTATTTTGCTTATTTTTTATATTATACTGGGTAATATAATTGGAGCCATCCTGAAATAGAGGTATCTTACTAAGGTATCTGTAGCTGCTTCGTTCGGCTATAGAGCAAGAATGTAGCTCTACCTAAACTATAAACCTTAAATGTAATTACTTATGACAGAAAGTGGGGCTTTTGAAGTAGATGGTAAATTTCGGGCTTTAGTTGAAAATACACCAGATACTATTGTGATTGCCGATGAACTAAATAATATTATATTTAGCAATAACAAAATATTCTCTACTTTCGGTTATTTACCCGAAGAGGTTTTGCAACAACCTTTAACCATATTACTTCCTCCGGCTTACCGTGATATATATGCCATTGAATTTTCTCGGTTTATAAAAAATTATAAAGCGCGGACTTTCAACCCCATTACCGAAGTGCCCGGTTACTGCAAAGATGGTACTGTAATTCCTGCGGAGATTTCGCTGTCGGTGTGGGAAGAAAAAAATGCACACGTGTATTCATCCGTTATTATTCGGGATATTTCCGAACGCAAGAAGTGGGAAGAAAACCTGGCAAGAGAGCGCGATTTTTTACAAGCAATTCTGGATAGTGCCGAAGATGTTATTATTGGCTGCGATGAGAATGGCCAGATTAATTTTTATAACCAATCGGCAAAAGCTAAGCAAATTTTGCCTGATTCTGCCGTAACTCCCGAAGAATGGTCAGATTATTATAATCTGTATTATGTGGGTAGTTCTACTCCCATGCAGCGAGAAGATACGCCCCTTTTCCGGGCCTTGCGGGGGGAAGTAATAAAAGACCAGGAGCTTTTAATTAAAACCGAAGCAGACAATCTGTTAAATTTATTGGTAAATGGTCGACAAATTATAAGTAAAGACGGGAAAGTACAAGGCGCGGTTATTGTTATCCACGACATAACGGCCATATCGGAGAATAGGAAAAATATGCTGGAAAAAAATCAGCAGTTATTACAAGCTTATACCAATTTAAAGGAAGCCGAACAGAAATTAAAAGAAGCGAATAGTTTATTAGAATCGCGGGTAATTGCACGAACCGAAGAGCTGGTAGCTAAGAATCAGGAGCTCAACTACATCAATGCTTCTTTACAAAAAGCCAATACCGATTTAGATAACTTTATTCATATTGCTTCACATGATTTAAAAGTGCCCATTGTAAACATGGAAGCGTTAATAAAAATATTGGCGGTCTGTGTGCCTAGCACCAACGAAGATGCTTTAGACATAATTGATAAAGTTGGTATATCATTGGCCCGAATGAAACAATCTATTCAGGCTATTGCCGAAGTAGCTAAGGTACAAAAACAAGTAGAATATCAGACCGAGATTATAGATTTAACGGAACTGATCGTGGAAATCACGGATAGCATAGACGAGCAGATGAAGATAAATCAAGTACAACTAGAGTACGACTTTTCCGCGATAGAATCTATCCGGTTTCCTTATATTAATTTAAAAAGTATTCTCTATAACCTGGTAACGAATGCCATCAAATACAAATCCCCGGATCGGACCCCGCACATTAAAATTTCGACGAAACAATTACCGAACCGCGTAGCTTTGCGGGTACAGGATAATGGATTAGGTATTGATTTGCAAAAACATGGTCAAAAATTATTTACCATGTTCAGCCGATTGCACGACCATGTAGAAGGTTCCGGTATTGGGCTATACATAATTAAGCGAATTATGGAAAACAGTGGTGGCGAAGTTGAAGTAAGCAGCCAAATAGGAGTTGGGTCTACTTTCACCGTCTATTTCAAGAATCAATCCTCAATTTTTTAAATTTCTGGTAAGTTCCGGAGCAAAATACCTATTCCTTAACTTTTGTTTCATGCAGTTTTAGGGAATTAATCAAATTAATTTAGTTATTTATGAATCAGTACTGGTGCCATCCTGGTGCATGCAGCAGTTTTATTCGGCAATTAACTTAGCTATAGCGGTCTGTACCTGTTCAAAGTTAAAACTGGCAATTGTAGTAGCCATTGCATCCTGAATTTGTTGATTACATAAATTACCAATGCTGCCTTCGTGGGTATGGTGTACTTCCCGGTCCGGATTAAAATTACCCGCCTCAATGGCTAACCCAATGTTGCGGTAAGCTTCCCGGAAAGGCACGCCTTTCAGTACTTCGTTATTTACCACTTCTACGCTAAACAAGTACTTGTATTTATCCTCGTCCAAAATATTTTCTTTTACAATTATGTTTTGCAGCATAAAAGTAGCCATAGTAAAGCAGGACTGAATTTCCTGAAAGGCCGGTAAAAAGCTTTCTTTCACTAACTGCAAATCGCGGTGGTAGCCAGATGGTAGGTTAGAAATGATAAAGGCAATTTCGTTGGGTAAAGCCTGTAATTTGTTACACTTAGCCCGCATAATCTCAAAAACATCCGGGTTTTTCTTGTGCGGCATAATACTCGACCCCGTGGTTAAGTTATCCGGTAAACTTAAAAAACTAAAATTCTGATTCAGGTACAAGCAAATGTCCATGGCCATTTTCCCTAAAGTGGCCGCCAACGAAGCTAAAGCAGACGCCACATTTCTTTCGGTTTTGCCCCGGCCCATTTGCGCATAAACTACGTTGTAATTTAATGAATCAAAACCCAGCAGATCGGTAGTGAGTTGCCGGTTTAAGGGGAAGGAAGATCCATACCCAGCCGCGGAACCAAGCGGGTTTTTATTGCTAATCCGGTAAGCTGCTTGTAGCAAAATTAAATCATCTACTAAACTCTCGGCGTAAGCGCCGAACCACAAACCAAACGACGAGGGCATAGCAATTTGCAGGTGCGTATACCCCGGTAATAGTTTATTTTGATGCTCTTCGCTGAGCTTAATTAATTCGTGAAACAGGGCTTGTACGGTTTCCACGGTTTTTTGAATTTCGCTGCGAATGAACAACTTTAAATCCAGTAACACTTGGTCGTTGCGGGAACGGCCACTGTGAATTTTTTTGCCGGCTTCACCTAAACGTTGAGTTAACAATAGTTCCACTTGGGAGTGAACATCTTCAACCCCGGCTTCAATGTTAAAGTGGCTGGCTTTAATTTCGTGGTAGATCGTTTTTAATTCTTTTTGTAAAATTTTTAAATCTTCAGCGTCCAACAAACCAATAGCAGCCAGCATTTGGGTATGGGCCAAAGAGCCTAATACGTCAAATTCGGCGAGTAATACATCCAGCTCCCGATCGCGGCCTACGGTAAACTTTTCAACTTCTTCTTTCGTGGTGGTATTTTTTGCCAGAGCTTCATAGTTTTTGTTTTTGGTATCAAGTATCAGGTAGCAGGTATCAGGACAGATAAAAGTTTAAAAAAGTAATATTTAACGTATCTTGATACTTGATACCTGCTACTTGCTACTTAAACAGTATTTTATTTAAAAGTTGAATATACAATTGAATGCCTTCTTCTATTTCGGATAAATAAATAAACTCGTCTGCGGTATGCGACCGGGCCGAATCACCGGGCCCTAATTTTAAAGAAGGCACAGCCAGCAAGGCTTGGTCGGAGGTAGTAGGAGAGCCGTAAAGCTCCCGGCCCAATGCCAAACCCGCTTGTACGATAGGAGTTTCTTTGCTGATTCGGGAAGGTTTTAAACGCAGGGAACGCGGTTCTACCGCACAGGTAACGTGTGTTTTTATGATTTCCAGTACTTCTTCAGGTGTATAAGCATCAGTTACCCGCACATCCACGGTAAACGCGCAACTATCGGGCACAACATTATGCTGGGTACCGGCTTGTATTATGGTCACGGTCATTTTTACCGGCCCTAAAAACTCGGATTCGACGGGAAATTTAAAACTTTGAAACCAGTTGATATCCGGTAAAGCTTTGTAAATGGCGTTTTCGCCTTCTTCCCGGGCGGCATGCCCCGAAGTACCTTTAACCAAACAATCCAATACCAGTAAGCCTTTTTCCGCAATAGCCAGGTGCATTTGCGTGGGCTCTCCCACAATGGCAAACTCCAGAGGGCCAAGTTGCGGAATGATAGATTCCAAACCATTTACTCCCGATACTTCTTCTTCGGCGGTAGCTGCTAAAACCAGGTTATATTTTAAATTTTCATGACTGTAAAAGTGCCTAAACGTAGCAATTAAAGAAACCAGGCAACCACCCGCATCATTGCTGCCTAAACCATATAACTTATTATCCGCTACATAAGGGGTAAAAGGATCTTTTGTCCAATCTTTATTGGGTTTAACGGTATCGTGATGAGAATTAAGCAAAATGGTGGGCAGCTCCGGTCGAAAATTTTTATTAAAAGCCCAAATATTATTCTGTTCCCGGAGAGCTGCAATGTTGTTTTTTTTTAAAAAATCATGAATGAGAGCGGCTGTATTTTCTTCCTGCCAGCTAAACGATGCGGTTGCTATTAATGCTTTTAATAATTCTAGAGCATCCTGGAAAAGGATTTCTGGTTGCATGAAGCAAATTTAAAAAAGGTAATTGTTGGTTAACAAATATTATTAATTGGATTTTACGTAAAGATCTCCGGCTTTTTGAGCCGACAGCCGAATTCCTTTAATCATAGCGGAGCTAAAACCCGCGTGTTCCATTTCGTTTAAGCCGGCAATGGTGCAACCTTTGGGAGAAGTAACTTTATCAATTTCTCCTTCCGGGTGGTTACCGGTAGCTAATAATAAAGCCGCTGCTCCTTTGGCTGTTTGAGCCGCCATGTGCAAAGCTTCTGCCGCATGAAAGCCAATCTCGGTACCACCTTGGGAGGCGGCCCGAATGGAGCGCAAAAAGAAAGCAATGCCGCAAGCGCAGAGGGCGGTAGCCGCCGTCATTAATTCTTCGTGGATTTCAATGGTTTCGCCTACTGTATCAAACATGTCTTTTACCAAAGCCATATTTTCTTTCGTAGCATTGTTAGAAGCCAGGCAGGTCATGGATTCCTGAATGGCAATAGCTGTATTGGGCATGGCCCGTACAACCTGCACTTGTTTAACTAAACGTTTTGTAATATCGGCCACACTCACGCCCGAAACCACGGATATTAACACATGCTTTTCAGGATCAACGGCCTCGCGAATAACGTCCAATAATCCGTCCAATTGCTGGGGTAAAACGGCAATTACCACTACTCCGGCCTGCTGCACGGCTTGCGCATTGTTATCGGTAGCCCCAAACCCCTGATTAGTTAAATCTTGTAAGGAGCGAACATTCCGGCGCGTGATCGTTATTTGCTCAGCGTTATATTTGCCGGATTTTACTAAACCTTTGGCTAAGGCGATACCAATATTACCACCACCCAAAATGGCTATATTATTCTGATTTGTAGAAAAAGACATTTTTATAAATTTAAAATTGATTTACGGCAAGGGTTAAGTGTAAAATTTAAAAAAACAAAGATCTTTTGCCTGATTTATTCTTGTAACAAGTTAAAATCTACACCCGGAACCAGTGCCTTATGGTTTAATTAAAGGTGTAACACCGTACCGGCTAGTTGTTGCTGGGTAATTAATAACAAATCATCGGCATGCGCAATATGAACCGCTTTAACACCTTGTTCTAAAGCTTGTAAAGCATTATCCATTTTGGGAATCATGCCTTGTGCAATTATTCCGTTTGCCCGCAAATCCGGGTAGGTGGCTGGCGTTATTTCGGGAATTAGCGATTTCTCGTCTTGCACATTTTGTAATACTCCTTTTTTCTCGAAACAATATATTAAGCTTACCTGGTACAAAGAGGCTAATGCCACGGCCAAGGTTGAAGCAATGGTATCGGCGTTGGTGTTGAGTAAATTACCGGCTTTGTCGTGCGTTAAAGGCGCCACAACAGGAGTGAAGCCCTGATTTAAAAAAAGCTGCAAACCGGGGGCATTTACTGCAGCGGCTTCTATATCCCCTACAAACCCGTAATCAATGGCCGCCACCTGCCTTTTTTTCGCCGGTATCAAATTAGCATCGGCCCCGGTTAAACCTAAGGCATTGCACTGTAAAGCCTGCAACTGCGCTACTATGTTTTTGTTAATTAAACCCGCATACACCATGGTAACAACCCTTAAGGAACCCGCATCGGTTATCCGGCGACCATCCACTAACTGAGGCTCTATGCCTAAAGCTTTACTTACTTCTGTAGCTATTTTGCCTCCACCATGCACTAATAATTTCAATCCCGGAATTTGAGAAAAATCATTTAAGAAAAGCTTAAGTTTATTTTCGTCATCAATAACATTCCCGCCAATTTTAACGATGTAGAGGGTTTCCATTAAAAAATTTAAAAATTAGCTTCCAAAATTCTTTTTAATACCGCTTGGGCCGCAAAAACCCGGTTTGCTGCTTCCGGAATAACCAGGGAGTTAGGTCCGTCTAATATTTCGGACGATAATTCTAAGTCGCGCCTTACGGGTAAACAATGCATTACCTTTGCCTGCTTGGTTAATTTTAATCTCTCCTGCGTAAGCAACCAATTAGCGTCTGTACTGAGGATTTTACCGTAGTCGTGGTAAGCCGACCAGTTTTTGACGTAGATAAAATCGGCGTTTTCTAAAGCTTTCTCCTGATTGTGGGTGATTGTTGCGTTAGTTGTAAATTCTTCCGCCAATTCATATCCGGCCGGGTGCGTAATTACAAATTCTACCTCGGCCTGGCCCATCCATTCGGCAAATGAATTGGGTACGGCCTGGGGCAATGCTTTTACGTGCGGGGCCCAGGTAAGCACTACCTTGGGTCTGGCCTTGGTTTTATATTCGGTGATGGTAATTAAATCGGCTAAACTTTGCAGGGGGTGCCGGGTTCCTGATTCCAGGCTAACCACCGGAATTTGCGCAAATTTGATAAACTTATGCAAAATAGCCTCGCTGTAATCTTCTTCGCGATTTTGTAAACCCGGAAAAGAACGAATACCCAGAACATCAAAATATTGCCCCATTACTCCGGCCGCTTCCCGGATATGTTCCACGGTGGTGCCGTTCATAATGACTCCGTCTTGGGTTTCCAGGGCCCAGCCTTCTTTGTCGATGTTCAGGACGATTGCTTCCATGCCTAAATTAGTAGCGGCTTTCTGGGAGCTTAAACGGGTACGCAGGCTCGGATTTAAAAAATTAAACCCAGAGTTTTGTTTTTACCTAAGTGCGAATAGGCAAATGGATTTTTTTTAAGTTCCAGTGCTTCATGTACTAAAGCGTTTACATCGGGCACATCGGTTACCGAGGTGAAATTTCTCATAGCGCGTAGGTTTTGGCGAGTACAGCCTGAAAAGCTTCCAGGAATATGTCCGCTTCTGGTTTTTGTAAGTTTAAGGCCGGCAATATACGGATGGTATTTTTATTGGAAGAAGAACCTAAAAATATATGATGCTCTTCGAGTAATTGTTTACGGGTAGCCGCGGCATTATCTGGTAATTCTACGCCGATCATCAACCCTTTGCCCCGTATTTCCAAAATTCCTTCTATGGTACTTAGATTTTGCATTAGATAATTGCCGATTGCAGCAGCATTAACTAACAGGTTTTCTTCCTGGATAACATCTAACACGGCTATAGCTGCCGCGCAAGCCAGGTAATTACCGCCGAAAGTAGTACCCAACATCCCGTGTTTGGCCTGAAATTTCGGGTGAATGAGTACTCCCGCTACCGGAAAGCCGTTACCCATACCTTTAGCCACCGTTACAATATCCGCTTGAATATTGCTGTGTTGGTGGGCAAAAAACTTACCCGAACGGCCATAACCCGATTGAATTTCATCCAGGATCAAAACTGCATTATGGTTATTGCAAAAAGTGCGAAGTGCTTGTAAAAACTCCGGCGTCGGAAT
This sequence comes from Adhaeribacter pallidiroseus, assembly GCF_003340495.1. Lineage (NCBI taxonomy): Bacteria > Pseudomonadati > Bacteroidota > Cytophagia > Cytophagales > Hymenobacteraceae > Adhaeribacter > Adhaeribacter pallidiroseus. The sequence continues at coordinate 1,908,908 of NZ_QASA01000001.1, forward strand.
ATTTACCCCACCCACTCCCTGAATACCTTCAATGATAACGGCGCATATTTCGTTTGGATTTTTTAAATTTTCTAAAGCCTCCAGATCATTAAACGGTAAAAATACGGTTTCGTGATTAGCATTGAGCGGCGCCAGAATAGAAGGATCGGGGGTGATCGCTACGGCGGCAGAAGTACGACCGTGGAATGCTTTGGTAAAGGCTAAAACTTTTTTGCGACCATTGTAGAAAGAAGCCACTTTTAAAGCATTCTCATTTGCTTCGGCTCCCGAGTTAATTAAAAATAAATTATAATCCGGATAGCCGCTTAACGCTCCCAGTTTTGCCGCTAACTCTTCTTGCTGCGGAATTTTTACGGAGTTGGAGTAAAAGCCAATCCGGGCTAATTGATTAGTTAATTTTTGAACGTAATGGGGGTGGCTATGGCCAATAGAAATAACGGCATGACCGCCGTATAAGTCTAAATATTTAGTACCCGTTTCATCCCAAAGGTAAGAACCTTCGGCTTTAACCGGAGTGATATTAAAAAGTGGATATACATCAAAGAGATTCATAGTGGCAGAAAGTAATTTTTTTAAAATTTAAACCTACTTACATAAATTTACAATAGGAACATTCCCATTTAGGTTTAACGCTTGACGCAGTTAACCAAATCCAGATTTAAAAACCAGACGGCTTTAGCAACAGGCCCGTAGTTTCCGGTAAATGAAAAAGCAAATTCATGTTTTGCACGGCTTGGCCAGAAGCACCTTTTAAAAGGTTATCAATTAAACTGATTATAACCAACTGATCTTCGTGCTTTTCAAGGTAAACTAAACATTTATTAGTGTTTACTACTTGCTTTACATGCGGATTCTGGTTGGTTACATGGGTAAACGCAGCATCCTGGTAGAATTGCCTAAACTGGTCATTAGCTTCTTCTAAAGACCAATTACAAGTCAGGTAAGTTGTGCACAAAATACCCCGGGTAAAATTTCCACGATAAGGCACAAAATTTATCCGCGGTATGGTTGAATCAATTTGTAAAGTACCCAGGGTTCGGCGCATTTCGTGTAAATGCTGATGGTTTAATACTTTATAAGCCGAAATATTGCTATCGCGCCAGCTAAAATGACTCGTCTCGGAAAAGCTTTGGCCTGCGCCAGTAGACCCGGTAATACCACTTATATGTACATCAGAAGCTAGTAAACCTTGCGCAGCTAAAGGAAGTAAGGCTAGTTGCATGGCCGTCGCAAAACAACCCGGGTTCGCAATGTTCTGAGCATTTCGTATTTTATCTACTCCGAGTTCCGGAAGGCCATACGTAAACTGCCGATCGCCACATTCCGGTTTGACCCGAAAGTCCTGGCTCAAATCAATAATTTTTACTTCGGTCGGCAATGTGTTTTGGGCTAAAAACTTTTGCGAATCACCGTGACCTAAACATAAAAATAACACATCAAGGTCGCCGGTCATATGCTGACTAAAAACCAGGTCGGTTTCGCCCGCTAAATCGGTATGTACCGAATACAGGGGTTTGCCGCCACTGCTGTTGCTATGCGCGAAAACCAGGTCGACTTGAGGATGATAGATGAGCAAACGCAGGAGTTCGCCCCCGGTATAACCGGCCGCCCCCACAATGCCCACTTTTATTTTTTGATCTATCATCTTAAAGGCTGTTCACTTTATGATGAATCATGGTTTGGTTGCCAAATATTTTGGAAAAGCCTTTTACATCTTCGCCGGTCCAGGCATTGTTCATTTCGCCGTAAGAACCAAATTTAGCCGACATTAAGTCGTGCTCCGAGGAAATACCAATAACGTGGTACCGGTAGGGGGCTAACGCCACCGTAACTTTACCCGTAACGGTACCTTGCGTATCGGCCAAAAATTTTTCAATGTTGCGCATTACCGGATCCAGAAACTGACCTTCGTGCAGTAAATTGCCGTACCAAACCGCCAGTTGATCTTTCCAGTACAATTGCCATTTGGTAAGCACGTGTTTTTCTAAAGCATGATGTGCTTTTATAATTAAAATAGGAGCTGCCGCTTCAAAGCCAACGCGGCCTTTAATGCCGATGATAGTATCGCCCACGTGAATGTCCCGGCCAATTCCAAAAGGCGCAGCCACTTCGGTTAATTTTTGAATGGCTTGTACCGGATTTTCAAAAATTTCATCGTTTATCCCTTTCAGCTCCCCGTTAACAAAAGTAAGCGTTACCTCTTCTGGATTTTGTTTAGTAACTTGGGTGGGCCAGGCTTCTTCGGGCAAATAACCGTAAGAAGTCAGGGTTTCGGCCCCGCCCACCGAGGTTCCCCATAAACCTTTGTTAATGGAGTATTTAGCCTTATCAAAATTCATTTCTACGCCGTGATTTTTTAAAAAATCAATTTCTTCCTGGCGCGAAAGTTTATTGTCCCGGATGGGAGTAAGTATTTCTACTTCCGGAATCAAAATATTAAAAATCATGTCAAACCGCACTTGGTCGTTGCCGGCCCCGGTGCTGCCGTGAGCGACGTAATCGGCACCAACTTGCTTGCAATAATTAGCAATAGCTACGGCTTGAGATACCCGCTCGGCGCTTACCGAAAGCGGATAGGTATTATTTTTTAAAACATTCCCGAAAACCAGGTACTTAATGCAAGAATCGTAGTAATTATCGGTTTCGTCCAGTACTGCAAATGAGTTAACTCCTAAAGCGTAGGCCCTTTTTTCAATTTCCTTTAGTTCTGCTTCGTTAAAACCGCCGGTATTTACAATAGCGGCGTGAATTTCCAGGTTCATGGATTCCGCTAGATATTTAACGCAATAGGAGGTGTCCAGGCCACCGCTGAAAGCTAAAACTACTTTTTTCATTCGGGTTATTTTGTTGATAATCAAATAAAAGGTTAGAAGATTAAATGGAATATAAGAGGCCATGTACACCATAAGAGCAGCCTTTTAAGCTGCTCTTGTGGGTATTACAAATCTGATGAAGATTCTTCTGTATCGCTGAGCAGGTTTTGTATTTTGCGTTCTCTATCCTGAGCCGGATCATAAAGCATGGCTGTACACAAGCAATTTTTGCGCTCTTTTAAGGTTAAAATTTCAAAATTTACACAGCTGCGGCAACCTTTCCAGAATTCTTCGTCATCGGTGAGTTCCGAGTAAGTAACCGGGCGGTAACCTAAATCGGAATTAATTTTCATGACGGCTAAACCAGTGGTTAAACCAAATATTTTAGAATTCGGGTACTTGCGACGCGATAAGGCAAAAACTTCTTGTTTAATGCGTTTCGCTAAACCACCTTTCCGGAAATGCGGTGAAACAATTAAACCCGAGTTAGCCACGTATTCGCCGTGGCCCCAGGTTTCGATGTAACAAAATCCTGCCCATTCGCCATCTTTACTCAGCGCTACAACGGCTTTGCCTTCCAGCATTTTAAGTTTTATGTATTCGGGAGAGCGTTTGGCAATACCCGTTCCCCGGGATTTGGCCGATGCTTCCATTTCATCGCATATGGTTTGCGCCCACACCGTGTCAGCGGCGGTTGCTACTCTTATAACAAACTGATCATCCATAGCTGACAAAGTAGTTGCCAGCGGTACATCAGTTTTTTTATTTTCAATCATTATCATGTTGATTAAAAAGAATTAAAAATGAATAAATCCTGCTTAAAGGTTTAAAAAAATTAAACTAAAATTAGAGATTGGAAAACGGGTTACCGCGTGAGTTACCCCCGAACAGATTACGCCCTTACGGGGAAAACCTGTCTACAAGCAGGCCTATATAATGGAGACGCAACAACCATTGCCACCGGAAGAGTGGGCAGCGTAGAAGTGGCTAGCGTATAAGAATGATATTTCTCCATTTTTTTAATTCGATGCAAATGTAATTAAAATACTAAAAAAGCAAAGATTTGGTTCTAATTTGTTTGTAAATTTTGTGTTAACCTTAGTTACTCAGTTAGATTAGCTTAAATTCTTATATCCAAAACGTAATTTTTAAATTTTCAAATTCCAGTTGTACCTGCAAGTATGCTTGTTATGTTAAACGATTGCTGGTAAGCAATATACTTGCCAAATTAAACTTCTTATCTTCAGGATTAAATAATGAAAGGTAATAATTGTAGCTTAAAAGTTTATTTTAGGAACAACTCTGCTTTGCAATAATTTAAAGTAAATGCCTTATTTTGGCAGCTTTAAGGAATTGTCTAAAAGGCAAGGATATTAACGATTATGAAACTTTGTATTGTAGGAATAGGCTTGCTCGGTGGATCTTTTGCATTAGGTATAAAAGATAAAATTTCTGATTTAAAAATTACTGGCGTAGATGCCAATCCAGAGCACGCTAAAAAAGCCTTGGAGTTAGGAATTGTACAAGAAATTTTAAATTTAGAAGCGGCAGTTGCCGAAGCAGATTTAATTGTTTTAGCCATTCCGGTAAACGCCATTATCTCTTTGTTGCCCCGGGTGTTGGATGTGATGGCTTCTACTGCCATTGTAATTGATTTAGGTTCTACTAAGGAGTTAATTTGTGCGGCCGTGCAAGATCATCCGAGGCGGCACCAATTTGTGGCGGTACATCCCATTGCCGGTACCGAAAACACGGGACCCGAAGCAGCTTTTGCCTCGTTGCTGCCCGGAAAAACCATGATAATCTGTGAAAAAGAAAAAAGCGATCCGGTAGCAGTGCAGTTAATAGAAGAATTATGTCGTAATTTAGAAATGCGTATTAGTTACATGGATGCTGCTTCGCACGATTTGCATTTGGCTTATGTATCGCACTTGAGCCACATTAGTTCGTTTGCCTTAGGTATTACCGTACTTGACAAAGAAAAAAACGAACAAAATATTTTCGATATGGCCGGGAGTGGTTTTTCTTCCACGGTGCGATTAGCCAAAAGTTCACCGGATATGTGGGCACCCATTTTTACCCAAAATGGCAAAAACATATCCGAGGCGCTCGCCAGCTACATCGAAAAGCTTCAATTTTTTAAAAAAATCATTGATAATCAAGACGAAAGTAGTAGCTATGCTCTCATGAAAGAAGCAAACGAAATTCGCCGGATTTTACAAGGGATCAAATAATGGCCTACTCTTACCATCTTTGATAAATTCGGCTTATTTACATTCCTGCGGCGTGAGCAATTATAAATTTTATGATTAATTAGATATTCCGTTTGCCTGGGAACCTGTATTCTATACTTACAGTAAATTATTGGGGCATACTGAATTATATAGATAAAGCAATTGTTTTATTTAGAGTGAATGCTAGTTAAATAATTTTAAAAAATAATCGTTAACACCCGTAAGGCTTTTGGTAAGCGCCACGAAATAGTTTTAATTTTGCTGATCGTGCATTATCAACCAAAACCATTTTAAGTTAACCTTTGCTGCTATGTTTCTTCTCTCCCGATTGGGAATTTTGTTGGTTTTAATTTTCCTGTTTTCTAGTTGCCGGCCTAGTTGCCCTATTGCTTCTTGTGCTGTCCGCAAAGTGCATCATCACGGCGGTAAAATTTACCGGGGACAACCACTCTGGAAAAAGCAAAATCCGCATATTGGCGAAGATATACCCCAGGATACCAAAGAAAAGCCAAATTTCAAACAGAATAAGCGTAAAGAAAAAGTGGGTGAATAGCTTAATTTTTCCGTAACTTGCAGGCACGGTTTCTTAATAGGATACTACTTTTTAACAAAAAATGACAGAAGGCGAACGAATAATACCTATAAATATTGAAGATGAAATGCGGGGAGCTTACATCGACTATTCCATGTCGGTGATTGTTTCCCGGGCTTTACCCGATGTACGCGATGGCTTGAAACCGGTTCACCGTCGCGTGTTGTACGGTATGTCGGAGTTAGGGGTTACCTATAACAAAGCTTATAAAAAATCAGCCCGTATTGTGGGCGAAGTACTCGGGAAATACCACCCGCACGGTGACTCCTCGGTATATGATACCATGGTGCGGATGGCCCAGGATTGGTCTTTGCGTTACCCGCTGGTGGATGGCCAAGGTAACTTTGGTTCGATCGACGGCGATTTTCCGGCGGCTATGCGTTACACCGAAGCGCGTTTAAAAAGGATTGCTGACGAACTTTTGGCCGACCTCGACAAAAACACCGTTGATTTCATTCCTAATTTTGATGATTCTTTAAAAGAGCCAAGCGTAATGCCGGCCAAATTACCTAATTTACTGGTAAACGGCACTTCGGGCATTGCCGTGGGTATGGCCACCAACATGGCACCGCACAACCTAAACGAGGTAGTAAACGGTATAATTGCCTACATCGATAATCATGAAATTACCATTGCCGAGCTGATGCAGCATATTACCGCGCCGGACTTTCCGACGGGTGGTACTATTTACGGCTACGAGGGCGTTCGGGCAGCCTACGAAACAGGTCGCGGACGGGTAATTGTGCGGGCGAAAGCTACTTTTGAAACTACTCCCACCGGCAAAGAACAAATTATAGTATCCGAAATACCTTACATGGTAAATAAAGCCGCCATGATTGAAAAAACGGCCGCTTTAATTAACGAGAAAAAAATAGAGGGCATTTCGGATTTGCGGGACGAATCGGACCGGGATGGATTGCGCGTGGTGTACGATTTAAAACGCGACGCCATGCCGAATGTAGTTCTGAATAATCTCTATAAATACACCCAATTACAGTCTTCGTTTGGAGTGAATAACGTGGCTCTGGTAAATGGCCGCCCCCTTACATTAAATCTAAAAGAACTTATCCGGTACTTTGTGGAACACCGCCACGAAGTGGTTATCCGGCGCACCGAGTTTGAACTGGCCGAAGCCAGAAAACGGGCGCACATTCTGGAAGGTTTATTGATTGCTCTTGACAATCTGGACGAAGTAATTACTTTAATTCGTTCTTCCCGCGACCCCGATATAGCACGGGTAGGTTTAATTGAGCGTTTCCAATTATCGGAATTACAAGCGCGGGCCATTTTAGAGATGCGTTTGCAACGATTAACCGGCCTGGAACGCGATAAGATTGTAAAAGAATACGACGAGATTATGCAGCTGATTACGCGGTTAGAAGAAATTCTGGCTAGCGAGGAGTTACGCATGCAAATCATTAAAGACGAACTCACCGAAATCCGGGACCGCTACGGCGATCCGCGGCGCACCAACGTGGAAATGTCGTCGAGCGATTTCTCGATGGAAGATATGATTCCGGATGAGAGCATGGTTATTACCATTTCGCACGAAGGGTATATTAAACGCACCGCCTTAACCGAATACCGGAGCCAAAGTCGCGGTGGCGTAGGCTCTCGCGGCGTGGCCGCTTCTAAGCAGGACGACTTTACCGAACATTTATTTATTGCTAACACGCATAATTACATGTTGCTTTTCACCGAGTCCGGTAAGGTTTTTTGGTTAAAAGTATACGAAATTCCGGAAGGTAGTAAAACGGCCAAAGGTCGGGCTATTCAGAATCTCATTAATATTGATAAAGAAGATAAAGTTCGCGCGGTTATTAACGTACACGATTTAAAAAATCCGGACTACGTTGTCAACAACTTTTTAATTTTTTGTACCGAGCAAGGCACCATTAAAAAAACGCCGCTAGAAGCTTATTCCCGTCCTCGTTTAAACGGCATTAACGCTATTACTATTAACGACGGCGACCGGCTGTTGGATGTACGGTTAACAAATGGTTCTAACGACATTGTACTGGCATTAAAATCGGGTCGGGCCGTGCGGTTCAACGAAGACAAAGTACGTTCCATGGGCCGGAATGCCGCGGGGGTAAGAGGCGTTACTCTAGCCAATGAGCAAGATAAAGTAGTAGGTATGGTTTGTTTAAGCGATCCGAACATGAATTTGCTGGTGGTTTCGGAAAAAGGCTTTGGCAAACGCTCACCACTGGAAGAATACCGCATCACTAATCGAGGAGGTAAAGGAGTAAAAACTTTAAATATTACTTCTAAAACCGGACAATTAGTAGCCATTCACGGCGTTATCGACACCGATGATCTCATGATTATTAATCGGTCAGGTATTACTATCCGTTTACGGGTGAGTGATTTACGCGTGATTGGCCGAGCAACGCAAGGTGTTCGGTTGATTAAAATTAACGAAGGCGACGAAATCTCCTCGGTAGCAAAAATTGAATACGAAGATAAAACCGAAATTGTCCTGAATCAGTCGGAGTTACCAGCCGATGAATCCTTGAATCCGGATTTAACGGACCCTGATTTAATCAATGAAAACTAATTTTATTAATCTTTAACTTTAAACCAACTAGTAATTTATTTGTATGAAAAAGCTTCTATTAACTACCGTTGCCGCTTTGAGTATGCAACTGGCAATGGCTCAAAAATCGGAAGTAACCAATGCTATATTGTCTTTAAAGAACGGAACCCTAGATAAAGCAAAAACTTCGATTGATAAAGCGGTGGTGCACGAAAAAACAGCTAACGATCCGAAAGCTTGGTTTACGAAAGGAGAGGTTTACGCTGCTTACATTGATAATCCGATCTTTGGAAAACAGGTACCCAATGCCGTAGAAGAGGCATACCAAGCTTACGATAAAGCAATTGCTATTGACAAAGATGGTGAATGGGGAAAACAAGCTACGGCTAAAAAAGATGGTTTGTACGCCGGTGCTTTTAACAACGCGGTTAACGCCTACAACGAAAAGCGCTACGACGAAGCTATTAAAGCTTATACCATGGCCCAAAATATTCGGCCACAAGATACCACGGCTTATGTTTATGCAGCTTATGCAGCCGAAGCCAAGCAAGACTTTCCTTTAGCTAAAGAAAATTATAAAAAATTATTGGCCATGAACCATAAAACCCCCATGGTTTATAACCGACTAATTTATTTCGCGAAAGAAGTAGATAAAAACGAAACTGAAACCGCTGCTTTGTTACAGGATGCGGTTAAAGCCTTCCCGAACAATAAAGATTTTATGTTGGAGGAATTAAACCTTTACGTAAAAGCCGGAAAAGGCAAAGAAGCCATTGGTAAATTAGAAAACGCAATTAAAGTAGATCCGAATAACCCGAACTTGTATAACGTTTTAGGTTCGCTGTATGATCAAACTGGTGAAAAAGACAAAGCTCGTCAGAACTACGAAGCTGCTTTAAAAGTTGACCCGGCTAACTTTGATGCCAACTTTAACCTGGGCGTGTACCACTACAATAAAGGAGCCGATACAAACAATAAGTTCAGCAAACTATCGGCAGCTAACCAACCTAAATTGGGGCCGAAATTACAGGCTGAAAGCAAACAAAGTTTTAATACCGCTATTCCGTACTTCGAAGCTGCCCACAAAGCTAATCCGCAGGACGTAGGAACCATGGAAACTTTAGCCCGCGTGTACATCCAGACAGGTCGCACGAAAGACGCCGAAGCCATGAACAAGAAAGTTGATGCTTTAAAGAAATAAATTAATTTTTTAAAATTTTAAAAAAAGGGAGGCCATTAAGCTTCCCTTTTTTGTGAACCAGGTTTTTTGTAAAATATTTTAATTCAGGAACATAGCAGTTTGTACCGAGCAGTATTTAAGAATTAACTAGCAGCTTAAAAGATGGCCTTCACTTTAAGAAGAAAGAAGCAATTTTTAGCTTTTGGGCAGCAAGCTCCCTTATTAAATGTTGCATATAATTTTTAGGGAATAGTGGATTTAAGTATATTGCTAGATAAGAGGTAAATAGCAATAGAAACGTTTCTTGGTTTTACCACTTTTTTGTAAATTATTCTGGGATTAAATCTTTTGCTGTTAGTAAGGCAAACCATACAACATGTATTCGGATTTACTTTTTGCAGTGGTAAGCATTTTTTTGTTAGTGGGAGGAATTATTAAAATAAAAAATGGCAAATATTTAAAAAAACAAGGGAAACGAGTAAAAGGAGTTATTTATTCTTTAGTATGGGAAAGAGATATTTACTATCCAGTTGTACGATTTAAGACTACGGAAGAAGTTTGGATTACTAAAAAACTAAACTCTGGAACTAATCCTTCGATGCATTCAGAAGGCGAAAAAGTTTTGCTTCTATATGATCCCGAAGATCCGGATTTAGTAGAAATTAATTCTGAAATCTCCCTAACCATCATTCCGGTTATTTCGATTATTCTGGGTTGGGCCGGACTGATTTATGTTGTTTTATCTTTGTTCGATCTAGTTTGATTAGCTTCTTTGCAAATCATATTTCCTTATTTTAGGCTAATTAGCCAACGATAATTTTAGAATTAAATCTAGGTTCCATTCAGTACCAGATGCCTTTATCCTAATACATTAATGAAGTCTTAAAATGACCGAAAACCTGATTCAATTCTTTGGGCGTTTACATCCTTTAATCGTGCATTTGCCCATTGGTGTTTTAATGCTGGCTATTGCTTTGCAAGTTTTGGTTAGTTTTTCCAGGTACGCGCATTTTCGGGCTTTTTTACCTTTGTTATGGTTTACAGGGTTTGTTACCGCCGTAATGGCTTGTGTGGCAGGGTTTCTTTTAAAGCTAAGCGGCGGTTACGACGAAGAAGCTGTTGATCTGCATCAGTATATGGGGATTGCTTTAGCTATCCTTACGGGTTTTGTTTTTCTGATTCAAAGTGGTCGTTTTCCGCAAAGATTATCCATTCCAACCGTTATAATAGCCTCGTTTTTTCTGATTGGGACCGGCCATTATGGTGGCAATCTTACGCACGGCGAAGATTATTTATCGGAACCATTGTACGCCATGATCGGGCAAACGCCCGGTAAAAAAGTGCGGTCACCCATTACAGATTTAAAAAATGCGTTGGTTTATACCGATTTAGTAGAACCCATACTGGAACAAAAGTGCTACCAATGCCATAACTCTAAGAAACAAAAAGGCGATTTACGACTGGATTCTCCGGAAAACCTGCTAAAAGGTGGTGAGCACGGTGCTGTTATTGCCGCGGGTAAAGCCGATGAAAGTGATTTATATAAACGGCTGATTTTACCGGAAGAAGATGATGACCGTATGCCCCCCAAAGGCAAAACGCAACTCACCGAATCCGAAATTCAATTAATTCATTGGTGGATAGACCAAGGAGGGGCCGATTTTAAAAAGAAAGTGGCTGATGTTCCGCAGTATGACAAAATCAAAGTGGTACTGACTGGATTAGCAAAAGGCGCACCTATAGATGATACTAAGAAAGAAGCTTCGGAGATCCCGGATAGTCCGGTAAAAGCGCCCGATGCGGCGGTATTAGCTAAAATCCGGGATTTAGGAGTAGTTGTAAGTCCGCTTACCCGCGATAACCGGTTTGTTTCCTTAAATATGGTAAATGCTCCAGCCTTCGCCGATGCGGATATGGCCTTGCTGACACAAATAAGCGACAATGTAATTTGGCTGGATATGTCGGAAACAGCAATTACCGATAAAGCCTTAGAAAATTTAAAAAAATTTAAAAATCTTACCCGCCTTAGTCTGGACCAAACAGATGTGTCGGATCCTGGTTTGGCCTATCTGCAAAATATGCCCCGTTTAAAATACTTAAACCTGTATGGCACTAAAGTTACCGATCAGGGGTTAAAACTAGTTGCAAACTGTAAAAGCCTGAAATCTATATATTTATGGCAAACTCAGGTAACCCAGCAAGGAGTGGCCGCCTTACAGCAACGCGTGGGTAAAGAAGTGGAGATCAATTTTGGAATGGATACTTTATAATTGCTCGAACCATGAAAAATCTTTTTTTGCTTTGCGGAAAAGTTACCATCCTGCTCTGGGCACTGACTAGTTGCAGCGAGCCAGACTTGCCCCCCGACGTAGAAAAAGCGTTAACCCAGGTTCCGGCCAAAATAGATTACAACTTACACGTAAAACCAATTTTGTCGGATCGGTGCTTTGCCTGCCATGGTCCGGATAAAAATAAGCAAAAAGGCGGCCTGCGGCTGGACCTAGTAGCGGCTTACGATAAAAAAAACGAGGATACGGGCCGGAAAGCTTTGGTACCGGGTAGCCTGGCAAAAAGCGAGGTATTTCACCGGATCATTAGCACTGATCCGGAGTATCTGATGCCCACTCCTGAATCGCATTTACAATTAAGCCCCACCGAAAAAGCTATCCTCATTAAATGGATTAAAGAAGGTGCCGAGTACAAACCGCATTGGTCGTTAGTGGTGCCTAAAAAAGCCGAGGTACCGGTTGTGAAAAATAAAGCCTGGCCTAAACATGCGATTGACTATTTTGTATTAAACAAATTAGAAGAAAAAGGGTTAAAACCAAATCCGGAAGCTTCTAAAGAAACACTTATCCGGCGGGTCTCTTTTGACTTAACCGGCTTGCCACCCACCATTGCCGAAATAGATGCCTTTCTGGCCGATAAATCACCACAGGCGTACGAAAGGGTAGTCAATCGTTTGCTGCAATCACCGCACTTTGGCGAGCGGTTGGCCGTAGATTGGTTGGATGTAGCCCGTTACGCGGACACCCACGGGTACCAGGACGATGGTTTACGCAATGCTTACCCGTGGCGCGATTGGGTAATTTCGGCCTTTAACCGCAACATACCTTACGATAAATTTATCACCTACCAATTGGCCGGTGATTTACTGCCGCAACCTACCCGCGAACAGTTAATTGCTACTTGCTTTTTGCGCAACCATCCGCAAAGTCAGGAAGGCGGCATCGTGGACGAAGAATACCGCGTAGAATACGTGGCCGACCGGGTAAATACTTTTGGTAAAGCTTTTCTGGCTCAGAGCACCGAATGTGCCCGCTGCCACGATCATAAATACGATCCTATTTCGCAAAAAAATTACTACGAATTATCCGCGTTTTTCAATAATAACAACGAAACCGGCGAGATTCCTTATACCGGCGAAGCGAGCCCCAGCTTAATATTAACCAAACCCGAAGTAGAAGATAAGCTTCAATATATCCGTACGCAATTAAAACCCTTGGAGCAAAAGCAAGCCGATAAAAAAGCTTATGAGCAAAAATTTGAAAAATGGTTAGCATCCGCCCAAAAGAATCCAACGGAAATTTTAAAAAAACAACCCGGTTTACTCGGCCATTTTACCTTCAACGAGAGAGAGCCGAAAAATACAATTAAATCTACCTTAGCTGCGCATTATACCAGCGGCGATAAAGACCGAAATCCTACTCCTTATCCGGGTAAATGGGGCCGCGCCGTTAAAGTGGATGGAGATATGGGTATTGAGTTCGGCAAGGAACTTACTTTCGACCGGTATCAGCCTTTCAGTGTTAGCTTATGGGTGAACGTTTTAAAAGCCGGCGAATCAGGTCCTTTGTTTAACCGCACCAATGGCGAATTAGATAACTGGCGCGGATATTTGTGCGGATTGAATAAAGATGGCACCGTATCCCTGAAATTTGTGCACGTGTACCCAGCCAATGCCATTGAGCTGCAAACTACGCAAAAACTAAATCCGCAAGCCTGGCACCATTTGGCTTTGGTATACGATGGCAGCAGCAAGGCCCAGGGTATTCAGTTTTTTATCGATGGCAAGTTGGCTTCGCTTAAAGTAATAAACGACGACTTGCAACAAAGCATGTTGTACGCCAAAGACAAAGCCAATTGGGGTATTCAAAATTTTAAATTAGGGCAGGCATCCATTAAATCTATATCGGGGGTGGCTTTCGATGAATTTCGGGCTTATAACCGCCAACTCGCAGCTTTAGAAGTGCAGCAACTTGCCAGTAAAAAAGATTTAATTCAAATTATTTTAGAAAAGCCGGTGAGTCAATTATCCGCTGAGCTAAAAGATTTGTTACAGGAGTATTACCGGCTGGCTTTTGACCCGGAATTTGCGGCACTTCAAAAAGAATTAGCTGCTAAAAGGAGTGAAGAAAACGACTTGCTCACCAATCAGGAAGAAGTAATGATTTACAAGGAGCTACCGCAACCCCGCGCGGCTTTTATCCTGGATCGGGGAGCCTACGATGCCCCGAAAGAACAAGTAAAACCGAATACACCCGAAAAATTCTTGGTGTTTGATAAAAAATTACCTAAGAACCGACTAGGATTAGCTAAATGGTTAATCAGTAAAGAACAACCTTTATTTCCGCGGGTAGCCGTAAATCGTTTTTGGCAACAATGTTTTGGACAAGGAATTGTGAAAACGGCCGAAGATTTTGGCAACCAGGGCGACTTGCCCACGCACCCGGAACTACTGGATTATCTAGCCGTAACTTTCCGGGAAAGTAACTGGAACGTAAAAGCTTTATTAAAGACCATGGTATTATCGGCTACTTACCGGCAATCTTCGGTGCCAACCCCGATTAATAAAGCGAAAGATCCGGAAAACAAGCTATTTACGCGGGCACCTTCGTACCGCTTAAGTGCCGAAATGATCCGGGATAATGCATTAACCGCAAGTGGTTTATTAACGCGCAAGATTGGGGGTAAGAGCGTATTTCCGTACCAACCTGCCGGTATTTGGGAAGCATTAGCCACACGTAATGCCACCCACTACGAAACCAGCAAGGGCGCTAATTTATACCGACGCAGTTTGTACACCATCTGGAAGCGTAGTTCGCCGCACCCTGCCATGATTAATTTTGATGTGCCCGACCGGTATATGTGTAGTGTGCGGCGGCAGAAAACCAGTACTCCTTTGCAAGCCTTGGTTTTAATGAACGATGTGCAATTCGTAGAAGCCTCTCGGGTTCTTGGTGAGCGGATGATTCGGGAAGGCGGGGAAACGCCGGAACAACGCATTACATATGCTTTTCGGGCATTAACTAGCCGGTATCCTCGTCCGGAAGAGTTGGCTATTTTGAATGATTTGTACCAGCAGGAATTCGCCGATTTTAAAAAAACACCCATGCGGGCAACTAAATTATTGCAGGAAGGGGAGTATGCGGTTAATAAAAAATTACCGCTTGCAGAAGTTGCCACCTGTGCGGTAGTAGCCAATACGCTCATGAATTTTGATGAATTTGTAATTAAGCGTTAATAAAACCAGCTATGTGTAACCATCACCATCACGAACAAGTTGCCAGCCAAATGAACCGGCGAGAATTTTTAACGCGCACCAGTTTGGCTGGGGTAGGGTTAGCCGCGCTCTCCTCGCTTTTGCCCCAAAGTGTTCTGGGTGATACCAACCCCAAACCGGTATTGCCGCATTTTGCGCCTAAGGCTAAACGGATTATTTACTTGTTTCAGAGCGGTGGTCCCTCGCAATTAGAACTATTTGAATACAAACCTAAATTGCAACAGTTATTTGGTCAGGAATTGCCGGCTTCTATTCGCGGCAACCAACGCTTAACCGGCATGACTTCCAACCAGAAATCTTTTCCGCTGGCCATGGGTAAATTTGAATTTGCGCAGCATGGTAAGAGCCGGGCCTGGGTATCGGAATTGTTGCCGCATACCGCTAAAATTGTGGATGAGTTGTGTTTTATAAAATCCATGCACACCGAAGCCATTAACCACGACCCGGCGGTAACGTTTGTGCAGACGGGTAGCCAGCAAGCCGGCCGGCCTAGTTTTGGCTCTTGGTTGAGTTATGGGTTAGGCAGCGAAAACCAGAATTTACCGGCTTTTGTGGTTTTATTATCGCGTGCCCGCGAAGGCGACCAGCCGCTTTATGCGAAGTTGTGGGGCAATGGCTTTTTGCCTTCCGAACACCAGGGCGTTATTTTTAAATCGGGCGATAACCCGGTTTATTATTTGAACAACCCCGGCGGCATGGATAAAGTAAGCCGCCGCCGCATGCTCGACCATTTAGCTAAATTGCACCAGGCCCAGGTTAAAAACGTGCTCGACGACGAAATTAACTCCCGTATTTCGCAGTACGAAATGGCTTACCGCATGCAAAGCTCCGTACCCGCTACCCTGGACATCAGCAAGGAGCCGGAGTATATTTACAACATGTACGGCGAAGAATCCAAAAAACCCGGCACTTTTGCGGCTAATTGTTTATTGGCGCGACGTTTAATTGAAAAAGACGTGCGGTTTGTGCAGTTGTATCACCAGGGTTGGGACCAGCACGGTAATTTACCCAACGACATTAAGCTCATGGCTAAATCAGTGGATCAAGCATCCGCGGCGCTTATTAAAGATTTAAAACAAAGAGGCTTGCTCGACGAAACGCTGGTAATTTGGGGGGGGAATTTGGTCGAACTAACTACTCGCAAGGCAAGTTAACCCCCGAAAACTACGGTCGCGATCATCACCCGCGCTGCTTTACAATTTATATGGCCGGAGCCGGTATTAAGAAAGGCTTTTCGTACGGCGAAACCGATGAATTTGGCTACAACATCATCAAGAACCCGGTGCACGTGCACGACTTTCAAGCCACGGTGCTGCATCTGCTAGGTATCGATCACGAGCAATTAATTTTTAAAAATCAAGGCCGCCGCTACCGTTTAACGGATGTGGCTGGTAAAGTAGTGAAAGATGTGTTAGCATAACGTCAAAACACTTAAATATTTAAAAATAGGAGTAGTTACAGCTTTTTATCAAAACGGCCATCGGTTACTTTAATGGTGTCGCAGCCAGGTTTGGCTAAGGTAAATTCAAACTTCCCCGAGATAATACGTTGATTTAAGTCTAACTTCGTGATGGTCAGTGTACCTGAGGAGTAAGTATTTATACTATCTCTACTAGCGTACTCACAACCTGTTTTATGATCAGTATAGGAAACTCCACTGCTTCGTTTGTTGCTGAAAGAATAGGTACCCGAAGTAGATAAATGAAAAGCATATAAAATTAAGTATTGATTTTTGCCACTTTTATCCGGGTAGCGGTAGGTTCTTAAGTCAAAAGTTCCCCCGTCGAAAGTAGGATCAAAAGAAACATCATAGTTAGAAGTGCCATTGTTGCCCTTAGGAGTCCAAGCTTTGCCATTGAGCAAACAGCCAAAGGTGTTGGCCCCAGTTTGCGTAGCGGGGGCAGTTGTTCAATCGGTTCGGGATGGTCTTTCTTTTTGCATTGCCCCAAAATCATCATTAAAAAAATCCAAATAATTAATTTAAAATGCTGCTTGCTCATTATAGACTGATGTATAAGGGCGAATGCTTCCCAAAATTTAAAAAATTACCTACAAACCCATTAAAACTGAAAAGTATACCTGCTTTCCGGATTATCTAGTTTCGTGCTTAGCCGTTTGTTCCCAACCGTTACGTGAACCATGTTTTGCTGCAGCGGGTGGGCATCAAACAAAATTGCATCTTCAATATCCAAGCGCTTGAGCAGGGTGGTTTGCGGTGCTTCTAAATAACACCAGGCGGCTTCTTCTTCAATCTCAAAACCTAAGTATTTTAGTTTCACCAATTTTCCGTTCACCCGAATTTGCAAACGTTCTTGTAAATAGCTGGCAATCAGTTCGTTTACCTGCCTGGGATTTTCGGGCTTTAAGATATTTACTTTTACTTTATACTTCTTTTCGAGAGTCTTCTCCAAGTCGTCAAAAAAAATCCGGCTGCTAACTTCCAGGTTTTTAGTTTTTTCATTTTGACGTATTTCCGTAATGCTTACAAAAAAGGGGTGCAGCCCGGAACTTACATGTAACAACAAAATAATAATAAAAGATAACATAGCGTTTTCAGCCGGAAATTACCGGCGTTCTCTTTAATTTAACGCCAAAATACGAAAAGAAATTCATGACGGACTTTTCCTTGTACTTTCAGTTGGGTTGGGAACATATTCTGGATTGGCAAGGCTACGATCATATTTTGTTTGTTTGTGCCTTGTGTGGCATTTACAGCTGGCACAATTGGCGCTCGGTTTTAATGCTAGTAACGGCTTTTACCTTGGGGCATTCGGTAACTTTAGCACTTAGTGTTCTTCATTTTTTTAAAATTTCTTCTTCTTGGATCGAATTTTTGATTCCGGTTTCCATCGTGATTACCTGCCTTACTAATATTTTAAAAAAACACAATTGGGGTAAGTTTGTTCGGGTACCATACGTGTTAGCTATGTTGTTTGGCTTTATTCATGGCTTAGGCTTTTCTAACTACTTGAAAAGCCTTTTAGGGCGTGATTCCAATATTGTAGCGGAATTATTTAGTTTTAACCTCGGTTTAGAAGGGGGACAGTTCCTAATTGTATTAGTTATTCTGTTTTTATCTTTTATTTTTACCGAAATCTTGAAGGCACCCCAGCGGGAGTGGAATTTGTTCTTGTCATCGGCTATTTTTGGTATTAGCTTTATGATGGCCCTGGAACGGCTAGCTGCTTTAATTAATTAATTTAAAAATTTTAATGAAACACTTTTTTTTAGCTTTACTTTTTACCGGCAGCCTCAGTACTGCATCCTGGGCACAAATAAAAAATAATCCGGAATCAAATCACGGTAATAAATTTGAACAACTCGGTACCATTATCCAGGATCCCAATATGTACCGTTCCGCCTCGGGAGCACCCGGCCCTCGGTATTGGCAGCAACGCGCCGATTACGACATAGACGTAGAACTCGATGACCAAAAGCAACGCATTGCGGGTTCGGAAACCGTAACGTACTACAACAACTCGCCCGATCCCTTATCTTACATTTGGCTGCAACTCGACGAAAACGAACATAATCCCAAGAGCGACAATCAAAAGTTCGACGAAAGCTCCATGAAGGAAAAAATGTCGATCGCGGATGTGCAGGCCATTATGGGGCATAATCAGGATTTGGGCGTTAAAATTGAAAAACTCACCGATGGTAGCGGCAAAGCGCTGAAGTATACCATTAACCAAACCATGTTGCGCATGGAACTGCCCAAAACGCTGAAGCCTGGCGAACGGTTTAAATTTAAAGTAAACTGGAACTACAACATCTCGGACCGGATGACCATTGCCGGCCGGGGTGGTTACGAGTATTTTGCCGAAGATGGCAATTATTTATACACTATTTCGCAGTGGTACCCGCGCTTAGCTGTGTATTCCGATTTTCAGGGTTGGCAAAATAAGCAGTTTACCGGCCGGGGGGAGTTTGCCTTAACTTTTGGAAACTTTAAAGTAAATATTACGACCCCCGCCGACCACGTGGTGGGCGCTACCGGCGAATGCCAGAACTACAGCAAAATGTTAACCTCGGCGCAATTAAAGCGTTGGAACCAATCCAAGAATGCTACTTCGCCCGTGGAAATTGTAACCCTGGACGAAGTAAAAGACATGATGAAAGTTAAGTCCACGAAGAAGAAAACCTGGACTTACGTGGCTACCAACGTGCGTGATTTTGCCTTTGTCTCGTCGCGCCGGATTGTGTGGGATGCCATGGGCACCAACGTAGAAGGCAAAAAAGTAATGGCCATGTCGTACTACGGACCAGAAGCGTATCCTTTGTATAACCGCTATTCTACCAAAGTGGTAGCGCATACTTTAAAATCATATTCTAAACACAGCATTGCGTACCCTTACCCGGTGGCTATTTCGGTGGAAGCGGCAAATGGCATGGAATACCCCATGATTTGCTTTAACTACGGTCGCGCCGAGAAAGACGGTACGTACTCCGAAGCAACCAAATACGGCATGATCGGTGTAATTATTCACGAGGTAGGTCATAACTTTTTCCCGATGATTGTAAACTCCGACGAACGGCAATGGACCTGGATGGACGAAGGATTAAATACTTTTTTGCAGTATTTAGCGGAGCAAGAGTGGGATAATAATTATCCGTCGCAGCGCGGACCGGCGCACAAAATTGTAGATTATATGCGTTTGCCGAAAGACCAGTTAGAACCTATTATGACTAACTCGGAAAATATTGTGCGGTTTGGGCCAAACGCCTACGCAAAACCCGCTACGGCTTTAAATGTTTTGCGCGAAACCATAATGGGCCGCGAATTATTTGATTATGCCTTTAAACAATACGCTAAACGTTGGGCTTTTAAACATCCCACTCCCGCCGACTTATTCCGGACCATGGAAGACGCCTCAGCTGTGGATTTAGATTGGTTCTGGCGCGGTTGGTTCTTTGGCATTGACCCGGTGGATATTGCTATTTCGGATGTGAAGTATTACCGCCTCGACACTAAAAATCCGGAAGTAGAAAACCTGGAAGCCAAAGCCGCCCGAGAGCGCACCGAATACAACATCGGACGGGAGCGCAACCGGCAGGAGGGAACCAAGTTTGCCGTAGAACAGGATACTTCTTTACAGGATTTTTATAATAAATGGGATCGCTTTGCGGTAACGCCGGCCACCCGGTCCGCTTTTAACGAGTATTATGCGGGCTTAACTCCCGAAGAAAAAGCTTTGTACGATACTAAAACCAACTTCTACGAAGTAGATTTTGCTAACGTAGGCGGACTTGTTGCCCCACTAATTCTGGAGTGGACGTACGTGGATGGTACGAAAGAAATCGAGCGGATTTCGCCGTATATCTGGCGGAAAAATGAAAACAAAATCACGAAAGTTTTTGCCAAAGCCAAAGAGGTAAAAAGTATCAAGTTGGATCCGTTCCGCGAGACGGCCGATATTGAAGAAAATAATAATTCCTGGCCGACGGAGTATGCCCCTTCTAAGTTTGAATTATTTAAACAGAAAACAGCTCCGCGTGGGTCCTCAACGGGGGCTAATCCCATGCAGCAAAATCGGCAAAGCCCCAATCAGGTAAAACAATAAGTGATTTTTTAAAAAATTAAACTTCCTCCCGAATACCTTATATTCCGGGAGGAAGTTTTTGTTTTATAAGCCTTTTAAAGCTTTAAGATTGAAGCTGGATACTTTACATTAATACACCACTTTCAACCCAATGATAGAGCCGATTAATTAAAAAATAAACAAAAGCCGAGGCAGATTGGCTGGTTCGTGAAAAAGAATGCCGATACTCACGGTTCCTTCAGGCCAGTTCCGGTCCAAATGGCATAAGCAGTTCTCATGGGTGTAGTTTGGATGGCTTTATTCAATACCAAAAAGCTCATGGTTATACAAATAAATAAGCCAGCGGCCCAAAGATAATTCGGAAAATTGTTAGATAATTTTAAACAAGTGGTAAAACCTACTTCGAACAAACCAGCAAAAAATAAGAATCAACCAGATCACTTGTGTTTAGAAAATGCCTGGTAAAATAAGCGAATATTTACGTTAACGTGGTTTCCTGAGGCAATGACTTACTAAAGTAAAGCATTACAACTCCATTAGAATAAACCTGGTGTTTGCTTAATTTTAAATTTTCCTGGTTTTGCCCATTCGGGAACAAGGCAATGCCCTCACCCAGAATTATGGGAATAAACGCCAGAATGTATTCGTCAATTAAACCGGCATTGTGTAATAACGTAATTATTTCACCACCTCCAAGGAGCCAGATATCTTGTCCTTTTTGGTAGAGTAACTCCTGCGTAAAAGTAACTGGGTCTGGGTTTACCACTTGCGCTTCCGGAATAACTGTTTTCATATGGTCGCGGGTAAATACAAATGATTTCTTATCCGGCTAAGGCCATTCGCCGAAACCCACACAAACTTCGTAGGTTTTGTAGCCCATTAGCAACGTATCCACGGTGGCTAGAAAATTCTGGTAACCGTAGCCTTCTCCCGCATTAGGGTCGGGCAGCCAATCAATAGCGCCATCTTTCCGGGCAATTTTGTTATCCAGAGAGGCCGCACTATAAAGCTTTAGTTTTCGCATAATTAAATTTTTTAATAACCTACGTGTATGCATCTAAGTTACTAGGTATCCGGCCAAATGGAAAGATGCGGTATCTACGAGTGCTTGTATTGGCTCGGCTGCATTAAAAACAAAAGGAGAGTTTTTTAAATCAAGCAAAATTTTCTGTTACTATGACCTGGTAATTAACCCTAAAAAAAGGTAAAATCTAAAAAAATTAATCTTTTTTGGGGAACAAATGATAGTTTTACCATCTGAATAGAAGAGTAAATAATAAATGTAGGTGTTTCTTGTTAATAAAATTTAAAGAATGAATTACCTTTTTATTAATGGGGATGCATACTTGCTGATAATTTGCAGTGAAGGAGCAAATGAAGGTGCTAGTAGTCGAAAAAATCTACATATCTGTTTTGTTTCGGAGCACAAGCTGCTTTTTTTAAATTTATCTGAATCCTTCTGTTTGGATTAGCGAAGAATAAGAATAATGAGCGTAACGCAGCGTATTTTAGTTACCGGAAGTGCGGGTTTTATTGGTCACCATCTGTTGCTAGCATTGGCAAAGCTGCCTTACCTGGTTTATGGCCTGGATTCGGTAAACAATTACTACGATCCCGAGTTAAAAACGGGCCGTTTAAAGGTGCAAGGATTTGAATCGAATAATGTTCCGGAAAACACGGTAGTTGCCAGCCAACAATATGCTAACGTATTTTTTACGAAGCTCGATTTGATTGATGCTCCTGCTTTAAGTAAATTATTTGAAGAACAAAATTTTGACATTGTCATAAATCTGGCGGCCCAAGCCGGAGTACGCCATAGCATGGAAGACCCGCAATCGTACGTGGCCAGTAATTTAGTAGGGTTTGCCAATTTACTCGAATGTTGCCGACGCTTTAAAATCAAGCATTTATTGTTTGCTTCTTCCAGTAGCGTATACGGGAATAACTCCCAAATTCCGTTTGCTACTACGCATGCCACCGATACCCCCGTTTCTTTTTACGCCGCTACTAAAAAGGCCAACGAAGTAATGGCCCATAGTTACGCCCACCTTTACCAAATTCCTACTACCGGTTTGCGTTTTTTTACGGTATACGGTCCCTGGGGCCGACCGGATATGGCTTATTACTCCTTTACGAAAGCCATTATGGCCGAAACTCCCATTAAAATTTACAATCACGGGAATATGCTCCGCGACTTTACTTATGTCGATGACGTGGTGCAAAGTATAATCCGGTTAATTTCGTTAGCGCCGGCGCTAAGTTCCTCTCCGGGGGCGCCTTTTAAGATACTAAACATTGGTAACAGCAAGCCGGAACAATTACTTGAACTCATTTCTTTACTCGAAAAATTGCTTCAGAAAAAAGCCATTCTGGACCTGCAACCCATGCCTCCCGGCGATGTACCAACCACTTATGCCGATGTTAGCGAACTGGAAGCATTAACGAACTTCCGGCCTAATACTTCTCTGGAAGCTGGCCTAATTGAGTTTATAAGTTGGTATACCCGTTACTCCGAAAATAATTATCTGCCAGTGCGGTAAAAATTAATACGTATCTTTACGTAAGGAATAAATACCGCTATCATTGAATTTAGCACCCTATGACCTTAATTGCTCCTTTAAAAAAATTGCTTTCCTTAACAATTATAGTTCCGGTTTATAACGAAGAAGAATGCTTGGTGCGTTTTTGCGATGCCATGGATCCTTTTTTGCAACAATCGCCGATGCCCACCCAGGTTCTTTTTGTGAACGACGGTTCCCGGGATAACAGTTTGCAGGAGATTAAAAAGATTTGTAAAAATAAAGAAGCTTATAATTTTATCTCCCTGGACAAGAATTATGGGCTAAGCACGGCTTTTAAAGCCGGCATTGATCATGCGCAATCTACTTATATCGGGTATATTGATTCGGATTTGCAAACGTCGCCGCTCGATTTTTTAAAATTTTTCCCCTTTTTAGCGGAATACCAGATGGTTAACGGCATTCGCCAAAAAAGGAAAGATACTTTTGTGAAAAAGATTTCTTCTAAAATTGCGAATAGCTTCCGGCGCCGGATGATTCAGGATGGAATAGCCGATACGGGTTGTCCTTTAAAAATTATGGATGCCACGTACGCCAAAAATGTACCTTTTTTTACGGGGATGCACCGCTTTTTACCGGCCTTGTTTCAGTTGCAGGGTGGCCGGGTAAAGCAAGTGCCGGTGCAACATTTTGAGCGCCTGGCGGGCTATTCTAAATATCATTTATTCAATCGCCTGTGGGGGCCGCTGCAAGATACCTTTGCCTTCCGGTGGATGCGCAAGCGGTACATCCGGTACCAGATAGCCGAACAACAGCAAAAAGTAATCTTGCAACCCCAGCATGACTAACACTAATTATCTGATATATGGCATTGGTTTACTGGCCCAGTTGTTATTTTCGGCCCGGTTGCTCGTGCAATGGGTGCAATCCGAAAAAGCCGGCAAAGTTTTATCGCCCGGTTCTTTCTGGACCACCAGCATTATGGCTTCTATCCTGCTGATGCTTTATGGTGCGCTGCGCGACGATGTGGTAATTATTGGGGGACAGGTTATCTCGTATTTTATTTACCTGCGCAATTTAAAATTAAAAAATATCTGGCAGGATGTTCCTTTTGCGATACGCTGGTTAGCCATTCTTTTTCCGTTTATTAGCTTTGCCTGGTTGCTCTTATACGATAATCATACCTGGGCTTCGCTCATGGCGCACAGCCGTATTTCGGGAGCTTTAATTGCCTGGGGTGGCTTAGGCCAAGTTGTTTTTACTTTGCGTTTTGTGTACCAATGGTATTATTCCGAAAAAAAACAACAATCCCTAATACCCAATGGATTTTGGCTTATAAGCTTAATTGGGAGTTTAATGATTATGTCGTATGCGGTTTTCCGGCTCGATCCTATTCTTTTTATCGGCCAAATATTTGGGGTAGTGGTATACGTCCGCAATTTTAGCATTGGCTCACGGGCGCAAAAACAAGCAACAACTATCCAGGATCCAGAAGCAACTTCCCAGCCGGCACCCGTCAGTAGTTCGGCCCGGGCACCTAAGTAAATGGCTAAGAGCAGCGGTACCCTTTTTTTTAATTTTTAAATGCCCCAGATACGTAACAAAACTACCTCTCTATTACAAAACACCGCGGTTCAGGTTACTTTGCTGATGTTGGTACTGTACGCCACCTTTTTTCAGAACCTGCAAGCTCTTGAACCATCGTTAATGGAAGCCCGCAACTTTATAACCGTGCGGGAAATTACCCAAAACGGTACCTGGCTGATACCTACTTTAAACGGACAGCCGCGTCTGGCTAAACCCCCTTTACCTACCTGGCTCACGGCTTTTTCTATTTTGGGGGCTGATGACTTATACGATTTGGCCGCGCTGCGATTTCCGGCCGCTTGTGTTTCGGCGCTGCTGGTTTTTTTCTTGTACTTGTTTACCCGTAGGCTCACCCGCGACCGGTATTTGCCGTTCCTGGCGGGGTTAGTACTGGCTACTTCTTTTTCTTTTTTTAATATTGGTCGGCAAGGTACCTGGGATATTTACTGCCATTCGTTTATGATGGGCGGTATTTGGTTGTTAGTAACGGGTTTGCAAGCAGAAAACAAAGCCTGGGGTATTTTTGCAGGCAGTGGTTTATTAATGGGCTTCTCTTTTTTAAGTAAAGGCCCGGTTTCTTTTTATGCTTTATTACTTCCGTTTTTAATAAGCTATGCTTGGGGTTATGGCACGAGTAACTTAAAAAAACACCGAACCGGAATAATAATAGTTACCATCATCTGCTTACTGGTTAGTCTAGCCTGGCCCTTTTATGTTTACCTGCAGGAACCAGCCAGAATGGCTACCAACATTTCCAATGAGAGTACGGCCTGGGTAAACCGGCACGTAAAGCCTTTCTGGTTTTATATCAGTTTTCCGTGGCAGGCCGGCATCTGGGCTATTTTCGCGGTAACGGCTTTAGTGATACCCTACGCTCGGCGGCGCATTGCACTTTATGGGAATTACCGGTTTCTGAGTAGTTGGGTATTTAGCTGCTTTATATTGTTATCGCTGATTCCGGAAAAAAAAGAGCGTTACTTACTTCCTTTGCTCATGCCTTTAGCTTTGCTTACCGCATATTACCTGCGGTATATGTGGGAAGTTTTTCAAAATAAAGCGGCTACCAAATCCGACCGCGTTGTATTTCTAATTAACACGGTGGTTTATGTATTAATCTCGCTTGCCCTGCCGGTAATGCTTTACATCTTAGGATACCAGCACAATTTAATTACTACAACTACTTTAATCTGGAGCAGTTGTTTGTTTCTGATCCTGGCAGTATGCTTCGTGCAGTTTTTTTTAAAAAAAGACTTTCGATTGTTTTTAGCGGCAGCCGTAATTTTGCATGTAGTAGCTCTTTTCTTTTTAATACCGCGTTACCAGAGCCTGGTGCACCCAGTAAAAAATTACGTGGGATTAGATCAAGTTCGGCAAATCAAAGAACTACACGTAGTTCCGTTTTATGCCGTACAGGAAATATCGCCGGAGCATATTTGGGAAGTGGGTAAACAAGTAGATACCATATCCTGGAACCGCCAGCAACTGCAACTACCCAAAACGCTGCCAGCCGCCATTTTTTCTAAATTTGCGCTTAATCGGGGCATGTTACCCCAGTTCAACTTACGCTTACAAAAAATTGGACGGTACCAGTACGATCGCCGGCACCCGGAAAGAGTGTATTATGTTTATTACCTAACGGCGGGTAAGCAAACCGCTAGCGATCGCTAAAATTATAGGAGTGCGTATCGCTGTTTACTTTTTCTAATAGCTTGCTGCGAAATTCACCGGGAGTTACACCGTAGTATTTTTTAAATAATTTATTTAAATGGCTGCCATCCGTAAAGCCGAATTCGTAAGTAATCTGCGAAATGCTGCGGTTGCTGAACTGCAACCGGTGCTGAATCATTTTAAGTTTGTATTTTAGGATATATTGCTGCAACGATTCGCCGGTTTGCCTTTTGAAAAAAATGCTTAAATACCCCGCGGAATAATTGAATTTTTCAACTAATTGCTCTATCCGCAGCTGCTCGGGTTGCTGAATGTTTTGGCTGATGTAAGATAAAATTTCTTCAATCAGCTGGGCGCTTTTGGGGTCTTTAGCCGCCACTCCTTTTTCCTGAACTACGTTCCGGGCCAATATACCCAAAATAGCTTTCATCAGGCTGTTCATGATTAACTCGTAAGAGCTTTCGGAACTGCGTTCATACTCCTGCAACAATACCGGGAGCAAGTGTTCTATCGTTTCTTTTTCTTTAGCATCCGAAACCAAACTGCCGCAGGATTGATAAGGGGCATTTAACAATAAGTGCACCGTCCGGGGCCAATTAGGTCCGGTTGGAATAACGGGTTCCTGCACAAAGGCTTCCGTAAAACGCAGGTAGCAAAAAGTGGTAATTTCTTCTATCAGAAAGTAATGGTAATCTTCCGGGCCTAGTAAGAAAACATCGCCGGCCGCATAATTAAAAGTGTTGCCATTAATAAAATGCTGGCCTTGGCCGCTCCGGATAAAAATTATTTCAAAATAACTGTGTTTATGTACCGGGTGCTGCCATTCGGCGGCCGTAAATACATAAATATTAAAGGGTTCGTATTGAATGTAGCGCTTCATGTATGTAGCTACTGGTAAAAAGTTATTAGGGTAATTACTGGAGGTGATGTTATTCTCTGCTTGGCTGCTTTAGGAGTTAGTTAGGGGTAATTTTAATTTTGTTCTTTTAAAAAAATTAACAGTTTATCAATGTCCTGTAGGGCTTGCTGCTGGGCTAAGTTAAAATTGTCTTGTAAGTGCGATTCATTTTTAATAAAATCTACTGATAAGTACTTATCCGGATTGCGGGAAAGGGTAGTAAACGGGCCGTAATTTTGTAGGTGGTCTTCTAAGGGTAGTAATAACTGTAGCGCATCTTCAATTAAACTACGTAGCACAAAAACGTTTCCCCGGCTATAGCGCAAAAAATTAATCTGAAATTTTATTCTTTCCATTTCGGCACCCTTATCCATACAAAGCGCAATTTTTAGTCAATATAGTCATTATTACATTGGTAAAAGAACATAAATTTAAAATATAAGCGGCAATTGCAATAGGTAGTTCCTATTAAAAAGATTTGAATTTAGAACCGAGTAAAAGTTTATTTGCCTACGCCCGTTAAGGATGAAGTAGAATTAAATGCTCATATAATTATTTGACTGCTATCTAAAATTTTAACTCGCCAGGAAAGTCGTCCTAAGACTATTTACTTAATCCATTTACTTAACTAGGCCGGGTTAGTTGGTTTTTAATGGTATTTTTTAATTATCTGCATTATTTTATCGAACAAAGCCGTGTTTTCGTATACTCCCCGAAAATCCAGAGAATGCGGGCCATAGGCAAATACTGGTACCGGTATGGCCGAATGATCATCAGAACTGAAATTGCCGGCTACGTAGTTCTGAGTCAAATTGCCGTCCAGCAGCGATAAGCCTCCGGTTTCGTGGTCGGCGGTAACCACTACCAAGGTTTCGCCGTTCTCGTCGGCAAATTGCATGGCTTCTCCCACGAGTTGGTCAAAATCCAGCATTTCTTGTACAACTAAAGGTAAATTGTTCTGGTGTCCGCCATGGTCGATTTGAGCGCCTTCGGCCATGATAAAAAAACCGGATTTGTTTGGTTGTAAGGCCTTTATAGAAGTACGCAAGGCATTTCGCAGAAAGTCGTTTCTTCCGGTAGCTTTAGAAAGCATGGCCGTGGAATCCAGTACCACAAACTTAGTGGCAACACCTGGCTCGAAACCCGTTAACTGAGTAGCGGTACGATAACCTTTCTGTTGTAAAAGGGTAAATAAATTACGGGAGTCGGCGCGCTTAATAAATGGTTTGCTGTTGCCGCCGATTAAAATATCTACGGGGCTAGAAGTAAAATCAAGCGCAATGGCCTCGCTTAGACTTCTTTCGTTTTGGTGCGCGTAAAAGCAGGCCGGGGTAGCATCGGTAATATCGCCTGCTGATATTAAAGCGGTTTTCATTTGGTAGGCGGTTAGCAAATCAGGGATAGCCGTAAGGGGTTTGCCTTGGGAATCTACCCCCACGTACCGGTTATTGGTTTTTTTACCGGTGGCCATAGCGGTAGCTCCCGCCGCAGAATCGGTAATGTAGGTATCGGCCGCCGATGTTTTAGATAAGCCGATATTTAAAAAATTAAACAAATTTAACTTGCCCGCCTGCCCCGTGTAGCCGGCGTAAATCTGCGCTAAGCCCATGCCATCACCAATCAGCAATATTACATTCTTAACTTTTGTGAGCTGGTCGTTATTTACGTATTTAGGTGGGTAAACTGGGTAAGCCGACGTTTTTAGTTGGAATTCGTTCTGGGGTAACTTTTTTAAAAAAGTGGTCAGATTCGTAACGTCGTCCGTGCCAATATAATCCACGCCCAATTGCATCAGGGTTTTCCAGGAGTTTACATTATCCGGGGTAGCCCAGAAACGTATTTTTTGATGCAGGTGGTGCACGCTATCAATTAGTCTTTGAATTTTTAAGAGGTCGGCCGCTACTATTTTACCTTTCCCGTTCCAGGCAGTGTACTTTCGAAAACTATCGCTGATTAATCCCACGCGTTGCGATTGGGCTGCGTTGTATTGCTGGCCAGGTGTGCCATCAAAATGAATGAACGCCGGAAACTCTGCCCAAGTGGCAGGTGCTGGTTTCTCACCGCTGATTACAATCTTAATAGTTGAATTTTTAAAAATTTCGGGGTAAGCACCCAGTAGTTTTACTAGGGCCGGTAGGGTAGTAGCACCCGTTGTTTTTAAATCAATCAATAACTGCAATACCGCCTTTTTATCAGAATAAGCGGTTCCTTTATTTTTCCGGATTTGGGTTTGTAAGGGTTTTAAATACAAAGCTTCCAGCGTACGGTCGGAAGCAATTTCCTGCGGTTCGTGGGCTACATACAACACCTTATCTTTTAAATAAACATCAGCCTCCATCGATCCTACGCGCCGGGAGTACGCATTTAAAAAGGGAATGGGTTGCTGATAATCATTATGGGCGTGTACCTGAGCCGGTGTATAATGGATTTGGGCTTGTAAAGAGGTACAAAATAGTATAAAAATTACGAGGAAACTTACCGGAAATTTCATAAAGGTTTAGTTAAGCAGCACTTGTTAAAAAGATTCAACATGGAATATTTAGCGTTCATCGAACGTGCAAATAACTAAAAGGCTGGCGGATCCGCTAACCCGGAAGCATTATCTTTCAGTTAAATTGATTTAAGAACATTATGAACTCTTTCACAAAACAATGTTGCCGTTTTTATCGAAATGGCGTACTTTTTTAAATTTTTGTAGTGCTACCGCAGCTAACTTATGTACCAACAAAAATGCGTCTAAAAGTAAGATTAAATTAAGTGAGCCCCGTTACTATTTTTGTTATGAAACCGGCTAAAAGCAAATTAGCATTTAACGTTTTGCAATAAAAAAGCAAAATTCCTGGGTATATTAAGAATTAGATTTAAAAATACGTATGATTTATTAGTAAATAGGCTTTTAAAAAGGCAGTACAATGGTATTGTTAAGTGGGAGTATGCAGCAGAAAATTATTCAAACTGTTTTTGCTAAAGTTCCGCTAAGTAAACGCAACATTTATAAATTCAGTTTGCATTTTATAGTTAATACCACGCTGCTTTTTTCTAGCTACGTTCATGCTGCGCCATATAATTATTATAAAATTTAAAAAAATTAGCTTTTACTCACATGATGCACCAAATTATTTGTTTCGGCGAAACCTTATGGGACATGCTGCCCAGCGGCCACCTGCCCGGTGGAGCCCCTATGAATGTAGCCATTCATTTAAAATACAATCACTACAACTCACTTGTTATTAGCCGGGTAAGCACCGATGATTTAGGCGAAGCGCTCTTAGATTTTTTAAGAAAAAAAGAAGTCTCTACCGAATTTATCCAGATTGGGAAAACCCATTTAACCGGCGTAGTAAAAGTGAATGTGGATGATAAAAGCGAAATAACTTACAATATTGTAGAGCCGGTTGCCTGGGATTATATTCAATACGATGAAAATGTAGCCAAACAAGTAGCGCAAAGTGATGTTTTTGTTTACGGCAGCCTGGCGGCCCGCAGCCCCACTACTCGCGATACGCTGCTGCAATATTTACCCAAGGCCCAATTAAAAGTTTTTGATGTAAATCTGCGCCCACCCCACTTCACCCCGGAACGAATAGAACACTTGCTGCACTTTGCAGACATTGTAAAAATGAACCACCAGGAATTAGAACTAGTTACCGGCTGGCTTGGGCAACTTGGAAACGAACAACAACAAATGGAGCAAGTTCGGCAGAAATTTAAATTGCAAATGGTGATTTTAACTCGGGGCGAGAATGGAGCAGCCGTTTTAACCAACGAAGGTTTTTGGGAACATCCGGGTTATAAGGTGAAGGTAGAAGACACTATTGGCAGCGGCGATTCCTTCCTGGCCACTTTCCTGAGTAACCACCTGCAGCAGCTACCAATACCCGAATGTTTGAGAAAAGCTTGTTTAGTAGGTGCTTACGTGGCTTCGTGTAAAGGTGCTACTCCCACCTACGACCCCTTGCTGCTGGAGGCCAACTTTGCTTAGAACCAGGCTTTCTAATCCGGAATACTTACTTTTTATTTCTAACAATAAACCTACAACAAACGAAAAGAATCTAGTACTTATTTATGTTGATTTGGGCTACACCAATTGTGTGCGCCCAAATCAACATGAATGTCCCCGGGAAAGTCTCTCCCGTTTCGGAAGAGACTTTCCCGGGAGTAAGTATCTTGGTTAAAGGTATTTAAGTTTAAAGGAAAGACGGGCTTGAATGCCGGCTGGCAGCTTAGTTGGAAAGTTTTAAATCAAATAGCCGTATTTTTGGCGCCCGTTATATTAAAAGAAGGTAATTTGTCTAATAAAATTTAAAAATTTCCCTGTTGAAAGTGCTTGATGGCTAACCAGCTTACATTTACTTAGTGCTAGTTAATAGATCTACTTTTTTCTTTTTTGCCTTGGCTATTCTTGTGGTGCTTCATACAGATAGTTTGTAGGCACCTATACGGAGTAGAGGCGTATCAAGAATAGAGTCTTTATGTTATTTCTAAGCTGAACATCGTTTCGTAATCATCAATAAGGAAATTTTAAAATCTCAGAAATTTAAATTTCTGAACAGAATACCCGCTTCTTTAATCTTTAATTTTACGACTCATCTTATATGAAAAAACTTGTTTTAAGCTTAGTAATGGGCGTTTTTCTATATGGCTGCAATTCTAAGTCAGCAACTACCGAAAATAATAGCGAGTCTACCGCCAAAAAAACAGAAGCCTCCGGGAGCCTCAGGGAAGACGGTACTTACAGCGAACAGCACCGGCCGCAGTTCCATTTTTCGCCCCCCCACATGTGGATGAACGACCCCAACGGCATGGTATATTACAAGGGTGAGTACCATTTATTTTACCAACATTACCCCGATAGTACCGTGTGGGGACCCATGCATTGGGGCCACGCCGTAAGTAAAGACCTGGTGCATTGGCAAAATTTACCTATTGCGTTATACCCCGATAGTTTGGGTTACATCTTTTCGGGCAGCGCCGTGATAGACGAAAACAATACGGCGGGCTTTCAGAAAGGAGATGAAAAAACAATCATAGCTATTTTCACCCACCATAACCCCAAAACCGAAAAGCAGGTGCAAAGTCTGGCCTATAGCACCGATAAAGGCCGCACCTGGGTTAAGTACCACCGGAACCCGGTACTACCTAATCCGGGAATCAGCGATTTCCGCGACCCCAAAGTTTCGTGGTACGCTCCGGCTAAAAAATGGATTATGACTTTAGCCGTGAAAGACCGGGTGCATTTTTACGGTTCTGCTGATTTAAAAAGCTGGCAATTATTAAGTGAATTTGGCAAAGGAAACGTAGGGGCGCATGGCGGTGTTTGGGAGTGCCCCGATTTGTTTCCGCTTACCGTAGAAGGGCAGCAGAAATGGGTGTTATTTGTGAGTATTAACCCTGGTGGACCCAACGGAGGCTCCGCTACGCAGTACTTTATCGGCGATTTTAACGGGAAAGAATTTAAAAATAGCAATCCGCCTACCACCACCCTTTGGGTAGACCAAGGCGCCGACAATTATGCCGGGGTAACTTGGTCTAATGTTCCGGCTCAGGATGGCCGGCGTTTATTTATGGGTTGGATGAGTAACTGGTATTATGCGAATAAAGTGCCCACCCAAAATTGGCGCAGTGCCACTACTGTGGCGCGCGAGTTAACTTTAAAAAATACGCCGGCGGGTATCCGGTTAGCCAGTGCTCCGGTTAAAGAATTGCAGCAACTCCGGCAAGAATCAAAAACCATAAAAGCCCAGGAAATATCTTCGCCAATAAACGTAAGTCAGCAATACAACTTAAAAACTCCATTAACCGAATTAAACTTAAATTTTGACGTCTCTAAAAGCGCAGGAGTAGTTCTGAAGTTTTCTAATGCAAAAGGCGAGTACGTACACATAGGTTACTCGGTGCCCAACAAACAGTTGTTTATTGATCGTACCTCTGCCGGTAATGGTAACTTTGAGCCGAGGTTTGCCAAAAAGCATGTTGCCCCGCTAATCCTGCAAAATGGCAAATTAAATTTGCATTTATTTCTGGATGTAGCGTCGGTAGAGGTTTTTGCTAACCAAGGCCAGCTGGTAATGACGGATATTTTCTTTCCGACGGAAGATTTTACTCACCTCGAAATTAGCTCCCAGGGCTCTGCACGACTGTTGGAAAGCCAAGCGTATTCGTTAGAGTCTATCTGGAAATAAATTATACTCAATTTATTATCTGGAATAGACCCTCTGATTTTGTCGCAAACATTCAAGTAACTTGCTTAACTATGTCCTTAATTTTTGAACTGTTTGAAACAACAAAATTACTAAAATTAGAATTATAGTTAAAATGTAGCAGCCTGACCCTTGAAAATTTAAAAATTACTAAAACAAAAGGCATTATATGGCCTTAGCTGTATTTTGGTTTTAAGGGTGATCCTTTCAGAATAAAAAGTAAAATGAGTGATTGAACGCTTCAGCCTTATCAAAAAATTTAAAAAATCTAATTTTTCACGAAAGGGAAACTTTAATGTGGCAGCTTACGCAAACCATTGAGGGGTGGATTACTGCATTAAAGCTGTATAACCTGCAATAGTTAAGGTTTAAGTTCTAGGTAAATAGCTGGTGGCTAAGTCAGGTAGATAACTATTTCATTCAGCATGCTGTTTATTGTTTTACGCAGGTTAAAGCGTGTTTAAGGAGTAAGGAAAATGTCTTCTAAAAATATAGGCTCTAATTAGCATCTGGTTCCAGAATAATGTAAACAGTTTCGGGGCTCACCAAACATCAAAGAACCCTATCAATTCAGCAATAAATTACAACTACTACAGTGTTTCGAGCAACGAAAAACCGCAGCAGGGTCAAAGGCGGAAAAATCATAGATTGTGCCGCTTCAGTTAAAACAAAGCATCCTGGTTCTGATTTTTTAAAGCCGCCGAGTGGCTACAGATTGCCGACATGTATTTATGATACCAAATCCACCAGAGAAAACGTATTGACTCTTTTTTAGAGAAAGATTTAAAAAAAATGTAAACTAAAAAAGCTTTCCTGATCAAATGATTAGGAAAGCTTTTTTAGTTTACACAGCTTATAGATACAAAAAACAAACTCTTGAGAGCAAATCCTTTAATTAAAGGAGCACTTTCTGGGGTTAAATAGTAGAATCTTAAGTACAATAAAAGTGAACAACGCGAAGCTAAAAACTACCCACTACACCGGTACTCGAACCAAGGCCGATTGTTTTTTATACGCTTCCAGGCCAAACTTCTTCAGCATCCGGTAATGAGATTTTAATGCGGCTACAAAAGTAGGACTTTCGATGTAAGGCAAATCAAACTCCAGAGCTGTTTGTTTTACAATTTTAGAAATTATCGGATAATGGATATGACAAACTTTTGGAAACAAATGATGTTCAATTTGCCGGTTAAGGCCACCTAGTAAAAAACCGGCCAATTTGCTGTTAGTAGCAAAGTTTGCGGTAGTGCGCATTTGGTGGTCTGCCCAAGCTTCTTCAATATTTCCTTGATCGTTGGGTAATGGAAAATCTGTGCCTTCAACCACGTGAGCCAGCTGAAATACTAATCCCATGGTTAAGCCCTCGGCCAGGTGCATACCAATAAAACCCATAACAAATTGCCACCAGGTTATATCTAAAACCAGCAGAGGTAAAGCAATAAACAAAAAGTAATAAATGGCTTTAAAAAAAAACAAGTTAAAGTATTCTCGTTTAGGATGATTATCCGTGGGATGTTCCCCAATCTTTTTTGAAAAAACTTAACGTAATCTTTGCGGAACACCCAGGATAGAGAAGCTAAACTGTAGAGACCAAAAGCATACAAATGTTGAAAACGCTGGATTTTGTTTACTTTTTCTTCTTCCGAGATCCGGATCAGACCTGGTGCTACTTCAATATCTTCATCGTGACCCGGAATATTAGTATACGTATGATGCACTACATTATGCGATATATTCCAGATATAAGGACTTGCCCCTATTAAATTAAATAAAAAGCTAAAAGCTTTATTTACCCTGGAATTAGAAGAAAAAGAACCATGGATAGCATCGTGGCAAACATTAAAACCAACAAAGGCGCTAAATACTCCCAGTAAAAGGGTAAAGCCCAGCATGGTCCAAAGAGAAAAATAGTTTGAAATCACCAATAAGTACAATGCAACAAAACCCGTTAAGTAAAAAATTGCTTTACCCCACATAGCTGTGTTAGCATATTTTGAAATAGAATTTTCTTTAAAATAGGTTTCAACCCGTAAACGAGTAGTAGCAAAAAAGGTAGATTTATGAGTGTTCGTGAATTTAATTTTTGACGACATAAAAAGTTAGTTGCAAAGTAAAGTAATTAAGGAATTAATTAGAAAGAAATACATTACTGCAACTTATAAAGCACAAACAAGCTGGCTTTAACAGCAAAATACCTTTTAATAGGATGTTAAATTTTTGAATGAAAAAGTTTTAAAAAAGGATCGAGCTATAATCAAAATAGTGTTAATCGGTATTGATTACGTTTTTATAAGCTAACTGGTTTCTTTATCAATGTATTATTGTTTGTTTAACCAGAGGTAATATTAAAAATTTAATTTAAACACCATGGATAATTCAAAACCCTTGAAAAACAAAGCCTACTCTGAAGTGAAGTAGGCTTTGTTTTTAATCTATGAATTAGCTAAACCTGAACCCAAGTTTGCTTTTTATTACTTTCTATAATTTTATCACATAAGACTAATTCGCGTAAACCATCGGCGAAAGTAGGGTAACTCGGCTCGGTTGGTTGTTTCCCTTCTCTGACTGCCGCGTATACCTCCTTAAATAATTGCTTAGAAGTATCCGGAAAACCTTCGTTATGGCCACCGGGGAAGGAGATTAAGGCCGCACTTTCTTTGTGCACCAAGGCGGGATCCCGCATCAGCATTTCGTTGGCGCTATCGCGTTTACCAATCCACAAATTATTCGGGGACTCCGAAACCCACGAAACAGTTTGATTCGAGCCGGAGATCTCCAGACTTAAACGGTTTTTGCGTCCTGCTGATACCTGGCTTACAGTTACTACTCCTTTGCTGCCATCGCTAAACCGGATCATGACGGTAGCGTAATCTTCGGTAGTAATGGGTACTTCTTGGTAATCCTCCGGCTGCAACATTTTGCCGGAGTAAGTTTCTATCGGTTTGGTGGGCTTTTTCCGGTTGGGGTGTACCGTCGCAAAGTCCGCCATTACAGCGGTTATTTCTAAGCCGGTAATGTATTCTATCAAATCAATCAGGTGCGATCCAATATCGGCAATTGCCCGCGATTCGCCGGATTTATCCGGCTCCAAACGCCAGTTATAATCGGTAGCGTAAAAAAGCCAGTCCTGTAAATACGAACCAATTACCGAATGTACGTTGCCCAGTTCCCCTTTTACCCGCATGGTGCGCATGTGGCGGATTAAGGGGTAATAACGCAGGTTAAAGTGAATAGCGTTCACCAATCCTGTTTGGGCCGCCAGTTCTACTAATTCCTGAGCTTCGGCTACCGTATTGGCTAAAGGTTTTTCGCATACTACATGTTTGCCCGCTAGTAACGCGGCTTTCGCCATGGGATAATGCAGAAAATTAGGCGTACAAATATGCACCACTTCTATATCCGGATCAGCCAGCATGCTATCAAAATTACCGTACGATTTCGCAATGCCTAAGCTATCGGCCTTCGAACGGGCGTATTCTTCGCTAAAATCGTTAATCGCTATAACTTCTATATCCGGCTGGCGGCGCAGCGCTTCGATGTGGGCGGGACCAATAAAGCCTAAACCCGCTACACCTACTTTAATTTTTTTCATAATTGTTTAAGTGAGGAATGGTACGAATCTTCAAATATATTCTTTTCATTTGAATGGGAACAAAAATTTTTAAATTGGAAAATATTAAATAAGGATTTATCTCGGCCAAACAGCCTGAATTAAAAAAATAATTTTAAAACGGAGATCCTATTGAAAGTTTAAAATCAATAACCAGGTTTATTACCTCTTAATCAACAAAAAAGCCGTTAACCAAATTGAGGCTAACGGCTTTCTAGTAAAACTAAAAAATTTTACTTGTTACTAAAATTTTAAAATTATTCTTCTTGTACCGCTGTACGAAGGTTTCTTAAACCATCGCGTAAAATAAGGTAAAAAACATAAAGTAGGCCAAGCAACAAGCCAATTATAGCCCCTTTAGCCGCATGCTTTTCCAGAGTACCACTAGCCGGTTTTCCAAAAGTAATAAACCGGTCGATAATTTCTATTTCGGAGTTAATAAACAATAAACGGTCTATTTGCAACTGCTGATCATAAAGCCGGAAATCTTCCCGGTAGACATTTATCGGATCAGATTCTTTATCGTTTAATGTTACGTTAGTTCCTTCTTTGCCGGTACCTCTCGTGAGATAACTTTGAGCCATATATTTTTTCAAAGTATCCAGATTTTTAGATTCTCTGATGAGTTTTGCCCGGCGATTAAGCAAATTTTTCCTTTCAATAGCAATCCGTTTATTTACGAATTTATTATTTTTAATATAGTTTACCAGGGTAGTATCTAGCCCTACCAGCGTAGTGGTATCGTAAACTTGCACCATAATCTGAAAAGTAGAATCACTGTGATTAAGGATAATAGAATCTAGTCGGCGCTGGTTTCCTTCGTTACTTTTGTAAAGATCAATCAACATCTGCATATTAGGAGAGATAATTTGCTCAACTTCTATTTTACGCAGTGTTTTGGCCTTTTCCGGATTTATTTTTAATAGATTTGCTAAAACTCTATAGTTTCCTTCGCCGCAAAGCCTGTTTAAATTTTGAATAGAATTGCCTAAAAACTCACCCTTGTAATATGCTGAATTTAAAGTCATTTTAGATTCATAATAAGGCTTGACATTCAGATGGTAACCAATTCCTAATAATCCGAAGATTATAATAAGGGAAGTAATTACTTTATAATTAGCAAATGTGGAGTCAATGGCTAAAAAGAAGAACCGGACCACAGATTTAATTAAAGCAGTAATAGCTTTACCAACAGCGCTTAACAGTTTGCTAAGATCAATTTCATCATTGTTTTCAGGGTTTTTCTTATTCAAGTTAGGTTCTGAATAATCCATATAGCGTTTAAATAAGGTTCAAATTTATAAATTTTGCATCTAAATCTTTATAAATTTGCGACCTCCTGCATCAAAATTTAAAAAACAGATTGCTTAAGTGAGTTTAGAAATACTATTTAATTAGCATTTTCTTTCATAAATCCCCAGAGTAGTTTCGTAAAATTATTGTATACAATTTACTTGATAATAAATATATATTAATAACCTATTTTTTATGCGCCTAATCCAAATGGTCGACCTTAAAACGCAGTATGAAAAAATTAAAGACGATATTAATGCCTCTATTTTCGAAGTAATTAATAATTCTAATTTTATCAACGGTCCTCAAGTAAAAGAATTTGCACAACAATTGGCAGTTTTTAATAAGGTTAAAAAGGTTATTCCTTGCGCTAATGGGACTGATGCCTTGCAAATTGCCATGATGGCTTTGGGGTATAAACCTGGTGATGAAATTATTTTGCCGGTTTTTACTTACGTGGCTACTGCCGAGGTGATTGCCCTGTTGGGTTTACGCCCCGTTTTTGTAGACGTGGATCCATTAACATTTAATATAGATCCTAACAAAATCAAAGAAAAAATAAGTGCTAGAACTAAAGCTATAGTGCCAGTACATTTATTTGGGCAATGTGCGGATATGGAGGCAATCATGCAATTAGCGACCGATCATTGTTTAGACGTGATAGAAGATGCTGCACAAGCCATTGGGGCAGAATATTATTTCAGTAATAATAAGCAGTTTGCCGGTACAATCGGTACGTTTGGCACTACTTCTTTCTTTCCTTCAAAAAATTTAGGTTGCTACGGAGATGGGGGAGCCTTGTTTACGAACAAGGATGAATTAGCAAAAACAGCAGAAGTAATTGCCAATCATGGCCAGGTAGTTAAATACCATCACGATGTAATTGGCATAAACTCCCGGTTAGATACTTTACAGGCAGGCATACTTTTAAAAAAATTACCCCTTTTAAATAATTATATTGATAATAGAAGAATAGCTGCTGCTTATTATGATGAAGCATTAAAGTCTATTCCGCAAATAGTTATACCATACCGTTCGTCGGTTTCTACCCATGTTTTTCATCAGTATACCATTAAAGTATTAGCAGAAAAACGAGACGCGTTGAAGAATTATTTAGCCGAAAAAGAAATTCCGACGATGGTCTATTATCCTTTGCCGCTACATTGGCAAAATGCTTACAAAGCGTACAATGTATCCAACGAAAGTTTTCCTGTATCCGAATCTATATCCGGCCAGGTGCTATCTTTGCCCATTCATACGGAGCTGGATCAAGAACAATTAGAATATATAACTGCCAATATCACTGCATTTTTTAACTAGCAAATGGATCAAAAAGATTTTTTTCAGCATGAATCTGCCTACGTTGATAAGGGATGTGCTATTGGTAAAGGAACTAAAATATGGCATTTTTCTCATATAATGCCTAATTGTAAAATTGGGCAAAACTGCAATATTGGGCAGAATGTAGTAATATCGCCCCAAGTTATTTTGGGCAACAATGTTAAAATTCAAAATAATGTATCCGTTTATACCGGGGTCGTTTGCGAAGATGATGTGTTCTTAGGTCCGTCTATGGTATTTACCAATGTAATTAATCCTCGTAGCGCAGTTAATCGCCGCAATCAATATGCCACAACCAAAGTAGGAAAAGGAGCAAGTATAGGGGCTAATGCTACCATTGTGTGCGGACATGATATTGGAGCCTATGCCTTTATAGGAGCCGGAGCGGTTGTTACTAAGTCGGTACCATCCTTCGCGCTGCTAGTAGGTAACCCGGCTAAACAAATTGGCTGGATGAGTGAATTCGGACACCGTTTAAAGTTTAATGCAGATAATATTGCTGTTTGTCCGGAGAGTGCGCAAGAGTATGTGCTGGAGGCTGGGTCCGTTAGAAGAATTAAATAAGTTTAACTTCTGGAATGCAACCCTTTTTATTAGGAATAACTCTTAGAGAAAAAACAGTAAATACATAATGGTAGCGAAAGACCAAAAGATAAAATTTGCAGTTATTGGGTGTGGCCATATTGGTAAACGGCATGCCGAAATGATAATCAGAAACGATGAATCTGAGTTGGTAGCCTTAATTGATGTAAAGGATCCTGCCGAGCTAAATATAGAAGGTTATAAGATCCCTTTTTACCAGAGCATAGAACAATTAATAAATTCCGGTATTGAGGTTGATGTAATAAGTATTTGTTCCCCCAACGGGTTTCATGCCGAACAAGCTTTACAAGCTCTTGCGGCTAAAAAGCATGTGGTGGTAGAGAAGCCGATGGCATTGCGAAAGTTGGATGCTGAAAAAGTAATTTACAAGGCCCTAAATATGCACCGGCATTTATTTGCTGTTATGCAAAACAGGTATTCACCGCCATCGGTTTGGATTAAAGATATGGTAGAATCCGGAAAATTGGGGCAGATTTACATGGTGCAACTTAATTGTTACTGGAACCGCGATGACCGGTATTATAAACCAGATAGCTGGCATGGTAAAAAAGAATTGGACGGAGGTACTTTATACACCCAGTTCTCGCATTTTATAGATATAATGTATTGGTTATTTGGCGATATCGAAAACATACAAGCCAAGTTTAACGATTTTAATCACCAGCACTCCACAGAATTTGAAGATTCTGGTTTTGTTAGTTTTGATTTTGTAGAAGGCGGAATGGGCAGCATTAATTACTCCACGGCCGTTTGGAATAAAAACCTGGAAAGCAGCATGACTATTATTGCCGAAAAGGGAAGTGTGAAGATTGGTGGCCAATATATGAACGAAGTAGAATATTGTCATCTAAAAGATTATGAAATGCCGGTTTTAGCGCCTACCAATCCCGGGAATGATTATGGCGCTTATAAAGGGTCTGCCCAGAACCATCATTATGTAATCGAAAACGTAGTAGATGTTTTAAAAGGACGAGCTCCCATTACTACGAATGCACTTGAGGGTTTAAAAGTAGTTGATATGATAGAAAGAATTTATAATTTAAAATAGATACCAATACCTATTTAAATCTATACTTTAAATTTAAAAATTATTAAATGCTTCTTTAGTTACTGTTATTTAAATGAATGCTTTAGGAGAAGCAATATTAAAATAATTGACATTAAAAATTAAAGAAGTATTTACTAAGAAAATAAAGAGTGCTGAATATCCATACTTTTAAAGATTTAAAATCTTCCGATTTTTTAAAAAATGTTTTAAAGCTAAGTGGGGGAACAATATTCTCTCAGTTACTATCAATTTTTTCAGCACCTATCATTTCAAGGTTATATAGTCCCGCTCAATTTGGGGAATTTGCTTTATTTAGCAGTATCATTTCCATTATATTAATATTTTCAACTTTAAGATATGATTTTGCAATTGTTATAGCTAAAACTAAGTTAGTAGCTAACACTTTAATCAATATTTGCATTATTTTAATTGCATTATTTTTTTTTATAAGTACAGTTGTATCCATAATTTACAAATTAAATACTGGTAATTCTGATGCTTTAGCAAACTTTATTCTGTGGATACCTGTAACCGCAGTTATCGTCAGTTCCATTCAGATATTGCTGTATGCTTTAAACCGAGAAAATAGCTATTCCGCAATAGCTTTTTCTAAAGTCTTGCAGAATGTATTAAATAGTTCAATTAGTATATCAAATGGTATATGGATTAAAAGTAATTTAGGGTTAATTTACGCGAACATTATAAGTGGTTTTTTGAGCCTTATATATCTTTTTTATACTGCTAAAAAATCCTATAAAGTTACTTTTAGGTTGGTAAAGAATAGAGTAATAAAGAAAGTAGCTTCTCATTACAAAGACTTCCCACTTTTTTCGGCTCCTACCTCTTTTTTAGATACATTGTCACAACAAGCACCTCTTTTTTTTATAACTTATTTTTTTTCATCCCAATTAGCTGGCCATTATTCTTTCGCCTATAGAATTTTAAGTTTACCCATCATCTTGGTTGGAACTAATATCGGACAAGTATTTTATAAAAAATTAAACGATTCTTATTTAGAAAAGAAAGACAGTAGAAAAGTGTTTTTGAGAACCTGGCTTTTTTTAGCTTTACTATCTATCATTCCTTTTACCATATTATTCTTTTTTGGGGGTTGGATTTTTAATTTTGTATTTAGTAGTAAATGGGAATTAGCAGGGAATATTGCCTCGGTAATTTCTCCATTATTATTTCTGACCTTTATAAGTTCTCCCACAAGCACGGGTTTTATCGTTTTAAAAAAACAAAGGGTTAATCTTATTTTTGGATTAGCCGTGCTGGTTTACCGGCCCATTGCTTTGTATATAGGATTTGTGTATAAAGATTTTATGCTGGGTTTAATACTTTTTACAATTTTTGAAATCATTCAAATATTTATATACAACTTTATCATGTATTCCTATTATGGCAGAAAATATTCTAATTGGAGAAAAAAAACTGCAGTATTATAATAATTTACTTATAAGAGCTGACTTAAACCTACATCAACAAATAGCTAAAAAAGTTGAAGAAATTCTGCCTCCGGGTTCCCGTATTCTTGATCTTGGGGCAGGCCAAGGAGCGCTATCTGCTCGTTTACATGATTTAGGATATAAGTTAATCGCAGTAGATGTAGATCCACTTGACTTTAAGTGTGAAACAGTAGAGTTTCATAAAGTAGATTTTAATAATAAAGAAGAAGTAGAAAGATTTAAAACGGAATACCACGAATCATTTGATTTAGTTTTAGGTATTGAAGTAATAGAGCATATTGAAAATCCTTGGGAATATGTCCGGTTGTTGAAAGGACTTGTTAAACCAAAGGGTTTTTTAATAATTTCTACTCCAAACATTACTTCCTGGATATCCAGATTCAAGTTTTTATTATCTGGTCAGTTTTTTCAATTTGATGAGCCTGATTTAGCTTACGGGCATATTGCTCCTATAACACCTTGGGAACTTAACCTTATTTTAACAAAAGAA
Organism: Adhaeribacter pallidiroseus; assembly: GCF_003340495.1. Classification (NCBI taxonomy): domain Bacteria; kingdom Pseudomonadati; phylum Bacteroidota; class Cytophagia; order Cytophagales; family Hymenobacteraceae; genus Adhaeribacter; species Adhaeribacter pallidiroseus. The sequence continues at coordinate 1,952,095 of NZ_QASA01000001.1, forward strand.
GGTTTTAAAAAAATTAATATCACAAAGGGAGGAACTTTGCCTAAAATATGGATTCGAAGAGATTTAGCCGCATTATTTATTAACTTTTTAGCTTTAATAGTTCGACCATTTTCTAAAGGAATAGTTGATGGCTGGTGCATAATTGCAACAGCCCAGAAGTAATGGCATGAATATATTTATTATTCCCTCTTGGTATCCTTGCCAATCGCTTCCCATATCTGGTATTTTTTTTCAGGAGCAAGCTGCTTATTTAGCTGATTATAGTATGTCCAACCAGATAGGTGTGAGTTTATGGGGCCAATCCGATAAAAATTTACAATGGGTTGCTAAAGATTTGCTACTGCTAAATAAATTTTTACCTAAAGCGTTATATACAATAGCTCAGAAAAAAAAAGTCAAGAAAGTAAAAGACAATCTTTTTGAATACTACAATCCCGTTATATTATGGTCAAAAAGAATTAAAAACGGAAACTTTCAGGGAATAGTAGAGGCTAATGATGTAAATTTAAAAGATTTCATCCGAAATCAAGGGAAAGTGGATGTGATTCATGCGCATGTTAGCTTTCCGGCTGGTTTTTTAGCGAAGCAACTTTCCGAAAAATATAAGATTCCTTATATTATCACGGAACACATGGCACCATTTCCTTTTGTTCACTTATTAAATCCAGACGGTTCTTTGCAAAATGAGGTATTTGATTCGTTAAATAATGCTGCTAGAATTATTGCGGTAAGTCCAAGTTTAAGTAAGAGAATAAAAAGTTTCAACCTTCCTGAACCTGTTTATATTCCTAATATTATTGATGAAGATTTTTTTAAAATTTCTAGTCAAAACTTATCTAATTCAAAGTTTACTTTTTTCTGTTTGGGAGGTATGGATCCCAGTAAAGGAATAAAAGAACTGCTTTATGCTGTTCAAAAATTGCTTAGTAACGTTGATCGGCCCTTTTGTGCTAGAATTGGGGGAGACGGCGACTATTTAGAAGAATACCAAAGCATTGCTGCGGAGTTAAAGATTACAGAACATGTAAAATGGTTAGGTCTGTTAAGCCGTGAAGAGGTTAGAAGGGAACATCAAACATGTGACGCCTTTGTTTTACCAAGCTTTATAGAAACATTTGGAGTTGTTTATGCAGAAGCAATTGCGTGTGGAAAACCCGTAATAGGAGCTTATTCAGGAGGGCCTGAATGTATAATTAATAAGAATAATGGCGTTTTAGTTAAAGTGGGAGATATCCCGGATTTAGCTACTAAAATGCAATTTATAATGGAATACCATAATAGTTACAATGCAATTGAAATTAGGAATGATTTTGAAAATCGGTTTTCAAAAAAAAGTGTTATACCAAGATTATTAGAGGTATATGAAAGCGTTATTGATAAATAGAAGTGAGTAATATACATAATTCTCTGATTTAATTATTGTTTTGTTAAATTTTTAAATTAGGAAGCAGCAACGTATTCATTTAATATGGCAAACCAGTTAATAAGTTTATTTTCTCTTAAGCCATGTTAAGAAAATCTTACTAATTTATTCTTCTACATAATTATGAAAAAAACCATTTTGGTAATTGCTTCTGCTCCTCTTCATAATGGGCCAAGAATGATTAGAGAAATTGAGGCGTTAAAGCCATTTTATAATATTGTAGCAATTGGAGCCACTCCTCCTCCTGATGCAAGTATTAAATATTACGCTGTTAAAACAATTGATAAACCATTTCCTGACAAAGTATTTACAAAGGTTTATCAAATTTTTACTGGTAAGAGATATCTCTTACCTTTATGGTTGACGAAGCGGCGGTTTCAAAAATTATTATATTTAATTAAACCTGACTTTGTAATTGCTCATGACCCTACGCATCTCCCTTATTTAGTAGATTTTCCAAAAACATTATTCAAGCTTATTTATAATGCACACGAGTACCATCCATTAGAATTTGATGAGAATACTAAATGGTTGAACTTTTGGGGTAAATATTACTATCAGCTTTATAAAAACACATTGCCTAAAGTTAACCTTTTGATTAATGTATGTGAAAGTATTGCCATAAAGTGTAAGGAAGAATTTAATAAAAGTTCAATTGTTATACCTAATGCGGCGGTCTATTATCCCGATCTCAATCCTGTACTAAATAATTATGCGAGTTTGATTCGGCTTATTCATCATGGGATTGCTAACAAAACCCGTAAAATTGAATTAATGATTGATGCGGTAAAAATGTTGGGGAACTCTTTTCATTTAGATTTAATGTTAGTGCCGGTTGATCCTTTGTATTATGAAGAACTTCAGGTTTACTCTCGAAATTTATCTAACATAAGGTTCATCAAACCGGTTGCGTATAACCAGATTGTTCCTTTTATTAATACATACGATATTGGCTTGTATAATCTGCCGCCGGTAAGTTTTAACAATAGAATTGCCTTGCCAAATAAATTTTATGAATTTATACAGGCCAGGCTTTGTCTTGTTGTGAGCCCCTCAGTAGAGATGAAAAAAATTGTAGAGGAACACGATCTAGGATTAGTAAGTGATGATTATACGGCTGAATCTTTAGTTGAAACTATAAAAAGATTAGATTTAACAGCTATTAACCGGTATAAACAAAATGTCCATAAAGCAGCTTATTGTTTATCTGCTCAGCAATACCAAAATAGGTTGGTAGATGCATTAAAGGAAATATAATATTTTGAAAACAATTTTGTCTATAGTAGGAGCACGCCCTCAGTTTATAAAGCATGCACCGGTGCAACTTCAATTGCAACAATATTTTAACGCCTATACCATTCATACGGGTCAGCATTATGATGCTAATATGAGCCAAGTGTTTATTAATGAGTTAAATATTCCTGCTCCTGATTTTATGTTTGATATTGGGGGAAGTAAACCCCAAGGAGAGCAAACGGGTATTATAATGACAAAAATTGAAGAAGTATGTACAAAGGTAAAGCCGGATGCTATTGTAATTTACGGCGATACCAATAGTACACTAGCGGGTGCATTGATTGCTGTTAAAATGCATATTCCGCTGGTGCATATCGAGGCAGGACTGCGAAGTTATAATCGGAAAATGCCAGAAGAAGTTAACAGGATTGTGGCGGATGAATTCGCGGATTTATTATTTTGTCCTACTCAATTGGCAGTAGATAACATCAGGAAGGAAAAGCCAGACCGTAAAGGAGTTTTTCTTTGTGGTGATGTGATGTGCGACGCCTTACAATTGATAATTGATAAAACAACCCTACTTTTTGATTTACCTTATTATTTTGTTACACTGCATCGCCCGTATAATACAGATGATCAGAGTCGGATGAATAGAATATTACATACTTTGAATAAATTAGATAAGAAGGTTATTTTTCCTGTTCATCCAAGAACTATAAGCCGACTCAAAACTTACGCTATATTACCCGAGAATTTCCCTAACATCCATTTTGTAGACCCGGTGGGGTATTTAGAATCTATTTCTTACCAGAAATTTGCGGCTTGTGTTTTAACGGATAGTGGGGGTATTCAGAAAGAAGCTTACATGTTAAAAAAGAAATGCATTACTTTAAGAAGCGAAACAGAGTGGTCAGAAACTTTACAAAATGGCTGGAACACACTTGTGTTTGAAGATATTGAGAGTATCCCTGAAGTTATAAACAATCCTTGTGGAACTTATATCCCCAATGTGTATGGCGAAGGAACAGCAGCAGAATATATCGCTGAAACAATTTTTAAAAATATATAATTATTTAAGCTAGCTTATGTGTGGGATTTCCGGAATAGTAAGTTTGAATCCAAATAAAGTTTCTCGGGAGCGCTTAAAGAATATGACAGATTCTATCGCGCACCGAGGACCGGATGGAGAGGGGCATTGGTTGGCTGATGATCAAAGAGTTGGATTTGGGCATAGAAGGCTTTCTATTTTAGATTTATCTGAATCTGCTAATCAGCCAATGCATTTTGCTGACAGATATACCATTGTATTTAACGGCGAAATTTACAATTACTTAGAGCTCAAAGCCAGCCTTATTCAGAAAGGCTACCATTTTAAAACTACCTCCGATACGGAGGTTCTAATGGCTTGTTATCATGAAAAGAAGGAGAAATGCTTACAAGAATTAGATGGAATGTTTGCTTTTGCAGTTTATGACAAGGTAGAACGAACCGTGTTTTGTGCCCGGGATAGATTCGGGGAGAAACCTTTTTACTATACTATACAAGATAAACAAAGTTTCCTTTTTGCCTCAGAGATGAAAGCGTTGTGGGCGGCGGGTGTAGCGCGTGAGAGTAATACTACAATGCTCTATAATTACTTAACCGCTGGCTTTTTAGAAGATATTAGAGATAAAAAAGTTACTTTTTTTAAAAATATATTTCGCTTACCGGCAGCTTCTTATATCTATATAAATATCGATACTCTCGAAATTGTAGAAAAGGAATATTGGGATATTGATTACTTGAACACAGATGAAGCTATCAGCCTAGATGGGGCAACTCAGAAGTTCAAGGAACTGTTTTATACGTCGGTTAAACGGCGATTACGTTCCGATGTGCCGGTAGGCAGTAGTCTTTCAGGAGGATTAGATAGTTCTTTAGTTGTGTCCGTTATGGATGATCTGGATCAGCAGCAGCAGATTAATCGGAAAACATTTTCCGCGCAGTTTCCAGGTTTTCTGAAGGATGAAAGTGTTTACCAGCAAATGGTTATCGATCATACGCATGTTGATCCACATTTTGTTCAGCCAACAGAGCATTCTATGCTGGCTAATCTGGATAAAATCATTTACCACCAAGAGGAGCCTTTTGGCTCAGCCAGTATTGCCGTTCAGTACGAAGTTTTTGAACTTGCCAAGCACCAGGGAGTAACGGTGTTATTAGATGGCCAAGGAGCAGATGAAATTTTAGGTGGTTATCATGGCTACTTTTTAGCTTATTTTAATGAACTCGAAAAAGCAAATAAAAGTAACTTTAAAAAGCAGTGGGAAGCTTACCAAAAGCTTCACCAGCATAATTTAATTAATAGTGCTGATAAACAAAACCGTAACTGGAAAACCAGCCTGAAAAGTAAAATTTCGTTGCCAGTAAAAAAGCAATTGAAAACCATTTACCGGAAAATAAATCCATTAGATAACCGGATAGGATTACAAACTGATTTTGCCGCAACATACCGGCAGTCCGCTTTCCAGGACTCGGCTGATACGAATAACCTGAACGCAGTTTTATACCATAGCACGCGGGTGCATGGCCTAGAACAGTTGTTGCGATATGCCGATAGAAACTCGATGGCTCATTCTAGGGAAGTAAGGCTACCTTTTTTAAATCATGAACTGGTGGAATTTTTATTTACCTTGCCGGCTTCCTTTAAAATAAATGCGGGCTGGACAAAATATTTAATGCGCCATACGTTTGAAGATTTATTACCCAAAGAAATTTGCTGGCGAGTTGATAAAATCGGCTATGAACCCCCGCAGCAAAAATGGCTGCAAAATAATAAATTAACCGAACAGCTAATTTATTCGGTGGATAGTTTGGTACAGCATCGAATACTAGATGAACAAAAAGCCAGAATTTTAAAAAATAAAGGTTTAAAGAATTTAGATCATGCCATTGCCTGGAAATATTTAATGGCAGCCAGTTTGTTGAATAAAAATTTAGCTGTACCGCAGCAGGTAGCGGTATAAGTCTTACTTGTGCAAACATCCGTGTATATTTTATGAAAGGAAGTACATTAGATTTTTATTAAAATAATTTTGGTAGCAGCATTTCAACTATAAAAATTAAAAAAAGGTATAATTCGGATAATCCGGTAATATTAAGGGTAAAATTAAAGGATGAAAATTTTAATTATTTCAAAATATTTCCCCCCGGAAAATTCTGTTGCCTCCCTTAGGCCTTACTCCTGGGCTAAGTATTGGGCCAAAGCGGGAAACCAGGTGGAGGTGTTAACCACCATCAAAGATAAAAACAAGCCAGAGGCCAACCATTTAAATAGGAGTGGCTTTAATGTAAACGAGGTAGATTTCAGTGCTATTTATTATTCTATAAAATCAGTTTATAAAAAGAAAAACTCCTTAAAATCAGCTACTAGGGAACATTACGTTGTGGATCAGGCAAAAGTCTCTAATACCACTCCGCCAATTTCGAATAAAAACAACCAGTTACTGTTAATGGATCAGTGGCGAAGGAAACGCGGCTTGTTTTTAACAGCCCGGATGCCCGATATAATGGATTTGTGGATAAAACCTGCTACTCACTGGGCACGGGAAAATGGCCCCTGGGATTTAATAGTGAGTACCCACGGCCCTTATGCCTGTCATTTAATAGCTTTGAAATTAAAAAGAGAAAACCTAACTAAGAAATGGATAGCTGATTTTCGGGATTTATGGACCGACAATCATATTTACAAAGGCATGTTTCCGTTTACTTTGGCAGAAAAGTATTTAGAGAAAAAATCATCAGTCAGGCGGATGTTGTAACTACCGTAAGTGCGCCTTTAGTCGAGACTTTAAAAAATAAATATTCCCAAAAGCGCATTGAGGTTATTCAAAATGGGTTTGATTCAGATGAAATAAAAACCTTACCCGCAGGTTCAATTTTTCGAGAGGATAAAGTTCGTATTATCCATACCGGAACCTTTTATACCGGAAAAATGAGCCCAACCTTATTATTTGAAGCAATACAGTTACTTGCGGCTGATAGGCATTCATTTCCGCTCTTAAAAAACTTAGAAGTACTATTTTGTGGCCCGGATAATAGCAGGGTTATGCAGCAGGCCGAAGAAATGAGAATTTTACCTTGGGTCAAAGATGGGGGCTTTTTGTCGAGAGAGTTAATTTTGAAAATGCAATCTGAGGCGCACGTTCTGTTGTTTCTGGGGTTTGATAAGAATAAAACACCTGGTATTTTAACAGGTAAGATATTCGAATATTTGTTTAGCGGCACACTTATTTGGGCAATTGACGTAGACGATTGTTCGGCCGTAGGCCAAATAATTAAGGAGGCCAAAGCCGGTATTCTATTTGGGGAAGATCTTAATTTGTTAAAGCAAGAATTATTGCATTTATTAAAATCTCCGGAAAAGCAAAAACCCCAAACTGATATCATTTATTTAAAACAATTTGAAAGGGCAGCCTTAGCGGACAAAATGCTTAAACTTGTAACAGTCTAATCATATAAAATTCTTTTTAATACGGCTCACCCTATAAAGCATCACTCCTAAAATTGTTACCTAACCCCAATGAACCAAAAGTTTATATAATTCTGGTTAATTTTAACCGTTGGCAAGACACCTTAGAATGTTTAGAAAGTATTTTTAAACTTACATATTCTAATTATAGAGTGATAGTGGTTGATAATAATTCGGAAAACGATTCTTGTACTCGTATTCAGGATTGGGCCAATGGATCACAGGCAATTTCCTTTAATAAAAATTTTTACCAGAAAACCGGCATTGATTCTTTCCCCGTTGCTAAACCTATTTCCTTTTTATTTTACAATAAGCTAAATAGGACAAATGAGACAGACCTTACGGGTAGGGAGAAATTAATTTTGATTCAATCTAATGCAAATTTAGGTTTTGCCGGCGGCAATAATAAAGCCACTACTTTTGCTTTGCATCAGGGAGACGCCGATTATTTCTGGTATTTGAATAATGATACAGTAGTGAATAAGGAAGCCTTAACCCGAATAATAAATTTTATAAAAAAAGAAGAATTAGTTGGGAAAAATTATGGAATAATTGGTACTAAATTACTTTTTTATGAACAGCCTGAATTATTGCAGGGCATAGGTGGAAATTATAATAAATGGTCAGGGTTAACCAGTCATGTATTAGAAAACACGAACGATAAAAGTTTAAAAAGCATTTATTCGGAAAAAGCAGTCGTTGATTATCCCATTGGAGCATCAATGGTGGTAACAAAAGCGTTCATTGAAGAGGTGGGGCTTATGGAAGAAGATTATTTTTTGTATTTTGAAGAACTGGATTGGACCCAACGAGCTCACAAAAAGGGTTTGTCTATTATTTCTTTTCTTAATTGTAAAGTTTATCACAAAGAAAGCGCCAGTATTGGTAATAGTACAGGCAAAAAGAGTAAAATCGCGGATTTTTATAACCTTAGAAACAGAATTCTAATTTCTCAAAGATTTTTTAAGCCATATTTGCCCTTGGTTTACTTAGGATATATACCAGTAATTTTTAACCGGTTAAAAAGAAAGCAGCTAAACCGAATTAAAATGATTATAGGAATTTTATGGAATCCTTACCAGCATTACCGTGGAAGCAAATAGTAAATTACTAACTCTTACAATTTAAACGCTTTTACAAGCAGTAAGAAATAATTATAAAGATAAAAGTACAGGTTATAAATGGGGAGAAAATTGAATAATATGGGCCAGATAATTATTTCAGTAAAATAACTTACATGCGGTTCATAGATAAAATGTTACTTTTATTTTTAGTAACTGCTGGAATTCAACGCATAGATTTATTTGCGGGTAAATCTAGCTTTTTGATGCAGCCTTCTTTGGTAATTGCTCTGTTTTTGATTCCGTATACGCTCATTATTTTGTCAGTTAAGAGGCAGTTTAACGTACATCGGAATGTATGTTATTTTATTTTATTTCAAATACTACTATGTGCTTGGTTTTTATTTTCCTTAGTTGATTTGAAAGACCTTTTACAGGTAAAAAGAATCATTTTATTTTTTATTATTACTTCCTCCACCAGCTGCTTTCTACTATTATTTTATCATTCTACTACTCAAGAAAAGATACTATTAAAGTTTATTAAGTACTCATTTTACATTTACGTGATATTTTCTTTTACGCAACTTTATTTGTTTTTGATCGGAACTTTTGGGGGAGATTTTGTGGAGCCTTTTGGCATTATGATTTTAAATCCGCCCACCATTGGTACCTATTTCCCTAGGTTAACTGGTGGTTTATATGACCCCAATATCGGTGGTTATTTTTTAACTTTTCTGTTTGTTTTAAACCGCCAGTTTAAAGTAAATATTAAGTACAATAAGTACATGGCTTTGCTTATTTTGCTTACCTTATCCAGAAGTGCCATTATGGCTTTTATACTTGTTCTGGTTATTGACAAAGCTATTAATTTTATTTTAAATAAACCCCGAATTAGTATCAATACTAAAATAAGTAAAAAGTTTTTTTAGGTTCTATTTTCTTTTTGATCGGAATTTTATATGTAATATTTTATACAAACCTTGCATCTAATTTTGTAAAGGGAGTGCAGGCTAGGTTATTCAATGAGGATAATTCAACTAGCATTCATGCCGGGTTATTTAAAATAGCTATTAATGGAATTATGCATGATTCCTGGCATTTTATTAAAGGCTATGGCTTCAGTTCATCGTTTCTTTATACTCAGAAATTTTTTCCGAATAGTAAATATGGTAATTTTCATTCAGAGTTAATTACCATATTTTTTGAAACCGGTGTCATCGGGTTTATATTGTACTTTTTGTTTTTGAGTATTCCTCTAATTACCTTATTAATGCAACAATTGCGTAAAAACATAAACTACATCTTAATAGGTATTTCATTTTTTTTGCAAGGTATATTTTACCAGCAGTTTTTATTTCAATACTACTGGATAATGATTGCCATTATTTGGTTAGTACCGGTGATCAAATTTCCAGGGGAAAGCAGTTTGAAAAATGTAGCATAATAATACTTTGCTGGTGAAAATAAACAACTTAGATACGTATGCTATTTCCGGAAATCTATGTAAATGCCCGCTTTCTTACGCAACCCATTACCGGCGTACAACGGTTTGCCATTGAGATTTCTAAACAATTAAAAAAAATTATACCAGGTATTAATTTTATTGCACCAAAGGCCATCATACACCAGTTAATTGCCGAAGAGTTAGAGGTTATTACTTTCGGTAGTTATAGCGGACATGTTTGGGAACAGATAGAGTTACCATTATTTTTAAAAAAATGTGGAGCAGTATTGTTATTAAATCTAGCTAATACGGCTCCTTTATTTTTTGATAAAAATATTATTACCATACATGATTTGGCATTCAAAGTTAATCCACAATGGTTTTCTAAACCTTTTTCAATATATTATAATTGGTTGATACCTAAAATCAGTAGAAAAGCCTTACACATTTTTACGGTTAGTGAAGCATCAAAGAAGGAAATCAATAAATTAATAGGTATACCCGCGCATCATATTACCGTAGCTTATAACGCTGTTTCAAATAATTTAGAAATTAAGGCAAACCAATCTACTAACAGATTAAATATTCCGGAAAAATATATATTAAGTGTGGCTTCGGTAGATCCTCGGAAAAATCTTTTGTGTTTGATTGATGCTTACGTAAAGCTGGCACTACCCGGATTTAAGCTTTGCCTAGTTGGCCGGAAATACAAAGTATTTGCAGAAAGTAACCTTTTTGCTTTAATAAAGGCTAACTCAAATATCATTTTTTTAGAAGATACCTCTGATACAGAGTTGGCATTATTATACCAACATGCTCAAGTATTTGTTTATCCATCGTTTTATGAGGGTTTTGGCATTCCAAACCTGGAAGCAATGGCCTTGCAATGTGCTGTAATTACTTCAGATATACCTGTTTTTAGAGAAGTTTGCGGTGAAGCAGCATTGTATTTTAACCCCGACGATAGTTCTCAATTAGCAGAAAAAATTGCTACTTTGCTCAGTAATCCTGAAAATAAGAATAGGATGAAGCAGAAGGGTAAAATACAAGCCGAAAAGTTTAATTGGTTTAATTCGGCTCAGAAATATGAACAAATTGTTTTGAAACTGTTAATCAATTAACTTATTGATATAATTTTTTAAAAAATACTATTCTTAATAACCGAGTTGATATTAGTATAAAAATTTTTTTTGATGTTAGCTAAAAGACGTACTTTTCATGATATAGTTTTCCAAACTGGAATATTAGGATATGTTTTTACCTTGCCTTATCATGCAAAATTTAATAGTATTTTTTTAATTTTATTGATTATCAATTGGATATTTTCTCCCGATTTTAAAATACGCTTAGCACAAGCATTTACAAATAAATTTGTTTTGCTTTTGATAAGTATTTATGTGATTTATGTATTAGGTATGCTCCATACCAGTAACTTAACTACGGGTACTAAGTTATTGGTAAGAGATTTTAGTTTGGTATTTTGCCCATTGTTGTTAAGTACTACAACTGTTAGTGAAAACTTAAAACGATCTATCTTTATAACCCTTTTAGTTACTTTGCTGCTATCTACAGGGGTATGTTATTATCTTTTTTACAAAAATTACTTACTAGTTAATGATTTTTATTTAACCTTCAGTCAAGGTCATTTTCGAGATAATTTTGTAAAATATTTACCTATTAGACCTACGTATCTGACTTTATATATCCTATTTTCAACAATTTCGATTATTGAATTGATTAAGTATTATTTACAAAAGCGGGTATACACAGCAGTTACGGTGTTATTCCTAATCATCCTTTATTTTGTGTTTACAGCACTTCTCCTTTCGGCCCGGATGCCATTAGCAGCTGGGCTATTGTTGTTTATTTTTTAATATCTAAATACTCTTTAAAGAAAAAATATTATTGGGGCATTGCTATTAGTTTTTCAGTGGTAATAAGTACTTTATACATAAGTTATAATAATCCTTATTTGAATAAAAGGTTCAAAGAAACCACAGAAACGACATTAAAAGCACCAACCGGAATGGAGCATAATTCTACTAATATACGAGTAGGGATTATTAACTGTGCTTATCAACTAATTAGTGCTAATTGGTTATTTGGGGTTGGAACGGGAGATTCTCAAGATTATTTAAATAAGTGCTATAAAGATTCTAAATTCAGCTCTTTAATGTATCAAGATAGTTACAATACACATAATGCATATTTAGAAATATGGTCTAAAAATGGTGTTTTCAGCTTTATACTTTTGATTATTATACTTATAATGCCCCTTACAATTAGCTTTAAGTATGATAATATCATTTACTTTTCTTTTTTATTTATCTTTTGTTTAACTTCTCTTACGGAATCAACTCTAAACTCGCAGAAAGGTGTGGTATTTTATAGTTTTTTCAATTCTCTACTAGCTTTTAATATGCCTTATTTCAAGTACTATTCTAAGAAAATTAGTGGCTTAAATTAAATTTATGCTCTAAAAAATTCTTGTTTTGAAAATCAGATAATCTGGTCTATAAATTAATGGCCTGAACAATGTATTGATCGGTGTAATAAATGATAAAAAATTTTAGATTTATCTTTAATGAAATTAGCCATTGTGCACGATGATTTGATGCGCCGGGGTGGAGCGGAACAAGTAGCACGGTGTTTTCATTATGCTTTTCCGGAAGCCCCTATTTTTACTTTAGCGTATGATGCAGAAAATACTTATCCGGATTTTAAAAATAGCCGGGTAATTACTTCCTGGTATCAGAAGCTGGCAAAAGATGAAAGTAAAATGAAGAAATTTTTCTTTCCTTTTGGACTTTTGGCCATGCACCAGTTAGATGTTACCCTATTTGATGTTATTTTAATATCTTCAACGTATTGTGCTAAATACATTAAAGTTTCTCCCGGAGCTTTAGTTATTAATTATTGTCATCAACCTTTCCGGCTGGCTTGGTACCCGGAGTCTTATGGCGAGTATGTGCAAGCTAGAGGTTTAAAAAAACAGTTGTTGCGTACTGTTATATCTGTTTTGCAGCATTATGATTTTAAAGCTGCGCAACGAACCGATTACTTTATTGCAAATACCGCTGAAACGAGTATCAAGATTAAAGAAATATACACTTCTAGTAAAGAGATTCAGGTAATCTATCCTCCGGTAAATACTAAAAACTTCTATGTAGCTTCGCACCAGAATGGATACTATTTAATGGTAACAAGGCTGGAATACTATAAAAAAGTGGATTTAGCCATAGAGGTTTTTAATCAATTAGGGTTACCGCTAGTAATTGTTGGAACTGGAACTAAAGAAAAAGAACTTAAAACGCAGGCAAAGCATAACATTACTTTTAAAAGTAGATTATCCGCCCTAGAGTTAAGTAAATTGTACGCGGAATGCCGGGCCTTTATTTTTCCGCAACACGAGGATTTTGGAATTACGCCTTTAGAAGCCAATGCCTCCGGACGGCCAGTTATTGCTTATGCCGCGGGAGGTGTACTGCATACCATGCTTCCTTATAAAGAACTTGTAGCCCAAAGCACGGCTGTTTTTTTTAAAAATCAAAGTGTGGAGGCGCTAATAGAAGCCGTAAGCTTGATGGAAAATATTTATGCCGATTTTGATCCGGAATTTATTCGCCAAAATTCTTTACGTTTCGACGAAAGCACTTTTATAAAATCAATCCAAAATTTTGTTCTAGATAAATACGGAGCTGAGTATAAAAACTTACACCCGGTGGAGTAAGAATTTCTACATTATCTAAGTCAATTTTAATAGATTTGCTTAGAAATACAGGTAATTCACATTAATGGCAGGGCAGAACCAAAAGTACATTAAAATAATAAACACGGTAGGAGATCTGATTTTACTTAATATAGCTGCTTTGGCTGGTTATGTAAGCCGTTTTAATGGATCGGAGAATTTTATCGAATCGCAATTTTTAAGTTTATTACTGTACTGCAATTTAGCTTGGATTACTGCTGCTTCTATCTTAAATTCCTACAATATTAAGCGGGTAACCCGGATTACTTCTATTGTCAGTAATCTTATTAAACAGGTTATACTGTTTATTTTATTAGTAGAAGCAACCATTAATATTACCAAACCTTACTTTTTTTCCCGATCGTTTCTGACTTACACGTATGTTTACTTAACGATCCTGATGGTAGGCTGGCGCGTAGGGCTTACGTATATTTTAAAGTATTATCGTATAAAAGGCGGAAATTACAAGAAAGTAGTTATTGCGGGATTTGGCAGGGCATCGAACCAACTACGAAAATACTTTGAATCTCGGCCGGATACGGGTTATCGTTTTTACGGTTTTTTTGATGATAATCCGAAAAATACCAGTAAATCTTTAGGAAAAATCGATGATTTAGAGGATTACGTACTGCGTAACCAAATAGATGAGATTTACTGTTCGGCGTTTGAACTAACCAGCAATCAGGTAACCAGAATTATTGATTTTGCCGAAGATAATCTTATTCGGTTAAAGTTTATTCCGGAAGCTAATTTGATTCAATCGCGCAAATTGGAGGTAGATTTTTATGACCTGCTGCCTATCATGAACCTTCGTCCGATACCTTTGGACGATTCCTTTAATATGGTAGTTAAGCGAGTTTTTGATATTCTATTTTCTTTTGTAGTAATCGTTTTTGTGCTTTCCTGGCTCATACCAATTGTTGGAATTTTGATAAAATTAGATTCTAAAGGGCCTATTTTGTTTAAACAATTACGAAACGGCCGGGATAATAAACCCTTTGTTTGCTATAAATTTAGAAGTATGCGGCAAAATGAAGAGGCAGATATAAAGCAAGCTACCAAAGATGATGATCGAGTAACTAAGTTGGGTGGTTTTTTAAGAAAAACAAATTTAGATGAGCTACCGCAGTTTTTTAACGTGTTTTTAGGGGACATGTCGGTAGTCGGACCGCGTCCGCATCCGGTAAAGTTAAACGAAAATTACCGGCGGTTAATTGGCCGGTATATGTCGCGGCACTTAATTAAACCGGGGGTTACGGGTTTAGCACAGGTAAAAGGCTATCGCGGAGAAACATCGGAACCGCACCAAATGAAGAATAGAATTAAAATAGATTTGTTTTACATTGAAAACTGGACCTTTTTACTCGATATTAAAATTATTTTTTTAACTATTTACAATATGCTGAAAGGTGAAGAAAACGCTTTTTAAAATTTAAAAAACGTCATAATAAAAGCCGGTAAGTACCAACTTACCGGCTTTTCCATTAATAATTTAAAAAATTAAGCTTTGCGGTACATTACCGATTGCACGGCTTTAACCGTACGTTCCACATTAGGCAAAGAAGCTTCAATAAGGGTAGGCGCATAAGGTAAAGGTACATCGCGGCAAGTAACGCGTTTAACCGGAGCATCCAGGTAATCGAAGGCGTTATGCTGTACGTGGAAAGCAATTTCGGAAGAGATAGAGGCTAATGGCCAAGCTTCTTCCACAATTACTAAGCGATTGGTTTTCTTCACCGATTCCATGATAGTTTTATAGTCGATGGGGCGGACGGTACGTAAATCGATAACTTCGGCCGAAATATTTTCTTTTTGTAACTCCTCGGCAGCCGCTAACACTACTTTCATTATTTTACCAAATGATACCAATGTTACGTCTGTACCGGGGCGTTTTACATCGGCTACCCCAATCGGGATCATGTATTCTTCTTCCGGAACTTCGCCTTTGTCGCCGTACATTTGTTCTGACTCCATAAAAATTACCGGATCTTCATCGCGGATAGAGGATTTCAAAAGACCTTTCGCATCGGCGGGGTTACTTGGCACCACTACTTTTAAACCCGGGCAGTTCGCGTACCAATTTTCAAAATTTTGCGAATGCTGCGACGACAACATACCGGCGCTGCCGGTTGGTCCCCGGAAAACGATGGGCACCCGGTACTGACCACCCGACATGGACATCATTTTGGCCGCTGAGTTAATAATCTGGTCTATGGCCACCAGCGAAAAATTAAAAGTCATAAATTCAATGACAGGGCGCAGACCATTCATGGCCGCTCCAATACCAATACCGGCAAAGCCTAACTCGGCAATCGGGGTATCAATAATGCGTTCCGGCCCAAACTCATCCAACATGCCCTGACTTACTTTGTAGGCCCCATTGTACTCGGCAACTTCTTCGCCCATTAAAAAAATACGGGGATCGCGTCGCATTTCTTCGGTCATGGCTTCGCGCAAAGCTTCTCTAAACTGAATTGTTCGCATTTATAATTTGATTTATACCAACTATGGTAGCGTAAAAATTAAAATTTATTTTAAAAATCCGGCTTTGTTAACGGATCATGTATTCTATTTAGCCTTGTTCTTTTAAATACCAAAACTACATATTTTCTGAAATACTTACAGTATCCATTTTGTTTTTTTGTGAAACGTAAGCCTGAAGAAGAATTTAGCTGACTTACCGGAGTGCTGCTTGCAATATTCAGATAACAGTTAAATAGGTTAGCTATCATTAGTTTTTACTTCTTTTTGTAAAATGCTCTACAATCAAATTAAATTGGCTAATCGCTTAATAATACAGTATTTATCTACAAGATGCTATGTTATTTATAGAATTTAGAGGTAACTCTAAGGAAGATGCAACCTTGTCTCTAGCTTGTAGTAATAGTATATCAGAAAAAACAAGAAGCTGAAGTAAGTATTTGCCAGCTTTTTGCGATACTTACGAAGTTAATAGCCGCATAATAAAGTTTATGCGGCAGTTTAATAAATAGGAGTTAGTTATTGAAAGCAGTTACTTTTACAGTTAATAGTGTTATATTAGTTTAATTTTTAAAGAGACATGAAACGGTTACAATATTACATTGAATCGCGGGCTTTTGGTGTTTGTACGGCACTCGGCGAAAAGTTAGGCTTTGCTACCAGCAGTATTCGCATGTCTTTTATTTACTTGTCCTTCCTGACTTTTGGCTCACCCGTACTCATTTACTTAATGCTGGCTTTTTGGTTAAACATTCAAAAATGCTTGCGCCGGCAAAAAAGTACGGTTTGGGATTTTTAAATTTTTACCGGAGCAGCGTTTATTTTTTCTACTTTCCCGGACTAGTTGCTTAATTAGATAATGCACCAAATATTTTGCATCCGTTAACTGGTAAAATTTTTAAATTTTAATTCCCGGTAGCTTCTTTTTTGCCGAATAAAATAATCCCAAACAATACTCCGGCTATATACGCCCTTAGCTGGGCTTTTTTGAACCAGCATTTGCTCTGCTCTTGTTTTATACCAATACTTTCTGTTCTGCCATATAGCCAAGTGTGCTCTAAAAACAGCTAAACCGTCCGCGGCTTGTCCGCTACTGATAAATGTAAGCGCGGCAATCCAATCTAATAATAATCGTGTGCAAAAGGTTGCAAAAAGGTTTTTGCCGGCGAAATTTTTATAAAGCAGCGCTAAGCCATTTCTAAAATTTAAAAAAGTTTTCCGGGGGTTCGATGCGGGTAGGGTACCACCGCCCACGTGGTAAACTTCACTTTTACCACAATACCATATTTGGTAACCTTGATTTTGTAATCGCCAGCACAAGTCAATTTCTTCCATATGGGCAAAAAAAGCAGGCTCTAAACCGTGCATCTGGTGATAGGCCGCTGCGCGCACAAACAAACAGGCCCCGCTGGCCCAGAAAACCGGTACAGCATCGTTGTATTGCCCGCGATCTTCTTCAATGGATTGAAACAATCGGCCCCGGCAGAACGGATACCCAAAGCGATCGAGCAAACCGCCACCCGCTCCCGCATATTCAAAGAAAGACGGCTTGTAATAAGATTTGATTTTAGGCTGACAAGCGGCAATAACAGGATGGCTTTCCATTAGTTCGATTACTGGCGTAACCCAGCCAGCAGTAACTTCTACATCTGAATTTAACAAGATGTAATAATCGGCTTCGATTTGCTGAATCGCTTGATTGTAACCTACGCAGAAGCCTAAATTTTGCTCGTGTTGAATGAGCTTTATGTTCGGATAATTTTCTTGTACAAACGGCACGGAGTTATCGGTAGATTGATTATCTACCACGAAAATGGTGCAGCCGGAAGAATGCGTAACTACGGAAGGTAAAAATTGGGCTAAGTACTTCTGACCATTCCAGTTTAAAATAACAATAGCAACCGAAAGGCGCTGCTTATAAACCAAGGCTGTTTAAATCTAATCCGGGAATGTTAGGCAATAATCCTTCGGTTTGGCGTTTCATTTCGTCGCGACCTTTCTCTCCGGCCTCATCCATGGCTTTATTAACGGCGGCAACGACCAGGTCGGTGAGCATTTCTTTATCTTCCTGGTTTAGCAAAGAAGCATCTATTTCCAGGGAAATCAACTTACGTAAGCCGTTTGCTTTTGCTTTTACTAAACCTGCCCCCGACTCAGCAGTAACGGTGATAAACTGGAGGCTATCCTGGGCATCTTTCATTTTGGCCTGAACCTCTTTTATCTTGCCCATCATCGAAAACATATCAAACATAGCGCTGGCGGTTTTAATTATTACTATATAAAGTGGAGCAAAGGTAATAATTTAAAAAATAATACCTAAGGACTGGTAAAGGCAGGAGTTTAAAAATTATTACTTCTAATTTATTAAACACGAATACCAAATAATTTGATACTAGGCTTATGAATATACAGGATTACCGGACTAACTGCCTATACAATTAATAGGAAGCTACCAAACAGCCAAAGTAATTTGATCGATGATTTTTTATATGTACCTATGATTATATTCTCCTGGTTGGATGAATATCAATGCGGTCGCCGAGCATTATCCGAAGATTGGCTAAATCGGAAGGGTTATCTTCTATTTCGTTAGTTTTATCTACTATTTCCCGGATAATCAGGTCTAAGTCGTTGGTTACAGTAAGTAAATTCGTTAATACTTCCAGGTTGAAGGGATCGGTTAAATCCTGGTAATTAAACGCGTTTACTAAGCCTAAAATATTGGCAACAGGTACCCGTACTTTATGCGATTGAATCCAAGCAATTTCTTTCAGCTTTTCATTTTGTTCCTGAATTTTAATCTGGTGCCGTTTATTCTCGGTTATATTTCGGGAAAAACAACCAGTACCGGTAATCCGACCATCGCGGTCCCGGATGGGATTAAAACTTATTTCGTAATAGGTTACCGTATTAT
Organism: Adhaeribacter pallidiroseus; assembly: GCF_003340495.1. Classification (NCBI taxonomy): domain Bacteria; kingdom Pseudomonadati; phylum Bacteroidota; class Cytophagia; order Cytophagales; family Hymenobacteraceae; genus Adhaeribacter; species Adhaeribacter pallidiroseus. The sequence goes on from NZ_QASA01000001.1 coordinate 1,970,912, forward strand.
CAGCATTAATCTCTTTATCTTCTACCGAATAAATTTCGCCTTGAAATGCTCTTTGGTACAGGTCAAGCCATTTATTTACCAATTCGGGGTTAGATTCCGGATATATTACGCTATCGCCTTTTTGCAGCGTAATACCCATAACTTGAGACATTTTAGTGATAAAAGGTTTGTTAGCCGATATTAATTGGTATTTGGTATTAACCGACCAGATGAGCGCACTTGGGTTATTAATAAGCGCGTTTAAGTTTTGAGCATCTTCAAAGTCTTTTTCCTGGGCCTTTTTTTCCTGGGTAATATCTTGAAAATATACGGTTAAACCATCGGGAGTAGGATAAGCCGCCACTTTGAACCAAGCCTGAAAACGCGGATAGTATTCTTCAAAGTGTACTTTTATTTGCTCCTGCATGGATTTTTGAAATTCACTATGAAAAAGCAGGGAAACAGATTCCGGGAATTGCTCCCAAAACGAAGTTCCCATTATATTTTCGCGTTTGCTGTAAAGCAAACGCTCAAATTCTTTATTTACGTAAGTGAAATTCCAGTTTTTGTCAATAGCGCAAAAACCATCCGTTATGCTCTCCAAAATATCGTGGATTCGTTGAGTATATTCTTCAATCTTTGTTTGCGATTCTACTTCTTCCGTAACGTCCCGCCCCATTCCTTGCAGCTCCGTGATTTTTTCTTTAGCCGCTTTTATGGCCACAAACTCCCACTGTATAAGAACTGGCTTACCCTGACTATTTACTTTGTGAAGCATAATAGGTACTACTTTATCGGGTTGCTGCAAACATTGGTGGATAAGTTCTTGAACTTGTCCCTCTTCTTCGGGCAGCAGGTCGGTTAAAAAAGATTGGGTTAAGATGTATTCTAATGAACAGTTAAGTTTTTGACAAAAAGCCGGATTAACAAAAGTATACTGGCCTAACGTGTCGATGCGAATCAGAAAAGTTGTTTGCGAATCGATGATAGAACGTAAATAGCGTTGTTTTTTTTCTAAACGATTGTTTAATACCCTGTTTTCCTGTTCGGCCTGAATGATAGGAGTAATGTCGAAGGCCATAACCAACCGAGCTAGATGCCCCTGGTATTCCGTAGAATTGGAATAAATTCGTACATAAAATAACTCACCGCTTTTACGCTGGTGGCACCAAATGCCACTTTTAGAGTAAGTGGGTATATCTTCTTGTAATCTATTTTCCAAGGCCCCAATACTCTCCTGCGGACGAATTTGTTTGATAGTCATCTGCAGCAGTTCTTGCCGGGTATAGCCATATTCCACTACCATGGCTTGGTTTACTGCCAGTATACACAACGACTCCTTATCGTAAAACCACATCGGATTGGGATTGTCATCAAACATTTGTCGAAAATGCTGACTATCCGGATGATTTTTTAAAAAATTACGATGAATAAAAACGTAAAAAATCAAAGCCGTGGCAACAACAAAGAAATACCCTGTCCATTGATCTAACCTAAAAATTTGTGGTGGGTCAAGCTGATAGATGACATTTATTTTCTGCAGCGCCCAACCACTCCATGTAATCCAGCCTAAACCTAACAGCAAATAAATTAACGCAATTCTCCTTGCCATACCCGGTGCAAAATTCAGAAATTATATTTTTAGGTGATGCCTCTTCGTTAGATCTCTAAAAAATCAATTGAAAATACGACTATTTTAATAATTTAAAAAAGAAAAAGTAATTTGCTGCTAAATAGCTGATTAATTTTTAAATGGATGCTGGATATGAGAAGTTTACTTGATTAAAGTTACGGATCCTTTCCGCTGAATAAGGTTTCCGTTAAGGTCCTGAGCAGTAAATGAGTAAACGTAAGTACCTACGGGCGCATCTTGGCCGTTTATTTTACCGTTCCAGCCTTCATTAGGGTTTTTACTTTCAAATATAATTTGGCCCCACCGGTTGTAAATTTTAAGGTTCAAGGTTTGTATAAATTTTCCTTTTAGCTCAAAAACATCATTTAACCCATCGTTATTAGGGGAAAAGGCCGTAGGAATAAAGGCGGAAAAATTTTGAGCTATTACTACTTTGTTGGAGTAACTAATTTCGCCTGGGTTAGCCGAAGTAACTTTTATGCGGTAGGCCAATATTTGGCTGGCAGTATTTAATTTGCTGTCGATAAATGTGGTGTTGCTTCCTACTGCAAACGAACCAAGCAATTGACCGGTAGCCTCATCAGATACTTCAACGGTATATTGAGGTACGAGAGTAAAGCCTATATAGGCCGACCAACGTAAATTTACCCGGTTCTCTGCGGAGTTAAATGTTCCGTTCAACATTGTTGGACAAGCTTGATTGCTCAAAGCCGAAATTAGTCCACAAGGATCGGTGTAAGTGGCCTGGTAGCAGGGTGGTTCGTTTTCTTTAAACTTTGCTTCATCCAGAAAGGTATTTTGTTTCGTGCTTCCTAGGTTCATAAAAGGCCTGTTATTCATTTTTTTTTGCCAGTTTGCATCTTGCGCTGTTTCCTGGGCCGCTGGTTGTAATCGTAATTCTACCTGATTTTGCAGATTGTAAGAAGCTACCAGCAATCCGGCTTTTGGTGGTTTGGTAGCTATTACCTTTTGGCAAGTATCGTTTGAAAACGACGACTGATTATTCTGAAGGACTACCTCTAGGCGGTAACAATATTGTTGCCCGCAGGTCACGACTTCATCTACAAAGGAGGTGATTAAAGCTGGTAGAGTTTTAATTAATTGAGCATCACGGTATATCTGGTAATTTCTTACTGCTGCTGAAGGATAAAGGGGCCAAGTTAATTGATTGGTTTTATTCTGCGTAGTTACCCCCAAAGGCTGGGTAGTTAAAATATTCGAAAAAACGTTGGTATGGGTACGGCAACTATCAGAAACTTGTAAGCGGTACTGGTAAACGGTGCGCGTATCTATTTGATCTACGATTATCGTACGGCTATTATCTCCCAAAGCGGAATTTATACGTTTAACTTCTCTGAAATTGTTTGAATTTACGGGAGCTTGCTCCAGAAGGTAACTATAGCCACCCTGTAGTTCTGCTTTGATCTCCAACTTGCCCGATTCTTTAGAATAATTGTTGATAGCAATGCTGGTTAAGTGGGGAATCTTCATCTCATTTAAAGGTGGTATTTCCAGAGAGTTTTCCGTTATGCACAAGGCATTCCTAAAGATTCCTTTTACCGTTAATTGAAATAAACCGGCTTTCTGATACTGGTACGTTGTGTCTTTACCGGGTAGTACTCGTAGCTCCGTACCATCGCCAAAGTTGACGCGGTAATAATCATAATGGGTGTCGGTTATTCTAAAGTTTACTTTATAAAAAGCGCAGGCAAATCCTGTAAGGGTAGGTGGGGGAGTATCTAATACGGTGAATGTTCGCTCAAATTGGTTATTCCCGGGTAAGCCGGTATTAATTAGTTGTGTAACGGTATAGGTACCGGGTGCGCTATAAGTAACACTTTTAACAGTATCCGGGAAAGCCAAACCATCATTTTTGTTAGTATCGTAGTACTCCTTATCTGGTTGCGCGTTGGCCGAACACGATTTAAACCGGATTTTTTCACCTACACAAAAAGTATTTACTTCAGCTCCATTGGCATGGTATGCCTTAAATTTATCCGGGCAGGGGTTGGTTTGCGCGGGTACATTTTTACTAATTACTAGTTGCAGTAAAATACATAACCAGAAAATTTTCGATAAGTTACTTACTGGCAACACTGGCATACATAAACACAATCGTTTTCCGGATTAATTCGTCAAAATCAGCTTCCTTTAAAACGGCAATTACTTGCTTTCGGTATGTAGCCTGAAGATTTGCTGTTACATTTAGCGTATTAGCCGGGTTAATAGCCTTAGTTAATTGCACCAGAGTGGTTATTGCCATTTTTTTTTCTAAATTTTTTAAAAAAAAGAAAGGCTGCAACATCAGTTGGTTGGTAAAAGCAGTAGATGGGCCGGAATGTGAGTCAAAATCGCCTTCAAACAAAAAGAAGCTTTCCTGATGAAGTACTTTTATTAAGGTAAGCAGGTGGGCGGAGTTTGTTGAAATTTGGTTGTTTAAAGCAATGGAAAAAGATTCGTTCGTTCTTGGCTGCGCTAAATTTTCCAGAATATATTCACCGAATTTAAAAAATAATTTTACTACCTGATACATTAAGCCGTTTACGGGTTTTGACTGCGCTTCCGGGAAAGTTAAAAAGCTGTTCAACTGGTGTTCCAAGTGTTCCAACTGCTCTGGGTATAGATTTCCGGAATCGGTTAATAGGTCAACAGGAGGTAAAAGCACTTCGGAATAGCTGACAAGTTTTTTAAGCTGTATAAAAGAGTAAATTAAATTACTTAATCCCAGGAAAGAAGTTGAGGTAAGGGCAAGTGGCAAATCTTCCGGCCAGGGTATAGGTTGCCAACTAAATATGTCGTGCACATCGGCGGCTTTTAATAAATAACCTTGGTAATACACTTTGCCAACGCCAAATACCGGTAAGATTAAATGAGCAGCAGGAGAGGTATAAAGTCCTTGACTGAAAACCTGGGGTAAAACTTCATAATCGTAAAATTCCAGGATTCGGGAAATAATTTGCAAACTATTTGCAATTGGGTTTTTAAAGACAAAATCGGCCAGCAAGACAAGCATTAAAGGTGTTAGTTCGGCCGGAGTTTCCGGGCCTAATCCTATGGCAAATGCTTGCAGTTCGGCGGATGTTATTGCTTCTTGCGTGTTGAGAATATCGGATTTTGAATTTCCATTAAGGTCAGGCGAAAAGGTAACGCTTATTTGTTTCGCCAGAATCTGTTGAATTGCCTCAACTGTAAGTGGTTGATTATGTTTAATCGAAAATACGCGTTCCATTTTAAAGGGCTAACCTCTTGATAATTTCTGCTAGCGGAAGGCTTTCTTGCTCGCCAGTACGCATATTTTTAAATTTCAACTGACCCGATGTTATTTCTTCGGAGCCGATCAACAATACGTAAGGTATTTTTTTCTGATCAGCGTAGGTCATTTGCTTGGCTAATTTTACCTGATCGGGATACAGTTCCGTGGCAATACCGGCCGCCCGCAATTGTTGCAAAATAGGCAAAGCATAAGCTTCAGATAAGCTATCGAAGTTGGTAAGCAGTACTTGCGTGCTGGTTTGCACCGACTCCGGAAATAACTGTAATTCTTCCAGTACATCGTATATCCGGTCGACGCCAAAGGAAATGCCCACGCCGGATACATTGGGCAGGCCAAACATACCCGTCAGGTTATCGTAACGACCACCACCCGATATGCTGCCCATTTGCACATTGTTTACCTTAACTTCGAAAATACAGCCGGTGTAGTAGGAGAGACCCCGGGCCAGCGTGGGATCAATCTTAACATTTTTTAAAGCAACTCTATTTATAGTTTCTACATAGTTTCTTACTTTATCAATTTCTAAATGGCCAATTTGAGTGTTCTGATTATCAAATTGATTTTTGATTATTTCCGGAATAGCATTAATAGTCTCAATACCAAAATCTGTATAAGATAATAAAGTGTGCAGTTTGGCTACTTCTTCAGCAGGTATGCCTTTAGTTAATAATTCTTTTTTAACTCCTTCAACTCCAATTTTATCAAGCTTATCAATAGCTACATAAAAATCCACTTCACGACCCTTTTGACCAATAATCTCAGCTATACCTTCTAAAATTTTACGGTGGTTAATCTTAATGGTGAAATCCGTTATACCTAAACTGGTAAAAACCTCATCAATCATCAGTACAATTTCGGCTTCGCAAAGTAAGGATTTGGTACCTACTACATCAGCATCGCATTGATAAAATTCGCGATAACGGCCACGTTGGGGTCGATCGGCGCGCCACACCGGTTGAATTTGGTAGCGTTTAAACGGAAAGGTAATTTCGTTGCGGTTCATGACCACGTACCGGGCAAAAGGCACGGTTAAATCGTACCGGAGGGCTTTCTCCGAAATTTTCCGGAGTAAATGTTTGCTGCCCAGTTCATAATCGGCAACAGTAGTTTTGGCCAGGTAATCGCCGGAGTTCAAAATTTTAAAAATTAACTGGTCCCCTTCGTCGCCGTACTTCCCGGTAAGTACCGAAAGATTTTCCATGGTTGGCGTTTCCAGCGGCTGAAAGCCAAACTTACGGAAAGTTCTTTTAATAGTGTTAAAAATATAGTTACGCTTTCCCACTACTTCCGGACTAAAGTCGCGGGTTCCTTTAGGAAGGCTGGGTTTTTCTTTACTCATGGTTGCTTAAAAATTCTGGCGCGAAGGTAATAATTTTTGCCGAAATCGTGGTTTTAACAAACAAAAACGGATAGTTCACTTTGGCGAACTATCCGTTTTATGTGTAACATTTAAAAAAATTAATCCATAATCCAGCTTACATTATATAAATCTCTCCGGCGATCACGCAGGTTTCGTACACTACCCCCGGTATTTAAGTCTTTCAATAAATCAAGGTCTAAGTCCGCAATTAAGGTCATTTCGGTGTTCGGCGTGGCTTCGGCCACCACCGCATCGTGCGGAAAAGCAAAATCGGAAGGGGAAAACACTGCCGATTGCGAATACTGTATATCCATGTTTTCGACACGGGGCAAGTTCCCTACGCTGCCCGTTATCGCCACATAACATTCGTTTTCGATGGCCCGAGCCTGGGCGCAACGCCGTACCCGCAGATAGGCGTTTTTGGTATCCGTCCAGTAAGGCACAAATAAAATTTTCATGTCCATATCCGATAGCATCCGAGCTAATTCCGGAAATTCCACATCGTAGCAAATCAGTATACCAATTTTGCCAATATCCGTATCAAAAATAGATAGTTTATTTCCGCCGCGCATACCCCAATAAGCGGCCTCGTCTGGGGTTACGTGCAATTTGTATTGTTTATCGTAGGTGCCATCGCGGCGGCAGAGGTAACTTACATTGTGCAACTGCTTATTATTATACTCGGGCATACTGCCGGCAATAATATTGATATTGTACGACAAGGCCATGCTAATGAGTTTTTCCCGCACTTCCTCGGTATAATCGGCTAAGGTACGAATAGCAGCCGAGGGCGACGGGTCGTTGGAAAGGGCCATCATGGGAGCGTTAAAAAACTCCGGAAACATGATAATATCTGCTTTGTAGGAACTCACCGTATCCACATAAAACTCTATTTGCTGCAGTAAATCTTCTAAAGAAGTTAGATTTCGCATTTGCCACTGCACCACACCAATCCGGACAACGGTTTTTTGACCACCAATTAATTCTTCCCGTTCTTCGTAATACACGTTAATCCATTCGAGTAAAGTAGCGTACGCTTTCGACTCAACATCGCTGGGCATGTAGCCTTTTAAAATTTTTCGAACGTGGAAGTCGTTACTGAGCTGAAAGGTTAAAATGGGGTCGTAAATTTCCTTGTTCCGCACCATGTCAATGTATTTGCGCGGCGACATTTTCTCGGCGTGTTCTAAGTAGCCCGGTATTCGGCCACCGGCAATAATACCACGCATGTTCAGGTTTTCGCACATTTCTTTCCGGGCATCGTATAAACGGCGGCCTAAACGCAAGTTCCGGTACTCGGGATCTACAAACACGTCTACCCCATAAAGCGTGTCGCCATCAGGGTTGTGGGTATCAAATTTGCCTTTGCCCACAATTTGCTCATAGGTGTGTTTATCGCCGTAATCGGAATATTTTACGATGATACTTAATGCTCCTGCTATTACTTTGCCTTTATCGGTAATGCATATTTGGCCTTCCGGAAAAGCTTTTAACAAAGCCACAAATTCTTCTTTGGTCCAGGAGCCGCCCAAGTTAGAATAAACAGTGTCCATAATGCCTTTTATAGCTTTGTAATCGGCGAGCCGTAACTGGCGCAGGGTTAACTTATGTTCGGGTTCTTTGGTTTTATCGGATGGTTTACTTTTATCAGTCATAATACAGGTAAGTAAGGCTGCAAAAATTTAAAAAAATAGGCAGCCCATCGTGGAAAGTTTTTCTAAATAACTAATGGTAACAAAACTAGTTATATTTTAATTTCCGGAACACTATCCGGAGTTATCAATTTGCCGGCGGTAACTTTCTGAATTTGTTCCACCGTTACTCCGGGGGCTCGTTCGCGCAAGACAAACCCTTCCGGTGTAATATCCAGAACGGCTAAATCAGTTACTATTTTTTTTACACACTGCAAGCCGGTTATAGGTAAGGTACACGAAGTAAGCAGTTTAGATTGACCATCGCGGCTGGTATGTTGCATGGCCACAATGATGTTTTTAGCCGAAGCTACCAAATCCATGGCGCCGCCCATGCCTTTCACCATTATACCCGGAATTTTCCAGTTAGCAATATCGCCGCGCTCCGACACTTCCATGGCCCCCAGCACCGTTAAATCGACGTGCTCGCCCCGGATCATGGCAAAACTTTCGGCGGAACTAAAGAGCGAAGAACCCGGCAGCGTAGTTACCGTTTGCTTTCCGGCATTAATCAGATCAGGATCTACTTCCGTTTCGGTGGGGAACGGCCCCATCCCTAACAAACCATTCTCGGACTGCAACGTTACGTTTATACCCGCCGGAATATAATTGGCCACTAACGTTGGGATACCGATGCCGAGATTCACGTAATACCCATCCCGTAATTCCTGCGCAATCCGTTTCGCGATGCCGTGTTTGTCCAAGGCCATATTTAGTTGTTGGTTGTTAGTTGGTTGTTTTTATGGGCTAGTGTTGAGAACAATTAAGAGAAAAATTAGCTGAATTGTCTATTAAGATCAAAAATTTTAAAATTTTTACTAATAACCAGCAACTAGCAACCAACAACTAACCTACTGTGGTTTGTGATCGGCCCGTTCTTTAGCTTCTTGATTTTCCCGGGCGTCTTCCATCGAATGGGCTTCTACGATGCTTTCCTCTTTCTCAGCAATTTCGGCTAATTGGTCGTAGTACGATTTCAGGACTTTTAATTCATCATCGCTTAAGTCTTCGATATTAATAAGGCGGTTACTGGCCCCTTTTAAAGCCGCTACTACTTCATTTAATTTTAACTGGATAGCCTGCGAGTCTTTGTTTTGTGCCTGTTGAATTAAAAAACCATTAAAAAAGTAACAATGCTGGTAACCGTATTTATTACTAATTGCCAAGTATCCGAAAAATGGAACAAAGGGCCGGTGATGCCCCAGATTAATACAAAACCAAAAGCCGCCAGAAAAGAAACTGGTTTTCCGGAAGCCCAGGTAATTTTACCGGCAAAGTTTTCGAAGAAAACAGCAAATTTACTCGGTCGTTTATCTTCAGCTATTTTCATGAGAGCAGCAATTTAGTATATCTTACGTTCTTACGGTACGTTGTTCGATTCGTTTTTCGTAAGCTTGTCCTTGAAAGATGCGTTGCACAAAAATACCGGGCGTATGAATGTGGTTTGGGTCGAGCTCGCCGGCTGGTACGAGTTGTTCTACTTCCGCAATGGTAATTTTACCGGCGGTGGCCATCATGGGATTAAAATTGCGGGCCGTACCTTTATAGATTAAATTTCCGGCGGTATCTCCCCGCCAAGCTTTCACCAGGGCAAAATCGGCGCGTAACCCATATTCCAGTAAATACATTTTGCCGTTAAACTCCCGAACTTCTTTGCCTGCACCTACTTCGGTGCCATAGCCAGCTGGGGTATAAAAAGCCGGAATGCCCGCCCCACCCGCCCGGATTCGTTCGGCTAAGGTGCCTTGCGGAATTAATTCTACTACTAATTCACCACTAAGCAGTTGTTTTTCAAACTCGGCATTTTCACCCACGTAGCTCGCCACCATTTTTATTACCTGGCGCTTTTGCAAGAGTATTCCCAAGCCAAAATTATCGACCCCGGCGTTATTAGAAATACAGGTTAAATTTTTGGTGCCCTTACGCAGGAGTTCGGCAATGCAATTTTCGGGTATACCGCATAAACCAAACCCACCCAGCATTAGAACCGCACCGTCCGGTATATCCGCCAGGGCTTCTTGTGCACTGGCTACTTCTTTATTTATCATACATTTTTAATTGTATGCTATGAATATACGAGAAATCAAAAATGATTAGAAGAAGCCGCCTGCTATATTTAGTGCTCTACACAAAAATCCGGGAGAATACAGGAACGTATTTTAATTAAGTGAAGTGGAGTGAAATAAATGACTTTATAAGATTGCTAGTCACCGATGAAGTCGCGGGTAAAATACTAAAAATTTAAAAAAAACTATTTAAAACGCTCAAAGACTTGATTTTATCCTGATGCATCTGGGTAATAAGTTCATCCAGATTAGCAAACTTTTCTTCACTACGAATGCGATCGAGAAAAAGCAAGGTAATTTCCTGACCGTATAGATTACCGGAGAAATTAAAAATATTTACTTCAACGGTTTGGTTCGTGCCGCCCACTGTAGGATTAGTACCAATACTCAGCATGCCACCAAATAGCTGATTTTTAATTTTTACCTGCACTACGTAAATACCTTGTCTGGGAATTAGTTTATGCTGTTCCGTGATATTTAAGTTAGCGGTTGGGTAGCCTAAGGTGCGGCCCAATTGTTTACCCAGCACCACTGTTCCCACTAAGGCATAATAGCGGCCCAAATAAGCAGTGGCTGTTTTAATTTCGCCGGCTTCTAGCGCCGTCCGGATTTTGGTAGAACTTACGGCTACATGGTCAATGTCTTGGCGCGGTATTTCTTCTACTTCAAAACCTAATTCGGGGGCATGTTGCCGTAAATATTCAAAACTACCGGCCCGGTTACGTCCAAACCGGTGATCGTAGCCAATAACTAATTTTTTGGTGCGAATGGTTTTTATGAGGATTTCCGAGACAAACTGTTCCGAGTCTAAATTGGCAAATTCGCGGGTAAACGGAATAATTAAGAGATAATCTACGGCAAAAGCCGCCAGTTGTTCAATCCGTTCTTCTATGGTGGACAACAAATGAATATTTTGAATTTCTGGTTGGAGAACCAGACGAGGATGGGGCCAATAGGTAATCACCACACTTTGCCCATTTATAGCTTGTGCTAGCTGAATCAGGCGTTGCAGAATTTTCTGGTGGCCACGGTGTACGCCATCAAAAGTGCCGCTAGTAACCACTGCCTGGCTTAGTTCCGGAAAATCAGTAAGGCTACGAATTACCTGCATGTTGTTCTTGTCTGTACTTCCGGATTTCCTGAATATTGTCCAGGGTAAGCGCTTGTCTTAAGTCGTATTCCCCGATTCGGGTGCGTACTAGTTGTGATAAATAAGCCCCGCAACCCAATTTTTGCCCAAAATCGCGGGCCAAGCTGCGGATATAGGTACCTTTGGAGCATACCACCCGAAAATAGACTAAGGGCAGTTCTATTTGCGTAATTTCAAAAGTTTTGATAAAAATAGCCTTGGCCTTAATCTCGGCCTCCTCGCCCCGCCGGGCCAAAGTATAAGCTCGTTCCCCGTTTATTTTAACTGCCGAAAACAAAGGCGGTATTTGATCAATCTGTCCCAGGAAAGAAGCGGCAGCAGCCTGAATATCTTCAGTAGTTATGTGCCGGTAATCCAAAGTTTGATCGACGGCTGTTTCCAGGTCGAACGAAGGAGTGGTCTGGCCAATGGTAAAATGACCCGTGTATTCTTTTTCTTGGCTTTGAATTTCGTCTATTTTCTTGGTAAACTTTCCGGTGCATAAAATAAGCAAACCCGAAGCTAAAGGATCTAAAGTGCCGGCATGGCCGATTTTTTTAATTCGAAGCTGGTTCCGTACTTTTTTTACCACATCAAACGAAGTCCAATGTAAGGGTTTATTCATCAGTAGGATTTCGCCGGCTTCAAAATCGTAGTCTTTCATATTACACACTTAAATCAACTCCGAACAATAAGAGCAACAACAACAAAGCCCCCACAATAATGCGGTAAATACCAAAAACCCGGAAGCCATACTTCGTTAAGAAATTAATAAAAAACTTAATAGCCAGCATCGCTACTATAAAAGCGACTAAGTTGCCTAATAAAAGTGTTTGCACATCGTGCGCCGATAAGTGGTTTAAGCTGGACTGTATTTTGTACGTATTCATTTTCAGAATATCATCTTTAATGTCCAGGTGCAGGAAGTCAGTGATAAATTTATAACTGGCCGCGGCCAGCATGGTAGGTATAGCCAGGAAAAACGAAAATTCGGCCGCCGCTTTCCGGGAAATACCTTGGGCCAGGCCGCCAATAATGGATGCCGCTGAGCGGGAGACTCCGGGAATCATGGCAATGCATTGGGCAATACCAATTATAAAAGCTTGTTTAGCCGAAGGCGTGCTGTGCATTGGATCATTATTAAACCATTTATCTACAAATAACAGTACTACGCCGCCCAACACCAAAGAGATGGCAACGGTAACCACGCTCTCCAGCATGGCATCAATTACATCGTTGAGTAAAAAACCAACCACAACGGCTGGGATAAAGGCAAACAATAACTTTTTATAAAAATCCAGCGATTGAAAAAACCGCTTCCAGTATAATACCAGCACCGATAAGATCGCTCCGAACTGAATATTAACCGTGAACATTTTGGTAAATTCCGATGCGGTAATGCCCATTAAACTAGAGGCAATAATCATGTGACCGGTGGAAGATACGGGTAGAAATTCAGTAAGGCCTTCTACGATAGCCAGAATAATTGCGTGCCAGAAACTCATTTAAACTTTTTTGCGATCTTTCACCAGAATGGCGAAAAACTCGATAATAAATCCTATAACTAAAAAAATTGGTCCTAATGTAATACCCAAAAATCCTTCGCCGTAAGGCTCCTTATCCAGGGTCATGATAATGAAGCCGATACCCAATACCACCAAGCCTACAATCATTAACAGGTAGTTGCGGCGACCAAAAGCAAACTGATTTTTATTTTCCATATTTCTTAAGACGCTAGATTTTAGATCCTAGACGTTAGAATTATTATGTATAAGTTGTTGTGAAAATTTAAATATTATGTTCGGTATTCTTCAAATAATTTAAGTCTGGTATCTAGTGTCTAGCATCTAATTAATAAAGTTCATCCAGGGATAAACGCATGTATTTCCGTACGGCCCGGTAAGAGCTGATATACCCGATGATCATACCCAATAGGACTAACAAACCCGCCAGAATGATTAACTTGGTTTCATCCCGGAGGAGGTATAATTCATTGATTTGATAATACGCGTACGTTAACAACCCCAAAAGCATCCCGGAGGCCAGCAAGCCGCTGATTAAACCTTGTATGATCGCCCGGTTCATGAAAGGCCGTTGTATAAAACCCGAGGTAGCGCCCACAAGTTGCATGCTCCGGATAAGAAAACGCTGGGAGAACATAGCCAGTTTGATAGTATTATTAATTAATATAATAACCACCAACACCAGAATGCCGGCGAAGCTAAGCAGTATAATGCTGATTTTTTTAAATTTTGATTGATAGAATCAATTAGACTGGCTACGTATTGCACTTCGTACACCCCGTCTATTTCTTCCAGTTCGGCTTTTATTTTCTTTAAGTGCTCCGAATCGGCAAAATCCGGGTTAATGTTTAATATGTAGGCATCGCGCAGCGGGTTATCGCCCAGAAAAGCCATAAAATCCTCGCCACTCTCCTGAATAAACTCTTTTGCGCCTTCTTCTTTCGAGAAAAAACGTACCTGCGGTTCTTGGTTTAAGTAAGCAATGTATTCTTTTTGCGAAAAAATATTTTTCATGCGGGCCAGTTGCGTCTGGGTTAAATCAAAATCCAGGTAAACCTGTACTTCAATGCTTTGCTTCACCACATCGGATAATTTACCCGCATGAATGAGTAAGGTGCTGAACAAGCCAATAACGAACAAGGCCAGGGTAATGGTAAAAATAACCATCGCGTGTGGGTAACTGCCAAGCTTTTTTTACGGGTAGGTTTGGAAGGTTGTCTGGCCATAAATTCTTTTGCCCGGCGAAATTAAGAATAAAAAGCTCATGTTTCAACATTTACCGGCTTCCATTTACCAGTTACCAAGTAGCATGTACCAAATACTATTTATCCCAAGCGTGATTTCGTTTGATAAATAGTAATGATTGATAAAAGATCAAAATCTCTTTGAGATGCTTCCGATAGTTATAAATTCAAGTACCAAGCCTGCAGTTTTTTTAAAAATTCTTACTTCAAGTGATTACCTGCCAATATAAAGCTGAATAAATGTTTGCTTATTTAACAGATAACCTTTGATAAATAATAATTGGTAGCTGGTCATTGATAACCTGGTAAATGTTATAATCCTACCCGGTCATCAGAGTCAATTATGATTTTCTCGGGCGGTTTGCGCATCCGGCGACGCAATTTCCGGCGGGCAAAAAGCTCGGAGAAAGAATCGAACCGTTCGGTGTGCAAAATACTGCCGCGTAAACTGCTCACGGTATTTTGGCCAAAAGTAGTGTAGGAATACGGAAGAATGTTGTATTCTAGTTTAAGTCGAAGCTTTCCGTCTTCCCGCATAAAAATATCGGCGCGCCAAGAACCCGGTACTTCGCCGTTAGTCGGATTATAATTTGGATTAGTAGGATCGGTGTTGTTGTAATTACTTCCCGGCAATCCGCCTTCGTGACTTAACCGCAAGCGTCCTTTAAAAAAAGAGTAACTGAGCCGAAGTTGTAAATCATTTAATTGTTGTCCGGTAAACCCATCCAGGCCAATATCAATTTCCAGGTTGCTATCGAGTTGCGAAATTAAATTACCTAATTGGTTAGATAAAGCCTGACTTAAACTACTGGTTAAGCCAAGCGCATTATCTACCTGAGCACTTACATTTGATTGTGAAGCGTTAGCCGGATCGGATAAACGTTTTAAAATGAGTAGATTAAACACCTGCCGGTTCAACTCGTCCTGATTATTACGGATATCCGCTAAATAAGCATTTATCTGCGTTTCGAGCGCCGCCGGAGTTTCCTCAAATTCCAGGTTAAGCTTAATTTCCGGGGAGAGTAATTTGCCATCTAAATCCATAACGGCCGTTACGGGATAACGAAAAGCGCTTTTATCCGGAGAAATACTGGTAGGTAAAGCAATGCGCTGGGTATAGGTGGCGGTTAAGTCCATAATACCGGCGTATGGGTCGCCGTTCCAGGTGATGGTGCCGCCGGGCCGGATATTAAAGCCTTTCCGAATGATGTTATACAGCGTAAAATTGTAATAACCTTGCACAATTTCCACCTGGCCGTCCATGGAAAATTCACCGCGGGTATCGATATTTAAGTTTATCCGGCCGTTACCGGAACCCCGTACAATATCGCCGGTTTCTTCATCAAAAATTATCTCCAATTCGGCTTCTTGGGTAATCCCCAGGTTAAATTTTAAATTTATACCGGCCAGGTCTACTCGCGGCGCATTCACCGCAGGACCCGTAGCTACGGAGTCTGCTCTTTTATGATTGACAAACTGGATATAACTTTGTTGCCGGGCTTCCTGCTGCCCATCCAACGGGATCGACATTTTTGTACCCGCGTCGCTGCGGGCGTTTACGGTAATAAACAAATTAGAAGGTTCACCGGTTAAGCTGGCTGTGCCGCTAGCAATGGCCGTACCGTAATACAAAGAATTTTGCGCCCGCGTCGTATTTAAAACCATAAAACGACGAAATTCTCCTTTTAAATCAAGCTTCATATTCCGGAAGCCTTCGTGTTGGATGCTCCCCGCAATGGTTGCCGGATTGTTAAACATGTCCCGGATTCGAATATTCTGAAAGGTGATATCTTTATCAGAAAAATAAATACGATCGCTAAACGTATAATAGGTGTTTAAATAATTCACCCGAAAGCGTCCGTTTGTAACGAACGCCGACCCAATTAATACCGGCGCGTTTAAACGGCCGTTTATTTGTACCCGGCCTTCCATAATACCCGATAAATCGGAGAAAAGCGTTTTTAACAAAGGTTCAACCAGTTTTACGGGAGCTTCGTCCATTACCGCCAATAAATTCAACGGGTTCGTTTCCGAACGGGGATTATAATCGCCGGTAACCGAAACTACGCGCATGTTGCTCCGGAATATGCCTAAATCTACTTTAATTTTATCTTCATTCTTATCCCAATCGGTAGAGCCATTAATTTCGCCGATGTAAATAGTATCCAGGCGTAAGGAGTCTACGGTTAATTTGCTGAGTATAATGGATTTATTAAATAAGTTGGAGGCCGACGCCTTGGCATTTAAAACCCCAAAAATCTGCTGATTAATAAGGGGAACCAAATTTTGCAACTGGAAGTTTTTAACATCCATTACTAATTCCTGCTCGGGATCCCGGGAAATAAATCCGGCCAAGTTAATGCTCTGATTCTCGAAATACAGTTCCAGATTATTTACTTCAATTTCTTTACCAGCGCCGCCGATTAAGATGCTGTTCGTAGGCCGGATGTTCCATTGTTTGCCTAATACGTTAATGTTAGACTGATTAAATACAATCTGAATTTTGTCGGGTGGAAAGCTGATATTGCCGGCTACGGCCGCTTTGTTGGTACTGTTGCTTTGCGCAATATTGGCCGCAAAATTAATGGTACTGTCGTTCCAGATACCTTCTATAAACAAATTTTCGGAAGGAGCAGCGGTGGTAAATTGTTGCGTACGCGACGAGAACACTAAACTGGCCAATATGTTGGTGCTGGTCCGTAATTTAGAATTATCAAACTCCAGTTCGTTGTTATAAAATTGGTATTTGCCGTAAATTAGGGTGTCCAGGTGGCTATACAAGTTAAAAGTGGAATTACGGCCTTGCCGGAAAGTACCGGTGAACAATGTGTTTTCGGCCAGGTATACATCCGGTAAATACGCTCTCAGCAAGGAATTGCCTTTCTTAAACCGCAGGTTCATGCTCAACTCATAGTCCGGACCTTCGTAAGGCTTCTTTTTCTGGTAGTAAGATTCGGTGGCCGCTTTATTGCTTTTAAAACTTAGTATATCTTCCCGCACAAACGTAGTTAAGTCCGCTATTAGCCGAGAAATTTGAAAATTACCGGAAACCGTAAAGTCCAGAATGTTGCTGCTTACCGCAACAGAGCGATTATCTGAGTTAATGGCAGACTTTATGGAAACCGAATCAAAATTTATGACTTCTTTCCCGTAGGTAAGCGATGTTTGCTGCAAAGTGGCCTGACCTAACAAATCGTTTAGGTTGATACCGGTAAAATTTAAACTGGCGTTGGTTTGCAGAATAAATTTTTTGTTAGATAATTTTAAGGCTTGTAAATCGGCCCGGGTAACGGCAGTGGTAAGGTCGAAAGTTGGTTGGGCTTGGCTTAAATTAATAGTTCCGTTGGCCGAAAGCACTAAATTAGGATCATTAATTTTAATTTTTCCGGCTACTAACTGGCGGCTTAAAGTAGCATCGGTAGTTAAGTTGCGGTAAGTATAGCCCATTATGCCAACCGAACGGATCGTCGCATCCAAATTCAAACGGGCGTTCCGCAGGTTGAAGCCGGTACCTTTTACCTGTCCGTTCATCGAAATAGATTGCAAGGTACGGGTATCGCCTAATAACTTTCCTAATGCAAATTGGTCGGTTCGTAAATCGCCGGTATATGTAGATAAGTCTGGGTTTTTATTAATTTTTAAATTTATATCCGACACTACTTTTCCTAAGGCCGTGGCAAAAGAACCATGCGCCACGAAATCAGAATAAAAGCCGAGAAAATCGCCTTGTAGTTTAATGGTGCCTAAGCGTTCTACCAGGGCGTAATTTTTAGCCGGAATAAATTTTTTCAGATCACGAGCCGTAATTACCGAAGGTTTTAATTTTAAATCGGCAAAAGTTTCTTTATAACGCGGTAAGCCATCGGCGCTTAAATTACCCACGATATGGGTTTTATCACCGTAGTAAAGATCAATGTTTTTGGCATTAAAGCGCCGGACCTTACCTTTAGCCTCGCCGGAAATTAAAATTTTGTCGTGCCATTCTTTTAATTGCGGGGCAAATAAAGCAATGTCATCGGAAAAAATAGCCGCGGAATCAAGCGTAGCGGTTACCTGCACACTGTCGTTAAAAGAGGTAAAATTTAAAAAACGCTTATAATCAAACCGTACATAGCGACGCAGGTTGCTTCGATTTAAGCGTAGGTCTAAGTCGGCAAATTCCCAAAAAGTAGACGTGTATACCATGCGGGCGTCTAGGTTTTTGAGTTTGGCATTAGATTTATGTTCGTGGGCTTGTAAATCGGTGAGGCGAATTTTAATGGTATCGCCTAAGATAATGTCAGAAACAGTAACATTTATGCTATCAATATCCAAGTGCTGGTAATCCATACCAAAAGCAGTAGGTTCGCGTTTTTGATTCTCGTAACGGAATTGACCGTTCTTCAGAATTAAATTGTTTATTTTAAAATCAAACTTAGCTTTAGCCGTTTGGGTAGTATCTTTTTTAACCAGTCTTTTAATGGCCGCTATAAAAACACTTAAATTCATAGAATCGGCCGTTTTGTAGCGGACAAAAGCGGCGTGCGGATTGGTAAGTTTAAGCTCGTTAATGGTTAATTGCCGGTAGTTCCGCGGTGAAAATCCACTTAAACTAGCTTCCGCTTCCCCGATATAAAATAATTCTTGTTTATTCCGATCAAGAACTTTTACTTTTTCCAGTATAACTTTGTTAAAAAAACGGATGGCTACCCGTTCAATGGTAACCTGGTGACCAATTTTAGCAGAAAGTACGGAGGAAGCTTTTTGTACTGCCCTGGTTTGAATAGCCGGCTGGCGCAAGGCAATTACTAAACAGGTAAAAAGTAAAATAAAGAATAGAAACAAGCCTAAAACTATTCTTAGAGTAGTTTTGATAACACCAGCCCATTTATTTTTGTTGTTTTCCAAATAAATATGAGTCCTACACTATTAGCAATTGAATCTTCCTGCGATGATACTTCGGCCGCCGTTATTCGCGGCGGCAAGGTCTTAGCCAACATCGTAGCTACCCAGGAGGTTCATAAACAATACGGCGGCGTGGTTCCGGAATTAGCTTCCCGGGCGCACCAGCAGAACATTATTCCGGTAGTAACGCAAGCCTTACTTACGGCAAAGATAACAAAAAAGGAGTTAGATGCAGTAGCCTTTACCCGCGGTCCGGGTTTGCTCGGCGCTTTACTGGTTGGTTGCTCTTTTGCGAAAGCTTTTGCTTTGGGTTTACAGATTCCTTTGATAGAGGTAAACCACATGCAAGCCCACATTTTAGCGCATTTTATCGACGAACCAAAACCTGCTTTCCCTTTTTTATGCCTGACGGTAAGCGGCGGCCATACGCAAATTGTTTTAGTAAAAGATTACTTGAATATGCAGATACTTGGCCAAACTACCGATGATGCCGTAGGCGAAGCTTTTGACAAATCCGCAAAATTAGTAGGTTTAGATTACCCCGGGGGGCCTTTACTGGACCAACTTGCTGCCACAGGTAATCCGGATCGTTTTACTTTTCCCATTGTGAGTATGCCTGGTTATGATTATTCGTTTAGCGGCATTAAAACGGCTGTTTTGTATTTTCTCCGCGATAATAAAACGCAAAATCCAAATTTTATTGCCGAAAACTTACCCGATATTTGTGCCAGTATTCAGAACGCCTTAATTCAAACTTTACTTAAAAAATTGAAATTAGCGGCGAAAGAAACCGGGATTCGCGAAATTGCCATTGCGGGCGGCGTTTCGGCTAACTCCGGTTTGCGGCGCGCCATGCAAGAAGGTGCCACGCGTTATAACTGGAACGTGTACATTCCGGATTTTCAATATTGCACTGATAATGCGGCTATGATCGCGATGGTGGCGCATTATAAATTTCTGCAAGGCGATTTTGCTAACCAATACGTAAGCCCTGATCCCAGATATAAAGTTTAGCGAGGTTTCAAGTTGTTTTTTTAAATTTTTGCTTGATGCTTGTCTCTACCGGTCAAAGTTCCGGTTTCTTAATGCGGTAATATGTGCCACGTGATGTTTGCCGTGCCAGGCGTATAATCCAACGGCATTACTTAACGTTACTTCGCCAGACTGCGGGTGCACAAAGGTTCGTTGCCATTGTTCCGGCGTAAGCGATTCTAGCAACATAACCCACCGCAGATGCAATGCTTCTAACAAAATACAGGAAATTTCCACGGGAGCGTGTTTGCCATCAACCAACTCCGCCCACAAATGTTCTTCGTAAGGCTTAATCACGGGTTTTTCTTCGGTAAGGGCCAAATGGAAACGAACATAGCTATTGATGTGGCTATCGGCCACGTGGTTTACCGTTTGGCGAACGGTCCAGCCACCTGGCCGGTACGGAGTTTCTAACTCTGCTTCGCCTAAGTCTTTAATTGCTTTGCGCAAAAGAGCCGGCAAATGGCTGATATCCTGGATGTATTCTTTTAGTTCATCCGCCGAGTAAGTATTTTTGGACTGGAACTTACCAATAGGGTAACGAAGCGAATCAATCGATGCTGTAGTCATAAAAATTTAAAAAAATAGAATGATTGATCAATAATATAAAAACTTTGCGAATAGTAATCCACAACTATTAGGTATTGCTTGGTATGAGTACCCGACCGGAGTTTGCTCCCGAACTAAAAACCCGGTAATTTTGTAATTGGCTATATAAAGGTAATATGATTGTTTTGCAACATACCGTCGTGAGCGACGATTTAAAAGATAAATTTTTCGTGTGTAACCTGGATAAATGCAAAGGAGCTTGCTGTGTGGAAGGTGATTTAGGCGCTCCTTTGGAAGAAGAGGAACTAACCATATTAAAGGAAAACTACGAAGTTATTAAGCCTTATCTTTCTTTAGATGGCCAAAAAGCTATTGCGGAACAAGGTTTGTACATTAAAGACTGGGAAGGCGATTTTTCCACTACTACCATCGGGAACCGGGAGTGTGCTTATGCCATTTATGACGCAAATTTAACTTTAAAATGCGGGATTGAGCAGGCTTATCTGGCAGGTAAAATTACATGGCGTAAACCTATTTCGTGCCATTTGTATCCCATTCGGATTACCAAATACGATGGATTTGAAGCGTTAAACTATGATAAATGGCAGATTTGTAATGCGGCTTGTAATTTTGGCCAAGACCTAGGCGTGCGGGTGTACCAGTTTTTAAAAGAACCACTTATCCGCAAATACGGAGCAGAATGGTACCAGGAACTGGAAGATTTAGTAATGGCTGAAGAGCAAGTTAATAATAAATAATTTTATCTAAACAAGGCGGTGGTTATGCACCATAATTAAGGTAAATCGGATACAATTAACGTCCCAGTTATTCCTGCATAATAGGACCTTATGATATCTGGAGTTAAACCGTTACAAATACGACTTTTTAAATTTTACAAAGCAAAAAGCCCGATTTTTCGGGGTTTTTGCTTTGTAATCTTCTGGATTTTGGCCGGATATTTAGGCTTTTTTACTACTATTTTAACTACTCAGCTATTTTAGTAAAGTCGTAAGTATCCAGATATTTGGTGGTAAAATTACCAGATTTAAAATTTTCATCGTCCATCATGGCTAAATGAAAAGGAATGGTTGTTTTAACCCCTTCTACTACAAATTCACTTAAAGCCCGCTTCATTTTAACAATAGCTTCTTCCCGGGTTTGCGCCGTGGTGATTAATTTGGCAATCATGGAATCGTAGTTCGGCGGAATGGTATAACCAGCGTATACGTGCGTATCTACCCGAACCCCATGACCACCCGGAATATGCAGGGTGGTAATCTTGCCCGGCGCTGGCCGAAATCCATTCATTGGATCTTCGGCATTGATCCGGCATTCAATCGCGTGCATCTGCGGATAATAATTTTTACCGGTAATGGGTACTCCAGCCGCAACTTTAATCTGTTCTTTTATAAGGTCAAAATTAATTACTTCCTCGGTTATCGGGTGTTCCACCTGAATTCGGGTATTCATTTCCATGAAGTAAAAATTTTTATGCTTGTCTACCAGAAACTCAATGGTACCCACTCCTTCGTAACGAATAGCCGAAGCGCCGGCAATGGCGGCTTTGCCCATGGCATCGCGTAAATCCTCGTTAATAAACGGGGAAGGCGTTTCTTCGATTAATTTCTGGTGGCGCCGCTGTATAGAGCAATCGCGTTCCGATAAATGGCATACTTTCCCATATTGGTCGCCTACTAATTGAATTTCGATGTGGCGGGGCTCTTCTACGAACTTTTCCAGGTACATGCCATCGTCCCCAAAAGCCGCTTTTGCTTCGGTGCGCGCACTGTTCCAAGCCTTTTCAAATTCTTCGTCGGAGTTAATAATGCGCATACCCCGGCCACCACCAC
Organism: Adhaeribacter pallidiroseus; assembly: GCF_003340495.1. NCBI lineage: Bacteria > Pseudomonadati > Bacteroidota > Cytophagia > Cytophagales > Hymenobacteraceae > Adhaeribacter > Adhaeribacter pallidiroseus. The sequence goes on from NZ_QASA01000001.1 coordinate 1,993,126, forward strand.
CGGCGGTAGCTTTAATAATAACCGGATATTTAATTTTATGGGCCAGCTTAATACCTTCTTCTACGGATTTGAGTAAGCCTTCGGAACCCGGAATAGTAGGAACCCCGGCTTTTTTCATGGTAGATTTAGCCGAAGATTTATCTCCCATGGCATGAATCATTTCGGGAGTAGCGCCAATAAACTTAATGCCGTTTTCCTGACAAATACGCGAAAATTCTGCATTCTCGGATAAAAAGCCGTAACCCGGATGAATGGCGTCGGCATTGGTTATTTCGGCCGCAGAAATAATGCTGGGAATATTTAAATACGATAAGGTGCTGGATGGAGGGCCAATGCATACAGCTTCGTCTGCAAAACGGACGTGTAGACTTTCTTTATCGGCGGTAGAGTAAACCGCTACCGTTTTAATGCCCATCTCTTTACAGGTGCGGATAATACGCAGGGCAATTTCGCCGCGATTGGCAACCAGTATTTTTTTAAACACAGTTTATTAAAATTAGAAATTAGAAATTATGAATTAGAAATTTAAACTCACGGGAAAGTTAAACTTGTCTGATACAATCACCCCGCTGGGTTTTCGCAGGATATATACTTGTATAATCTGTTATCAGATAGCTAGATGTAAGTTCTAAACAATTAAAATTTAAAAATAGATGAAGACAGTAGCATTCATCATTTTAAATTTTTAATTCATAATTTATTTATGATGGATCAATCAGGAACAAAGGTTGGTCGTACTCCACCGGAGAAGCATTTTCCACGAGTACTTTAACGATTTTTCCACTATACTCGGCCTCAATTTCGTTAAATAATTTCATGGCCTCAATAATGCAGATCACATCCCCTTTGCTAATCTCATCGCCTACATTCACAAAAAATGCGGAATCCGGACTAGATGAGCGGTAAAAAGTGCCAATCATGGGGGATTTAAGGGTAATGTAGTTACTATCGGAACCAGTAGTCGATGCTGGGGTTGGAGCCGCAGTAACTGGTGCCGGAACAGGTGGGGTAGTAGCAGGTACGGGAGCAATGGGCGAAGCAGCTCGGGGCGGTTCGGGCACGTAGTGCACTTTCGGAGAATCCGGCTCCCGCTTCACCGAAATTTTAAATTCTTCGGTTTCAATATCTACTTTGTTTAAACCCGACTTTGCAATAAAGTCAATTAGTTCCTGAAGTTCTTTCGCTTTCATAGTTTATTTAACTCGTTCTGCATAGGTGTAAGTACGGGTATCTACCTTTATTAATTCATCCTGATTAATAAAGAGCGGAACCTGAATAGTGGCACCGGTTTCTACAATGGCTGCTTTAGAAGCATTGGTGGCGGTATCGCCTTTGATGCCGGGTTCGGTGTAGGTAATCATCAATTCCACAAAAGGCGGAATTTCACAGGTTAGCGGCGTTTCCGTTTCGGCGTGGAACAGAATAGTTACCTCCTGGCCATCTTTTAACAAATCGGCAAAAGGAACCATTTTTTCTTCCAAAATCACCTGCTCAAAAGTATTGTTATCCATAAACGTATAACCCATATCGTCTTTGTACAAAAACTGATGCGGACGTTGTTCCACGCGAGCTGTAGTAACTTTTACACCGGCATTAAACGTGTTATCGATAACTTTACCGGTTTTAATGTTTTTTAATTTGGTGCGCACAAAAGCCGGACCTTTGCCCGGCTTTACATGCTGAAATTCCGTGATAATGTATAAATCGCCGTTATACTCTAAGCACAAACCGTTTTTAAAATCAGCAGTAGTAGCCATTTTTTAATTATTATTAAAAACTTAGAAATCAATATTAGCTGTTGAAGCAGACTTCTAAAGTACGTTCAATTTAACAAATCTAATTTATTATTTTGGATTATTATTGTGGGTCGTAGGCCCACTTCAGGTAAATAGAACCCCAGGTAAAACCACCGCCAAAAGCAGCCAGAATAATATTATCCCCTTTTCTTAGCTGGTTTTCGTAATCCCATAAGCATAAAGGTAGCGTACCGCTGGTGGTATTGCCATACCGGTCAATGTTAATCATTACCTTGTCGCTGCCAATGTTCATGCGGCTGGAGGTAGCATCAATAATCCGCTTATTGGCTTGGTGCGGTACAAGCCAAGCTACGTCATCGCCGGTTAACTGATTGCGTTCCATTACTTCGGCGGCTACATCGGCCATGCCTTTTACGGCAAATTTAAAAACGGTAGTTCCTTCTTGGTAAGCGTAGTGCTCCTTGTTGGCTACCGTTTCGTGAGTAGCCGGTCGGCGGCTGCCACCCGCTTTCATGTGCAGGAAAGGGGCTCCGGAACCATCCGATTTTAAAACTTCGTCAATAATACCGAAACCTTCGGTATTTGGTTCCAGCATTACCGCACCACCACCATCGCCAAAAATAATACAAGTAGTCCGGTCTTCGTAATTAATGATAGAAGACATTTTATCGGCGCCGGCAATAATTACTTTTTTATACCGACCAGATTCAATGTATTTGGCGCCCGTTGAAAGGGCAAATAAAAAACCGGAGCAAGCCGCTTGTAAATCATAGCCAAAGGCGTTCACTAGGCCGGTTTCGTTCGCAACCAGGTTTGCGGTTGCCGGAAATACCATATCGGGGGTAGTAGTAGCAACAATAATTAACTCTACTTCTTCGGGGCTGGTGTTGGTTTTTTGAAGCAGGTCCCGCACGGCCTGATTCACAATATATGAAGTGCCTTCGCCTTCTTTTTTTAAAATTCTTCTTTCTTTAATACCGGTGCGGGTAACAATCCATTCATCGTTGGTCTCCACCATGGTTTCCAGTTCCTGATTGGTGAGAATATAATCCGGTACGTAGCCGCTTACGCCTGTAATAGCAGCAGATATTTTACTCATAGTCCGATTTCTTGGTTCGTAGTGGGCAATCAGCTACTGAATGTTTTTTGAATCTGCTCCGTAATACCGGATTTAGCCATTTGGTAGGCCAGATGCAACATATTACAAGTAGCAGTTGGGCTGGATACCCCGTGCCCGATAATGGCATTGCCATTAATACCCAGAATAGGGCTGCCGCCTACGGCTTCGTAATTAAACTTGTCGAAGTAGGGGTCAGCAATATTTTTACTCAACAAAATATCGTAGATAGATTCGGATAACTTGAGAATGACGTTACCGATAAAGCCATCGCAGACGATAACATCGGCTTTGTCGTTGAATAAATCGCGGCCTTCGATGTTACCAATAAAATTAAGACTTTGGTTATTTTTTAACAGCTGGTGCGCCGCCTGTAGATTTACGGTGCCTTTGCCTTCTTCTTCCCCGAGGTTCATTAAACCTACTTTGGGGTTAGCAATGCCTAAAACATTAACGGCGTAAATAGAACCCAGTTCCCCAAACTGTTCGAGTACTTCGGGTTTACATTCGGCATTTGCGCCTACATCCAAGAAAATACCGGTACTACCATTTACTTTGGGCACAAAGCCCACAATAGCGGGTCTTAAAACTCCCTCTACGGCCTTTACACTGAACATAGCACCCACCAGCATGGCTCCGGTATTACCGGCGCTACAAAAAGCATCAATTTCTTTTAACTTTAGTAATTGATAGCCTTTGGATATACTTGAATCTGGTTTTTGCGTGAGCGCCTTGGTGGGATGCTCGCCCATTTGGATTACCTGACTCGCCGCAACGATGGAAATCCGGGAAGAAGTAGAACCATGTTTTTGCAAACACTCCCGCACTACTTCTTCCTGACCAATTAAAACTATTTCGGCATCTTCCGGCAAATCCTGGGAAGCCAAAATTGCTCCCTGAACAATAGCGTCCGGAGCAAAATCACCGCCCATAGCGTCGAGGGCTATTCTCATAAGGTTAGGCTGCTACTTCTTTCTCGATAGCTTGCTTACCCCGGTAAAACCCACACTCCGAACATACCCGGTGATACAATACCGGTGAACCGCAGTTAGAGCATTCCATGTGCGTGCTGGGCGTTAATTTATAATGCGTTCTTCTCTTATCTCTTCTGGTTTTCGAAATCTTTCGTTTTGGATGTGCCATTTTTTAATTTACTGTACTGGTTATTTAAATTATTTATAAAATATTACTTTAATTTTTTTAAAACATCCCAACGCGGGTCACCGGCTTCATCATCGTCCGAACCATCTTCGCTATCGGCGGCGTTTCCGTTGCTCGAATAAATAAGAATGTTTTCGGCATCCGGGTCTTCATCTACTTCGTAGAAACGCGGATGTAATTTTTTTATGGGAATCGCTAAACCCACGTAGTCGAACAAATGCTGGGCAATGTTGATGGATTGGGTACCCGGTAGTATTTGCCATACATTATCGTCGAGCTCGGTTTCTACTGCACCATATCTTACCAGCAATAATTCGTCTATTTCTACTGGGTAATCAAATTCATCTAAACTACGATCGCAGGTAACATTTACCGAGCCCGTAATTTTAAATTCAAATTGCAGCAGCAAATCGGTTTTATCTAAAATTACATGGGCCTGCAACTGCCCCCCATTTACCAGCGTTTGATCGAATAAAGCAAAGAAAGCATTATCCAGAACAAAATCGTACGTGTGAACCTTATTGCTAAGGGTGGCAATCTGAATGTCAAACTCGTTTATCTTTCTCACGTCTGCCCGTTTTTTTGCAAAGCGCAAAATTAGTAATTTAATCTTTAATTAAAAAAATTAAAATAGGTTACCCACTTCTTCTACGGGGTACTTCTTTTCCGGATAATATCAATAGCCAAAAATAATGCTTCGCGGAAAGAACTTTCCTGGGCTTTGTTGGCGCCCGCGATATTATACGCTGTGCCGTGATCGGGGGAGGTGCGCACTATGGGTAGACCAGCGGTATAATTGACGCCGTTCTCGAAGGCTAAAGTTTTAAAAGGAATAAGTCCCTGGTCGTGGTACATGGCCAAGGTGGCATCAACCTGCTGGTATTGGCGGGTGCCAAAAAAACCATCGGCCGGAAAAGGTCCGAAAAGTAAATGTCCGTTTTCTTTTAAAGACCGGATAGCCGGGAGAATAATTTCTTGTTCTTCGGTTCCCAACAAACCGTTTTCGCCGGCGTGCGGATTTAAGCCGAGTACCGCAATGCGGGGTTTCTGAATGCCAAAATCTTTTTGTAGCGTGTGCAGCAATATGGTTAATTTCTGCACTAACAGCTCCGTCGTAATTTTATTTGCTACCTCTTTTACAGGAATATGGCCGGTAACAGTTGCTACCCGTAAATTGCCACTTACCAGAAACATTAAGCTTTCCGGGGCTTCGAAGTAAGAAGTAAAAAATTCGGTATGGCCCGGAAATTTAAATTCTTCGGACTGGATGTTGTCTTTATCAATCGGGGCGGTTACAATGCCATCGATATTGCCGGCTTTTAAATCGGCACTGGCCGCCTGGAGGGATTGTAAAGCCGCCCGGCCGGATTGCGGCGTGGGATTGCCCAAGTTTAATTCTAAATCTTCTTCCCAGCAATTAAGTACATTTATGCGCTTACTGTCGTGTTCGGCAATTTGCCGGATTTGTTGGAAGGAAAAATTTTCTACGTGCAATAGTTTCCGGGTTTTGTTAATTAACGAACCAGAGCCGTATATAATAGGAGTGCAAAAATTTAAAATGCGGTTATCGGCCAGCGTTTTTATGATTACTTCCGGCCCAATGCCATTATAATCGCCCAGGGTAATGCCTAATTTTATTTTTGGTTTATCCATAGATAGAGGTAAATGCCCGTTTGTACGTCGGTAAGATAGAGACTTGTTCGTTTTTAGTTATTCGGTGTTCGACAGATAAGCTCATGTTAATGAAGGTAAGTAATTGTTCGTTATTAGTTATTTGAACAACCAATAAAGAATCACTACTGTGCTTTTTTAACTTGATCCGTCAGGAATTGGTAGATGAGCCGAACGGTAGAGCCAGTCGCATTCTTGCCCCGGTAATTATCCGGTGCGGTAAGAAAGGCGGTTCCGGCAATGTCCAGGTGAATCCAGGGAAAGGCGGTAAAATGTTCGAGAAACTTACCGGCCGTAATGGCGCCGGCCTCCGGGCCACCTAAGTTTTTCAAATCCGCAATGTCGGATTTCAGGTGCTCGGCGTATTCTTCCCACAAGGGAAATTCTACGAGGCGTTCGTAGGTGTTTTCGCCGGTTTTTTTAAATTTTTCCCTAATTTCTTCCGGTGCATTGCTCATCATTACAATTCCTTCCCGCCCAATAGCCCGAGCCGCGGCACCGGTTAAAGTAGCCATGTCTATTACTAATTGCGGATCGTATTTTTTGGCAAAATGTAAAGCATCGGCTAATATCAAGCGGCCTTCGGCATCGGTATTTAACACTTCTACGGTAGTGCCGCTGTACATGGTAATAACATCGCCGGGGGCAAAAGCGCGTCCGCCAGGGCGGTTATCGGTAGCCGGAATTAAACCAATTACATGCAGGGGAATTTGGTTTTTGGCCAAAGCATAGAAAATGCCGATAACTCCTGCCGCTCCGGCCATATCGCACTTCATCATGTCCATGGAGTTGGGCGTGGGTTTCAGACTTAAGCCGCCGGTATCGTACACGACGCCTTTGCCCACCAAAAGATAAGGCTTGCTGTTCTGCGCATTTTCGGGCTTATATTCCAGAATGGAAAAAGTCGGCGGATCAAGGCTGCCTTGGTTCACCGCTAATAAACCGCCCATCTTTAAAGCCTGAATTTTTAAAAAATCCAGTACTTCCGTCTGAAAACCGGCGTGTTCACCTACGGCCACAATGGTTTCGGCAAATTGTTCCGCAGATTGGTAATTGGCCGGCTCATTCACTAAATCGCGGGTCAGGTAAACACCCAACAGCAAGTTGTTCTGTTCGGTAACTTCGGTTTCTGCAATGGCCGCATCTGTTATTATAATATTTTTTAAAAAAAAGGCGGCACTCTTGTCGGTTTTATATTTATCAAACTGGTAATTGCTCAGAAACAAGCCTTCGGCGAGATATAAAGAAGCTTTGGAATCGGTTACATCGCGGAGGTAAATATCCGCTACTTTATCGGTTTGCAGCAGCTTTTGCAAGTTAAATCCCGCTTTACGTAATTCTTCGTGATAGGCATAGAATGCTGGTTTGGGAGTAATGATAACCACGTAAATACGATAGATATACCGGTTTATAACAACTAACTGGTTTTTGTTTTCGATTTGTGCTGCCAGGTATTTTTGTTCTTCCGGAGAAAATTCAGCGCCGGGCACCTCTGCCGTGGCGTTCACGATATACACCAGATTTTCATCTTTCGGTAAATGGCTATCGTATTTGAGTTGTGTAGGCATAGTTCTATCGTATCTTTGGCGCGCAATATACTAAAAGTTTAAAAGTTTACGGGGAATGTGCGAAGGCGGTCGTGCACGAATTCTTTTAAAAGGCTGCCCATTAACTAATAAGTAGTTGTTCGTTAATAGTTGTTGGTTGTTCGATTGATAAGATGCTAATAGGCAATAGTTTATTCTAAATGATGTATTTAATTAAATTTGTCCGAGTACTTATCTCGTATAAAGCAAATTGCTGATTTAACTCCTGTGAAAAAAGTAAATCCTAAAAAGCACCTCGGCCAACACTTTCTGACCGACGAAACCATTGCGGCCCGCATTGTAGACCAACTGCAATTACCCCGGGGTGTGCACCAGGTACTCGAAATTGGCCCCGGTATGGGTGTACTGACTAATTACCTGGTGCAACGTACCGCGTTTACAACCACGCTGATTGATATTGACCGGGAATCCATTGCTTATTTAAAGCAACACTACTCGGAGTTAACAGTCCGGATTATAGAAGCTGATTTTTTAAAAATAAACCTGGAAAATCTGTTTACGGGCGTTTTTTCCATTATTGGTAACTTTCCTTATAACATTTCCAGCCAGATTTTTTTTAAAGTTTTGGAAAATCGCCAGCGGGTAGTAGAGGTGGTGTGTATGCTGCAAAAAGAAGTGGCCGAACGTATTGCCGCCGGCCCAGGTTCGAAAGTTTACGGCATTTTAAGTGTGTTGCTGCAAGCCTTTTACACCATTAAATACCAGTTTACGGTGGGCCGCGAGGTATTTGATCCGCCACCGCAGGTTTTATCCGGGGTAATTACTTTGGTCCGGAACGAGGTAGTGCATTTGCCATGTAACGAGAAAAAGTTTTTTGAAGTCGTAAAGCTGAGTTTCGGCACGCGCCGGAAAACCTTGCGCAATTGTTTGCGTCCCTATAACTTACCCGAAGTTATTACGGGGCAGCCTATTTTTAATAAAAGGGCTGAGCAACTAGCGGTAGCTGATTTTGTTTATTTAACGCAATTGGTAGAGGCCAATGCTTCCTGAGGTATGCCGCTGGAAATAACCAAAGCTTTTGTTGAAGAAATTGAAGCGGCCATCGCGCAAAACGATGCGGCGCTGGTATTAGCTAATCTGGAAGATTTATATCCGGCTGATATTACAACGGTGCTGTACGAGTTGAATGCCCAGCAATCCAAGTACGTACTGGATTTGTTGGAACCCGAAGTTGGGTCGGAAATTTTGAGCAGCCTGGATGCCGAAATCCGGAATAATTTTTTAAAAAATTTCACCAGCGAAGAAATTGCCCGGTACGTTAACCTTATGGAATCGGACGATGCGGTAGACGTATTAAACGAGCAAAAGGTACAGGTTCGGGAAGAAGTAATATCCCTGCTCGACAACGAGGAAAAAGCCGCCGACATTATTGATTTGCTGCATTACGAAGAAGACAGCGCCGGCGGCTTAATGGCCAAAGAACTCATTAAAGTAAACATAAACTGGCGGGTAGGGCAGTGCATCGACGAAATCAGAAGACAGGCAGAAACTGTAGAGCAAGTTTATGGCGTGTACGTGGTGGATGATAAAGATAAATTACTGGGCCGGCTCGGTCTGAAAACCTTGATTCTAGCCAGTGATCATACGCCCATTGACCAACTGTTCGATCCGGATGTGATTCGTATTGAATCGTACAAAAAAGACACGGACGTGGTAGAGATTATGCAGAAGTATAATCTTGATTCCATTCCGGTGGTAGATGCTCAAAACAAACTGCTCGGCCGCATTACCATCGACGATGTGCTGGATGTAATTCAGGAACAAGCCGAAACTACCCGCCAGTTAATGACCGGTATTACCGAAAACATTGAAGAAGACGACAGCATTTTGCGTTTGTCGCGGGCCCGTTTGCCTTGGCTGCTCATTGCCATGATTGGCGGTTTAATGGGAGCCCGGTTAATAAAAGTATTTGAAGCGGAGATTTCGCTAATACCCGCTATGGCTATGTTTACGCCCCTGATTACCGCCACCGGCGGCAACGTAGGCATTCAATCGTCGTCTTTAATAATTCAAACGCTGGCGCATAATTCTTTAATTCAGGATAATTTTTCCCGGCGCTTGTTAAAAGTTCTTCTGGTGGCTTTAATCAATGCCTGCGTAATTTCGGGTTTGGTGCTAAGCTTTAACGTAATACTGGAAGAAGACCTGCGGTTAGCGGTGGTGGTTTCGGTAGCTTTGTTTAGCGTAGTAGTACTGTCATCGATAATGGGCACCGTTACTCCCATGCTGCTGGATAAAATGGGTATTAACCCGGCCGTAGCAGCCGGACCTTTTATTACCACCGCTAACGACTTGCTGGGGCTGGCCGTTTATTTTCTGGTAGCCCATCTTTTATTATTAGACTTCTTTCAAAAGTAATTAGATATTAAGTAAATAGCAGAACTTTGCGGTATGGTGACAAAATACGAACAAATCCGCTTTTTAAGCGAAGCTCTTTTCCGGCGCTTAACAGGGGTGCATAAAGCCACCTTTGAGCACATGAAAGCAGTTTTAAGCGAACAAATAGCCAAAAACAAGAAAGTTCTCGGTCGTCCTAGTCGCTTGTCGGAGGCCGATCAAGTATTGATGATGTTAGAATATAATCGGGAATACCGGACCTATTTTCACATCGCTCAGAGCTACCAAGTGAGTGAAGCCACGGCCTTCCGCTTGATTACACGAGCGGAAAATCTTTTACTCCAATCCGGGGAATTTAGCTTACCTGGCAAAAAAGCCCTTCTCCAAAGTTCCATCAGTTACCAAGTAGTACTGGTAGATGCTACGGAGACAAGAATCGAACGTCCCCAAAAAAACAAAGACGCTACTACTCGGCTAAAAAGAAACAACATCATCTGAAAACACAAATGATAGTGGATAAGAAGAGCGGAAAAATCATTTGTACGCATTTTGCCAAAGGAGCAGTGCATGATTTCCAACTTTTTAAATGCAGCCAGCTTAAACTCCCAACTCCTATCCTGCTATTAGCGGATTCGGGTTATCAAGGAATCAAAAAGTTGATCCCGCAAGCCCATACCCCGAAGAAGGCCTCCAAACATTATCCTTTAACGCGGCAAGACCAGCAACAAAACCGAGCGTTGTCTTCCCAGCGAATCAAGATTGAAAACGTGTTTGGTTTTCTTAAACGATTCAAAATTTTTGCTACCAAGTATAGAAATCGTCGAAAGCGCTTTGGCTTACGCTTTAACCTCTTTGCTGCCATTGCTAATTACGACACTATCTAAGTACTTTTGAAAGAAGTCTATTATAATTCTCTAGTTGAAAAATCTTCTAAGAGCCATAATGGTTAGAGCATATTTAGCTGTTCTTCCATTTAGCTTTAAATAGTTGCTAGGCTAATAACAAATTAAAATAACCAGATTGAAATTTAATAAAGTAATAAGGACAATATTCCCACCAATAGTTGGCTATTTAACATACCTGTTTTTTGACGGACTTTTTGAAAAACAATTCCCAATAGCGCCATTTGACGAGCCTTGGGTGCCGGGAACAGTTATCTTATTACAAAATTTTGGTGAGTTGGCATATATTGGATTAGGTTTTGTTTTTCAATACAAAGTAATTGTTCCCCGAACAATTAATTCCACTAAAAAAGTAACCATCCGAGCAGCTTTATTCGGAATTATACTTAATATAATTTCATCCTTTATAGATTCATTTTACAGAGATAGTATAATGGATATATTAATTGAATCTTTTAGGTTCTTGGTTGAATATGAAAGCTTTGTAATGGGCAACTTAGCCCTTCTGACATTGTTTAACTTTTTTGAAAATAAATCAAAGTTGAAGAATGGTGTAACAAGCAAATTGATGGACGAGGCATAACCAACATTAGAGCACAATAAAGTCTGCCTTTACCAAAAACTGAACGAACAGCTCTAATAATTTATAAAATTCACTGCCCAATCCCTTACTACCAGTTTATATCGGCTCACGCAAGAGTCAGGAAATATTAAAATTTTAAAAAAATGCCTTTTGCTAAACTAAAGTGTCTGATTATTGACCAAATGCATTTATCGATCATTCCTATGCTGGAAGAAATCGGGTTCGCCGTCTCGTACCAACCCGAAATCAAAGCTTCGGAAGTTAAAGAAATACTGGCCAATTACGATGGTCTGATTGTCCGGAGCAAACTGCGCATTACCGACGATTTACTGGCCGATACCCAACGTTTGCGCTTTGTGGCCCGCGCCGGGGCCGGCGTGGATAACGTGGACGAAGCAGCTCTGGAAAAATACCATATTAAACTTTTAAATGCGCCCGAAGGCAACCGCGACGCCGTTGGGGAACATACCGTGGGGCTCCTGCTGGCTTTGATGCGGCACGTAGTAAAAGCCGATCGGGAAGTGCGCCGGTACGAATGGCACCGCGAAGCTAACCGGGGCGAAGAAATTAGGGGCAAAACCATTGGCATTGTGGGTTACGGCAACATGGGGCAATCTTTTGCCCAACGGTTAAGCAGTTTTGGGTGCCGGGTACTCGCCCATGACATCGACCATACCGTCGTGCCCGACGATTACGCCATGCTTTGTCCTTTAGAACAATTAAAGGCCGAAGCCGATGTGGTTAGCTTTCACATTCCGTTTACGCCCGCTAACCGGTATTTAGCCGACGATTCTTTTCTGAACAGTTTTCGCAAAAACATCTGGCTGTTAAACTCCTCGCGCGGCGAAATAGTAGAACTGAAAAGCCTGGTACAAGCCCTGAAGAGCGGCAAAGTGAAAGGGGCCGCTTTAGACGTGCTCGAAAATGAAAAACTGGCCACCTTGAGCCCCGAACAAAAAAACAGTTTTGAGTACCTGATCAAAGCTTCCAACGTGATCTTATCGCCGCACATTGCCGGCTGGACCCACGAATCGTATGTAAAAATTAACGAGGTACTTACCCAAAAAATTAAAAATTTACTGCCCGCGCTAAAGTAAGCAGGCCCTTAAGAAGAAAGCGATTACCTCAACGGAACATCTACCAACCAGGCTGCGAACCTAGTAAAATCTTGTTCGTACACTTGACAGGAATAACGAAAAAAATATTAACTTGCGGGAAGAACGGTCAGGCATTGGCCGTTCTTTTTGTTTTATTTATCTTGGATAAAAGTAAAAATATGGGATCTATATCGTATTACACCGCCGAAGGTTTGCAGAAGTTAAAAGATGAATTAGCGGAGCTGAAAACGAAAGGTCGGGCCGAAGTAGCGCGGCAATTGGCCGAAGCCCGCGACAAAGGCGATTTAAGTGAAAATGCGGAATACGACGCCGCCAAGGATGCGCAAGGCCATCTGGAATTAAAAATTTCGAAGCTCGAAGAAGTAGTGGGCAATGCCCGCCTGATTGATGATTCGAATTTAGATATGAGTAAAGCCTTGATCTTATCTAAAGTAAAGATTAAGAATCTGAACAATAACATGGTGATGGACTACGTGTTAGTATCGGAGGAAGAAGCTAATTTAGCCCAGGGTAAAATTTCGGTTAAATCACCTATTGGTAAGGGTTTATTAGGTAAATCAGTGGGCGAAGTAGCGGAGATTACGATTCCGGCCGGTAAAATCCGTTTTGAGGTTCTGGAGATTTCCCGTTAGTACTTATGGAAAGTATTTTCACCAAAATTATCAACGGCAGTATTCCGGCTTACAAAGTAGCCGAAGACGATCGTTTCCTGGCTTTCCTGGATATTAGTCCGCTGCAAAAAGGCCATACGCTGGTAGTTCCGAAACAACAAATTGATTATATTTTTAACCTGGAAGATACTTTACTGGCTGATTTACACCTATTCACAAAGAAAGTAGCTTTGGCCGTAGAAAAAGCAACGGGTGCCGCCCGGATTGGCGTAGCCGTTATCGGGTTTGAAGTGCCCCACGCGCACATTCATCTGATTCCGATTAACAACCTGGACGATATGAATTTTGCCAACCCCAAACTAAAAATAGCTCCAGACGAAATGGAAAGTTTGGCTCAGAAAATTCAAAATAATCTTTGATAAAAAATGAAAATTTAAAAAAAGCTTGCTGCCCAAAGTAGTAAGCTTTTTTATGACCCGCCCGTAGCTTTTACTATTTTTGTTTAATTAACTGCCGCTGGTACCTTTACTTACCCCATTAAATTTAAAAAATGATGCAGATTACATTTTTTCGGTCGATTTGGGGAATGGAAGAACCTACTCTGGAGAAAAATTTAAAAAGAATAAAAGAAGCCGGGTTTGATGGGGTGGAGATGATGGTGCCTTTAGATAAACCCGGTCAACAAAAGTTAAGTACCTTATTGCAGGATCTGGAATTAGATTTAATTGCCTCGCAATGGGCAGCCCACGGAAATACTTTTTCCGAATACCTGCAATCCTTTGAAACTCATCTATATGCCAATGCCCACTTAAATCCATTGTTTAGTAATTCCCAAACCGGTAAAGATTATTATTCCCCGGAGCAAACCAGCCAATTGATTGAACGGGCCGCCCAGATTGCACAAGAAACCCAAGTTCCGGTATTACACGAAACGCACCGCGGTAAATTTACTTTCCATACCCGCAGTACCGAGTACTTCTTACAAAAACATCCGGATTTAAGATTAACCGCTGATTTTTCGCATTGGTGCACTGTGTGCGAATCGTACTTAGAAGACCAAAAAGAAATTATGGAACTAGCTATTTCCCGTACCGATCACATCCACGCGCGGGTAGGTCATCCGCAAGCGGCCCAGGTAAGCGATCCGCGGGCGCCGGAATGGCAGGAAGCTTTGCAGCATCATTTACATTGGTGGGACGCCATTGTGGCCAATCATCAGAAAAAAGGCAGTGCTGTATTAACTATATGTCCGGAGTTTGGACCTTATCCGTACCTGCCCCAGGAACCTTACACCCAAAAACCGCTGGCCGACTTGTGGGAAGTAAATGTATACATGAAAGATTTACTGCAAAAAAGGTACAGTTCTGATTAAAGCTAAACCTTTAATGGGAAATTGTAAGTATTTGATTTAATTGAATTTATGTTATTTTGGAGCTAAGCGCTTTTTAAAAATTTAAAAAAATCTTCTATTTAAGCTTACTAAAATCAATTGGTAGGCAGAAGTTAAAAAAGATTGCTTTTTAGGCCAGAAGTTAGTTAGATCACAACGCCGCTTTTACTTCACCCTACCCGGATTATCTGTAATAAAGCTTTTCCAGGATTTGGTACCGGCTTGGGTATTAATGCCTTTCTGGTAGTGATGACACAGGGCTACGGCCAGAGCATCGGTAGCATCCAAAAGTTTAGGAGCATCGGTGGGTAATTTTAAAATTTGCCCCAGCATGAGCGCCACTTGTTCTTTCGAGGCATTACCATTACCAGTGATGGATTGTTTAATACGTTTAGGAGCATATTCCACATAGGGGATGTCGCGCGATAAGGCGGCGGCTATAGCTACGCCCTGGGCCCGGCCGAGTTTCAGCATACTTTGCACGTTGGTAGAGTAAAACTGCGCTTCAATGGCCATTTCATCGGGCAGGTATTTCTCAATCAGCAACAAGGTATTATCAAAAATGCGCTTTAATTTAACGGCGTGGTTGGGGGCTTTTTTAAAAGAAAGGGCATCGTATTCTAATACTTTTACTTTAGAGCCACTTACTTCAATAATACTAAAACCCATAACATTGGTGCCCGGGTCTACGCCGAGAATTAGTTTGCCGGAAAGGAGGGTAGGAGTGTTGCGTAGCATGAATCACAAAAATACAAACATAAATTAGAACCAACCAGTTGTTTGTAGAAGGACCTAACAGTTATTACTTGAAAATAATTACCTTTAATAGGTTAAACTTAAAATTAATTTGGAATGCTACCCGATCAGGAGCGATTTAACGCCGCCATTGCCCGGTTCGATGCGCTGAACAGCGAAGACCCGCATACCGAAGTTTATAACGGCAAAATGTACCCGAAAGAATTGTTGTACGCCCTGCGCATGACGGAGTGGCTATTAAAAGTAGAACCTCAGCCTTCCGAAGCTTTGCAATTAGCCATCCGGAGCCAGCACCTGCGCCGGTGGACCATTCCGCGTAGCGAATACCCCATGGACTTAGCCGGTTATAATAAATGGCGCAATACGCTCCGTAAGTTTCACGCCGATTTAGCAGGCCAGGTTTTACAGGAAGTGGGCTACAGTGCCGAAACGATGGACCGGGTTCAGTTTTTAATTCTGAAAAGACAACTAAAAATAGATGCCGAAGTGCAATTACTGGAAGATGTGGTGTGCCTGGTATTTTTAGAAAATTATTTCCTGGATTTTGCGCGGCAACACGACGAAGAAAAAGTAATAGACATTGTGCAAAAAACCTGGCGGAAAATGACGCCTCGCGGTCAGGAAATAGCTTTAACACTGCCCATGCTGCCGGAAGCTGCCCGCTTGGTAACTAAAGCTCTGGCTGGCTGAACCAAAATTTAAAAAATTTTACTTGCAGGTACTTATTCATTACTTTTCATTATATCATTAACCGGCATTATGAAAAAATCAATTGCGCCCTTTATCTTCTTAGGAATACTTCCTGGCATTTTACAGCTTGGTGCCATTCCTAAAACGACGGACCTAATAATTGCCCCAGAACCAGCAGCTAAGAAAGCCATTCCGGCCTATGCGGCCAATCCATTAACTTTTTACTGGATCGATGTGGAAGGAGGGGCAGCTACTCTGATTGTAACCCCAACCGGCGAGTCGGTGCTGATCGATTCGGGTAACCCGGGCAACCGCGATGCCGACCGGATATACCAGGTAGCCAAAAACGTGGCGGGCTTAAAGCAAATTGACCATCTGATAACCACGCACTGGCACATCGACCATTACGGAGGTGCCGCCGAACTGGCGAAAAAAATGCCCATAATAGAAGTACACGACAAAGGTATTCCGGATAATTTAGCAGAAGATAAAGAATTTGCCACTCGCATAGAGGCTTACCGCACTATGGCCGTAAAAAAGCGATCACGGTTACGGGAAAACCAGGTACTCAATTTAAAAAAACTGTCGGCTAACCTTCCTGCATTAAGCATGCGAATTGTGGGGTTCGATAAAAAGTTTACCCCAGCAACGCACCAAAGTACCCCCACTGGCCAATGCGCCGTACCGGATAAAGCGCCCGATACCTCGGATAATGCCAACAGTACCGTGCTGGTGCTCGATTATGGCCCATTCCGGTTTTTTGATGGCGCTGATCTTACCTGGAACATCGAAAAAACATTGGCCTGCCCCGAAAACATAGTGGGTACGGTAGATGTGTATCAGGTAAATCACCATGGGTTAGACCAGAGTAATAATCCAGTTCTCATAAAAGCATTGGCACCCACGGTATCCATCATGAATAACGGCGCCCGGAAAGGCTGCGGACCAGAAACGGTAACTACTTTAAAAAATACGCCTTCGTTACAGGCAAACTACCAATTACACCAAAACATCCGGCCCGATTCGGTGTATAATACCGCTAAAAATTTTATTGCTAACCTTAAAGAAAATTGTAAAGCAAGCTATATCACTTTGGCGGTGGCTGCAAATGGCCAGAGTTACACGGTGCAAATACCGGATTCTCATCATTCAAAAACCTACAAAACTAAATTGGCACGTAAGTAGCTATGAAGAAATCTTCTAATTAATTTAAAAAAAATACAAGTAGCGCGGCAACTACTTAGCACTTTTCTTTCGTCTTAGAAAAATACTAGCTGTTATCCTACTTGTATCAAATCGGTTGATCAGGAAATCAAGCTTATTAGTGGGGTAAATGCCACAATAATTCAATTGCAAAGCAGCTAAATGGAGAATTTCGATATTTAGGAGAACTATTTTTAAAGAAGATAAGTAAAAATAAAATCAGAATATTATTGAAATTAGATAAACTTCTATTTGCATAAGTCAAAATTATTTACAAAATTCATAAATTCTAAAAGAATAAATTTAACAATTTCCTTAAAAATTATAAGTACCTTATAGAAAACAAATTACGAAACGCAATCTCTTAAACTTTCAAGGCTATACCGCTGGTAATTAGGATTAATTTAAAGTTAAATCATTCTTTATATCCTCTTGAAAGAGCTTGTATATTTCAAAGTGTCCAGCTTTCAAAGAAATATATGATAAACTCCCCCGCATTTATTTTTTATTTAAAAAATAACTGATCTCGCGCTTTATATCTTCCAACTACCTTGTAATAATTATATACTACATGAAAAAGAATTATACTTTTAACTTATTTTTAAGAAAGTCCAAGCTGATTATGTCTCTCTCGATCGGGATGTTATTCTTTTCAGAGTTTCTCAGCAGCGCTCCTGTTTTAGCTCAAACCATTGCGGTCGAAAATTCTGATAAATTTCCGGCTGCCGATCAGATGGTATTTTCCCGGGTTCAGTACCCTTGGCGCAGAACCAACCCCGATGGTACCTTTACTCCGTATAACGAAAACCATGATAAAGTAAAACTGCGCATTAACAACAAAGGCACCAGCACCCTTACGGTAAGTAAGTTTACTTTATCTAATACTGCTGCCTGGAAAGTTATTCCTCCAAAATCATTACCTCTATCAATCAGTGCGGGTAGTTATGTTGATGTAACCGTGCAATTTGTCGCGTCTAACCTGGACAAGCGGGTAAAAGTAATTCACAATACGCTTACGATTTCTTCTAACGATAAAAATGAGCCCTCGAAGGTTGTTCAATTACATGGCTTATTCCAGAGATCTGGCGAAGGCAACCGGGAACCTTACGCCCAAGAAATTATTAATGCCTTTAATTTTAAAACCGTAACTGGTTTTGGCCACACGGATGGCGCCAATGATGGTAGCGCCATTGTACCGAATTCCGACGAGATTATTTCGGCCACTTTTTCACGGGCAGACGGCAGTAAACCCGTTACCGTAACGCAAATGGCTGCTTATCATGGATGCTGTGCTACCATCGAGTCATTTAAATGGTATCCTAAAGGATCTTCCAGCGTCACCACTTTATTCACCCATAACCCCCTGGATGGTCAATCGGTCTTACCGAGAAAGCGGTATAACACTTCTGGCTTATCTCAGGGTTCCTTTAATCCATCAGGCTCTTTTGGGTTTAAAGTAGGTACGGCTAATTCTGACCGGTCTAAAAACTTTGAACAACGGATTGGTTTACGCATTTGGAAGGCGAAGAACTCAAGTGGGGCTATTATCCCGAATGCGTACATTGTGGCTAATGATTACTTAGGTACCAACGTTACCAATTACGATTACCAGGATAACGTGTATTATGTAAGTAACGTTAAGCCAGATGGCGGCGGACAATCCGGTATTGCTTTAGCTTCTTCCCCATCTGCTTTGGATTACGGATCTGTAAATAAAGGCAGCAGTAAAGCCCTGGCCGTAAATTTAAAAAATCCGAACGCATCCGGAGGAGTGAGCATTAAAATATCTAGTGTGGCGCTTACCGGACCGAACAAAGGAGATTTTACGATTGGTAGTTTAGCCACTACATTAAACCCACAAGCCAGCACTAATTTTAACGTAAACTTTAAGCCGCTTAGTAAAGGCATTAAAAATGCCGCTTTATTAGTGTACCACAACGCTCCTGGTTCGCCTTTGCGCATTCCCCTTTACGGCATTGCCAATGAATCAGGCTCTGTTATAAACGCGGTTAAACGCGTAAAAGGGGCGGCCGATGCGAGTGTAACCATTGCGGGCAAAGTTTGGGAATCAGATAAAAATTACCGGAAAGGTTCTATTAAGCTGGATAGCCAGGTTCAGCCGGGTCCAATTGCGGCCACCGACCAGGACGTTTTATATCAAACGTATTTATCAGCGGCCACCAACCTGGCCGAAACCCGCGAAGAAATTCCGGTTTCTAATGGTTCTTACTACGTGCGTTTACATTTCGCCGAAAACTTCTTTGATGCCGATGGTGCCCGGATATTTAACATTACCATAGAAGGCCAAACCCGCCTATCTAACTTTGATATTCATAAAGAAGTTGGCTACCGCGCTGCTTTGGTAAAAGACTTTGCCGTAACTGTTAACGATGGCGTATTGTCTCTAAAGTTTAATCCTTCGGCTAACCGCGTAGCTTTGTGCGGAGTAGAGATATTTCGGTCAGCTTCGGCGGCGGCAGCAAGTACTGCCTTCCCGGCAGAATTAGAAGTAAATGTAGAAAAGCAAAGCCCGCAATTAGTAGTTTATCCAAATCCAAGCAGCGGTGAAAATTTTTCTGTAGAAGCTACGCACCTGGCTCCGCAGGAAGAGGTATCGTTTACGATATATAATCAAACCGGCCAAACGCTGGAAGTAAAAACCACCAAAGCCGATGAAAATGGTTCGGCCAAAGCGCAGATGGCTACTAACCGCCGGTTAACCCAGGGATTGTACATCTTAAAAGGTCGATCACAGTCCGGCCAAACGCAAACTAAATTGTTAGTAGAATAAAATTTTAAAATTAAATTAGAAAGGAGTTACTGCTTAGTAACTCCTTTTTTGTTGCCATAAAGCCAACTGGCTCTTTATTTCAGGATGTGCTAAACTCCCCATGGTTTAAACCAATTGAAAAAGGGTATTTGGATATCTCGGCTGTTTTGTTTTCTTTTGGTTGAAGTTGGCTGGTTTTAAACATAAAATAATTTAAAAGCTGCTTGATTACCGAAGTATGCTATCTATGTTTTAACCAGAATTTTAAAAAGTAAGTTATAAGCTGCTAAATATTTACAATATACAACCGGTATGGCGACAAATTCGCGCTTTCAAAAGCTATTATTTGTAATAAACCCTATCTCGGGAGATGTTGATAAAAGCGATTTAGAAGAAGCTATTGGCGACTATTGCCAAACGCACCAGTTAAAATTTAAAATTTACAATACCACGGGCGAAGATGATTTGGCAAAGCTCAAAGATTTACTGGCAAGTTACGCTCCGGATGCCATCTTTGCGGCGGGCGGTGATGGAACAGTTGGATTAGCCGCCAGAGTAGTAAAAAACTCGGAGGTACCTTTAGGAATTATTCCCATGGGTTCCGGAAATGGTTTATCTAAAGATTTAGGCATTCCCCAGACCTTTGCAGAAGCCTTAGAGCTCATCTCCCAGCATACCATTAAAGCCATTGATACGCTGGAGTTAAACGGGCATGCCTGTTTTCACATTAGTGACCTTGGATTTAATGCGCTGGTGGTTGCCCGGTACAGCCAGTCCGAAACGCGCGGTCCGCAGACGTATGCTTTTATTGCCTTGCAGGAATACCTGGATTATGATTGCCACGAATACCGCGTAGAGACTGATCAGGAAACCTTTGAGGGCGCTGCTTTTATGATTACCATTACCAACTCCAATGCTTTTGGCAGTAATGTTAAAATTAACCCCAACGGCATTATAGACGATGGAATTTTTGAAATTTGCTTAATTGAGTCTTTCCCCAAAATGGCAGCGTTTAAAATTATGTACAACTTGTACACCGAAACGCCCGAAAATTCAGAATTTACCCGGATCCTATCTTGTAAACAAGCTACCATTAATAATTACACCGATACCTTGGCCCAGATTGATGGTGAAGTAGTAGAATTAGGTAAAAAAATTGAAATCAAACAACTGCCCAAAAGTTTACTGGTGGTTGTACCGCGCGAGTAAAAAAAATTAATTCGGATTGATCTTTTTCCGGAAAGCTACCTTGTATTGATCCGTCGTATTTCCAACGGGTGGCTCAATAGCACTTAACCAGATATTATTTGCTTCGAAATAGTCCAGCACAAAAAAACCTTTGTTCTCGTGCACGAAAGTAGCCCGTCCGCCGCTTTGCACAAAAGCAGTTTTGGAGCCCGAACCGCTCACCAGATAATGGTTATTTTTTATAGCAAAATATTGTAAATTATGGTCGTGGCCGGCGGCATAAACAATGTTTTTGTGTTTTTGGAATATCTGCAGCAATTTCTTACGCAAACGCCGGTAGCGCGGGTTCGACATATCTTCCTCTGGACCGTATAGTTTGCGGTATACCGGGTAAATAGATCCGGCCACAGGCAAGGGTACGTAAAACTTTTTATGAGCTGCCGTTAACGGAAAAACATGTTGCTTTAAAGTAAACTTGCCGCCGTGCATGGCATTGCTGTACAAGGGGTGATGGGCCGCAATAATAATTTGCTTCTGCGGGTATAATAGTAACAATTCTTCTAACTGGTGAAAAAAGTCAGCCTCTGATTCGGTGCTACAATTAAAAGTCAGACCAATGGGCCGGACTCCTTTTTGCACCCACCATTGCGTATTTATAAAAATTAACATTACCTCTTCTGAAAGATGCCGCACCACCGGACCGGGGCAACCACCGGAAGGTAAATAACAATGCGGCCGGTTTAAGTATTTTGTAACATACTCTTCCTGGCGCAATACGTATTCCAGGCCATTGATGCGGCCCTTGTTCCAATCGTGATTGCCGCTGATAAAAAAAACAGAGCCGGCATATTCCCGTACCAAATCTAATTGAACTTTCAACCGCTTTTCGGCAATTGCCCGGGTTTTATGACCAACCGGAGGTAATCCAACGGGGTAAATATTATCGCCTAAAAAAATAAGGGTGCCGTTATGCGGGTTTTCGGCCAGCCAGTTCCGTAGCAATTTAGCCACCGGATCATGCACCGCATCGGTAATGTTACCGGTATCGCCAATCAGGCAGATTGCGTGTTTCGGGGCCGTGGTAGGATAAATATCTATATTAGCCGGAATATTTTTTAATTTTATGTATGGCTTGTACCTCAGCCTACGTTCCCGGTACCAGGCGTAAATGCCCAGGCCAACAACCAAAAAAATTAAAGCAGGTAACCAATATTCCGAGGGATGCATCATTTTATAATAGGTCTATGGAATATATACGGGTAATAACCTAAAAATTTGGGGGAATCAGATTTTTAAAATGGCCATTTAGTTTTACCTGGTCTTTTAAGCGTTCCGTTTCTTCCACCACAGGTAAAATAGCGATCAAGTGTGCCAATACAATTGTTTGCCGTTCACTTTCGCGGCGGCGCTGGAGTAATAGATATTCTTGTTCTAAGCTCAACCCTAATTGGTGCGCAATGTCGTAAATTTTAAAATTATCCGGAAGATTAAGGTACAAGGTGGCCAAGCCTAAAATTTCGTACAAGTGCTGGATTTTCTCTTTGATCAGCGCTTTGGTTGTCGGGTTTTCGTCGTCTATGTCGGTTAAAGGTTCTACCTCGCCGCCGGCGTACAGTTTAGTAGGCAACTGGCGGTAAAAATTCATGATTCGGAATAAATTACCGCCTTTGCAGCGGATATCCATTTCACCCGAATCATAGGTTTTATCAATGCTGCTTATAATAACCTCTGTTCCAATTTCGCTCACCCCTTTTTTTAAAAAAGCCGGAATACCAAAGGGTTTGCCCGCTCGAAAGCAATCTTGTACTAACTCTTTATACCGTGGTTCAAAAATATGCAGATTTAATTTTTCGCCGGGATACACCACTATACTTAAAGGAAACAAAGGAAGAAAATCTGCCATAATAGAGAATACGGTATTAACTGTTATTGTTTTAACCAAATCAGGTAATAAATTTAGATAATCGGGCACATATAATAAGTAAGACAAGATGTAAATAAAAATTAGAAGAGCGTAAATACTATTTGTAATTTTGACTAATGACGGCTCATTTTAAAACTATCCGGGATCTAACGTTAAAGTTGGTCTTGCTTTTATTGGTGTTAAGTATTTTATGGGTATTGGTGTACAAGTGGTTGTCACCGCCGGTTACCCTGCACATGATTGAGCGCCGGGCTAAAGCCGGTCAGGCCCCAAAAGCCAATCCGCATATCCGCTACAATTTTGTGGACTTAGAAGATGTGGCACCGCACGTTCCACTTGCTATTATGGCCGCGGAGGATCAACTATTTATGACGCACGATGGATTTGATTACAAAGCTATCAAAGGAGCCTTTAAAAAGAATCGAAAAAGTAAGAATATTGTGGGGGGAGTACCATCAGCCAGCAGGTTGCAAAAAACGTATTTTTATGGCACGGCCGCAGTTATATCCGGAAACTGGTAGAAGCTTACTTTACCATGCTCATCGAGTTTTTCTGGAGTAAGCACCGCATCATGGAAGTGTACATTAACATAGCCGAGACGGGAGATCAGGTTTTTGGAGTAGAAGCCGCTGCTCAGAAATACTTTAACACTTCGGCAAAAAATTTAACCGCTTCCCAGGCGGCCTTAATTGCATCGGTGTTGCCTAATCCTATTCGGTATTCGATTAAAAAACCTTCTTCTTTTACCTTAAAAAAACGGCGTTTTGTAATACGTAACATGCGCCAGATGGGCGGTACTATCAGCGTTAAATTACTAATACAGGGGGCTATTTAGTTGGATGGTTGGAAAGTTTTAAGGTTAAAAAGTTAAAAGGTTTGTAAATTGATGTGGTAGAAGCTTTTTTAAATTGATATTATTTTTATTGCAAAAACTAAATCTATATAGTATTAGAACCTATCTCTAAGTTCATTTTAAAAAAATCCAAGGAAATATATTTTGGAAATAAGAATTTGAAACTGTCTAATAACCAAGCCTTTCAACCTTTAAACTTTCTAACTTTCAAGCTTTTCAACCTTTCAACTAATTCACCGATTCTTTACCGGGTTCTAGACCTTTGTCTTTATCTTTTTCTTGTTCGATTACCGGAATAGACTCCTGGAAAATCAATCCGATTTGGGCGGCGTGTTCCGCAGCTTCCACGGAATTATCGACTACCAGCATCGGAACGCTGTGGTTTTTTAAATCTTCGGATACTGCCACAGCCAGTTTCTCGCGATCCGGTAATTGCACATCCCGAATGTAAATAGCCAAAATCCGAGTTGGAAATTCTTTTACCACTTCCCGGTAAATGTTGGCATCTTCCTGGCCGCTGTCCCCGATCAATACAAATTTTAGTTCGGGATAGGTAAGCAAAATATTTTTTATTTCTTTAAACTTATGGCTCATGTGCCCTCCTCCCATAAATTTATTTTGCAGTAAACCGAAGTCGCGCAGCAGTAACGGTCCGGCTGGTATTTGGTTCAGGTCTAAAAAATCTTTTAACAAGTCGTACATGTTCCAGGGGCTGCTGGAGACGTAAAAAAACGGGTTGTTGCGTTTGCCATTCCGGCCGAGCTGCAAAGCTTGATAAAACTCCGACACCCCGGCAAATGGCAACCGGGTGCGCGCATTATTTAAAAAAACAATCCGCGACATACCTAAGGCACTGTAAGCATTGCTATAGATTATAGTATCATCAATATCGCTGATGATACCGTATTCGGCATCGGTGGGCGGTACTAAAACTTCGGCCTTGGCCCGAATACCGGCAGTATGCAGAATAGGCACATCTACCAGTTCCACTTCTATTTCGTGCCAAATGTTGTCGAGAGGCA
The DNA here is from genome assembly GCF_003340495.1 of Adhaeribacter pallidiroseus. Taxonomy (NCBI): domain Bacteria; kingdom Pseudomonadati; phylum Bacteroidota; class Cytophagia; order Cytophagales; family Hymenobacteraceae; genus Adhaeribacter; species Adhaeribacter pallidiroseus. The sequence continues at coordinate 2,017,786 of NZ_QASA01000001.1, forward strand.
AAGGGGTAGGAGGTTCAATATTAATCACAAAATAGCCTTCCCGGTCGGTGATTAGTTCATGGGTTTGGCCCTGAAATCTTACCTGCAAACGGGCATCCATTACCTCATCGCTTTCGAACCGTTTATACATGTTCAGAAGATTGTTCAACACGGTGTCTTTATCTCCTGCCTGGGCAATACCTTTGTTTTCGAGCACCCGGCCTTTTAAATACAACCGGTTGGCGGTACCGTAGCTGCGGTAAGGTACAATCTGGATAGGATGGAAATAATTTAACCTTTTGCGGAGGCGATAAGTCAGGTCGTCGAATTGTTCTTCTACCTGCCCAATATAATTAACAAAAATTTCTTTCCAGTTTGACATGATAAAAACGAAAAATCCTGAGAATTAGCGATTCTCAGGATTTACGGGATACGGGTATTTGGGTTATAATGCCTTATTTCAAACTGTTTTTAAAATCCTGGTAGGTGGTAGCTCCGGATAGTTGGGTTTTACAGCCATCGGCAGCAGCTTTATTATTAATGTTCTGTACCCGGTTACCTGGATCGGGGTGCGTACTTAAAAACTCGGGGGTGCGGCCTTGCTGATCACCACTTAAAATTTTTTCAAAAAAACCGGCGGCTCCGTTGCAGGCATAATAATTTGTACCACCCAGGTAAATAACCGAATACGCATCGGCTTCAGTTTCCGCATCGCGATCAAACTTGAGCGTAGCTAAACTAGTAGCAATTTGCGTTAAAGTACCCGGATTGTCGCCTAAGGCTACCGATAACAAGATCGAAAGCCCATATTGCCGCTGCAATTGCTTTGTTGAATGGCGTTGGTCGGCGTGGGCAATTTCGTGGCCCAGTACCCCGGCAAACTGGTCCTCGTTATCGAGGTATTTAATCAGGCCGGAGAAAACATAAATATGGCCACCAGGAGTAGCAAAAGCGTTTAATACGTTGTCGTCTTTAATTATTTTAGTATCCCAGGCAAACTCATTGCGGTAACTTACCTTGCCCGAACTCAGGATACGATTCACGATGCGGTTTAAATGATCGTAGGCGGCTTTGTTGGCTGGATTAGCCGGATCGAGTAATTGTCCCTTGGCCCGATAGGTTGAATCTACTTCTTGCGAAACCTGCGCACCTAAGTTAATATCGTCTTCAATCGAAAAAATTAAACGATCGCCGTTTTTGTCTTGGGTGCAACTTTGTAAAATTAGAGTAGTAGCCAGGCAGCCCAGTAAAGCGTATTTTTTTAAAATTGGTAGCATATAGTTAAAAGCGTATTAAGATTTTGAAATTGATAAGCGAGGAAATGATTGGAAAAATTGTGCCATTTTACAGCGGTTACTTTTATTTTTAGCCAGCAGTGTGCGCCGTTTTTCAACGTAATTATAAAAGCCTGGTAGTTAGTACTTTTAGCAGTTATGTTCTGCTTTTAACTTGATTGAATCTAAAAAATTTTAAATTTTATTTTGCAGGCTGAGGTAAATAGGCTTACTAAAAACCAGCAATATAAGTAATACCAGAACCGTAATGGTTAACTGGGCCGAAGAAACCAATAAGTAAACGTTGCGGGACGGGTCGGCGAGGGCATCCGGGAAAATATAATTTTTATCTTGAGAAAACGCCTGAGAGGTAAGCCAACCATATAAAAACACGAAAGCAGTGCAGGCGCCTAATATAGATAGGAATGCCTGTTTGCGGCCACGGTTTAAAAAATGACCTAAAGAAAATCCCAGGAAAGCCGATAATGCACCGAGGATTAAAACAGGTTGCGCAAAAGATCCCATGAAATAAAAAGCCAACCCCCCGCCTAGTAAATTAAAAATTCCCCAGAATAAAACCAGAAACGAAGCTCCTTTATAAGTCATATAGAATACAATCACGCGCTGCCCCTAATACGGACATGGTCAGGACCTTGTTTACATACTATCCTGTTTTCAATCCTCCATGCGGTTTATGCATATAATGAGTTCATTGTAAATGTTTTATGGATTCCGGATACGCATTTTAAAAAACAATGGCGCACCGTTAAGTGAAAATTTAAAAAACCGCCATAAGCCAACGGAAAACTTTTATTTTTTTAGCCAGTTAAAGACATTAACGCAAGAAGTGGCAATGGAAGAAAAAGATGTACATGTATTATACGCTGACCCGGTGCAATCGGCGGCAGAGGCTGGCTTACGCTATATACCCGACACTGGTAAAGGATTCACCCGCAAAAAAAGCGGAAAAGGATTTACGTATTTAGATGCTAAAGGGGAAAAAATCACCGACCCTAAAATTCTGGATCGTTTGAATAAATTAATTATACCACCCGCCTGGGAAAATGTATGGATTTGTACTTCGCCGAACGGGCATATTCAAGCTACGGGTCGTGATGTAAAGGGCCGGAAACAGTATATTTACCATCCGCAATGGCGCAATGCGCGTAGTTTAACCAAATTTAGCCGCATGATTGCCTTTGGGGAAGCTTTAACCGCAATGCGCCAACAGATAGAAAAAGATTTACAGATCCGGGATTTAAACCAGCGGAAAGTAACGGCTATTGTTTTAAATTTATTAGATCAGTCTTTAATTCGGATTGGTAACCGGCACTACGCTGAAACGAATAAATCTTATGGGTTAACTACGTTGCGCGATAGACACGTAGAAATAGACGGCGACGAAGTAAAATTTCAGTTTATTGGCAAAAAAGGGGTGCCCCACCAAATTGGCATTAAAGACCGGCGATTGGCCCGTTTAGTGAAGAAATGTAAAGACATTCCGGGCTACGACTTGTTTCAATACTACGATCCGGATGGTACCCGGCAAACCTTGGATTCGGGCCAGGTAAACAGTTACATCCAGGAAATTAGCGGCAACGATTTTACGGCTAAAGATTTCCGAACCTGGGGAGGAACAGTGTTAATGGTGGAATGTCTGGAGAATTTGCTGGATGAAAATCCCGAATTGGAGAAAGAAAAGTCCGTAAAAAACGCGTTTAAATCCGTTGCGAAGGGATTAGGCAATACGCCCGCAGTTTGCAGTAAATACTACGTTCATCCACAAATCCTGGAAATTTTTAAAAATGATCAGCTACTTGAATATTTAAAAAAACACGATGCCGAGGAGTTTACCGAATCATATTTGTCAGCTACTGAAAAAATGGTACTGGAGATGCTAAAAAGTGTTCTGCCTGGTAAATAGTTAAATGGTTGGATGGCTGAAGTGTTAGAAGATTAAGCTAGCTGATGATAAATATGCTCATTAAAAAATTTGCTGCTTCTAACCAAAGTATTTTAATCCCAACTAACCATCCAACCATCCAACAATTTAAAAATTCAATCAAAAACAATTACTTTATCGCGGTGCTTGGTGCGCAAATAGCCCCGGATAATTTGCTGAATATCTTTATTGTCGTTGTAAGATTTTACAGCACTTCTGAAATCGGCCATGTTGCTGGCCGAAAAAGTTTCGTCAACAAAACCAAAGCCTATATAACGGCCATTATCCACGCAAACAATGGTACGCTCGCCCGCTTCGCGGCCTTTACCAATAATAACAAAGGAATCGTGTTCGTAGGTAAAAGAATCTATGGCTTGGTCTACCCGGGCGTTATATTCTTCCGGTGGTTCCTGGTTCACACAAGCGCCTTTGCATTGGTGCACCTGGTAATCAAAACAAGCACCTTTCGTTTTATATAAATCGCATAATTTCTGGCACAAATTAAATTTAGCTACTTTATGGTACAGAAAATCCTTGGATTTAAAATGATTGGTTAAGGCAATAATAGGCGGATTATCGGGCGAAACTTTTTGAAAGGTCAGGCGCTTGTACCCGTTCTGGTCGTAGTAGGTATAAATACCAGAACTAAACACACTGCGCCGCTGCTGCCGGTTGTAAAAAGGTTTTAACCGCTTTATTTCGTCCGATTCAAAGAGTAAGGCTACTAATTCGTTACCCATTAACTCGTACGAAATATCGGTAATGCGATTTTTAAACTCAATGGACTTGCGGCTTTTTACATCAATGTTAAAATGCTGAGTAACCCGCTTACGGATGTTAATACTTTTGCCCACATAAATTACTTCGCCGTGCTCGTCGTAGAAATAGTAAACTCCCGGAGCATCTGGTAACGCATCTATCTGGGCGCGGTTTATGGCAGGCGGCAGAAGTGAGGTACGCATTTCGTTATTGATAAACTTTTTGCTTTTTTCGGTTAAAGCATCACCAGAGTTCACAATTGCTACTTCGTTAATTTTGATAAGTTTATCGAACAATTTAGCGGTTGCTTCGGCATCACCAATAGCCCGGTGGCGCATTTTTAATTCAATGTCGACACTCTTGCATAATTTGCCTAAACTGTAAGAAGGTAAGCCCGGCATTAAAGAACGGCTTAACCGAACGGTACATAAGGTTTTACGCTGGTAATTAAAGCCCAAATCGGCAAATTCTTTTTTAATAAAAGAATAATCAAAGCGCACGTTATGCGCTACAAAAACCTTCCCTTCGGTAAATTGCACAATGTCTTTGGCTACTTCATGAAACTTAGGTGCTTCCTGCACCATATCGTCCGTAATGCCGGTAAGCTGGGTAATAAAGAAGGGAATGGGACGCTCCGGATTAATTAAAGTATTGTACTGATCTACTACCTGATTACCATCGTGAATAAAAATGGCAATTTCTGTAATCCGGTCCTGGGCAGGTTGTCCGCCAGTGGTTTCGATGTCTATTATAGCGTACAAAAGAGCTGCGTTTAAAGGTAACCTATATTCTTTTTTGTATAACACTCCGCATTGGCTGCTTAGTTTCAATGAGTATGCTCCTGAAATATAAGGCTGCGCTGTTGTTTTTAGTATAAAGTTTTTAAAATTACTAACTTAAATGGCATTTGCTAAACTAATAATAATTTATCGGAACAATATTATTTTTATACCCTTACGTTAAAACAAAAAAGCAGCCCCATCAGCTGCTTTTTTAAAATTTAAAGAATAAGGTTCTAAATGCTGCGCTTCATGGTAGTAATGCGGTTTTTAGCTTCCAGAATTTCGCTGTGTTGTTTTTCCACTACACTCCGTATTTCCTCGGGTATTCCCGAAACGTTTAAAGCCGTTTCGTAGGTTTTTAGAGCAGCGGCATCGCCGTTTTCGCATTCATTCAGAATAGCTTCGTTGCTATTACCCGTAATCGCTGATTTTAAGTTAATCCAGCCCCGGTGTACTGCTTCGGCCGCATCCATTACAACGCCTTCAACGGTATTTTCGTTAGTAGTGGAAATCCCAAAGCGTTGCGCCTGGCTTTCCAGTTCACTGGCAAACTGCGCTCTTTGCTGCGATAAATTGCTAAGTTCTGATTTGAGTTGCGGATCATTGACACTTTCGGCGGCAGTTTCGTATCCTTTCATGCCGTCTTTGCAGGTTTCTACTAAGTCGTTAATAGCCCGAAATAATTTTTCATCTGGATTCATATTCCTAGTTTTTTCAAAATGTAGTTATAGAATATTAAAATGGTATATACTGCATTCTCTGGAACAGGGTTTAAATTAAGATGTTAACTTATGCTGAACTATTTGGCAGCCTTGTCTTGTTCATCTTTCTCTTTTTTTAAATTTAGGATCGTCCGGACCCGGCTGGAAAGCTTGCTAAATACATCTGGCTTATCGGAGTTGCTTTTAATATCGCCTAACAGAAAACCGAAAGGTTCTAAAGGTTCGTAAGCGTCAAATAACACTTTTAAGATAGCAATAATAGGAATAGATAAAATCATACCGGCGGCACCCCAAATTTCACCCCCAATAATTAATGCTAAAATGGCAGCAAATGGGTTTATGCTCACCTTAGAACCAGTAATGTTCGGCGTAATAAAATTACCTTCCAGGAACTGAACAAAAGCAAAAATACCGATTACTATTAACGCTTGTACCGCAGATCCGGTTTGAACCAGCGTGTATAAAGCCGGCAAAGCCGCCCCAATAAGAATTCCGATGTATGGTATAATGGTAAGTACCGAAGCAAAAATCCCAAAGAAGACCGCATAAGGTACACCCATAATCATCAATCCGGTCATATTCAAGATGGCCACAATTACAATAACGATTAGTAAGCCAGATATGTAGCTTTCTACTACTTTCTGGATGTTATCGATAGTGAGCATTAAGGTATCGCGTTTGTCGCGCGTTATAAACTTAAACATGAACCGCCTGAAATGTTCGCGGTAGAAAAGCATAAAGAAAATATAGATGGGAATAATGGTTAGCACACTGAGCGCCCCCGTAGTAAGCGATAAAGTCCCGCTTAAAATAGAAGTGCCAGTTTGCTGCAGCGTACCTAAGTTTTTACTAATAAACTCCCGCCCATTCGTTGGTTTAATGCCAAAGTTGTTCAGTAAAAAGGTTTGCACCTTTTGTATGTACTCGTTTACCTTATCCGATAAAGTGCCTAATTCCTGAACAAAACTGATTAATTGCGACGATAAAAGCCAGATTAAACCGGCCAAAAAAGCAATCACCATAATAATACAGAGTAAGATTGCTAGTGGCCGCGGCAAGCGCAACCTTTCCAGCCGCTCGCAAAGGGGCACCAATAACAAAGCAAACAGCCCTGAAAAGCAGATGGGTACTAATATAGATTTAAAGGTTTGGAGAAACCAAATCAGCAGGACTAAGCCCAGTAGTATAATGGTGTACTTAAAGTACTTGGGGAAGTTAATTTCCATGTTTTAGTAAAAATTTTAGCAATAGTATTATGCGTTTCCAGAAAAATTAGCTAAATTCATACAGCTAATTGCCTGCTGTTTGATCCTTGTTTTAAGGGTATAGAGCGAAATATTAAGGTTTTTATTGAACCCGTAAGGGTTAATTTTGGTTTACCATAAACAATTACTCAGTACCCGTATTTTACCGTGTAATGCAAATATTATTAGCATTTCTGCTGCATAACCTCTAGGCCTTATACGTACCTGCTTTTCGGGGTTATAACTTTTTTCTTTACTTTTAACCTAAATCTATTTTTAACTTTCTCTTTCTTTCAGAATGGCTGAAGTAACTAACAATTATACCGAAGATAGTATCCGCTCCCTCGATTGGCGCGAACACATCCGGCTGCGCCCGGGTATGTACATTGGTAAACTGGGCGACGGCTCTTCGCTGGATGATGGTATTTATATTCTGGTAAAAGAAATTATTGATAACTCCATCGACGAGTACGTGATGGGCAATGGCAAAACCATTGAAATTAAAATTACCGACCACAAGGTGCAAATACGCGATTATGGCCGGGGTATTCCTTTGGGTAAGGTTATCGATTGCGTGAGTAAAATAAATACCGGCGGTAAGTACGACAGCAAAGCATTCCAAAAATCGGTGGGTTTAAACGGGGTAGGTACTAAAGCTACGAATGCCCTGGCTAGTTATTTTAAAGTTCAATCAATTCGCGACAGTCAGATTAAAACGGCCGAGTTCGAGCGGGGTGAGTTAATGCACGATCACCCGGTGATAGAAACAAACCTACGTAATGGTACTTTAATCACCTTCGTACCCGATGATACTATTTTTAAAAATTATCGCTTTATTCCAGAATATCTGGAGAACCAGATTCGGAATTACGTGTATCTAAACGCGGGATTAACGATTAACTTCAACGGTCAGAAATTTTATTCCGAGCACGGCTTAAAAGATTTATTAACCCATAAAACCGATGTTGAAGCCCTGCGGTACCCCATTATTCATCTTCGGGGAGAAGACATTGAGATTGCCTTATCGCACGGCGACGAATATGGCGAAGAATATTATTCTTTCGTGAATGGCCAGTATACCACGCAAGGAGGTACCCACTTAGCTGCTTTCCGGGAATCTATTGCCAAAACAGTTAAAGAATTTTTTAAGAAAGATTACGAGGCTTCCGATGTGCGAGCATCAATAATCGGAGCTATCAGCATCCGGGTGCAGGAACCGGTTTTTGAATCACAAACTAAAACTAAATTAGGTTCTATTTTAATGGGGCCGGATAGTCCTTCGGTCCGAAACTATATTCATGATTTCGTAAAAGAACACCTCGATAATTACCTGCATAAAAATCCGGCCGTAGCAGATGCCATGAAACGCCGCATTGAGCAAAGCGAGCGCGAGCGTAAGGATATGGCGGGTATTAAAAAGCTGGCAAACCAACGGGCCAAAAAAGCCAACCTACACAACCGCAAACTGCGCGATTGCCGCGTGCATTTTACCGATGAGCAAAATGAAAAACACCTGCTATCTACCTTATTTATTACCGAAGGTGATTCGGCGAGTGGTTCCATTACGAAATCGCGCAACGTAGATACCGAAGCGGTATTTAGTTTACGCGGTAAGCCGCTTAACTGCTTTGGTTTAAAGAAAAAGGTAGTATACGAAAACGAAGAATTTAACCTCTTGCAGCACGCTTTAAATATAGAAGAAAGCCTGGAAGACTTGCGTTACAACCGGGTGGTAGTGGCTACCGATGCCGACGTTGACGGCATGCACATTCGCTTATTGCTACTGACTTTCTTTTTACAGTTCTTCCCGGATTTAGTGAAAAATGGCCATTTATACATCTTAGAAACACCGTTGTTCCGGGTGCGCAATAAGAAAGAAACCATTTACTGCTACAACGAACAAGAAAAACAAGCGGCCATGAAGAAGTTGGGCAAAAATCCGGAAATCACCCGGTTTAAAGGTTTAGGCGAGATATCACCAGAAGAATTTGGCAAGTTTATCGGCGATAACATTCGTTTAGAACCGGTTATTTTAAACACCGAAACTTCTATCCAGAAAATATTAAGTTATTTTATGGGTAAGAACACGCCGGAACGCCAGAATTTTATTATCGACAACCTCAAAGTAGAAAAAGATATTGTGGAGGACGTAGAAGAAGAAGTTTATGCTTAACGATATAGAAAACGATGCGCTGTTAAATGGGGAAGAACCGTTTGCCAGCGAAGAAAAGATACACGAAATTACCGCCGTGGATGGCATGTACCAAAACTGGTTTCTGGATTATGCTTCCTACGTAATTCTGGAGCGGGCAGTACCTGCCATTGAAGACGGTTTAAAACCCGTGCAGCGTCGTATTCTGCACGCTATGAAAGAAATGGATGATGGCCGCTTTAATAAAGTAGCGAACATTATCGGGCAAACCATGCAGTACCATCCGCATGGGGACGCTTCTATTGGCGATGCTATTGTAAACCTGGGCCAGAAAGATTTATTAATCGAAACGCAGGGTAACTGGGGCGATGTGCGCACCGGCGATAGTGCCGCAGCGGCCCGCTACATTGAGGCTCGTTTATCTAAGTTTGCTTTAGATGTTGTTTACAATCCAGATACCACGGTTTGGCAAGCCTCTTACGATGGCCGGAAAAACGAGCCGGTAACTTTGCCGGTTAAATTCCCACTGTTGCTGGCGCAGGGAGTAGAAGGTATTGCGGTAGGCTTATCTACCAAAATAATGCCGCACAACTTTAAAGAGTTAATTCGTGCTTCTATTGATGTACTAAAGAAAAGGCCAACCCAGTTGTATCCGGACTTCTTAACCGCCGGAATGATCGATGTTACCGATTACAAAGGAGGAGCCCGTGGGAGCCGTATTCGTATTCGCGCTACTATTGAGAAGGTAGATAAAACCTTGCTCATTATTCGCGATGTGCCTTATGGTACTACCACTACGGCTTTAATGGAGTCTATCGTAAAGGCAAGTGAAAACAATAAAATCAAAATTAAGAAGGTAATCGATAATACGGCGGCTAACGTAGAAATACACGTGCAATTGCCGCCAGGCGTTTCTCCTGACTTAACTATCGATGCGTTATATGCTTTCACGGATTGTGAAGTGTCTATGTCGCCGAATACCTGCGTGATCATCGACGATAAACCGCATTTTTTAACCGTAGACGAAGTGCTGAAAATTTCTACGCAGAAAACGGTAGATTTATTACAAAGCGAACTCGAAATTAAGATGGCTGAGCTGGACTACAAATGGCACATGTCGTCGCTGGAAAAGATATTTATTGAAAACCGCATCTACCGTAAAATAGAAGAGTGCGAAACCTGGGAAGCCGTTCTGGAAGCTATTGATAAAGGTTTAAAACCTTTTAAAAAATTGTTGCGCCGGGAAGTTACTACGGAGGATATTCTGCGCTTAACCGAAATTAAGATTAAGCGGATTTCTAAATTTGACTCCTTTAAAGCAGATGAATACATTAAAAAGTTGGAAGAGGAAATGGCCGAAACCGCCGATAATCTCGCCAACATCATTCGCTTTTCCATTGCCTATTTTGAAAATTTATTAAAAAAATACGGAGCTGGTCGCGACCGCAAAACGCAGATTCGCACGTTTGATGTTATTACGGCGCAAAAAGTAGCCATTGCCAACCAGAAATTGTATGTAAACCGGGCGGATGGCTTCGTAGGTTACGGGTTAAAGAAAGATGAGTTTGTAACGGATTGTTCCGATATGGACGATGTAATCGCGATTACGAAAGATGGTAAATTCCGGGTAACCCGAATTGCCGAGAAAACCTTTGTGGGCAAAGATGTTATTTACGCGGGTATCTACAACAAAAATGATGAACACATGGTGTACAACATGATTTACGTAGATGGCTCATCCGGCATATCTTATGCTAAGCGCTTTTCGGTAAATGGTATAACCCGCGATAAAGAATATGATTTAACCAAAGCGACTAACGGCACCAAAGTTCATTACTTAACTGCTAACCCGAACAGCGAATCAGAAGTGGTAAATATAACTTTAACACCAACGTCTACGGCCCGGGTAAAAACATTTGATTTCGACTTTGCCGAATTACTAATTAAAGGCAAAGGCTCCATGGGGAATGTAGTTACCAAATACCCGGTTAAGAAAATAGTGCAAAAAAGCCGCGGCGAATCCACCCTGGGTGGCCGCGAGATTTACTACGACGAAGTGATTGGCCGATTGAATACCGAATCCAGAGGCAAGTATTTAGGATCCTTTAATACCGATGACAGTATTTTGGTTATTTACAAGGATGGTAGTTACGAGTTAACGTCTTTTGATTTAACTAACCACTACGATGTTGCCAATATGGAAATAATTTTAAAATTTGATTCAGAACGGGTAATATCGGCCATTCACATTGATGGCGAAAGTAAGAACACCTACGTTAAACGGTTTAAAATCGAAACCACAACCATTGGTAAACGATTTGTATTTATCAGTGAAAACAAAGGTTCTAAACTTTTAGCGGTTTCTACCCAACCGGAACCCCAAGCGGAAATCAAGTTTCAAAGAGATAAAAAATCCGAGAAAGAAGTAGAAACAATTTTATTAAATGCATTTATTGATGTGAAAGGTTGGAAAGCTACGGGCAATCGTTTAAATTACTACAAAATTTTTAGTGTAAACTTAACTAAATCGGTTGCGGACGAAGTGGAAGCTAAACCTGTAAAAGGTTTAGCCACCCGGAGATTAGCTAAAGTTGCTGCAAATCCAGTAGTAAATAATAGCGAACTCGCCGAATTACCAGTTGATTCTCAAAATATTGATAAACTGATAAGCGTTGAGTCCGTACAAGTAAGTAATAGTATAGAAGAGAAACCTAAAAAACGGCAACTTAACTTATTTTAAAAATTGTAATTATTTAATTCAATGGTAAAGGTCTGGAACAAATTAGTAGGAGTATGGCTGGTGACGGTGTTATTTTGTTTCCAGGCCTTTGCATTTAATGTCTCTGATGAACTTGTTCGGGAAGCAAATCAATTATTAGGAGAATATAAGGATGCCGAAGCACTCCAAAAATTTGAAGAAGTGCTGGTGGTTGCGCCCCAGCATTACGAAGCCTTATACAAAATAAGCTTGTTGCATTCCCGCATTGGGCTGCGTTATTCCGATGAATCGCAAAAAAGCGAACACTTTTTATTGGCTAAAGACTTTGCTGAAAAAGCCTTGCGCGTGAACAAACAAGGAGCCGAATCAAACTATGTCATGGCATTGGCCATTTCTAACTTGTCTTTTGTATCAGGTGCAAAAGCACGCATTAGCAATTTAAAAAATGTTAAGTTATATCTAGATCGTTCGTTAGCAGCTAATTTAAGGTATGCTAGTGCCTGGCAACTATTGGGTAGGTGGCATTATAAAGTGGCTAACATGAACGTTTTAGAATGTACAATTTCCAAGGTATTAAACGGCTGTACCAAAACCGAAGCTAGCAACAGTTTAGCGGTATCGTGTCTGAAAAAGGCAATTGCTTTAGAAGTCAATAATTTAAATTATTACTACGATTTAGCGGTAGTTTACCGCGAAATGAAAGAAATAGACGAAAGCATAGCGGTGTTACAAAACGCCGCGCAGCTCCAACCCATTACTTCTGAAGATTTAGAGCTAAGCCGCCGTTGCAAGGTAATGTTGAATGAATTGAGTCCGAGTTAATAAATTTTTAAATTTATAGTAAAAGCCAGTTACATAACTGGCTTTTTTTATGAGCTACATACAAAATTTAATAAATTTAGCGGATATAGAACGGATTCAAAGTATCTTTATCTTTTCAATAAAGGAATAGTGGTACATACCATCCAAGGTGAATATTTTGTGTTCAAGAAACCAGGTATCTGCAACCGCAGGGTAGTATTAGTTTCAGCCAATTGCTTATTTCGTGCATCTCTTTAATTTTGAACTTAGCTTAATTATAGCTTACCATTCCAGTTATTTAAGCATTTTTTTCTTTTTGCCCCGCAAGATACAACAATAGTAAATTCTTAAAGAGTTAAATACAAAAACGTGAACCAAAGAGGCATTCCTTTAAAAATTAAATAATTAGTTTTCACGATTTTTTAAATTTTTGAATTTAAATTTGCCTACAAATAAATAAGCTTTGTATAAGTTTTTACAAATAGTGCTTTTTACCTTTTCGGTATTTACAATCCAGGCCCAGCACCGGATTACCGGAAAAGTATTTGATGCTACTACCGGTGAAGCCTTGCCATTTGTAAATGTTTATATAAAAAATACGAATACCGGTACTACCACCGACGACCAAGGTGTTTATAGTTTGTGGTTAACCAAAATTCCAGATTCCTTAACTGTTTCCTTTGTAGGATATCGCACCCAATCCAAAATTTTAAAGCCAGGGCTTCCTATTCAGGAAATAAACTTTAAATTAGTCGCCAGCGCTTTAAACTTGCAGGAAGTAGTGATCCGGCCGGGAGAAAATCCGGCCTTCCGGATTATGCGATTAGTAATGGCGCACAAGAAAATAAACGACAAGCGTCGTTTAAGTGCCTATCAGTACGAGTCGTATACCAAAATGCAATTCGATATTGATAATCTGGCACCCACCAAAAAGCGCCTGGGGTTGCGCTCGGCTATTAACTCGGTGGTCGATTCGCAGATGTATTTATTAAATGAAAATGGTAAAAAAGTATTGCCCTTTTTCATCTCGGAAGCAGTTTCCGATTTTTACTACAATCGCGACCCCCGCAAAACCAAAGAAATTGTAAAAGCCTCTAAAGTTACCGGATACGGCATTCAGGACGGCAATTTAGTGGCGCAGGTAATCGGCAATTCTTACCAGGATTATAATTTTTATCAAAATTGGGTAAGTGTGCTGCAAAAAAACTTTGTCAGTCCGATTGCTGATGGTTGGAAAAGCGCTTATGAATACGATTTACAGGATAGCGTTTACTTAGGTAAAAATAAGTGCTATAAAATTAAAATTGAACCAAAGCGTCCGCAAGATTTAGCTTTTTATGGTACCATTTGGGTAAGTGACTCATCATTCGCTTTACGTAAAATTGATGTTGTAATTAGTAAAACAGCCAATATAAACTTTGTTGAAAAAATCCATTTAGTTCAGGAAGCTTTACCGGTAACGGGCGGTTCGTGGTTACCGGTGAAAACAGAAATTACTATGAACTTGGCTCGCATCAGTGAAAAAAGGCCCGGTATAATTGCCAAAATCAATACTTCTTACAAAAATACAATTGTTAATAAAGAACAAAAAGCTTCTTTCTTCGATCAACCAATAACTTTAGCCCAAACCGCAAACAGCAATTCCGAAGAATTTTGGCAGCAGAGTCGCCACGATACATTATCAACCGAAGAAAAGCAGGTTTATTCCCTTATCGATTCCATTAAAACCACTCCGCGTATAAAGCGGTTTACCGAAGTGGTGACTGTTCTGGCCTCTGGTTATCTTAAAGCTGGCCCGGTCAGTATAGGCAGGTACCCTTACTTTTATGCCAATAATAACATAGAAGGTCATCGTTTTCAAATAGGCGGAAAAACCAATTTTGATTTTAGTAAAAAATGGGAATTTCGGGGTTTTGTGGCATACGGTACACTCGATAAAAGATTTAAATACGAAGCATCTGGTAAGTACATCTTCTCCCGCAAGAAGTGGAGCGAAATTGGTTTTACCCGCAAAGAAGATTTGCAGCAAGCCGGCTTGATGTCCGATAAGTTAGCAGATAGTCCCTTTCTAACTGGTTTCTCCCGGTTTGGTACTTTAAGGCGACCATTTTACGTGCAGCAAACCAGTGCTTACTTGCAGCGCGATCTCTTTCCTGGCTTGATGCAGCGTATTACCCTGAGCAACCGGGTATTTAACCCGGATTTTGATTTTGCTTACTACCGGCACATTGGCGAACAGCCCCAGGTAGCTACCCGTGATTTTTCCAGTGCCGCTATAACTTTTTTAACCCGTTACGCTAAAAACGAAATATTCGTGCAAAATGATAATGAACGCATTAGTTTAGGGTCTGCGGGACATTGGCCGGTTTTTACTTTTAAATATACTTTAGGTTTTAAATATTTTCTGGGTTCTACGGTAGATTATCAACGTTTTGACGTGGGATTACAACAGCACTTTGTTATGGGACGCTTAGGAAATGCCATGTATCGTTTAGAGGCTGGTAAGATTTTTACTCCTGTACCTTATCCTTTATTGGAAGTTCATTTAGGCAACGAAACCTCCTTTTATTATGCGCAAACCTTTAATCTCATGAATTATTTTGAATTTGCCAGTGATGCTTTTGCTTCTTTGCATTACGAACAATATTTCGAAGGATTACTTTTAAACAGCTTACCATTGATAAAAAAACTAAAATGGCGGGTTGTAGGCACAACCAATGTACTTTATGGTCATCTGGATCAGGAAAATTTAAAAATAATTCCTGCTTTGGGGCTGAACGGTACGCCACAAGTGCCTTTTAAAACATTAAACAAAACTCCGTACGTAGAAGCAGCTTACGGCATCGAGAATATCTTTAAAGTTTTACGCGTAGATGCCTTTCATCGGTTAACTTATTTACAGAATTCTAAGAACAAGAATTTTGGCCTGCGGTTTTCGTTGCAATTTAAACTTTAGTGAATACTTCGTTTAGCCGCTTGAATAAAATAGTTGTATTTAATTTTTAAGGAAGAAGGATTTCTCTACTACTTCGCACCGCGTTACAAGATACATTCTGCACTTGCTTTCTACGGGAAAATTTAAAAAAGTTGGTAATTTTGCTGTTTCACCTGTACAGGTAGTTACCAGGATATGATTCAGCAGCTATTCCTTCCTATTATATTGGGATTTTTAATTTTTTCCTGCTCTTCTCCTGAACCTAATCAGGATAAGATGGTAGATTTTCGTAATGTTAAGTACGATCCGGCTTATACTTTAAAAGAAATTAGCGCCGCCATCACCCGCGATCCGCAAAATGCCACCCATTATTTTAAAAGAGCGCAGTATTACCAAGAAGCTAAAAATAATAAAAATGCTTTAAAGGATATTGAACAAGCCATTAAACTAGACGAAGAAAGAGGCGAATACCATTTCCGGAAAGCTCAGATATTACGAGATATGAGCAACTATCCGGCGGCACTTACAGCGGCAATCCAGGCTGAGGATTTAAATTACCGCAGCACAGACTTAGATATATTGTTAGGCGAACTTTATCTTTTTAGCAAAAAATACGAATTTGCTCTGCAGTATTTAAACGATGCTCAGGAAGAAACTCCCGAAAACGAGTACATCTATTTTTACAGGGGCTTAGCCTACGCCCATACTTCTGATTCGGTGGCAGCTATTCGCAATTTTAAATCTGCCATTAGGCGTGCTCCGGATTTAATAGAAGCTTATAACCAATTAATTAAAATTTATCTCAACCAGAAAGAAGACGTACAGGCATGGAGTTATTTGCGCGCCGGCCTCAAGCAAGATTCCACTAATGCGTACTTGTGGTATTATGCCGGAGAACATTATAATAACAGGGAACAAGCGGATAGCGCTTATTTCAGTTACAAGAATGCCGTGAAATACGATTCTTTGTTATATCTTGCCCATCATAAATTAGCTTTATTGGCTTTTGATAAAAACAACTATTCAGAGGCGGCTGCAGAAATGGAGAAAGCCATGAAATTTTTAAAAAAATTGCCGCAAGCGCACATGATATTGGGAGAAAGCTATGAAAAGTTAGGAGAACTAGATAAAGCATTGCCCCATTACCAATGGGTTTACACCCGGGAACCACAAAACATTAAAGCCATGTGGGGCGTACGGCGTACCATGTACCGACTTTATAAATTAAAACGCGATAGTTTGCGCCTCGACGAAAAGAAAAAACGGGATAGTTTATTAGCTATTTTTCGTCAGGGTCAGTCTTAATAGAAGAAAACAATATTTTGGAATTTAACAGAATGATTCATATTACATTACCGGATGGTTCCGTAAAAGAATACGAAGCTGGGGTAACTGGTTACGACATTGCTTCCGGCATTAGCGAAGGTTTAGCCCGCAACGTATTGGCTGCTAAAGTAAACAACGAAGTAGTAGAATCTAATCGGCCCATTACGCAAGATGCTTCCGTGCAATTATTAACCTGGAACGATCTGGAAGGGAAAGCAACTTATTGGCATTCCTCGGCACACTTACTAGCCGAAGCATTGGAAGCTTTATACCCCGGAGTTCAGTTTGGGATTGGTCCGGCCATTGAAAATGGTTTTTATTACGATATAGATTTAGGAGATCGGCAGCTTTCGCAGGATGATTTTCAGGCTATTGAACTAAAAATGCTGGAACTGGCCCGCGCTAAAAGCCACTATGTCCGAAAAGAGGTCTCCAAAGCCGATGCCATTGCTTACTTTACTGATAAAGGTGACAAGTATAAGCTGGATTTGTTGCAGGACTTGCAAGATGGCACCATCACTTTTTATTCGCAAGGTAACTTTACTGATCTTTGCCGGGGTCCGCATATCCCAAATACTGGCTTTATTAAAGCGGTAAAACTCATGAATGTGGCCGGCGCTTACTGGCGGGGCGACGAAAAAAGCAAGCAGCTTACCCGCGTATACGCCATTACCTTCCCGAAACAAAAAGATTTAATTGAGTATTTAGAGCGCCTGGAAGAAGCCAAACGCCGTGATCATCGTAAGTTAGGCAAAGAACTCGAGTTATTTGCTTTTTCCGAAAAGGTGGGCATGGGTTTACCTTTATGGTTACCCAAAGGTACTGCTTTACGCGAACGCCTCGAAAATTTTATGCGGCGGGCGCAGGTAAAAGCCGGTTACCAGCAGGTAGTTACTCCCCATATTGGTACTAAAGAATTATATGTTACCTCCGGCCATTACGAAAAATACGGTAAAGATTCTTTTCAGCCGATTCATACTCCCAACGAAGGGGAAGAATTCTTGCTGAAACCCATGAATTGTCCGCACCACTGCGAAATTTACAAAGTTAAACCAAGATCTTACCGCGATTTACCTTTGCGTTTGGCGGAATTTGGTACCGTATACCGGTATGAGCAAAGCGGGGAACTACACGGCTTAACCCGCGTAAGAGGTTTTACTCAGGACGATGCGCATATTTTCTGTAGACCGGATCAGGTGAAAGAAGAGTTTATTAAAGTTATAGACTTGGTATTATATGTGTTCAACGCTTTAGGTTTTGAAGATTATACTGCGCAAATATCGTTGCGCGACCAAGTGAACCGTAGCAAATACATTGGCAGCGACGAAGTTTGGGAAAAAGCCGAAAATGCAATTATGGAAGCCGCGCAGGAAAAAGGCTTACCTACTGTAACCGAATACGGAGAAGCCGCTTTTTATGGTCCTAAGCTAGACTTTATGGTAAAAGATGCTTTAGGTAGAAAATGGCAGTTAGGTACTATCCAGGTAGATTATAATTTACCGGAACGTTTCCAATTGGAATACACTGCTTCTGATAACACGAAACAACGACCCGTCATGATTCACCGGGCTCCATTTGGATCAATAGAGCGTTTCGTTGCTGTATTGATTGAGCATTGTGCCGGTAATTTTCCATTGTGGTTAAGTCCGGAACAATTTACCATATTACCCATTTCGGAAAAGTATCACGAGTATGCCCAAAAAGTATACGATCGTTTGTTGCAGGAAGATATCCGGGGACATATTGATACCCGGGATGAGAAGATTGGCCGTAAAATCCGCGATGCAGAAGTTCAAAAGATTCCTTACATGCTCATTGTGGGCGAAAAAGAACAAGAAAATAACATTATAGCGGTTCGGAAACATGGTATTGGGGATATGGGCAACTTAACCGTAGACCTATTTATTAGTAATTTTAAATCGATGGTAGAGGATATTCTAAGTAAAAAATAGAAATAATTTTTAAAATATATTCTTTTGTGCGATATTCGCACCTCAATTGTAAATTGTTAAACTTAAACGAGTAAAAATATTAATCCTACAAACAAACGCCCTGGACCGAGAACGGTCGTTGAGGAGCCATATAAGATAAATAACCGAATTTTGGCCCGGGAAGTACGGCTAGTTGGTGAAAACATCCAGCCCGGAATTTATTCCTTAACCGAAGCCCAAGCTATAGCACGAGAGCAAAACTTGGATTTAGTGGAGATTTCGCCCAAAGCAGAACCGCCGGTTTGTCGTATTGTAGATTATTCCAAGTTTAAGTACGACATCAAGAAAAAGCAACGGGAGTTAAAAGCGAAAACCCAAAAGGTTGTTCAGAAAGAAATTCGTTTCGGCCCGAACACCGATGATCATGATTTTGAATTTAAAGTAAAGCATGCGAAAGCATTTTTAGAAAGTGGCGCCAAGGTAAAAGCTTACGTGCACTTTGTTGGCCGGACCATTGTTTTTAAAGAACGCGGCGAATTGCTTTTACTAAAATTTGCACAAGCATTGGAAGAAGTAGCAAAGGTAGAACAGATGCCTAAATTAGAAGGTAAGCGGATGTTCTTGTTTTTAGCTCCTAAACCCAAAAAGTAAAACAGAACTTCAACAATTAAATAAATAAAATGCCTAAAGTAAAAACTAAATCTGGTGCAAAAAAGAGGTTTTCTCTTACCGGTACGGGCAAAATAAAGCGTAAACACGCTTTTAAAAGCCATATCTTAACCAAGAAAACCACTAAGCAGAAACGGAGCTTAACTCATGTTGGTTTAGTAAGTGATGCTGACATGGGCCGCGTAAAAGCGATGCTCAACATTTAAGGAAAGTTGCAAACCGGTTTAGATTGGTTGAATAATTTTTCTAAGAATTAAATTATTTTTCACCCGGAGTTTGGTAGCAAAGCATTTATAAAGATATAAATCACCACTCGCCAAAAAAGTAAAGAAATGCCAAGATCAGTAAATGTCGTAGCCGCCCGACAAAAAAGAAAGCGGATTATGAAGCTGGCAAAAGGTTATTTTGGACGTCGTAAGAACGTTTGGACCGTTGCCAAAAATGCGGTTGAAAAAGGTTTATTATATGCCTACCGCGATAGAAAAGTAAAGAAAAGAGATTTCCGGAGTTTATGGATCCAGCGTATAAACGCAGGAGTTCGGGAATATGGCTTATCGTATTCCCAATTTATGGGTAGCCTTAAAAAAGCTAATATTAACTTAAACCGGAAAGTATTAGCTGACTTAGCCATGAATCACCCAGATGCTTTTAAAGGAATCGTCGAAAAAGTAAAATAAATTTTAAAGAATTAAAAAAAAAGCTTAGCCCTAGGTTAAGCTTTTTTTTTAAATATGCATTTACCAGCTATTATGCTATATAACTAAATTAGCCAACAATCTGCTATTTTATTTTAATTGATCAGTTAATTCTAAAGAAGATTGGTAAGGTTAGCTTAATAGCCGAACAATCAATAGATAAGATTATTAATTATCATTCAGAGTATAATAATAAGAAGGTAAATGAATAGAATAAAAAAGCCCCTATACAAAATGCACAGGGGCTGAAGTAGCGGGGAGGGGAGTTGAACCCCTGACCTCAGGGTTATGAATCCTGTGCTCTAACCAACTGAGCTACCCCGCCATTTAAATGGGAGTGCAAATCTAGGCATAACATTATTATATAAGCAAGCTTTTGTAAAATAAAATAATTTGATTTAATTACTAAAGTTATCACCTAATTTCTAGGCTTATGATTATGAGCAAATTTAAGTTTACGAACGAATATCCTATCAATGCTTCAGCCCGGATGATTTATCCGTATCTGAGCACTGCCTCCGGCCTGGCGCAATGGTTCTGCCACGACGTCCGGTTAAATGAAGACAAAGTCTTCAACTTTATTTGGGATAACCAGAACCATTATGCCGAAATGAATAGCCACCGAACCAATAAGTCGGTACGATTTGTTTTTTTAAACGAACAAAAGTTACATGAGCCTGATCCTAGTTATATGGATTTTAGCATTGAAACCAGCGAGCTAACCCAAGAACAGTATCTTCGCGTAATTGATTATTCCGATGAAACCGATAAAGAAGAATTAGATGAAATGTGGTACGGCTTAATCCAGGGTTTGCGGGATATTATCGGTGGTTAAATTGTTATTGAGGAGTTTGCACAATTTTTGATGAAACCTTCTGTTACAATTACGATAGTTGTGGTTTTGTAAGTGCTGCAATACGCATTTTTTAAAAATTTATTGCGGCAGAGATTTAAATGAAAAAGTTAGATAAGCTTATTTTACGTTCTTTTATTGGGCCATTCTTATTGACTTTTGCGGTAGTAGAATTTATTCTGTTAACGCAATATATGCTCAAATACCTGGATGATTTAGTAGGTAAAGATTTAGGCTTTGCAGTAATTGCTCAATTACTCATGTATTTCAGTCTAAATATGGCGCCGGTTGCCCTCCCATTGGCGGTACTTATTTCTTCCTTAATGACTTACGGGAATTTGGGAGAGCACCACGAGTTAACCGCTATTAAAACTTCTGGTATTTCGTTGCTTCGTATACTACTTCCGGTTTTTATATTTAGTATATTCTTGAGTATTGGTGCCTTCTTTTTTAATAACAGAGTAGTTCCTAAAGCTAATTTAAAGGCTTATAGCTTGCTCTGGGACATTCGCCAAAAAAAACCTTCTCTGGATATCCGGGAAAATATTTTTTACAATGGTATTCCGGGCTACAGTATTAAAGTTACTGAGAAATTAGGCGAAGAAGGAGATATCTTAAAGGGGGTAATGATTTACGATCATTCCAGTGGTCGGGGAAATACCAGTGTCATTATTGCAGATTCGGGCAGAATGTACACGAAGTTTAATGAACAGTATTTAGCATTTGATTTATTTAACGGCAAGATATACGCGGAGGAAGCCTCAAACACTGGCAACAACAGCCAAGCAGGGTTTGTGCGTCAGAAATTTACATCCCAAAAAATGTTATTTAACTTATCGTCTTTTAATCTGGATCGTACGCGCGAGGATTTATTTAAAGGCAGTAGGATGATGTTAAATATTAAAGAACTCCGGCATGTTACTGATTCTTTGGAAAAGCAATTAGGGCAGGAACGAAAATTGATAACTCCAAACTTAGGACCTTATTACAGTTACTTTAAAGCAGATTCAACTAAAAGAGTAGCTGCTCCAAAAATTAAAATTATATCTAAGAAAAAGATTTCTCAACCAAATGCTAGCATCATTGCTCTAGCTGCAAATAAAGCTCGAAATATTAAAAGCTTTACTGCAGCTTATACTGAAAAGATGAAAGGTACCTATCGCGAAAGTAATAATTACCAGATTGAGATATTCCGGAAGTTCACGCAATCGGCTGCTTGCATCATTATGTTTTTAATTGGTGCACCTTTAGGAGCAATTATTAAAAAAGGCGGATTGGGGATGCCCGTACTCATATCTATATTATTTTTTATAATTTTTTATGTACTAACAATTCTAGGCGAAAAATGGGGACGTGAGGGGATTGTAATAGTTGGAGCAGGAATGTGGGCGGCTAATTTAATTCTTTTACCAATTGGTCTCTTTTTCTTGTACCAGGCTCGGAATGATTCCAGCTTATTAGAAACAGATTTTTGGCGACGCTTTACCCTGCGATTAAAACGTATTAAATTATAGTTTGTAGTAATAGTGTAAGAAATTTTTTTAATAATACTAAAAAAATTATTACCTTTGCCGCTTAATAGAAAGAACTACGAAAAGATATTCAAGTAATACATACCCGATGAAATTAACTACCGAAGCGAAACAAGAAATTTTTGAAAAAAACAGCTTACAAAAATCTAAAACCGATACTGGTTCTGCTGAATCTCAAATTGCTCTATTCACCCACCGTATTAACCACCTAACTGAGCATTTAAAGGAAAACAAAAAAGATTTCTCTACCCGTTTAGGACTATTAAAACTGGTAGGTAAAAGAAGAAGACTATTGAACTACCTATCTAATACCGAAATTGAAAGATATCGGGCAATCATTAGTGATTTAGGTATCAGAAAATAAAAAGATTAGGGAATTCATTTTACGGATTCCCTAATCTTTTTTATATAACTACTATTTTTATTTCTTATATTTTATTTTAAAAGGGCTACTAGCCCTTTTGTGTCTTCATAAACTTATGTCTTATAACGCTATTTATAAAACAATAACATTAACTGATGGTCGCGAGATTACCATTGAAACGGGTAGACTGGCAAAACAGGCGGATGGGGCCGTAGTTGTTAAAATGGGTAATACCATGTTATTAGCAACTGTTGTATCTGCTAAAGAAGCTCGGGAGGGTACCGACTTTTTGCCTTTATCGGTAGATTACCAGGAGAAGTTTGCGTCTTCTGGAAAAATTCCGGGTGGCTTCTTGAAACGGGAAGCGCGCTTATCTGATTACGAAATCTTGATTAGCCGCTTGGTAGACCGGGTACTACGGCCCATGTTTCCGGAAGATTATCATGCCGATACCCAAATTTTAATTAATTTGATTTCTGCCGACACAGATATATTGCCAGATGCTTTAGCTGGTTTAGCTGCATCGGCTGCTTTGGCAGTTTCGGATATTCCGTTTAATGGTCCTATTTCAGAAGTACGGGTTGCCCGTATTGATGGACAATTTGTTATTAATCCTTTAGGTTCCGATTTACAACGTGCTGACATCGATATCATGGTGGGTGGTTCTGCGGACAGCGTAGCCATGGTAGAAGGAGAAATGAACGAAGTTTCGGAAGAAGAAATGCTCGAAGCAATCCGGGTAGCGCATGAAGCTATCAAGCTGCAATGCCAGGCTCAAGTGGAGTTGGCCCAGCAAGTAGGTAAATTGCAGAAGCGGGAGTACTCGCACGAAACCCACGACTTAGATTTAAAAGAACGTTTACGTGCAGAATTATATGATAAAGTGTACGAGGTTGCCAAAGCCGGCAACAATGTAAAAGCCGAAAGAAGAGTTTCTTTCCGAGCAATCCTTGATGATTATATTGCTGCTCTACCCGAAGATCATGAGATTAATGTAGGTTTAATTAAAACTTATTACCACGATATTGAAAAAGAAGCCGTCCGGAATGTAGTATTGGATGAGCGTATTCGATTGGATGGACGTAAATTAGACGAGATCCGGCCTATCTGGTCTGAAATTAATTATTTACCATCAACCCATGGTTCAGCCATTTTTACCCGCGGGGAGACGCAATCATTAACCACGGTTACTTTGGGTACCAAGCTGGACGAACAGATGATCGACAGTGCCATGTTTAGTGGTTACAACAAATTTATTCTGCATTACAACTTCCCGGCTTTCTCTACCGGTGAAGTAAAGCCTAACCGTGGCCCAGGACGAAGGGAAGTAGGTCATGGCAACTTAGCTATGCGAGCTCTCCGGAAAGTATTGCCAGGTGAAGCGGAAAACCCTTATACTATCCGGATTGTATCGGATATTCTGGAGTCGAATGGCTCTTCTTCAATGGCCACTGTTTGTGCTGGCTCTTTAGCATTAATGGATGCCGGGGTAAAGGTAAAAGGCGGCGTTTCGGGTATTGCCATGGGCTTGATCACAGATAAAGAAACGGGCAAATTTGCAGTTTTATCGGATATTTTGGGTGATGAAGATCATTTAGGGGACATGGACTTTAAAGTAGCAGGTACTAAAGATGGTATTACGGCTTGCCAAATGGATATTAAAGTACAGGGTCTGTCATTTGAAGTTTTATCGCAAGCTTTAGCGCAAGCCAAAGCAGGCCGGTTGCATATTTTGGGCGAAATGGCTAAAACCATTGCTGCACCAAATGCCGATTATAAGCCACATACGCCTCGTTCCTATAATATTGTTATTGATAAAGAATTTATCGGGGCGATTATCGGACCAGGTGGCAAAGTGGTGCAACAGATCCAAAAAGATACCGGGGCTACTATTGTTATTGAAGAGAAGAACGATAAAGGCCATGTAAACATTTTTGCCAGCAACCAAGAATCCATGGATCAAGCCGTTAGTAAGGTAAAAGCCATTGTATCGGTTCCGGAAATTGGCGAAGTGTATATAGGTAAAGTTAAGTCAATTCAACCTTATGGTGCTTTTGTGGAATTTATGCCAGGTAAAGATGGTTTGCTGCACATTTCCGAAGTAAAGTGGGAACGCTTGGAAACCATGGACAACGTGCTGGAAATTGGTGAAGAAATTAAAGTGAAACTGGTTGATGTGGATAAGAAAACTGGTAAGTTTAAATTGTCACGAAAAGTTTTATTACCTAAGGCCGGCGAGCAGGTACAAACAAATTCTTAACTTATCGAACTTATTCTGGTATAGCGGTGGTTTCCAATCAGGGGCCACCGCTTTCTAATTCAACCGGACGCGCCTAGCTCCCCAAACAAAATACTTAAAAGTTGATATTTTATTGGTAAATGCGTTTAAAATTAGCTTATTAGAAGCTAATTTTAAATTAAAATATTACTACAAAAATTTTTAAACTTTTCAGCTATCAAACTCTTAATAACATTATAATTTACGACATACTCTAATGAGACAACTTAAAATAAGTAAACAAATCACTAACCGCGAAAGCCAATCGCTGGATAAATACTTACAAGAAATTGGTAAAGTTGATTTGCTTACTCCTGATGAAGAGGTTACGTTAGCTCAAAGAATTAAGGAAGGTGACCAGTTTGCCTTAGAAAAATTAACCAAAGCTAATTTACGCTTTGTGGTATCTGTCGCGAAGCAGTACCAAAATCAAGGCCTTTCTTTAGGCGATTTAATTAACGAAGGTAATTTAGGTTTAATTAAAGCGGCCAAGCGTTTTGATGAAACGAGGGGATTTAAATTTATTTCTTATGCGGTTTGGTGGATTCGTCAGTCTATTTTGCAAGCCTTAGCGGAGCAATCCCGGATTGTGCGTTTGCCTTTAAACCGGGTGGGTTCTTTAAATAAAATATCTAAATCTTTCTCGGAGCTGGAGCAAAAATTTGAGCGGGAACCATCGCCGGAAGAAATAGCCGAAGTTTTAGAATTAACTACTTCCGAAGTAGTAGATACGCTTAAAATTTCGGGTCGCCATGTATCGGTAGATGCTCCATTTGTGCAAGGGGAAGAAAACCGTTTACTGGACGTATTAGAAAACGAAGACGAAGAATCGCCGGATACTGGGTTAATGAACGATTCGTTACGCAAAGAGGTACAGCGGGCACTATCTACCTTAACTAAACGGGAAGCAGATGTAATAACCTTGTACTTTGGTTTAAACGGAGAACATTCTTTGACTTTAGAAGAAATTGGTGAAAAATTTAATTTAACCCGCGAGCGGGTTCGTCAAATAAAAGAAAAAGCTATTCGACGCTTGCGTCATACTTCCCGCAGTAAAGCTTTAAAACCTTACTTAGGTTAAAAAATTTAAAAAATAGATTAAAAGCCTTAGCTAACATGTTAAGGCTTTTTTTGTTTTTAATTAAATAAGCTTGGGTAAACCTAAGTTATAGGCTATTATGTTTCTCTTATTAATATTTCGTAGTTTTGCCCCGCATTAAAAAAACTCTCCTTTTGAGATGGAAATAGAAAAAGTTAAATTATTGATAATAGGGTCCGGACCAGCAGGTTATACGGCTGCTATTTACGCTGCCCGGGCCGGTTTAAATCCAGTTATGTACCAGGGATTGCAACCAGGTGGACAGCTCACCATAACCAATGATGTAGAAAATTATCCGGGTTACCCGCAAGGAATTAATGGTCCGCAGATGATGGAAGATTTCCGAACACAGGCTGAGCGATTTGGCACGGATATCCGGTACGGGATCGCTACTGAAGTAGATTTTTCGGGGCAGCCTCATAAAGTAGTTATAGATGATTCTAAAACCTTACTGGCTGATGCGGTTATTTTGGCTACGGGTGCATCTGCTAAATGGCTCGGTATTGAATCAGAGGCGCGCTTAAATGGAAGTGGAGTATCGGCGTGTGCTGTTTGTGATGGATTCTTTTATCGGGGACAGGATGTAGCCATTGTGGGTGCCGGAGATACGGCTTGCGAAGAAGCAACTTACTTAGCTAATTTATGCTCTAAGGTTTACATGATTGTGCGTAAAAGTGAAATGCGCGCTTCATTAATCATGCAGCAACGCGTTAAGAAAACACATAATATCGAAATTATTTATAACTCTATCACTGATGAGATATTAGGTGAACACACGGTAGAAGGAGTGCGGATCAAAAACGATGTTACCGGCGAGTTGCGGGTACTGGATGTAAAAGGTTTTTTTGTAGCTATTGGTCATCAACCTAACTCGGGTATTTTTCAAAAATTTGTTAACCACGATGCAAATGGTTACTTAAAAACGATTCCGGGTACTTCCCAAACAAATATAGATGGCGTTTTTGCTTGTGGCGATGTGCAGGATTATGTTTACCGGCAGGCGGTTACGGCGGCTGGATCCGGATGTATGGCCGCATTGGATGCGGAACGGTACTTAGTTGCGAATGAATTCCACTAAGCTCTATTTTGAGAAGGAATCTCAATTTTTTAAATTTTTATGTAGCTGCTTATGAAAGATGGCAAGAGTAAGGCGCAGGAGGTGCTGGTTTCTATAGATTCACCTGCGCTCTTATTTTAAATTTGAGAGACTTCTAATGATGCAGCCTTTATTTTTTACCTATATATGACCATAACCGTTAATTTATTTTTAAACTGAAATTTATTAGTAACTAGTTTTCTATGTGTGTTATAGGTTATCTTATACCATCACAATAAAAGTAGCAAAAAAGGGGTTAGATGAAGAGTAACGCATCTTTTTCAACTTTGATGCTAAATTTTAAGCACGAATGTTATTAAAAAAAACGCTATTTACTTTATATATAATTACACTGCTCCTACTTCACGTAAGTAGTAGCTGGGCGCAGCAGAAAAATAGTAAACCGAAATCAAAAGACTTTTTCAAACTTAAGTCTCCCAAAATACAATACGTAAAGCCTGATACTACCACTTTAATTGAATACGAAGAATTTCCGGATGAGAAATCGGAAGCCAGCAAATCTATCTTTAGTCCGGCCAAAAAGCTTTCTATAGTTAGTGAAGATACTACCAACTTAGATTTAGGCGAGCAAAGTATTGTGGAGATGTCGGAAGAAGTTTTAATTGATTCTTCCTGGATAAAGATTGCCGGTTATTATTCTATTTGGGATACTCGAAATGTTAATCCTTACCGCATGGACGGTCGCCAGATTAAAGAAGCGGTTCCGTTGAAACTAGTTGATGAAGCGCGGAATAGAATTAGTAAGATGCCCTTAGAAACAACTCCGATAACATCGGATTTTGGTTTTCGGGGTTACCGCTGGCACTATGGTACGGACTTAGATTTAGATACCGGGGATTCGGTGTTAGCGGCGTTTGATGGAGTGGTAAGGATTGCGGCTTGGGATGGGGGCGGTTACGGAAATTACGTGGTGGTAAGGCATTACAATGGCCTTGAAACACTATATGGCCACATGAGCAAAACCTTAACGAAAGTAGGGCAGTTTGTAAAAGCCGGTCAACTTTTAGGAAAGGGGGGGAGCACGGGGCGCAGCACCGGCCCGCATTTGCATTTTGAGGTGCGCTACCAAGGCAACCCGATTGATCCGGAGCGGTTATACGATTTTCCGGAATACCACTTATTGCAGAATGATTTTGTAATTACCGCGGCTCTTTTTAACTATTATAATTCTGTAAAGAAATACAAAGCTCGCCGGACGGTTTACCACACGGTACGCCGGGGCGAGGTGCTGGGTAGTATTGCCCGCAAATACGGCATCTCGGTGGCACAACTTGCCCGCTTGAACCGGATTTCTGCCCGTACTACTATTCGTGCAGGTCGCAGATTACGCGTAAAATAATAAAACTTATGAAATTAGATATTCTAGCTTTTTCCTCTCATCCTGATGATATTGAATTAGCTTGTGCCGGAACCCTTATTATTCATGTACAAGCCGGCCAAAAAGTAGGTATTATAGATTTAACGAAAGGAGAGTTAGGAACGCGTGGAACACCCGAAATTCGAGAAGCAGAGGCAAAAGCAGCTACCGCTATCATGGGTTTAGCAGTCCGGAAAAATTTGGGTTTTGCAGATGGTTTTTTTAAAAATGACCGCGAACACCAGCTGGAAGTTGTTCGGGTTTTACGACAATACCAACCCGAAATAGTAATTGCCAACGCCATAACTGACCGTCATCCAGACCACGGCCGCGGCAGTATTCTAGTGTCCGAAGCTTGCTTTCTGGCCGGCCTAAAGCAAATAAGTACTAAAGATACAGAAGGACAGTGGCAGGCAGCCTGGCGACCAAAAGTGGTGTACCATTACATTCAAGACCGGTATATCCTTCCTGATTTTGTGGTAGATATTACTCCCTTTTGGGATATAAAATTACAAGCTATAAAGGCCTTTAAATCCCAATTTTTTGATCCGGAAAGTTCTGAGCCTACCACCTACATTTCGAGGCCTGATTTTTAAATTTTATTGAGGCTCGTAGTCGCGAAATGGGTCATTTAATCGGAAAAACCTATGGCGAAGGTTTTACGAAAGAACGGCATATTGGAGTGCGTAATTTGTTTGATTTAATTTAAGACTTGCGGATGTAATGAAGTACTTCCTGCATTTAAGTACTTTCAACAATTAAATATTTACAGGTTTAATTGCTTGCTATTTACAAGAGACGGTTTTTTTTCCAGTTAGAGGTAGTAACAGGCATTTGGTATTCCGGGGGCGCCGTTTTAAGTTTGGTGGTTTCGTAAAGCCAAGCTCCTAAAACCGCTGCTATTGTACTGGAAACTTCATCCGCCGGTAGTTGTATCTGTTCCGGCTGGTAATATTTTTCAATAAATTTAGTATCAAAGTCACCGGCAATAAAGGCAGGATGTTGTAATACAAATTTGCCAAAAGCTAAAGTGTTTTCAACACCCGTAATTTGGTACTCCTCAATTGCCCGAATCATTTTAGAGATAGCTTCTGGTCGGTCAGCCCCAAAGGTTATCAGTTTGGCGATCATGGGATCGTAATAAATAGGAATATCCTGGCCTTGCTCAAAGCCATCATCTACCCGCACGCCTAAACCTTGTGGTCGTTTGTAAGTACTTAAAGTACCAATATCCGGTAAAAAGTTATTTTGCGGATCTTCGGCGTAAACTCGTAATTCTAATGCATGGCCGTAAATTTTTAAATTTTCTTGGATAAAGGTTAATGGTTGTCCTTCGGCTATTTTAATTTGTTCTTTCACTAAGTCCAAACCGGTAATTTGTTCGGTTACCGGATGCTCTACTTGCAACCGGGTATTCATTTCCAAAAAGTAAAAGTTTTTATTCTCATCCAGCAGAAATTCTACGGTGCCGGCCCCAATGTAATGACAGGCCTTTGCTACATCTACCGCAGATTGTCCCATTTGGGCTCGTAACTCGGGGGTTAGAATACTGGAGGGTGCTTCTTCAATTACTTTTTGGTGACGGCGTTGAATAGAACATTCCCGTTCAAACAAATGCACGATATTGCCGTGCACATCGCCTAATACCTGAATTTCAATATGGCGGGGAGACGCTATGTACTTCTCAATAAAAACCGAACCATCACCAAATGCCGACGTAGCCTCGCTCACCGCTACCTGCATTTGCTCTTCCAAACTAGCTACATCCAGTACCACCCGCATGCCTTTGCCACCGCCGCCGGCACTGGCTTTAATTAATATCGGGAACCCTACGGTTTGCGCAATTTCTTTAGCCGCCTCTACGTCGGTTATGGCTTCTTCGGTACCGGGAACCATGGGTATATTATATTGAGCCACCGCGGCCTTGGCGGCCAATTTACTTCCCATCAACTCAATTGCCTCGGGAGTGGGCCCGATAAATATAATTCCGGCAGCCTGCGCCGCCTGGGCAAAACCAGCGTTCTCTGATAAAAATCCATAACCTGGGTGAATGGCATCAACGTGCAAATCCTGGCAAATTTTTAAAATTTTATCGCCACGCAAGTAAGAATCACTGGACTTAGGGCCGCCAATGCATACGGCTTCGTCGGCGTACTGCACGTGTAGGGCAGTGCGGTCAGCTTCGCTGTAAATCGCAACAGTTTTAATTCCCATTTCCCGGGCCGAGCGCATCACGCGTAACGCAATTTCGCCCCGATTAGCAACCAATATTTTTTTAATTTTTATCATTCTTTCTATTTACTAAATAAAACGCAACCTTATTCTCTACTAAACTTATAGGTTTTATCAGGAATCTTCATCCTTCCTGTTTTAAAATTGTTTCTAAAACATTTAAGTTCTAACTTTGCTAGTTCAAAGTAAACGGCTTTTTTGCCGGTTTAAGTTAAAAAGTAATTTATTCTTTCCATCATTTAATTCGATACAGAGTGGATTTATTTGAAAAACTGTTAGCCAACCGAGGACCTCTAGGCAGCCATTCGCATTATGCACACGGTTACTTTACATTTCCAAAATTAGAAGGTGAGATTGCCCCTCGCATGCAATTTAGGGGTAAGCCGGTACTTACCTGGAGCTTAAATAATTATTTGGGTTTAGCCAACCATCCGGAAGTACGCCAGGTAGATGCAACAGCCGCCGCTGAATGGGGAATGGCCTATCCCATGGGAGCCCGGATTATGTCTGGTAATTCAAATTTACACGAACAACTGGAAACCGAATTAGCCGAATTTGTAATGAAGCCGGAAGCTTTGTTGCTAAATTTTGGCTACCAAGGGGTAGTATCGATTATTGATGCGTTAGTAGACCGGCACGACGTGATTGTGTACGACGCCGAATCGCACGCTTGTATTATTGATGGGGTACGTTTGCACCAAGGGAAGCGCTTTGTGTACGCCCACAATAACATGGAAAATTTAGAAAAACAATTGCAGCGGGCAACTCGTTTGGTGGCTGAAACGGGTGGGGCTATACTCGTAATTACCGAAGGAGTTTTTGGTATGTCGGGTAACTTAGGGAATTTACCCGCTATTGTGGCTTTAAAAGAAAAATACGATTTTCGTTTGTTTATTGATGATGCCCACGGTTTTGGCACGCAAGGTAAAACCGGCGCGGGAACTGGCGAACATTTTGGTATGCAAGACGGCATAGATGTTTACTTTTCTACTTTTGCTAAATCTATGGCTAGTATTGGGGCTTTTGTGGCGGGACCGGAACAAGTTATCGAATACTTGCGCTATAATATGCGTTCTCAGATTTTTGCTAAGTCTTTACCAATGCCTTTAGTTGTAGGGGCCATAAAAAGATTAGAGTTGATGCGCAGCAAACCCGAATTAAAAGACAAACTTTGGGAAATAACCAATGCCTTGCAAAATGGCTTGCGGGAAAAAGGGTTTAATTTAGGAACTACGCAGTCTTGCGTAACGCCGGTTATTTTAAAAGGACAAATTGCAGATGCCACTCAACTTACTATAGACCTGCGGGAAAACTATAATATCTTTTGTTCTATTGTGGTATATCCGGTGGTTCCGAAAGACGTAATTATGCTTCGCTTAATTCCTACGGCGGTTCACACATTGAATGACGTAAAAGAAACAATTGAGGCATTTGAGCAAATTTCGGAGAAGTTAGACCGAGGATTGTATGCAAAATCAGCCATAACGGTGTAAATTTAAGTATAAATCACGATAAAAAAGCCCTTTTCTTTGCTTGGTATTGATTATTGTGTATATTAGAGCGATTAAATATTTATGTTCCACAACTAATAAAACTCTAATGAACAAGTTTAGCAGTGTTAAAGATTTAGTAATGTCTCTGGAGAGCGATTTCGAAAAGTTCTACGAAAAAGGAAACTCAGCTGCCGGCACCCGGGTAAGAAAAGGAATGCAGGATCTGAAAAACTTAGCGCAGGATTTAAGAAAAGAAGTGCAGGATATGAAAAACAATGCGGCTGGTGGATCGGAAGAGACAGCTAAAGCAGGTGCCAAAAAGAGCACTACTAAAGCTAAAAAGTAATTAAGGAACTTTTCACACCAACCAACTAAAAAAGTGGCCCCCTACGGACCACTTTTTTTTGTTTTAAGTTGGTTTTAAGTTGCAGGTTACAGGTTGCAAGTTTTTATTTGAACATTATTTAAATAATTTAAAAAATCATGTTTTAACCTGTAACCTGCAACCTGTAACTATTCCACTGCCACTAAATAATAATTTTTCTTTCCTTTTTGAATTACCAAGTATTTGCCTTGTAGTAATTCAAAGTTCAACTCTGTTACGGACGCAGTTACTTTTTCGCGGTTGATGCTGATGCCGCCGTTTTGCAACATGCGTTTCGCTTCGCCCCGCGATTCAAAAATTTGAAATTGCGTAGCATCTGCTAAAAACTCAACGATAGAACTGGTTTCCGCATAAACATTTTTGGCGACCGCAATTAAAGGAACTCCTTCAAAAACAGCTAATAAAAGGTCCTCCGGCAGGGCTTTTAAAGCATTGATGTCGCCTTTCCCGAATAAGATTTCGGAGGCTTGCAGGGCCGCTAAATAGTCCTCTGCGGAATGTACGCGGGTGGTAACCTCCTGGGCTAAGGCTTTCTGCAGAATGCGTAAATGCGGGGCCGCCTGGTGGTCGGTAATCAAGGCTTCAAGTTCTGCTTTCGATAATAAAGTAAATACCTTAATTAACCGTCCGGCTTCCTCATCCGATACATTGAGCCAGAATTGATAAAACTTATAAGGAGAGGTTAAGTTAGAATCCAACCAAACATTCCCACTTTCGGATTTGCCGAATTTGGTACCGTCGGATTTGGTAACTAGGGGAGTGGTAAGTGCATAGGCTTTGCCACTATCTATCCTGCGAATGAGCTCGGTGCCCGTAGTGATATTACCCCACTGATCGGAACCGCCCATCTGCAAACGCACGTTTTTATGTTTGTACAAGTGGTAATAATCGTAGCCTTGCAGCAACTGATACGAAAATTCGGTAAACGACAAGCCTTCAGCCCGACCTTCGCCATCTTCATCAACCTGTAACCGTTTTTGTACCGATTCTTTTTCATCATGTAATTTACGGTCAGGTGTTTCCCCGCTTCCCGCAAAAAACCTAAAAAGCTAAAATCTTTAAACCAATCGTAGTTATTCACCATCTCGGCGGAGTTAGCTCCGCAATCAAAATTTAAAAATTTCTCTAGTTGTTGGCGAATGCCTTCCTGGTTTAAACGCAAAGCTTCTTCCGATAACAAGTTACGTTCCGCTGACTTGCCCGAAGGGTCGCCAATCATGCCGGTGGCGCCGCCTACTAAAGCAATCGGCTTGTGTCCGCAGCGTTGTAAATGCACCAACAACATAATGGTAGCTAAGTTGCCAATGTGCAGCGAAGCCGCCGTAGGGTCAAAGCCCACGTAGCCGGTGGTCATTTCTTTGGTAAGTTGTTCTTCGGTGCCCGGCATGGCATCGTGGAGCATGCCACGCCATTTTAATTCTTCAACCAGATTCATGGGTTATCTTGTCAATGGTAAGGCTTTGATACTTACAAAAGTAAATAAGTATTCAGCCAATAATAATTTTAAAAAATTTTATTCGGGCGCAAAGATATTAGTTGTTCCTTGTTCCTTGTTACTGCTTGCTATATTTTTGTTTTATGACGGCCGAAGAAATACTCCAGAAATTAAAAAATAAGCAGTACGCTCCCGTATATTTTCTACAAGGTGAAGAGCCTTACTTTATTGATTTAATCTCGGATTACATCGAAAAGAATGTTTTATCGGAAAGTGATAAAGGTTTCAATCAGGTAGTTTTGTACGGCAAAGACGTCGATATCAGTACCATTCTCCTGCAAGCCAAACGGTACCCCATGATGTCGGATCGGTCGGTAGTGATTGTGAAAGAAGCCCAGATGATCGCGGATATTGATCGGGAATCGGGCATCAAGCAACTGGAAGCTTACCTGCAAAATCCGTTGCCTTCCACCATTCTGGTGTTTTGTTACAAGTTAAAAGTACTCGATGGCCGCAAATCTCTGGCTAAAACCGTGAACAAACACGCGGTACTGTTAACCACCAAAAAATTGTACGAGAACCAGGTGCCCGGTTGGATTAATGGCTATATCAAATCCAAAGGTTTGCAGATAAGCCCCAAAGCTACCATGCTGTTAAGCGAATACATTGGGGCGGATATTTCGCGGTTAGCCAACGAGATTGATAAGCTTACTTTGAACTTAAAGCCCAATCAAACCATCGATGAGCGGATGGTGCAGGAAAACGTGGGAATAAGTAAGGAATACAATATTTTTGAATTACAAACAGCCTTGATCCAAGGGGATGTGTTAAAGGCCAACCGGATTATTCAATTTTTTGAAGCTAACCCGAAGAATAACCCGATCATTCCGAATTTGACTTTATTGTTTTCTTTCTTTACAAAGTTATTGTGTTTGCATGCTTCACCCGACAAATCGGAGGCCGCCATTAGCAAAAGTTTAGGGAATCGTAGTTTTTTGGTGAAAGAGTATTTGCTGGCTTTACGCACCTACAATTATTACCGTACTACCCAGATTATTCATTTTATTAGGGTAGCTGATTTGCAGAGTAAAGGCATTGAAGGCGGCAACATGACCGATGGAGAAATCATGCAGGAGCTAATTTTTAAAATTTTGCACCCGGTGCCCGAAGAAGCCTTTGTTTTTTAAACGGTATTCCCAATTAGTAATATTTCTTAAAATTTTAATTTCGTCTTAGCGTTATCTAACCAATCTTGAGCTGCTGCTTGTAATACGTGGCTAGCCTAAAATTAAAAATAAAGCTGCTCTGCTTCGTCTGTTTTTATTACTTTTAACTTTTAAAATCTGCTTTAACAGGTTTAGCCGAACCTTAATTACATGAAAAAACTGCACTCCTTACTGCTAACAGCTGCTTTTCTGGGCACCGGCCATTTGGCCGAAGCGCAACATACGCAGGTGTTTACCAATCCCGATCATTATTATCACGAAGGTTTGGAACTCTTTGATCGGGAGAAATACGGGGCGGCCCAGCAAGCTTTTTCGCAGTA
Organism: Adhaeribacter pallidiroseus; assembly: GCF_003340495.1. Lineage (NCBI taxonomy): Bacteria > Pseudomonadati > Bacteroidota > Cytophagia > Cytophagales > Hymenobacteraceae > Adhaeribacter > Adhaeribacter pallidiroseus. The sequence goes on from NZ_QASA01000001.1 coordinate 2,053,407, forward strand.
TGTCAGTTTAATTGGCGATAACACCAAAACCATTGATGCGCAATATTACTACGCTTTAAGCGGTTTGCACTTACTGCACGCGAATGCCGAAAATTTAATTCTGGATTTTGCGGCGGCTTACCCGGCTCACCCGAAAGCTTCTGTTGCTTACCTGGAATTAGGTAAGTTTTATTTTAACAAAAAAGATTACGAAAAATCAATTGAGTACCTCGAGAAGGCACCTTCGGCTCGTTTGGACGATAAACAATTGCGGGAAGCCGAATTTAAATTAGCTTATTCTTACTTTGCCCAAAAACAATTTGATAAAGCCAAAGTTTTATTCGACCGTAACAAAATTGGAGACCATAATTATGTATATGCCTCAAATTACTACGCGGGTTACTTAGCTTACCGTAACGGCGATTATACTGGCGCTAAAAAAGACTTACTAGTAGCGGAGCAAAACGAAGCTTATAAGCAAATCGTGCCTTACATGCTCACCGAAATTTACTACAAAGAAGGGAATACCGAAGAGGTAATTGCCTACGGGGAGAAAGTTTTAAAACAACAATCCGAGCCGCAAAATGCCGATGAAATCCGGATTTTAGTAGGAGATGGTTATTATAAAAAAGCCAATTATAAAAAAGCTTTAACTTACTTTAACAATTACGCCAAAGGCAAGAAGAAGCTCGATAATACTGTAGCTTACAAATTGGGTTATGCTAACTATAAAACCAACAATTACAAGGGCGCCATTCAATACTTGCAACCGGTAGCTTCGCAAAAAGAAATATTAGGGCAAAATGCCGCTTATCATTTAGGTTTAAGTTACCTGAAAGACGAAAATAAACAATTTGCCCTAGCGGCCTTCGATCAGGCCCGGCGGGTTGATTTCGACAAACCCGTTACCGAATCGGCCACTCTAAAATACGCGCAAATCAATTACGAGAACGGCAACTTTAATGAATCAATTAATGCCTTAGGCGAGTTCCGGAAAAAATTTCCCCAATCAAAATTAAGCGCCGAAGCTGATGATATTTTAAGTGAGTCGTACTTAAATACGAGTAACTACAGCGACGCCGTCCGGCACATCGAAGCGCTTAGCAACCGATCGGCCCGGATTAACGAAACGTACCAGCGGGTTACTTATTTTCAGGCCGTACAACTCTTCAACGATGGGCGTTTTCAGGAAGCTTTAACCTTACTCAATAAATCATTAGAGCACAAGTACGACAGTGAAATAAGAGCCGCCAGTTTCTTTTTAAAAGGCGAGGCGCAGTCTATTGCCCAACAATGGAACGATGCCATTGTTAGTTACGGTTCGGTTTTTAAAACTTCCAATGCTTCCAAAACCGATTATTACGTAAAAAGCCGGTACGGCATTGGGTATGCTTATTATAATTCGCAACAATACGATAAAGCTTTACCGCATTTTAAGGCATTCGTAGCTGATGAGCAGGCGCAAACGAGTCCGACTAATTTAAATGACGCTACCATTCGGTTAGCAGATTGCTATTACATTCAAAAAAATTACAGCCAAGCCTTAGTTTTATACGATAAAGCCATTGCGCAAAAAGCGGCTGATGCTGATTTTGCTTACTTTCAAAAGGGAGTTATATACGGTATTCAAGGTAAGCGCGATCAAGCCATGGAAACTCTGCGCACTTTGTCCAGTAATTATCCGCGGTCGCAGTACGCCGATGAGGCGGCTTACCAGCGCGCCATTATAGATTTTGAAGCGGGTAACTATGCACCATCTATTGCCGGTTTCTCCAATTTAATCGATACGCGTCCGGATAGTCGGTTAATCCCGAATGCCTTACACAAACGAGGAGTAGCTTACACTAACTTAAATAAACAAGCCGAAGCGCAAGCCGATTTTAAACGGATATTAAACGAGTATCCTTCTTCTAAAGTAGCGCAAAATGCCCTTTATAGCTTACAAGAATCATTAGCCGCCACCAACCAAAGTGCTGAATTCGATACTTATTTGGCTAGGTTTAAATCAGCTAACCCGCAAAGTGGGGCTTTGGAAGGCGTAGAATTTGAAGCGGCTAAATCTTTGTACCTGAGTGGAAAACACGAAGAGGCGATCACCCGTTTGGAGGCGTATTTAAATGCTTATAAAACCAGTTCTTACGCGCCGGATGCCCGGTATTTCTTAGCCGATGCTTATTTAAAAAATAACGATAACGAAGCGGCTTTAGCTAAGCTTAAAGAAGTGGTTACCGAAAATAAATCGGAATACGTGAGCCGGGCTATTTACCGGGTAGCCGAATTAGAATTTGAAAATAAAAACTACCCGGAGGCCATTACCTACTACAATCGCTTACTCGAGACAGCTAGCAGTAAAAAAGACCAGTCCAACGCCTTGATGGGTTTAATGAGAAGTTATTTTCTGACTAATGATTATGCTGGTACCGGTAAGATTGCTGATGAGTTAATTGCGCAGGGAAATGCTTCTTTAAACGCGTACAACTCCGCGCTTTTATACAAGGGTAAAGCTTCGTACGCAGCTGGTAACGTAGAGCAAGCCTTGAGCGAACTTTCCGCCACTGTAGGTTCCGCTACCGATGCTAATGGTGCCGAAGCGCAATACTTAGTAGGTGAAATCCATTACAAACAAAAAAAATACAAAGAATCTTTAAACGATTTATTTAAGGTAAGTAGTAATTACTCGGCTTATGAGTATTGGTTGGGTAAATCTTTTATTTTAATTGCCGATAACTATACCGCTACGAACGAACTGTTTCAGGCAAAAGCTACTTTAAATTCGGTAATTGAAAATTCACCGAACCAGGAAATAGTAGAGGAAGCAAAAGCCAAGTTAAATGCCCTGGAACCAGGAGCCACTACCAGCCGGCCGAAAGTAGATACTACTAAAATTAACCTTAACAACGTTTTGACGGATTCTATTAAATAATGAGAAATATTTTAAAAATAGCTGATTTCACCTTAACGGTTGGTTTTTTTTTAATGGCTTCTACCGTTGGCTGGGCACAAAAAAACACGGGTAAACTGGAAGACGCGGAAATTGTAGTGGAAAAAAGTCGGGTAAACGAACTACCGGAGGCCAGTCGTAATTTTGAAAAATTCAAAGTGACTCCGCCCGAAAAGAAAATCAATCCTTTAACTTATAAATTTACAGATTATAAATTGGCCCAACAGGACATTAACCTGAACATGCGGGTATTAACGATTAAGCAAGAAGATCAAATTCCGATTCCGGGAAATTTTTTAAAATTAGGCTATGGCAATTACGGTACACCTTACTTTAAAGGGTATTTCCATAACAGCCGCGATAACCAATATTCTTATGGTGCTGATATCAGCCATATATCCTCCTCCAAAGGACCTGTCGAAAACTCAGGTGTGAGTAATACCAGCATCAATTTCAATGGCGAGTCTTACGCCGATAATTTAACGATTGGCGGAAAATTTACTTACGGCCGGGATAAGTACAATTTTTACGGATACTCACCACAAGTTGAAGGAATTAAGGAAGATTCCATAAAGCAATTGTTTAATCGGATTGGCGTACAAGGGTACTTAAATAACAAAACGAGCGAAAGCCCGCTGCAATATCAGGCCGGTATTGGCGTATTTATTTTCCGGGACAATTTTGCGGCCCGGGAAAGTAATGTGGCGATAAATCTAGGGGCTGGTTACGCTATATCGGCCACGTCCCGGTTTAACGTAGCCACGGAGTTTTCCGGTATTTCTTACCAAGACTCTGTGAAAACTAACCGCGGTTTTTTTAAATTAAAACCTACTTACGACGTAGACGGCGACCGGTTTGATTATAGCTTAGGGGTAAATATCGCTTATACCAACGATAAAGTGAACGATCCCCGCAAAATGAATATCTATCCGGTACTAAAAGTAGCTTATGAAGTAGCCGATGATAAGCTAGTGATTTTTGGCGGCTTAACCGGCGATCTGCAACGTTCCTCGTTGTATCAGCTTACCCAGGAAAATCCTTTTTTAAACAGTAACTTGCAAATAGCGGATGTAAATAAAGCTTTAGATATACACGGTGGTATTACCGGAAATGTAAGCAAAAATTTAAGTTTTACGGCCCGTATTTCTTACCTGAGTTACCGTAATTTATATTTCTTTAACAACGCTGTCTCGGATTCTAGCCGTTTTGACCTGGTATATGATCCGGATAATACCAATGTTTTAAATTTTTACGGGGAGTTAGTGTATAACCAGGCCGAGAAGTTAAGATTAGGTGTCCGGACGGAATACAACAATTATAAAACGGCGGATTTGGAAAAGCCTTTTCATCGCCCAACAACACAAGCTACATTTTTTGGTTCCTACAATATCTACAATAAGCTCTTCTTTAACGGGGAACTTTATTATATTAGCAGTTCTTATGGCCGTATTACCCGGGAAAACAAAGTGGTAGTTATTAAACAAACCGACAATATTGTTGATTTAAATTTGAAGGCAGATTATCGTTTTACAAATAAATTTTCAACTTTTGTTATGCTCAATAATATTCTGAATAAAGAATATGAACGGTTTGTTAATTATCCCAACAAAGGCCTGAATGTAATTGGTGGTATTTCGTATTATTTCTAACAACCTGGCTTATGGTATTAGAACATATTCAAAAATTATTGTTTGATCATGATTGTGTGATCATGCCTGATTTTGGCGGCCTGATTACGCATTATGAACCGGCCAAAATTCATCCGGTACGGCATACTTTTTCGCCGCCAGCCAAAAGAGTAGCTTTTAATGAAAAGCTTAAAATAAACGATGGCTTACTCATTAGCACGCTGGCCTACGATAATAAGTTAAGTGCCGACGAAGCACAAAGGCAAGTAACCCGTTTTGTTCAGGAATTGCAACGAGAGTTAAATCAGAACAGAAAATTCGATTTAAAAGGAATTGGTATTTTCCGGCTAAACGAAGAAAGTAAAGTAGTTTTTGAATACGTTGAAAATGAAAACTATCTAAGCGACTCATTTGGTTTACCTGAGCTTTTAGCTAAACCCGTACTTGCCGCAGAGCCGGTAATTTTACGTACGCTGCTTAAAGATCAGAATCAGCCTGCCAAGGTTGGTTTTCGAAATAAGATTAATCGGTACTACCGGGCAGCAACTGCTTTGGTTATCGGGGGAGTGGTTGTTACGGGCTTATATCTACTTTCATTGCAAACTGATTATAACGTAAGTGCCATTAATCCTATTACTTTGTTTCAGACGGATAGTGCGAAAGATTTTGATAGTTCGGCATCCGCAGAAAATGATTATGCTTCAGTTAAAAATAATAAAACAGTTGAAGTACAACCAGTAATAGAGGCAGCCTCAAACGAAACCGGTGATTTAGTAGTAGATAGTAGTGATTTAGTTGCTACTAATAACCAGGATCGCAATTTTCAAACGGAAGAAGCAAGCAAAATTATCCGTATTGAAACGCCTACTTCAGAAGACAAAAAGCAATCTTCTGATAAAAAGTTATATACCATAGCGGACCCCAAAAAGTTAGAGATTGCTCCCGGCGAAGCAGTTTTAATATCAGCTAAAGCTAATCCGCCAGAACCTGCTCCTAAAGAAGAGGTGCGGCGTAACTTTACCACGGAAGAAATAAATGCGGCTTTATCCGCCAATGGGTCTAAAATAAAGCCGGAATCTATAAGCACCGCTAAACCTCCGGTTCCTTCCGTTATAACTAATCCCAAACCACTTAATGAAGCACTGTCTGTAAATAAAAACACGGCTCGGCCGGAGATTTCTAATGAGAAGACAGGTTCAGCAGGATCCACTACAATTAAACCTAAAGCAGAGCGTTTCTACGTTATTGTAAATGGGTATTCTACTTACGAAAGTGCAGAACGAAACCGAAAAATTATTGCTAAAAAAGGTAGGTCCGGACAAATTATTGCTCCGTTTGGAGGAGCAAAATTATACCGTATTGCTATTGCGGAGTATGATTCACGGGAACTGGCAATGCAAAATTTACCTGAATTAAAAAACAAATACGGAAATACTATCTGGATACTTAAACGTTAACATGACTTCTTTTCTCTTACAAATTACCACTACTGCTCCCGATTCTTTAAATTCTGTAGCCGCCGCTACCACCACGGACCCTGAATTATCACTTATCGACCTTCTTTTTAAAGGTGGTTGGGTTATGATACCCATTTTAATACTCTCCCTTATTTCTATTTATATAATGGCAGAACGATACGTGGCCATTAAGCGGGCCTCGCAAAATCCCGAATCTTTTATGAACCAGGTTAAAGGATTGATTTTGCGCCATGATTTGCAAGGGGCACTGTTGCTTTGTAGTCAAACCCGTACCCCCATAGCCCGCATGATCGAAAAAGGAATTAAGCGGATTGGTCAACCCCTGAAAGACATTGAAACCTCGATTGAAAACGTGGGCAAATTAGAGGTAACTAAATTAGAGAAAAACATCAGCATTTTAGGCATTATTGCGGGTATTGCGCCTATGCTGGGCTTTATCGGAACCATTATCGGGGTAATTAAAATATTTTACGCTATCTCGGCTTCCGGTGATTTTGGAATTGCTCAGATTTCGGGTGGTTTATATACCAAAATGGTTACTTCGGCAGCTGGTTTAATTGTGGGTATTATTGCGCACGTGGGTTATCATTACTTAAGCTTAATGGTAGATCGGGTAGTTTTTAAAATGGAAAATAACGCTATTGAATTTACCGATCTGTTACAGGAGAACTAATATATGCAATTACGCGGACGGAAAAGGATTACCTCACACGTAGAAACCGGTTCGATGAACGACATCATGTTTTTCTTGATGTTGTTCTTTCTAATTGTTTCTACCATGGTTAACCCCAACGTAATAAAACTATTATTACCAAGTGCCAAAAGTGGTAAAGCGGTTACCAAACAGCAAATCAATTTATCAGTAAACGATAAAGGCGAGTATTTTATTAATAAAAACCCGATTGTACCGGATAACTTAGAACAAGAGCTGGGAGCCGTAGTAGCCGGCATAGAGGAACCAACGGTAGTTTTACGCGTAGATGCGTCTTTAAATGTGCAGACCTTAGTCGATATTCTGGAAGTAGGTAATAAATTAAAAATTAAGATGATTATGGCGACGCAAACGCCTAAAGCTTAAGATTAGGATGGTCGCAGAAGAAGAAGATTATAAGAAATATGGTTTGCTGGTTACCCTGCTTTTTCACGCGGGGCTATTGGCGCTGTTTTTCTTTATCATTTTAAGGCAACCGCAACCTCCCTTATCTGGGGGAGACGGAATTGTGCTGAATTACGGTATCGATGCTGAAGGATTTGGTAACGTGCAAACGACCGCACCGGCCAACGAATCACCCAACAAGGAAGATGGCCGGCCGGCACCGGCCCAACCCGCTAAAGTAGCGCAACCCGAGGTTAAACCCGAACCGATAAAAGAAGCCGTAGAAGAAAAGTTGCTTACCACCGACGAAGAAAGCCCGGTGAACGTGAAAGTAATTGAAAAGCCGCAACCCAAAGTGGTAGAACAGCCCAAAGAAGAAATTAAAATAGAAGAAAAGCCCAAAGCCCTATACCCGGGTAAGTCGGCGGCTACTAGTGGTTCTGGCAATGGTACGGCGGGCACCAGCAATAATGCTACCGGAAATAACAACGGCGACCGGCCCGGCAAAGTAGGTGACCAAGGTGATCCGAATGGTTCGTTAAATTCAAAAGCTTTGTACGGTAAACCGGGTACCGGCACGGGTGGGAGCGGCTCTGGTTCCTTAAACATGCCCGGTTGGGGTTACGACCGGGAGCCCCGACCGAACGATACCTCTAACGAAACCGGCGAATTGGTTTTCCGGATTACTATTAACGAAGAAGGCGAAGTGGAATCGGTGCGAAGATTGAGCGGTAATGTTTCGCAGGAATTAGAAAAATTGTACCGCGACGAAATTTACCGGACTACCTTTAGCCGGACTTCTCCGAAAACGGCCGCCAGCGTAGGCGCTACCGGAACCATCCGGTTTATCATCCGGGCTAAGTAAAAAATTTAAAAAATCAGATTATAGGCATGACCTATTCGGAATGTCTTTCTTATTTGTACCAGCACTTGCCGATGTTTCACCGCGTCGGCAATATTGCTTTTAATAAAGGCTTGCAAAATACTGAAGATCTATGTTTTGCTTTGGGTAATCCGCAGCAAAACTTTAAGTCGGTGCATGTAGCGGGAACTAACGGTAAGGGCAGTTCTTCTAATATGCTGGCTGCGGTTTTGCAGCAAGCTGGTTACAAAACCGGGTTGTATACTTCACCGCATTTAAAAGATTTTACCGAACGAATTAAAATAGATGGCCAGGATATTCCACAAAAATACGTCGTTACTTTCGTAGAAAAGCACCAGAATTTATTTGCTCAGGTGAAACCTTCTTTTTTTGAAATGACCGTTGCCTTAGCTTTTCAATATTTTGCCGTTGAAAAAGTAGATATAGCCATCATAGAAGTTGGGCTAGGAGGCAGGTTAGATTCTACCAATATCATTACACCGCTCGCTTCCTTAATAACCAACATTAGCCTGGATCACCAAAGTTTGCTGGGGAATGATTTGCCGAGCATTGCTGCGGAAAAAGCGGGCATCATTAAGCCTTTAGTACCTGCCGTAGTTAGTAAAACGCAACCCGAGATAAGCCAGGTTTTCAGATCTAAAGCAGCCGAAACAAAATCGCCATTACTATTTGCCGATCAGCTATACACTATTACCTTTTTAGAAAAAAATTTAAAAAATCAATTCTTTCGAGTAGAAAAAGGTAATAAGATTCTATTTGAGAAAATGGCTATTGATTTAATGGGTAATTACCAGCGGTACAACCTGCCGGGAGTTTTAGCTATAGTGGATATTTTAAGGGATCAGGGTTATCTTATTTCGGATAACGACTTGCTGAGCGGTTTAGCCCGTGTGCAGAAATTAACGGGTTTTAAAGGGCGTTGGCAAATATTACAAGAAAATCCATTGGTAATTTGCGATACCGGGCACAATATAGATGGCATTAAGCAGGTAGTAGAACAATTACAAGCCACAACACAAAATAACCAGGTGCATTTTGTTTTTGGTGCTGTACAGGATAAAGACGTGAGCGAAATTTTAAAATTATTGCCGGCGGAATACCAATACTACTTTTGTCAAGCTCAAATACCCCGGGCTTTACCGGTAGATGAATTAATAAAATTAGCGGATGCAGCCGGTTTATCAGGTGAATCGTTTGCTACCGTTCCCGATGCTGTACAAGCAGCTAAAAGAAATGCTAGCCAAGAAGATATTGTTTTTATCGGCGGTAGTACCTTTGTGGTGGCAGAAATAGAAGAATTATAAATCAGAATGGCTCGATCGAAATTAGCAAAGTTTAAAGAAATCGCGGAGAGCGATCTGGTTCTGGAAGCAGGAAAACCACTTTTTGAAAATATAAAAGGCAAGTGGCACGAAAGCTACTTTCAAAATGATTACCCAATTATTTTAGAAATTGGGTGTGGCAAAGGCGATTATACCATTGGCATGGCCAATTTATTTCCGAATAAAAATTTCATCGGGGTCGATATTAAAGGATCCCGGATATGGAAAGGAAGTTGCCTGGCGCAGGAGCAAGGCCTCACCAACGTGGCCTTTCTGCGCAATTTTATTGAGTTATTACCAGAGCAATTTGCCCCCGGCGAGATTAGCGAAATCTGGATTACATTTCCCGATCCCCGGCCGCGGAAAGGCGAAGAAAAAAAGCGTTTAACCTCCACCCGGTTTTTAGATATTTATGAATCTTTGTTGAAACCAAGCAGTCTCATTCATTTTAAAACCGATGATTTAGCTTTATTCGAGTTTACTCTAGACTTGCTCAAAATGCGGGAAGCGAAAAACCTGCGGTACACATTTGATTTATACGCCTCTGACTTACAGCAAAATACTTTGGGTATTCAAACCACCTATGAAAAACGGTTTTTAGCAGAAGGCCAAACAATCAAGTATTTACAATATACACGATAGTTGATTTTCATAAGCCATCATTGATTGTCCACAAACTTTAGTCAAAAGTTGAAAATAAGATTTCTGTACTTATTTACTGCAATTGAATTTTAAAAAATGTGATCTATGGTCCGTGGACTATGGACTAAATAATTAAACTTCTTCCAGTACTTCAAAAATTTCCTGGAGCGTGTCGTAGTCTTTTAAACCAGGTTTAATTTCCTGGCCCCCTTGCAGGCCAATCCCAGCGGGGTTTATTTGTTGTAAAACCTCCATTGCGTTTTCTTTGCTAATGCCTAAGCCAATAAGCACTTTAAAATCGCGGGCTAAATCTTGTAAAAACCGGAGATTGGTATCGTCAATGGTAGTATAATCTTCAGAAAAAACTAGAAAGTAAGCTACATGATCTTTGTACAGGTGCATTTCCTCTACTAGTTCACTTTCAATGGTATCTTTCGTAAAATGAGCCCGTTGGATAACCGGACATTTTATCTGCTGAATTTCGTCAATTAAGTATTGTTTATTGAGCTGCACGTAATCCAGATGACAGGAATCTACTAATTCGTTAATTTGTTCAACCGGCGTTTTTCTAAATTCTCCCACCAACTTTACCCCCGAAACCCAGCCCACAATATCCTGTAAGTCCGTCGGTGACATGTAACCGGGTTGCGAATCATCCAAGTTAAAACCAATCATATCTACCCCCATTCCAGCGCAATAACGGGCATCACTTAAATTATTAATCCCATTTACAATTACCGAAGTGATTAAAGCCATAAAGGTTTCCTGTTTAATTAGAAATTTAAAAATCTGTTCCTTTGGTCAAAATAAAGAAGTATTTCGGTAATCCGTACGGAATTTTTTAAAAAGATTTATAAAACAACAGAATATCGGGGCAACTATTGGTTCTTTAGCACTAATATCCTGTCCTAAACTTATATTACTGAAAGGTTGTTAATATATTTGCAAACAATTTTTTAAGTAGTAGATTAAAGTATACTTTTCATAATGAGTAAATTAGGTAGGGTTCTAGTAGCTATGAGTGGCGGCATCGATTCTTCGGTGGCTGCGGTAATGCTGCACGAGCAAGGGTACGAAGTAGTAGGCATGACCATGAAAACCTGGGATTATGCTTCGGCTGGTGGTAGTAAAAAAGAAACGGGTTGCTGCAGCCTCGATTCCATAAATGATGCCCGTAACATTGCCGTATCTTTAGGTTTTCCGCATTATATTATTGATATCCGGGAAGAATTTGGCGATTACGTGATCAATCATTTTACCGATGAATACCTGGCCGGACGTACGCCCAACCCATGCGTTTTATGCAATACCCATATAAAATGGGATTCACTTTTACGCCGGGCGGATAAGCTGGGCTGCGATTTTATTGCCACGGGGCATTACGCCAAAATCCGGCAGAAGAACGAGCGTTTTGTTATTTCAAAAGGTCTGGACGAAAATAAAGATCAATCGTATGCTTTGTGGGGTATTTCGCAAGCCAGCCTCAGCCGGACTATATTTCCTTTGGGTGATTTACGAAAAACAGAAATTCGGGAAATGGCGGTGGAAAGAGGATTTTTAGAATTAGTGCAAAAACCGGAGTCTTACGAAATTTGTTTTATTCCGGACAATGATTACCGGGGTTTCTTGAAAAGGCGGGTGCCCGCTTTACAAAGCGAAGTAGCCGGCGGGGAGTTTGTACTGGAAGATGGTACCGTAGTAGGCAAACACGAAGGCTATCCGTTTTACACTATCGGGCAACGGAAAGGTTTAGGTATTGCTTTAGGTTTCCCGGCCTATGTAACTAAAATTGAGAAGGATAATAATAGGGTTATTTTGGGTAATTACGATGATTTAGCTAAAAACGCCATGCGCGTAGGAAAATTAACTTTAAGTAAATACCCTGACCTAATAGATAAACCTACTCCGTCTATCACCAAAGTTCGTTACAACGATTCCGGCACCGACGCCATTATTACGCAGGTAGGAGATAAAATGGAAGTACAATTTAACCGCGGGGTACACGCTATTGCTCCCGGCCAAGCCGCGGTATTTTACGAAGGCAACGATGTAATCGGCGGTGGCTGGATCGAAGCCAGCTATAATCTTTAAAAATTCCGAAGAATCATGAATCGTTGGCTACTGATCTGCGGTCTTCTTTTTTTGGTAGGTAGCTGTACCGAAGATGTGCCTATAGAACCGGAAGCTTTAGGTTTAAAGTACTATCCTCTAAAAACCGGTGAATATTGGATTTATAAGGTTACCCAAACCCGGTACCAAAATCAATTTGCCGAGCAAGCCACCGATTCGGTAAGTTACTACGTCCGGGAGCAGATTGATACGGTATTCCGGGATTTGGCCGGCGAAGATACGTATAAGTTTACCCGTTCACGCCGCAATACTCCTGCCGATGCATGGAGCCAGGATTCGGTTTTCGTGGTAAATAAATCAGCATCGGATGTACGCTTAACGCAAAATAACCGGAGAGTTGTTTCCTTTATTTTTCCGGTATTAGAAGGTAAGAAATGGAATGCGCATATCTTTAATTCGCAATCATCCCTTACTAATCCAGCAGAAGAAACTTTCTATTTTTTTGCTAACACGAGGCAGCCTACGGTCGTTAACGGGATAAATTATGCTAATACCGTAAAAGTGGTGCAATTAGCAAATGACAACGCGATTGAGAAGCAGGATGGTCATGAGGTTTACGGTTACGGCGTAGGCCGGATTTATAAGCAAAAACTAGCCTTCCAATATTGTTCCGATCCGGACCGGCAAAATGGCTGTGAAATAGGCAGTAAATTTATTATAACCGGAATAAAACAAATTGAGAGATTAGAAGAACATGGTTTTTCCCAATAGTTATTCATGAGAGCGGGATTGATTTTACTTATTACTTTTTTAAATTTCTTATCCGCTTGGAGCCAGACTAACTCGGGTAGTGATGCTGTTTACAAGCAATTTGTTTATTTTAAAGATAAAGCTAACAATCCTTTTACCATCCAGCAACCCCAGCAATTCCTATCCACCAGTGCTATTCAACGGCGCGAACGTTACCAAATTCCGGTAATTACCCGCGACTTGCCGGTTACTCCCGCCTACGTTGCGCAATTAAAGCAAGCAGGCGCAAAGGTGTGGTACACTTCCCGTTGGTTCAACGGAGCTTTGATACAATGCGATACCACTACTTTTCGAAAAATAAAAATGCTCCCCTTTATCAAAACTGCCGAAACAGTAGCACAACGCCGTGGTAAGAGTGCTTCCACAAGTGGTCAAAAGCGAGCTGCCACCCAAAAATTTAAAAAAACCGGACAATCGCTCAGTTATAAACAACTGGTATTCGGCGAAGCTACCAGCCAGGCTAAACTTATTGGCGTACCCGAAATGCACCAGGCCGGGTTCCGGGGCGAAGGAATGAGCATAGCCGTTTTTGACGGAGGGTTTTCGGGGGTTAACCGGGTCTCTGCTTTTGCTCATTTGTTCAGCAATAATAAAATTACAGCTACTTTCGATTTTGTAGATAAAAACACTGGCGTTTACGAAAAGGATAGCCACGGTACCGAAGTGCTTTCTACTTTAGCCGCCAATGTGCCCAACGTGTTTGTCGGTACGGCTCCTCAGGCCAATTATTCTTTGTTTATTACCGAAGATGTTAGCCGGGAACAACGCTTGGAGGAAGTAAATTGGTTGTTAGCCGCGGAGTTTGCCGACAGCATGGGCGTAGATATTATTCAAACTTCTTTGGGCTACAATCTGTTCGACGGCGCAAATACCAGTTATACGTACGCGGATATGAACGGGGATAAAGCAATTAGTACCCGCGCCGCCGATTTTGCTGCCGCTACAGGTATGTTAGTAGTGGTGAGTGCCGGCAACGAAGGCAACGATCCCTGGCAATACATCACCGCTCCGGCCGATGCCGACTCGGTATTAAGTATTGGCGCTACTGATTCCCTAGGCCGACGAGCCGTATTTAGTTCCATCGGTCCCACTTACGATAAGCGGATTAAACCTGATTTATCTGGTCAGGGTTTATTGGCGGCGGTTATTAACCCGGCGGGTAATGTAATTAAAGCCAATGGCACTTCTTTTTCGGCGCCTATTATCTGCGGTTTAGTAGCCGGATTCTGGCAAGCTAATCGGCAATTAACTAACTTACAAGTTATGGATTATTTGAAATTGTCGGGAACTCAGGCCAAACAACCCGATAACCAATTAGGTTTTGGGATACCGAATTATATCCGGGCACAAACGTTAGCCGATCAGTTAGAAGGAGAATTAAATAATAATTTTAAATTATTTCCTAGCCCGGTCTCAGAAAATCACTTTACTGTTTTAATGCCGGTTACTGCTGATCAAAATACCGAGATTCGCTTGTTTAATGCCATCGGACAGGAAGTAAGCACGTTTTCCTATCATTACAATAAAATAAAATCAGACCGTACTTTCGTTACTTTTGAGTTAAAAGGATTAGCGCCGGGTATCTATCATTGCGTTATTTCGGGAATTAATCGTTCCGAGACCATCCGTTTTTTAAAACAATAAATATAATTTGTAACCTGGCTAACAAAAGTAGATCAAAGAAGGGCCTATATTTACCGCATGAAACCAATTATTGCTCCTTCCATTCTCGCGGCAGATTTTGCCAATTTACAGGCTCAAATAGAAATGTTGAACCAAAGTGCCGCCGGATGGATCCATTGTGATATTATGGATGGTCGGTTTGTACCTAATTTTTCTTTCGGTTTACCGGTGTTAGAAGCGGTGCATAAGCACGCCCGCAAACCCTTGGATGTCCATTTAATGATAGCCGAACCCCAGTACTACATTGAAAATTTTAAAAAAGCGGGTGCCAGTAACATAACAGTACATTACGAAGCTTGTACGCACTTGCACCGGGTAGTAGAACAAATAAAAGCAGTTGATTGTAAGGCTGGGGTGGCCTTAAACCCGCATACGCCCGTTGCTTTGTTAGAAGATATTATTCAGGATATTGATTTAGTTTGCCTGATGTCGGTAAATCCGGGTTTTGGGGGCCAGAAATTTATAACGCATACCTACCCAAAAGTAGCCGCACTCCGTGAATTAATCTTGGCGAAAAATGCCCAGGCTTTGATTGAAATTGATGGGGGCGTAAACGAGGAAACGGCGCCGTTACTGTTACAACACGGGGCCGATGTGCTGGTGGCTGGTTCTTTTGTTTTCCAGGCTACTAATCCGCTGCAAACTATTTTAAATTTAAGTAATTTAAGTACCTGATTTAGCCCGCTTATGCTTGTAAAGCCGGTTCTCTGGCTGTTTTGCCTTTTGTTTCCCGTTTTAGTTTTTGGTCAAACAACTACCCTTACCGGGCTAGTGGTAGATGAAATCGGTACTCCGCTCCAATACGCCAATGTAACTATTAAAGGAAATACCCGTGGAACCCAAACCAATGCCCAGGGTAAGTTCACATTAACTATTCCAACTGGCCAGGAAGTTTTTATTCAGGTAAAGTTCATTGGTTTTCGGGAGCAAGTTGTTCAGATTAATAAAACAATTCTGCTGGCCAAAGAAATTAAAGTTATGTTAGTTTCTAATTCCCAAAATCTTTCTACAATTACTATTTCCGGAGTTAATTCTTACACAGGCACTTCCTCCAACAATACGATGCGGTTGAACCCCCGAATTAGTAAGGAAATGCCGTCGGTGTTTAATGATTTTAACAAAGTATTAGCAACGTTGCCGGGAGTAGTCAGTAATAACGAGTTAAGTTCTACCTATTCGGTGCGGGGTGGTAACTACGACGAGAATTTAGTTTACGTGAACGGTATGGAGATTTACCGGCCATTCCTGGTGAGTAATGCGCAGCAAGAAGGACTTAGTTTTGTTAACCCGGATTTAGTACAAAATATTCAATTTTCGACGGGTGGCTGGCAGCCGCTTTACGGCGATAAACTTTCTTCGGTGTTAAGCATCGAGTACAAAAAACCTCGGAAATTTGCCGGATCGGTTACCGGTGGATTAATGGGCGGAGCGCTGCACTTAGAAACCATTTCTAAAAACAAACGAACTACCTACTTGCTGGGTGTGCGTTACAAGAATCCGCAATTGGTATTTAACTCTTTAGAAACCAACGGGAACTACCAGCCTAACTTTTTAGATGCGCAAGCTTACATCACGCACAACTTATCGAAAAAACTTCTTCCGCAAACCAACCAACCAAAAACAACTATAGGAATACTGGCGAGTGTGGCGCGCAACCGGTACGAAGTAATACCCAGCTACCGCGAAACTTCCTTTGGCACCACCGACCGGATTGTACGCTTGGGTATTCAGTTTAACGGCTACGAAAGAATGGAATACGAAACCTACCAGGGAGGTGTTCATTTAAAGCATTTTTTTAAAAAAAGTGTATCTACCGAGATTATTGGAAGTGCCCTTTTAACCCGCGAAAGGGAACTACGGGATATTGCGGCCACCTACGCCTTTTATGAGGTTGCACCCCTGGATAATCGGGTTAAAGTTAAAAATGATGTAGTGCGCAACGTGGAAGCCGGTACTAATTTCGAACATGCGCGCAACACGCTTACCGCCAAAATTTTTACCCTGGAAAATCGGTATACCTGGCAACCCAGCAACCAGAGTAACCTACAAGCAGGCTTTAAATTTAGCCGGGAAATAGTCGGGGATGCCGTTAAAGAATACAGTTTAACGGATTCGGCGGATTTTATAACCTTAAACCGGCATGTAGCCTCCCAATTAAATCTGCATTCTTTCCGGTACCAGGCCTTTGGGCAACACACCTGGCAGATCGATTCCCTGCGTTCCCTTACTTACGGTATTCGGACCAACTATTGGACGGTAAATCAGGAATGGCTAATCAGTCCGCGGGTACAGTATACGGCTATATTGCCTCGTAAACCAGATTGGATTTTTAAGGCGGCGGCGGGTTATTATTACCAACCTCCTTTTTACCGCGAGCTTCGAAACGCTGCCGCAGAACTGAATACTAATCTGAAAGCACAAAAGTCGCTGCACTTGGTATTAGGTGCTGATTATCATTTTATACAATGGTCGCGCCCTTTTAAGTTGAGTACCGAAATTTATTTTAAAAATTTAAGCAACGTAGTGCCTTACGAAGTAGATAATGTGCGCCTCCGCTACTTTGCCCAAAATAATGCTAAAGCTTACGCGGCTGGCTTAGATTTGCGCGTAAATGGGGAATTTATCAACGGAGCCGAATCGTGGTTTAGCATAGGAATAATGTCCACCAAAGAAAACATAGCGGGCGATTCTACCATTTACGATTTAGAAACTTTTAAAAAAATAAATAAGCAACCACTTGGGTACCTTCGTCGCCCCACGGATCAACGGGTTACCTTCGGATTTTATTTTCAGGACCATATTCCTAATAATCCTAGTCTGAAATTATATTTAAATGGAGTAGTGGGTACCGGATTACCTTTTAGTCCTCCCGGGAATGAGTCTTTGCGGAACCAGTTTAACATGCCTTTTTACCGGCGCGTAGATGTTGGTTTTTCTAAACTATTAACCTTTCGGGCGAGCGAATCCGGTTCAGGCAAAAGCTTAGAAAGCTTGTGGTTGAGTTTAGAGGTTTTAAACCTAATTGCGGCTAACAACGTGGTTTCTTACTCCTACTTAAAGGATATTTATAATGTAACCTATGCCGTACCAAATTACTTATCTTCGAGGCTGGTTAATTTGCGTTTTATTGCTCGGTTTTAATCTCAGTGAAAAGCGACAAAATAAAGCCTTGCAAAACCAATTTTAAAAATTTAAATTTCTACGTGGTATTTTACTATAAACGTAATGTTAGTCAAATTGCTATTTCACCATTAAATAAATAACCAGTAATAGGTAGTATCCGGAATGTAAATCAAAGAAAGAGTTTGATTTCTAATGCTCGTTCCTAGTTTCTAGCTCAGTACTTGTACAAGATTACTAGGTTTTAAAAAAACAAAGGCGACCAGTTTTGGTCGCCTTTGTTTTTATTTAAGTTAAATACTTTTAAAAAGTAGTTTAAAGTTTAAATAATTTTAAAATAGGGGTTCCGACAAATTTGTTGTACGAACAACTAGCAACCAACAACTTCTGGCGGTTAATTAGCGTCCCCTTCGTGCCGTTTAAACTTCCAAATACTAATGTTTTGTTCTATGTCGGACTCGTACTTTTTAAATTCCTCCTGGGTTTTCTTCCCAAGTTTAATGGCTTTTTTGCACAAATCTACCGCTCCCTCGTATTCTTCTTTCTGCGCTAATAATTGGGCTTTTACCCAGTTATTATAAAAGTTTTCGTTCATGGCCAAAGACTTATCAATCCACTGCAGAGCCAGTTCGTGCTCCATATTTTTTTGAATTAAATAGTTCGTGGCTTGCGCGTATATTTGCCAATCGCCGGGTTTCGCGTTTTTAAGATCTTCCTGCAGTAAGGCTACTGCTTTTTTATCGGTGTTTACTTCTATTTTTACCAGAACTTGTTTTTTTTCCCAAACAAAGCTTAAAATACCGGAAGTAGGCGTAATCTCATTAAAAGCAAACTGAAATGTTTCCTGAAAAGGAATTTCCTTGCTCTGCGCTTTTACCCGGATCACATCTTCTTTCGAGTCGTAGCCTTCGGTGCCCCATGATTTTAAATTTTTGTTAAAGATCAGCCACCACGAATCAGCACTTGCGGGAAAAGAAAATAAACTGTAAGTTCCGGCATCTACCTTTTCTCCGTTTATCGTCACTGGGTCCGAAAAGGTTATTAAAGTTGCTTCGTTGGCGCCAGTGCGCCAAACTTGATTGTAAGTCACTAATTCTCCCCAAATTTTCCGGTTTTTCACTCCCGGTGTATGGTATTTTATAATTACATCGGTTAGGCCAATGGTTTGCATAATGGTAGCGGCCGGGCTAGGCTGCGGTAAACGTAATTGGGCTAAAACCGATTGTGTTAGTAAAATAAAGCTAAAACAAATAGAAACCAGAACAATCCGCATCATACTTTGGTATTATAGTGAATAAAACAGATACTTACTTAACGTAAATTTTTCCCGAAAATGATTATTAGATTAACAAGTAAACAGGATGATATTATTTTATCTGGCAGTACAAGCCTAGCTTCATATAAATATGATTTAAATACTACTAAATAACCGCAAATTACCAAATTGCGTACAAGTACCCTAATTTAAGGAGCCAAAAATTTCTGTTTAAATTTTTATAATTCAAATTCTAGCTTACATTTGCACCACCCAATGAAGAACAACAGCAAAAAAACTTTTAACCTCCATCTTACAACGCGTTTTCCCGCGTTTGCTTTTGCTGTGCATTTCCACCATTACCATCATTCCTTCCGGTATTAATTATTCTTGATTACCGGTTAGGAGGAAACTCCTGTTTTCGCTGCTATTCTGGTAAACAGCTTTGTAAAACTATTATCAACAGGAAGCTTTTATAAAATATATGATTCGATTAGCCATTCAAAAGTCGGGTAGATTAAGCGAAGACTCCCTTAATCTTATTCGGGAATGCGGTATTTCTTTTATTAATTCTTCTCTAAAACTTAAAACCGAAGCCACCAATTTTCCCTTGGAAATTTTATTTTTGCGGGATGATGATATTCCCGGGTACGTGGCCGATGGCGTGGCCGACATTGGTATCGTGGGCGAAAACGTGTTGGTGGAAGAAGGTCGGGAAGAGTTGCAGGTGCAAAAGCTAGGTTTTTCGCGCTGCCGTTTATCCATAGCGGTACCCAAAAACGAAGCTTTCGACGACATTACAGCTTTGGAGGGTAAAAACATTGCTACCTCTTACCCTAATTTACTGCAAACTTATCTATCCGGCGAAGGGGTGCAAGCCCACATCCACACGATTAGCGGCTCCGTAGAAATTGCTCCCAGTATTGGCTTAGCCGATGCTATCTGCGATATTGTATCCTCGGGTAGTACCTTAATCAGCAACGGCTTACGGGAAGTACAAACGGTATTCCGGTCAGAGGCGGTGTTAATTGCGCATCAAAATTTAGCTACTGCAAAACAGCAGCTCTTAGATCAACTTTTATTTCGGATTGATGCCGTACGGAAAGCGCAGAAAGCCAAATACATTTTACTAAACGCGCCCAATCAGGCCATTCCGCATATTAAATCTTTATTACCCGGCATGAAGGCTCCCTCTATTTTGCCTTTAGCCGAAGAAGGCTGGAGTTCGGTGCATTCGGTAGTAAACGAAGATGATTTTTGGGAAATAATTGAAAAGTTACGAGAGGCCGGCGCTCAAGGTATTTTGGTGGTGCCCATCGAGAAAATGATATTGTAATGTTAAAAAAAGTTAAATACCCGGATCGCGGTAGCTGGCCCAACCTGGTAAAGCGGCCGGTACAAGATTACGAAACTCTAGAAGCGCAAATTAAATCGGTTTTTGAACAGGTTCGCCTGACCGGTGACGAAGCTTTATTGCAGTTTACGGCTCAGTTTGATAAAGTGGAACTTACTAAACTACTAGTTACGCCCGAAGAATTTAACGCCGCGAGCAGCCTTATTGCTGAAAATTTAAAAAAAGCGATACAGCAGGCTTATCAAAATATTAAAACTTTTCACGAAGCGCAACAAGAGGAATTTACCCCCGTGGAAACCATGCCGGGCGTAACGTGCTGGCGCAAAAGCGTGGCCATCGAAAAAGTAGGTTTGTACATTCCGGGCGGAACGGCTCCTTTATTTTCCACACTTTTAATGTTAGGTGTTCCGGCCAAATTAGCAGGTTGTCAGCAAATTGTATTATGCACGCCACCGGCCAAAGACGGTTCCGTTCATCCGGCTATTTTGTTTACGGCTTCGTTATTGGGTATAGACACCATCGTAAAAGTAGGCGGCAGCCAAGCAATTGCGGCTCTAACTTTTGGTACCAGCACGGTGCCGGCCGTTTCCAAAATATTCGGACCAGGAAACCAATATGTTACAGTAGCCAAACAAATGGCCGGTAAATACGGCGTTGCCATTGATATGCCCGCCGGGCCTTCCGAAGTTTTGGTAATGGCCGATGAGACCACTGATCCAACTTTTGTAGCCGCCGATTTATTGTCGCAAGCCGAGCACGGCACCGATTCCCAAGTGGTATTACTGACTACCTCGGAGCAAACTTTACAAGCCGTAGAACAAGCTTTAGAAGATCAAGCGGCTTATTTATCACGCCAAACAATTGTTACTAAAACCTTAAACAACAGTTTGGGAATAATTCTAAGCAGTACCGCCGAAATGCTCGAATTTTCAAATTTATACGCACCCGAGCATTTGATATTATCTGTTAAAAATTACGAACAAGTAGCCGTAGGAGTAATAAATGCCGGTTCGGTTTTTCTGGGGCCATACAGCCCGGAGTCGGTGGGGGATTATGCCTCCGGAACCAACCATACTTTGCCCACCAACGGGTATGCCCGGGCGTACAGCGGCGTGTCCTTAGATTCTTTCGTTAAAAAAATTACGTTCCAGCACCTTACCTCCCAAGGTTTACAACAAATTGGGCCGCACGTAGAAGTGTTGGCCGCGGCCGAAGGCTTGGATGCACACCAACAAGCCGTAAGTATTCGTTTAAAAAGTTTAGCCCATGTTTAAACTTACCAACTTAGTTCGCCCCAATATTCGGGGCATGAAACCTTACTCTTCCGCTCGGGATGAGTTTAAAGGCGAAGCCAGCATTTTTATTGATGCCAACGAAAACAGCCTGGGCAGCATGGCGGCGAGCCAACATTACAACCGCTACCCAGACCCGCATCAAAAAGCTTTAAAAACAAAAATTGCCCAAATTAAAGAAGTAAGGCCTGAACAGATTTTTTTAGGCAACGGCTCCGACGAAGCAATCGATTTACTGATTCGGCTGGTTTGCCAACCCGGTCACGACCAGATTTTAGCTTTTGGTCCAACCTACGGGATGTACGAAGTATCGGCTAATTTAAATGATATAGAATTGCGTCAGGTGAAGCTAGATGCTGATTTCCAGCTTACCCGGAATATGCTGCAAGGACAAATTCATTCCGAAACCAAAATCGTATTTATCTGCTCGCCCAATAACCCGAGTGGTAACTTAATCAATCGCAGCACAATCGAATATATTTTGCAATCGTTTAACGGTTTGGTGGTGATAGATGAAGCGTACATTGATTTTTCATCGGAAGAAAGCTGGACGAAGCACTTAATCGAATTCCCGAACCTGGTAGTATTACAAACATTTTCCAAAGCCTGGGGCATGGCTGCTTTACGGTTAGGAATGGCCTTTGCCTCCGAAGAAATTATTTCTTTTTTGGATAAGATTAAACCACCTTATAATATCAACGAAGCTACCCAGGAAATTGCTTTGCAGGCATTACAAAGCACCGAGCGCTTGCAGGACATGATTCAGGAAATAAAAGAAAACCGGTCTATCCTGATAAAAGAATTAAAAAAACTAACTGTCGTAAAAAAGGTTTATCCTTCCGATGCCAACTTTATTTTGGTAGAAGTTACGGATGCGAATGCTATTTACAAGTACTTGTTGCAAGCCGGTATTGTGGTACGTAACCGCACTAACCAGCCCGGTTGTTATAATTGTATGCGTATTTCGGTGGGTACCAAAGCAGAAAACGAAAAACTGGTAAAAACTTTAAAATATTTTAATTTATAGGTTGGTCTTCAGGTTTAATGCGAACCTTATATTCAACACATTATGAGTTATTTAAAGTTTTTTAAAAAGCGTTATTAGAAAATTTTTAATGAAAAAAGTATTATTTATTGATCGGGATGGAACGATACTCGTGGAGCCATCCACGGATTACCAGGTTGATTCCTTTGATAAGTTTTCCTTTATACCGGGAGTAATTTATAATCTGCGTCAGATCAGCAAAGAGTTAGACTACGAATTAGTAATGGTCACGAATCAGGATGGTTTAGGAACTTCTTCTTATCCCGAAGAAACGTTTTGGCCATACCAGAACAAAATGCTAGAAATCCTGGCTGGAGAAAGCATTACCTTTTCGGATATCCTGATTGATAAAAGCTTTGAACACGAAAATTTACCAACCCGAAAACCGGGTTTAGGATTGTTGCAAAGGTATTTAAGCGAAGGTTATGATTTAGGGAATTCTTACGTGATTGGTGATCGGTTAACCGATATACAACTGGCTAAAAATCTGAGCTGTAAAGCTATTTACCTACATCATAACATTAATCCGGAAGCTGCCTTGTCAACAACCAGTTGGGACGATATTTTTAAATTTTTACGTTTGCCTGCTCGTAAAGCTTCCATTATTCGGAATACGAACGAAACCAAAATACAAGTAGATCTTAATCTAGACGGAACGGGCAACATGCAAATCCATACCGGTTTGGGTTTCTTCGATCACATGCTGGAACAACTAAGTAAACACTCCGGGGTAGACATGCGCATCCAGGTAAACGGGGATTTACACATCGACGAACACCACACCATTGAGGATACCGCTATTGCCATTGGCGAAGCTTTCGCGCAAGCGCTTGGCGATAAAAGAGGCATTAGCCGGTATGGTTACTTATTGCCCATGGATGATGTGTTGGCGCAAGTTGCATTGGATTTTTCGGGTAGGCCCTGGATTGTTTGGGAAGCCGAGTTCAAACGGGAAAGGGTGGGAGATATGCCTACCGAAATGTTTTATCATTTTTTTAAATCTTTCTCCGATGCTGCTAAGTGCAACTTAAACGTAAAGGCCGAAGGCACCAACGAACACCATAAAATAGAAGCTATCTTTAAAGCCGTAGCTAAATCCGTAAAAATGGCGGTAGCCCGCGATGTGAACAAAATGGAAATTCCGAGTACCAAAGGTATTTTATAATGAGTGTCGTAATTATTGATTACAAAGGCGGTAATGTGCAATCGGTAAAGTTCGCCTTGGAGCGATTGGGCGTAGAAGCAACTTTAACCGCTGACGCCGAAGTAATCCGATCAGCCGATAAAATTATTTTCCCGGGCGAAGGGGAAGCCAGCTCCGCCATGCAGGAGCTGCGGGAACGGGGCTTAGACAAAGTAATTCCGGAACTAACCCAACCGTTTCTTGGAATTTGTTTAGGTATACAATTACTCTGCCGGCACTCCGAAGAAAACGACACGCAAATGCTTGCTATTATTCCGATTAACGTGAGAAGGTTCCAGCATCACTTAAAGGTGCCCCACATGGGTTGGAACAATTTATTTAACTTGCAAGGCGAGTTATTTGCCGGCGTAAAAGAACAGGATTACGTGTATTTCGTGCATAGTTATTACCTGCCCGTTTGTGAATACACCATCGCCACTGGTGCTTACCCAGAGCCTTTTAGCGCGGCTGTACGATATAAGAACTTTTTTGCCATGCAATTCCATACAGAAAAAAGCGGCCCAACCGGTACCCGTATTATTGAGAACTTTCTTGCTTTATGATCCAAATTATTCCCGCTATCGATATAATTAACGGCCAGTGCGTGCGCCTGACGGAAGGAGATTTTGCCCAGCAGAAAACCTACGCCAGCAACCCGGTAGAAGTAGCTAAACAATTTGAAGGAGTAGGTTTAACGCGTTTGCACTTAGTAGATTTAGATGGAGCTCGGGCAAAAGAGCCTAAAAATCTAGCGGTGCTGGAAGCAATTGCTACCCAAACTAATTTAACTATAGACTTTGGGGGCGGCATTCAAAACGATATAGCTATTCAGCAAGCTTTTAACGCGGGGGCTCACCAAATTACCGCCGGCAGCATCGCGGTGCGGGAACCCGGTAAAGTGCAGGAATGGCTGGTTAAGTATGGGGCAGAAAAAATTATTATTGGTGCAGATTTTCGAGATAACTATATTGCTATTAATGCCTGGGCCGATCAATCCACGGTTTTACTGACGGACTTCATTGATCAATATGTGACGGTTGGAGCAAAAACTTTTATCTGCACCGATGTTAGTAAGGATGGTAAATTGCAAGGTCCGGCCACCGCTACGTATGCTGAATTAGTAAGAAGTACACCCAGAGCAGCTTTTATTGCCAGCGGTGGAGTTACTACCATTCAGGATTTAGAGGAACTTGATGCAGGGGGTGTAACCGCAGCCATTATTGGCAAAGCTATTTACGAAGGAACGATTGCCTTAGCTGATTTAAACCGCTTTGTATGCTAACGAAAAGAATAATTCCTTGTTTGGATATTAAAAACGGACGCACCGTTAAAGGCATTCGGTTCGAGAATATTCGGGATGCGGGTGATCCGGTGGCTCTAGCCGCGGAATATGCTCGGCAAGGTGCGGATGAACTGGTTTTTTTAGATATTACCGCTACGAACGAAGAACGGAAAACTTTTGCGCAATTAGTGCGTGCTATTGCCCGCCACATCGATATTCCGTTTACCGTGGGTGGCGGCATTGGGGCTATTCGCGATGTAGAAGTTTTACTACGCGAAGGAGCCGACAAAGTATCCATAAACTCTGCTGCCATCAAAGATCCCCAACTAGTGTATGATTTAGCGAAACGCTTCGGGAGCCAGTGCATTACAGTGGCTATCGATACGAAGTTAACCACTACTGGCTGGAAAGTTTTTAGCCGGGCTGGCACCTTGGAAACCGAACATTATACCCTGAATTGGGCTAAACAAATTACCGACTTAGGAGCCGGCGAAATTTTACTTACTTCTATGAGCCACGATGGCACCAAAAATGGTTTCGCTTTAGATATTACCGGTGACGTGTCGCGGGGGGTTTCTATACCGGTAATTGCTTCCGGCGGCGCCGGTAATATGGCGCATTTTGCGGATGTATTTAACCAGGCCGAGGCCGATGCCGCTTTAGCCGCCAGTATTTTTCACTTTGGCGAAATTCCTATTCCTTCTTTAAAAGAATATTTAGCCAGTCAGCATTTACCCATTCGATTATGTTATTAGATTTTGCCAAATCCGGCGGATTAGTGCCGGCCGTTATTCAAGACAACACCACCCAGGAAGTTTTGATGCTGGGTTTTATGAACCAGGAAGCTTATGAGAAAACGCAGCAAGAGCAGGTAGTTACTTTTTTCTCCCGTACTAAAAACCGGCTTTGGACCAAAGGCGAAACCAGCGGAAATTTCTTAAATGTGGTTAGCATGCACCTAGACTGCGATCAAGACACTTTATTGATAAAAGTTAATCCGGTGGGGCCCGTTTGCCATACCGGGGCGCGTACCTGCTTCGACTCCCCGGAATCAGCTGAAAATAAGAGCCATACAGGTACCAAGCCTACCGCTGCTTTTCTGGATTACCTGGAAAATATTATTAACGACCGGCGCCAAAACCCACAGGAAAAATCGTACACCAACTTGCTTTTCGAAAAAGGCATTCAGAAAATAGCGCAAAAAGTAGGCGAGGAGGCGGTGGAAACGGTAATAGATGCGGTAGCGGGCAATAAAGAACGCCTGAAAGAAGAAGCGGCCGATCTCATGTATCATTTGTTAGTTCTTTTGGCGGCTTCAGATTTAAAACTACAAGATGTGGTGCAAGTATTACAACAAAGACATCAGAAGTAAATCTTGGTACTAGAACCCAGGAGCAAGGTTAATTTTTTAAAAAATCTTTAATCTCCTGTAAAATTTCGGCGGGTTTTTCTTCTTGTAAAAAATGGCCGGCTTCCAGTTCTACTACTTGGGCCTGCAAAAAATGCATGCGCCACTTATGTAGAAAAGAACGGCGAAATAATTTGTCGTGTTTACCCCATAATAGCAGCATGGGTTTGGTAGCCAAAACCGCATGATTTTGCCAGAGCGTGGCATACCAGTTCTGGGAATCTAAAAGTTCTTTGGCAAACTGCCAGGTGCCCCTCCGGTGCGCAGGTTTACTCAGTGGTTTTAAATAATGTTGCTTAATCTCCGGAGTTAAATTTTTAGAATTGTAAAAACCACGGGGCAGTAAAACCTGGGCCGAAAAATTGAAATACTGGTACAATATTCTCCCGAAGCTACTTCCAAACAACTGGCTGGCCTGCTTAATATTTTTATCTTTATTTAAAGGCCAAAGCCAGGAATTTAAAACAACAATGCGTTTAACATTTTCCGGAAATTGGATGGCATAATCTAATCCAATTGGGCCCCCGAAATCGTGCACTACCAGGGTAATGTCCTTTAATTGTAAATGTTGGATTAGTTTCGTAAAATTTTCAGCGTGAGCGGCCGGCGTATAGAGCCATTTTCGCGGTTTATCCGAGAAGCCAAAGCCTAAAAGATCCGGGGCTATGCAGCGGTATTTATTCTGCAAGCCTTTGATCAAATTCCGGTAAATAAAAGACCAAACCGGCGAACCGTGCACCATAACGATGGTTTCACCGGAACCTTCATCCACATAATGTATTCGGCCCGGCCCCGCATCAAAATAATTTGGCCCAAAAGGATATTCCTGGGGATCTAACCAAGCGGCATTCTTCATTTTGTTTAATATGTTAAATAATCGTTGGTTTTTGTTTAAGCAACGGTTAAAATAATGGCTATTTCCTTATTTTGCATTGGGTTGTGGGTACTTCATCAGCAATAAATGAACTACATCATTCACCGGAAAACTGTTCTGCAATAAAAAATGTTGGGCCACGCCATCCAAAGAAGCCAGGAGTAATTTAGCTTCTAAACCTGGGAAAGCAATTTCTGCCTCTACTAAACAATTTTCCAGTATTTTCTGCAGCACGCTTTCTATTTCTTTTACTTCGTTTGTTACAACCAAGGCCGTAGTACCGGATAACCTTAGATCATAAAATAATATCCAGAAATGATTATTGTTCTTTACATTTTTAAAAAATTGGCGGATAAACCTATTTAAAGTAATTCCCTGGTCTGATTCTTTGCTGTTACGCCAATCGGCTTGAATGTCTCTTATGTTTTTTTGAAAAATAGCTCTTAAAACTTCCTCCTTACTTTTAAAATAATTATAAAGTAAACCCAGAGAAATACCGGCTTTTTCGGCAATCATTCGGATGGTAGTTGGAGAATATCCGTTTTCGGCAAATAAATCTAAACCAACTTGTAAAATCAATTGCATACTGGCGTCCCGTTTCTGTACAAACTTAGTAGACATGTAGTTGTTATATTATGAATGAACAATCGTTCATAAATATATAAAAAATTTTTTGAAATTTAAAATTTTAGCAAATAGCTGTCATTGTTAATTTGCTTCCATAAAAATTATCTATAACCCCTATATATTTTTTGGAAACATGATGCCTTGTATTTGTACTACTTGTGGCGTGCAATATGCCGCCCAAACGCAGAAACCGGAGTATTGTACCGTTTGCTGCGACGACCGCCAATATGTAAATTGGCAAGGCCAGACCTGGACCACTTTAGCCCAAATGCAGCAGTATTACCGCAACAACATACAAGAAGTAGAGCCGAATGTCTATCAGATTCAAACTACGCCCCGGTTTGCTATCGGTCAAAAAGCGCATTTAATCCAAACGGCCGCGGGCAACGTTCTTTGGGATTGTGTTACTTTGCTAGACCAGGAAACCATCGAAAAAATAAATCAATTAGGCGGAATTGCCGCAATCGCCATTTCTCATCCGCATTATTTTGCCACCATGGTTAATTGGAGCCAGGCATTTGGTGGCGTACCCGTGTACCTGCATGCGCTAGATAAAGAATGGGTTATGCAGCCGGATTCTAGCCTGCATTTTTGGGAAGGCGCTAGGAAACCACTGCTAGATTATAATTTACAACTAATTAAATGCGGCGGTCATTTTCCGGGAGCTAGTGTGTTGTATTGGCCCAATGGCGCAGATGGTAAAGGCGTTCTGTTTTCCGGCGATACGATACAGGTGGCCATGGATCGCCAGTCGGTTTCGTTTATGTATTCGTACCCGAACCTGATTCCTTTAAATAAGCCAAGCATTTTAGGGATACAAGAGGCGGTGGCAAAGGTAAGTTTCGACCGGATTTACGGAGCTTTTGAAGCTCATATTCCAGAAAATGCCCGGCAAGCTTTAGATAAATCTATCACGCGTTACTTACATATTTATGAATAAAAATCCTTACTTTTCAGTACCAGAAGTAAGGATATCCTTAATTGTTTATACTTTTTTAAAAATTTTATCAGCTTCAAACATTAAAATGGGATAATAATTTTCGCACTGAAGTTGCGGCCCATGTTGTAAATACCAGTTCGGTTGGTGGGCGATGCCTGGTAGTACTCGAAGTATTTGAGCCGGTTTAAGTGCGACTGATACGCTTTGTCGAATAAATTAGTTACTTGAAAGAATAGCTGGCAGAAAACACGCCCGGATTTTTGTTTTACCGAAGTACCCATTCCGGTATTTATTAAAGAATAACCGGGCGTAGGAGTTTCGGTATTATCTACCGCATAGATTTGATTTTGCCGGGCATAGGTATCAAGTTCCAAGCGAGCGTAAATACCCGTGTAAGGACCTACTGATTTCCGTAAAGTGCCGCGTACTTCGGACCGGAAGTGCAGCGGCAGAATAAAAGGCAAGTACTTCGCCGCGTTCCCGTATTGTTCTATCAATTCATCATTCTTGTTTAATCCTTTAACATAAGCCAAACTATTATTAAAATTTAGCCATTTTACCGATTCCGGATGTACATTTAAGGTAAATTCCCCTCCATAAAGCTGTGCCTTGGATTGTTGGTATTTGTAAGTCAGATTGCCCTGTTCATCTACTACCGGCTGCCCTTGCGAGTCGCTTAACCGGGCCTGAAAGATATAATTACTGATGCGGTTATCAAACAGTTCCACACTAATATCCAAATTTTTCAGGTAAGCTAAAAAGCTGATATCTTTCTGAAAATTAAACTCCGGCACAAAATCGCGGTTGCCTTGGTACCGGATATGCGCCCCCGGATCTAAGCCGTTCGAACCTACTTCGTTAATGTTGGGCGAACGATAGCCCCGCGCCAGGTTGGCCTTAAATAACAGCCTTTCGGATAAATTATATGTAGCGCCTACACTGCCGGAAATGCCGTGGTATTGGTGCGTAAATTCCGGAAATTGCAAAGAGGCATCCGGAAAAGTAGCCGGTACTCTTTGTCCCAAACCAGCTGCATCAATGCCGGTATAAAAGTTGTTCCAGGTTAAATGGCGGGTATCGTAGCGGATACCTCCGGAAACATCAAATTTGCCGATACTTTTTTTAGTAAACACAAAAGCGCCAATATCAAATAAATTGTAATCCGGAATGGGGAAATCGGTAGCATCTTTACTTTTATTTATTTGATACATGCCATTTACGCCCACTGCAGTTTCCAGCGTATGCCAGGTAGGCAGGTTATAGCGCAAATCGTAGTTTATGGTGTTCAAAACCAGAAATAAAGCGGCTTTGTCCGGCAGCGTTGGAAAAAGGAACTCGCGCCGCCGGCTTTGCTGAAACCCTAGAGAGGCATTGATATTGCCTTGCCCGATAATTAACTGATTGTGGGTATAAACCCGGTAATGCTGAATAGCCTGGTGTAAAGTTCCGATTGCGTACGTTTTTAAATCGTTTTCCGGCACTAAAGGACGTTTTTTTACGTCATCCTGAATTCCTTCCAGCACCGGCTTGGTAAATTTACGGCTCAGCGAATCGCGGCTGCCATCGGGTATTTCCTGCAGATTATCGTAGAGCGTAGCGGAAAGTTGCGAAAAGCCCCAGCTCTTATCTAACCGGATGGTGCCACTTACGTTATATTCGCGGTAGCCGCTGCCGTACACGAAACCATCTACGCTATTCCGGTAATTATGCGCTCTTTTCTGGGTGCCGCGTAAGTAATACGTCCACCCGCTTTTATTATAGGATATGCCTAGGGAATTGCCAATTAAACCGTTGTTGCTGTGCCAATCGGTTAAAAAATCACCTTTTAATTTACCATCTACGCCTTTGGGTACTGCCGGAATCATATTGATAACGCCCGCTAAAGCATCTGATCCGTAGGTGAGACTAGCCGGGCCTTTTACTACCTCGGCTCTTTCGATGCCGTATTGATCTACTTCGGTGCCGTGTTCATCGCCCCATTGTTGCCCTTCTTGCCGGATGCCGTCGTACATGTTTAATACCCGGTTGTAGCCCAAACCCCGGATAAAAGGTTTTGATATATTCGGCCCAGTAGTGGTGGCGCTGACGCCGGGTACGCCTTTTACGATTGCATCTATTATATTGGAATTAACATTAATGTTGATTTCTTTTTTGGAAATTGTAGCAATCGGAATCGGACTCTTTTTAACTTCGGTAGCCCGGGTAACGCCGGTTACCACTACTTCTTCCAGCCGAGAGGATATTTCCTGCAAGGTAAAATCCAGTACCACCGTAGCACCGGCGCTTACAGTAGCCGAAGTTTTTTCGGATTGGTAGCCTACACTCGAAGCACCTACTTCCACGGTACCCGGTGGTACATTTTTAATTTCGTAATAGCCTTTATCGTTGGAAGTCGCGCCCAGGCGGGTACCCACAATTCCAACGGAGGCGTAAATCAGCGGCTCTCCGTTGGCCATAATGCGCCCCTTCACCAAGCCATTCTGTGCGAAAAGGCTGTTTATGGAAAATAGAAAAAATGACAGGGTAAAAAGTAACTTCATAAGAGAAAGCGGATATTAAGCTGGTAACGTAAACGATAAATACAGTCGAATTTAAACATCTTCAATTTAATTAAAGGTTACATGGTACAAACAAGATAAAAAATTGTAAAATTTTAAAATTAATCAAATACAAAGCTTTATTAGCAGTAAATAGCGTTTCAGCAGAACCTTCCAATACCTAAATTTAAAAATTTAATTGCTTCTTGCTGGTATTGCCTTTATTCTAAGGTGGTAATCAAACAACCCAACATTCTACTACACATCATACATCCATAAACTCCGCTAAAAATACCTCTATTAAGATTTTTAGTCTTAACCGGTTGCCTTCCGGAATTTTGAAATTTAAAAATTTCTGGCAGTCGCTTATCTATTTCGGCTAAAAAACCGGCTTATACCAGGTATTCGTTTTAAGAGGGATACCGCATGTTGCTGCATTGAAATTGCATGGTACGCAGTACTACTTAATTTACTAAATCCTGGTTTTCGCGCAGGTTTGGGGGTTAGTAGACGCCTACCTTTGTATCATTCCAATGAGTAAAAAATAAATACTTATTTTAACTATAACCTAAACCCCACTATTAATCCATCCACTCTTTAACAACTTTCTATTTTATGAAAAAGCCAAAACTTACCCTGGTTTTCCTGGGACTTACTTTTATGAGCTTGTTTTCTGCGTGCGAAGATTCAAAAAAGAACGATCCGCAGCCCAATCCTAATAATAACGGAAATCAAGGTAATTCTTGCCAAATCGCGGGTATTTCAGAGACTACCGGTGCGGATAATGAACAATCGGAGTTTGTTTACAATGCCCAGGGTAAACTAACCCGGGTAAATACCAAAGAAAATAACACTTTAACCGAGTACATTACTTTTGATTACAACAACGCGGGCAAGGTAACGAAAATGTCGTCTTTTAATGCCAGTAATGTGTTGCAGGATTATTTCACGGTGGAACTAAACGCGGCTGGGAATCCTGCCAAAATGAACTTCTTTTCAAAAGACGATGATTCGAACCAAATGAAAAATATAACGCGGTACGAATATGAATACAACGCTCAGAATAAAACCAGCAAGGTTAACATGTTTCTGGACGTAGAAGAAAACGGAACCTTAAGTTTAGCCGGTTACATGACTTTTACTTACGATAGTAAAGGAAATCCGAATCACAAAGAATACGCGATTGTAATGGGAGCAGGCCAAGCGCCCACGCCGGCTTTTGCTTACGATTACACCTACGATGCCAAGTTAAATCCCGTGAATAGCTCCCCCATTATCAACATCGAGCCACTGGCAGTAAATAATGTTACCAAGATAGTGGCTACTAACAAAATGACTAATGCCGTAGATAAAATTCAATCGCAGGATATGACTTACGAGTACAACAGCAACGGCCTCCCCACCAAAGTAACTACCAAAACGCAATCCGGCGTCACTACGTCGCAAGTGTACAGCTACAACTGTAAATAATACTTGGTTTGTTTGGTCCAAGTGGTCGCTTGTTTTTGACAAGTGCCCACTTTTTTGTTTTAAAATAAAGACGGGAACCGGCTCCAAAGTACACCGGGAAAAGAAGTTAATCGACTTTATACGCTATGGAAGATCTTTAATATAATATTAGGTTTTGAACAATGAACAACTAATAACTACTTGATGGAATTACTTAGTTTTTTCGCGTGAGCGAATCCGGATTACCTACTTCCGGTAGAACCAAGCTGGGGTCCAGAGCATCTTCTTCGTGGTAGTCGAGTTCTTTGTGAAAGGTTTCTTCGAGCCGGGATAAAGCCCATAATGCTATGGCCACAATGAAGCCGCCCACCATGGCAGCCCCCAAAGTAAGGCCAAAATGAGCTTTGGCGAACACAAACAAGGCCGAAATGGGAATAACCGAAGCCCGCACAAAGTTAGGCACCGTAGTAGCCACAGTGGCCCGCAGGTTAGTACCAAACAACTCGGCCGCAATGGTGATGAACAAAGTCCAGTAACCGTTAAAAAAGCCCAAGGCGGCGCAAAAAAAGTAAAAAGTAGGGAGGCTGGTGGTGTTCACCAGTAAATACACCAACATAAAGGTGTACGAACCTAGCAGAAAAATGAGCATGCCTTTTTTCCGGCTTTTAAACCGCTGACTCAGGTACCCCGAAACAAGGTCGCCGGCTACTTGCCCGGCAAAAGCCAGCATCACGGCTTTACCGGCTTCAATGGGCTCCGTTACGCCCAGGGCTGCCCCAAATTCCGGGGAGAAGAAGATGAGCACCCCGGATACAAACCAGATGGGGGTACCAATTAAAATAGAATAAAGGTATTTACTAAAGCGGGCGCCGCTCGAGAAAAGCATGAAGAAATTGCCGCGCTGTACGTTCTTGTGTTTTAAATGCAGAAATACACCCGATTCAAAAACCCGCACGCGCATCAACAGCAAGATTAAACCTAAGGCACCGCCTACAAAATAAGAAATGCGCCAATCAAAAGCTGAAGCTACAAAATAAGCCAGTATTGCCCCGAAAACGCCCGTAGTAGCCACTAAGGTAGTACCCCAGCCCCGGATTTCTTTCGGTAATATTTCCGCCACTAAGGTAATACCTGCCCCTAGTTCCCCAGCCAAACCAATGCCGGCGATAAAACGCAATGGTAAATATTGGTCGTAGGAAGTAACAAAACCATTGGCAATATTGGCCAGCGAATACAACAAGATAGAACCAAAAAGTACCGACAAACGGCCTTTCTTATCACCCAAAATTCCCCACAAGATACCGCCAATGAGCATACCGGCCATTTGCATATCCAGGATCAGTAAACCTTTGGAAAACAATTCATCCGACGATAAACCTAAGGCTTTTAAGCTGGGTACCCGCACAATGTTAAACAAAAACAAATCGTACATATCTACCAGATAGCCTAAGGCAGCTACAATTACGGGTACCTTTAAAAGTTGCTTAAAAGGAGGATTGTCGGTCATACAGAAATGCTTAATACAGAATAACTAAATGGAACTTAGGTGAAAATTTAAAAAAAGAAAGGTGTTTTACAATCGAGGCAACGTTAAACCGCCATCTACCATTATTACCTGACCGGTAGAATAAGGAAAATAGCCCGTGGCTAAAGCTGCCACTGCTTTGCCTACATCTAGGGCTTCGCCCCATCGTTCTTGCACCGTTAAACCTTCGGCGATTAATTTATCGTATTTTTCGGTAACGCCGGCTGTCATGTCGGTTTTTATAATTCCAGGCCGTACTTCGTACACGGGTATGTTGTATTCGCCTAAGCGCGCGGCAAACAGCTGGGTAGCCATGCTTATGCCTGCTTTAGCCACGCAGTATTCGCCGCGGTTAACCGAGGCCACCGTGGCCGAAATAGAAGATACGTTTACGATGCAACCGGAAAAGTTAGGCTTTTCGTTTTTTTGTTCTACCATCCAGTTGGCTACGGCTTGGGTGAGAAAGTAAGGCCCCTGTAGATTAGTGGTGAGCACGTGGGTAAAACTTTCTTCGGTGGCTTCCAGAATGTCCCGCCGCTCTTTGGGCGCAATGCCGGCATTATTGACGAGCACGTGTAAAGCGCTATAATACGATTTAATTTCCTGAATCATTCGGGCTCTATCGGCACCGGAAGCAACATCGCCCGGCACGTAAATAACATCGCCGCCGTGCCGCATCAACCCGGTTATCACATCCGTAACAGCATCAAGCGGGCGGACTCCATTGACAGCCAGATCAAACCCAGCCTGAGCTAACTGGGTGGCAATGCCTAAACCAATTCCGCGGGTACCTCCGGTGATAAGGGCTACTTTTCTCATAAAAATTTAAAAATCCAGATCATCATTATTATTTTAAATCAGTTATTCCAAAAAATTTAAAATCTGTTTAACTTGAAACAAGAGAAATCCCCTTTTTAGATTTTCAGCTTTGGTCAGCCTTATTTCTAAATTAAGTTTAACTACTACGGGCTATCAACCATAAACTATCCACTATCGACCAAACTACAACTCCGGTACCTCTACCCAACACCGTTTGGCCCAGCTTTCTAAACCTTTTTCCGCGAGTTGCACGCCTTTGGCGCCTTCGCGTAAATTCCAGGGGAAAGGTGTGTCTTTTACTACGTGTTTTAAAAATAATTCCCACTGCACCTTAAAGGCATTTTCAAAAATTTCCTGCTCGGGTACTTTGGCCCAACCTTCCATGAACTGGATCGGCTGCGGAATATCCGGATTCCAGACCGGTTTGGGCGTGTTGCCGTAGTGCTGCGTGTAACATTCGCGCAAACCGGCCACGGCCGAGCCTTTAGTACCATCTACTTGTAAGGTCAGTAAATCATCGCGCCGCACCCGTACCGTCCAGGACGAATTAAAATGCGCGATAATCCCATTATCGAGTTCAAAGGTGGCGTAAGCGGCATCGTCGGCGGTACAACGGTAGGGTTGGCCGTTTTCATCGATTCGTTCTTTAATGTGCGTAGCGCCTAAACACGAAACGGCTTTTACTTTTCCGAAGATATGATCCAGTACGTAGCGCCAGTGGCAGAGCATATCCACGATAATGCCGCCGTCGTCTTCTTTGCGGTAGTTCCAGGAAGGGCGTTGGGCCGGTACCGTGTGGCCTTCAAAAACCCAGTATCCAAATTCGCCGCGCACCGATAAAATTTCGCCAAAGAAATCGTTCTGAATCAATCGTTTTAATTTTAACAAACCGGGCAGCCATAGTTTGTCCTGTACCACGCCGTTTTTTATATTGTTCTTCTGGCAAAGTTCGTATAACTCGAGCGCTACTTCGGTACTAACGGCGGTGGGCTTTTCGCAGTAAACGTGTTTGCCGGCTTTTACCGCCTGGCGCACGCCACTGGCCCGGCGGCCGGTGGTTTGGGCATCGAAGTAAATCTGGTACCGCGGGTCTTGCATTACGCTATCTAAATCAGTGGTAAATTTAGGTACGCCCGATTGTTCTGCCAGCTTTTGCAGTTTCACGGCATCGCGCCCCACTAAAATCGGATCCGGCATGATAAATTCGGAGGGACTTACTTTTACGCCGCCTTGCTTTATGATTTCAACAATGGAGCGCATTAGATGCTGGTTGGTGCCCATGCGGCCGGTAACACCGTTCATGATAATACCTACTTGGTGGATAGTGGGAGTCATTTTTAGAATTATGCGTTAAAAGTTTAGAGTTATGCGTTTAGCGGGAGGCGTTTAAAACTTTTAAGTGTTGTTACCAGATTTTTTTTAAATTTTTCACCTCTCTGCGTTCTTGTTATTGGCTGTTAGCATTGTATTCAAGGCTTCGTCGCCGGAAATAGCGTTTGCCGGTTTAGGATGACTGGCATTCCAAACCAGCAATTTAGCCCGATCTTCTACGGTAACAAAACTTTCATCGATCACCCCGTTGCTGGTTTTTACCAGGTTAGTATCTAAATTTAAATGTTTGGCCAGGAAAGCGTAAGCAGCCTGGCGTTTACTGCTGCCGTAATCGTGGCCTTCGTTGGGCAGATGTACGTTTTGTACCAGGTTTTCCTGATTATAGAGTTTATAAATGTGGCGGATGTACGGGTATTCTACCGTAGGCGTGTTTTTGGTCCAATCTTTCCCATCGGATACTAACAACATAGGTCGGGGAGCAGCTAAGGCGGCAATTTCTACATTGTTGGTTTGGTGATGCGCGCTTTTGTGAATTGGTAAACCGCTTTCGCAGTTGCAACCGCCAAAAAAATGCGCCGAAACCATTACTACCGGTACCGATACCGCTACCCGTTTGTCTAAAGCAGTCAGTAAAAAAGTTTGGGTACCGCCGCCTGATTCGCCGGTTACGCCAATTCGTTTGGGGTCAACTTGCGGTAACGAAATTAAAAAATCAATTGCCCGCATGCCGTTGTTTACCTGAATGGTAATGGTTTTCGGGTGAACCTGGGGCATTTTGTGGACGCTCTGGTCTGATTCGCCGTAGCCCAGCATGTCGTAAGTAAAAACAATAGCACCCATGCGGGCTAAAGTAGCGCAGCGCTTTTGCACCGATTCCAGAAAACGACCCATAGTGGCCGGATTGCTGGAATGGCCGTGCGGGGATAATATAGCCGGGTAAGTAGCTTTTTTTACGGTGGGCCGGTACAAATTACCGGTTACAAAGAAACCCGGAAAGCTTTCGAAAGCCACGTTCTCCACGGTGTATCCATTGTACACGCGTTTGCTGTGGATAATTGGTTTTAAAGGATTCTTCGTGGGCAGATTAGTCAGCTCACCGCCCGAAATTAGGCCTTGCCGGATTATGGCCGCCCTTTTTTCCCAGGTAGTTTTATCGTGGTAAGTAGCCGCCATTTTTTCCAGAGCCGCTTTGCCTTCGGCTTCGGTAGAGTAAGTTCCCCGGCACAACATAGCGGTATCTATTTCCTGCGCCGCCGCATGTAAGTTCCCCAAAGAGAAGAAGGTAAAAACCAGTATAACGGGTCGTAATAGTAGCTTCATTTTCCTGATTAATCGATTAACCAATTATTAAAGGCCGTTTATTCGCTGGTGGCAGCAACCTATTTTTAAATTCGGGAAAGTACTCTATTCAGGTAGATTAATTTATTTAACAGCGAGCCTAAAATTTAAAAATTTATGCGTTATTCATAATCTCAGGCATGCTGTTGGTACGCCGCCATGATTTTTTCTAAAAACTGCGACTGCTCTTGCTGCCAGTACAGGTTCGAAAAAATCTCTACTTCGTGAAAGCCCGTAAAACCCGTTTTTTCTACCCAGCCGCGAATTTGTTTTAAATCAATGCACCCTTCGCCCATTAAACCGCGGTCGTTGAGCATGTCCAGAGTGGGAGTTTTCCAGTCACAAATGTGAAAGGCCGATAAGTGGTTATTGGCCGCGCACCGTTTTATCTGGGTTTCCAGATCCGGATCCCACCACAAATGATATACATCCACGGCAATGCCGACGTGGGCGGAGTTTAAAGCTTCGGCCATGTCGTTGGCCTGGGCTAAAGTATTTACCGCCGACCGGTCGCCGGCGTACATGGGGTGCAAGGGTTCAATGGTCAGTTTTACGTTGGCCGCTTCCGCGTGGGGTAAACAAGCCGCAATGCCATCCTGAATTTGCTTCCGGGAATCCGCTAAGGATTGTCCGGGAGCGGAACCGCACACCAATACGACCATAGGCGCACCTAACGCTTCGGCTTCGTCGATGGCATTTAAATTATCCTGAATGGCTTTTTGTCGTCCTTCCGGGGTGAGCGCCGGGAAAAAGCCGCCCCGGCACAGGGATACTACTTCCAGATTTAAATCCCGGAGCCTGTTACCGGTTTGCCGGATATTGCGGCCCGCTAAAGCATCACGCCAAACGGTTATGCCGCCAATACCTGCTGCCGAAAACTCCTGCGCGGCGGTTTCAATGGGCCAGGGTTTGGTGGTAATGGTGTGGATGCACAATTTTTTTAAATTTTTTCTTTCTTCGGCCATTATTGCACGCAGTTGTAAAAGGTGTAATAAGGTTCTTGATTATTCAGTTTGTGGAGGTAAAGCGCTACTTCCCGGATGTGGTAATCGCCCCACATACTAGATTCGCCATAGGGGATGGTGCTGCCTTCGGGTACATAATCCCAGCCATTCGGCCAATGATACACGGAATGCAGCAAAATACCCTGGTGGTGCGGATCGGTGCTCAGGTAAGGTTCCTGTAATAAGGTTTGTACCACGGTTAATCCGGCCTGCCAGTACGTATTGCCAGCTTCAGTTTGGCCTTTGTTTTTTAAAAATTTACCTAACCGCAGTAAACCCTGGGCTCCTATGGCCGCCGCCGAAGCATCCACGGGTTCCTGATTATTAAAAGGATCGGCCGGTTGGTCGAGGTAATTGCCTAATTTATGCAGCTTCGGGGCACCGGTATCCCAGTAAGGAATGCCATCTACGGGCGTGTGGGCCAGATAAAAATCACAAGTAGCTTGGGCCGCTTTGAGCAGGTAAGCTTCTATTTCTGAGCGGCCGCCAAAATGCAGTAATTCCGTGTCGGAAATGGTTTGCAGAAATTCGAGTTCTTCGGCAAAGCCGCACATGGCCCAGGCTAAACCGCGGGTCCAGGTGCTAAAGCCAGTGTAGCCTTGCTGGGAATTGGGTGCCCGGTAATTGCCATCCCGGGTGTTAAAGATGCTTTCGTGCGCAGTGCGTCCCCACAAATCGTAAGAATCGCGACCTTCGCCGTAATACACCGAATATTGCGCCGTGGCCTGGCAATGTTGTAAAGCTCTTTCGAGTAAGTTTATTTTAATGTCGTTCTCGGCTTGCAGCACATGGCCCAGTTGGTGGCTCACCATTAAAGCCCGGCAGGAACGGATGGTATCCACAAATAAAGAATGGGGCCCGTTGAAGGAATGAATAAAACCGCCGTTTTTGGTGGTAGTCCAGCGGCTGGCCTGGACCGCGCCGGAAATTTTTAACGCTAATTCGTAAAAGTTTTTTTCCCACTCGTTATACGGCGATTTGCCTTCGTACATTAACCGCAGCAGGTTTCCGTAAGTACTCACGTTGTTAAAACCATGATCGTGTACGCCGATGTGACTCACGTGCGGCGCCATCACTGCTACCGTTTTCTGTCGTCCTGCTTCTAAAAACTCTATTTCGCCGGTAGCATCAAACTGTAAAATGGCGGAGCCAAAATGAAATCCCTGGGTCCACTCGGTCCAGCCGCGGGTGGTATATTGCCCTTTTACCGTAAATACCGGCGAACCCTGGCTGGTAGCGTAATGTTGTTCAATATTTTTAATTTTTTGTCCGGATAGCTCCCAGAACTTCTGTAATAAAGGTTGCAGATCAGCTGCTTGTAAACTGTTTTGGATTTGAATCATTCCTGCGAGGTATGGTTGGTACTGTTCCTGCTTTTACAAAAATTAAAAAAAAAAATTTAAAAATGATTAAACATTATGAAGCGAAAATCTAAATTTTTAAATTTTCTTGTTAAGCAAACAATTATTTACCCGCCAGATTTTGCCGTCCGTTTTGGTATAAAGGTACAGATCGTTGTTCAGCCCGACACCAAACCTAAGATCCGTTTTCTTGTTGCCGGTTATGTCCTGAAAGGTGGCATTTTTGCCCGCAAATTGCAACGTAAATTCCTGAATAGTGGCTTGCTGGCCTAATTTTAACTTATGGTTATCCACAAAAAAAACGCGCCCGCTTACGATGTCGCCAAATATATATTTGTTTTTTAAAGCCGGAATGCTGCCGGTATACACAAAGCCGGCCGAAAAAGCATTCCCCTCGTCGTGGTCGAACTGCACCACCGGATAGGTATAATGAGAAGCAGCATCATCGGCCGGTAAGGAGTATACTTTGTCCATTTTCCCTTGGTAGTTCAGCAGAAAAGTGCCTTCCCGGGCAGGCCAGCCATAATTGGCGCCGGGCTTACCAATGTTTAACTCTTCAATATTGGTCAGGCCAATGTCCGAAATCAACATTTTGCCGTCCGGAGACCAGTAAATGCGATTGGGGTTCCGGAAACCTGTCGCGTAAATTTCACCCAGAGTACTTGGGTCTTTGTCTTGGGCAAACGGGTTGATGGTCGGAATGCCGTATTTTTTATTTTTGCTGTTATTGCCCCTTGGATCAATGCGCAGCACCGTACTCCACACCGTTTGGTTGGAATTGCACAAAAACGAATATTTCTGTTCAGCGGCGCCACCATCGCCCACACCAATATACAACAAGCCATACTCCGGCGAACCCGGCTTAGCAAAAGGGTTAAACGTAATTTCCTGTACCCCGTGGATTTGATTTACCATATTGATGCGCAACAATTCGCGACCTTGACCGGCGAAAACCGGCGCATGCGGGTCGGGTAAATGCCACTCGGTTAATACCCATTGCAACGCCACTTTAATAGAATCATGGTAGGCAAAATCGGCGGGAGCGGTGCGGGCTTTTTCGGTGTGCGTGGTGTAAAATAAACCGTTTTTGTAAAAATCCGGGTGAAAAGCGTAACTGCCAAAGCCAGTGGCTAAACCGGGAGTAGGAATAAAAGCAGGTCGTTCTTTGCTTATATCCAGGTACTCCCGCAGGGTAGGGCCTTCCATTTCGTAAAGCTTGCCGCGCAAATCCTGCAGAAAAACCCGTTTCTTTTTACCCGGCAAAACTACCATGGTATTGATACGAGCCGTTGGTATTTTTTCCGAAGTAGCAGGAGCAGTAGTAACAGATTCGAGGCTTAGCAATAATTCCGATTTGGGGATTTTGGTAGGAATGGGGTCCCGCAGGGGAGTCCCCAGTTTAGCGCTATTTTCATCTTCCGGGCTTGGTTGCTGCGCATGCAGATAGCCCAAAAGTGCCTCTACATTTTCCGAAGTTAATGACGTAAAAGCGGGCATTACTTGTTTGTATTCCGCCACCAGTTTGGTAGCGTGGGCATCCCCCGATTGAATGACGGCAGGCGCATTCGGAATAAATTTTGTAAGCCATTCTTTGGTTTCGCGCCCGGTAACGCCGGCCAAATTAGGGCCGATGCCTTTTTGTTCAAAATTATGACAAGCCGTACAATTACTCTGAAACAATTGTTTGCCATCAATAAGTACGTGTTCGTCGGTGGCGTATACTTCTTTCGCGGGCTTTTGAGCTGGTTGCGTAGGACTGAGAACAGGTAAGTTAACTGCGGAACCGGTAATTGGCGAGGAAGCTTGCGTAACTACCCGATTTTTGCTATTAGCCTTTTCACTATTAATACAGGCTTGTAATCCCGCCAATAAGCTTAAACCCGTAAATCCAATCAGAATAAATTTTTTATTAGGAATGCTGTAACGATAGAACCCACCGCGATTTTTTCTCATAATATAATGTATTAATTGCCTGCTTTCAATCATTAGAACAGCATACAGCTGAAGAACCAGAGGCAAGTGCCACTATTTCGTTTTATAAAATGGCTACATAATACTTAAAAATCAGGAGAATTTTAAAATTACAGCTTAGTTAATTTTACCGGAACACCCGCAATGAAAAATTTTTAAATTTTATAAATATGGATCTGAGTAGGATAAAGTTAAACACCTGGTACCTCGAATGCTATTAATCCGGTTAAAGCCCTAATCGTTGGTTCAAATAAAAAATTTAAAAAAGTAGAGGAATGAGCATAAAAAAAGCAGAAACTCATTAGCTTCTGCTTTCTAAAGAATATTAAAAATTTTAAAATTAAGCTTCGTCGCGCAATCCCCGGATGTGATCGTGGGCTTCTTTTACCTGCTGGTATTGTTTTTCTACAATTGATTTTAAGTTAGTAGGCAAATCAGCTTTTAGCGCTTTTTCGTAAGCCGATACCGCGTAATCTTCGCCGCGCTCGCACTCCGACAAGATTCTTTTCCGATCCCGGGCCACAATAGCCGAAGATAAATCCAACCAGGTACGGTGAACGGTACCTTCAATTGAACCGCCTTCGTCCTGGGTTTTACCCATTTGGTGCAGTTGATCTTGTAGTTCGGTAATCATGTTATCGCGTTGCACGGCGTACTGGCGGAACAAACTTTTTAAATCTTCCTCGTGAACATCGTGCGAGGCAGTCCGGTATCCTTTTTCGCCATCTTTGGCGCGTTCAATCAGGTGGTGTACCACCGAAACAATTTCTTTTTCTTTGTCCATAGTCTTATTAGAGTTAATAACCGTTTTAAGTTTGAGTTATTTGCTATAAACTGAAAACTGGTCGAAAATGTTACTTATAATCCTAAATCAGACGCGGTGGGGGAATCAATGCCTTAGAGTAGTTTTAGTTGGTGGCCATGGCTTTACCCGCCAGAAAAGCGGTAGTCCAGGCAGCCTGGAAGTTAAAACCACCGGTTACCCCATCTACATCCAGGATTTCGCCGGCCAGGTATAAACCCGGAATTTTCTTGCTTTGCATGGTTTTGGGATCGAGTTCGTTTACATCTACGCCTCCGCAGGTTACAAATTCTTCTTTAAAAGTAGTTTTGCCCCGTACGGTAAAAGGAGCCCGATGTAATTGTTCGAG
Organism: Adhaeribacter pallidiroseus; assembly: GCF_003340495.1. Classification (NCBI taxonomy): domain Bacteria; kingdom Pseudomonadati; phylum Bacteroidota; class Cytophagia; order Cytophagales; family Hymenobacteraceae; genus Adhaeribacter; species Adhaeribacter pallidiroseus. The sequence continues at coordinate 2,096,806 of NZ_QASA01000001.1, forward strand.
TAATTTATTTTGATTTTTGGCCGGCAGCTCGGCCCATTTTACCTGGTCGTTAATGCCCGCCAAATTAATTAAAGCTTTCCAGAGGCGCTGCGGTAATTGAAACATGGGATGCGCGGCAACGTTCCGGCGGGCAAACTCGTGGCGGTACTGCATTAACGCGGCCCGCAATGATTCTTCGGTATGTTCAGGTACCCAATTGATTAATATAGTAAACTGGTAGCTTAACTGTTGTAATAAGCGCGCCCCCCAAGCGGATAATTTGAGTACCGCCGGACCACTAAATCCCCAGTGCGTGATGAGTAAGGGGCCTTCGTTTTCGAGTTGCTGGCCCACAATTTTCACTTTGGCTTTAGGTACCGCCACTCCCGCTAATTCCTGTAAAGGCGAGCCCGGCACATTAAAAGTAAACAGCGAGGGGACCGGTTCCTGAATGTGTAAACCTAAATCTTTTAACCATTGGTAACTTTCCAACTTAGGGGCGCCACCGGTGGTTATAAGCACTTTGTTGGCGGTTAAAGTTTTTCCGTTGGATAATTGCAAATTAAAATGAGGCAGCGCTGCGGTAAAAACAGGCAGTATTTTTTCAACGCCTAAACTGGTTTCCACTGTAATATTGGCTTTTTGTGCCGCCTGCAACAAGCAGTTTACAATGGTGTCGGAATCATTGGTAACCGGAAACATGCGGCCGTCGGGTTCGGTGTGCAGCAGAACGTTCCGGTTCTGAAACCAGGCCACGGTTTCGGCAGCACCAAACGATTTGAATAAATTTTTTAAAAATTTCCCGCCCCGCGGGTAAAACTGCGCTAATTGCGTAGGATTAAAGCAATGGTGCGTTACATTGCAGCGCCCGCCCCCGGATACCCGAACTTTAGAAAGTAACTTAGTAGTTTTCTCGAGTAAAATTACCTGAGCCGTTGGGTTATTTTCGGCGCAGGTAATAGCTCCAAAAAAACCGGCGGCTCCACCGCCCATTACCACAATTGTTTCTCGCATTATCGAATTTAAAATTCCCAATTAAAATAGGATTAAAAGAAAAACATGGGATCGGGGTAAATAAATTCATAAGCAAGCTGCGCTTTTAATTTAGCGTTACTAATAATTTTATACGCCTTTGGTCCGGACTCCGTAAATTGGGGTGGTTCTAAGTTTAATGCTTGCGCCGCTGCCGTATAAAAGTGCTGCCGGGAAGGATGCTTATCCGCGGCGGCATGAAACATTTCGTTAAAAACACGCTGGGAAATTATTTGCCCGATAATGCCTACGCAATCATTTAAATGAATCAGGTTAACCGGTGCTTCTGGTTGCGGAACCTGAGTTTTACCCGCTAAAAAACGCCCCGGCTGGCGGGAGCCACCTACTAAACCACCAAATCGCAAAACAGTAGTTTGGTAAAAAGAGCTTTCTCGAATTATTTCTTCGGCTTGGTACAAAGGGCTGGCAAGATCCAACGCGTCACTGGGTTCATTTTCCGTGATTACCTGGTTTACGTCGCGGTACACCGAGGTAGAAGAAATAAATAACACAAATTTAACCGAGGAATGATCTAAGGCATTTTTTAAGAAATGAATCTGCGGTAAATACTCTTTTTCTAAACCCGCCCGCAATCGGGGTGGGAAGCTAATAATCAGGCAATCTGTTTCTAAAAATTCCAGTAAAGTTTCGGAGTTCGCCTGATCCAGAAGATTAATTTGGTAAGGAAGTATATTTTTTTGCCGCAGGATTTCTAATTTCTCGAAAGTAGTGGTGGAGCCGGCCACTTGGTAGCCGGCCGTAACTAATTGTTCTGCCAACGGTAAACCCAACCAGCCACATCCCAGAATACTTATTCGTTCTATTAAATTTTTCATGAAAGTGTTTTTCGGTGTACAATAACTGCATTATAAACAACAGAAAAAACACTAAAAATTTAAAAAACTTACACTACGGCTACCATGGGCTCTTCGTCTTCCAGGTTTCGGGTTTCCCAACTTCTAAACCGGGTAATCTCGCTTTGAAAAGTAGTAACAAACCAGGCAATCACACTTAAATCGTCGGAGTAGCCAATTAGTGGTAAAAAATCCGGTATAATATCCAGCGGCATCACCAAATACAACAGAGTAGCTACACCCAGTAAGAGCGATTTGGTAGGAATTTGCCGGTAAGAACCATTAATATAAGCCCGCACCAAGCGGATAAAGATAAAGAAAATCTCTTTTACCTGGGTAAGCCCACTTTTATCACTTTTTACGTTGATTAGCTTGCTGTACGCTTCTTTTAACAATAACCCAATTTTAACCGGTTTGCCCAGCAGGGTAGAAGCCCGCCGTACCAGCATATGAAAAATAGCTTTTTTCGAAATTTCTAAACCCTTATCAGAAAGTGTGCTCATACATTTTGCTCCTGTTTTTGCAGTATATACGCAATTTAACCAGGAGAGATAACCTAAGTAGTTGTTCGTTATTAGTTGTTCGTTGTTAGACTAAAAACATTTAAATAATCTGATTTTTTAAAATAAATTGCTTAAAGTACTTATTTTTAACGCATCATGATTAATCTATATAACAATGATTGCTAAAGCGCCTTTAACGGAGGTAGCTCCATTTTACCACCGCTACCTAGAACAAATTCCGGAAGGAGATATTATCACTCTTTTGCAGCAACAGGCAGAAAAGTTAAAAACCAGTTTGCAGGATCTACCCTTGGAAACACAAGATTTTGCTTACGGACCTGGCAAATGGACGATAAAAGAAGTACTGGGCCACCTGGTAGATACCGAGCGCATTATGGCTTACCGGGCCTTATGCATTGCCCGCGGCGAACAGCAGTCGTTGCCCGGCTTTGAAGAAAATGAATACGTAGCGCACGCCGCCTTCGGGGAACGCGAACTCGGTAGTTTACTACAGGAATACCGTTGGCAACGGCAAAGCAACCTTGTTTTGTTTCAAAGCTTTCCGGCTGAAACGCTTCAGCGTTCCGGAAGAGCAAATAATAGTCCGGCTACGGTGCGTGGCTTAATCACGGTTATTGCGGCGCACGAGTTTCATCATATGCAAATTTTAAAAGACCGCTATTTACTCTCTTAAACCCGGAATTTTTAAATTTTTATTTACTTTTCACAAAAATAAAACCATTTGTTCTTCGTGGTAATAATTGCCAGCCGGCGTTTTAATGGCATTTTTTTCGTGGGAAAAAGATTCGAAGCCAAAGCTTTGGTACAAGTTTTTAGCTTTGGTATTGGTGGCAATTACCGTTAAATAAATTTGTTCTAAACCGGAAAGTTGGCGAGCCCGGTTAATGGTATTATTAATTAACATTTTTCCGATGCCTTGACCGGCAAAATTCAGCCCCACGTACATGCGATACAATAAAGCTTTGTGCCGCATATTTACGGAAGTTTCGCGCTCAAAACTTACAACGCCCATAATTTCCGCCTGATTCGAAACAGCGGCCAACGTAAAACTTTCCGTGGTGCCTTCCGTCGGGAAGTAAGCCCACAACTCATCCGCCGGACTGGTCCGGAAACAGTCGGGATGGTCGCGCAGACCTTGTAGAAAAAAGTTTTTATAATCAAGCGGCTTTCGAGCCGTTAACTCCACTAGGCGCATAACCAGATGTTAGATGTTAGACACTAGATGTTACTCTGTAAGTAAAATCTTTTTGTAAGATGGTACTTTAAAGCACTAAAGTAAATTAGTTTAAGTATAAGTAGAAATCCGGAGCTGATCGTAAAACTAGCCCCGGATTATAGAAGTAAGAAGAGTAAAAATTTAAAAATTACAACAGATCGTTCGCTAAGTTCGCTAATTCGGATCGTTCTCCTTTGAGCAAGGTAATGTGGGCGTAAAGTGGGTGGTTTTTAGCTTTATCAATTAAATAAGACAGGCCGTTACTTTGCGTGTCCAGGTAAGGCGTATCGATTTGGTAAATATCGCCGGTAAATACAATTTTGGTGTTTTCGCCGGCCCGGGTAATAATGGTTTTAATTTCGTGGGGCGTTAAGTTCTGGGCTTCATCCACAATAAAAAAGATGTTCGATAAGCTCCGGCCCCGAATGTAAGCCAGGGGCGTGATAACCAGTTTTTCTTGTTCGGTTAGTTCTTTTATTTTCTGGTGTTCTTTGCTGGTTTCCACGAACTGATTGGATATAAATTTTAAATTATCCCACAAAGGCTCCATGTAGGGGTTTATTTTGGATTTAATATCGCCGGGTAAAAAACCAATATCGCGGTTACTGAGCGGTACAATGGGCCGCGCCAAATAAATTTGTTTGTAATTACGGCGTTGCTCAATGGCCCCGGCCAGGGTTAACAAGGTTTTTCCGGTACCTGCTACTCCTTGTATGGTTACCAACTTTACCATTGGGTTCATGATGGCGTGCAACGCAAAAGCTTGTTCCGCATTGCGCGGTTTAATGCCGTAACCCGATAATTTATCTACTCTTTCCAGTCGCCGCTCCACGGGATTGTAGTACGACAGCACCGAGTTTTTGTAGCTTTTAAGAATGTAGTAATGGTTATCCGGCGGCTCTTGTTTTAATACTTCCAAATTCGCGGAAATCCCGGTTTCGTATAATTCGGTAATTAAACTGGCGGGTACGTTTTCGAGCAGGTCGTTGCCGGTATATAGCGAATTTACATTTTGCACCTTACCGGTTTCGTAATCTTCGGCCGGCAAATTCAAGGCCCGGGCTTTCAGGCGCAGGTTAATATCTTTGGTAACCAGTATTACTTTGTGGTTGGGCATTTCGTGTTGCAACTGCAACGCCGAATTTAAAATTTTGTGGTCGGCTTTTCTTTCGTTAAAAACTTTCTCGGCATCTATGGGCGAGTCGTGGGTCATTACCACCCGGAATTTCCCTTTGTTTTTGCCCGTTAAAGGCAGCCAGTCCTGTAGCTTATTTTCATGCGACAGCTGATCGATGAAGCGGATAAACTCCCGGGCTTCAAAGTTTTTAATATCGTTTCCTTTCTTAAAATTGTCAAGTTCTTCCAGAACCGTAATCGGGATAGCAACATCGTGTTCTTCAAAATGTTCCACGGCACTGTGGTCGTACAAAATCACGGAGGTATCCAACACAAATACTTTTTTTATTTTGGGGGGCGCATCGTTTTTTTTGCGGGCGGGAGCTCTTTTAGTTTTTTGGGATTCAGTCATACGCAGAAAAGTAATTTAATTAAAAATAGAAGTGTTAGTTTAGCTAATGAAGCGCGCAACTCCTAGTATTTAGCCGGAATATTTCTACGAAACCAAGCAGGAAGCAGGCAATTTTCCGGCAAATATTATTTTAAACTAACCTCCGTAATTTCTGCGAATAGGTAAAAAGAGGAATTTGAACAAGTGCCACAAAACAAGGATTAAATTTAACCAATAGAATGAAATATTATGTTTAATTAAAGCTAACCTGTAAAGGGTTGGCAAATAAACCTGCCTGATTTTTTCATAAAAACACAACCGGTTCGTTAAAATAAAACAGAAACTTTTGGATGGACAAAAAAATAATTATCTTTCATTAGTTAGCTGGCACAAATACAATTAATTAAAAAGATGAAATTTATTCTACGTATAGGCTTGCTGGTAATCCTGGGACTAGCTATTCAACCCACCGCCCAAGGCCAAGTTTTAAAAAATATTTTTGGTAAAAACAAAGTAAACCGCGACAAAGAACACGTTGGTCGCTGGAACTATAAAGAAGACAAAGAAAATCCGGACCAGATTACCAGTAAAGGCCGGTTTAAAAACGGCAAGCAGGTAAAAAAATGGAAGTATTTTTACCCCAACGGTCAATTATATTTGGTTGAAAAATACGATTCTAAGAAAGATTTCCGGATATTAAACGCTACTTATTACCACAAAAACGGGCAGGTGGCGCATACCGGCAAAGCCGTGCAGGAAAATACCAAAGAGCGCATTCATTATTACTGGATTGGCGATTGGAAGTATTACAACCTGGATGGCACTTTGCGCAAAACCGTGGTTTACGAAAATGGCTGGCCCATCAAAGCCATTTACCCCGACGGACACGAAGAAAAAGAAACAGCCGAGCGTTTTCAGTCCGGGCCGCAGCTGCGCACTTTATAGAAGATTGCCGGAAATTTTAATACTTATAACCGGTAAACGCGGGTAAAATTTAAAAAAATCATCATCACCCTTTTGTTCTGATAATTAATAAGATGGAGAGCAAACTTATGCTGCTAAAAGTAAAACCATATTAAAAAATTTCAAGAGTGGCAAAGCAGTTGCCCTTTACTGCGACCCGTTTAATGCCTGAACTACTAGCTTTTTTAAAAAACGGCTTGCCCGATTAGCTTAACGTATAATAATCTTCTTGGTCTTTTTCATGTAGGCGAAGATAGCCGTGTAGCACCAATTTGATTAAGATGCGGTAAGCCCGGCGTTTCGAGATATTAGCTAGTTTCATGAATTCCGGCAAGGTAATACGCCGATTGGTTTTTAGATAATCCAGCACTTGGTAATCGGGTTTATCTAGGTTTAAGGGCCGGGCGGTTTCACTTAAGGGATGTTCGGTGCGCAAAACTTTATTTACCAGTTTGCTGGTTTGCACACTTTCGTCTTTCACGCGCACATACCCGCGCCAGTCGTTGTCTTTTACTTTGGCTAGGTGCGGCTTTTGGGTACTTTCCGGAATGCTCACTTCCAGAATGAGCCGGTTATCCATTTCTACTTCCTGGTAACCCAAGGTTAAGGGCGGATCGCAGTAAAACTGAGCGGCCAACTGCAAGGTATGCTTTTCTTCTTCCGGATCCACGCCCCTAATGGTGCCATTATCCTGCACCCCCACCAGAATGATACCACCGCGGGTATTGGCAAAGGAAACCAAAGTACGGGCAATTTTATCCGGATGCGTAATGGTTTTTTTAAAATCCAACTGCTCATTTTCCCCAATAGCAATCAAACGCCACAAATCGTGCATAATTAATCTTATTTTCCGGCAACCTGAGGAGTTCCGTATCTACCTTTTATATTTTAACCTGCGCTTCACTTTCTTGGTAAAGTTGTTGGGCCAAGGCTTGATTATACGATAGTTTGGAGGATTTTACTGTTTTTTTATTTTTAAAATATAAGCCAGTTGTTTGGGCTACGTTCGGGGAAGTAGCGAGGTAAATAACCGTGCTGGCTCCTTTTTCGGGAGTACTCATAAACGGCCGGCCCAGTTGAAACATAAATTTTAAAAAACCACTTCCTGTTTGGCCAAAACTGCTCGCAATTACGCCCGGATGCAAGGCATTTACGGTAACAGCCGTCGATTCTAAACGGCGGGCCAGTTCATACGTAAATAATACATTGGCTAACTTAGAGTTGCAGTAAGCAGTAAAAGCACTGTATTTTTTCTCATTTTTCTCCGGATCAAACGCGATCTTGCCCATGCGGTGCGCTTCCGACGAAACATTTATAATGCGGCCGGCCGGCGCTTGCTTTACTAAATCTAAGAGTAAGTTAGTCAGCAAAAAAGGACCTAAATGATTCGTAGCCCAGGAGCGTTCAAAGCCATCGGGGGTGATTTCGTGCGCACCGGGTAAAATACCGGCGTTATTAATTAAAACATCCAGGTGGCTGTATCTTTGCTGAACTTTGGCAGCTAGCTGCCTAACGGCGGAAAAGTCGGCTAAATCGCAGGGCATAAACTCGGCTTCGGCACCTGGTAATTCTTTATAAATCTCCCGTATTACCTGAGTGCCGCGTCGCTCGTTTTGCGACACCAGAATTAATGTATATTTCTGACGCGCCAGTTCTAAAGCGGTGGCCTTGCCAATACCCGAACTAGCTCCTGTTATTAAAGCGATTTTATCTATCATGTATGATAAAGATTTAGGGCCCGGATAATGTTTGCGTAAAATTTGCCTACCGGCTATAAATTTTAAAAAATAATAACGGACCTAACCTGAAAATAAAAATGCGGGCTGTTGGCCCGCATTCTCTTGTATATACCAAACAAGATAATCCTTTAGAAAGGCAAATCGTTGTCAATTTCTTCTGTTAAAAAAGGACTATTGGTGGCTGGTTGCTCAGCGCGGCTCGGATTGGATTTACCTGCTCCTGTAGCAGCTCCGGCATTTTCTATCCGCCAGGCTTGCAGGTTAGTAAAATACATGGTAGTGCCATTCTTGGTGAATGGTTTACCCGACAAGTTAAAATTTACTTTAACCTCATCGCCAATTTTATATTGGTCAACTACACCGCATTTATCTTGCGTTAACTGAAATTTTACGTGCTGCGTAAAAGAGCCATCCGGTATTTCCAGCACAAATTCGCGCTTCCGGAATTTATCGCTCACCTGAACTTCATCGAATATTTCGTGTAATCTTCCTTGAACCTCAAAAGACATAATCCTGATTTTTTTTGTATGAAAAACAATTTACTTGTAGCAAATATACGTATTAAATTAAGGAATAATTCCTTCCGGAACAGATAATTTCGGGATTATTTTGGTCTAAAATTGCCCTTATTTTTAAAAATAATTGCTGCCAGCAAGCTTTAATCGCGCGATTTATTTTATTTTAAAAAAATATAACTTATAGCTAATGAATCCAATTGCTATTGCTATTCACGGCGGAGCCGGTACCATTTTGCGCGCCTTGATGACCGCAGAAAAAGAAGCCATGTACCGGAATGCTTTGCGGGAAGCAGTAGAGTTGGGGCATCAGATTTTACAGGAAGGCGGGAGTTCTTTAACAGCCGTAGAAGCCGCCGTGCGTAACCTGGAAGATTGTGTTTTGTTTAACGCCGGGAAAGGCGCAGTGTTCACCCACGAAGGCAAACACGAGTTAGACGCGGCCATCATGTGCGGTGCTACCGGCTTAGCCGGAGCAGTAGCTGGCGTGCGGCGGGTGCGAAATCCGGTTACGCTGGCAAAAGCCGTAATGCAGCATTCCGAACACGTGTTATTAGTAGGTAACGGAGCCGAAGTTTTTGGTCAGAGCCAGAACATTGCCTTTGAACCGGAAGAATACTTTTATGACGGCGCGCGGTATGAACAATGGCGGGCCGCTGTAGCTTCGGACCAGGTGGTTCTGGATCATAGCTTACGGCCGGAAAATTTAACCGAAAAAAAATTTGGAACCGTGGGAGCGGTAGCTCTGGATCAATTGGGCAATTTGGCGGCAGCTACTTCTACGGGTGGCATGACGAATAAAAAATTTAACCGCATAGGAGACAGCCCCATTATAGGCGCGGGTACTTACGCGAACAACGCCACTTGCGCGGTATCCTGCACAGGGCACGGGGAGTATTTTATGCGGGCGGTGGTGGCGTACGATGTTTCTTGTTTAATAGAGTACAAAGGATTAACATTAGCGGAGGCTTGCCACTACGTGGTGCACGAAAAATTAAAAAAACAAGGTGGCGAAGGCGGCTTAATTGCTTTAAACCAACAAGGAAAAGTTGCCTTAATGTTTAACTCCGAAGGAATGTACCGGGCCAGCAAACAGAACCAAGAACCAACTTACATCGGGATTTACGGCTAGAGTACTAGTAGTTATTGGTTGTTCGTTTCTTGTTATTAGGACTAAAATCAATTTAACTACTGCATGCCTGGGTAACGAGTATATCTATTTACTCTTTTAGAAAGATTTATTCTACTTTTCCTGCAATAACCAGCAACTAAGTATCGGGACAAAAATAAACGTAAGGATATTTCAAAGTAATGTTTTAGATATCAATAGTTTATAGGTCGAACAACGAACAACTAATAACGACCAACTACTTAGTAACTATTAAGATAAGTTATCCAGAATATTCTGCACGTGCTGCTGACGCGTGGCGGCATCTTTATAGAATTCGCGGAGGTAGATATCGTACACGTTGCCTTTGGCTAAAACGTGCATCACCAAGTTTTCGATGGATAATGGTTCTCCGCGGTTTGCTTCGTGCACATTATTATGCTTGATGTGATAGCCATCTACTATAATCACCAGGTTAGAGCCAATGGTTTCGATCAGGTTGCCGTGCGTAATAAGCACTCCGGTGTCTTCGCCCAGGCCAATGCCAATTTTGCGGGAATGCAGCGCCACAGCTTCCATGAGTCGCCCAAAACGGCCGCGTTTTACAAAGTGCGAATCAATTACTGCGTTCGATAAAAAATCCAGACCCTGGCCTAATTTTACGGTTCCTTTCATCAGGGCTTCAAAGCTGCTACCGCGTTTAATCATAATCCCCGACATGGCCATAGCTCCCGCGCTGGTGCCGGCAATTACAAAATTTTCCTCGTGCTGGTAACGCTCTTTGCAAATCCGCAAAAATTCGGTTCCGGTAAAAGCCTGGATAATCCGCGATTGATCGCCGCCGGAGAACAAAATACCGTCGGCCGCTTTTAACCGTTCCAGGTAAACAGGTAAATTCGTTTCGGCGAAGGTGCGAATGTGCATTAAACCAATGTTAGAGAAATTTAAAATGCCAAAGGCTTTTTGGTAAATGTTGCCTACTTCTTCCGGAATCATAGAAGCCGTGGTAATAACTTCAATTCGGGGAGCAACCTTGCCCAATTCGGCGGTAAAGCGCTTTAAGATGCCGAGTTCAAAAAAATTTAAATAGTATTTGCGTTGGCTGCGCGCATGGGAGTAGGTGCCTTTGTCTTCGTTGCCACCAATAGCTATAATTTTTCCTTTGGGTGTATTCACGAGTAGTTTACGATCTTGTAAGATTGAGAAAGCCCGGTTTATTTTGGCAGTACTTAGCTTGATTATGCAAAGTAAAAAACTTTTGGTTACAAGTTTCCCGGAAAGCAAGAGATCATGCTGCAACAGCGTTAGCCGTACGGAGGGAATAAACAGGTATTTAATATTCTAAATAGAATTTTGAGACCTTACTATTGTAAATTTTTTAAAAAATCTAAAAAATACAATCCATTCAAAACCTTAAAATAAAAATTTAAGACCATAGGCTTTCGCTTTACATACGGGGTTATCTTTTTGTTATTTCACTAACCTTACCCGTACAAGGGCGTATAGGAGAGAAAGAATTTTACGGGTTTATTCTAAATATAAAATTAAAAGACTATGAAACTGCAATCATTAAATGATTTATTGGTTCACCAATTACAAGATTTGTACGGCGCGGAACAACAATTATTAAAGGCCATGCCTAAGATGTTATCGACGGCCCAGTCTCCGAAATTAAAAGAAGCTTTTCAAACGCACATGACCGAAACCGAGAATCAGGTAAAACGGCTAGAGCAAGTATTCCAATCCATGGGGATAGAAGCAGAAGCGATTAAATGTAAAGCCATGGAAGGCTTACTGAAAGAAGCAGAAGAGATGATGAGCGAAGATGCGGATGCCGAAGTAATGGATGCCGGTTTAATTGCCAGCGCCCAACGCGTAGAGCATTACGAAATTGCCGGTTACGGAACAGCCAGCACTTACGCTAAATATTTAGGCCATAACGAAGCGTTTAATCTGTTACAGGAAACACTGAGCGAAGAAAAAAAGACTGACGAATTATTAACGGTAATCGCGGAGTCTTCGGTGAATATAAAAGCCGAAAATCATTAGAAAATAATATTTAAATTATTGAATATTATTTAAAAATATTCGTATATTTGAACAAGTATAGTGTAATTTAGAAGTGAAAATCCTGTTGGTTGCTTTTTAAGGCGGCCCGCAGGATTTTCCTTTTAAGAGCATTTTTAAAGCCCGAGAAGCTTTTCCACGGATTGCCGGGTAACAGCATGGTAATTAGCCCGGGCTTTTTTAAAAATTTGCTGCGCTTTTTCTTTTCCGGAGCTATTCTGAGCCAATAACCGGTACAAGGGCAACACAAATTTGCGTCGGCCTACTTTCATTAAAAATTCCTCCAGAGCAGCAGATATCGGCTGGTAATCTGCTTTTATTCCCATTTCAAACCAAGTAGCGGCAATTTCGGCGTTCTTAGATTCCGTAAAGTGGAAAGTAGCATCTAATACTTTCAGGATACTTGGGTTTATATTTGTTTTAATTAAATGAAAGCAGTAAAGCCATTCGTGCGTGGTCCAGTGGTGGGTATTTTCTCCAGCCGCAGCTGGATTTACAAACCAATTATGCACAACTTCCTCCACCAGAGTTAAACGGGCAGATTTTACCTGAATTGCTGTATCGGGCAGTCCGGGCTGATAAATCCAATTTTCTGGTTTTACTCGTAGCTCAAGCAAGTCTTTCTCCTGGGAAAAATAGGAAAGTAGAAATTCCAGAAAATACTCGGTGGTGTTCGACTGAAATTTAAAATTTTTAAAGTATTCCGTTATAAAAGCATCAAAGCGGGGGCGGCCAACCACATTTTCCAGCGTGAGTAAAAATAAATTACCTTTTTCGTAAGCAATTTCGGTAAGTCCGTCATCCGGATCCCGGTTGGCCAAGTGTAGTTTCAAACAAGTATCAGGGTTAGTTGGTCCTAATTCGTTTAAAGTTATCAGTAAATCCTGAAATCCCAGCACCTTCAACATATCCGCATAATCCGCCCCATATACATTTTCCATAATCCGGCGTTCAAAGTACACCGTAAATCCTTCGTTTAGCCAGAAATCATTCCAGGTGGCGTTGGTTACTAAATTGCCCGACCAGGAATGCGCTAACTCGTGGGCAACTAAACTGGTTAGAGAGCGGTCGCCGGTAATAATGGTAGGAGTAGCAAAAGTGAGACAAGGGTTTTCCATGCCTCCAAACGGAAAACTGGGCGGTAAAACCAGTAAGTCGTAGCGACCCCAGGGGTAAGCGCCGTATAATTGTTCGGCCACGAGCAGCATATTTTCCATTTCGCTAAACTCATCAGCCGCTGCTGACAACATAGCTGGTTCGGCGTAAACCCCCGTTCTGGTGCCTATTTTTTTAAATTCCAAGTGCCCGACGGCCAATGCCATTAAGTAAGAAGGAATAGGATAGGGCATGGTAAAAGAATACCGGCCCGTTTCGTTTGACTCCTGCGGGTTGTGGGCGCTCATCAAAGCCAAAAATCCAACCGGTACTTGTACTTGGGCCGTGTAGGTAAATCGGATGGCCGGCGAATCCTGGCAGGGCAACCAGGTGCGGGCCAAAATAGCTTGCGATTGCGTAAATAAAAATGGAAACTTGCCCCCGGCGGTTTGTTCCGGTGCTAGCCACTGGAGAGCCGCCGCCCCCGGGGGCGTTTGGTAAATAATAGTAATTTCTGCCGTGTTATCCTGGAGTTCAATTTCTAAGGGCTGCCCAATATAAGGCCGTACAGCGCCTAGTGTAAAAGGAGTAGGGTAACCATCGGCTAATACTTGCTGTATAATTAGATCTTGCACATCCAGAATAATCCGGGTGGCCTTTGGTGCTTTATGAATGGTATAGCAGGCTTCCCCGGTTAAAGTTTGTGCCGCAAAATCAACTTGCAAGTGCAGTTGTAAATGCGTGACCATGGCTGCTTGTGGTTGAGCAAAGCTATGCGGATCTTGTACAGGCAAAGTTTGGTGTGAAAGCATAAAACCGTTTAACATTTAGTTTAGCAAAGCAAATTTTAAAAATTTAAATATTTTATGAGATTAAAATTATTTCTTCTATTCAGGAGCCATGCTAATTATTTCACCTGTATACTAATCTTTATAAATACTCGGATAAAATTAATTAAAGGCATAATTATAAAGTAAAGTTCTCACCAATAGTGTCTTATTAATCGAACAACCAACAACTAATAACAAACAACTACTTACATCATTTTTACTCAAAATACAGGCTTGGGTAAGTAGCACAGCATCTTAGGTTCTATGAAACCGAGCTGCTAAAGAAGGCGAACATTTTTAGATTTTTCCAGTAAAAACAACTATCCAATTATTATTTTCTAAACGGAATTTTTTTAAACGGAAATATTTCTGATAAAAAACTATTGCCATTCCGCTCCTTGTAAGCAATAATCTGGTTTGTGAGTAAAGAAAATTGATACCTGAATTTGACCTGAATCTATGATTTACCAACGCCACTATTACCAATACAATCAATTATTTATTTTTATAATTTTTCTGCTACAATTAACTGCTTGTAATAAATCTAAAACCAGCACCAAAGAAGCGGGCAACGAACAGGTTGCCAAAACTGATAGTGTTTTTATAGAAAATTATTTGAAGCAAGAACCAAAATTAAAAAAATACCGGGCTACTACGATGCTGTTTTACCGCACCCGGAACTATCGCCTGGGCTGGTTTAAAAAAGATAAACTCGTACCGCAAGCCAACACATTTTTGCAAGTAGTAAGCAAAGCCTCTCTTGAAGGATTAAACCCTGCCGATTACAAGGTCAAAGATTTTAACGCTTTGTTTAAACAATACCAGGGCACGCAAGATGATTCATTAAAACAAAGGTTACAACAAAAAATAGACGTGGCCTTATCCGCGGCGTATTTTAATTATGCATCTGATTTTTACCGGGGCACGGTTAACCCCCGGGAACTGGATAACATTGAATGGAGCGTAAAACGTAATAAAATTAAATTGCACAAAGCCCTGCAAACCATTTTACGCGAAAGAAACAGCCGCTATCCGTATTACCAGTTCGAACCTTTACACGAGGAATACGACCGATTGCGCACGGCTTTGGCACAATATCGCGAAATTCGGAAGAATGGCGGTTGGCCCAAAATAGTAAATGTTACGAATAGCCTTAAAGTGGGCCAGACTTCGGCGGCAGTACCTTTGCTGCGCCAGCGTTTGCTGCCCCCCAACCAAGCAATAGTAAACCGGCCGGATTCTTTGGTTTACGATGCTGAACTGGTAAAAGCCGTAAAAGATTTTCAGGAAAGGCACGGCTTAAAACCCGATGGCAGTTTAGGAAAAGAAACTTTGCGTTTGATGAACGTATCGCTCGATGACCGGATTGATCAGATTATTATAAACATGGAACGCTGGCGCTGGATACCCAAACCCAAAGAAATGGAACGCAAACACATTTTTGTGAATATTCCGGCGTATGAGCTTTATGCTAAAGATAAGGGCAAGACCGTGTTTAACATGCGGGTGATAGTGGGTAAAGTCATGAACTCTACGCCTATTTTCAGTGATAAGCTCGAGTACATCGTATTTTCACCTTATTGGTACGTTCCTTACTCCATCATTGAAAACGAAATGATGCCTCATTTACTGGCAGATCCCGGTTGGCTCGAAAGAATGGATATGGAAGTAGTGCAGGGGAGTGGTAAAGCCACGACTCCGGTAGATCCTTATTCTATAGATTGGAGTGCAATCACCAAAGAAACGTTTAAGTATGCTATTCGGCAAAGGCCCGGCCCGAAAAACCCGCTGGGTGATATAAAATTCATTTTCCCGAATGAACACGAAGTGTACCTGCACCATACCGCTGCGGAACAGTTATTTAATCAAACACAACGGGGTTTCAGCCACGGTTGTATCCGGGTAGAGAAGCCGGTGCAATTAGCCGAGTTTCTATTAGCTGATAAACCACAATGGACGGAACAGACCATTCTGGAGGCCATGCACGCCGGCGAAGAACAGTACGAAAACTTAAAAGAAAAAGTACCGGTTTACATTGTATACTTTACTTCGTGGGTCGATGATCAAGGGGGAATCCACTTCCGGGATGATATTTACGGCCACGATAAAGAATTGGAGAAAGAGTACTTTAATTAATCAGGAAATAAATTAGGGTAAAAACAAATGCTCCGTCCAACGAAAATTTAAAAAATCATTTTGAAAAACAGCTGGTAAGTGCTTTTACTGGCTGTTTCTATTTTAGGTGAATGGGATAAGAAAACTCAGTGTATTGCGGGTTAATTTAGTTAAAGGTAACTTTTACCCAGCGGTTAAGTAAATAGAACAACAAGTTATAAGAATGAATAAGTAAATATTTTTACCATAAAAGCTATGAAAAAGAAAATGTATGTATTTTTGCTGGCGTTAGCCACGGCCGGGGTTGCTTGTCAGTCGAAAGATCACAAGACTCCCCCGGAAGGGTACGGCGCCGGACAATACGAAAACAACCAAGCCGATAACCCAACCGACAATAGAAATACCGGCACGCAATCGCCTGTTAAAATAGAACCGGACAGTGGTATAGTGGGAATGGATAGTGCCAATATGGCTAAAAAGCCGGGTCAAAATAGTGCGGAGGATCCGGATGCGGCCCGGGCCACGTCTATTACGGAGAATAATGCGGGCACCTCCGAAACCCGGGGGGCCGAAAATAATTCGCCGAGCCGGCAAATGCCGCAAACGAATAAACCTAAAAACCAGAAAAACCAGTAAAATACGCTATAAAACCCTTTAATTAAACATGAGAAAATTAATCTATGCCGGTATGCTGGCGCTTACGTTTCTTTCCCTACAAGCCTGCGAAATGCAAAGCGACCGGGACAATGACCCGGCTAAAGATGCGGCCCACAAACGAAATCACCGGGCCGATTACGCGGAAAAAGCGCAAGAGTCGCACTAAAGCCGGAACCATATGAAGGATAGCAACCAAAGCTATCCTTTTTTATTTCAAGTCAGGGAAGTGGTATTTGCCGAGCCTCAAAAGTTTAACCTAATTTTTTAAATTTGATCTGCTTGCCTTTTCCACCAGCAAGTTGCGGGTTTAATTATTTTGCCATTTCTGGAACAGGATTATGACCGGAAATCGTTAGATTTGTTAGTAGTATGCAAACATCGGCTCCCTTAAAGTTATCTCAGCTTAACCAATTAATTCAGTATGCCATTGATGGTGTATTCCGGGAGCAGACTTATGCCGTAATTGCCGAAACTTCCGGCATAAAAAATTATCTGGATAAACGGCAATGTTATCTAACGCTAGTCGAAAAATCCGAGCATTCTAACGAAGTGTTGGCCTCCATACAAGCTAAAATATGGGGTAAATGTTACCACACCATCCGTAACTTTGAGGAAACTACCGGTCAGGTTTTTAAAGATAATATTGAGGTTTTATTTAAGGTCCGGATTCAATATCACATATATTACGGTCTCACGGTATTAATTGAAGAAATTGATTGCAATTACACCATTGGCAAACTAGCCTTAACCCGGCAAGCGGTGTTGCAAAAGCTCATTGATCAAAATCCGGATGCGGTACAGTTAATTAATGGTGAATTTCTTACCCGCAACCGGCAGTTAACTTTTCGGCCCGTTATTCAACGTTTGGCTTTAATATCTTCGGCCCAAGCCGATGGGTACAATGATTTTGTACACGAGCTTTATTTAAATAAATACCAGTATACTTTTCAGGTAGATGAATATTTTGCGCAGGTACAGGGGAACGAAGCAGCCAATCAGATTTGCCAGCAATTAATTCAAATTTTTCAGTCTAATATTGCCTATGACGCGGTGGTAATTGTGCGGGGTGGGGGAAGTCAGTTAGATTTTAGTGCCTTTGATACGTACACGGTTGCCCGGGCGGTAGCCCGCTTTCCCATACCCATTATTACGGGTATTGGCCACGAACGCAACGAGTCGATCTGCGATTTAATGGCTCGTTTACCCACTAAAACTCCTACCAAAGCGGCTGCCACCATTGTGGCGCATAACCGTACTTTCGAAGAAAATTTATTGCATTTGCAAAAAAGAGTTCTTTCTAAAACAAACGAAATTTTAGGAGCACAAAAATTAATTTTACAAACCTTACACGCCCAGGTTATCCGGTATGCCCACCAATGTTTACATCAACAGCAACAACGTTTGCGGCCCTTATCCGGGATTGTTATTCAATTAATAAATCGGCTGGTTTATAATCAACGATTTAAGCTAGAGAAAGTACATTATCGCTTAAGTTGCAGTATTGAATCTTTTGTTAAAACAGAACAGCATAAATTAGCCAGTCTCCGTAATACCATTAAACTTTTAAGTCCGGAGAATGTGCTGAAACGGGGTTACGCCATTATTTTTCGGGGCGATACCATTATTAAAAATGCCACTGAAGTAAGACCTGGTGACGAGATTACTACCATCTTCCAGGATTCGGAAATTATCAGTACCATTAAGGAAACACGATCTAGTTATGAATAAAGAAAATGATGAAAGTGAATGAGGATTTGACCTACCAGCAAGCGTTAGTGGAACTGGAAAATATTGTGGAAGCTTTAGAAGACGAAACTATTCCGGTAGATGAACTAGCCTTAAAAGTAAAGCGAGCTTCAGATCTAATTGAATTTTGTCAGGCAAAACTAACAGAAACAGACACCGAAGTGAAAAAAATTCTCACCTATTTAGAAGATAAAGCAAAGAAATAGCATATTTTTTAAAATATTTTTAAAAAATTTTTTCTATAAATAATACTTTCTGATTACTTTTTTTACTTGTCTTTTTTAATTCTATATAATAAATTAAGTACAATTTATTTTAAAACTATCCGCATTAGATTACTTAAAATCTAAATTTTTAAAATTTTCTCTCTAAAATATTTACAACTAATTAAAATTTATTGCTCCAGTTGTAAATTCATCAGCTATTTAAATATTTACATTTAAGTATTTATGATGCGTAGTAAGCGTTTATGTACTACCGATAATTCTGGAACTAAGCTCTCGGTATTTTTGTGGTAGGGTTGCATAAATGCCTCATTTTCATAGTATTCATACATATTTTGTAAATGCGGGTTTGTTAATGATAGCCCACGTAACAAATTTCTCATTTATGCAGTATTATACTTCAAAACTTGGAGTACATAAATTAAGGTAGGACTTTTAACAGGAACAGGAAAATGAAAGAAGTTAATCAAACAAAAAGCGCATCCACCGGGTGGATTAGTACAGGAAAAGATTCTGCCGCAACCGCTGGTTCTAACCAGTCCGGAAAAGTAGCGGATGAAAAAATTGTTAGCCGCGTATCTTTTGAACCGGATCCTTATGCTCAAGTTAGTTTTAACACGTATCAGGCTATTCTGGACAGCCGCAACCAAATGTTAGGTTCGGTAAAACCAAGTTTGTATAATTACGATGTAGATTAACTTTACGAAATTCATATAAAAAAGCCGCTGGTTCTCCTAAGACCAGCGGCTTTTTATTTTTAGGTAATTCTTGTAATAAGAGATTATAGTTTTTAAATTTTTGTCTTTGTTACAACTGTAATACGGCTTTTAATTTGGTGTATCCGGCTCGGCTTACCGGAATTTCGGCACCAGACCGGAGCTTAGCCATATACGTATCTTTCTGATAAGGGTCCAAACGCGTTATTTGAGCAATTTGCACCATGTAAGACCGGTGCACCCGCACAAACTGTTGAGCATCCAACGATTTTTCAAAATAACTCATAGTCCGGTTTTTCAGGAAGGTGCCGTATGCTGTATGCAGGTTTACATAATCATCATCCGCAGCCAAATATTGAATATCATCTACCGGAATTATATTTATTTTATGGCCCAACTTAACCACTACGCGGTCGTGGCGTTCGGTAGATTGGGCAGCGGTGTCTAATAAGGCAGCTGTTTTTACTTTGGTATCCGGGGGGGCTACTTTTTGTTCCAGCAACTTATTAATAGCTTTTTCAAACCGCTCCTGGCTAAAAGGTTTCAGCAAATAATCAACGGCATGCGCCTCAAAAGCTTTTAAGGCATATTGATCGAAGGCCGTAGTAAATATAACAGTAGGGGGCTCTTCAATTAATTCCAGCATCTCAAAGCCGTTTATTTTCGGCATCTGAATATCTAAAAAAATTAAATCCGGTTGGTGCTGTTGCACGGCTTTTACCCCTTCAAAGCCATCGTTACATTCCTGCAAAACGTGGATTTGCGGAAATGCCTGCAAATATTCGAGTACCAGGGAACGGGCCAGCGGTTCATCGTCAATAATTAATGCTTTTATCATAGTTGCGGAATAATTAAAATGGTAGTAAAAACCGATCCATCCGTTTGCGTGGTGAATAAATCGTTTCGGGCAAAGAGTAAGTACAAGCGGCGCTGTACGCTGCTTAATCCAAAACCCGTGCCTTGCCGGGGGCGGGCGGTTTGCGGATCAAAAGGATTTTGTACGGTCAGTCGCAAATAGTTTTCCAGGCATTGTGCCTGTAAGCTGATGACTACCGTACCAGTGGTATCGTATAAACCAAATTTAATGGCATTTTCTACTAAAGGTTGCAGCAGCATGGGAGGGAGGTGCATTTCGGCGCAACCTGGTTCAGCGGTAATTTCGGTTTGCAGGCGGTGGCCAAACCGAACTTTTTCAATGTCCAGGTATAGTTGCAAATGATTTAATTCCTCGGCTAAACTCACCCACTGGTCTTCTTCTTTTTTTAAAGTTCCCCGCAAAAAATCAGATAACTGATGGATCATGTGCCGGGCTTCCGCCGGCCGCGTGCCTACTAGAGCACTAATAGAATTTAGGCTGTTAAATAAGAAATGTGGGTTTAGCTGTTCCCGTAAATTAAGCAGTTCGGCTTCGCGGGCCAGTTTTTCGGCATGAGCCCGCCGGCGTTGGTGCGCTTTTTGGTCTTGCTGGTTATGCCAAATAATGGTAAGCATAGTAACCCAACCCATGGTAAAAAAGCCAAAAATAAACCGGATAGGTAACGAACGAATCAGAAAAACTTCGTAGTTGATTTCGTCTTCGTTGCACAAGAGTAAAAATTCAAAAGAGGTAAAAAGCCACATCAAGGCAAATACAGTACAGTACGAAAGCAAAAACCAGTACTGATCGGGCCGGGGGCGATAGAAGCGCAGGATATTTACCAGTATAAAACCCATCAGAATCAACAGAACCGTACTGATACTACTATCCGATAAAACTACATTGCCTTCCCAACCAAAGCTATTGAGGGCATAAGCTTGCAGCAAAGCCAGCACCAACCAGCAAAAACTTAAGGCCAGTAATAAGCGGGGTTGCGTAAATGGGGAGGAAAACTCCATAATGCTGTTTAGCTGGAAAGGTATTAAACGGTTTTTTAAAATTTATGAATGGTCAGCTATGAATATCTAAAATATATCTATCCTAAATATAACTGGTTATTTCAATGCCTCCCATTAAGGCTACGCCTTTTAAAATTAATACTTTGGGGTTGGCGCCATTGGTATTAGGTATAATATTCCGTTTATCGTCGATACCACCCATAACAGCCGTTATCTCAGAAATTACTTGCCAATTAGAAGGTACAATAAGCTTGCAACCGCCCATAATTAAAGTCATATCAATGATTACCCGGCCGTTTATATCAGCTTGAGCAAAATTTAATTCGGCTCCGCCCATAAAAGCGGTAATATCAGCGCCCGTTACATTTTTAGACAAAATGTTACGTTTAATACCACCTAGTACCGCGGTAATTTCTACAAACTCACTGTTTTGATTAGAAGAGTTTCCCGCATCAGCGTTTTGGGTGGCATACATGGGATATTCTTGCTGCTGGGTATAAGGGATTGGTTCCGTGGTGTTGAGGGAAGAAGCACCCGTTGTTGCGGTTGCATTGTTTATAAAGCGTTCCCGGCGATTTTGCCAATGTTGCCGACGTTCGGCACGGTCCGGCCACGAACGGTTGCGGTTTAAAATCATAAATAAACCCGCGCCAATAATAAATAAGGGCCAAGCATACCGGGTAATATGGTAAATCGGATACATTTGGTCGAGCAAAAAGGCTACTCCTAAACCAATTAAGATAAACCAGGCAAAGTGGCGGAAGCCGTGTTTAGCTCCGTTTATTAAGCCAATTACAATTAAAATCATGGGCCAGGAAAAAAGCCACTGGGGAAAATAGTAACCCATTTGGCGCAGTAAAAAAATTACCCCAACGGCTACAATTATTAATCCGGCTACAATTTTACCAGATGGAGAACTTGTATGTTGCATGTTCATATGTAAAGTTTTTAGGGAAGATAGTGCGCTTTAAGCTA
This sequence comes from Adhaeribacter pallidiroseus, assembly GCF_003340495.1. Classification (NCBI taxonomy): domain Bacteria; kingdom Pseudomonadati; phylum Bacteroidota; class Cytophagia; order Cytophagales; family Hymenobacteraceae; genus Adhaeribacter; species Adhaeribacter pallidiroseus. The sequence continues at coordinate 2,118,543 of NZ_QASA01000001.1, forward strand.
GCTTAGCAACTGCTATAAGGCAACTAGGAACGAATTATCGGTAAATAGAGGTGAAAAGTCGGTGAAATGTATTGTCGGGTATTACTTAAATTACTGCTTATTTCTATAAATAAAAAAAGAGCGGCTACCTAGTAACCGCTCTTGTAAAAAATTTAAAAATAAGCTTAGGTTTATTCCACTACTACTCGTGTTTGCGTACTTCCAGAGTTGCCGGCTGCCTTAAGTATGTAAACACCGTGTTGTAGCTGCTGCTTCACTGTAATGTCGCTGGTGCCGGTACCTTGCGCATCCGTTACAATAGAAGAAGTATGAACTACCTGGCCTATTGCATTATACAGGTTAAATATAACGGGTTCCTGAGCCGCAAAGTTTTTAACTTCCACGTGCAGGTTATCTCCTGGATTTGGATTAGGGTATACACTTACCGCCATATTAGCTTGTTCGGGCGTAGCGGTAAATACCTCGAGGGTAGATGCATACGCTTCGGTCGCGGTAGCGCTGGCAGCCGGCGTATTTGCTTTTAGTAAAGTAATCCGGGGCTGACCATCGCCATTGCCATCGTAGTACTCGGAGATATACAAGTTACCGGTTTTTACATCTTCAATTATATCTAAAGGATTAGCAAACGGCCGACGGAAACCAGGTACCTTAATGCCTTCGGTAGCGGTTATTTTGCTTTTATTTGTGGCATCGGGGTCCAACACCATAATATCATCGCCGCCACTAAAACGGCAAACCAGCATTTTACCTTTTAATTTGCCGTTAAAAGCATTGCTCTTGTATTCAATAATCCCGTTTGGCGATTTATTTAAACCAAAGCTGTAGGCGTAGCCCCGGTAATTGGGCTCTTTTGGGGTACCTACTTTGTAGCCAGATACTTCGGCCGGATCGTTGCCACTGGTTGGATTGCCTCCGTTTAAGATATATTCATTTCTTAAAGGATTGGGATGACCGTAGTAACCCCCTTTTACCACCCGGAAGAGAAAATCACCCATGGTTTGGCGCACATCTGACATGGCAGGAACGGTTGCTCCGGAGTAAATCGTACCATTCGACCATTTTGTACCTTTTACCAAAGCGGGGGTATTACCCCCCGCCGCGGAGCCATTGGTGGGTACGTACAACTCCCCGTTAGAATGCCACACTAAATCGTAGGCGTTGCGCACCCCCGTTGCAAATATCGTTACAGGTGCACTAGAAGAATAAGGGTCATACCGGTATCCTTCTTGGGTTTTTACGTTAACCGGCAAACCTTGCTGTTGCGCTTTTGCTAAATCAAGGCGTAGTATCGCTCCATTCAATAATTTTTCAGGCCGGTTTCCCCAAGCACCATCTAAAGCACCCATTGCCGAGTTACTACCCTGCGGAAAATACAAAGCGCCATCTTTACCAAAGTCCAGGCTGTTAGTCGAGTGATCTTTGTAGGAGCGGGGCAAGTTAATCACGAAGTCAGTTACCTTGGGACTAGATGGAGTAGTTAAGATAATCCGGGAAATCTTACCAGACCACTCCGGGGCATTGGTAAATACAGGAGCAGAGTGGCTGATGTAAGCAACTAAGTTGCTGGAAGTAGCATTAGGAGCAAATCGGAAACCAATTAATAAACGCTTAGCAGAACCAAAAGGCGAAATGGTTACGTGGTTCGTAATGGTACCATCTGACCGGATATCCCAACGCTCAATTTTACCAGCAGAAGTAGCGGCATATAAGCGGTGGTCTGGTCCGATAACTAAAGTAGTAAACCCGGCAGTTCCAAAAGAATTCGTTATTAAAGTTTTTTCCGTAAAAGCAACATTGCATAAGTAGCCGCAATCCGGGGACGATGTAGTGGTTTTGAACTTAGAGGTAAAAGGAATTAAAGCGTTCCCGTTATCATCCTTTACACCATCGGTTATTTGGAATTCGTAGTTGGTATTAGGGCTGAGCGTAGCCGATAGAGTTACCGCATCGCCTGCAGCGGTAGAATTAACCGCGGTACCACCAACCAATGACTTACTAGTTGAATACACTTTGTATAATCTAACGGTATTGGTATTGACCGTATTGGTGTTAATGTAATTACCTCCCGGATATTTTAAATCCACCGATATAGATTGATCTAAATCAACATTGGTAGAGCCATTAGTGGGTCGTACTGCTGTAACATACGGGCGCACACTGGTGGTACCCGTATTTACCGTAAAGTTAATGGTTAAAGAAGTACCAGCTGTACCGGAACCAGCTGCACCGGAATAAGGTGTACATTTTAAAGTATAACTGCCATTAGTAGGAATCCAGGGGTTATAGTCACCGTTTGAATCACCGAATAAAGCTAGGGGAGGATCCGTTTGCATTTGGTTATGAATTTGCGCCCCGGTTAAAGTAAAATAAACGCTACCAACTTTAGATGGATAAGTATCAGCCCGAACATTTAAATTTTTGGTAGGGAGCTTAGATAAATACAGGGTAGTGCCGTTCGTTAAAGTTTGAATAGGCTGATCGGTATCGGCATTGATCAAAGTAAAACTCGTTACTTTTTCGCCGGCGAAAGCAGCGGTCTGGTGGTTAGTTGATTTGATAACCTTAGTAATTTTACCGGGATTGGAGGCAAATACAGGTAGATTGATTTTAATGCTAAAAATAAAAGCAAGAAGCAGGACCGCAGATACCCGTTTGTTTGGCAGACTTCGGGTTCTGGAATACATGGTAAATTCTTTTTTCATAAAAGTTAAAGTTGGGAAAGATAGGTAAGTGAAGATCTAAATGCAGATTTTTTTAAATTAGTCTAAATGAACATAAATATAATTACATTTTTATTGGTTTCTAAATTTATATAAAAAATATTATAATAAAGGATGTATTATTTACTTTCTAATGATTAGGAAGTCTAACCTTTAAAAACTAAAAAATTTTACCTTTTGGCTATAGTATCAATTTAAAGCGTCAAGAAGCCATACTTGTACTTAAATATAAATAGTGGTAACAAAATATTTAATATATTGTACAAAAATCTGGAGACTCATAATTTTGATTATAAACCTTATTTTTGAAAAATCCTGCCTGACACAATAGCCTTTTTGAAATACTAAAGCTAAAATTATCTTGAAGATTACATCGATGAAATTAAAAAACCAGTTCGTTTTCGCTATATTTTATTTGGCACTGGCGGCCATGAGTTGTACCAATGAAGAGCAAGATACTCTTGAACCACAAATCCATGTTATTTCCGAAAAGCTAACTGGGGTAAGCCCGACTATTGTTGCTAGCAATATAGGAAAACCAAATAATTTTGTTGATTATGCCGAAGGCCAAGAAGTATTTGACTGGGAAAACCTGGCCTACTTACCATTACCCCCGAACAACTCTTCTGTTCCGATGCCATGGAATAGTAGGGCAAAAATGCAGTTTAGCGAGGATATACGAAACGATTACAAAAAATCGGATGGTTGGGAATTGTATCTGAGCAGTTTTTCTACAAAATTCCGGGAAGGATCATTAACCTTTAGCCTTTATAATAAATATCGAGGAGTACTACGCTATTATTTTTTTATTGGTTCAGGTACGCAAAAGTTTCAGGATTATAATATTCTACAAAGCCAGGTGAGCTCCGTGGAAGAATCTCCTTTACTAAATTTTACCAGCCAATACCTAGTGGATGTCAATAAAAATGTTCCGCATTCCATGGGTTATGAACCTCAATTATTTAGAGATTCCTCGTGGTATGCGGTAGAATATGAGCTAGCGTATGATAAAAATATCTATAGCAAAAATTCTAATGATCAGATAGGGCTTGATTTTGCTATGACAAAGCAAAACTCTCTTCTAGTAAACGGACAGCAATTACCTGAATTAAAGACAAAAATCCGGGTTTTTGGTACGCATGATATAATTAGCAACACAATAGCGGCAGATGCCTACTATTTAATTTATGGTTACCAGGATTTAAATCAGATAGCTACTACCTTGCCCAGTAGTAATCTGGAGTTTTTTAATAATATATACGATTCTAATGTACTAAGTGCCATAAAAGCCGGGACACAATCCATGCACGTATTATGGAATACAAAATTAAACTTACAATTAGCTCCAAATGGAGTTGGTGTATTGAATGAGTCATTTGTGATTAGTGGGGCTAACCTATCTAGCATTCAAGGTCTAGGACCGTTTTATAATAAAGCTTTAGGTATATTTTATTTGAATAAGAAGCCTACATACGTAAAAACAACTAGTTCTGAAAAAAGCCATCCTTACCAATACACGCTTGCTATAAATTCGGTGGAGTATTTGTTCAACCCAGCAGTATTAGAAATTGCCAAGATCGAAAACCTGCAGCAAGAACTAATAGCTACAGAAACAGAATCATTAATAGAAAACAACAAAAGAGCTCCGCTATTTTCAGGACAAATTTTAAAATCAAATAAACCGCTCCATATTCAAGGCGTGAAGGTGAGTTTTGAAGTTGTGCCGAAAGATGGCGGAAATAAAATCCTCGTTGTAAAAACGTTTATGGCGGAGGAAGAAAATTGAAATTATTTTTTCGTTAAAACAGGATAATTTACAATAGGAGACCACTCCATAATTCAATATATGAACTCAAAAATGAAGCTCCTTAAGATTTTAAATCGTCGAGATTTTCTATTTAACATAATATATATTATAGGACAATTGGTAAGTTCCTGAAATAGCTTTACACCAATTATGTGAAGCCATGCATAAAAGGAATTTTAAAGGCAACTCTCAAGAAGCATTTTCGCCTACCGAGAAAGAAGGATTGTTTAAGAAAGTCGATCTGGTAAGCTGACCACCAAACAATATTGAAATTAGAAAAAATAGCGGACTGGTAATTTTATTCGCATATAGATTTCATAACTCTATCTTAAAGCTAAAATCAAAAATTAAGCTATTTTTTTGGTTCCAAATTCCGGCAACCGGATGGTGAATACTGAACCCATGCCTTCTTCACTTTCTACTTGAATTTGACCGCCATTATTTTCAGTAATTTTCTTGACAATATATAGCCCAACACCACTACCCACTACATGGGTATGCATGCGTTTAAAAAGTTGAAAAATACGTTCCCGGTTTGCAACCGGTATACCCAAGCCGTTATCTTGCACGACCAGGTGAAACTCACCATTCTCTAGCCTAATGGTAATTTGGATATGCGGTTGCCTGAAGGGGGAATGGTATTTAATAGCGTTGCTTACTAAGTTGTAAAAAATGCTTATAATATCTCTTTTGGGATAGCGGAATTTAGTTCCTGATGCCGCATTTAATTCGATATTAGCTCCCGTAGCAATTATTTCCCGCTCTAGAAGTTGTTTTATTTCTTCTAGCAAATCATTCATATCAATCAGAGTGGCTTCTCGTTCCGAGCTTTTCTGGATTCGGGAAACGGCAGTTAAATCTTCTACGGTTTGCTTAAAGCGCTGAATGGATTTTTTAATATGAGCTAAATCCATGGCAACCGTAGATTCAGCGCCCAGTTCTTCTTCTAATGAGGTCACTAATCCTTCGATGTTTAAGATAGGTGATTTTAAATCATGAGAAGCGGTATAGACAAAGGTATCCAGGTCGGCATTAACGCGGGCCAGGTGCGCATTTAGCTCTTCAAGTTCTTCCAGATGCGCTTGGGTTCGTTTTTGCGCTATTACGGGGGCGGTAATATTATTCAGGAGAAGCAGCTTGTAATTACTGGCAGCGTTCATATTTATTGGCGTAAGGGAAAGCTCCCAGTATTGGGAGCTTTCAGACCATTTTACCTCAACCACCTTTTTAGATTCCCGCAGATAACTATCCAACAAAAAAGAATTTATCTTTCCCTGGGTTTCTTCCGGAAATAATGCTAAAACCGCATTTCCGAGCACATTTTTTTCTGATTGTTCAAATAAGGTTAACGCGTAGCGATTAATACTATAAATGGTACCGGTATCAGAAATAAGAATAACGCCAATAGGTGCTTCTTCTAATGCCTTCGTGGTGAAATCCGTCCGGACCTTTTCCAAAATATTGGGCGCAAATCCTTGCTCAGAGAAAGAAGTACGTTTTATTTTGGCAAAGCTGCGCCGTTGCGAGGTACGCAGAATGGCATCTTCTACAATAGGAGCCATCCGCTGCCCAATCTCATTGGAAATGCATTGTACCGTAGGGCCGATAAAAGGAGAATATTGTAATGCCTGTTTGATTTTAGTATGGGTGTTACTATCGTCTATCAGCAAAATGGAAATATATTTATCATGTGTATAGGCTTCTTGGGCAAAACGAATCGGGTTTGCAACTTCTTCTCCAATTAATAGTGCCTGGTAATGGAGCAGTGTTTTGCAGCTATGCGGGAAATTATTTTCGGTGATTCTTTCAAAGACAACATCTAAAGCCAGCATACCGTTTTGCAACAAGTCCAAGGAGGTCTCGCGCAGACCAAGGGAAAGTATTGAAGTCATAGAAATTAGTTATCGAGGATGGGCTGCTCCAATAGAGCTCTTCCTAACCAAGTATACAAGATATCGGTAGTGGGAGACATAACGTGCGCGGCGCGAGCATCACGCAGCAATACATCTAGCCGCGAATGCTGACTATACGCAATGCCTCCCATCAGAGTCATCGCCTCGTTTACGACTTCCACGCAACAATGCCCTACTTCGGCCTTAGAGGCCAGTATTGGCAATACGGCGGCCGCCGTATTTTTTTCTCCTTCTCGAGTAGCGTGATAAAGTAATTGCCGGGTTCTTTCTATTTTTGACCATAAGAGGCCTAATCGATGTTGCAGCAAAGTATTCTGACTCAAAGTGGTTCCGTTGTGCCGGTAACTTCTTTCCATTAAGTGCTTTCGGGCTTCATTAAAAGCCGCTTGCGCGATGCCTAAATACGTACCCGACATAGCGGTGAGAAAATAAGGAGCTACCACCTGAAAGATATACCAGAGTTGGTCGCCGACTTCTCCCAAAAGGTTTTGCGCCGGAACTTTTACGTCTTTCAGAAATAGCGTTTTAGAAGAGTTGCCGCGCATACCCAGTCCCTTCCACTCGGGACCCCACGCGAGTTCTAGCGTATCACCTCGCAAAACCATGCAAGAAAATGCCTCTTGCGAAGCTTCCGGATCTACCCCGAGCGTGGAAAGCACATAAGAATCGGCTTTGCCGCCATTGGTAACAAAGCTTTTGTTGCCATTTACCAGATATTCCGCTTCGGACAAGGCTAGTAATTGGGTTTGTGGATAATAGAAATGAGCGCCGGTACCCGGCTCACTTAGGGCCAACGTGGTAAGATGTTCGCCAGCGGCGATGGGTTTTAATAAGTCTTGCTGCTGCTGCGCCGTAGCTTTGGCACCAATTACCGCTGATCCTACGCAATGCATACCAAAGCAAAGCGCCGTAGAACCGGATACTTCTCCTAAAATTTCACAAGCTTGGGCTAGGCCAGTTAAGCCCTGACCAAGACCGCCCATTTCTGTAGCTACTACCAGGCCGCCTAATCCCGCTTTTTGCAAGGCCCGAATACTTTGTTCCGGCCAAATGCCTTGTTCATCCACTACTAATGCTTCCTCTGTGACGGTAGATTTTGCGATAAATCTTACAGTTTCCAGGCTTTCTTGTAAATTCATTTAATGATTGTTCTAAAAGCTACTTATTTTGGACTGGAATATACTGACCATTTTATTAAAAAATTTATTTTTAAAGCATATTAAAGGTTTAAGAAAGAATATAAATTTTTATGTACTTTCTTTTGGGCTTGTACTATTTAAATATATAAAGTTAGACATACGTTTGTATTGATTGATTAGTTTGTCCTATATTAATGCTTATGTATTCTTATACTTACTTAATAAATTATTCTAAATGAATGGAAGTTACTTTATCCATCCAGAATAGATTACGTAGTATTATTTTACGTGAGTTCGCAGTCTACACTTTTGATTAATATAGTAATATATGCTTAAGATCTCTTGTACCTTACTGGTAGACGACGATGAAACCACCAACTACCTAAATGAAAGACTTTTTAATCGAATGAATATTACGGAAAAACTGCTCGTGGCTAATAATGGATTGGAAGCTTTAGAGGTTATTGATCGCAACTGCCCGGAGAAAAATTGTCCCGCCCTTATTTTGTTGGATATCAATATGCCTCTCATGGATGGATTTGAATTTTTGAAAGCTTATGAGCAGCTAAACTTCACTCAAAAGCAGTCAGTCGTCATCATCATGCTAACTACCTCCCTCAATCCGCTTGATATTGAAAAAGTTAAAGGGGCAAATGTAGCGGGTTTCCTCAATAAACCTTTAACTAAAGCAGCATTAGAGCAGATTGTAGAGCAGCATTTTGCATAAAACAACTTAAATTTATAATTGTTGTTTCATCCTTCAGCATTTCCCAAATTACTGTATTTACTCCAAGTAAATTTAGTTTAATATGGCAGAAAGTTCTCAATTGGAAGTATGGCTTCGTGGACCTTTACCGGATATGACGGCTGAATTACAACCGCTAGCACACGCTTTATTACAAGCGCGCGAAGAAGTTAATGAACTTACCAGAAGTTTCCCGGAAGAATTGCTTTGGAAAACTCCCGGACCAGTTGCCACAGTAGGATTTCATTTACAGCACCTTACCGGGGTGTTAGATCGATTATTTACGTACGCTCGCGGCGAGGCCTTACAAGCAAGTCAATTAGAATTCTTAGCGGAAGAAAGCAAACCAAACCAGGCTAGATTAACATTGGCTTATCTTCAGGAAAAGTTTAACAATCAAGTAGAATTGGCATTAATTCAATTAAGAGCAACTGATAAAAATCAATTAACGGCGACCAGACTCGTTGGCCGGGCTAAAATTCCTTCCACGATGCTGGGATTGCTTTTTCACGCCGCCGAGCATACTCAAAGGCACGTGGGGCAATTATTAGTTACAATAAAGATAATAGAAAATCAAAATAGGAAGTAAGTTTAAATATTTCAAGTTTTACTTAACATAATATTTGAACAACTTAGTGAATTGCTACCGAGTAAAACAGTTTATGATTGCGATAATGGTTAGAGCATGTTTAAATTTTAAGAAGTGTTGAATTATCTGTTTAAACCTTTTCTGAATAATTTTTAAAAATCATGCTCTATACGGGAGGCTTATGCAAGTATAATCGTCCATTTAAATTATTTGCCTCTTGACTTTTAAGAAGTTAAAAATTTCAGCATGCATGCTCTTAATTGCGTATGGGTAGTTTCTCTTCCACGTAAATCTCCGCTTGCCGGGTTAGCTTCCAGCCGGCTATACTTTGATCTAAAATTTTTTGAAACCAGATCCGCTCGTTTTTTAAGTTAATGATAATTTGCTTTAAATGCGCTGGTTTTCCGCCTAAATTTAAAATCCGGTAAGCATAATCAATGTTTCCTTCGGTAAAATATTCCTGGTGATTAATTTTGGTTATGTAGTAAGCTATGGTTACAATCCGGTTAGGATTGCCATTACCTGGATTTTTTTGCCGAAAAAAAGATTCTAGAGATTCTTTGTAGCTATTTTGGTAAACATCAAATTCATTAGGAACAATGCTGTTAGCCACTACTTTCCGGGAAACAGGTATACTGCGTAGGGTGTTTGGCCGTGACTGGGCGCTACTACCTGTTTTGCGTGTAAATGAAGACTTACTTTTTTCGTTCGCTTCATTCAGGTGCAGCAAGCTTTTTACTTTTTGTAAACCAGCTGAAGTAAAACGAAACTCGTTATCTTTTACCGTAGCAATGTATTTTTTAAAAAGTGTTTTCCAATTAGTGCCTAAATTTTTGAACCGCGTTTCCGTTTTCCGTTTATCTTTATATACCTGCCAGACTACATCTTTGGTAAATGTATTAACTCCATAATTAGAAAAGTAAAAAGCAAACAGCAACAGCCACTCGTTTTCTTTACAGTTTAACTTTATCTCTAAATCATTTATGTGCGGATAATCATTGATAGATGCAACTTGCGTACTACTTTGTTGATTTGGTAATTCAGCTTGTCCAGAGTTACTAGTCAATTCAGCTATTTGTGCCAGATTCTCCTTTTCTGAAATACTAGTTAGCTTGGAAGTAGTGTAGGAGGTATCCGCCATGTTATTTATTAAAGTGTTTTTGTTTTTAAGTAAATCTGCAATTACTTCTTTTATCTCTTTACCAACTTCATTGGTAAATTGAATTTCGTAAATTCTTTCTTCTTTATTTTCGCGCAGTTTAAAAGTATTAACCAGGTTAGGTGCTTGTTTGGCTGTAACCGGAGTACCACAGGCCATGCAGTTATTAGCACCCGGCTGTAAAATTTCTCCACAATTTTTGCATCTAAATTGATTGCCGCAATCAGAGCAATAAAAAGCTTCCGCCATAATAGGCAAATCACATTGCCCGCACTGCATTACTAATTTGTCAGAAGTACTCATTTTTGTAAGTCTAAATGCCTAGCGAGATATTTAGCTAAATATAAGATTAAAATTTAAAATATAAGAAATTTGTAAAAATTTTGTGAGTTATGGATAACTATCGGTTATACACATTTGTAAACAATTATGGATAACTTTATGTTATTAACACCTGTTAAACTTTAAGATAAACTATAATTAAATAATATTTCGTCTTATCTTTTAAACACTTAATTCATAATTGAGATGAAATATTTATAAGGTTTATCTTAAAAAATAATAAATTAAAGATATTTAACGAAATAAGATAAGATTTTAAATTAATTAAGTTGAAGGTACGAAGGTACATTTCTTCTCTTTAGAATTAGTATGATCCTTAAGTAGAGATTAGAGTAAAGTTTATAATATTTAGAACAACAGATGGAGCTAAATAGGTGGAGCTAGTAACCAAAAGAGGCTATGGTTTAGGAAGGAAATTGGTAATCAATTAAATAGAAGAATTATGAAAAAAATAATCAAAAGTAAGGTTGCTTACATCTCAATTATAGTTTTAATGAAAGTTAAAACAGTTGTTTGTTTTGCTACTCCCCTACCCTACCGTAGTTGTAATAGCTTTTGCATAGTTTAATTACAAAAAGCACAAAACTTAAAAGCTCTAAATAGTAAATACTTAGCGCTTTTAAGCTAAACAATAAATTAAAATACTAGGCTGAATTCCGCTCCGCATTGATTATACCAAAGGAACAACGCATAACTAGCTTTTCATAGATTTTCTTTTCTTCGGCTTCTTGTTGCTGTTCTTCCATAGTACGTATTTTGGTAAGTGCGTACTGCTGTATTGTAATAAGTGGTAATTCAATTCGCTGGCGCAGGTGTATAGAAAGCTGATCAATGGGTTTATCCGCCATTAATTCTTCACTGCCTGCTAGCTCCAATAAATATCTCTTAGTTCTCTCGAATTCTTCGTACATGATTTTCCAAAGAATTCCATACTTAGGATGTTTTGCCAAGTAAGCCGTAACCGGAAAACTGCATTTGTTCATAGCCATTTCGCAATTATCCAGTAAAGTTTTAAAAAATAAGGATCCTTCGTATAGGGCTTTTAACTCTGGCCACTTACCAGCTTCTTTTAATTTCTCCAGCGCGGTACCTACGCCGTAAAAACCGGGAACATTTTGTTTTAACTGACTCCAAGCTCCTACATAAGGTACTGCTCGCAAATCATCGAGATTTAATTGACCGGAATTACGTTTAGCGGGTCGGCTGCCAATATTAGCTTCGGCGTAGTATCTTAGCGGACTCACAAAAGTCAGGTATTCCAGAAAATCCGGGTGATTTTTGAGCATATTGTATGCGGCAAAGCTTTCGTTGGCTAAAGTTACCAATAATGCTTCCTCGGGTTCGGTTAAGGTTTTCTCTCGTGTCGAGAAAAGCGCATTGCTGATACCTGCGTGCACCAATTGCTCCATGTTGTAGCGAGCAGCATCTACGGTGCCAAAATTTGAACTTATAGTTTGTCCCTGGATAGTTAGCTGAATTTCTTTATTGGCAATGTTATGGCCCATAGAAGCATAAAACTGATGTGTTTTGCCTCCACCGCGTGCAGGCGGCCCTCCCCGACCATCAAAAAACACGACTTCCACTTCGTATTGTTTAGAAATAAGGCTGAGCATCTCTTTTGCCTTGTATATACTCCAGTTAGCCATTAAATACCCGCCGTCCTTAGTGCCATCTGAGAAACCCAGCATAATGGTTTGCACGTTGTTGCGCTGTTGCAAATGGTGCCGGTAAATCTTATTCTCGTATAAAATTTTCATGACGGTACTGGCATTCCGCAAATCTTCTATGGTTTCAAAAAGCGGAACAATATCTACCGTAATACTCTCCGCGGACCAGCCGCGTAGTAAAAACAAGGCGTATACTTCTATAATGTTCAGGGCACTGGTGCTATGGCTTATAATATACCGATGGCAGCCCGCTTCTCCGTTAAACTGCTGAATAGTTTGGATGGCTTCTAATGTTTCCAGCGTATCTCGGAGTAAAGCATCTTCAAAAAATGCAGGTTGAATGGTAGCATTTATTTGCAACAAAGCTTTAATTTTATTTTCTTCCGAAAGCTCCAGGTAATTGGCCGGTAATATAGTAGTATGTTTAGCCAGAACTTCTACTAGTTTTGTATGCACCGACGAATCCTGCCGGATATCCAGGGAGGCAAAATGCAAACCAAACAAATCTACTTTGTTCAGAAAAGAATCTACTTGATTTACGAATAAGCCATTATGTAAACGCAGGATGGTACTTCTAATTTCCTGCATGGTTTCTTTTATTTCGGAAACCGATAAATCGGCTCTATAGCCCGGCACAAATAGATTATTGTATAATCGTTGCTCTAAATCCGCTAATTTGCCGGCTACTCCTTTAAAAGTTAAGCGTTTTTTCAGGCGACGTACTTCCAGATAATACGATTTTACTATACCTCCTCGCAATGCTTCTGCTACTTTTAAAGTATTAGGCGCAGTTACATACGGGTTACCATCCCGGTCACCACCCGGCCAAAAACCCATTCGTATTAAAGGATTTTTTAAATTTATGGCATTCGGGAAAGTGTTTTTTAAATAAGATAAGATTTGACCAGCGGCCGTATAAAAGACATTTTCCAGGAACCAAATCAAATTAACGGCCTCATCGTAAGGAGTAGGTTTTTCTTTCTTAAAAAAAGGCGTTTTACCTAGTTGCTGCAAATAAGAGTTAGCTAAAGCGGTATTATTACTTGTTAGAGCTTTGGATAAATCGTTAATAATCCCAAGTACTTCGCTGGGATAAAATTGTGTTGGATGAGCCGTTAATACTAAACGCACTGAAAAGTCGCGCAGCTTTTCGGCCAGGTTATCCTGTGCGCGATGCTGCATTATTTCGGCTTCTAAATGCTTCAGGGTACCGATTCCCTGCATATCGTTTATTTCGTTAAAAGCGGCATCTTCTAAGGCATCGAATAATACTACCTGGCGTTCGGCAAATTGCACAAACCGGAACAACAAATCGGTCTGCTCTTGCTCGGTGGCGTAAGAAGTATATTGTTTAAAAAAAGAATCTATAATTTCGTTGGGGCTAGATTCTTTTTTCAATCCTTCTTCGCAGTGCAACAGAAATAATGACAACAGCACTCCTGTTTTTTCGACCCGGTAAAAAGGGAGTGACGAAAAAAGGCTATTATACATTTCGTATTTAAAACCTACTAGATTTCTGAATTTGTGCAAAGAGCCGTTGGAAAGGGCAGTCATCGTAAGGGGATTTTTATTTTCGGAGCAAAGCTAGAATTTTATTATAATTTATATAAAGTAAAGCGCAACTTTTAAAAAATTTTTATAAAGAAAAGCTTTTTTGTTGAAAGTAAAATGAACCAACCTAATCTTTTATATTTTATTTTTTTGCTTCGATGTATTCTTAAACGGAATATCCGGAGCAAATAAGTAATAATTAAAAAGCCTGTTCCGGGCTAACCAGAACAGGCTTTTATGAAAGCAAAGAAGTTAAAATTTAAAAATTTTGAGCTACCGCGCGGTTCACGGAGTTATGAAAAGCCGTATTATAGTGTTCTTCGGCCTCGTTGCGGTTTAAAAGCGTTCCGGCAATCGCTAAAGCTATCGCTATTACTAAAGCTGGCCAAAATCCCCGAATTTCAAAATTGCTGACAAATTTATCTACCAGCTTAATGATAATGGCAGTTACCACTAGACGAATTACAAAACTTAACAAGAAAAAAGTGACTAAATTAAGCGGTAGTCGCAAAATAAAACCAACGGTTGCGTTTAAAATACCAACCAGAAAAGCAACCCAAAGGGCTGTTCCAAAGCTTTTAATTTTTACTTGCGGCAATATGTAAGCCATTAGCATTAACACACCGGCACTTATTAAAAGGTTAATTATAAAGTTCATAGTTATAAGGTTGAGTGAATGATAAAATATAATTGAAAGCTTCTACGCAAACTATGGATTTTTGGCTAGGCTATAACTTTAAATTGCGCTCATGATAAATTTTTTAAATTTATTCTACTAAACCTCTTTTAATCGCTTCTTTTACCAAAGCGGCCGTATTTTTAGCATCTAATTTTTGCGTGAGATTATACCGGTGCGTTTCTACGGTTCGTAAACTTAAAAAAAGCCGGTCGGCTATTTCCTGATTACTAAACTCTTCGGCAATTAATTTCAGTATTTCTTTTTCGCGTTTGGTTAAAGGTACTTCGTACAACGACCGGCGTTGACCCGTGAGGCTTTCCTCAATTAATAATTTTTGCATCGAACTGTCAACAAATTCCCGATCCAGGATAACGGTATTAATCGCTTTTAGTAAAGTATTTAAATCGGCATTTTTAAGTACGTAGCCCGATGCCCCATTGCGCAGGATTTGTTTTACCAGGTGAGTATCATCAAAACTACTGAAAGCAATAATTTTAACTTCGCGATGTTGTTTATGGATTAATTTACATAAATCAATACCACTGATTTCAGGCATTTGAATATCCATTAAAATAACATCAACGGGTTGCTTTTGCAAATACTGCAATAACTCCTGATGTTGCGTGGTCGTGAAAATAATGGTTACGTCCGGGTGGTTGGCAAACATGGCCGTTAAACCGTTAATTACCACTTGGTGGTCATCAATAATAGCTACATGTAAAGGATACATAGGTTATAATTCTAATCCGCTGGTTTCAAATTCCAGGTAAGCGCTTACGCCACTACCTGTTTGGGTTTCTAGTTCTAGTAAGTTATGCTTTTCTGGTAATCTTCGATATTATCATACATAATACCCAAATTAAGATAAGTGCGGGAAAGCTCTGGCAAATACTTATTATTTTCTAATATTTTGATAGCCGACATAAACTGACTAATGCAACTATCCGATTTTCCTAAGTAACCATACACATTGCCCATGCTCGTCTGGCATTATGTACATAACCTAAAAGATATAAGGCTGCTCCTGTTCCATTGGGGTAATGTAAGTGATTGCTTAATTTTACAATTTTAAGTAAAAGCAGTAGCGCTTGTTTGGCATTGCAATCCGTTAATTTATCAGCATACTTAATCAATTGGTTTACTTTGGCAGTATCGTTTTTAGCCGTCAGCAACGTTTGCAAAGCCATAGAGGCACGGATGCTAAAATGGTTAAAACTAAGTAAGCTAATAAATAGAAATACCTTGAAATACATTGGGTATGCACTTGAAAGAGCAAGTAATGATCATAACAATATAATTTAAATATTTAAAATTTAAAATTTAAATCCATTCAGGTTTCTATCTATTTATCAAATATTTATATTCTTACCAGAATATAATTTACATAACTCTGATCATCAAGTTTTTAAAAATAAAAAATGATTATTACGTATATTAATTTTTTAACTATTGATTCTAGATTTATACACTTACATTTCATAAACAAAACAGTCATAAATAATTGGAATCATAAAAAAAGGTTAGGAAGCTCTCTGTAGCTCCTAACCTTTTTTTATGAAAATTTAAAAATCAAAACCCGGATTTTTAAATTTTAAACAGCTTTTATTCTGGTTCTTTTAGGGTAGCCAAAAAGCTAACTACATCTCGAATTTCTCTTTTCGTTAATAAGTAGCGCATTTCCGGCATGCTGGAGGGTGAATTGGTGCGCTTGGCAATTTGCTCTTTGCGGATCACTACTTCTGGTTGATCGCCCACTTTTACAGTTAAATCGTTATTAGTTTCGCCCAGAAGTACTCCACTCACGCTCCTGCCATTTTTTAAAGTAACTGCTACAGTTCCGTAACCAGGAGCTAAACGCGCACTCGGATTTACCAAAGCTTCCAGAAGCTGTTCCCTGGAAAGTCGGCTGGCCACTCCGTTTAAACGCGGACCAGCCTCGCCGCCTAAATCGTCGTAAGAATGGCAGCGGATACACTGAGCTGTCTGGTGCCGGAAGAAAATTTGCCGGCCTTGTTGCGGTTCTCCACCTGTTAAACTACCCTTAAAAGAAGCCGTAAGTGCGTCAGGGGATAATTTATTGGTTATGGATTTATGCCGGGCTAATAACTGCGGCGACCGGGTACTATCAATGGCTTCTTCCAATTCCAGTTGTATCTCTGGCGCTAACTTACCGCTTTCCATCGTAGTGAGTAATTGGTCAAAAATTTTCTGAGTACTTTTTACGGGTAGTTTGCCCAGCGTTACCAAGGCCGCTTGTTTTTCTTCGGTGGTACGGGTATGGATTACATCCGAGAGCGATTTTACCATTAAATCCTGCGGCATGTTAGTTTTGCCCAGCAGATCTAAAGCAGTTACCCGAACGGTTTTCTCCTGGTCCGATAAGGCTTGCTCAATGGCTTTGCTAATTTGCTTATCTCCCATACTCGCTAAAGCACGTAGCGCTTCTATCCGCACAATGGCATCTTTATCTTCTTTTAGGCGGGCAAACAACGGAGCAGATCCTTGCTCTATTTTTAATTTGCTGATGGCTTTAACAGCGCTCATGCGGATGGGTAGTTCTGGATGGCTGAGCAATTTAATGTACATATCACCCGCTTTACTTTTTACAGCCATGGGATCTCTTTGCGCGCTGCCCCGTAAACGCCCATCTACCCGGTCTAAAACCGAGGGCTTCGCCCAAGTGCTGAGCGCATCCAGCGCTTCGGCCCGCATGGCAATGGGATTGCCATCTTTCTGCGCATACGTAATTAAATTTTGCATCGCCTCGGGAGTACCCACGCGCAGGTTAGCGTTAATGGCCCGACGAATTAACGGTTCGTTAGTAAAGCGGGTGCTAGCTAACAAATTACCCAACGCGGGTAAAGCTTCGGTGATGGAAAGATCATCGTTGATGGCTCGTGCGGTTTCAGTTACTACAAATTCATCCTGATCATTCAGGAAACTGGCAATTCCCGGATGGTTCATGCGCCGTAAAGCCACCACGGCAGCAATGCGCAAACCGCGGTTGGGTGATTTGGCTAAAGCAATTACTGGTTCGGGCTGACCGATGCGGGCTAAAGCTAAGCTACCCGCATGGCGTAGATAAGCATCTTCATCGTTATTAACTTCCAACATCTTAATAATAGGCTGGACAGCCGGTTGAAACGCAATTCTACCTAATGCTTCGGCAGCAAAGAACCGGGCGCGGCTATTATTGTCCTGCAGAACCGGCAATAGGGCTTTACCTGCTTCGGCATATTTTACATCACCCAGCCATTTAGCGGCTTGGGCCCGAATTTCAGGATCTTTGTCTTTTAATAAACTAAGCAATGATTGCGCGTATTTTTTGTCCTGTCGGGCTAATTGACTCATTCCCCAAATCGCATGCACCCGGGCCAGTTGATGGCTGGTTTGTTTCAGGTTTTTTTGAAAAATTGCGGCTCCTTTTGCTCCCCGGTTAGCTAATTCAAATTGGGCTTTTTGGCGGACGCGCATGTCGGCATTTTTTAATAAATCACTCAGCTCATTATCGGATTTGGCAGTAAAGTTAGCGCCTAATAAGGTTTTAGTCAGTTGGCGTTCCGGAGAATTAGTCTGGCTTTTGTCGTCTAGTTTCCAGATGCGGCCGTTGTTTTTAGTGCCCCAACCGTTAATCCAATCGGCTACGTACATGGCGCCGTCCGGGCCAAAGTCAATACCAGTGCCTAACACATTACCAACAATTTTTTTAGTTTCGCCAAGCTCAAAACTAGCACCTTTGGGTTTTAAGGTAAACGCATGAATTCCCGAGCGGGCCGCACTACCCGTAAACTCACCCACAAAAAAATGGTTTTTATATTTAGGGCTAAGAGCCGTACCCGGGTTATACAACATACCCGCCGGGCCACTCACGTAATTGGCAATGGTGGGTGTAATGTAAGCCGCCTGGCCCTCGAAGCGCGGCTTAAACATATTCTCGTCCATCCAAACTTTGTAGGTGTTATTATCAGGGTCGCGGTATTTGCCGTATTGCCAATTGCTGCGCCAGCCAATATCGGCGCCGTTTACGATATACACTAATCGTTCTTTTTCGCCGGGATGATCGCCGTCATTGTCGTGGCTAATTAAGTTACCGTATTCATCGAACACAAATTCGTGCGTGTTGCGGTTACCGGAAGCAAAAACTTCAAAATCGGAGCCGTCGGGGTTGCAGCGTACTACTACGCCGCTGTTGGGATATTCCCATTTTTTACCATCCGGACCTTTGCCGTTAAACCCAATGTCGCCAATTTGCCAGTATATTTTTCCATCCGGGCCTACTTCTAATCCCGATAAGCCGTGTCCACTAAAGCCGATGTGGACGCCAAATCCAGTCATTAGGGATTTTTTCTCATCCATTAATCCATCGCCGTCTTTGTCTTTTAAACGCCACATGTCGGGAGCAACGGTAACGTATAGTTCATCGTTATGCGCCAGCACTCCGTGGGCCACATCCGTCACTTCGTCGTTAAAATCCTCCACTACCATCTGCTGAAAGTCGGCCACGCCATCGCCATCGGTATCTTCTACCCGGTATACGCGTTCTTTTTGAACAGCTAAATCGCGCCAATCATGCGAGCCATCTTGGTTTATATCTGTTAACCAATTATTCTGAGTACTAAGGTTAGGAGCTAAAGTTTTGCGCAAAAAGGCGCGCCGGTCTTCCACGCTTTGCATACTTATAGAGGGAATTTCCCAATCCTGGTGGCCGCGAATATCAAACTCCGAACTTTTCTGGCGGTTGGTACGAGTATAAAACAGACGGCCTTTATCGTCAATGTCTATGGCAATAGGGTCGGCAATCAGCGAATCAATGCCCCATACCCGCATACTCAGTCCGGCATCTAAAATAGGGTTTTCGCTGGCTTCAATGGCTTTCGCCCGCGCCGCGGCTTCTGCCGGAACCAATCTGGTAATTTTTTTTCCGGTGGGATCGTCTTTCGTAAAGCCTGCTACAAATAAAACTGGAACTAAGGCAGATGCCCAAAAGAATTTATAATTTCTAGTAAAAGCGTCTAAAAATTTTTTCATGATTTTAAAAAATTGCTTTTGCTTTAAAAAACGCAAAATTTATTTGTTACTGGAGGAGTTAAAAAAGATTTGCTATCTTCCCTCATTTTTGCAACCTGAAAGTACTAAGGCTTGTAGTAGAAACCAAGTTTTAAACCTCTGGTTTAGATTTTTTAAATTTTACGCTTTGTAAGAAGAAAGTACACCAACTTTATGCAGAGTTGGTTTTTACTTATTTAAACTTGTAAACATAAGTTTGAGCTACAACCGCAGATAAATGCACGCTTCAGTTTCATGCACAATGATATTTAAATTTCTTGCTGCCAACTCAAACGACGGTTCTGCTTCTGAATATTTTTTTGCATTGCCCAATGCGGTGAAAGTTCTTGTTTAATGCGGAAATACCAGATTTTACAGTAATTTGCGGGAATAGTATGGCAAGTTATTCTTGTTTGAAACAATACAAACTCAATAAAATTTAAAAAATGCGAAATACCGTACCGTTTTTATGTAGCATCCTCTTTTTTTTACTTAGTATAACAAGTCAGGCGCAAAAAATTCCGCAACTTGGGTTAGTAGAATCGCTGGATCGGGACAGTTTAGTATACGCTTCCGGCTTTCGTTTGATGGGTGAAACGGTAGGCAAAATGCTGGCTCCCACTTTAACCGAAGAACAATTTAAAGCTAACTTACAACAAATAAAAAAAGCTAAGTCTAAGTTATATTTATGTAATGTTCTTTTTCCGGGCAGTTTAAAAATCGCCGGTCCGGAAGTAGATCATAAAAAAGTACTCGATTACCTTGATCAGGTTTTTGCCCGGGCCAAAAAGGCCAATGTTCCGGTGATAGTGCTGGGCAGTGGTGGTTCCCGGAGACTACCCGATGGTTATGATCAAGTAAAGGCTACTGCTGATTTTATTCAGTTGTGTAAACAAATGGCCTTAGTGGCAAAAAAATACGGCATTACCATTGCGATTGAAAGCCTGAATAGTACCGAAACTAACTTTCTGACAACCGTGCAGGAAGCGGCTGCAGTGGTACGGCAAGTAAATCATCCGAACTTCCGGCTAAACGCGGATATTTACCACATGATGAAAGAAAATGAACCGCCGCAGCATATTATTGATGCGGGTAAACTGATCACCCACGTGGAAATAGCAGAAAAAGAAAAAAGAACCATGCCCGGAGTAGTAGGCGAAGACTTCCGCCCTTACTTTCGGGCTTTAAAAACCATTCAATACAAAGGCCCTATTGTGATAGAAGCCCGAATTAATGATGCAACAAAAGAGATTCCGGCAGCTTATCAATATTTAACTAAACAGTTGCAAGAAGTATACGGTGAAAGCAAATAAGCAAATAGCGTAATTAACTAAGTTTTAATCTATAACGGAGTGTAGTTTTTAACTACACTTTTTTTATTATAAGCCTAGCTAACGAGAACTGGAGGTAAACTAAAAAGTATTAATTATACCACAATTTTAAT
This sequence comes from Adhaeribacter pallidiroseus, assembly GCF_003340495.1. NCBI lineage: Bacteria > Pseudomonadati > Bacteroidota > Cytophagia > Cytophagales > Hymenobacteraceae > Adhaeribacter > Adhaeribacter pallidiroseus. Next base: position 2,139,344 of record NZ_QASA01000001.1, read on the forward strand.
TTTGCCAATATCCAGTATCTAAGCTTAGTTTTAACTAAGTTTAATGTAGCTTATTAGAAGTTTAATGCTCCCGATATTAATCTTTAGTAGTTACATGTGTAACCTGCGAGTAATTGCTGCAGTCTAATAAAATAAACTTAGTAGAAAAGCAAAAAATTAAAAAAGCATGACACTCTCTATCCCATTAGCCTAAAGAGTAACTTTTTGAAAAGTATCATTAAAGATAGTTGCATTTTTATGATTACTCCAGCACCCAGGATTGAGCAGAATCTAAGTCTAAGAAGAATTCCAAGCTAAACAGTTTTTTAAGAGGAGAAGCAGGGTTGTAGTTTTCGGCTGTTGGGTTCTCCGTTATGGGATTCCGATCGGTCATCATTAAAGTTTCGGGTTGCATGACTATTGCCATTTTGCGAAGCTTACCTCCTTTAAGTAAAGGACGCATTTTTGCGTACATCCAATGCTGATCAGCCATGTGCAGGTAAGATAATAAACGCGAATCAGTTATCCAGTGCCTGATTTTATGATCTATGGCCAACAGAATAGCTTGCCGGTATCCCCGCCGGTAATGTTCACTGGTTGGTTGCTGGCGCCAGGTAAGTTTTAAAAAAGACAAGCTGGTATTAACTTCAATTTGAAGTATCTCATCTTCAAAAACGAGGTGTGTGGTGGAGGTATGAATCATCCGGTTAATTCTTAGTTATCACTACATTTAACTAGTTTGCAGTAAGATAATTAAGAGGATTCTAACTAATACAATAATATTTTATTATTTAAATATTATCTCGGAATACTCCTGTATATGAGCGAATTACACAGAAAGATTGGAATCTAACAGAACAGAAGCTAACCTGTTTAATTTTTAATTTTTTTCTCCTTTTTGTATTTGATACCATGTTTGCCGGGCATTAGTTTCCGGCCGTTCCGTTCCGCGCTGTTGTTCAATGCTATTAAGGTAATTATCACAAAAACAACTATCACCGTGATAAAGACCCACATCGTAGTTTTATGGATCTTTAAACTAGGTCTTTTTGTTGCCATCTAATTGTTTAAAAATTTAAAATTTTTTAAATAAAACAGTTCTGCTTTAATGTTGCAGGTAAAAGTAGTAACCTGTAGGCCATTGTACGAAGTTTCAGAATTATAGATGGCACTTTGTTTACATACAAAACTATACATTCCCTTTAAAAATCCAAGAGGATTACAATCACTGGAGTTAGCAATTTACTACTGGCAGTTAGATTTTGGCAAGTATAACTTATAAGAATGCTGAACTTTGTAGGTTCAGCCAAATAAAACCTGGCCGGCTAAAAATAAAAGCAAGCAGATTGTAAACCAAAAAAGGTATATACGGAGGATAAATGCTAAAAGGATAGGTAAAAAATTACAAAAAAGTGAAATTACCAGATAAACAGGTAAATGAAAGAGTAAGCATTGCTGCTGGAAACGATTAAACGCAACCGAATAGTGGACAAGTTAAAGGAAAATTAAAATTATTTTTCCGGCATTATGGGTATTTAAGTAGTTGTTCGTTAGTAGTTGTTGGTTGTTCGATTCATAAGACTCTACTAATCAATGTTTTATTATAAGTTATGCACTTAATTAATTTTGTCCAAGTACTTACCTACTAAACAAGCTAATAGGATGTCAATAAAACTTTAACAAGTTTTGGTTTTTGAATCCCTTTACAAAATACACTTGATTGTCCCAGGAACGGTGGTAAACTTCCGCGTAAAAGTTTTCTATGTGATACAAGCATACTTTACTACCCTGGTAATTTCTATCGGCCAGGTAAGTTCCTTGTTCTTGTAACCAAGCAGTACATTCATCAGGAGTAGCTTTATTAAAATCGGAAAGATTCATGATAGCGGAAATTTGGATTAGACTATAATATATACTATAGTAAATATTATGCCAATTTCAGCTTTCCAGCAATCGTGTAAAAGTCCTATTTTGGTTAAGAATTAATGAGTTTGCAATGATAAATCTTAATTTTTTAAAAATTTATATTTAATTAAGATTTACTTTGAAAAAATTACCCAAATAAGCGATGTAAACTTATTTGGGTAATTTTTTTTATCAGTATAAAACGCAACTAGATGGTGGGGTAACCGCCTGTAACTTGTACCGTGGAGCAGGTCATATAACTGGAGTCCTGGGAAGCTAATAACACGTATATAGGTGCCAGTTCGGCCGGTTGTCCCGCCCGCTTTATAGGTACACTTTCTCCAAAAGATTTAACATGGTCTTCCGACATGGTACTGGGAATTAAAGGCGTCCAGATGGGGCCGGGTGCTACGCAATTAACCCGAATGCCTTTATCAGCCCATAATTGGCCTAAACTGGCGGTAAAATTCTGAATAGCCGCTTTGGTAGCGGAATAAGGAATTAATTTCGGCGGAGCTTTATAAGCGTTCACCGAAGTAGTGTTAACTACCGTACTACCGGGTTTTAAGTGTGGCTCCGCTGCTTTGCACAGGTAAAACATGGCATGGATATTTACCCGAAAGGTACGATCCCATTCTTCCGTCGAGATTTCCTGCAGCGATTCTCTTTCCATTTGAAAGGCCGCATTATTTACCAATATGTCTAAACCGCCCAGTTCACTTACGGCTTGGCTGATAATATTCTTACAATGTTCTTCATTGCTGATATCTCCAGGTACTAAAACTGCTTTTTGGCCGACTTCTTCTACGTATTTGGCAGTTTCTTGCGCATCTTCGTCTTCGTTTAAGTAAGAGATTAGCACATCGGCACCTTCCCGGGCAAAGGCAATGGCTACTGCCCTACCAATACCAGAATCTCCCCCGGTAATAATAGCCTTGCGGCCGGTAAGTTTACCCGACCCTTTGTATGTTTCTTCGCCGTGATCTGGCTTTAGTTGCATTTCTGCTTCTGTACCCGGTATAGATTGAGGTGGTTCTGGGGTAGGTGGCTGCGGGTATTGTTCCTGCGGGTTTTGCATGCTGGCTGCATTTCCTTCTGCCTCTTTCATAGTAGTTGTTTTTTAAATAGATGATTGATTGATTTAGGATTTTCTTAAAATTTTAGAATGCTAGTAACGGGGTAACCCCGGTTAAGTTGTGGGAATAACCATATTTTAATTTTAAGCAGCAAAATAAGATATTAATACTGAGTACCTTAATAGTATATAAACGGATTTCTGATCTCGATATGGTTCGCTGAAGCACAGCCCTACGCCTTTACATTAATCCAACTTCTAAAAGTCAGGTACCCTATCCCTCCTCTATTGGTAAAAATTTAAAAAATAAACCACTAAATATTTAAAGCCCAAAAACTACACGCCAAGTTGCATTTTGCCAGAAGCACGGTGGTCAGTAGTAAAAGGATTGATTCAGCTACATTCCAAGGTAAACATTTATTTAAAGGAGGCGGTAATTGAGTAAAACCATTTCATTGCACTAGTAGAAAACTATTGCTTTGTTTGTTGGTTAAAGATTATTTACAAATAGTAATACAAAATAATTGATCGCTAAAAACTATAATTATAATTTACATCCCGAAAATATCTGAACCAATTACTATGCAACTTGCGCCAACCCCCTACGCCGATTTTTTAAAAAATTTCGAAGAAACCTTAGCAAACTTGTTTCATTCGGAAGTAAACATTGATCAGCTGAGTTTAGAAAGAGGCTTACCTCCCGAAGTTTGGCGCAAAATCATGGCACCAACGCCTTTGGCCGTGGCTATACCGGCGCCATTCGGGGGCCGGGGTAGTTTGGTAAAAGAATGCTTAGGCATTTTAGCCGCTGCTTCTTACGAATCGCTTTCTCTTTCATTAGTTTTTGGCATTAACATCGCGCTATTTTTAGAACCAGTGGCCAAGTATGCTTACGAGGAAGTAAAACCAGAAATTTTTGGCCGCTTTCTGCAAAATCAAAACATGGGCGGGCTCATGATTACCGAACCGAACTACGGCAGCGATGCCTTAAATATGAAAACCATTAACTCGGCGGTGGAGAATGGTTATAATATCAAGGGTACCAAACATTGGCAAGGCTTAACAGGCATGGCCGATTATTGGTTAATTGCTTGCCGCCACGAAACTGCTAACAGCGAATTAAGCCGCGATATTGATTTTTTTATTTGTGATGTTACCCAAGATAAGCAGCAGATAGTAGTAGAAGAACTATTCGATAATCTAGGGCTTTATATGATCCCGTACGGCTTAAATAAATTAGATATTGAAGTGCCCCGGAATTATAAATTAAAGCCTGAGTCTACGGGTATTAAAATGATGCTGGATATCTTACACCGGAGCCGGATGCAATTTCCGGGTATGGGCATGGGTTTTATTCATCGGCTACTCGACGAGGCTATTGCGCATTGCACAAACCGCGTAGTAGGAACTGCCCCATTATTAGCTCTGGACCAGGTGCAATACTCCATAAACCGGATCCAAACGGCATACACTGTATCTTCGGCTATGTGCGCGCGCAGCAGTAAAATTAGTGGCATTGAACATAACCTAGCCGCCGAAGGCTTAGAAGCCAATACCATGAAAGCCGTAGTTACGGATTACATGCAGGAATCCGCCCAAATTCTGGTGCAGCTTTCGGGGGCTAATGGCTACCGAATCAGCCATATCGGCGGTCGGGGTATTGTGGATAGCCGGCCATTCCAAATTTTTGAAGGCTCCAATGAAATGCTTTATTCCCAAATAGCTGAGCTGATACTCCGCCAAATGAAAAAGCAAAAGCAAATGCAGTTATTTGATTTTTTGAAAAATTTTGAGCTGACTGCTCAATCAAGTTTATTCTTTAAATCAGAAATTAATTTCACTTTAGATGATATTTTACCTCAGCGTAAACTGGTAGACTTAGGCAAAATACTGGGCCGTATTATTGCCACCGGTTATGTATTAGAATTGGCAAACAAAGGATTTCGCCAAGATTTAGTGGATAATTGCATTGTTTCCGTTAGACAGGAAATAGCGGCCCTGGTGGCGGCGTTTAAAGCCAATAACGACATTAAAGTAATTACGGATTATGCGGCAGATAGCGCCTGGTTGCAATTTGTGTAAGTTGGCAAGCTTAAGATGCCTTTAAGAGACGAACTGCAAGCCTACTTGAACCATGTTTATCCAGGCTCCAACATTGAAACGGAGCGTTCTCTTTTTAATTCTGCTCATTTAAGGTTTGAATTAGGAGCAAATCAATAAAACGGATCAAAGATATAACTTACATGATAACATAAAAGGTTTTTACGCTTATCCGACCGACTAAAATTTAAAAAAATCGATCATCCTGTTAACAAGTAAACGTAAGCATATTAAAAAATTTGAAAATTTTTGTTACCTATCCCGAATTAATCTATATAAAATTTCAAGAAAGCTAGGGTCGTTTTCTTCTTCGGGGACTTCCTCCTTTGCGGATATTTCGCATGATGATAAAGTAAATACCCGCAGCAATAAAGGCATAAGCTATATAATCGTACCATTCCATAACATACAAACTACATCTATTAATTATTTTTTCATTGATTTTCTCGTACTATCAAGAAATATAAAAGGTTTAATTAAATATTTATGTATACAACAACCATTATAATTAATAATCCTGATTCTTATGTAAAAAGCCCGCAGTTACTGAAAGAAGATGTATTAACAAAGCTCTGTACGGAAGCAGAAGTTAAAAGTGGTTCCAGACCAGATAAGAGCGACATAAATATTATCAGTGGTTTCCCCGAGCTAATAGATGGAGAATTACTTCCCTTTCAGGTAGAATGGGAAATTGTTGCTAAAGAGTAAAAAAACTGCTTAGCATTAGTATATGCCATTCCAATTAGTTTATTTAATTCTATATTCGTCGGTTAGATTCCTAGAGTAAAAATACGTTTCCAGATAGCGGTTAAAACCGCAAAATAACTCCATGCCATTGAAAGGCATTATGGCCAGGAAAAGATACGTTAAACAAATACATCTTAAACTTATATATCGGATTAAGTTGAAATAAAAGAAAGCTGTTAATGTAAATAAAAAAAGCCACTTACAAGTTTTATCTTATAAGTGGCTTTTATTTTAGGGAGCCCCCTGTCGGAATCGAACCAACGACCTACTGATTACAAGTCAGTTGCTCTACCAGCTGAGCTAAGGAGGCTTTATAAAACGAGTGCTTCGTATTTGTAAGCGGATACAAAATTAGTAAACCTGTTTAATAATCCAAATACCCGTTTCTCGTATTCCGCCATTTTTTATTAAATCTCTGATTATCAAAAAGAATATTTATTAAGAACGGATAGCTTTCAGCTGTTTTTTTAAAATATTCATGCGGTTATTGGCTTCTTCTATCCGTTGCTGGTATTCTTCGCGTAATCTTTCGGCGTTTTTAGAGCGGGCAAAGAACTCGATGTTGGTGCGTAAGGTACTAATATCGTTCTCCAGGTTACTAATTTCCTTTCGAATGTTTTGTTCTTTCTGGTAGATCTTATGATTTGCATCCGGATGCTGCCGCAAACGATCGAGCTGTAACTGAAAAACCAGTTCGTTCTTTTTCTCATAAGTAATATCCGGCACGGTATCTAAATACTTTTGCAGTAAATCAAAGAAACGTTCCTCCAGTTTTGCATTGGACCGTTGATCCTTATCATCAAAATTACGCCATTCGCTTAGCAACGTATTAAACTCTTCCAGGGAACCAATGGTAGTTGCGGAGTGGGTCAAGCGGCTCGCTAATTTATCGTAAAAAGCCATTTTTTCGGTAGCAGCCCGCTCCTGCTCAGCCTCCTTCTGGGTTTGTTGATTTTGTTTGCGGTCGAAAAACTCGTTGCAGGCTGCCCGGAAACGATTCCAGATTTTGTCGGAGTATTTGTCGGGTACCCGGCCAATGGTTTTCCATTTTTTTTGTAATTGAATCAGCCGTTCTTTGGTTTCTTCCCAATCGGTGCTGTCCTTCAGGGCTTCGGCTTGTTCGCAGAGCTCGGTTTTATGCCGCAGATTCTGCATTTTTTGCTCATCTAGCTGCTTAAAAAACGCATTTTTGTGTTGGTAAAAAGCTTTATAACTGCTCCAGAAACGTTTATTTACTTCGTCAGCATTTTCTTTGGGCACCAAACCAATAGCATCCCACTGTTCTTTAATTTTTTGAATTTCGTCTGTTTTATCGCGCCAATCGTTAATGCGATCGGAGTTAAATGATTGGAAAGGCGAAATAATTTCCAGTACATTTAACTTTCGTTGCAAATTTTCCTGTTCCTGCGACTTCCGGACATTTAGGTATTCTTTTTTACGCTCGTGAATTTTTTCAGAAGCCTGGATAAAACGTTCCCAAATAGCATCGCGCGACTCATTCGGCACTGGTCCTACGTTTTTCCATTCTTCGTGCAAATGGCGCAGCTCCTGCAATGAAGCATTTATAGATGGATTTTGCAGTAAACTTTCCGCTCGTTCAACCAGTTGAATTTTTTGCTGCAAATTTTTCTTACGGTCGAGTTCTTTTAATTCAAAGAAAATGCTGCGGTTGTTGTAAAATTTATCTAACAGAGCATGGTACGAATTCCACAACTGCTGAGTATCGGAGGTTGGTACGGCGCCAATTGCTTTCCATTCGCTTTGAATGGCTTTTAACTTATCAGCGCTATTTTTAGTTTCGGCGGCTTCCACCAAGGCCCGTAGTTGTTCGAGCAGTTCGTTTTTCCGCTTCAGGTTTTTTTCTTTCTGCTCTTCTTCCTTCTTCAGCTCGCGGGTACGGTTATCCCGAAATTGTTGAAACCCTTTTTCAATTTCAATATTTTCCGGACTATTATGAAATTCAAAATCTTCGGAATCGCCTCCTCCTGCAATGAATGCTTCTAAAGCATCGTGTTTTTCGGCCGCGAGCCGCAGTTCGTACTGCCGGTACAATTCAAAAATCTGCCGGGCATTCTTTCGCGGATCCGAAGTTTTGTAAGCCTTTAAAATTTGCTTCTTCAGTTCCGGAGCTGCTAAAGTGCTGTAATCTATCTCAGGAATATAATCATCCGCTGCGGCATCATCGTGCTGTTCCAGAGTGGTTGGTTCACTGGTGGCTGCTTCCGGATTGGCGGGAATAGCGGGTTTGTTAACCGGCTCGGTCTGATCCGGGATGATACCAGCAGTACTCATTTCGGGAGCTGCCGGACTATTGCCTTCCGGATTATTTATCGTGTCGGGTTGAGCCGGTGTGGTTGGCGTACCTGCTGCATAATCGGGCTCCGTTGCATCCGAAATAGTTTCGGACATAGGCTCATCCGGGGCAATATCTTGGTTACTGGTTAAATCGCCTTCAAACCCCGAAACTTCATCGGCCTGATTTACCACGCTACTTTCAATAGGCGGCAAATCAGTTGTTACCGTGCCTTGCGGCAATTCGGCGGGAACAGGTGTTTCTGAAGCAGGTACTTGGGGTGTTGCCGGTACCAGAGTCTCTGCCGTATTCTCGGAAGAAGAATCCGTAGTGGAAGCAGTAGAACCAGCGGAAAGTTCGTCCTGGGGCACCACCAGCGCATCGGCTAAACCCGGATTCGGATTGCTTCCCATGGCTTGCGTTCCTTCTGCGTTCCGGGCATTTATTTCGGCCAATCTTTTTTCCAACACTTTCTGCAGCTGATTTTCATCGGAGCGGGTGTTAGCAGAATTCTCGTTATCGGACGGACTATTTTTTTCGTTATCTAACATGATGCATTTGCTTATTTACAAAGCCGGGTTGTATTAATTTAAACTTGGGTCGATGGGATAATTCGATAAAATCTTGTATTTACCTCCCATTTGTTTGAGTATATCGCGCCAGAGCGAATCTACATTTAAGTGAAATAAGTTATCGGTAACGGTATTGTTTACAATCCAAACATTATTTTTTATTTCGTCTTCCAATTGCGCGGCCGACCAGCCGGAATACCCCAGAAAAAAGCGGATATCATCCTGATCAATTTTGCCGGAATTTAGCAAATCTTTTAGCTGCTCAAAGTCGCCTCCCCAAAATACATTAGGCCCCAGCACAATAGACTCGTCCAGAATTGCTAACTGATGAATGTAATGCAAAGTATTGTGCTCCATAGGGCCACCTAGGTGCAATTCCATATCAAAGTTTATGTCTCCCAATTCCGGAACATCACTTAATTTTAAATTAGCTTTTCGGTTTAAGACCAAGCCAAACGAACCTTCGTTGTCGTGTTTACAAACTAATACAACAGTACGTTCAAAATTCGGATCCCCCAGAAAAGGCTCAGAGATGAGAATACTGCCGCTTTTAACTTTCGCCATAAGAATAATATGCTTCGTAATAAATTAAACAAAAGGTTATAAATACCAGTTTGCTTTACGTTATTCCGGGGTTAATAGTAGTAGTATTTTAAAAAATAATCTACTTTATAAATTTTATTTCTGAGATTTGAAAAGTTCTCTCTTTATTCCGGTAAATAATAAAAGTATTTACGGAAAGAATCGAGATTTTAGCAAGCAAATTACAAAATTATAACGGCATATACGACATACCGCCTAAAATTTAGTATTTAGGTAATGGCAAATATTATTTTTTAATTATATGAGTACTAGCTTAAATCTGGCGGACATCCGGAAAAATTATGCGCGCCAGGAATTACACGAAAGTTTGGTTTCGCCGGACCCCTTACAGCAATTTAATACCTGGTTGCAGGAAGCCATTCAGGCCAACCTCCCGGAGCCTACCGCTATGGTGCTGGCCACCGCCGACCCGGAAGGAGTTCCGTCGGCCAGGGTGGTACTATTAAAGGGGGTAACGGATCAAGGATTTATGTTTTTTACCAATTATTTAAGCCATAAAGGCCAGGACATGGCCCGGAACCCGGCGGTGGCGCTTACGTTTTTCTGGCCCGAACTGGAGCGGCAAATCCGGGTAGAAGGTTTGGTTACCAAGGCGAGCTCCCTTGAGTCAGATCAGTATTTTGGCAGTCGCCCTCTGGGCAGCCAGATTGGGGCCTGGGCTTCGCCCCAAAGCAAACCCGTAACCAACCGCGAACAACTGGAAGCGGCAAATCAGGAATACGAACGTAAGTTCGCTGGTTTAGCCAATATACCCCGACCCGAACATTGGGGCGGGTATTTGGTGCAGCCTGATTTAATAGAATTCTGGCAAGGAAGACCCAACCGGCTACACGACCGGATTGTGTATTCCAAAAACGACAATAGTGCCGATTGGCAAATTGGCCGGTTGGCTCCATAACTACGCAGTTTTTAAAATTTTACTATATAAGCATTTTACTTTGGCCGAAATTATTCCTTTACGTGGCTGGCGTTATAACCAGGAGCTAAGCAAAAATATTCAGGATTTAACTTCTCCTTTGTTTGATGTAGTATCCATTAAACAGCGCGAAGCCTTATACCAAAATCCGTACAACAGCATCCATTTATCTGTACCCCCAGGAGAAAACCCCGCCCAAGAAGCGGCCATACGTTTACAAACCTGGAAAACCGAAGGAATATTAAAACAGGATTACTTACCCGGTATTTACGTGTATTATCAATATTTCCGGCTTCCGGGTTCGGAGCAGGAATATTGCCGCAAAGGTTTTATGTGCCACATCTGGACTTACGATTGGGCCGATAAGGTTTTGCTGCGCCACGAAAATACCATACCAGCCTCGGTAAACGACCGCACAGAATTACTGGCCGCTACCCACATGCAGGTAAGCCCCACCCACGGTTTGTATACCGATCCAAATTTTATTCTGGAAAAATACATGGACGAAAGCATTCAGGCGCCCTTGCACGAATCGGAAGATTACCAGGGAGTGCGCGATGTTGTAGCCGTGATTCAGGATGTAGCCGTTGTCCGCGAATTCATGAAAGTTTTGCAGCCTAAACAAATATTGCTCGCCGATGGCCACCACCGGTACGAAGGCTCCTTGCAATTCCGGAAAAGACAGACGGCCGCTAACCCGTACCATACCGGTAAAGAAGCGTACAATTATCATTTTATTTACCTGACTAATACCGAAGCCCACGACTTACGGATATTGCCTACGCATCGGCTTTTACTGCGTTTGCCGCTGACGAATGCGGAATTTTTAAAAAAAATAGAAACTTACTTCACTATAACGGCCTTAACTGATCCGTATGATTTAAACGAAATTATTGTGGGTAAAAAATGGGCTTTTGGTTTGTATTTGCGCGGCGTACCTTATAAAATTCGTTTAAAGCCCGAGGTGCACCACCAAATGGCCTGGGAAATTCCGGATGAGGTAAAAGACCTGGATTTAACGGTGCTGCACTACTTTGTGCTGGAAAAAATATTAGGGATAAGCCAGGAAGCGCAACGGAACTCCGACCAGATTCAATATATTCGCAGCTTTGCCGAGTGCCTGGCCCGGGTAGATCACCAAGAAGCAGAGGTGGCTTTTATTACCAATGGCGTATCCATGGAGCAGGTGAAAACGGTTTGCTACAGCGGTGCCCTTATGCCCCAAAAATCTACATTTTTTTATCCAAAAGTAATTTCGGGATTGGTTTTTAGTTCGATAAAGCAAAATGAATTTTACCTCGAAAATATTACTTGCTTCTAATTCGCCACGTCGGCACGAACTGCTAACCATGATGGGACTTCCCTTTACAGTCCGGGTGAAAGAAGTACCGGAAGATTTTCCGGATCATCTGAAAAAAGCAGCCGTAGCGGAATACCTGGCCGGTAAAAAAGCGGCGGCGTACCTGGATGAATTGCAAGCCGAAGAATTGCTGATCACGGCCGATACCATTGTTTGTCTGGATGATCAGGTGTTGAACAAACCCGTTGATTTTGCCGAAGCCCAAGCCATGCTGCAAGCTCTTTCGGGCCGAATGCACGAAGTTTATACGGGCGTTTGCTTACTTTCGCGGAGTAAAAAAGTAGTTTTTCATGATGTTACCCGGGTGTTTTTTAAAAATTTAACGAACCAGGAAATAACCGGGTACATTCATAAATACAAACCGTACGATAAAGCCGGCGCCTACGGGGCGCAGGATTGGATCGGGATGGTGGCCATTCAAAGATTAGAAGGCTCTTTCTACAATGTAATGGGTTTACCCGTACACCGGTTATATACGGCTTTGCAAGATTTTTAAATTTTTAAAGGTCAAGCCAATTAAACCAACAAACAAAATATATTTTAAACCTAAAACCTATAAATAAGCATATAACTATGGAATACAGACGATTTGGCCGCACGGGCTGGCAAGTAAGTGAAATTGGTTACGGCATGTGGGGATTGGCCGGCTGGACCGGTTCCGATGATGAGGAATCAAATAAATCGCTGGACTTGTCCGTGGAGCGCGGTTGCAATTTTTTTGATACCGCCTGGGGATACGGCGCAGGTCGCAGCGAACAAATATTGGGTGAATTACAAAAACGGCATGCCGGTAAAAAACTGTACTTGGCTACTAAAATTCCGCCTAAAAACTTTCAATGGCCTTCGAATCGGGCTTCTAAATTAGAAGATTGTTTTCCCTATGATCACATTGTGGAATACACCGAAAAAAGTTTAAAAAACCTAAACGTGGAAACGATTGATCTGCAGCAGTTTCACGTGTGGGAAGATGCCTGGGCGCAAGATGAGCAATGGCAGCGGGCAGTAGAAGATTTAAAAAAAGCCGGCAAAATCCAGGCCATGGGAGTTAGCGTGAATCGCTGGGAGCCCAACAATGTATTGGATACATTGCATACCGGTTTAATCGAAGCGGTGCAAGTAATCTACAATATATTCGACCAGGCTCCGGAGGACCAGCTATTTCCGCTCTGCGAAAAACTAGATGTGGGTATTATTGCGCGGGTTCCGTTCGACGAAGGTACATTAACGGGCACTTTCACCAAAGAAACCACCTTCCCTGCCGATGATTGGCGGAGTACGTACTTTGTTCCGGAAAACTTAATTTCCAGCGTTGACCACGCCGATGCTTTAAAGCCTCTGCTCCCTGCCGGTATGACTTTGCCCGAAATGGCTTTGCGTTTTATTTTAAGTAACCCGCAGGTAGGAACCGTTATACCGGGCATGCGCAAAGTAAACCACGCCGAAGCTAACCTAAAAGCCAGCGATGGACAAGGTTTGCCGCCTGAATTACTCCAAGCCTTAAAACGACACCGCTGGGACCGCGAACCGACCGAATGGTCGCAGTAGTGGAAGGTTAAAAGGTTAGAAAGTTGAAAGGTTAGAAGGTTAAAAGGTTATTTAATAAGAAAGTAGAAAAGGTAGAAGGTCAAAAGGATGAAATATGGAATTAATGGGATGGTTTAAAACTCCTTAATATCTCAACCTTTCAACTTTACAACTTTTAAACCTTCCAACCTTATAACTTTCAAACTTTTCAACCTTTCAACTAAAAATTAGCAGCAACCACCGCCATCGTAAAAGTAAGTGGAACCGGATATGTAAATGTCTTTTCGATCAAGATTGGCCAGGGCAGCGGCGGTTTTATCGCATACGGCTAATGGTTGATTCGCATATAACAGATGGCCTTTCTGATCATCAAAATAAGATTCAGAGCCAAAGTAAATGGCTGTTTTTCCGGTGAAGATGCAAGGGCCGTCATGGGGCATGGGGTCTTTAATAGCGCATACTTCTACACTTTCGATGTAAATTAATTCGGGAGTAGCGTAATGTTCCGGCGCCAGTATGCGGTAAGGTCGTTTTGCGCGAACTTCTACCGTTCCAAATCCCACACTGGTTATTACGTCTAAATATTGCTGCAACGGTAAAGCGCCGCTTAAACACAATGCCCGCAATTTTTCGTCTTGTTGCAGGCTGGCGGGCATGGTGGTTTCGCAAACCGGGTCGGAAAGAACCAGGCGACCATGGGGCTTTAATACTCGGTACGTTTCCTGTAGAGCTTGCTTTAAATCATCGGCTTTAAAAATATTGAATAAGCAATTCTGGGCAGCTACGTCTATGGAATTGGCGGCAACCGGTAAATGCAGCGCATCGCCTTTAACCAGCTCCACAAAATCTGATTGAAACCAGGAGTTGCTCTGCTCCGCCTCCAGCATGTTCTCCCGACTAGCCTGAAGCATTTCATCAACGACATCCACCCCCAAAACGCCCGCGGGTTGCCGGCTGAAATAAGCGAATTGCAGTAATTCCATACCTCCGCCTACCCCAACGTACAAAACTTTGGGATTATTAATTAAATCGCGGGGATGTACTGTACTTCCACAACCATAATTCATCTCCAGCATTCGCTTCGGAATCTGCAAGCCGGGTAATTGCCAAACCGGCGACGTGGTACAGCACAATCCTACTTCCGGGGTTAAGGCAGCTTGCCGGTAAACGTCTCGGGTAATATCTAAATAGGTATCCATGGTTGATCTAAAGAAAAAATTTAAAAAAATTATGTAACAAGATGGCTGTTAATAGTTTAGCATTTTGTATTAAAACTTCCGATTAAATGCAAATAAACCCACGCGCTAAAGCCATGGTCCAAAAACCTAATTATTTATTTCGTTTAACCGCCAGTTATAATCTAAGTTGCTTACTTGGGCATTAGCCTTTATTTGAACTGTAGAATAACGATTTAAGTATTGGATTAAAGGGCCATTGTGTGTAAAATCAGCGGTAAACCAGCTGAATATTTTAGAAATTTTGATCTTATGTGGTCGGATCTGGTTACGGCTGGGATCATTAATAAAGGTGCGGGCCTGATCTTCGAGTTGTTGATGGAGATTAGCTGCGGAATAAGCTTCGTTGCGTAACTTAGGGCAGGACACTGACGCACAAACAATGGCAAAATGAATGCGCGGTTCTTTAAATGTTTTTCTTAAAATTTGGTGCTCTATCTCGTTCAAGGATAATCGTTTAGCACCGATCGGAATAAAGGAAATATCCCAACAGGTATTCACAAACGGAATATGTATTTTACTTCCAATATCTTTAATGCTTTTCACGGGATAATGACGAAGCACCAGTTGCAGGGTAAAAGCATTATAAGCATTTAGCCAATAAGCCAATTTTTCGGGCGTACTCCAGGTATTTGCGGGCGGGTTACGCGATAAAAGCTGTAAATATTGGTTTAAGGCTAAGGTATCCAATAACAAGCCGCGGTAGTTTACTTGTCCGTTCGGGGTAACGTACTTGTGCAGGATATTACTAAATAACTGGTGCGAAACAGGTTTTACAGCGGGTGTTGATGAGTGGTTTTGCGAAGGGTAGTTTTTATTATCGCTAGAACAATTACCAAACGTTACTACGGTAATTAAAAGAATAAACAAAATTTTAAATAACATGCGCTTAGCGGCTAAACAAACATAAAAATTAAAAATTAAGATAGAGCCATCACCAAGGTCTGAAAAGTTAAGTAATCCGAAGGAATGCTAGATGTAGTAAAAACTGATTTTTACCGCACTTGTTTTAGCAAAAATTAAATTTCTGGCAAACGGAGGCCCATTATTGGTTTATCTTAAAGATCCTATTTGCCCGATAATGAATTTACAAAGCGTAATTTACCTTCTCTTTGAAATAGGACGAAGCATTATTTTTAAGGTAAATATTATAAGTATTCGCTGGTGTTGCTTAAATGAATAAATTAAGTATATTAGGTTAATTTGCTTAAATTCAATTTATTACAATATTTTGTTGTATTTAACTACAATTCACTTAAAACTTTATCAACCCATCCTTTACCCCAATCCGCAATTTCCTGATCGCTCCAGATTTCGGGGAAAAAGATGCGTTTTTGAAATTTAGGAGGTAAGTATTGCTGCCAGTTAGTTCCTCCGGTAGCGGCTAAACTGCCTTTATCGCTTTGTAAATACCGCACCGCCGATTTATAATGCATTAAAGGCCAGTTAACATTTACATTGCTGTCGAGTTCCTTCAGCTGGCGTAGAAGTTTGGGGTTTTGTTGATCTAGTTCCGGCAATCTTTTAACCACCGCCCACACGTTTTTATTTTTGTAATCGACGGCTAGTTTTAAAAGCGTTTCGGTGTATTTGGCTTCAAACTGCAACAACGTTAGGGTTTTGGTACTGGAACCTACCTCGGTGGCCCCTTCTTTCCAGTAGATACAGCCCATCATTTCGTCGTGCCCGGCGGTTAGGCCCAAAGCTTTGCGTTTTTCTTTATCCATTAAGTTTTGCAAATCCGTGGAGCAAATCTCTATCATCCGGAACTGTACCGATTGAAAACCACTCGCGGGCATCAAGGCCATCCGGAACTGTAAAAATTGCTGCGGGTCCATACCGTCTACCATTACATCAAAAGAATCAATCAGATTTTCAAAATACCGGTTAATCCGCTTCAATCGTAGAATTAATTCCGGCAAGGCATCCGCCGGCAGGTTGCCAATTTGTTCGTATTCGTTTAAGCACAACTTAAAGTAAAGCTCGGTAATCTGGTGATAAAGAATAAATATCTTTTCGTCCGGTATGGTAGTCCGGGGGGTTTGCAAACTGAGTAAAGTATCCAGATGAATGTAATCCCAGTAATTCAGAAAGTCGGAGTGGTATAAACCTTCCAGGTAAGCGGCTAAATCCTGACCCAAAGCAGCGTATTTTTCTTCTAATTTTTTAAGCTGCTCCAACACTTTTGGTTCAAAATAGATACTCATGAAAAAACAGGAAATTGTGAATTCGTAAACTTAAGGCAAAAATTTAAATCTGGTAATACCAGCAGGCAACCTTTCCAAAAATATTTGCATCTGCTTTTGTACCTGCGTAACCTGTAGTGAGCGTTGAATGAACAACATGCGCCCTTCCTCTGCTTTTTTTCTTTTATTTTGCTTGCTACTTTTCTTCAGTCAGGCAAGTTTTGCCAGCCAGGTAGATACCCTGCGTTTACGTTCCTATTTGTTGAAAATTACCGAAACACCGCAAGCTCGCCAGTACCAGCATTTGGCCAGTTTAAACCAGGTTGCCGATTACCTGCGGAGTGAATTTTTAAAAAACTCTAGCCGGGTAACCGAACAAGTATACCGGGTAAATAACCAGGAGTACCGCAACATAATATGTTCTTTCGGGCCGGAAGATAAACCGCGTATTATCATTGGAGCGCACTACGATGTGTGCCAGGATCAACCCGGAGCCGACGATAACGCCAGCGGAGTGGCGGGATTGCTGGAGTTAAGCCACTTGTTGGCGCAGGAAGAACTAAATTACCGGGTTGATTTGGTTGCTTTTACTTTGGAGGAACCGCCTTTTTTCCGGACCGAACACATGGGTAGCTTTGTGCACGCGCAATTTTTAAAAAAACAGCAAATACCTGTTCTGGGCATGATTAGTCTGGAAATGATTGGCTACTTTTCCGACCAAAAACACAGTCAGCAATACCCTTTAAAGCCGTTGAAACTTGTTTATGGTTCCAAGGGCAATTTTATAACCGTGGTCCAAAAATGGCAGGCGGGCACGTTCGCGCGGCAGTTTTACCGGCACGTAAAGCAGCAAGCCTTACTACCCGTAAAGAAATTTAAAGGTCCGGCTAAAATTCCGGGAATGGACTTTTCGGACCATTTAAATTACTGGCGGATGGGCTATTCGGCTTTTATGATCACGGATACGTCCTTTTACCGCAATCCCCATTACCATTTACCAACCGATACGTTGGAAACTTTAAACCTAACCAAAATGGGCCTGGTTCTGGAAACAGTTTACCAAGCTTTAATTCATTTTAACTCAAACGGATAAATAGCGGTGCCGGTATTTGCTACAGAAGTAAATAAAAACTGGTAAATCTTTCTTAATTGCCAGTTATACTTAAATTTGACGCAGCAAAAGCCATTACAAAGTTATTGTTTGATACCTGCTAAAAACAGTATTTTTAATCTGACCAGAAGTTATTTTCTTAGATGTTCTACGGTTGGTTTATGAAAATTAGTCAGGTCTGGTTTCCGAATATTAAGATCGCTCTTAAGATGAAGCGTATTTTTTAAATTTCCGGCATGGATTCGTAAAAGGTAAGACTCAGACCCAGACAATAATTTTGACTTAGGGCGGGTTACCACCGATAAAAGTTAATTAAAAGTTTCTTTTACCTTTGCCATTATAGGGTGCATATAACTGAGTGGTTGGGTAAAAAGGAAGGCTACTATCCGGGGCTCCGAAAATTTAGAAAAGAAAGTAACCAAGTTACTAACCAGTTAAAAGAAAGTACGGTAGTGAAAACCAGGTGAAAATAGTTCGGCTAACTTTCACCGCTCGGTTTGTTGCTAGGTATAATTAGGCTACCCGGAACGTGGGGCCTGGCACAGGGAATGATTTGCTTTCGGATATAAGTCAGGCAAATAGTGATCTTAAGTTTATTACGCTACAATATAGAAACCAACTTAGTTGGATTAATACTTAACTTACATCCCAAATATCGTTTAAGAATGGTAGATCAATCCAAAAAAATACTATTAGCCGCCATGCTCTGTGCTGGGCTGTTGGCATATTCCCCGGCGCAGGCGCAAACGCAGGATCAAAATAAACCCCAAAAAACCACCTGGACTTTACAGGAATGCGTAGAATACGGCTTGCAAAACAATTTACTCCTGAAACAATCCGGCTTAAACCGTGAACTGGCTTTTATAAACGCGAAACAAGCGCGTAATAACGTATTACCCAGTGTTAATGCGAGTACATCGTATAGTTTTAATTCTGGTTTAAATAACGACCCCACTACCGGAGTTCTGGTTAACAGTAATACCCGCACTAATAATATTCAGTTAAATGCCAATGTGCCCATATTTAATGGTTTTCAACTGCACAATTCCATTAAACAAACTTATCTCAATTACCAAGCTTCGCTCTCGGATTTAGAAAAGACCCAGAACGATGTTTTACTCAACATTGTATCGCAATATTTAGAAATTATTTTAAGTGATGAATTACTGGAAGCGGCTAAACTACAATTAGCCAGTTCCAAAGACCAGGCAGCGCGAACCCAGAAGCTTTTTCAAGCGGGTAGCGTAGCCGAAAACAACGTGTTCGAAATAAATTCCCAAATTGCCACCGATGAAGTGAGCATTATAAATGCCCAGAACCGGCGCGATATTGCGGCAGTTAATTTGATGCAATTATTGGATTTGCAAAACCTGCCGGATTTTAAAGTGGTAAAGCCCGATATTAAAGATCCGGATGAAGATGTAATAGCTTTTGATGCTGATAATGTGTTTGATGTGGCCCAGCAACGCATGCCCGAAATTAAAGCCGCTGATCTACGGGCTAAAAGTGCTTTGGTCGGCATTCGTGTGTCGCAGGGTGCTTTAATGCCTCAGTTATCTTTAGGCGCAAACTTTAATACAGCGCATTTTAACCTCTTAACTGATCGGGTAGTTGACCCAGGCCCCGAAGTAACCACTATTCAAACGATTGGTTATGTGGACGGGGGTGAAAAGTATCCGGTTAAAACGGCTATTACCAGAAGACAGCCCGTTACGGAAGATTACACATACTTTACCCAGTTGCAGGATAACCGGGGGATCGGCGTTTTTTTAAATTTAAGCATACCCGTGTTCAATGGATTCAGTGCCCGCAACGGGGTATTGCGATCTAAAATTAATCACAAAAATGCGGTTCTGAACACCGAAATTACGCGCAACCAATTACGGCAAACGATTCAGCAATCGTACGCCGATGCGGTAGCCGCCCAGAAGCGATTTAGTGCGATGAAAAAACAATTAGAATCTTTTCAGTTAACTTTCCGCAATGCCGAAATCCGGTTTAACAACGGGGTACTGAACTCCACGGATTATAACGTGGCTCGCAATAACTTTACCCGGGCGCAACTGGATCTGATTCAGGCTAAATATGAATACACATTTCGATTAAAAGTATTAGACTTTTATCAAGGTAAAAAAATAACTTTCTAGCTGATATAAATACGCACGTAAATGGCCAAAAGAAATTCAAATCGCTTATTATACATATTAGGAGCTTTGGCACTGGTATTAATTGCTGGCTTAGCCGTAGCTAAGAAACAAGGCTGGATTGGTAAACCGAACGGTGTGGAAGTAATGGTGGCCAAAGCCAAACAAGCTAAAATCGTCGAAAAAGTAAGTGCTTCCGGTAAGGTGCAGCCCGAAGTTGAAGTAAAAATAAGCCCTGACGTTTCCGGGGAAATTACCGAACTGCACGTGAAAGAAGGCGACTCGGTAGTTAAAGGGCAGCTGCTTTTAAAAATCCGCGCCGATAATTACGAATCCTTGGTACAGGCCCAGCGGGCCCGCGTGGATACAGAGCGCGCGAACATGGCTCAGGCCAAAGCTCAATTATCGCAGTTAATTGCCAGCAGTTCCAACATTCGGTTAACGCACCAGCGTAACACCGAGCTGTTTAAGCAAAAAGTAATTTCCCAATCCGAATTTGATCAAAGCAAAGCCCAGTATGAAGCCAGTATTCAGGAAATTGAATCGGCCCGCCAGCGGGTACGTGCTTCGGAATTTAGCTTAAAAAGCGCCCAAGCCAGTTTAAACGATGCCAACGAGAACTTACGCAAAACCACTATTTATGCCCCGGTAAGCGGCACTATCTCTAAATTAAGTGTTGAGCGTGGGGAACGCGTAGTGGGAACGTCGCAAATGGCCGGTACCGAAATGCTCCGGATTGCCAATTTAAATTCCATGGAAGTGCGGGTAAATGTAAACGAGAACGATATTATCCGGGTTGGCCTCGGCGACTCGGCCATTGTGGAAGTAGATTCTTACTCCAACGACGATACCAAGTTCCGGGGGGTGGTTACCGCCATTGCCAATACCGCCAAAGATGCCACTACCCTGGAAGCCGTTACCGAATTTGAGGTACGGATCCGGTTACTCAGTGATTCGTACAATAATTTAAAAAAGAAGAACACTACCCCTTTTAGACCGGGCATGACGGCCTCGGTAGATATTATAACGGAGCAAAAAGATAATGTTTTAGCCGTTCCCCTGGCGGCGGTTACTACCCGCACCGAAAACGGCGACGAAGCTAATCCTTCGGGAAACAACAATAACCAGCCGGAAAACCAGGATAACGCCAACAATTCCAATGCCGCCGCCAAGCCGGCGCCCGCGGATAATTTAAAAGAAGTAATATTTGTGCAGGAAAACGGCAAAGCCAAAATGATAGAAGTAAAAACGGGCATCAGCGATTTTGATAATATCGAAATTACCAGCGGCTTAAAACCCGGTCAGGAAGTTATTTCGGGACCTTTCCGGGCGGTAACTAAACAATTAAAGACCGGTACCGCCATTATCGTAAAAGATGAAAAGTCGTTGAATAAAGCCGGCGGCGACGAAAAAGAAGGTAATTCGTAATTTGTTCTGCTGATTAATCAGATTTTATTTAAAAAGCCAGGTATTTCTTTGTGCTTAAGCAAAAGGAAACCTGGCTTTTTTTAAATTTTAAGCCCGAAAGGAACTTGATTGTAAGTACTTGGCCAAAATTAAGTTGATAAAAACCAAAGTTTAAGTACTTGATGATTAATTTCTTAACGATCGAACAACGAACAACTAAAAACGAACAACTATTTAGTAGTTTATTTATCCAGCAATTTTCTATTTAATACTTCTTATTTTGGAAAGCGTAGCAGTAATAGGCGGCGGTAGTTGGGCCACGGCATTAGTAAAAATAATCTCTGAAAATAAATTTTCGGTAAGTTGGTGGTTTCGGAAAGAAGCCGATGTAGACCACGTATTAAAATACCAGCACAACGACCGGTATTTAAGTGGGGTAACCTTAAACCTGAGCTACGTACAACCTTCCACGAATTTGCCGCAGGTGATACAACAAGCTACCTGGGTTATTCTGGCCGTACCAGCGGCTTTCATCGAATCGGTATTGGCGAATTTACCTCCGACTATTTTTACCGGTAAATACGTGGTGTCGGCGATTAAAGGCATGATCCCGGTGAAAAACTGCCTGGTAACCGAATACATGCAAGCTACATTTGGCGTACTGATGCAGCAGCAATGCGTTATTGCCGGGCCGTGCCACGCCGAAGAAGTAGCCCTGGAAAAACAATCATACCTCAGCATTGGGTCTTTAGATTTGCAACTGGCCGAACGCTTTTGTGTTCTTCTTCGCAACCGCTACGTTCGGGCATCTCCGTTGGATGATATTTACGGGATTGAATACTGCGCCGTTATGAAAAACATTATTGCGTTGGCTTGCGGCATTGCCCATGGTTTAAACTACGGCGATAACTTTCAGGCGGTAATGGTTTCTAATGCCATGCTCGAAATAGAAGCTTTCCTGCAAGCCATCTACCCCCGGCCGCGTAATTTAAGCGGCTCGGCTTACCTCGGCGATTTACTGGTAACCGCTTATTCTCAATTTAGCCGTAACCGCACTTTCGGCAACATGGTCGGGAGAGGTTATTCGGTTAAGTCGGCGCAATTCGAAATGAATATGATTGCCGAAGGGTATTACGCGGTAAAAATTATTCATGAATTAAATAAAAAACTGCGGGTAAAAATGCCCATTACTGCCGCGGCTTACAATATTCTATACGAACGTATTTCGCCGCCCGTGGAAATTGCTATATTGAAGGATAAATTCCAGTAAGATTTAGATGTTGAATTAATTTGTAGTTAAGCACAAAATACTCTGGACTGATAAAATCATCTAAAATTTAAAAATTCTGCTCGTAAGGCGCAATTGAAGAAATTTACCGGTAAATGAAATACCAATGCCATCTGGAGTGTAATTTTTTGCGTATAGCTTTAGAATATACAACCTGTTAAAATAAAATTTTTTAAATTTTTTCTTCTTACTTGCTGTCCACTCCTTTAAATACCGCGTTAATTCTTTTTACCCGCACGCCGCAGGAGGAAGTGGCGCATAAAAGGATTTTAAAAAACGGGAAAGTAAAGCAACAAAAACAGTTATTTCAATTGCTGGTGCAGCATGCCCGCTCGCTGGGTCAGCAAACCGGATTGCCTTTTTTTGTGGTGGATTCTACAAGCCAGCAGGGCGCTACCTTCGGTGAGAGATTACACAGCGCTTTTGCTGCTTTATTTGCGCGGGGCTATGCTAAAGTAATTGCTATCGGTAACGATTGTGTGCAGTTAAAAGCCGGGGACATCCAGCAAGCTGCTCTAAATTTGCAGAACAATCAAGCAATTTTTGGCCCGGCCCAAGATGGTGGGGTTTATTTACTAGGTTTAGATCAAACTTTATTTCAACACAAACCCGGCTTTACCGAAATAAGCTGGCAAAAGGCTACGGTTCTGGCCGACTTACAAACCTGGTGCGCTGGTTTTAAAACATTACTTCTACCTAAAGTTTACTGTGATTTAGATTCTTGTCAGGAGGTATTTGCGACTTTTGCTACGAAACAATTGCCTTTTGCCATTATGGCGTTTTTGGCTAATATTTTAATTACACAGGCTTCCCGAGTAAATCATATCATCTTACGCGTTAATAGATTATTTGCTTCTGCTTTATTCTTTCGCGGTCCACCCGTACTTCCATCTTAGAAGTACACCTGCTTTTATCTACATACGATAAACATTTTTGCATCAACTTAACGGTCTTTGTAAAACCATTTACAAGGCTATCAGTTGCTATGTTGTTTATGACAAAAGGTTGTAGTTAAAATCCTGTAAGCAGTAGTTAAAATCCTGTAAGTATTTAATAAGCAAATTAATGTTTGTTGAAAAGGCGCAACCCTCCGTTTTTATAAAAAATTTAAAAAAATTAAAAATTAAAACCATGAGCAAATCGTATTATAATCCCGATGATCTAAAAAAGTTTGGTAATATCAGCGAATTTCAGCCGGAACTGGCAGCCAAATTTTTCAGTTATTACGGCGAAGTATTTAAAGAAGGGGAATTAACCGAACGCGAGAAATCTTTAATTGCTTTAGCCGTGGCGCATACCGTACAATGCCCTTATTGCATTGATGCTTACTCCGTAGACTCTCTGGAAAAAGGGGCTACCGAAGGGCAAATGATGGAAGCCATCCACGTGGCAGCGGCCATTAAAGGCGGAGCCTTGTTGGTACACGGCGTGCAAATGATGAACAAAGTGAAAGAACTGACCATGTAATCATGAAAACCTTAAAAAGGCAGGAACACCAATTAGCCGATTCGTTTATTCAGTTACAAGTGTTAAACCAATCAACGCAGCAGGGAATGCAGTTCCCTGCTTTTGCGCATAAATTAAATCAATCCGGTTTATTGCCTTTCAAACCTACCGGGATCAGTATTTTCC
Organism: Adhaeribacter pallidiroseus; assembly: GCF_003340495.1. Lineage (NCBI taxonomy): Bacteria > Pseudomonadati > Bacteroidota > Cytophagia > Cytophagales > Hymenobacteraceae > Adhaeribacter > Adhaeribacter pallidiroseus. The sequence continues at coordinate 2,163,421 of NZ_QASA01000001.1, forward strand.
AAATGAATCTGGGCAAAATGTGCAACCAGGTGTGTAAGCACTGCCACGTGGATGCCGGTCCGGATCGCCGGGAAATTATGACCCGTGCCACCATGGAAGAATGCCTGACCGCCTTAGCCGGCTCAGATATCACTACCGTAGATTTAACTGGCGGAGCGCCCGAAATGAACCCCGATTTTTGCTGGCTCGTGGAGCAACTTAGCCAGTTGGGCAAAAAAGTTATGGTGCGTTGCAACCTCACCATAATATTGGCTAATAAAAAGTACCACCATTTACCCACGTTTTACCAAAAACACCGGGTGCATGTAGTATCGTCGTTGCCTTATTTTACGGCGGCCCGCACCAACGCGCAACGCGGAGACGGGGTTTTCGAAGATTCTATCAAAGCGCTTCAACTGCTAAATGCCGTGGGCTACGGTCAACCCGGCAGCGATTTAGTAGTAGATCTGGTGTATAATCCCTCCGGTGCATTTTTACCCGGGAACCAGTCGGCTTTAGAAACAGAATTTAAAAAAAAGCTGAAAACGGTTTACAACATTGATTTTAACAATTTATTTGCCATCACCAATTTGCCCATTAGCCGGTTTCTCGATTATCTCATCCAGAGTGAAAATTACGACGGCTACATGGAAAAACTGGTGAATGCTTACAATCCAACCGCCGCCGCCAATGCCATGTGTCGCAACACCCTATCCGTTGGTTGGGATGGTTATTTATACGATTGCGATTTTAACCAGATGCTGGATTTAAAAGTGGAGGCGCCCGGTACCCAGCACATTAGTCAGTTTGATGTAAATACTTTAAATAACCGGTCTATTATCGTGAACCAACATTGCTACGGATGTACCGCCGGGGCTGGTTCCAGTTGCGGAGGAGCTACTGCGTAACATGAAAAAAAGTACCTTATTGGTATCCTTGCTGTTGGGGTTTGCCTTTCCGGGCTGCGGCCAAAAAGCTTTCGACCAGCAATTTCGTTTATTATACCGCAATACCGTACCCCTTATTCTTGCAAAAGATTTAGCCCGGGACTTACAGCAAAATGAAGGTATTGTGCTGCTGGATACCCGCTCTCCGGCGGAATTTGCCGTGAGTCATTTGCCGCAGGCCAGGTTTATCGATTACAATTCCTTCGCGGTGGAACAGCTAAAAGATATGGCCAAGAAAACGCCGATCGTGGTTTACTGTTCCGTTGGGGTGCGCAGCGAACGGGTTGGTGAAAAATTGCAACAAGCCGGGTTTAAAAACGTGCGAAATCTGTACGGGGGGATTTTTGAATGGAAAAATAAAGGATTTGCCGTGTATCATCACCAAAACGTACCAACCGATAGTGTGCACGCTTATAACCGGTATTGGGGGCAATGGTTAACAAAAGCCACAAAAGTTTATGAATAAAAAACTACTGCTGATATTTGTAAAAAATGCGGTGCTGGGTAAGGTTAAAACGCGTTTGGCAGCTACCATTGGTCCCGATAAAGCTTACGAGATCTACCAAATACTTCTGAAACGGACCTTTGAAGTAACCGTAGCTTTACCGGTTACCAAGGTGGTGTATTACTCCGACTATACCTCCGAGGATCTTTTTAAACCTCCTTATTACAATAAGCACATCCAAAGCGGACAGGATCTGGGCGAACGCATGCAACAAGCTTTTGCACAAGCCTTTGCCGATGGTTTTAGAGAGGTGTGTATTATCGGCAGCGATTGCTACGAATTAACCGAAGATATTCTTTTGCAGGCCTTTGAAAAGTTGGAACGAAACGATGTGGTTATTGGTCCGGCGGAGGATGGTGGTTACTATTTATTGGGAATGAAAGAACTGCATCCTTCCTTGTTTACCGGCAAAAACTGGAGCACCGATTCGGTGCTGCCAGATACTTTAAATAATGTAAAAGCCAATGGTCAATCGGTGGCGCTCCTCCCCCAACTCACCGACGTAGACGAAGAAAAAGATTTAAGCACCATTCCGTTACATTTACAAATTTAAAGTGAACTATTCCGCTGAGTAGATTGGCAGCAACCTATCATTAAAATTTACCTCCAAGCTTTGCTTAAACTTAGGTGTTTTCTAAACCAAACTGCTTCTTACTTTTAAAGTTTGAACCAGCTAGTCGAGCAGTTTCCTAATAAAAATCAGACCTATTTATTAGAAAAACTGAAGCCTTATGGTTGCTTCTTCAAGCAATTCTTTCCGTGGCGGTTACTACTTTTTTTTAAATTTAATTCAAAATAGTTTAGAGCAAAGGCAGAATATTGGCCATGGGCGTTTCTCCTTTAAATGCTTTTACCAGTTTCCCTTTTTCGGAATAAATAAAAACCGAAGGTGCCGGAATTGGTCCGAATTCTTGCAGTAAACTACTGTTGGGTGTTTGGGCAAAAGAAATATTTGGCCCGGATAAGTTGTATTTCATAAAGAACTGCTGCATCTGATCCATGGGGGCTGGCGATACAAAGTACACGTTATAATTCGCAAAAGCGGGTAAATGGCCCTGCATCTCGTTCGCCTCCCGTTGACAATGTTCACAATCCGGCTCAAAAAAAATAATTATAGTTTTTCCTTTTAAATCCTTGGTCGAAATTCTGGTTTGGTCAGGTTTTAACAAAGGTAAATTAGGCAAATCATTAGCCGCCACCAGCGGAGCACTTGTTTGCACCGGGGTAGAGGTATCTGGTTCTAAAGCGGTTTCTTTCGGGCGCACTAAAAACCAAGCCGCAATGCCAACTAAAACTAAAAGAATAATTAATAACCGTTTGTTCATGGGGTGAATAGTACTAAAATTGTTTTTAAAAAATATAGGTAAACTTACTTTTTTAAATAATTACTTACTCGGGAATATACGAATGAATTGTACCCGTAATCAGAAGTTTTTCGGGTATGCCGGCACTTTATCTAAATCTTTAATCTGCGCTTTGTAGGCGGCAGGCAATATACTAACTTTTAAAAGCCAATCTAATTTTACTAGTCGGCTAAACTTGTATACTCCAACAACCGGTTTCAGAAAAGCCACCCAACCCAATTGCAATTGATTTTTTACCCGCTTGGGCACAATTAGTAGTTGACCTTGCTTTAACAAAAAATAGCGGAATAACCCCAGATGTTTGCGGTACTGCCGGTATAAATCAAGGGTATAATTGCTTTTTTTTAAATTTTCGGCCAGGTATTGTTCCCGAAGCAGTAACCAGCTTGGGTAATGATCGGGTAACCCGCGGAGGCCCATTCTTTGTCCAACTTGTAAAAATACCTGACATACTTCGGTTTTTTCCGCTTCGGTTAACGGGTGGTACATTAATTCATAAGCCCGGATGGAATAATCAATAAGCATAAACAAAACATCGCGGTAAGCCCAATCCGGAATTTTTGAACCCCGGTTGTTTTCTACTGCAGCATGGATGGCTGCCATCCGGTCAATGGCCTGGTAAGCGCCCATCTTATCGGAAAATACAATCTGGCGGGCGTAGGCAACCGTCGAAAAAAGCCGGCCCAGGGGATCGGCGGGTAAACGACCGGTAAAATATAACCAATCCACGGCCTTGTTCAAGGCAAACTCTGCCGCAGCACCGGCAAAAATAAACAAGATCGTATCACTACTGCCCCAAATCTTCCGCACGACCGAGTTTTTGCTCACAAAATACTCCATGGATATTTAACGCATTTGATTATACTATTAAGGTATAGCCTCTCCTAATTAGTTTTAAATTTTAAAAATTTAATCAGTAAACAATCCATAAAGTTATTGATCGAAATAAAATACGCTCCATACAGATTATTTTAACTTCTGCCAAGCATACTTAATTAAACGAAATTAGATGCAATAGGAAGTAATTTTGACCCAGTTTAGCTCAATCTATAACCAGAATTTTGTAGCCTAGTTCAAAACTCGGTACGGTGAAAATGTAAACTTAAAATTTAAATGGCTAGTATTAGATCACTGGCGAAACCATTATGAACACAGCATGCGGTAAAATTTTTTCCGGAAGGAGGTATTTTTTAAAATTTACTCTTCCACAATAATCGAAAAAGCCGAACTTTGCCCGGTAGATAAATTGTTATTTTTTTAATTATACGTGTTTAATCCAGGATAACTACCGGGCTGGCCATCATGAAAAAAGAACTAGAACTGGTACTTCCACCGGAGGTTGCCTACGATGATTTGTTGTTGCACCAGGCGATCGTAAAGCAAGCCGGGGCGCTCCCCGAAGATATTTCCTTTATCCATAAAGTTAAAAGATCCGTAGATGCCCGCGGAAGACAGGTTTTGTTGCGGGTTCGGGCGGATGTATATTTCCAATCGCCTCCGGCCGACATTTTAAATCCCACGTTTTTGTATGCCCGCGTTGAAAAAGCGCCCGTGGTAATTATTGTAGGGGCCGGACCGGCCGGTTTATTTGCGGCTTTGCGCTGCGTTGAATTAGGTTTGAAACCGGTGGTAGTGGAGCGCGGCAAAGATGTGCGTGCCCGCCGTCGCGACTTAGCGGCTATTAACAAAGATCACACGGTAAATCCGGACTCTAACTATTGCTTCGGGGAAGGCGGAGCTGGTACCTATTCCGATGGTAAGTTATATACGCGCTCAAAAAAGCGGGGCGATGTAAACCGGATTCTGCAAATTCTGGTGCAGCACGGCGCCACTACCGATATTTTATTCGATGCGCATCCGCACATTGGTACCAATAAACTACCCGTTATTATCGCGAGCATGCGGGAATCAATCCTTCAGGCTGGTGGCGAGATTTTATTCAACACCCGGGTTACCGATTTTCTGGTTGAGCAAAATGCTTTGAAAGGTGTAGTAACGCATACCGGACAAGAACTGCTCGGGGAAAGTGTGATCCTGGCCACGGGACATTCTGCCCGGGATATTTACGAATTGTTGGCGGCCAAAAACATTTACATCGAAGCAAAGCCTTTTGCCATGGGCGTGCGGGTTGAGCACCAGCAATCCTTAATTGATTCAATCCAGTACCACTGCGAAAACCGGGGACCTTACTTACCGGCTTCTTCCTACGCGCTGGTCCACCAGGTTACCTATAAGCAAAAACAACGGGGTATATTTTCTTTTTGCATGTGTCCGGGCGGCTTTATAGTGCCCTCGGCTACGGCTCCCGGCGAAGTAGTAGTAAATGGTATGTCGCCGAGCCGCCGCGACTCCCGGTTTGCCAATTCCGGCATAGTAGTAGCCATTGAAACTGAGGATATGGATTTAAAAACCCACGGACCTTTGGCTGGCCTACGGCTACAGCAAGCCTTGGAGCAAAAAGCCTGCGTGGCCGCTGGTGGCACCCAACTGGCTCCGGCGCAATTATTAAAAGATTTTACCCAATCCAAAGTGTCTAACCAGCTATTAGAAACCTCCTATCTACCTGGTTTAAGCTCCGTGGATATGAACGATATATTACCCGCCGGCATTGCTTACCGCTTGCGCGAAGGTTTTACTTATTTTGGCAGCAAAATGAAAGGTTATTTAAGTAACGAGGCCCAGATTATTGGCGTGGAAAGCCGTACGTCGGCGCCGGTACGCATTCCTCGTGATCGCGAAACCTTGGAACACTTGTACCTGGCAAATTTATATCCGTGTGGTGAAGGGGCCGGTTACGCCGGTGGTATTGTATCGGCCGCTATGGATGGGGAACGATGTGCGGAGAAAATTGCTTTAAAAATTAAAAATAAAGTAATTCGTTAAACGAAATGGCGTAATCGTTGTTCATTCTTTAAAAAAGGGCTATAATCGCAACCTAAGTAGCAAAAGAATTATATAACAGCGGAATTTTCTTAAAGGCTAAATTTACTTACTTTATCAAACTTGGTTTATAACCGTATAAACCGCATTAATTTTTTTACCATTATGAAAAAAACAGTTGTATTAGGCGCCTCAGATAATCCTTCGCGTTTTGCTTACCGGGCGGTGCATAAATTAAAACAATACGGGCACGAAGTAGTACCCGTGGGTATTCGAAAAGGTGATGTAGCCGGCATTAAAATCGAAACGGAAAAAATTCCGGTAGATAATGTAGATACCGTTACTTTATACGTTGGCCCCCAGAATCAACCGTCATGGTACGATTATATTTTAAGTTTAAAGCCCAACCGCATTATTTTTAATCCGGGCACGGAAAACCCGGAACTGGAAAAAAGAGCGGCCGAGCAAAACATTGATACTTTGCACCATTGTACCTTAGTAATGCTGGCCGTAGGTGAATATTAAAATTATTGCCTTTATTTCTTAATTAAACCTATTCTTAAAGCTTATTCGGTGAAGATCTTTATAAAATCCCGGCTGCAGAAAGTAGCCGGGATTTTTGTTTTATGGTAAGACCTAGACGATTAAAGTTAGATGCGTTTCCGCTACCTTATAAAAGTTAATAATAGGCCATACTTCCTTTTAGTAATAAAATCAAGTGAGCAAAAGGAGGCCAATCAAGTTTTACCTAGCGGCTGTTTCTTTACTTTTTGTGGCAATACCTAAATATTTTTAAATTTAGAGGCAACCTGCCGCTGCACCCTTGCATCTAATAAGCAAACGCCATTAATAACTGCCGTCTGAAACAATTTTAATCAACCACGTGACCGAAGCGGAACTTATACAGGGTTTAAACCGGGGAGATGCCAAAGCGCATAAAGCCTTGTATGAAAAATACGCTGGACTTATGTTGGGTATTTGCTTACGTTATCTTAAAAATCAGATGGATGCTGAAGAGGTCATGTTAACGGGGTTTGTGAAAGTGTTTCAGCATATCGGGCAGTTCGAGAACAAAGGTAGTTTTGAAGGTTGGATTAAAAGAATTATGGTTAACGAAGCGCTGGGCTTTTTACGGAAGAAAGAGCCTTTGCACTTAGCAATAGAAAAAGACGTGTTACATATTGCCACCGAAGCCAATGCTGAGCAGGATTTAGCTATAGAAGATTTACTACGACTATTGCACGAATTACCGGCGGGTTACCGAGCAGTTTTTAACTTGTACGCCATCGAGGGTTATTCGCATAAAGAAATTGGGGACCTTTTAAATATCTCCGAAGGAACCTCTAAATCGCAATTGAGTAAAGCGCGGGCCATGTTACAGCGCCGCTTACAAGATCAGGAATTTATTACGCTTTAAAAGCAAATAGTGTCATGAAGGAAGAAGAAGTAGACCAATATTTTAAAAATAAATTTAACCAATTTACTCCGGCACCATCCGCCGATGCCTGGGCTCGGTTACAAAGTAAAATGGAACCGCCCCAAAAGAAAAAATCGGTAATGTGGGTGTATTACGCCGCAGCGGTATTTACGGTAACACTTTTATCAGGAGCCTTATATTTTTATTTAAATACCAATAGCTTAAATCCCAATATCCAGCTCACGCAGTTAAAGCCATTAACGGTGCCCTTGCAAGTAGAACCAAAATTGGAAACCAGCTTAGCCGATGTAGGCCCTAAAACACCTTCGGCATTGTCCACGATGGAACCGCAAAGCACCGAAAAAAATATAAAGAACAGCACCAGCAATACCGCTCCCGTTAATAAACCTGTAAAAAAAGTTAAAAAAATTCGGCCCGGAATATTAGTAGCTGCGGCAAAGTCGCTGCCTTACACCAACCATCCGGATAAAGCAGCCACCCCGGAAAACTACAATACTGATATTGCCACAACAAACGCTCCGAATACTACTTCATCCAACTCAGCACCGGCTGCCTCCGAGTATGTAATGGAAGTTATTATTAAGAAAGATCCGGAAGTATTGGCTGCTGCCCCGGATAACGGGTACCAAACCGTAGAAGAAGCAATTAAAGAAAATGTTTCCAAGAAAGGCCGTTTAGTTAAAAACATCTTTAAGCAGGCCCGAAATTTAAAAAATGGGGAAAAAGTAGAGTTATCTACTCTTGGCCTTAATGCCAATTACCGCATTGATGTAGAAAGCAAACTCTTTAAACAAAAATATACCAAAGTAATTAATCTCTAATCATTTATTATATGAAACGCCTACTTATAGCTACTGCCCTTTTTTGGGCCGGCGCTACGACTGTGTCCTTAGCGAACGGTCCGGCTCCCCAATTAATTAATCCCCTGGCTCTCCGGGATACCATTCAAATAAAAATGGCCGATGGAGCTTCGTTAACTTTGCAGGTAAAAAATACCGGGCAACTCAAAAACTTTCAGCACTACAGCCTGGATTCTTTAATGGTTTTGCTCGATAAATACGTACAGCAGGTGGAAAGTATGAGTAAAGCTAATTCAAATGGCTCCGCCGAGATCACCATGACTTTTTATCCGGCCAAGGATATGAATAATGCGCATGCACCGGAACAAGTTAAAATCCGGATGTCGAGCAGCAACAACGGCAACAGACAAACTTGGCAGGCGAGAGCTTCGGATGTAGTTAAAGTAGAAGTAGATTACGAGGACGATGATACTAACAACCAAGAAGAGAAAAACGTACGGGTACTGATAAATTCGCGCAATGATAGTGTCCGGAGAGCTAGAAATGAGCGAAAAATGAGCCGGCGGCACCACTTTTTCAGCACCGTGGATCTTGGCCTGAATACCTTCGTGAACTTACCCGAAACGAAAAACAGCCTTTTTGATTTAAAGCCTATTGGGTCGCGGTTTGTTAGTTTAAACCAATACATTACTACCCGTTTAGGTGGGGTTAAGAGCCCGCTGCATTTGCGGACTGGTTTGGAATTTGCCTTTAACAATTACATGCTGGCTAAAAATCACCGCATTGCGGATGAGAACGATGTTACGGTATTTTACAACGAGACAACCTTATCCCTCGAAAAAAGCAAATTAACGGCTTCTTCTATTAACCTGCCTTTAATGCTGGAACTTAATTTTAAAGATCGAAACGGCAAAGAATCTTTTAAAATCGGGGGTGGCGGCTTTATTGGTTATCGGTTGGGTTCGCATACCAAAATTAAATACCAAAGCGAAGGCAATACCTATAAAGATAAAGAACGCGGCAATTATAACCTCGAAGACATGCAGTACGGCGTTAACTTTGTGATAGGCTATAAATGGATTAACTTGTTCGCCAAATACAACATGAACGATTTATTTAAAGAAAACCGCGGTCCGAAAATGAATGTAGTAAGCTTTGGCTTCCGGATATAAGCTAAATTTTTTAAATTTTATAGAAGGAGATCTCACGCAGGATCTCCTTCTTTATTGCAGTTAATTACCACAACTTGAGTACTGGAATAAGATTACTATCAAGTAAATTTTTAGATTCTGATTCGGTTCCATAAACCCCAACGACCTAAAACTTACAACCTGTAACTTGTAACCCTGCTCCTACTTATTCCGAAAAAAATTATCCAGGATAATACCGGTTGCATTAGCAACATTCAAAGATTCTGCCCCTCCAAAACGTGGTATTTGAATTAACTCCTGAACGTGCTTTTCCACTTCCGGCCGAATGCCATGCGCCTCGTTGCCCATTACTAGCATTCCGACGGGTTCTAAAGTTAACTGGTGAATGTTTTGACCGTGCAGCGAAGCGCCAAAAACTGGTATGTTGGAAGGTGCATTTTTTAAAAATTCTGGTAAGTCCACGTATACTACCTGCACCCGCGTGAAAGAACCCATTGTTGCCGCTATTACTTTAGGATTGTAAAAATCAGCGCAACTTTCCGAACAGAAAATCGTGCGCAAACCGTACCAATCGGCCAACCGGATAATCGTTCCTAAATTTCCAGGATCGCGGATATCATCCAGTACTAAGGTAAATAATGCTTTTTCCGGATTAAAAAAATCCAGCGGCTTCATCCGGACAATGGCTAATGCCGCGTTATTCGTTATCAAGGTTCCTGCTTTCACTAAGTCTTTTTCATCGATTAACTCGTAGGTCCCATTATTAAAGTTTATTTCGGTACTTTTACGGAGAAATTCTTCTGTTACGAATAGTTTTTCAATGGAGAAGTCTGATTGAAGCAGTTCTTTTACGCTTTTGGCCCCTTCCACCAAAAAAGCCTGGTGCAGGTGGCGGTATTTTTTTATTTGTAAAGAATTAATATATTTTAAAACGGCTTTCGATAACATAGCACGAGTAGTTTTGAAGTTAGCGAGTTATATCTGTTTCATACTAGGTATTTGGGGGTTAGCCGCATCGTGCGTGCCAACCCGGCATTTAGAAAAACAACAAAATCTGTTGTACTCCATCAAACTTCACGGAGTAGAAGTAAATGATCCGGCCAAAATTAGCACCTTATATAAACAAAAAGCAAATCGAAAGATTTTAGGCACTACTCCTTACTTATCGCTTTACTATTTTGGCCGCAAGTTTTATAACCCAGCTAAAATACAGCGTTGGATGGAAGAATACCGGATACAAACCAATGCCAAAATAGCGGCTGCCGGCACTGATTCTTTAAAAATATCGGATATTCTGGCGAAGCGCGAACAGCGGTTAGCCGTAATGACTCGTAAAAAAGAAGAGGGCAATTGGCTCATGACCGTGGGGGAGCCACCCGCTATTTACGATACCCTGAAAACCCAATCTACGCTGCGGCAGATAAAAACGTACTTAAATACCAAAGGCTTTTTCCATAGTAGTGTCTCGTACACCGAAGAAATTAAAAATAAAAAGGTGTACTTAAATATTTTGGTGAAAGAAGACAAACCCACCAAAATTATCCAGCTCCAGTACAATAGCCCGGATCCGGTAATTGCCCGAATCGTGGATTCTACCCAAAGTAATGCTTTGCTCCGGATTGGTCAGAATTACGACGAAGAAATTATTGACCAGGAACGTAACCGTTTGGAGATTTTGCTGCGAAACATGGGATTTTTTGAATTTAGGAAGCCTTTTATCACGGCTAAAGTAGATACCAATTACGCCTCCTATGCCGCTCACTTTACCTACATCATTGCCAACAATAAAAACAATCAACCGCATAAACAATATCGTATTCGGCAAGTAAACTTCGTGGCCGATGCGGGTTTAAACCGCTTTGGTTTTAAAAGAGATACCATCTGGTACAATAATGTAAAATACCTTGCCTATCAGCACAAAATAAATCCCAAGGTTCTGGACAGTAAGTTAACGGTTTACCCGCAACAGCGATACAGTTTAGAATCAACGCAGCAAACTCAGCAGCAATTAAACAATTTGGATATGTTCCGATTTAATTCGGTAAACTATGCCATAATCGCCGACTCCACTCATGGTCCGCAACTAGATGCTACTGTAAATGTATCACCCACTAAAAAATATCAGGAAACTAGCGAAGCTGGTGGCAGTTACACCGCGCTTTTGCCCGGTCCTTTTGCCAATGTGCGTTTAAAAGTACGCAACATTTTAGGTGGAGCCGAAATTTTAGATATTGGTCTGCGCGGCGGTTTACAAGGCCAGTACAGCAGTTTGGATTTTAACGAGTCTATTTATATGAAAGATTTGGGAGGTAACGTAGGATTAACTTTTCCGCAGTTTTTGGTACCTTTCCGGGTTAAAAAGCAGTTTAGCCGCTTTAATCCACGTTCCCGGTTAAACATTTCGTATACGTACGTCGATCGCCGAGAATATATCCGGACGAACTTGGAGACTACTTTTGACTATATCTGGCAGCCGTCTTCCACGTTGCAGTATGTATTTACCCCTTTAGATATCAGCTTAGTTAAAACGCCCCGGTTATCGCCGGATTTTGATTCGTTGCTCAATAAAAATACTACTTACGGCCAAAGTTTTACCAATGCCTTAGTACCCAGTATTAATTTTACGCGTTTTTATAACAATTTCCGTAATGATAACTCCGGCCAATTCTGGCGATTGTTCACCGAGCTGGGCGGCTTAACTACTTTGGCCGCTGAACAATTTAACGGTGATGCCTCTATAGATCATGTAGGAGACTTGCGGTTATATAAGTTTTTCCGGGTAAATAGTGATTTCCGCAAGTACTATAAAATGTCGAGTAAAGCGTTTTTGGTTTACCGGGTAAATGTAGGAGTAGCTCAACCGGTTCGTTCGGTAGGTTTGCCATACGATAAGTATTTCTTTGGCGGAGGTGGTTCCAGTATTCGTGCGTGGCGTCCCCGTCGCTTAGGACCAGGAGCTTACCAAGCCCAGCGACCGCAACGCAATACTACTACCAACGAAATTTTGCGTGATGCAGCCGGAAATATTTTGTACGAAAAAGATTACGATACCGAACAACCCGGCGAGTTGTTAATTGAAACTAGTTTAGAACACCGTTTCAACATTGTTGGCTATTTAAACGGCGCTTTGTTTATTGATGCCGGTAATACCTGGATGATTTCGGAAGATATTAACCGCCCAGATTCTCAGTTTGAATGGCGCGACTTTTTAAGTGAATTTGCCGTGGGCATAGGTACTGGTTTACGTTTTGATTTTAATTTTTTAATCGCTCGTTTTGATTTTTCTACAAAGGTTTTTGATCCTTCCTATCCCAAAGGCAGCCGTTACGTTTTAAATCAATTTACTTTAGCCGATATTTTTAACCGCAATAACAATCATACTACATTTAACTTGGGTATTGGCTATCCTTTTTAATTGTAATTTATTTGCAGTTGTTTAGTGGTATTTAGAACAAGTCACCCCTTCCAGCAATTGTATTATGGATTACTCCCGACCCTTGGACCAGCTCAATTGTTTATATTAATTTAAAAACTTAAAATTAAATTTTCGTAATCCCCAACTAATATAGGATTGTATAGTACTTGGGAAGTACCAGATTTATAATTATCAAAATTGCATTTTAAACATCTGTATCGGACTTTAAATATAATTTTTTGGATTAAAACACGTTATAAAAAGGTTGCAATAAACGCGGAAAAATCTTATTTTTGAGTTGAACATCTGGTATTGTAAGTTCACCTGTTAAATCAGGCGGTTCATCGAAAATTTATATTGACTAAAATAAGCTTATATAAATTTGCCGCAGTGATTGTAACATTTTTAATGTAAACAACACTATTTAAAAGTTACATGAAGACATTACCTAATTTTAAATATGCATCTTCAAATTACAAGTACGTTTCGAATATACTAATTGACCGGGCAAAACCAGTTATAGCAAAGCCTAAACAAGCGAAGAGTTCTCCTAAGTCGCGCTTGTTTAATCGTACATTTTGGATATTGTTTTTATCTAATATTTTTTTCTTGTATATACTGTTATATAAGTTTTTTACTAACTAAATCAATCATTTGAGAATTTAGATTTTATCTAGTTTTCTCTCCAATCTAATAATATTTCGTGTAAGCTGGTTATAGCCACCTTTGGGGGCTTACTGCTTTTTATTTTCATTACTTACCATAGAAATAAAGCCCTTTTAGGGTTATCGGTTCTGTATTGCTTATACTTTATTGATTATGAATAAACTCTACTCATTAGTAATCCTCATTATACTTGTAACTATTTCTTTTAGAACAATGGCGCAAGTTTGTTCTACACCTGGAAAAGACGGAGTTTTGAGTGGCGCTACTACTATTGTCAACACGTACTATCCTGGTACGGCATCAGTAACAGCAGGAGCTAATCGAAGTATACCCATAGGAACTTCAGTGGGTAGTGCTACCCAAATTACCGCGGGTGATTTAGTATTAATCATTCAAATGCAGGGCGCTGATTTAAATTCGGCTGTTAACGATAACACTTACGGTACGGTTACGAACAATGTAGCGGGTATTTACGAATACGCGATTGCTACCAGCGGTATCACTGCCGGAGCTTTTACAGTGGCTAACCTGGTAAACAGCTACACCAATGCGGCCTACGGTATGCAGGGTCAGAAACGGTTTCAGGTAATCCGAGTGCCGCAGTACAGCAATGCAGCTCTAGGCGCAACTATTACGGCACCAGCCTGGAATGGTTCCACGGGCGGCGTGGTAGTATTGGATGTAGCGGGTAATTTAAATTTTAACGGAAATGGCATTAACGTGAACGGTCTAGGTTTTCGGGGAGGGGCCGGTCGCCAGCTTAATGGTGGAACCGGGCCAAATACCGATTATAGAAACTTATCTACGGTTAATACGCATGGTCAAAAAGGGGAAGGTCTGGCAGGTACTCCCGCTTACGTAAACAATGGCGGTACCTTGTTAAATACAACAGTAGAGGGTTATCCGAACGGTAGCTCGGCGCGCGGCGCTCCTGGTAACGCCGGCGGCGGCGGTACGGATGGAGCAACGAATAACAGCGAGAATACCGGCGGCGGCGGCGGCAGCAACGGTGGAGCCGGCGGCACAGGTGGCAACGCTTGGAATGATCCAGGTGTTACTGGTGGTGTGGGCGGCAGAGATTTAGCGTCGGTGATTACTACCCGCTTACTAATGGGCGGCGGCGGCGGGGCAGGTTCCACCAATGACGGTACCGGTAATCCGGGAGTTGGTTTCGCGAGCAGTGGGGCGGCCGGTGGGGGCATTGTTTTAGTAAGGGCTGGTTATGTTACCGGTAATGGTACCATTACTGCTAATGGTGGCAATGCGAATAATACCATATTAAACGACGGCAGCGGCGGCGGCGGTGCGGGTGGAAGCGTACTTATTACCAGCGCCGATGCCGCATTAAACACTGTAACGGTAAATGCGAACGGAGGTACCGGGGGCACTAACACGGGGGCGGCAGCAACCACGGTCCGGGCGGCGGTGGGGGCGGCGGTATCATTTTAGCTAATGGTGCGCTGGCCGGGGCAAATGTAAATTTTGGAACGGCCGGCACTACCTTCGACGGCAGTAATTTTGGGGCGACTCCCGGCTTAGTAGGAGAATTTAACCAAACTGCCACTCGTCCGGTTCTTGTAGCTCCTGTGGCTCCTAATTGTGTACCTACGGCCATTGATGTAACCGGCGATAATCTTTATAATACCGACCCAGCAACCACCATTCGGTCGTTAATTGGGTACGAAACGGATGGCGCTATTGCCTCTTACACTATCACCAGCTTACCTAACACCAACCAGGGCATTTTGTATTTAGCTAACGGTACTACAGCCGTTACGCTTAACCAGGTATTAAACCAGGCACAAGCCAGTACCCTTAAATTTGACCCAGCGGCGGGTTTTACGGGAACAGCTCTTTTTACGTATACAGTTACCGATAATAGCGGAGCTTTTGATGCCAGCCCGGCTACCTATTCTCTCACTATTTTAATCAATAATCCGCCGGTAGCTACGGACGTTACCAATGCTACTACTTTGGCCAATACCGCTGCTGCCACTGCTATTTCCGCTTTAGCGGCTACGGATGCCGACGGTACTATTGCTAGTTACACCATTTCAACTATACCAACTGCGGCGCAGGGCATCTTAGCCCTTGGCGGTACCGCCGTTACAGCCGGACAAATAATTACGCCAGCCCAAGCTACTACGCTTACCTTCGATCCGGCGGCGACTTTCACGGGTATCGCTTCTTTTACTTTTACCGCCGCCGACAACCGAGGTACGACCGATGATACGCCAGCCCTTTACCGCATTCCGGTGAACGCCGCGCCGTTGGCAAGTGATGTAATTACGTCCACTGCAAACGAAACCATAACCACTAATATTAATGCGTTAAGTGCTACTGATACAGATGGCACCATTGCGAGTTTTACCATTGTCAGCTTACCTAATGCGGGAACTCTGCTCGTAAACGGGATAGCTGCTACTATTGGTCAAGTTATTACGCCAACTCAAGCAACGCAGCTTTCTTATACTGCTCCTACTATAAATGGTAATGGAGCAGGACAAAACAACACTTTTACTTATAGGGCAACCGATAACAATTCAGTTATATCTAATACAGCTACTTATACCATTCCGGTAAGTAACACAGACCGGGGTAATAACCCAACAACTTTACCACCAACCGCCACGAATATTACTACTGCTCCCTTGCTCAATTCCCTTGCTGCAACGAACATTGCTTCTTTAAGTGCTACTGGCGGAACTATCACTACTTACCAAATTTTAGCTTCTTCCTTACCAACTGCTGCTCAAGGCGTGTTGTATGGAGGAACTATGATGCCTATAATGAGCTTTATATTAACAGGTGGCTATTATACGCTAACTGCTGCGCAAGCTGCTAGTTTACAGTTTGATCCCGCACCTGGTTATTTTGGTACGGCTACCTTTAGTTATAGAGCTAGCAATAATAATGGCGTGACCTACTCTACTAATACTGCTACTTATTCCATTCCAATTGATGCGGCTCCAGCAGTAAGTAATACAACGACGCCTCCTGTTGCAAATAATGCTACCCAAAAGCCGATCACCTCTTTAAGCGCCACCGACGCTGATGGCACTATTGTTAATTTTAAAATTGCTAGTCTGCCTACTTCAGGTACACTTTACATTAACGGTGTTGCTGTTACCGCAGCTAATCTGGCCAACACCTATTCGGCCACTGCTAACCAGTTAACCGGATTAACCTACCAACCTAATACTACTACGGCCACCACTGTTACGTTTACCTTTACTACTAACGATAATGACGGTTATGTATCTAACACGGGTACCTACTCTATTCCGGTTCAGGTAAATGCGGCCCCGGATATTACTTCTAATGGTGGCAATGCGACAGCCGTTGTTTCCTTTACGGAAAACAGTACAGCGGTGATAACCACGGTTATAGCTACTAATGATAACAGTGCTACGGGTGGTACGACTCTTACCTATAGCATTTCCGGCGGTGATGATCAAACGAAATTCATTATTAATTCTACTACCGGGGCATTAACGTTTTTATCTTCGCCTAACTTTGAATTACCAACTGATGTGGGAGCTAATAACGGTTACGAAGTAATCGTCCGGGTAACCGATAACGGTACCGGTAACCTGTACGATGAACAGGCTATCACCGTAAACGTGATCAATGTCAACGAGGCACCTACTACTCCCACTGATAACAATCCGGCTATTAACACAATTGCCGAAAATGCCACGAACGGTACGACCGTAGGTATCACTGCTCAAGCTACTGACCCTGATGCGCCCACCACTCTCACCTATTCTTTATCAGATAATGCGGGTGGTCGTTTTACTATTAATCCTACTTCGGGTGTTGTTACCGTGGCAGATGGCACTTTACTTAATTTCGAAAACGCGACTTCGCATAATATTACGGTGCGGGTAACTGATAATGGCACTCCGACGGCCTTTACCGAGCAGATATTTACCATTGCAGTTACCGATGTAAACGAACCGCTGGTGCAAGTAGTTAACGCTACTCTCACTGTAGCTGAAGGTGCAACCGGCTTAATCAACAACACCTTGCTCGAATTTACTGATCCAGAGTTGGCTACCGTAACCTACACCATAACCACCGCGGTGAATAACGGTACCTTATTCCGGGATACGGACGGTGACAACATAATTGATGCAGGCGAAGATTTTGCTTTATATAGTACTTTTACCCAAGCAAATATTAACAGTGGTCTAATAAAGTACGCGCATAATGGTAATGAGCCGTCTACTACCAGTTTCGGATTTTCAGTATCAGATGGCACCAATACACTCATTAACCGAACTTTTAACATTAATGTTACTCCGGTTAATGATCCTCCTACCACGCCAATCGACTTTAATGCTACTGCTAATACGATAGCTGAAAACGCCACTGCCGGTACTTTAGTGAATATCACTGCTCGTTCAACAGATCCGGATGCGGGAGCTACTATTACGTATGCTTTCGCAGCAGGTGGCAATCCGGGTAATCGTTTTGCTATAGACGCTACTACCGGAGTGGTGACAGTAGCTACTGGCGCTGTTATTAATTATGAAACTGATCAAAACTTTACCATTACGGTATTTGCTTCCGATGGCACCATCAACTCTGCTAATCAAAGCTTTTTAATAAATGTACTTGACGTAAATGAACCGCCCATATTTACTACTCCGGCGGCTCTCTCGGTAGCGGAGAACAACACCGCAGTAACAACCCTGGCAGCTACCGACCCGGAAAATAACAGCATTACGTACACCATTACAGGCGGAGCCGATGCCGGCAAATTTAATTTAACATCAGCGGGGGTATTAACATTTCTTACCGCACCTGATTTTGAAGGCCCTACCGATGTTGGGAACGATAATACTTACGTAGTAACAGTGCGAGCCACCGATACCGGTACTCCAGCAGGTTTTACCGACCGAACTATTACCTTAACTGTAACCAACCAAAATGAAGCACCCGTAGTAACCGACTATACCAATGCCACGCTGCTAAATACGGCCGGTCCTACGGGCTTAGGACTACCCACCGTCACCGATCCAGAAAACAATTTTCAATCTTTTCGGTTTCCTACTATTCCGAATACTGCCACGCAAGGTACTCTAATTGTAAATGGTAATCCAGCTGTTGCCAATCAAGATTACATTTTAGCTACGTTTCCAACTATTACCTTTACTCCTCTTGTAAGTAATACTGCCGATGTTATTTTTACATTTACGCTTACTGATAACGGCGGACTCACTAGTAACACTGGAACTTTTACTATTCCCATCAACGGCGAACCCGTAGCTCAGAATGTAACCAATGCTGCTATCTTGAATACAGTCGCCAATGTGTCTTTAAATACTGGTTTGGCAGCTAACGACGATGGTACCATAGCTAAATTTCGTTTAACCAGTTTACCTACTTCCGGCACCCTCCTATATAATGGAGTAGCACTTACTACAACTGGTACCGAATACGATTGGGTAAACCGGAACCTATTAACCTATACTCCCGCCGCGGGTTTCAGCGGGAACGCTACCTTCCAATATACGGTCCGTGATAATGAAGGAGCACTTGATGCTTCGGCGGCTACCTATACCATTCCGGTAACGGATAATCCCCGGCCAGTAACTATAGCAGTAGCAACAGTAACTATGCCCAGTACCAACGGACCGACTGATATTACGGATTTTAGCGGCACTGATACGGCACCAGGCTCAGTGGCTAAGTATATAATCAAATCCATTTCGGGTACGGCCGCTCAAGGAACACTCTTGTTAAATACCACGGCTCTAACGACCGGTAGTGAAGTACTAGCTACCGATGTTGCTAATGTAAGGTTTGATCCGGTAGATGGGGCTTCTGGTTCGTATATTTTTACCTTTACCGCCGTTGATAACCAAGGTGCCGAAGATTTAACGCCGGAAAATTATACTATTGCCATCACTAACAACGTCCGGCCGACTACTGATGATAAAAACGCAACGGTACCCAGTACGGCGGATGCAGTAACCATTGTTCCTTTTACCGGCGCTGACACTAGTCCGGGTACCGTTACTAAGTTTGTAATAAAATCAATTACTGGTACTCTTGCGCAAGGCACATTATACTTAGGTACTACGGCCTTAGCGGTAAATAGCGAGGTATTGCTAGGCGATGTTAATAATTTAAAATTTGACCCGGCTAATGGTAGTTCTGGTACTTTTTCCTTTACCTACACCGCCGTCGATAACCAAAACGCAGAAGACCTAACCCCGGCTACCTACAATATTGCTATTATTGCCGATAATGCTGCTGTTTATTCTTCGCCGAATACTTATAACAAAGATGCTTTAGCGCTTAACTCGGTATTGGCTACCGTTACCGATACTGATGGTGCCTTGACCTCTGCCACTTTGGCGGCTGGTTTTACACTGCCCGCTGGAACAAGCCTCAATGCCTTAACCGGAGCAGTAACGGTAAGTAATGCGGCCAACGTAGTGGCCGGCACTTACACTTTTTCGGTGAATACGGTGGATATTAAAGGCGGCAAATCAACTGTACCTGTAACTATTACCATCGTCAACGATAATGCAGAAGCCGTATATTCAACGCCGAATACCTTTAACAAAGACGCTTTAGCTACCGGTTCTACTATAGCTACTGTGTCCGACGCGGATGGCGCTTTAACATCGGCAATTGTAGCTGGTACTGCTCTGCCCACTTGGATGAGCTTGGATGCCGTCACCGGAGCCATTACCGTGAACAACGGGGCCGCTGTGGTAGCAGGTACTTACACAACTACTATCAATACCGTAGACAATAAAGGCGGCAGATCAACGCCAACGGTGTCTATTACCATCATCAACGATAATGCAGAAGCCGTTTATTCTACGCCTAATATTTTCAACAAAGACGCTCTAGTTACCACTTCTACTTTAGCGACCGTGTCGGATGCGGATGGCGCACTAACATCGGCGATTGTAGCTGGTACTGCTCTGCCTACTTGGATGAGCTTAAATGCCACTACTGGAGCCATTACCGTGAATAACGCGGCTGCCGTAGTAGCGGGTACTTACACAACTAACGTTAACACGGTAGATAATAAAGGCGGCAGATCAACACCAACTGTCTCCATTACAATCAACAATGATATAGAAGCGGTTTACTCTAGTACGGCGACCAATACTTATAACAAGGATGCTTTGGCGCTTAACTCAGTGTTGGCCACGGTGTCGGATCTAGACGGGGCTATCACTTCAGCGGTAGTATCCGGAACAGCTTTACCTACCTGGATGAGTTTAAATGCATCTACTGGAACCATTACCGTGAACAATGCGGCTTCTGTAGTCGCGGGTACCTACACAACTAACGTTAACACGGTAGATAATAAGAATGGCAAATCAACCGTACCCGTTACCATTGTGATTAACAACGACGTAGAGGCTGTTTATTCCACTACTAATATTTACTCCCGTTTTGCTATAACCAATGGAACACCAGTGGCCACTGTATCTGATACCGATGGGGCTATAACTAGTGCTACGCGTACGGGAACCGCTTTACCGGTATTCTTAACCTTAAATACTAATGGTACCATCACGGTTAATTCAAACCCCGTGGCGGATGGTACTTATGCCACCACGGTGAATACCATTGATGCTAAAGGTGGAACATCTACCAATATACCCGTTTCTATTACCATTAACTCTGATCTGTATCAGCCCAATAATGACGCGTTTAAAGTGGCCGACAACTGTTATCAGTTAACCCCAGATGAGGGAACGAAAAGAGGTGAAGTGTGGCGTGTAACGCCCATTAACTTTGCCAACTCTTTTGAAGTAAGCTTTAACGCCTATTTAGGTGACAAAGATGGGGGTGCCGATGGAATGGCTTTTGGCTTTCAACGAACTACTAATCCTTTGTTTGCCAGTGGCCAAACGGGTGAAGGTTTGGGTTTTGGGGATGGGGCGGCTCGCACCGGCGGTATTAAGCCTTCTGTGGCTATTGAATTTGATACGTATCAGAACACATTCACCGGGAGTGCAGCCATTGAACCCGCTTACGATCATATTTCTATTTTCAAAAATGGGGATGAACGAGATCCCGTCACTACTATACAAGGTACGAAAGCAGTGCAAATGAGCAGTACGAACGTTAACGTAGAAGATAATGTCTCGCATCCGGTGCGGATTATCTGGAAAAAAAGTACCAATACCTTATATGTTTACTTTAATAATGTGCTGCGTGCCAGCTACTCCGAAGATTTTGTGAATACTGTTTTTGGCGGCAATCCTACAGTTTATTTTGGCTTTACCGCTAGTACCGGAGGCTCTACTAACCGTCACGAAGTTTGCGAAATTACCTTTACCATCATGGATGAAGATGGCGACGGCATAGCAGATTCTGAAGACTTAGATGATGACAATGATGGCATTCCGGATATCCTGGAATCAGGTGGCTTTGATCCCTCTGGTGATGATGACAATGACGGTATTCTAAATTATAAAGATCCTACTTTCCCGAATGGTAATTTTAACAATACCACTGGCGTAAACAGATTATTTGACAAAGACAATGATGGCATCATCAATGCTTTTGACTTAGATTCGGATGGAGACGGGATTACCGACGTGGTAGAACAGGCTCCTAATGGTTTAGAACCTTCCTCCAACTATAGTTCCAGCTCGGGTCGTCTTACCAGTCCGGTAGGTAGCAATGGTATCCCAAGTAGTTCTACCACTACCACCGCTGCAAGTTTAAACGACTTCGATGGTGATGGCTTATACAATTTCCTCGACATTGATGCCGATAACGACGGATTACGCGATTACCTGGAAGCGCAAGCTACACCTAGTCCGGCAGTACGCACGCCTAGCGGCATCGATACGGATAAGGACGGCATTGATAATACCTACGATGCTACATGCGGCTGCGGCAGTAACGGTACGCCGCTTTACCCGGTTGTATCGGGTGTATTAAATCCCCGGCCCGATTATCTGGATGAAAACAGCGACGATGATTTGTACGGCGATGCTATTGAGGCTTTTGATAACAATAGCGACCCATCGAAAGTAATCGGCTACTCGCTGTTGGATTTAAAAGATTTGGCTGACAAGTTCAAGGCAGCAGCTACTACAGCCGGTAATTTAACAGCCGCAGGTTATTACGACAATACTGCGGACAGCGACAGTGATGGTATCCCAAATTGGCTGGAAGATGCTGATAATGACAAACGCTTAAATCATGTCGATTTTGGAAGCGGCTTTTACCACGACTCTGACAACGATGGCTGGATTGACTTGTTTGATCAGGATAGCTACGGTACCATGCCGACCGTGAACTACGCCTTCCGGAGCAATGCCACGCAAATACCATTACCGGCGGAGTTGATCTTGTTTGCGGCCAAGCTGCAGAAAGACGGGACCTTGCTGAATTGGGAAACGGCTTCGGAAACCAACAATGCCTATTATGAGGTAGAAAGAAGTTCGGATGGAGTTACATTTGAATCCATTGGGCGGGTAAAAGGAGCCGGTACTACTTCGCAACTTTCGCGGTATACTTTCCTGGATAAACAACCCTATAACGGAACTACCTACTACCGCTTAAAAATGGTAAATGTAAAAGGAAACTACCGGCACAGTGGTGTAATTGCCGTGAAACGTGCTTTTGTTAGCCGTCCGCAATTAAAAGCTTATCCGAACCCAACTACGGGTGAGTTTAGCTTGGACGTAACGGCTCTGGTAGCCGAAGACGTACAAATTACCATTACCGATATAACCGGCCAGGTCATACAAACTAAGAAAATACCTGCTTCTGTCGGTGTAAACAGCGTTTCCTTGAATATTACCGACCTGCGTACGGCTACTTATTTAATTATTGTAAGAGGATCTAATATTTATTTAGTAGACCGCATCGTAAAATTCTAGTAGCCAGGTTAAGCAATTACGCCAATAATTCAGTTTTTACGACTGGGTTATTGGCGTAATTTGTTTTGGAATAGTAATACCGGGAGCTACCATTTGCTTTCCATCCTACTATATACATTTTTTAAATTTTTCTATTTAAACCGCCCACCATTTAGATCATACTTTAAATAGCTAATCTATTTAATACATGCTTTTCTTTTTTAACTCATTACTTCCCTGTTGCTTGCCTAGTTTCAAAACAGCTTTAGCGTAATCTTTTTTAAAAAATTCTTCGTTGTTGCATTTAGGGTACCTTGGGTATGCTTGCTTATTGTCACCACAGATTTGATAATCGGCAAATAAACTTTTTTGTACCTCCACCATTTTCTAAATATTATAACTTATTAAACTAACTTGATTGCTTGTTGATAGAGTGGCTTACTCCGTAACTAAAAATTCTATTTAACGAATCGGTAAGTTGTTTTGATTAATACTAATTAATTTTAGCCGCCAGAATAAAGAAAGTTTTATTGATTTGGTACTGGCGTAAATACCGGTAATTTATTGTTGCCCAAAATGACCCAGTAAGCATAAACCTTCAAAATTTTAAATAATACATTCATTCGTAATTCACTAAAATGAAAAAAAGAGTAGAAGCCTGGATTCGGGAATTTCAGGACCGGTTGTGTCGCGCATTAGAAGAATGTGATGGCCAGGCACTTTTTCAGGAAGATAATTGGCAACACGAAACTGGCGGCGGGGGACGGTCGCGGGTTATTCAAAACGGAGCCATTTTCGAAAAAGGTGGGGTAAACTTCTCGGCAGTTTCCGGCGAAATGCCCCAAGCCGCCGCGGCTAAGTTACTAATGCCCGATAACCGGTATTTTGCCACCGGCGTTTCGGTAGTATTACACCCTAGCAATCCCATGATTCCGATTACGCACATGAACGTTCGTTATCTGGAAGCCGGCAATGGCGAAGCTTGGTTTGGTGGCGGCATTGATCTCACGCCGATTTACGTGGATGTAGTCCAAGGCCGCTATTTTCATGCACAACTTAAAAAAGTGTGCGACCAGCATCATCCGGATTTCTACTCCCGGTTTAAACAATGGGCCGATGATTACTTTTACTTGCCGCATCGCCACGAAACCCGGGGCATCGGGGGGGTTTTCTTCGACCGGCTTACCCCGGCTGGAGACATGGACATAGATCAACTATTTGCTTTGGTGCAGGATGTGGCCGACGTATTTGCCCCTACTTACACCCACATTATAAATCAAAATCGTCATTTAACTTACACGGATCAGCAAAAAGAATGGCAATTGCTGCGCCGGGGCCGCTACGTAGAATTTAATCTGGTCCATGACCGGGGCACCAAGTTCGGCCTGGAAACGGGCGGACGGGTAGAATCTATTCTTATGAGTTTGCCTACTTACGCTTCTTGGCGCTATAATTACAAACCCGAACCCGGCAGCCCCGAAGAAAAAACCCAGCAATTTTTAAAAAAAGGCATTGATTGGGTGAAGTGAGTTGCAGGTTACAGGTAGCAACTTACAGGTTGTAAAAATGTGTTGAGAAAGTTGCAGGTTCAAATCAACTTTTATACTTTATTTTCACATAAAATTTATCTTCGCTTCAGAAAACTAAATTTTTAATTATTTAAACTCACAACCTGTAACCTGCAACCTGCAACTAAATCCCGTGCTGGAAAAAATTAAACAACTTGACCAGGAATGGTTCTTGACGATTAATGGCTACCATTCCAGTTTTTGGGACCCTATTATGGTGGCTATTTCGGACCGACTGTTCTGGATTCCTTTTTATTTAATTTTAGCTGCCTATTTAATTTACCGGCACCGGCGGCAGAGTATCCTGATGTTTTTGGCTATAGGTTTAGCATTACTCGCCGCCGATGGTATTTCATCACGCTTTATTAAGCCGTATTTTGCCCGATTGCGGCCCTGCCACGATGCTACTTTATCCGAAACCATTAATATTGTAGGGGGTTGCGGGGGTAAGTTCGGCTTTTTATCGTCGCACGCGGCTAATACGTTTGCCATTGCCATGCTGTTCGCGCTCATGCTGCCGGATCGATACCGTTATTTTAAAATTTTTGCCTTTATCTGGGCGGTAGCCATCTCGTATAGTCGCGTTTACTTGGGGGTGCATTTTCCCGGGGATGTACTGGGTGGAGCCGTTTTGGGCATTGTACTGGGTCTTATATTCGGCTTTTTATTCCGCAAGCTCCTGGTGCGTCATCCTTATTTTACCAGGTAATTTTAAAAAAATTTAACCGGTTCTATATGAATACCAATTTTTACGTATCAACAGAAAAAACTAAGTTAGACAAAAATGTAATAATTGATTTTCTGCAAAATAAATCATACTGGGCAAAAACAAGAAGTAGAGAAACGATAGAGACGTCCATTGAAAACTCGTTTTGTTTTGGCATATATACTTTAAAAAATAAACAAGTTGGTTTTGCCCGGGTAATAACTGACTTTGGCGTTTTTTCCTGGCTATTGGATGTGTTTATTCTGGAGGAATATCAAAATAAAGGTTTAGGAAATTTTTTGCTGCAGGAAATAATGGCGCACCCTGATTTACAAGCAATTAAAAGATGGGGTTTAGGAACAAAAGATGCGCATGGCTTATATGAAAGATTTGGTTTTACTGCGTTGTCCGATCCGGGTATAATGATGGAAAAAATCAATAAATAGAGAAGCAGAAAATTTTAACAAAATTAGCTCAAGGGTTAATCACAACGGTTATTAAAAAATAAAAAACTATTTACTCCTTTTTTGTTCTACAGTTTCCTTCATGAAGGATTACCTAACTTACTGGTAACTTTCCGGGCTGCAATTTGTTTAAATAACAAATCTTTGTGCCGAACCACTCATACCTTTGAATAAGCTCTTTTTACTCTTACTTTTATTTATTTCGGGCTCCGTTTGGGGGCAGCAAAAATATACGCTTAGTGGTTATATTCGGGATGCCGCCTCGGGCGAAAGCTTAGTGGGGGCATCCGTACGCCTTCAACAAAACCCCAGTCAAGGGAGCGCGGCCAATAATTACGGCTTCTATTCCATTACCCTTGCTCCGGGAACCTACACCCTAATCGCGCAGTATTTAGGCTACCGCGCCCAGGAAATTAAAATTACCTTAACTTACAACCAGCAACAAGACATTCTGTTGGAGGTAGCCTCGGTGGAGGTAGAAGAAGTCGTGATCTCGGATAAGCGGCCCGATGAGCAGGTAAAAAGCACGCAACTCGGCCAGGTAGTTTTGCCTATCCAACAAATTAAAACTTTACCGGTATTATTTGGCGAAACCGATATTTTAAAAACCATTCAATTACTGCCCGGCATCAAGTCGGGTGGCGAGGGCAATACCGGATTTTACGTGCGCGGTGGTGGTGCCGATCAAAATTTAATTTTGCTCGACGAAGCGGTGGTGTATAATCCAGGTCATTTATTTAATTTTTTCTCTGTGTTCAACGGCGATGCTATCCGCAACACCACGGTTATTAAAGGCAATATGCCAGCGCGCTACGGTAGTCGCTTAGCCTCCGTGATAGACATCAGCATGAAAGAAGGAAACAAAGATCAGTTGCGGGCCGAAGGCGGCGTGGGTATAATTGCTTCCCGGTTTTTAGTAGAAGGCCCGCTGGCGCGGCAAAAAGCTTCCTTTATGCTTTCTGGTAGGCGAACTTATTTAGACGTGCTGGCCAATCCTTTTTTAAAAAATACTGCTCAAGGCGGAGTCCCCTACTCTTTTTACGACTTAAACGGCAAGATTAATTATACTCTTTCGCGCCAAGACCGCTTATATTTAAGTGGTTACCTGGGCAACGATAAAGGAGCCTTTGACTTATCCGATGGCCGCTTTCAGGCAGATTTTGATTGGGGAAATAAAATAGCCGTGGCGCGTTGGAATCATCTTTTTTCTGATAAGCTGTTCTTAAATGTATCCGGCATTTATAACCAATACCGCTTTATTTTTGATTCGCACTTTGATAATTACAGTTCTAAACTAGATACCGGCGTAAAAGATGTGGGTGTAAAAGTAGATTTTGATTATTACCCTTCCGTGCGGCACACACTGCAATACGGCTTGCACCTTACCCGGCATTTAGTAACTCCTCGGACGGGCACCGCCCAAACCGAAGAAGGAGTAGATTTTTCGACGGATCGGGTTCGCCGCAAGCAAGTATACGAAGCTGCCGTCTACGTTTCGGATGATTGGGCCGTATCGGAACGATTAGCTTTGAATATAGGCTTGCGCCTGAGTGGTTTGCGCCAAACCGGACCTTTTACCCAGTTTAACTTTAACCAAACGGGCCGCCTGGTTGATTCTGTTACCTATGCCGCCAACCAAAAAGTAAAAGATTACCTGGCCTGGGAGCCGCGATTTTCCTGGCGGTATTCTGTTTCTAAAACCGCCTCGGTAAAGGCAGGAATATCCCGGAATGCGCAGTATTTGCATTTAGTGTCTAACGCCTATACCGCTTTGCCCGTTGATATTTGGGTACCGAGTTCGGCTTTGGTAAAACCGCAGTTTTCGTGGCAATATGCGGGCGGGTATTTTCAAAATTTTAAAAATAATGCCTACGAAGCTTCTGTGGAAGTGTATTACAAGACCCTGGATAACCAACTGGAATACCGCGAAGGCTACGTGCCCGGTCCTTTAAATAAAGATTTAGAGTACGAGTTTGTAGTGGGCCATGGACGCTCATACGGGGCTGAGTTTTTTATCCGGAAAAATCAGGGCAAGTGGCAAGGTTGGTTAGGTTATGCTGTCGCACGTACTACCCGCACTTTCCCGGATTTAAATAACGGAAAAGCTTTTCCGGCCCGTTCTGACCGGCGCCACGACTTGTCTTTGGTAACTTCCTATCAGTATAATACGAACTGGACCTTGGGCGGAACTTTTACTTTAGGCACTGGCCAATCGGTAACTTTACCCGAACGGCGTTACGTGATCGAAGATGCCGTTATTTACCAATACGGAGCTCGTAATGGTTTCCGGATGCAGCCCACTCACCGTTTAGACTTATCGGCCACTTACCAGAAAAAAAAGCCGGGTTGGTTGCAAACCAGCTGGACTTTTGCCGTTTATAATGCCTACGGCCGGCATAATCCTTTCTTTTATTACATCGATAACGAGGGAAGCCCTTACGCCGATTCTTTAACCATGCAGGCTAAAAAAGTAAGTGTGTTTCCTTTTCCAATACCCTCGGTAACTTGGAATTTTAGTTTCTGAACATGAAGTTTTTTTTAAATTTTTGGTTAAATCTAAGCTGTAGTTTATTGCTGATTAGTTGCGAAGAAGATATTGCCATTGATTTGGCCGCGGGCGAAGAAAAATTTGTGGTGCAGGGCCATATCGAGCAAAATGCGCCACCGTATGTTATTTTGAGCCGCAGTATTCCGGTATTTGGTTCGGCCGTAACCGAGGCATTTGTAAATGCTATTGTGCACCGGGCTGCCATTACAATACGGTCTGCCGGTAGGGTTTACCCTTTGCAAGAAGTGCTGCTCACTAGCTTACCCACTGACCAGCAACAAATTATTAGTGAACAGTTTGGCTTTCCTCTGCCCATTGAAACCAATTCGCCGCTAGCGAAAGTAACCGTTTATACTTCTCCGGATTTAAAAGGCGAAATTGGAAATACCTACCACCTGCAAATTACCGCGGAAGGTAAGACCTTAAGTGCCACTACCACCATACCCACTCCTACGCCGGTAGATTCTTTGTGGTTTCGGCCGCATCCTAATCCTAAAAACGATAGCTTGGTAACGTTGTGGTACCGGTACCCGGATCCCGATACGTTAGGTAATAACGTCCGGTTTTTTACCAGCCGGCCATCCGAACCGTTTTACCCCGGCTACCAGGCTTCGGTGTTAACCGATGAATTTGTAAATGGCCGCACTATTGAATTTCCTTTAGAACGGGGTTACCCGAAATCCGCGAAAGTAGACCTGGAAACCTACAGTTATTTTAAAAAAGGCGATACGGTGCGTTTAAAATGGGCCGCGATCGACTACCAACATTACCAATTCTGGTTTACGCTGGAGGCCGACCGGGCCAGCAATGGTAATCCCTTCGGCTTTCCGACTACCGTGCGCTCTAATGTTACCGGTGGCTTAGGAATATGGGGCGGTTACGGGGTAAGCCGGCATACGGTAATCAGCCGCTAATTGGTTGCAGGTTGGAAAGTTGCAGGTTACAGGTTACAGGTTGCAAATTACAGGTTGGAAGGTTATAAAGTTGAAAGGTTGGAAGGTTGGAAATAATCGGATTCGTTGTGCTTAGAGTTAGCGCAGCGTTCTAAGTACTTTTGGTGCAGCCAATCTCTGATTGGCGTTTACACGAACTCTCCGTATAACGAAGTAATATTTTCAAGATTACGCAAATCATAAATGGCTGTCCGGATAATACTAAGAGCCTGATTTTTTAAATTTTATTATTCGAACAACGAGCAACCAATAACGAACTCCGCAGGTTTGCATTTGGGCAATACTTTACACGGGTTATCTTAAACTTTTTTAAAAAAATAAACCTTACCTTAACTAGCCCGCGTATGGGTAATATCACCAATAAATAAACTTATGAGCGAAACAAAAAAAACCACTAACCGCAAAGAAATTGAAAAATGGGCCGAGCAACACGGCGGCGTTCCGTCTATAATAAAAGGTACCGAAGATGATGGAAAAGGTGACGGCGTCCTGCGCATCCATTTCCCAAAGAAAAGCAAAGATAACGACAGTTTCGAGGAAATTAGTTGGGACGAATTCTTCAAAGAATTTGAGGCTAAAAAGTTAGCCATCCTCCTCAGCGAAGACAGCAACTTCAGCAAACTCGTAAAGCGCGACTAATCAAAGCGAATCATTCATTAATATACGACAAATCCGGCGGATGTAAAACCGCCGGATTTTACTTGTAAAGCGTTGTTTTAAATTTTTTTATTTCTGCTACCTTATCCGGGGCTATTTGCCTAAAAGTTTAGCTACGTATTTACCAATAATATCAAACTCCAGGTTTACGGTGCTGCCGGCCCGCACATTTTGCAGATTAGTGTGCTCATAAGTATACGGGATAATGGCTACCGAAAATTGATTACGCTGCGAATTAACTACTGTTAAACTAATCCCATTCACGCAAATAGAACCTTTTTCCACGATAATATTGCCCGCAGTAGTATCGTATGCAAAGGTATACAGCCAACTCCCGTTCTGATCAACTACCGCTAAGCAAGTACCTATCTGATCTACGTGGCCCTGTACTACGTGCCCGTCGAAGCGGCCATTGGCTTGCATGCAGCGTTCCAGATTTACCAAGTCGCCGGGGTGTAAGCTATTTAGATTGGTTTTCTGTAAGGTTTCCTGGATAGCCGTTACAGTGTATTCCTGGTTTTGAATAGCCACCACGGTTAAACAAACGCCATTGTGCGACACACTTTGGTCGATCTTTAACTCCGGGGTAATCTCCGCCTGTATGGTAAAATGTTTATTCGTATTTTCTGCCCGGATGCTTTTTACACGTCCGAGGGTTTCGATGATGCCGGTGAACACAATTGTATATTTTAAATTGAATTATTTTAACTACTATAATTAACTAAAACTAAATATCTAATTCGATGCATTAGATTTTCGACAGTTGCTAAAACACACTAATACCAAACAGTATCAATATCAATAAACTTATTAATAATATGATTCCTGAAATTTTAATATAAGTAATTAAAGTAAGTTTAACTCCTTCCGAAATTTCTTTATTGTCAGGATTGTTTTTATTGCCATAATTAGTTGCTAAATAGAGGCCACCGAAGATTAAAGGTATAGCAAATATAGTTATCTTAAAAAATGTAAAATCTGCACTATTAGATATTTTCCAATTCCATTTAGATAAGCCTTGTATAAAACTACAGACCAACAATATCAATGATCCATTAAAAGTGAGATCGTGTGTTTTATTCCTCATAGAGTATTAGTGAAATTAATCTATTTGAAATATAAATCTATCATTCTCTTTATAAAATAATGTTGTTAATAAAACGAACTTGTAATCTTAGAATACACCTTATAAAGCTAGATTATTATAAACACATTGATTAACTTACTAATTCATCCATAACCTGCAACTTGTCACCTGCAACTTTCAATTTATTTCCCCCGGCCTTCCACAATCACTTTAATGGTATACAACAGCACCCGGAAATCCATGGCCAGCGACATGTTTTCGATGTATAAGATGTCGTATTTTAAGCGTTTTACCATTTCCTCTACGTTTTGCGCATAGCCAAATTTTACTAAACCCAACGAAGTAATTCCGGGGCGCACCCGCAATAAGTGTTTGTATTGCGGAGCCGCCAGTACAATTTGGTCGATAAAATATTGCCGTTCCGGCCGCGGGCCCACCAACGACATTTCTCCTACCAGCACATTATAAAACTGCGGCAATTCGTCGAGGCGTACTTTGCGCATAAAACGGCCCCAAGGGGTTACGCGGGGGTCCAGGTCCGAAGAAAGGGCCGGGCCGTTGGTTTCGGCATCGGCAAACATGCTCCGAAACTTATAAATGTAAAAAGGGCGGCCGCTCTTGCCAATGCGTTCCTGGCGGTAAATAATATTACCCGGCGACGATAATTTTACCAATAAGGCAATTATAAAATACACCCAGCAGAAAAAAAGCATAAAAAATAAAGAAACAGCAATGTCCGCAGCTCGTTTCAAGATTTCCTGCCAGACCGGCATTAAGTCTTGTTTTACTTCAATCAGCGGCGTACCGAATAAGTGATTTACCTTAACGGAGCCCAGTAAAATCTGGTAAACATCGGGCAATATGCTGATGCGTACATTTTCGCCTTCGAGTAAACTTAAAATTTCGGTAATTTTTTCGTGCTCCTGTGGTTCAATGGCAATAATTACTTCTTCGATCTGGTGTAATTTAATTAAATCAGCAATAGCGCGGTAAGGACCCAAATTGCATAATTCGTCTTCGTAAAAATGGCCGAAAGAATCAAACACGTGCACAAAACCTTTTATTTGTAAGCCTAAGTGGCGGTTGTTTTTTTCCAGTTCTTTGTAAACATCCCGGGCATTGCTGTTGGAGCCAATAATTAAGGTATTAAAATAAACTTTGCCTTGTTTTACTAAATTCTGGTTGTGGGTAATGGCTAGGGTTTTACATAAAGCCGAGGTAAAAAAATGAACAAATAAATAGGTGGCAATGGTTTTATAATAAGCCTGGTAATTATAAACGCCTTCATCGTCCAGGAGTAATACAAAAAAAATAATAACACCCCCAACGAACGAAATTTGCGCCAGGTTTAAGATTTCCTTCACCCGGGATTTGCGAAATACTTCGCGGTACTGACCCGTTAAAGCGTACAATAAAGTCCAGAAAGAAGCAATAATGGCGGCATTACTCAGCAAGGACCACGGGAGATGAATCACTCCTTCCTCCAGAATAATTTTGCGGAGAATAAAAAACAGAACCCAAGCCAAAAAAGCGGCTATGAAGTCGGTGAATACAAAAGTTATCTTGTTTACTTTACGCACAAACAGCGTTTTAAAAAAATGGTAGCCGTAAATGAAAGGCACTTACAACGCGGTAGCTAGCACAGATGCCAAGGGTAAAATTTGATAATACCGTTAACCTCATTTTTTATATCTAACCAGATTCCTAATTTCGCGGTTTAATTGCTTAAGAAATAAAGCCAAACCTGCAGAAGTGCCTTTTAAAATCTTGTTTTCAAAATTAACGGTAATTTCTTAACCGGAAAAAGAATTATTTATTTACTAATTTTTAACGCATGCATACAGATACGTACCGGCACAAAGGAATGCGCAAAGTTCTGGTAAAACTCCTGAAAGAAAAAGGAATTACAGACGAGCGGGTTTTACAAGCCATTGCCAAAGTGCCCCGGCATTTTTTCTTTGAAAAAATGTTTCTGGAACATGCCTATCAGGATAAAGCTTTTCCGATTGGGGAGGGCCAAACCATTTCGCAGCCGTATACGGTGGCTTACCAAACCGAATTATTACAATTAAACTCCCACGACAAGGTTCTAGAAATTGGCACGGGGTCGGGTTACCAATGTTGCATTTTGCTCGAGATAACGCCCTACGTGTATACCATTGAATACAACCAGGTTTTATTTCAGAAAGCATTGCAATTTTTTAAAAAAAACAACTTAAACCCACATACTTTCTGCGGCGACGGCTCGGAAGGTTTGCCCCAGGAGGCTCCTTTCGATAAAATTCTGGTAACCGCGGGGGCACCTGTTATTCCCAAAAGTTTACTGGCGCAATTAAAAGTAGGCGGGGCTTTAGTTATTCCGGTCGGCGATGAACAAAGCCAGAAAATGGTGCGCGTCGTGCGGGAAACCAGCGATGAATTTACCCGCGAAGTATTTAATAATTTTAAATTTGTGCCCCTATTGGGCAAATCAGGCTGGAATAAGTAAGGTTTTGGAGTTATGAGTTTCAAGTTATGAATTAAGAGTTATACGTTCTCTGATCTCTAAATATAATAATTGTAGGTAACTGCTAAATGGTACTTGGTAAATGGTAAATGCCAAGGGGTAAATGGTACTTGTTAAAATTAGGTATATTTGCGGCATAAATCGTATGTATGGCAAACCGGAAACAGAAGAGCGTTAAAGAATCATTTACTACCATGACGGAATTGGTATTGCCCAATGATACCAATACCATGAATAATTTAATGGGCGGTCGGCTGATGCACTGGTTAGATATTGTTTCGGCCATTTCGGCCCAAAAACATTCTAACCGCATTGTGGTAACGGCTTCCGTGGATAATATTTCTTTTAAGCAAAGCATCAAATTAGGCAATGTTATCACCATGGAAGCCCAGGTAACCCGTTCTTTTAATACCTCCATGGAGGTACACGTAAATGTGTGGGCCGAAGATATTCCATCCGGAACCAAAACAAAAAGCAACGAAGCTTTTCTTACTTTTGTGGCATTAGATCAAACGGGTTCCCCTATTGATGTGCCGGAAGCTTTGCCCGAAACAGATAAAGAAATTAGTTTGTACGAGGGTGCTTTGCGCCGCCGCCAGCTGCGCTTAGTTTTGGCGGGCCGCATGAAACCGCACGAAGCCAAAGAATTAAAATCTATTTTTAACCTGGATGAAAAAGTACCGGAATAAAATTAGTTTCAGATTACAAGTTGCCGGTATTGTTCATTATCCCGTACTTTTAATGTTATGGCATTTAACCCATCAGTTTTAGCTTTTTATCAACAGCTTTATACCGAGCATTTATTTATTTTACCTGAACCGGAACTGGAATTGGCGCAAATTACTCCCTTGGTTGCTCCTGAAGTAATTAGCCCGGAAGAAATAGATCGCTTGGGCAGTATTGCTCTTACTCCTAAATACCCGGTTCTGGGCGAAAATAAAAAAGGTTTAGTGTTGCTGGTGTCCTTGCCGGAAGCAGCCTTTCGGGCTTTGCCGAAGAATGAATTTTTAATTAAAGTATTAGGAGCAATCCGGTATACACCTTCTGACGTGGGCTACGTAAATGCCTTACAGGTTAAACCCGTAAACATTCACGAACTTAGTAAAGAGATAAATGTAAACCATTTACTCGTGTTCGGTAAAAATATCCTGGATATGACGGCCGATTCCCGGGTGGGCTACTACAAACCGGCTAGCATCGGCCGCACTCCTTTGTTGGTAGTGGAAGAACTGGAAGCTATTGAGCTGGACGTAAACAAAAAAAAGCAGCTCTGGGCCGCTTTACAACAAATGTTTCTGAAGTAAAAAGGAGTTCAGAAATATTTAAATTAATAATACTTAATTCAGCAAAAATTAAAAGACCATTTGGAGCACCAGATGGTCTTTTCGTTTGAATATTCAAAAATTAAAAAACAGGAACAATTAGCCTTATTTTTTTAGCTTAGTTTAACAATTCGGCTACTTTCGCTTCCAACTCGGGGCCGCGTAAGTTGCGGGCAATAATTTTACCTTCCCGGTCCAGCAATACCGTTTGCGGAATAGCCTGTATGTTATACAGTTGCGCGGCAGCACTTTCCCAGCCTTTTAGATCCGAAACGTGTGGCCAGGTAAGTTGATCTTTTTGGATGGCACCCAGCCATTTTTCGCGGGAGTTATCCAGCGAAACCCCAAAAATCTCGAACCCTTTGGCTTTGTATTTATTATACATCCGGACCACGTTGGGGTTTTCCTGACGACAAGGCCCGCACCACGACGCCCAAAAGTCTACTAGCACGTATTTGCCTTTTAAGGAAGATAAGGACAGCGATTTACCATCGGGCGTTGGCAAAGTAATATCGGGGGCAGCTTTGCCCACCGCCAGCGTTTTAAGCGGTTCCAGCTTTTTGACTAATGCTTTGGTGTACTGCGATTCGGGCAGGTTTTTGTTAAACAAAGTCGCCATGCTATCGGCAAAAGCTAAATCGGATTCCGGATTTAACAAGTTTAAGGTAGCAAAAGCCGAAACTGCGGTTTTCTGGTGCTGCCGGATAAAGCTCTTAATCATGGAGGCATTGCTTTTTTGCATGCTCATGTAAGCTCCCTGGATAACTTTAATAGAATCTTCGTTATTGGATTCGTTAGCCTTCGTGGAACGTTGCTGCAACTGCATGCCAGCCGTCTGCATTTTATCTAGCTTATCGGTGAGTTGCTTAAACAACTGCGCTTCTTCCGATCCTTTAATGGCGTAGGTCTTCCGCAAATCTTTGGCATCGGCTTCTACTTGTATTTCTTTATTGTCCAGCATTAATAAAAGCATGTTCTGGTCAGTTAAAGAAATGCGGTATACGGTGGGCTCATTCACTTTACCTTCGAAGGTAAATGAACCATCGTTGAGCACGGTAGCCGTATCTTTATAAACAAATTGCTGCTCCCCTAGCTCGCTCAAATATACTTTACCCGAACTTTGGTTATTTAATTTGCCGTAAATTTTATAGCTGCCACTATCTACCCCGTTTTTAGAACCTATTTTATTACAAGCTCCTAAAAAGGCCAGCGGCACAGCCAGCACTAACACTACTTTTTTCATCTCTAATTTTTTTAAATTTTTTACTGGTCGGCATTAAAATTTATAACCTGGTAAAAAACAAAACTTACACTTTGGCTAAGCTTTCCTGCAACAATTTATTTACGGCTTTTGGGTCGGCTTTGCCTTTGGTTAATTTCATAATTTCGCCCATAAACATGCCCACTAAGGCAGTTTTACCGGCTTTATATTCCGCTACTTTTTTCGGATTACCCGTCAGAACCTGGTTGATAAAGTCCTGTAACTGATCACTATTAGACTCCTGGATTAAGTTGAGTTCCTCTGCAATGCTTAACGCCGATTTGGCCGGATTTTGTATGAGCTCCGGGAAAATAGTGCGGCTCGCCGCCGTATGGTTTACTTTACCGGTATCTACCAAACTAATCAATTCGGCGAGTTGTGGCGGTTGCAGCGGAAAATCACTGATGTGCAAGGCCAGCTCATTTATGTACGATTTCACCGGACCCATCATCCAATTGGAAGCGGCTTTGTAATTGGTAGTATGCTGGCACAATTGATCGAAGTACAAAGCAATTTCTTTTTGATCCGTTAATACGTTGGCATCGTATTCCGGTAATTTGTAGTCGCGGGTAAAACGTTCGTACAACTCGTGCGGCAAGCTCGGCATTTCGGCTTTAATAGCCGCCAGCATTTCTTCCGAAACTATAACCGGGGTTAAATCCGGCTCCGGAAAATACCGGTAATCGTTCATGGTTTCTTTGGAGCGTTGTCCGCTGGTAGTGCCGGTTACCGCATCAAAACCCCGCGTTTCCGACTCAATCACTTCGCCGCGTTCCAACATTTCAATTTGCCGGTCTATTTCGTGTTCAATGGCGCGTTGCACATTCCGGAAAGAGTTCATGTTTTTTACCTCTACCTTGGTGCCGAACTGCTTGGCGCCTTTCAACATCACCGACACGTTGGCATCGCAGCGGAGCGAACCTTCTTCCATGTTGCCGTCGCAGATATCCAGGTACCGCACCAGTTTTTTAATTTCAGTCAGGTAATTATACGCTTCTTCGGAAGTATGAATATCGGGTTCCGATACAATCTCGATGAGGGGAACCCCGGCCCGGTTTAAATCGATTAACGATTCGGTTTCGCCGGCTAAGTGCATGGATTTGCCCGCGTCTTCTTCCATGTGAATGCGGGTAATGCCCACGCGCTTTTCGCCTAGGCTGGTTTGAATCCAAACAAACCCTTCCCGACAGATTGGGGTTTTATCCTGGGTTATCTGGTAGCCTTTCGGTAAATCGGGGTAAAAGTAATTTTTACGGGCGAAAATATTCTGGCGGGTAATCTGGCAATTGGTAGCCAAACCCATTTTTATAGCATAATCCACGGCTTTGGCATTGGCCCGCGGCAAAGTACCCGGGTGCCCCAAAGTAATCACGCTGATATTGGTATTGGGCAAAGTGCCGTACTCCGTAGAATCAGAAGCAAACATTTTACTTTCCGTCAGCAATTGCGCGTGTACTTCCAAACCAATGATCGGCTGGTATTTATCTCGAATATTCTCTTCCATTTGTTTTGTTGGATACTGGTATCAAAACACCAGTATCAGGATTGTTTGGATTAATGCCTTTTTTTAAAAATTTAACTGTGTTCTTTTAAGTAGATAAATTTTGGGACCACCTAATTATTTAAACTGCTTTCTAATGAGCTGGTACAACTACTACGATCCACTCGCTTGTCATTCAGCGGCAAGCTAATTGGCAACAGAGCTCGTATCAAAAATTTAGCAGGCCTTTTCTTTTGTTCAAAAGCTATTTACAACAATTAGAACTCTTATTCAATTCCCTTAACTTAGTATCTTACCGGATTTCAATGATCATCAAAAGGAAACTTATGGCGGGGTAGCTCAATAGTTTCCTTTTGAATGACACCGGTTGTAGTTGGAACCAAGAGCCACTGAACACTTCGTTGAACTAGCTTAGTTTTGCAATTGCGCCTTAAGAAGCTCTGCCGCTTTAACTGGTATTGCGCTTAATCCGGCAATGTCTTTGCCGCCGGCGGTAGCGTAAAACGGTTGACCACCGCCGCCGCCTTTTATTTCTTTCGCCAATTCTTTCACCAAACTAATTGCGTTCATTTTTCGGTCCGATACCAAATTATCCGACAACATGACCGCGAGCTGGGGTTTGTGGTCAATTTCAGCGGCTAATATCAGGCATAAGTTTTCGGGTAAAGCATTTCGACTATCAAAGGCTAATTTTTTTAAATAATCCGCTGAGCTCACCTCTACTTTTTCGGCAATGAGTTTAACGCCGTTTATTTCCTGAACTTTAGTCAATAGAAAATCTTTTAAAACGGTAAGTTGCTTTAATTCAAATTGTTCCAGCTGCTTTCTTAAAGTGTTATTTTCAGTCGTTAACTTTTCAATAGCAGCCGCTAAATTGGTTTGAACACCTAAAGCTTCTTTTACTGCGTCTAGCTGAGCAAGTTGCTGGTTGATATAATCCTGGGCATAACCGGCAGTGTAAGCCTCAATGCGGCGAACTCCGGCAGCCACCGAACTTTCCGAAATTATTTTTAATATACCAATTTCGCCGGTGTTGGGCACGTGGGTTCCTCCGCAAAGCTCCACGGAATAATCTTTATCAAATGTAATCACCCGCACAAACTCCCCGTATTTTTCGCCGAACAAAGCCGTAGCGCCGAGTTGTTTAGCTTCAGCGATCGGAACGTTGCGTTTTTCGTCCAGCGCAATGCTTTGACGGACGTGTTGGTTTACGATAGATTCAATGTCACGCAACTGATCGTCGGTAACTTTGGTAAAGTGCGAAAAGTCGAAACGCAGTAATTTCTCATTCACCAAAGATCCTTTTTGGGCCACGTGGCTGCCTAATACTTCTCGCAAAGCGGCGTGTAATAAGTGCGTAGCGGAGTGATTTTTTTGAATTAAACGCCGGCGTTCTTCGTCAATCCGGGCCAGCAAAGGCGCTTCTAAATTCAGTGGTAAATCAGTGGTGATATGAATAATTAAATCGTTTTCTTTTTTGGTATCCAGCACTTTTACTTTACTCAAGTCTGATTCCAGGAAACCACTATCGCCTACCTGGCCGCCACTTTCGGCGTAGAAAGGCGTGCGGTCGAGCACTAACTGGTATTCTGTCTTATTCTTCGCTTTAACTTGGCGGTATTTTACCAGACGCGCTTCCGTAGATACCGCATCGTAGCCAATAAACTCGGTGGGCACATCTTCGCTCACCAAAACCCAATCGCCTTGTTCGGTTTGGGCGGCGTTGCGGGAGCGGGTTTTCTGCGCCAACATTTCGGCCTCAAAACCAGCTTCGTCTACGGTAAAGCCTTTTTCTTTGGCAATTAAAGCCGTTAAATCAGCCGGAAAACCAAAGGTATCATACAGTTCAAAAGCGGTTTTTCCGTCAATGCGGTTCTGGTTAGCCACAAAGGATTCGTTTAAAGCATCTAAGCGTTTCAACCCATTTTCCAGCGTGCGCAGAAAAGCCAGTTCTTCTTCTTCAATCACGCGCTGCACAAACGCTTGCTGGGCTTTTAACTCTGGAAACACATTCGCTAACTGGTCGGCCAGCACCGGCACCATCTGGTAGAGGAAAGGCTTCTTAAAATTTAAAAAAGTAAAGGCGTACCGTACCGCCCGGCGTAAAATACGCCGGATCACGTAACCGGCTTTATTGTTCGATGGTAGCTGCCCATCGGCAATGGCAAAGGCAATAGCCCGGATATGATCCGAAAGTACCCGGATAGCAATATCGGTTTTCTCGTTTTCACCGTAGATTACGTCGGCTTGTTCGGCCACAAATTGAATAAGCGGCTGAAAAACATCGGTATCGTAATTGGATTGTTTGCCTTGGATGGCCATGCACAAACGCTCGAAGCCCATGCCCGTATCTACGTGTTGCGCAGGCAGTTTTACCAATGAGCCATCGGCCAACCGGTTAAATTCGATGAATACGTTGTTCCAGATTTCTACTACTTGCGGGTGGTCGTTGTTTACGAGTGCCTTGCCGGGAATTTGGGCTACTTCTTCGGGGCGGCGCAAATCAATGTGAATTTCGGAACTCGGGCCACAAGGACCGGTATCGCCCATTTCCCAGAAGTTGTCTTTCTTAGAACCAAACAAAATGCGGTCTTCGCCGCCTAATATTTTCTTCCAGATTTTAAAAGCTTCACTGTCTTCGGGTAAGCCGTCTTTTTCGTCGCCGCCAAACACGCTCACGTACAGGCGTTCTTTCGGCAAGCTATATACTTCGGTGAGCAGTTCCCAGGCCCAGGGTAAAGCATCTTTTTTAAAATAATCGCCAAACGACCAGTTGCCCAGCATCTCGAACATGGTGTGGTGGTAGGTATCGTATCCTACTTCTTCCAGGTCGTTGTGTTTACCCGAAACGCGCAAACATTTCTGCGTATCGGTTACGCGGGGCCAGGGTGCTTGTTTATTGCCTAAAAAATAATCTTTAAACTGGTTCATGCCGGCGTTCGTGAACATGAGTGTAGGATCATCTTTCACCACAATGGGGGCCGACGGAACAACATGATGGTTTTTAGAAGCAAAAAAATCAAGAAACTTTTGTCTGATCTCCGAAGAATTCATTTATATTCTTTAAGTATTAATGCAGGTTTAAGATTTGATCAGGTTGTTTATCAGCAAAAAATAATTCAAATTCGCTAATAAGAACCGAACCGAACTTAGTCCGTAGAACGGGATTGGGCAAAAGTAGTATTTTTTAAAATTATTCGGTAACCTTATTCTTATTTTATCCTCCTCGTAATCTGCTACTGATTTTTTAATAAAGTGCAGCTAATTCGAGGAATAACCAGCTAGACTTCGGTAAGCAGAACAAAATAGAAAAGGTGGCCCGCGATTAACTAACCGAGATTATGCCTTTTAAGGAAAAAGAAATAGAGAAACAGTACCATAGTATCGGCGAAGTAGCCGCGATGTTTCAAGTGGCGC
Organism: Adhaeribacter pallidiroseus; assembly: GCF_003340495.1. Lineage (NCBI taxonomy): Bacteria > Pseudomonadati > Bacteroidota > Cytophagia > Cytophagales > Hymenobacteraceae > Adhaeribacter > Adhaeribacter pallidiroseus. The sequence continues at coordinate 2,204,413 of NZ_QASA01000001.1, forward strand.
CTTCCCTCATTCGTTTTTGGGAATCTGAGTTTGAGGTGTTAAAGCCTAAAAAAAGCAAGAAAGGCAATCGTCTTTTTTCCAAAGCCGATATCGAGAATTTACGCATGGTTTACCATTTAGTAAAAGAACGCGGTTATACCATTCAAGGAGCCCGCGAAGTACTTAAAAACCGGTCGGTACAAACCAAAGACAAAATGGAAATTGTCAAATCTTTAGAGAAAATTCGGGAATTTTTGGTAAGCTTGAAAAGTGAGCTAAAATAACTGGCTTCAGTCTATCTGGTTAAAGATAAAAATGCAAGCTTTTACCCGCCAAAATAGATTTTAAAAGCAAAAAGCCATTATAATTGTTTGCCTTCATTTTAATCTTTTATTAAAGTTTAACAAAGATTATTTTTTAAATATTTAGGTTTTCAAGCTGCTCAATTGCTCTATTAAAGCTTTTGCGTTAACACTACAAAGCGTTGTATATCAGTTTATTGCTAGGCCCATTTAATCAATTTCAGAAAAAATCAAACCATAAAAACCAGCGTTCCAATACTTCATTTTAAAACAGAACTTTAAATACGTACCGCTGATTACATTTTTCAATCATAATATTGCCTAAAGACCCCGCTCCCAGGTATTACGAACATGGAACCTCTTGCTAGAGATTTTTTAAATTTTCTTCCTGCGGGTTCCCTTTACCGGCCTTAGTTCTTATTAGAATTAACTTTTAAGAAGCCGGTGCTTAAAAGAATTTTACTTTGAGCGCCATAATGTTTTTCGGTACCAGGCATTTGATAAAATACAGAAGGGCTAGCATAATGGCCGCCCTTCTGTATTTTAATCTGGTAAATTACTTTTGCCTACCCAGAATTACGCCATATACCACCAAGCCGGCTGCTCCGGCAAAAGCCAGGTATTGCTTGTTACGCGTAGAAAGCGATTTGTAAAAATCTAAACCAAATTTACTCGGGTTCTTAAAAGCTTCCATTAACGCATTTGGGTTTTTCAGAAGCTCTTTAATATTATACTGATTTTGGGCGGTTTCCATAGTTTTATTTATAAGAATTTGGTTCTGCTTACGTGAATGCGGTGCGTACGTTTTTAAAAATGCCGGAATAATAATTCCTCTCGGGTAAAAATTTTACCGGTAATTTTCTAACCTGGTTTTTCAAAAAATTAAAAATAGGTACAATTACGCGGTACTTTTACTGATTTTCCTGAAAATAATTTTGCTCTGTTTATGTAACATCTTAAAAATCAGGATGTTATTTTAAAAACAAATTATTTTGAAGTACCCCAGCCTTTGAGATAAATACGGAAAAACTATATTACTAGCATCTGTGGCGTATAAAGTTCGTAATTTCTTTATTATAGCGGGTATTTATGAAGAGTGGACTCTTAGATTATATATTTAGCCAGGTAGATTTTCATACCCTTAACCGGCAACAAGTAAAGGAATATCTCGCTTATTTAAACGAGATTATTAATAAAGATATGTCCGCGGACGATCGGCATAAGTTTTTAAAATGTAAAGTAGATTTGAATAAACGCCTATTGGAGTTAGATATAAAAAATTTAGGAAAAACGTGAACCAGCCTTATTGCTGAAGCAGGATTTTGATTTAAAACGTTGTTCCGGTATTCTCCTCACGCGTAAACCACATTTTGCCCTGGTGCCATTCCACAATAGTTATAATAATCGGCGTGCCTAAACCAACGGACGGCTCCCCTTGTATATCGGGGCCGGCGGGCCCGGGTAAATTTATTCAATAGCGTATCGTGGTACTTGGCCGGTATGCCAATGCCCGTATCGGCTACAGTTATTAAAACATTGTCGGGTTTTTGTTCCAGGTTAACTGTTATTTCGCCGTTGCAGGGCGTAAACTTAAGGAGTTTTAATAGGGATTGCGGATTATTCCGGACACTGCGCTGTGTTTTCTGCCACATCCTTTTGAAGGCAGCATTTAAAAAACTAAAGCCTATGGCCGTTAGATCGTAAGCGAAAATAACCTGGTCCGAGCTTTTAATAAAAGCTTCTATTTAAATACTTACTGAAGGAGATAGTGTCATAAATCACAAGAAGGCGCATACTCCAGGAGCCGTTCTGAGGCATGATTTTACGAATATTAGGTAAAATCAGGTATATAAAGGCCGATAAAACCCGTGCTTATCGGGGCTTTATGGCGCTAAATACCAATTGGGCATAGTAGTTTCAGATTCTTATGTACTCTTAAAAGCCTAATGATTACTTAACGACCCACTTAACACAGTTTTTTTTAATTTTTTATAAGAAAGTAAGGCGGAGCTCCTTAATTTTAAGTTTAAATGAATGCTAGTTGCTATAATAATTGGATATACGAGTAGTGGGCGTGTTCATTTGTTTAGCTTAGCTTTTAAATTGCCGTTTATTCGTAACCCTTGGCGAATACGTACATTTGTTTTTTAAATTTAATTTTTGCGCTGTTGTTGTCAGATTCATTGTTATACGAAGTGGCCCTGGGTTTGCTGCCGGGCGTAGGAGATTTGCTAACCCGGCAGTTGATTAGCTATTGCGGTTCGGCTAAAGCTGTTTTTACCACTCCCAAAGGAAAATTATTAAAAATTCCGGGTATTGGGCCATTGTTTGTGCAAAACTTTAACCCTACGCCGGCCCTGCAACAAGCCGAAGCTACATTAAAACTGGCCGATCAGCAGCAGGTACAATTATTATTTTATACTCATCCCCAATACCCGGCCCGTTTAAAGCAAATGGCCGATGCACCTTGTTTATTGTTTTACAAAGGCAGCGCCGACTTAAATCATCCGAAAATAATAAGCATTGTGGGCACCCGCCAGGCAACGGATTACGGCAGACGCATTACCGAAAAAATAGTATCGGATTTAAAAAAGCACCACCCCGTTATTGTAAGTGGCCTGGCTTACGGCATTGATATTTTTGCGCACCGGGCGGCGGTTGCAGAAGGCTTGCCTACTTTGGGTATTATGGCCAGCGGCATAGATATAATTTACCCAGCTACGCACCGCAAAACAGCCGAAAAAATGCTCGAAAACGGCGGCTTAATCACCGAAAATACTTTTGGCACCAAACCCGATGCGCCCCGATTCCCGGCTCGTAACCGGATTATTGCCGGCCTCGGCGATTGCACCATTATTGTGGAAGCCGCGATTAAAGGCGGTGCCCTGATAACCGCTGATATAGCGCACAGTTATAACAAAGACGTAATGGCCGTACCTGGCCCCATTGACGGCAAAGTTTCGGAGGGCTGCAATCATTTAATTAAATCGAACAAAGCGGCGATATATACCGAGCTCCGGGATTTAGAAGAATTGCTGAACTGGGATAACGCCTTAGCCGCACCTGTATCGAAGCCCAGCAAAGCCCCTTTGTATAATTCCGCCGAATTTGAGCCGGAAGAATGGCAAATTATTCAGCTACTTTTATCCTCAAAAGAAGAATTAATGGATAATATTGCCTGGAAAGTGCAAGTTCCGGTAAGCCGCTTGGCTTCGGTATTATTAACCCTGGAGTTTAAAGGCGTGGTAAAATCCTTGCCGGGCAAAAAGTTTGCTTTGGTGTAATGAGGCTATACATTTAAACTTTTAAAAGCTTAAAAGTTTGGAAAGTTGGGTAGAATAATATTATCCTAAATAGCTGCCATTCAGCAGGTAACTTTTAACTACGCAGCATTCCGGTTATTTTTAATAGCAAGTTTTTTTAAATTTTACGCATGCACCTGCTTTACAATTGGCACTTAATCCGGGAAGAAGACTTAATTATACCTTATAGCAACCGGGCTTTCCAGTACAACGATGGACTTTTTGATACGCTCGTAATGGAGCAAGGTAAGATCCGGTTTCTAACAGATCACTTGGCGCGAATACAGCAAGCCATGCAGGTGTTACAGTTAATCTTACCGGAACCTTTCCGAAATGCAGAAATTTTAGCAGCTTACCTCACCCAACTGGGCGAACAGAATAATTTAAAAAATAAGTTAGTGCGGGTAAAAATACATATTTGGCGTGCGCCCGGCGGCTTGTTTACCCCGGAACAAAACGCAGCGGAATGTTTAATTTCGGCACAAGCCCAGAACCCAGTGGCCGTGGTTATTGCGCAAGCTGGTTTTGCTACTACCGTTCAAAATAACTTTTCAGCGGTATCTTTTTTTAAAGGGCCTTTTGCCACTAAATACGTGCTGGCCAGTCTCGAAAAAAAACAAAGAATGCTGGACGAACTTATTTTGTTGGATGCGCAAGGCCATGTTTCGGAAGCTTTAGTCGCCAATGTTTTCTGGGTGAAAAGCCAGGTTATATTTACTCCCGCGCTCCAAACCGGCTGCATTGCGGGTATAACCCGGAAAAATATACTGCGCCTCGCCGCTGATCAAGAAATAGAGGTACAAGAAGGCTTTTATGCGGCCACGGATTTAGAAGCGGCGGAAGTTGTTTTTACTTCTAATGTAACGGGTTTGCGCCCGATAGCCGCTATGGGTTCAAAAAAGTTTATGCTGGATCATGAATTAATAACCAGGCTACAGGCAGTTCTTTTCCCGGCCACCAATCCCTCCTGATTGGTCTGTTTGCCCGATAGTACTTATTTCCCGCGGAAACTGGTACCTTTGCGGTTTATTCATACAAGCAATTTTTAGCAACATGACCGATCGGATTCAGATTATTTTACACGCCGGTAAAGAACAATCTCTCAAAAGATTTCACCCTTGGGTATTTTCGGGAGCCATAAAAAAAATGACCGGCGTACCCCAGGATGGCGATACGGTGGAAGTGTATTCGAGCCGGAACGAGTTTCTGGGCGTGGGTCATTACCAAAAAGGTTCGATTACGGTCCGGGTTATTTCTTTTGAACCTACTCTAACGGACGCTACTTTCTGGCGCCGGAAAATACAGCAAGCGTATAATTACCGGCAAGTTTTAGGGTTTATAGATAACCCACACACGAACGTGTACCGCCTGGTTTTTGCCGAAGGCGATGGTTTACCCGGGTTAATTATTGATGTGTACGGCGATACCGCGGTCATGCAAGCCCACAGTTTGGGCATATACCGGGCCCTGGCGCTTATCGCGCAAGCATTACAGGAGGTGTACGGCCAAAGCTTAAAAAACATTTACGATAAAAGTGCCGAAACGCTGCACTTACAAGATACTGGAGCGCCGCTCAACAGCTATTTGCTCGGCAGCGGCGAAGAAGCCCGCATAGTAACCGAAAATGCGAATTCTTTCTTCGTAGACTGGATTACCGGCCAGAAAACCGGCTTTTTTATTGACCAACGGGAGAACCGGCAATTACTGGCTACTTACGCCGCAGGCAAATCGGTACTGAATACTTTTTGTTATACCGGCGGTTTTTCGGTGTACGCTCTAAATGCGGGGGCTACCCTGGTGCATTCCGTAGATAGCTCCAAAAAAGCCATTGAACTCACCGACCGCAATGCCGCTTTAAATCACGCCGGTGCCCGCCACGCTTCTTTTGCGGTAGATACGTTTAGTTTTTTTAAAAATCAACCGCAGCCCTACGATATTATCATCCTGGACCCGCCCGCTTTCGCCAAGCACCACAACGTGCGCCACAATGCGGTTATGGGTTACAAACGCCTGAATGCCGAAGCCTTAAAGCAAATTAAACCCGGTGGCATTCTGTTTACTTTTTCCTGTTCCCAGGCCGTTGACCGATATTTATTTAATAATACCATTATGGCCGCCGCCATTGAAGCCGGCCGCAATATTAAAATCATGCACCACCTCTCCCAGCCCGCCGACCACCCGGTTTCTATGTATCATCCCGAAGGAGAATACCTGAAAGGGTTGGTTTTGTTTGTGGAGTAGTTGCATCTGGTAGACTCCTGTAGTTAGTAGTTTTTTTAAAAGTGTTTCCTGGCCTTACTGGCTGATCTTCGGGTCCTTATTAAGGCTCCCTGTTCAGGTACTATTTAACTGGTTAGCTACACGTTTGCCGGCACCGGCAACCCCTCCACCTTCCGGGCACCTCCCCTAAAAACAGGGAAGGTGATGCCAGCATAGCTTCTTACTTTCTTTTTTCGCTCGCTAATAGGTTTACTTTCCACCCGAAAGAATGTATTATGCCATAAGTCCGTTTAACTTTCTTAATGAATATGTTTAGGTGAGATTAATTCGTGTAATGGGGTTGTTATTTGTAAAAACTTTCGTTTCGGATAGGAAAGCTTTTTTAAAAATTAATGCTCAATAATCTTACATCTTTGTAGATAAATTTTCCTACTGATTTTAACAACTCTTAATTATTAAAAGCCGAAACCAAAAGTAAACGATACTATTTTGGCAGTGGAGGGCATCGTGTGTTTCCTTGCTCAGCTTAGCATTTCTGTAGCAGCAAAAAAGGAAAATAGAAGCTATAGCCGCATCTCCTCCCCTGTTTTTAGGGGAGGTGCCCTTTAGGGCGGTGGGGTGAAACAGGAATTGCTCCAAAGATCTACTTATAAAGCCAGGAAACTCTTTGCGCTAGCTACTGTTTCCAAATCAGTAAAGAGCATTAAAAAAGCGATCATGAAAGATTCTCATCATTGCTTTTTTTAATTATTAAACAACGAGCAACGCCTTATTTATGTTTGTTGGCAGGAATAATAATGGTGAACCGGCTGCCCTGGCCAGGTTCCGAATCGATATTCATGCTGCCATCTACCAGTACCAGGCGGTTCCGGATGCTGCTCAGGCCTAGACCGCCCAGGCCTACTTTTTGTACCTCAAAACCTTCGCCGTTATCTTCTACACGCAATACTAATTTCGACTTTTGTTTTACCACCTGAATATTGGCTTCGGTAGCCTGCGCGTGTTTTAAGATGTTGTTAAGTAATTCTTGGCTTATTCGGAACAAGGCCGTTTCCAGAACATCATCGAGCCGTTCTTTTAAACCGATTACCTCGCATTGCACCTGCAGTTTAGAAGAAGATACGCGTTTACAAATTTCGCCCAAGGCAGCTTCCAAACCAAAATCCCGAAGGATAGATGGCATTAATTCAAAAGAAAGTTGCCGGGTTTCCTTAATCGCATCGTCGAGCAAATCATCTACTACGCGTTTTAATTCTTTATTATGGGCGCTTTCTAATTGTAAATCTGCTATTTTTAATTTGGTGGCATATAGCAATTGGCCCAGCCCGTTGTGCAACGATTCCGAAATCCGTTTCCGTTCGGTTTCCTGCGTTTCCAGAATGGCATTTAAAACAGCTTTCTGTTGGTGCAAACGTAAGTTTATGCGTTCATCTTCCAGGCGTTTGCGCTCGGTAATGTCATGAATAGTACTTAGGCCGCCAATTACCTCGCCTTTATCGTTAAACAGCGGAATGGTGCTGGTTTCGAAATAGCCCTCGCGCAAACCATACGGATGATCGTGCAAAACGGTTTTTTCGCCATTTAAAGCCTTGTGAATAGCCCTACCCTCATCATTAAAGTGGTATTCCGGGAATAAATCAAAAATGTTTTTACCAATTACTTCTTCTTTTAAAATGCCGTTGAGCACTTCCATCATCATATTCCAGGAAGTAATGCAGGCGTTTTTATCAAAGGCCACAATGCCGTCGATGCTGTTGTCGAGCAAATTTTCCGAAAATTCTTTTTCGGATTTTAGTTGCTGCTCCCACATAATACTCTCGGTTACATCCTGGGCAATCCCTACAACCTGCCGCGACTGGTTATTTTCGTCGTGCAAGAAAACCATAGCCCGGTCGCGAAACCACCGGATTTCTCCGGCGGCATCTATTACCCGGTAAAAGATTTCTTTGATTTCTTTTCCGACCAGCGAATGGAAATTTTTAAAAAAATCCTGCACCTGCGGTAAATCTTCGGGATGCACCAATCTAAAAAGCGAAAATTCGCTGGTATCCAGAAAGGTGTTAGGATCATAGCCCAACATTTCGGCTAAATTGCGGTTTAAAAACACGTTGTTGTTTTGGGCCAGGTCATACACGTAAATAAAGTCGGGCGAAGTTTCGGTTATTTGCCGGATAAAGTGGCGGTTTTCTTCCAGCTCCTGTATCAGCACTTTTTGCTCATGAATATCGGTAGCAGTACCAATCCAAAGCGTTATTGCACCTTCTTCATTTTTAATGGGCACGGCGTAATTTAAGTGCCAGCGGTAAGTGTTATCGTGGCGGCACAGCAGCGTTTCTACCCGGTACGTTTCGCCGGTTTGCAATGACTTGCGGTAGGCACTGATTACTTGCTCCCGGTAATCCGGGTGAAGGGCCTGGGTCCAGCCCCAGCCAATGGATTGTTCCAGGGTAAGGCCGGTATATTGGTGCCAGTTTTGGTTGTAAGAATTAGCATAACCATCGGGTAAGGTGGTCCAGGTGGGCAACGGTATAGCTTCGGAGAGTAACCGGAACCGTTCGGCACTTTCGCGGATTTCGTCGGCTTGTTGCACTAATTGGTGCTCGGCCTGTTTGCGCTCTGTAATGTTTTCGAGGGTTAACACCAAACCATCGTTTAATTTTACCGCTATCAAATGAAACCAGTACGTGTGGCCTTCGTGGTCTTGCTCTACTTCCAGTTCCAGTGGTTGTTGGGTTTCTACTATCTGCACCAATCTATCAAACAGTTCGATCCGCAACATTCCCGGAAACTCCCGCCGGAAACGTTTACCGATTACCTCTGCTTCGGGCCGGTTTAAAAATTCCTGGGCTTTGGCATTGACCATCGTCCATTCAAAATCTACGATGTGGTCGCTGCTCCCGCGTACGGCTTTAAAGACCTGAATCATGCTCATCGAAGAATCCAGAATGCCGGTTTGCAGCAAATGCAGGTTTTTCAGTTCGTTTATTTTTACAAAAAGAATAATGGCCCCGTCTATTTTACCGGTTTGGGTAATGTAAGGCAGAATGCGCATTTGGTACCAAATGCCTTCTTTATCCTGCACTTCTTTTTCGATGGTAGCGGGGCTGGCAATTACCCGCCGGATATCTTCTACCAGGCCATCGTATTTCAGGTTATTCGAAATTTGGTAAATGGAGCGCCCGATATCGCTTTCGATGAGGTTAATCTGTTGGGTAGCCGCCGGCGTGTATTTCCGGATTTCAAGGTTTAAATCCACGAAAATCTGGCTGATGTTGGTGCTCCGGAAGTAATTATTCAGATCGTCGTCGAGCTCCATGAGTACTTTAATTTTGTACTGGTGCTCGGCGTTAATGGTGTGCAGTTCTTCGTTTAACGATTGCAGTTCTTCGTTGGTGCTTTGCAGCTCTTCGTTCGAGGAGAGCAGCTCTTCGTTGGTGCTTTGCAGTTCTTCGTTGGCCGTTTCGAGTTCTTCTACTACCAGTTGCAAATCTTCTTTGGTGTGCTGCAATTCCATTTCCAGTTCAGAAACGCGGCCTTCGTTTTCCTGTTCGTACCAATAGCGCTCCGGATCCTCAATGGTTAAGGGTTCCGATTTTTCTTCGCTCAGCAGCACCAGTACAAATTTTTGCTGCAGCCTTTTGTCATCCAGATAGGGTTTAATGACTACATCCAGCCGGCGCAGCAAACCCTTATCGCGCACCTGTACCCCTTTCATACTTATTTTTTCTTTATCCCGTACCGCTTTCCGCAGCAGCGTACCCAGATTCAGGGCCAGGTCGGGGGGCACCATTTTGAGCAAGTTCATGGTCAGGGCCTTATCGGGTAGTGTCAGGTATTTATTATAGTCGCCGGCCCCGTGAATCACGTCAAAGTTCTGGTTAACGTACACGGCGGCGTACCCGAGTTCTTCCAGAATGGTTTCGTTCAGCGTCTCGGCTACCAAGTGGGTAAGCGCAACTTTGGGGCTTAGCTCGCGGCTATGCCGGGGAAAGTCGAGCTGGTAATTACTGCGGCCCACGCTAGTCGAAAAATTTTCGAGCCCCAAAGGGCGCGCTGGTTCTACGTTGCGGAATATTTTCCATTTTTTATTTACCTCCACAAAATTTTTCAGGTCGCCCACACTCTCGCTGGAACCTAAAAACAGGTAGCCGCCTTCTTGCAGAGCATAATGAAACTTGGTAATTATTTTTTTTTGCAACTGGGGGTTTAGGTAGATAAGCATGTTGCGGCAGCTCACCAAATCCATTTTACTGAAGGGCGGGTCGCTAATGATATTGTGGTGCGAAAAAATAACCATTTTCCGGATTACCTGGCACACCCGGAACTTGCCGTCTTCTTTCACGAAATGCTGCAAAAGCCTATCCTCCGATAGTTCGGTTAAAACATTATAGGGGTATAAACCACGGCCGGCAAATTCCAGGGCTTCGCGGTCAATGTCGGAGGCAAATATTTTAACTTCTATTTCGGATTTAACTTTTTCCAGGTATTCGCGCGCCAGAATGGCCAGCGAGTAAGCTTCTTCGCCGGTAGAACAGCCGGCCACCCACACGCGCAATTGCTCTTTGGCGCTTTTTCCTTCTACCAAATTAGGAATTGCCTTGCGCTGGATTACTTCGAAAGCCTCTTCGTCGCGAAAAAATTTAGTTACCCCAATTAAAAATTCTTTACTGATGGTTTCTATTTCTTCGGGGTGCAGTTGTAAATAGTCTAAATAATTGGTAAGGCTGTTGAGGTTAGTAATAGCCATGCGCCGCGATATGCGCCGGATAATGGTCGGCCGCTTGTAATTTAAAAAATCCAGGCCGGTACGGTCGTGTACCAGGCTTAAAATCTGGTTTAACGTTTCTTCGTGCTGGTTATCAATAAATGCAGTTACTTGCTGGGTGAGGGGCGCTATTTTTACGTGATTAAAAATTTCGTCGGGCATGAGCTCGGGCGGCAAAACAAAATCGGTGTAGCCCGATTGGATCGCATGGCGCGGCATGCCGTCGTACTTGGCAGTTTCGGGGTCTTGCACCAGTACCAGGCCGCCGGCTTTTTTTATTGCCACTATTCCTCCGGAGCCGTCGTTGCCGATACCGGATAAAATAATACCGATGGCTTTTTTACCTTTATCAACGGCCAGCGATTTAAAAAAAGTATCAATACTGTACGGGATCGCTGGTTCGGCCGGCCGAGCTGCGAGGTGCAAAATATTATCCTGGATGGTAACCTGTTTATCAGAAGGCATAATGTACACCTGGTTTACTCCCACGGGCATACCGTCCTGCGCTTCCTGAATTTTTAATACTGATTCGCGGGCCAGAATTTCGGCTAATAAGCTGCGGTGGTCCGGCGACATGTGCTGCACCACCACGTACGACACACTATCGGGGGGGATATGTTCGAATAAAACGTGCAGCGCCTGCAAGCCGCCCGCCGAGGCACCAATGCCAATCACGTACGGCTCGTTATGATTAACCTCGCGCGTAGCACCAGCGGCTTCTTCCGGAATATTTTCTTCGGCATTATTATCTTTGTCAGAAGTCATTAGTAGTTATTATTAGGTGCATTACTATAGCTATTACTGCCCGGATGAAGCTAGTACCTTTGGATTGATAAAGAAGTAAGTAGAAAATACTAATTATTTAATCAGTAAATACTTATTATTTACGTATAACACACATCATACACATTGTAATGATGCAGTATACGTTAAAAACACGTATTTAACTGTTTTCCGGCCTAAATTTTATCCGGCTTGATTCTAATTACGTTTAACAAGAAGTTAAGCACATTTAATAATTAGCTAAAGACTTATTAAAACCCAACAGGATGCTGGCACCCGGACATAATATTATCGTGATTGGTACTTCGGCCGGCGGCATGGAAGCCCTTTGTAAGCTGCTCGACCAGCTCCCGGAAAAGCTGCCGGCGGCTATTTTTATCGTGCAGCATTTAAGCATGGATTCCTCCAGCGATTACCTGGTAAAACGCATGGCCAAACATACCAAACTGCAGGTAAAAGTAGCCGAAAACGACGAAGTGTTTCAGCGGGGCACGGTGTATATGGTGCCCGCTGACCGCCACTTGCTGCTTACTAATAAACGTATTCTGGTAGCAAAAGGCCCCCGCGAAAACCAGTTCCGGCCCGCCGTGGATCCTTTGTTCCGGTCGGCGGCAGCTTACCACGGCTCGCGGGTAATCGGCGTTATTTTAACCGGTATGATGAATGACGGCACCGTAGGCATGGATGCCGTAAAACGGAGCGGCGGGATCACCGTAGTACAAGACCCCGACGATGCCGAACATCCCGATATGCCCCGAAATGCGTTGCGCAACGTAAGCATTGATTATGTGGTACCCATCCGGGAAATGGGCGCCTTGTTATATTCTTTAAGCCAAACTCCTTCCGGGGATAGTATTACGGTGCCGCAGGATATATTAAACGAAGCACAAATGGTGGAACGAATAATGACCAATGGTGTTATGTCAGATATTAAAAAAATGGATGATTTGGGGGAGCGTTCCGGTTACAGCTGCCCCGATTGCGGCGGTGGCCTCTGGGAAATAAATCAAGGCACAGTAAAGCGTTATCGCTGCCACTCCGGCCACGCCTACAACGAGGAGAGTTTATTTAACAGCATGAATTCCGCGTTAGAAGAAACCTTATGGGTATCGATGCGGATTATGGAAGAACGCCGTAACATGCTGGAGTCCATGGCTAACATGGAAAGAAGCAAAGGCCAGAGCCGTTGGGCGGTCATGCAGCAAGAACGCGCCGAAGAAATGAAAATACATGTGGAACGCCTGAAAGAGATTCTGTTAAACCGCAATTCGGTGGCCCATAACCTTAACATGCGAAACGGGGAAAACACGCCGGGTGCGAGTTGAGTTGCAGGTTGAAAGGTTAGAAAGTTGGATGGTTGGAAAGTTTTACAGTTGCTGGATGGGAGGTTGAAAATTTAGAAAATTGACAGGTAAAAAGGTTGCGAAGTTATAGTGATTAGTAATTTTGTGTAGCTTTTAATAAAGAAATTGTCATTCAGGAGGAACCTATTGGGCTACGCAGCAGGAAAGATAGTTATGAAGGATGGCTTGTATGGGAATTGTTTTGGCTATCAAAATACAATTTTTTACAACATACAGCTTACCTCGTTTAGTCTGATTTATGAAGCGGAATCAAGTTTTTTAAATTTTAGTCCTGTTCCGGTCACCAAAATTTCACTTTCCTGCTGCGTCACCCAATAGGTTCCTCCTGAATGACATTCCCGCCAATAGAAAGCTTTTCCTAAACAATCAACCACCCAACCAGCAACCTTCTAACCTTCCAACAATCTACCTTTCAAATGTCCCAACTTTTCAACCTTCAACTTTTCAACCTTCTAACTTTTCAACCTTCCAACTTTCCAACCCTCTAAAACTTACCAAACTTCTTTTCCATTACCTCGTTGCGGTAAGCGAAAATTCCTTCCAGTTGTTTTTTCACGAATAAGGCGTGCGCAATAGCTCCTAAAAAACCGAAGGGTAATTTATAATGTACCTGGTCGCGCATTTCTACGCCGCCCGGAATTTTTTTAAAAAAATGCGAGTGGTGCCACAACGCATACGGCCCAAACCGCTGTTCATCTACAAAATATTGCTGGGGCGCCACGTGCGTGATTTCCGTCATCCAAAAAATCTTGATACCGAAAAGCGGTTTTACATAGTAAGTGATAATCTGGCCTGGGTACATTTTCTCAGAATCTGAATTGCTCAAAACTTCAAAGCCCATGTACGCAGGCGTAATTTCGGCCAGGTTATTCGGCGACGAAAAATAATCCCAGGCTTGTTCTAGCGTAATGGGTAATTTCTGGATGCGTTTTAATACGTAGTGGCTCATGCCCCGCAATGTTAATTTTAGATAAAGAATAGAGTTCTTGCTTTTCTCAACCAAAAGCCTCTTAATAAGTTTTAAAATTTAAAAAAACGCTCCCTCCTGGGCAAAACTTTGCTTCTACCTCGCTCAATCAGTTGAAATGAACATTTTTGGTTTTTTTAGAAATAAGGCTATTTGAATGAAAAAAAAGTAAATACCGAGCGTTTTATTGCGTAAAATCGCAGCGTTTTCCGTATTTATCGCTAAAACTCCGCATAACCTCTTCTGCATCAATGCGTATTTGGGAAAGCTATGAAGAAAGAGGAAATATTATTGGGGGACTGGCAACGCTTATTGTTAGGGAATGCCCCCTGGGAGTTTATGCTGGAAGTATTTATCCGGACGATTATTGTATATATCGCCGTTATGATTACCTGGCGGTTGTTGGGCAAACGCATGAACGCGCAATTAACCATTACCGAATTAGCTGTTATGATTACCCTCGGGGGTATTGCCTCCGTGCCGATGCAATTACCCGACCGCGGTATTTTACTGGGCATTTTGGGTTTGGCTTGTGCCGTTGTATTTCAGCGGGTGTATAACTTAATTACCTTTAAATCCCGGAAAGCCGAGGTAATGGCTTACGGCGATGTGGGTTTACTGGTAAAAGATGGGGTATTGCAACTAGACCAGCTGAACGAATACCGCATCTCGAAAGAGCAGGTTTTTGCAGGCCTGCGTTCCCAGAAAATCACGCATCTGGGCGAAGTGAAACGCTTGTACCTGGAGTCGTCGGGGCTGTTTAGTGTATTTAAACAAGATAATCCGCCGCCCGGTTTATCCGTCTTACCCGAAAAAGACGAGCAACTGCACCAAGGTGAGCCCCACGACCAAGCTTTTGCCGCTTGCCTGCACTGTGGCAATATTGTAAAACAAACCGAACTAAAAAACAAAGCCTGCTCTAATTGCCAGGAAAACAACTGGACCTACGCGGTTGCGGCCTAAAAATTTAAAAATATTTTATGAAACCGGAAGATATTCATATAACCGATTATATGCGCATACTTTTAGGCGAAGTGCCCTGGATTTTTTTATTAGAAGTTGTATTCCGGGTATTTTTCATGTACCTGGTGCTTATTCTAGCCCTGCGGTTTATGGGCAAACGGATGGCAGCTCGTTTAAGTCGCTCCGAAATGGCGGCATTAGTGTCGTTAGCAGCGGCCAACGGAGTAGCCATTTTAGCCCCCGACCGCGGTTTACTGCCGGTGGTTATCATTGCCCTTGTTATTATTGGTTTTCAAAAGTTTGTGGCTTGGCGTACGCAAAACAACCCTCTTGCCGAACAAAGAATTATGGGTGATATAGATGTACTGGTGAAAGACGGGGTATTGCAACTAGCTTGTATGCAACATTGCCGCATGAGCCAGGAGCAGGTTTTCGCGCAGTTCCGGTATGAACAAATAGACAACTTAGCTAAAGTTAAACGCGCTTACCTGGAAGCTAACGGCGCATTCACTATTTTAAAAACCGAAGATAAAAAAGCCGGTCTTTCAATTCTGCCCAGTTGGGATAAAGAATTCCAGGAAACACAAAATAAAGCGCCCCATGTTTATGCCTGCTGCAATTGTGGCAACACCGTAAATAGTCAAAATTTAACCCAAGCGCCGTGCCACGTATGCCAGGAAAAACAATGGAACGAGGCTGTACTATCGTAGATTTTTAAAATTTTAATTTTTTGCTGTTCCATTCTCAGCATTGTAATTTCGTACAACCCAAAAAACAACCGGCAAAACATAAGAGCTTTTCCCGAAAAGGCTCTTATGTTTTGCCGGCTGATTAGTTGGTTGGTGTTGTGAGAATAGAGATTAAATAAAGCAATTAAAATTAATTTTGTACGCTAAAGTTAATGCTAGTAGTCGTACCGGACGAAGTTGTTGCATTTAAAGTATACCGGCCAACTACGGGTACCCACGGTTTATAATCGCCGTTGGTATCGCCAAAAACAGCGTAAGGAGCGGTGCCTTCGTTCCGGGAATAAGTTTTGGCTCCCGATAATTTAAATGTTACGGCGCCATCGGTAGTATTGGTATTAGCCCGGATATTTAAGTTTTTAGTAGGCAGATTGGAGAAGTCCAGAAGAGCGCCGTTTGTTAAGGTTTGAATAGGCTGATCGGTGTCGGCATTAATTAAGGTAAAGCTTTCTACTTTCTGGCCGGTAGTAGGCGTTTCCGGATCGGGAGTTGGATCGGGCGTTGGAGTTGGATCCGGTTGCGGAGTAGGTGAAGGCGAGTTACTGATGGGACGCGGAGCTACATCATTATAAGTAGCATTTCCGTCTCCTACCCGGATATCGTCTACGTAAGTAACCCGCTTAGATACACCATGCCAGTTTCTTTTGTAAATTCCTAAATGCAAACGCGGTAGTTTCACATCGTTATAACAGTTAGGACCCCGGTAATTTACCACCTTTACGCCATTCTTCCATACTTCAATAATACCATCCGATAAATAAGAAAACTTAATATGATACACCATATCCAGCCATTTATCTTTCTCCAATGGTCCTAAATCAAAGGTGGTTCCACCAGATCGGGTAGCATTGGTACTGGTTGACCGGGTGGCCCACCAAACTACCAATGTTAACTGATTTTTTATAACCGCTAAGGATATAGGGGGAGTACGGCCAGTCTCCGTTGAATTATCATCGGTAGCGTGTAACTGCGTAATGATATCCCAACCACCCTTTACAGCGTCCGTTTGCCAATAGGCCGACGGTAAATAAACAGGTACACTGTACCAACGCTCCTTGCTAGTTTCACTGTCTCTCCATATTTCCGAGCGCACGCCAGGGTCGCTGCTTCTAAGCTCAAAACGCATGGCTTTTTGGCCGGTTCTCGACATGGCCGTCGTTTCGCTGTAGGCGTGCGATGTATAATTTTGCTTGCCAAAAGCACTGCTTAGCGTTGGTTCAATTCTTTCTTCTACTAATAAATTGCTTCTGCTTGCATCAACGGAAGTTACATAAGCAGCACTAGAGATAGCGGTACTAAGTTTTGATACTTCTTTAGGCTCTACCGAGTCTACGTTTTCGCAGGCTACGTTTAATAGAGAGAGTAAAGAAGTTGAAAAGAGTAGTAGTTTAGTTCTCATTAGTTAGATTATTAGGTTAGAGATAAGGAATAGAATTATACAAAAGCTTATCAAATTAAGTCTGTTGTACCGTGTATAAGCTTCTTAGACATAATTGTATATTTATTGTAAATGCTATTTATAATTTTTCATTGAAAATTGAATTAAATAGAATTAAAAATAAGCGTAGAATGCAGTTATTTACACGAAAGATAAATTATTAATGTAATTAAATTAATAATAAATTAAACTTATTCTAAGCGCTTTGTGGAGCCAAACTTAAAACTAAAATTTATTACTACCAAAAAAATTTTATATTTTGTTGAAACACTGCAATATTGTTGCGAAAAATTTGAAATAACTTAGTTGCATTAATAATTATTTAACAAACACGCCATACAACCTATTACAGCTCCAAAGCTTAATTTCTGGATTAAAGTTATAACCAAAATTTTTATACGCAAATGGTGCAACCAAATTAAATTTGTATTTATACCGTAAAATGAGGAATAAACAATTAATAAATTTTTCTTTATAATTGCATTATTCTAATATCAGTTTAGCGTAACATGGTTCCGGATTATATGGTAAGTTGTTACATTTTCAAAAATTTTGGCCGACTCACATTTATTATGCCAAAGCACTTTTTAGTAGATTAATATTTGCACTAATAGCTTATAGCATAATTTCTAAGAAATGTACTATTTTGTGAACTGTGGAATTTTTCTACACTTTGCGGATTAATTACCCAATAAGTTCAGCTAAAAATGTTTGGTATTAACTGCTCTAGAAAACGGTTGTGATTTATATATAAATAAGAGAATTGGATTTAAAGGGAATACATAAACAAGAATAAGGGGGTAAAATATTTCGGTATTAAAATTAATTTATCCATTAAACTTTAATGGTTTTCCCTTGTAAAAAGCTTTTTAGCAAATTTGATTGCTACTAAATAGATGGTTTGCATACCAGGCAGGTAATAGAAGAAAGGTCGTATTGTCGAAGGTTTTTCGGGGAAATGAAATAAAAGGTTTATAAAATTTAGTTCAGTAACAGCCCAGCACTCATCATTCAAAGCTTAGAATTTACTTCTAAAACTTAGGAAAGTCATTACTGTAAATAAAAAAACCACAAATAGTAAGGCTACTCGTAATGATTGCCAATCGGCTAAAAAGCCAATAATCGGGGGACCAAATAAAAAACCTGCGTAACCCACCGTTGTAACCATAGATAAACCTACTCCGGGCGGTAAGCCAGGAGCATTGCCCGCAATGCTGTAAGCTATGGGTACCACTGTAGCCAAGCCCAAGCCAATTACTAAAAAGCCCGTAATAATCATTAAAGGCGCGGGAATCGCCAGGGCTAGCGCCAAGCCAACAAAAGCAATGCACCCGCTGTAAATTAGTAAACGTTTATCTCCTAAACTTTCCCGGATTCTATCGCCAAAAAGTCGGCCAATGGTCATGGCCAAAGAAAAAGCAGCTAGAGCCAATGGTGCTAAAGCTTCGTTAGCTTTAGCTACATTTTCCATGTAGTTAGAGCTCCAATCAGCAATGGCTCCCTCGCCGGTCATGCCGCAAAAAGCAATAATGCCAACACTCAGAATAGCCTTGGTGGGCAACCGGAAACCGGCGCCTTGCTCCGCGGCTCCGGCCTGGGGGGCGTCTGGAATTAAATGTCGCGCGGCCCAAAGAATTAAAACCAGGCAAACTCCTACAATGCATACTAAATGAGTAAACAAGGGAATATTAAATTTAGCAAATAAAGCGCCACTGCCAGCCCCCAGCATCATTCCCACACTAAACAAAGCGTGAAAAGACGACATAATCGGCTTTTGATATTTTTGTTCTACTAATACGGCTTGCGCGTTCATGGCCACATCCAATAAGCCCGCCGATACTCCTACCAAATAAAATAAGATACGCACTTGCCAAACCTCCGGCAATAAAGGAATACCCGGTACTAACAAACAAAAAGCAATGGCCCCAAATAAAGTTATGCTGCGGCTGCTGTTTTTATGAATGAGCCAGCCTGTAAAAGGCATAGAACTGATGGCCCCCATGGATACAAACAACAATACCAATCCTAAGGCTTGGTTGTTCAGGTGGTAAATTTCCTGCACGCGCGGCAAACGGGCGATCCAATTCGCGTAAATAAAACCGTTCACCATAAAAATAAGGTTAACGGCTAACCGGTTTAATTTCATAGTTCCGGCGCTTTAAACGGCTACGGGTGCTTTTATGGCCGGATGCGGATTATAGCTTTCCAGTTTGAAATCGTTGTAAGTAAAATCAAAAATAGAAGTAACCTCCGGGTTCAGGAGCATGCGCGGCAAAGGCCGGGGTTCCCGGCTTAGTTGCAACTGGGCTTGCTCCAGGTGATTGGTATATAAATGCGTGTCGCCGCCGGTCCAGATAAATTCGCCGGGCTCTAACCGACACACCTGCGCCACCATTAAGGTAAGCAAAGCATACGACGCAATGTTAAACGGCACTCCCAGAAATACATCGGCGCTGCGCTGGTACAACTGGCAGCTCAATTTGCCATTGGCCACGTAAAACTGAAAAAAAGCATGGCAGGGCGGCAGCTTCATTTTATTAATTTCGGCCACGTTCCAGGCACTTACAATCAGGCGCCGTGAGTCCGGATTAGCTTTTATTTGCTGGATGACCTGGGTAATCTGATCGATGTGGCCGCCGTCCGGGGTGGGCCAGCTCCGCCACTGGGAGCCGTAAACCGGACCTAAATTGCCGTTTTCATCGGCCCACTCATCCCAGATAGATACGCCGTTTTCTTTTAAATATTGAATGTTGGTTTCGCCTTTTAAAAACCACAGCAGCTCATGGATAATAGATTTTAAATGCACCTTTTTGGTAGTTACTAACGGGAAACCATCGGCCAGGTTAAAGCGCATCTGGTAACCGAACACGCTGCGCGTACCCGTACCCGTACGATCTTCTTTAAATGTACCTTTGTTAATAATGTGTTCCAGAAGGTGAAGGTATTGCTGCATAGTAAATTTGGCAAATAGAAGGTGACAGAATAAGGTTAAGGAACGAGTAGAAATTTTAACGGTCAAAACCACTAAGGTTTTTTCCTTATAAATTTTATCCCCGGCAGAACAGGAACCTATTCCGGCCAAAAATAAAAAAAGTCCGCCAACAATAGCAGACATCAGACGAGTTTATATTTTAAAATTTTTGATACGCAACAATCTTCAGGCGGTATTTACCGGCCCGAACCAGTGTTATAAGGCAAGTAAGGCCATATTTCAATTATAATGAGATTCTTTAAATTTTTAAAATTTGAAGACCATCCTTACAAAGTTTGTCAACGATCGGTGGGGCATGCATTCCATTTAACCGGCTTGTTGAAACCGGTTGATTTTGCAAGTGTTTTTACCGGACCGGAGCAAATTAAGGGAACTGAATTTGATTTTGCTGTACGCGCCAGCTTTGTTTTATTGCTTTGTACTACTGGTTTATCCGGCAGATCGGCGAAAGAAACCGTATTCACCAGAATAGAACCTTTTAGCGAAGAATTTCCGGTAAAAGCCAGCAGCAGAAAAGCCCCGGCAAGAACAATTTTTTTCATGATAAAATCCGTTAAAAGACAAACAATGAAGGTAAAATTCGGGTTATTACCTGAGAAAGGCGGTGCTTCTTTTTAGAAACGCCGGTGGATGCATCCTATTGTAAAATGTTATATAAAAAAGTTAGTTATTTCGTACTTTTCTTTATTTTTTTATTTACCTGCCTTAGTTTATTTTTTATTTCCCGGCTGCAGTTTGATTATAACTTCGATCATTTTTTTCCGAAGCACGATCCGGATTTAAAATTTTACCTGGATTTTCGGGAAAAATTCGGCAACGATAACGATTATATCTTACTAGCCTTAGAAAACAACGCATCTATATTTGAACCAGTTTTTTTAAAAAAAATAGATTCGCTTACCCAGCAAATCAGTAAAATGCGGCACGTGGCGCAAGTGCTGTCGCCCACCACCATTAGTAGCCCCATTATCGAATCTTTTGGTTTGTTTGAAGTACCTTACCTGCACGTAAACGAACCGCAACGGTACGCCCAGGATAGTTTGGCTATCTACCAATCCCCGGGTCTGGCAGGCACTATTTTCTCGACTAACGCCAAATCGGTATCGTTACTAATTCAAACTTCTCCGAACTTAACCAAATTACCCAGCGATACTTTACTGGCTTCCATCCGCAAAAACGTACATGCGCTTGGTTTACCCCGGTATCACATTGCCGGCAAGGCGGTGGCGCAATCTATTTTCGTGGACCGCATGCAATACGAGCTGGTTTTGTTTATGTCCATTTCCATCGTAATGGTGATTATTTTTTTGTACATCACTTTCCGGACCTGGTGGGGCGTAGTGATGCCCTTGTTGGTTGTTTTAATTTCGATTTGCTGGTCGATGGGGATTATGGGGCTAACCGGTACTACCATTGATATCATGACCATGCTGCTCCCAACTATTATGTTCGTGGTGGGTATGTCGGATTCGGTACATATTTTAACGCAGTACGTTACCGAAGTGGCTGAAGGTAAACCTAAAACCGAAGCCATTATTACTACCGTGAAAGACGTAGGGATGGCAACTTTTATTACGGCCATAACCACGGCTATTGGTTTTCTCACGCTGCTTACCGCTGATATCGGGCCTATTCGCCATTTTGGGGTATATACCGGGGTAGCAGTAATGGTGGCCTATGTGCTTTCCATGACCATGCTGCCCGCCATGATGCTGCTCATGCCTCTGCCTCCCCGCACCGCTCCCCGTAGAGAAGCATTAACCTGGCCTTTTTTACTCCGGCGCTTACTTTTATTTGTTTTCCGGAACCGTACCCGCTTATTAATCTCCAGCGTGGGCGTAGTAATTGGCGCTATATATTGTATTAGCCTGATCCGGATTGATGCGACGTTGCTGGATGACTTAGCCGATGATGATCCGGTAAAGCTAGACTTTCAGTACTTCGAAAAAAACTTTGCGGGCGTACGCCCCTTTGAACTGTATCTAAAAGCGGCGCCAACCCAAACGCTTTATAGTTTACCAGTGTTGCGGGAAATTGAAGAAATTGAGCATTACTTAAATCATAGTTATGGGCTGAAATTTATTCTTTCGCCGGTAACCGTGGTTAAAACTTTAAACAAGGCGGTAAACGGTGGTTCCGAAACCGCTTATAAACTACCCGATACCGAAAAGCAATGGCACCAACTGCAAAAAAAATTAAAATTATTCCGGAAGAGGCCGGAACTCAACAGCTTGGTAAGCGCCGATTTAATTGAAGGTCGGCTGAGTGGCAAAATGGGGGATATTGGCAGCGCTAAAGCTACCCAATTAAACCATAAACTGCGGACGTTTATGCAGCAACAAACCAACCCGGCTTTACTGCAAACCCACATTACCGGAAGTTCGGTGTTAATTGATAAAAATAACGACACGCTTACCCGCGATTTAATGGAAGGCTTACTGCTTGATATTCTTTTTATCGGAGCTATTGTGGGAGTTATGTTCCGGTCTTTCAAGATGATTGTGATTACTTTGTTACCTAACATTTTACCTATCGTACTCATTGGCGCATTTATGGGCTTGGTGGGCATTAACTTAAAAGTATCTACTTCTATTATTTTTACAATTGCTTTGGGTATAGCCATCGACGATACCATTCACTTCATCAGTAAACTAAAGCTGGAGTTACTAACCGGCAAGCCTTTGTATTACGCCGTTAAAAGAACCTATATAACCACCGGCAAAGCAGTTATTATTACCTCTTGTATCTTAATGGCGGGCTTTTGCACTTTAATCTTTTCCAATTTCGAAAGCACATTTTACGTAGGTTTACTCATTAGCCTTACTTTGCTTTTTGCCGTACTATCCGATTTATTATTGCTGCCCATTCTGGTAGTTTACTTTTTTAAACCTAACGTATCATCTAAAGGCAAAAAAGCCCCAAAACACATTCAAACGCATTAAATACCAGGTTTTCTGTGGGTAAATAGCACTTATATATTAAGAAGAATAACCGGCTAACATTTTTTTAAATTTTTTAACTTTTCAGGAGTTAAAACGGCATTTATAATTTTATAAAGGTGAATTCTTATACCATGTTTTAAAAAGCCATTTTTCAAAAGGAAAACTTTTTCTTTATCTTTCAAGTTAAACAGCCGCCCATTTTTGTTACTCGCTTCCAATACGTATGCTTCGATTAACTTTCCTGATTTTATTTTTACTACTGGTCACTTTTTCCCGGGCTGCCCAACCCCAGGATAGTTTGCGCACCTTACTTACCCAGCGGGAGCAGCTCGTAAAAGATTATCAGTTTTATAATGCGCAAAACAGCAATTTTTGGGGTAAAAAATCTAAAAAAGATTTACTCCGGATTATTGATACCCTTAAAGAAATTATCCGGAAAGATTCGGAAATCATTAATACCATTAAAATCAGCACCCTCCGCAAAGCCGCTACGATTACCGTTGAGCAAAATAAAGTAGCCGAACAATTTAAAGGCAACCAGTTAGCGGTAAGTAATACTATTTACGATCTAAGAACGCAAGTAGCCAATTTAGAAAATCTGCAAAAATCGCGGCAACGAAGAATTACAGAACTTACCCACGTGGCAGAGCAAGAACAAAATAAACGAACCGATCGCGACAAAATAATTGGTTTGGCTGGTATGTTATTAATAGCCTTGCTGCTGTACACATTGCATCTGCGCCGAAAACTAGCGCGCGTTGCTACTAAAAAACAACGGTAAATCGCGGTTTAATAAAGAAGATCTATAAAAGAAAGGCTTGCACTATCTAAAAACAAATTAACCGAAACTTTTTGCTTGTAAAATAGATTATATAGTATTGCATAAAGTGTTATTTTACTTACCTAAGTTGCTGATCCTAACAAAATTAACGGCAGCCGTTTAAATAAATTAATGATAGCTATTCCAGAAGAATTAAGGCGTACCCAAGCCTTACTCAAAATAGAACAAGAAGAAGACTTAAATCAATATAAGTTAAAAAGTACCCGTAGCCCTATCTCTGAACGTAAAGAAAATGGTTTATGCTGGTACCCGATTGTTATTACCAAAACCGAAATCGGCTTTGGCAGTAAAGTAGTGGTGGAGTTAGAACGTACCCAGGGCAAAGATCAATTACATTTATTCCAAACCGGAAAAGCAGCTCAAATTTTTTCGAATGCCACGGGAACCCAGGGCCACGATGGCCAGGTACTAACCGGGGTTATAACCAGTCTGAAAAGAAACAAGCTGACCTTAGCTACTACTAAAGAAGATTTACCCGACTGGATCGACGAAGGAAAATTAGGCATCGACCTGACTTTTGACGAAATGAGTTACCGCGAAATGGAAATTGCCCTGCGCAAGGTAATTGAAGCCGAAAAAAGCCGTTTGGCGCAACTTCGCGATATCATTTTGGGCCAGGAACCGGCCCGTTTTCGTGAAATTTTATTTTTTCAGCTTGTTCCGGAGTTAAACGAATCGCAGAACCAGGCCGTAAAGAACATAGAACAAGCGCAGGATGTAGGTATTATCCACGGACCGCCGGGTACGGGTAAAACCACCACTTTGGTACAAGCTATTATGCGTACTTTGCAAAGCGAACGCCGCTTACTGGTTTGTGCGCCCAGCAATACCGCCGTGGATTTACTCACCGAAAAACTGGCCGCTCAGGCTATTAACGTTATCCGAATTGGTAATCCGTCCAGGGTGTCGGATCTGCTGTTGGAACATACCCTGGATGCCCAGATTATGGCGCACCGCGACTACAAGGATATAAAGTTGCTGCGCAAAAATGCCGAGGAATATAAGGCCATGGCGTTTCAGTTTAAGCGTAAATTTGGCTGGGAAGAACGGGAGCAGCGCCGCTTAATGAAAGAAGAGAGCCGCCGGATGCTCGCCGAAGCCGAAAATCTGGAACGATATATCATTGACGACTTGCTCGACCGGGTGCAGGTAATTACCTGTACCCTGGTAGGCTCGGCCAACCGCGTCATCCGCCATTTATCCTACGACACGGTGTTTATCGACGAAGCAGCCCAAGCCTTGGAACCCGCTTGCTGGATTCCGATTACGCGTGCCAACCGGGTTATTCTGGCGGGCGATCATTGCCAGTTACCTCCTACCATAAAATCTTTGGAAGCCGATAAGAAAGGTTTAAGTAAAACGTTGTTCGAAAAATGCATCGAGCGCCAATCCCGGGTAGCGGTTATGCTCAAAACGCAGTACCGCATGCACGAACACATCATGAATTTTTCGAATCAGCAATTTTATGGTGGCGAACTACTGGCACACAATAGTGTGGCTGCCGCCGACTTAGAAGCTTTTCATGCGATTTTTGCGGGTAATCTGGCGGTGGAATTTATTGACACGGCCGGGTGCGGGTACTCCGAAAAAGCATTTTCGGAAAGTTCCAGTGTGGCTAACCCCGAAGAAGCAGATTTATTATTGCAGCATATTCAGCATTTGTTAAAAGATTATGACGTGGCGCAAATGCCGGAACATGCCTTAAAAATAGGGATTATTTCGCCGTACCGCGCCCAAATTAATTATCTGAAGGACGAGATTGAACACCAACCCCCACTGGCCGAATTGCAAAACCGCCGCTTATTAACGGTAGGTACCGTTGATTCTTTTCAAGGGCAGGAACGCGACATTATCTACATTAGTATGGTACGGAGTAATGATGCCGGCGAAATTGGTTTTCTGGCGGATATCCGGCGCATGAACGTAGCCATGACCCGCGCCCGCAAAAAGTTAGTAATCGTAGGCGACAGCGCTACTTTAACGCGCCATCCTTTTTACAATAGTTTTTTAACGTATACCGAAAGCATTGGGGCCTATAAAAGTGCCTGGGAACTCACCCATATTTCAGAATAACCGTATACCGAAAATAAAACAAGTAAAAGGAGATATATTCTTACCTTTGCCCACTTAAATCAAAAAGACTGTTATGAAGATCAGCAATAATACGGTGGTGTCCCTCACCTATGACTTAAGCGTAATAGATGAAAACGGCGAAAAGAGCCACGTAGAAACGGCCGGTGCGGATAATCCGATGGTTTTCCTGTACGGCGTTAGCGGGCTACCCGATAAGTTTGAAGAAAAATTGAACGGTCTGGAAGAAGGGACCAGTTTTTCTTTCGCTTTGGAATCAGAAGATGGGTACGGCGACTACGACGAAAATGCTTTGGTAAATATCCCCAAAAACGTTTTTGAAGTAGATGGTGCTATTCCGGATGGAATGCTGGAACCCGGCAACTTTATACCAATGGCCGACAGCGAAGGTAACCAAATGCAAGGCCAAGTGGTAGAAGTAAGCCACGACGAGGTACAAATGGATTTTAATCATCCGTTAGCCGGCAAAACTATGCATTTTGATGGCAAAGTAGTTAGCGTTCGGGAAGCCACTAAAGAAGAACTAGCCCATGGTCACGTACATGGCGAGCATGGGCATCACCATTAAAGTCAGGAAAATTTAAAATTTTACTAAGCGGGAGCCTATTCCCGCTTTTTTTATGTCGTTATGTTTAATATCTAGCAACTTCCGATTGTTTTAAGCCTGCGTATTAATAACATAGCTGTAAACATTTTACCCTTGCATTGTCGGCACTTTCCCCAGAAACTATTGGTAAGGTGATAACGCTACTCTGTTGGTTATAGCACTTGATAAGGTTTATAACCCTCAGTTAACAGAACATGATGGCATTAGCTTGGCACTTGGTTAGCTTTGTTTGTTGCATGGCTTCCATCCAAATCCAGACTCTGTTTAACATATGTTTGCAAATCAGGGAAAAATTGATAAAAATCTTGCTGGTATTCCGGATAATGTAACTCCAGCGCCTGCGTAGCGGTGGCCATGTTGGAAACGAACGTACTGCGGCGGCTCAGACCTTCCAGCGAAGATTTTATGCCGCTCACCTGTGCGTACCGGTATAACCAGTTATGCTTGATCATGTAAGGCAAGAAATACTGCACTTCTGTCGGCAGATAAGTGGCGTATTTTTGCACGGTGGTGTATACGTATTCCGTAAAGTGGAGCAGCGGCATGGTTGCAAACTGGTTAAAATTGGCGGCCAGAAAATGGTCGTAAAACATATCGGTAATAACGCCGGCAAACTTCCCGTACTCAGGACGCAGCCTTTCTTTCGTTTGCTTTACTATGGCATGGGTATCGGTAAAGGTATCGATGAGCCGGTGTAATTCAATGCCCTTCCGGATACCGACCGGATAAGCGTCTTTTTGCCGGCCTTTTACCGAGTCCGCAATAAAATTACCTACTAACAATTCTTCGTCGGATCCGGATAAATACGCGTGTGCTAGAAAATTCAAATTTTTTTAAATTTTACCTGCATTATAAACCAATTGCCAGCTAATTGGTTAAAGCTACAGAAATATATTTTAATCGGGCAGCGATCCGGTTAAAAGGTACTGCCGGAAGCGGAATAAGAACTTTTCGTTTTAGCAACCGTACTCAAACAAAAATCAAACGGAATACAACTATGGAAAATACGCCTAACCAGGACCTGGAAAAGCTCGTTACTTTAATTAAAGACATTAAAACGGCCATGTTTACCACTGCCGAGGTAGATGGTACTTTGCGCAGCCGGCCCATGCGCACGCAAGAAGTAAAACCCGACGGCATCCTGTGGTTTTTTAATGCCGAAGATTCTGCCAAAACGCACGAAATTAAACAAGATCGCAACGTAAACGTGAGTTTTATGGACGATGGTAACAATACCTACGTTTCGGTTTCGGGTAAAGCCCGCCATGTAAAAGATAAAGCCAAAATAGATGAACTGTGGCACGAACCTTTAAAGGCTTGGTTTCCGGAAGGCAAAGATGATCCGAATATTTCGCTAATTAAAGTTACCATTGATCAGGCCGAGTATTGGGATGCTCCTTCTAGCACTTTGGTTCATTTATACGGCATGGTAAAAGCTACTTTAACCGGCGAACCAGCTCATCCGGGCGAAAATAAAAAGATCAGTTTGTAAGTTTACCTATTATCGAAAGGGGCGTACAACGCCCCTTTTCTTGTAATTAAGTAAAAGGACAAATTAAAATAGGCATTCTTATGACAAAAATGCCAAGTGAAATGATTGATTATTAATTATGTATAACTTGTTTCGTCTTGATACGTGTGTCTTGTTACTTGTGTCCATTTACTGAAGTTTATTATCACCTTGCTCCCCTCTTACTCGCCTACGCCACTTACTACTTTAACTTTATTTGGTTTAATGCCCAAACGCGTTCGCTGGGGCCTAGCCCAAATGGGCACTTCACCACGCCAGTTGAAATTAGTACCGGGTATGCAATTTTTTAAATTATTGGGCAGCGGCCAAGGTCAGGTATTTTCTATAAAGCCTGATTTTAATCGTTATGGCTTATTTGCTACCTGGCACTCCAAAGCAGCTGCCGATGATTTTTTTCAAAAATCGGAATTAATGCAGCTCTACCGCGAAAATTGCCAGGAAATCTGGACGGTGAATCTGTTGCCGTACAAAGCACACGGTTTATGGGACGGCCTAAATCCTTTTACTACTTTAATTCCGGAACCTAACCCGCAACAACCTATTGCGGTTTTAACCCGGGCTGCCATTAACTGGCGATCTTTGCCTGCTTTCTGGAAAAACGGTACACTCACCAGCCAAGCTTTAGAGAAGGCTTCAGGAGTATTGGCCGCCATTGGTTTAGGCGAATTGCCTTTTGTGCGCCAGGCCACTTTTAGTATTTGGGAAAACCAGGCAGCCATGCAAACTTATGCTTACCAGAATCAGGCACATCGCTCCGTTATGCAGCGAACCCGCGCTGAAAAATGGTACAAGGAAGAGTTATTTGCCCGTTTTGCGGTGCTTTCCGCCGAAGGCACCTGGAACGGTATTAATCCCTTATCAAGAATATAAACGGTAAGCACTTTTACTTATAATTCTATTAACGCTAGGTACTAAATGGAATATGCTACAAACAAAAAAAGGTGAACTTACGGGTTCACCTTTTTTTGTTTCATTACGCTCTGCGTTCTTAGCGTTTCGCGATGGCTCTGGGTTCTGGTTTATCTTTTAAGTAAGTTAATTCAGAATGTAAAACATAACCAACTTTATCGTTCACCTTCACCATTGTCCAATGAGTATTCCATTTGCGAATAAGTTCTACGCGGTCTTCGGTAGTAATCGTGTAAATGACGGGGGTAGATGTACCTGCTTGTTGAAACATTTTTACATTTTCGTTTTTAACCTGTACTACCATTACGGGCTTATTATCATGAGCCATAACGAAACCTAACTGAATAAATAATACGAGAGAAAGAAGGAGCTTTTTCATAGTTTTAGTTTTTAAGTATTTTGATTTTTTTAATTTTTCCATTGCTAACCAGCTTTTGTTAACTGATTTCCTTTAATAGGTTTGCAACGGCTATGCCAAAACAAGAAAAAAGGTCATAACAGCTCAAAATCGCTGTTTTTGCGGGTTTGCTATTATACAACTGTTCGAAATCGGACGAACGCTGCAATTTTACTGTTCGGTAGCAGCACAGTTAGCAACGACTTACCTAAAAATTAAAACCGCTTGCTGAAGTTACAAACCGGTTTTTTGCTGTAACAGCTGGTTATTTAAAATAAATTTAAAAATATTTTTTGCGGGCAATTGAGCACTATGGATGTTTTACCACTAAAAACAGAAAGGCCGCTCTTTGCAGGAACGGCCTTTCTGTTTTTAGTAGTTGTGGCACTTATTGGCTGATACTGTTATAATGGCTGACAATTAATACCAAATCCCGGGCATTGTCATAATCCAGTTTGTTAGCGGAGATAAAAGCTTTCATTTCTTTATTTTGCTTTCCAAAAATTTCTTCTAGATCGCGTTTAGGCTTCCGGAGTGCCACAATGGTGTTGTCGGGCGTATGCAGGTAAAACAGTTCCTGCACTTGTTCCACAAAACGAGTAGCATTGCCATACCCGTACGGATCATAATATCGTCCGTAGCCGGCGTACATAGGCCCGGAGTTCATATTCCGGCGGACAATGGTTTCGCGTTTTACCAAACTAAATCTACCATCATTCAGTTGTTCAAAAAAAGAAGGAGCTTTGTAGTCGCTGTAATCGTTGCCCCGGTTCCACATATATGGCTTAAACGTTTGGGAAAACCGGCCATCCGAAACCGTAAAACTGGCCACATTCACCGGTGCAAAAGCTTGTATCGAACCATCCGGCGAAGTAATCCGGACTATATCTTCGGTGCGGTGGTAGGTTAAT
This sequence comes from Adhaeribacter pallidiroseus, assembly GCF_003340495.1. Classification (NCBI taxonomy): domain Bacteria; kingdom Pseudomonadati; phylum Bacteroidota; class Cytophagia; order Cytophagales; family Hymenobacteraceae; genus Adhaeribacter; species Adhaeribacter pallidiroseus. The sequence goes on from NZ_QASA01000001.1 coordinate 2,234,463, forward strand.
GGCCCCAGGAGCGTATCACCCGAAGTTAAAATCAGGCGACCTTTTGGCCATTCCTGAATATCTACCCGCTGCGCATTCGCGGCAACAGTAATCAAACTCAGACCGAGAAATAAATAAACAAATTTTATGGATTTAGATAGCTCTTTCATCATGGCACACGTGCTTTAAAACCAATTATAATACTCTATTATAACGTTTTTAGAGCAAATTATGACATAGAAAGTGAAGTATTTTTACCTCACTTTAGTAATTCAGATTAATTTAAAATCATTCTTATTTATTAAACCAAATGCTTGTAAAAAACTTGAATTTAAAACTAAAAAAAGCCTACTATAAAGCTGTTTTTACTGCTTTCATTCGCATCGGAGCCTGTTTTACTTCTTATTTAATGGCGTATTCTTTTAATGTTTTTATACCTACAATGCCTTGGTTAAAAGTGTAAGTAATTTGTTGCGGATAATCCGGAACATTCCTCGGATCTATTGTTCTAATTTTTTCTACTCCTGCGTACGCATCATTTTTTAAAATTAAGCCCACATAACTAAGCTCCATCCTTTTTTTGTATATAACAATATCGTAGGTGCCGGTTATGGAGTGCGTTTCCTGGTAAATAGCTACAGGCAAAAAGTAATTCAGAAGTAATAAGATTGAAATAAAAGCAGGCACAATAAACGCAAACCGAAGAATTAAGTCTTGTTCAAAGCGTAGGTTTAAAGCTTGCAAATACTTTTGAATAAATGGAGTAAAGGTTAATAAACCACCCGTAATCCATAAACCTGCTATTTGCAAGTTGCTTAATACAACAGAAGACCAGATATACCAATAAGTAAGTAAGGTGGCAAATATGCCGATTACTAAAACCCAAGCGATCACTTCTTTTGCCAACCAGTTGATACGGGCGGACTGATGTTTTGGTAAGGAGTTGGTATTGGTTGCCAATGGAATAAAATAATAGTATTAAATAATAATTGCTAATGGGTGTTGTTAATCACCAATATATAAAACAAATTATATTAAATAATATTATTTTACTATATTTTATTTATTAAATATCTGCTGGCAAGCTATCATTCAGCTTTTCGAGTAATTGATCCGTTGAAAGTGAATCTGACTTGGGGGCAGAATAGCGGGGCGTTGGGCAATAATAATCTTTCCGGATTTTAACCGTGGCTTTAGGGAACCGGCCCATTTTATAAGCCAGATCTTTGGCTTTGTATAGTTTCTCCATAAATAACCCGAATATGGGTAAAGCGGTTTTGGAGCCTTCGCCGGTAGAAGACGTGCGGAAATGAATGCTGCGGTCTTCACCGCCTACCCAAACGCCCGAAACTAAATCTTTGGTAATGCCCATGTACCAGCCATCAGAGTAATTAGAGGTAGTGCCGGTTTTACCGCCAATTTCGTTGCCGTTCTTCCACAGATCGTATTCCCATAAGGCTTGGGAGGTACCGCCGGGTTCTTCCATACCGCCTTTTAGCATGTGTACCATTAAAAACGCTGTTTCTTCACTAATTACTTTTTTCTGCCGGGGGCTAAATTGCTGAATAACGTTGCCGTTACGGTCTTCGATGCGGGTAACAAACATGGGATCGCTCCGGAAACCATTGTTCACAAAGGTTCCATAAGCACTTACCATATCGTACACCGATACATCACCACCCGAACCTAGGCCAATGGAGGGTACCGATTGCAAGGGCGTAGAAATACCTAAGCGATGCGCATATTGGGCCACCCGGTCCCAGCCTACTTGCTCGGTAAGCTGCGCCGTGACGGAGTTTACCGAACGCGCCATAGCTTGTCTTAAAGTCATATTAATGCCCGTATACGAACGGGTTACGTTATCGGGCTGCCACTCCATGGGCTTGCCGTTTTCCACGTATTTAATGGTTATGCGTTCGTCGCGAATGCGGTCGCAGGGAGAGTAGCCATTATCCAGAGCCGTTAAGTAAACAAACGGTTTAAAGGTAGAACCCGCTTGCCGTTTGGCTTGCCGGACGTGATCGTATTTAAAATATTTGAAATTAATACCGCCGACCCAGGCTTTAATCTGACCGTTGAAAGGGTCCATGGTCATCATGCCCGCGTGCAGAAACCGTTTGTAATGGCGCAACGAATCTAGGGGGCTTAGGGTCGTATCTTTTTCGCCTTGCCAGGTAAAAACGGTCATTTTCCGGGGCGTGTTCATCAGCTCATTAATTTTTGTCTGATCGTTGCCGTATAGCCGTTTTAATTTTTGATAATATTCCGTGCGATGCGCAATGGTTTCGATGAAGTTCGGGATCTCCTGATCTTTTTCATCTACCCAAGGGTTTTTACCTTTCCAGTGGCGATTAAATTTTTTCTGCAAATCGCGCATTTTTTCTTCTACTGCTGCCTCGGCCAAGGCTTGCATCCGCGAATCAATGGTTGTGTAGATTTTTAAGCCGCTGGCGTAAATATCATATTTATTGTAGCCGGCTTTTTTGTTTTCTTCGGCACACCATTTTTTCACAAAGTCGTTTACGGCGCCTCTAAAATAAGTAGCCGGACCTTCGTAATGCTTTTCTACTTTATACTTAAGGGTAATCGGTAAGCCTTTTAAAGAATCAGCGGCAGCTGGGCTAACAATCTGGTACTTGGCCATTTTGTCAATTACAAAATTGCGCTTGGCTAAAGCATTTTTAGGGTTAAACTTAGGGCTGTAGCGCGAAGGAGCATTTACCAAACCTACCATCATGGCTGCTTCTTCCGGCTTGAGGCTATCCGGCGATGTGCTGAAGAAAGTTTTGGAGGCTACTTTAATACCGTAAGAGTTGGAACCAAAATCTACGGTATTCAGGTACATAGTCACGATTTCTTCTTTGGTATAATTGCGTTCCAGCTGCACCGCCAAGGTCCATTCTTTCGTTTTGCTGATCAGGGTGTTTAACAAGGGAATGTGCCCCAAAGCCCCGCGGGAATCATCGGTACGGGTTTTATACAGGTTTTTGGCTAATTGCTGGGTAATGGTACTGCCGCCGCGTTTCTCCCCCCGTAAGGTAAAATAAAATATAGAGCCCAAGGCTTGGGGATCTATGCCGGAGTGCTGGTAAAAACGCACATCTTCGGTAGCAATTAAAGTTTTAATTAAAATGGGCGAAATTTTAGAATAAGAAACGGGGCTGCGGTTTTCCGTAAAATATTTGCCTATTAACAAACCGTCGGCGGTATAAAGCTCCGAGGCTATTTCACTACTCGGGTTTTCTAATTTTTCTAAACCGGGCGAGGAACCAAATAAATACAGGAAATTCACCGACACAAAAACCACGTAAATAAGCAGCAATGCGATACTTACCAGAAAACCCCGCCAAAGAAAATGAACACTTTTTTGGTAAACAGATTTATATTGCTTTTCAGCCATTCTATAAAGTCAAAATCTACAATAAAGAACAGTTTATACCCATTCCCCGAAAACCGGACGTAAATATACTTTATCCTGTTTACATAAACGGATTCGCGTTAGAAAAAATGCCATAGCTGTAAATGTTTGCTCTGTTAACGAATAGGAGTAAATTTTTAAGCTTTTTACCAAGCGTTTTTAAAAATGGATATAAATAATGAGACCGGAAGGAGTAAAATTTAAAAAAACACGGAGTCTATACCTGACCAATTGGGGAAAGAAGAATTCTTAAAAAGGTTGGAGTAAGTTGAAGAGGGTGGAATTATAGAAAGCTAAAATCAGCTTACATCTTTTTTGAGCAGGGTAAATTACCTGTGAGTTTTTATTAGTTATCATTTAGGAGGAAGTAAGTCATAGATCATACGGAAACCCAGACAGTGTAAATACCGGCACTTACTTATTCCTACAATTAATAATACCTGATCTGAAAAGGTAGATGCGCTATAAAACGTTGTTAACAAACTTACCTTTAGCCGAAAAAATTTAAAAAATCAGCCTGGTTTAACTAAAAGGCAGTTGCATAAACGGTATAAATATTTATTAAATTAAGAAGCCGCTGTAAAGAAAAGCCCTCTGAATAATTAAGTCCAGAGGGCTGAGCAATTCATGTGCTAGCCAAAATTATTTTTGGAAGGGCTATTTAGCCGAAGCTTCCAGGTCGTCGAGGGTCCAGTATTTTTGCCGGTTGGTAGTTTGTGACCTGATTTCTTTTACTTCTTCGGGTTTTACAATAGGCGCTTTGTTGTACATATCGTTCCGGACATAACTTAAAACGGCGGCAATCCATTCATCCTCGTTATGCCCCATCGCCGGCATTACATCCGGATAAGTTTTACCTTCTACCGGGCCGGATAAACCATGCAGTAAAATTCGGATAATGTTTGCTTTTTCCCCGTTAACGCGCTTTGATCGGGAAAGCGGGGGAGCGACCATATCGTTACTGCCCAAAGCAATACCTTTACCGTCTTGGCCATGGCAAGAAGCGCAAACCTGCTGAAAAATAACGGCGCCTTTGGTCAGCAAATTTCGGTCGTAAGAACTTAACTTCCGGTTTTCTTCTTTTCTCCGGGCAAGAGCTTCTTCGGTTTTTACCCGGCTTTTTTCTGATTCCGCCAACATGGGTACGTTGGGATTGCGCGCAATCAGCGCTTGCACCATTTGGCGTCCTTGCTCATTTTTCAGCGTCCGCAGCGACAAGGCCAGTTGAATTTTAACCTCGGCGTTCGGGTCATTCATTAAAGAATTTAATTGTTGAATAACTTCCGGATCGTTCTTTTTTAAAAATATCTCACTAATCCATACCGCTGTTTTTCTTACCTGCGCATTGTTGTCTTTTAATGCCTGTAACAAGGTGTTTTTATCAATGGCTTCCAGGCCTTCTAACGTCCATAGCGCATGAATTTTACCTAAATGGCTGGGTTCTTTCCGCCAAAACAAAAGTTTATCTAACCAGGAGGGTTTTGCCGTGGCTAAATTTTTTAAAGCGGGTACTACCGACAAATCACCGCGCACAATTAATAGCTTTTGGGCATTATCGCGCCACCATCCGTTGGGGTGGCTAAGGTAGGTTACTAAAGTGGCCGCATTTTCATTCAGCAAGTTGGGTTTATTCGGATCGGGTTTAAAATCATCGTGCACAATCCGGTAAATACGACCTCGTCCTTTGTTTTTGTCCATTCCTTTAGCTAGAATTTGGGGCCGAATGTAGCTGCCTTCTTTGGTCCACTCGCTTTCCTGAATAATGCCGTGGTACATATCCACCACGTACAACAAACCATCCGGGCCGGTTGCGGTATTTACCGGTCGAAAATTCATATCGGAAGAAGCTAAAAACTCGCTTTGTTCATAGGCATTTTGCAAGGAAATTTTGCCATTCTGGTTGATAACTTTGGCCCGGCGAATTAAACGGCCCACCGGCTCGGGTGTAAAAAAATCTCCCTGCAAATCCTGGGGCAAGCGGTCGCCGCGGAATATGGTTTGTCCGCCACTGGAGGTAAAGTGGTTGAGTGTATTATCTTCGGGGCGCATTCTTTTCCGGCCGCCTTGGGCATCTACCGTTCCAATAATGGGCCAGGTGGCTAAGAAAGCTTCGTTGTATTGCTCCTTAAAATCCAGGCGGCCGTAGGCTGGATTTTGCTGAAAAGAAACGGCCGGGCGTTCGGCGCCTCCTGCCGAGAAAAACAAACGGCCGTAATTATCCTGGGCTACGCCCCATTGTCCACCCGGATCTTCCACCAAAGAATCGGCCGCGATTATGCCGTTTTTGTACCGGAAACGAATAGGATCCCGGGACACGTAAATGTAATTATCCAGGTTCCAGATTAAGCCGCTTTTCTGGTGCTCCAGATTTCGGGTATCTACCAGGTTGTTTTCGTAAACGCGTATTTTTTCGTCCGCTACCCCATCTTGGTTGGTGTCGCGGTAACTCCACAAATGGTTAGTGTTGGTTTCGTTTACAATTAGCCGATCATCGAGGGGCAAAATCATGCGGGGCAATACCAGATTATCAATGTATACGGTGGCTTTATCCATTTTGCCATCGTGGTTGGTATCTTCCAGGAGTTTAATCCGGCTGATGGGCTTGTATTTATCGGTACCGTACACATCCAACATGTAAGTATTCATTTCGGCTACAAACAACCGGCCGTTTCCATCCCAGGCAATAGCTACCGGTTCCTGGATCATGGGTTCGCTGGCCACCAGTTCCAGATGATAACCGGGTGGAAGCTGCACTTTTTTTAAACTTTCTTCCGGTGACAAAGGCGCAGAAGGCGGGTCTTTGTCTACTACTTTTCGGACGGGTGCAATGGTTGAAGTGGCTGGTTCGGGCGTTTTACAAGTAAAAACGAACGCTAATACAACAACACTGAGACTCCAGGATTTTATTTTCATGAGAATTCAGAATATTACCAAACTCTAAAATACTAAGCTTTTGGTTGTTGAAAGTAATTTTTTTAAATTGTTTAACTACTTTGCGCCTACACGCCAGTTATGCTTCCGGAAGTTACCGGCGTAATAAATTTTAAAAGTTGCCCCTGTCCAATTAGCGGCACATTCAAGTATAATTCTGCTAACCAAAAGAATGGGTGGAACTAATCTTTTTTAAGGTCAGATATTTTAAAAATTAGCAACAGCCCGAATCTTTTTTAAAATAATTTACATCTACAAGGCCAGAGAAACCTTCGCCCCAATTAAGGATTTTACTTTTAGTTAAGTTCACGTACTCAGCCGAACTGATAATGGGCAAACAATCAAAGAGTTTATTTTAGAAATGCGCCGCCATAATCTTTTGGGGTAGCTAATGAACCTATGCTTCCATCGAAGGGATCTTTACCGCAGGGCCTTATTAAACCGAAAAGAATACCACTTTATAAGGGCATTTACCTTTGCCGGGTTGTGAAATCTTAATCTAGCGGCGAAAATTTAAAAAAGTAACCATTTAAATAAATCGGATTGATTTTAAATTCTAAAGGTTGTTAAAAATATACACATACAATGCCCTGCCACTAATTTGGCTTATAAAAGAAGCGGAGCCGTCTTCAAATTTAAAAAAAGTTGATTAAAACGTATAGCCTAGTTTATGGATGAGCAATTGCCAATCTAAGCCTTTGCGGTAGGCGACTTCAGAATATCCGGACTGAGCACCTACCAACTCATCCAATCTTTGCAGATAAGTTTGTACGTTATTTTGTAAAGTTTTATCCTGCAGCCAGGCGCCACTTGCCCGGCGTATGGTATGCCTAAAAATACGGTACACCTTGGGGTCGGCCAAGTCCTCGTTCTCGGAACGGGGCCATTCCTGCGGATTAATGTTGAAATACCAAATGGCTTCAATGGCTTTTTTTACGGAGGAGCCCCCCGGACTGGTGTAATTCCATAAATCTACTCCCGCGTTTTCGGCCAATACACAGAGCCGAAGCAGTAAATCCAGATTTTTCTGGCAATAGGTGGCTGGTTTAGCTCGCTTCATTTCTTTGGGCATTGTTCCCGCCGGAACCGGATACTCTTTTTCCTCTCCAGTTTTATCTTTTACTTTAAAAATGCCGTTCTCGGGTAGTATTTGCTCCGAAATTAATCCCAACTCCGTTTTACTATCTTTTAGGATGGCGTTTATTTCTTGCACCGCCCAAGCATTTTCACCAATAAACTGGGCATAACTTATCACCTGTAACTCGTACGCACAGCGAATATTGTTTTTAACGGTTTTAATTTCTTTCATCATTTGGTAATGATAAAAAGCTGCGCTGCCCTTAGGCGGCACTGTTTCGTAATGAGTGGTTAACCATTGCCAAAACTGACGAAACCATTCTTTCATGCCGGCGTCTACTTCCGGAGCAGCGATTAAGGCTGGTGATTCTTGCAATAATTGGTAACCATTTAATAACTCGGGTAATAATTCTGCATCAACAAAACCAATGCATCGGCCGTTGCCTTTATTAGCCCCCATAATAATCTGAGCGTATCTTAAATGCGGATTCATGCGGGTGATTGGATCGAGAAAAAAGGCGCGGAGTAAAGCAATGGCTTGAGCCGCATAAGCATCCTTCTTGGTAAAATAATATGCTAACCCTAAAAACTGAATATCGTGGCAGATGTCGTGCAGCAAAGAATGGTCCGGAATAGCCGTAGCTTCCGGATTGGGTTTTCCGTCATGCACGATATACGGTAATCCATCCGCTGAATTTAAATCAGGCCACCAATAAGTGGCGAGGCTTACATAATCATTCGGGGAATCGGTAGCTACCATGGGTTTCGTTATGGTCGAGCCATTTTCATCCAAGTAATTAAAAGTAGCCGGTTTAGGTGCTATTCCGTAGGGCGTTTTTTGCAATAAATTGCCATTTGCAATGATGGTTTCCAATCTTTCGACGGCTTTTTTTAAAAAATACTGGTTGGAGTGTCCCGATATTACTGCTTTATACAGATTTGCCTTGGTACTTAAAGACGAAAAAGACCAAGATAATGGGGGCTGACCATTCAGAAGAGTTCCCATGGAATTATCGGGGCCTGGTGCAACGGGCGGTGGTACCCGAGGATCATTATCAATATCTACCTGTAACAATAGTAAATCAAGGTCTGCTTCATATTCGGTTTGTAAATAAAAATCTTCATTCGGCGTTTCCGATTCTAAGTCGCAATAAGTGGAATTACTTGCTTGAGAATTACGGAGTTCCTCTGCGTTATTATCTATAGCGGGTAAATCTTGCGCGATCTGATCAGCGGAAATCATTTTAGGAGTAAAAGTACCTTTTCCCATATTGAACTAGTAAAAAGCGTTTGTTTTTATACAAGGTTAGCCTGATGGATTTACGTGCTTGTTATAGTGGTGTACAGCGTAGCCGTTTTAAATTCGTTTTTTAATTTGTATTAGATTTTCCCAACGAAATAGATTGGCTATTAACTGTTCGGCAACTAAAAAATAAATATAATTTTAAATTCTTGGTATATCATTAACCGTAAAGATTAAAATTATACAACCGAATGCTGATTTACTTCTAAATAGGTGTTTGTCTTGATCCGGGTAATTGTTTAGCTATAATTTAGAGCATTTTAGTTCTTTCATAAATTTCCGGCAATGTTTCGGCGGTAAATATAAATCCTCCGCAAAAAAAATTAATTTTGCGTTTATTCTTTATTTGTACTTGATTTTTTTACGCGCGAAATACCCAAAGAAAGCACCCCCATGTCGGAATACAACTTTAACCAGATAGAAAAAAAGTGGCAACAATACTGGAAACAACACCAAACTTTTAAAGTTACCATTGATGCAAACCGGCCAAAATACTATGTTCTGGATATGTTTCCGTATCCGTCCGGTGCCGGATTACACGTAGGGCATCCTTTAGGCTATATTGCTTCGGATATTGTAACCCGTTACAAGCGGATTAAAGGCTTTAACGTTTTGCACCCCATGGGTTTTGATGCTTTTGGCTTACCCGCGGAGCAGTACGCTATTCAAACGGGCCAGCACCCGGCAGTTACCACTGAGCAAAACATAAACCGCTATAAAGAACAATTAGCAAACCTGGGTTTTTCTTTCGACTGGAGCCGCGAAGTACGTACCTCCGACCCGCAGTATTATAAATGGACGCAATGGATTTTTTTAAAATTGTTTGATTCGTGGTACAACCAGGCCACCGATAAAGCCGAACCTATTCGCACCTTAATTCAAAAATTTGAAAGTTCCGGTACCGCCAACGTAAAAGCGGCGGGCCACGAAGAAGACAACAGCCAGTTCAGCGCCGCAGAATGGCATCACTCCAGCGAAAAAGAACAACAAGCTATTTTATTAAAGTACCGTTTGGCATTTTTGTCCGATGCTACCGTAAACTGGTGCCCGGCTCTGGGAACCGTACTCGCCAACGATGAAGTAAAAGACGGGGTTTCGGAACGGGGTGGGTATCCGGTCATTCGCCAGAAGATGAAGCAATGGAGTTTACGCATTTCCGCCTACGCCGAGCGTTTATTAAACGACCTCGAACAAATAGACTGGACCGAACCCATTAAAGAAATGCAGCGCAACTGGATTGGTAAATCCATTGGCGCTGAGTTAAATTTTAAAATTAAAGGTTCGGAGCAACAGCTTAAGGTTTTTACCACCCGCCCGGATACTATTTACGGAGTTTCTTTTCTGGTTATTGCTCCGGAGCACGAATGGGTACCCGAATTAACTTCTCCGGAACAAAAAGAAGCCGTAGAAGAATACGTAAATACGGCTAAAAACCGCTCGGAACGTGACCGCATGAGTGATGTAAAACACATAAGTGGGGTTTTTACCGGTTCTTATGTGATCAATCCTATCAGTGGCGACGAAATCCCTTTATGGATTGCTGATTACGTTTTAGCCGGCTATGGTACCGGGGTGGTTATGGCCGTTCCCGCCAGCGATAGTCGCGATTTTAACTTTGCCAAACATTTTAACCTTCCTATCCTACCCGTAATAGAAGGTTCAACTCCCGATGAAGTATACGAAGCCAAAGAAGGAATTATGATGAATTCCGGCTTCTTAAATGGTTTGCCGGTAAAAGAAGCTATTAAAGCCGCGGTGGCTAAATTTGCAGAATTGGGGGTTGGCCGGGGTAAGGTACAATACCGCATTCACGACGCGGTGTTTGGCCGGCAGCGGTACTGGGGCGAGCCTATTCCGATTTACTATAAAGACGATGTAGCTTACCCTTTGCCGGAAAGTGAATTGCCGTTAATCTTACCCGAAATCGATGCCTTTCTACCAACCGAAACCGGTGAGCCTCCCTTAGGTCGCGCCAAAGATTGGAAATACCAGGCCGAATATCACTACGAGTTGACTACTATGCCCGGCTGGGCCGGTTCCAGTTGGTACTATTTACGGTACATGGCGCCGGATAATGGAAAGCAGTTTGTGAGTTCGGAAGCTGAGAAATACTGGGGTAGTGTTGATCTTTACATCGGTGGTTCGGAGCACGCTACCGGTCACTTATTGTACGCGCGATTCTGGTACAAATTTTTGAAAGACCTGGGTTTGGTATCCAGTGAAGAACCTTTTAAAAAGCTGATTAACCAGGGTATGATCCAGGGTCGGTCCAACTTTGTCTACCGGGTAAGCAATACCCATCAGTTTGTTTCTTATAATTTGCGCCACCAGTACGATGTTACCCCTTTGCACGTCGACGTTAATATTGTAGAAAATGATGTTTTAGACATAGAAGCATTTAAAAAGTGGCGATCTGATTTAGCTGATTCTGAATTTATTTTGGAAAACGGTAAATACATCTGCGGCTGGGAAGTAGAGAAAATGTCGAAGCGGTGGTACAACGTAGTTAATCCGGATGACATCATACATAAAGTAGGAACGGATACTTTGCGGATGTACGAAATGTTTTTAGGGCCTCTCGAGCAATTTAAACCCTGGAATACCAATGGCATTGATGGGGTGCACAAGTTCTTAAAACGTTTCTGGAAGTTATTTTTCGATGCAAATAACCAGTTCTATGTTTCTAACGAGGAGCCAACGGCCACCGAATTAAAAACCTTGCACAAAACCATTAAAAAAGTGGAAGAAGACATTGAACGCTTTTCGTTTAATACTTCGGTAAGCACCTTCATGATTTGCGTAAATGAGTTAACGGCTTTAAAATGTACTAAAAAAGCAATTCTGGAGCCTTTAACCATTGCATTATCGCCCTACGCCCCGCATATTACCGAAGAGCTCTGGCACCTGTTAGGTCATGCGGATAGCATTTCTTACGCCCGTTTCCCGGCTTGGCAGGAAAAGTATCTTACCGAAAGTTCTTTTGAATACCCTATTTCGGTAAACGGCAAAATGCGAGGTAAACTAACTTTCCCAACCGACATGGCGAAAGAGTTAATTGAACAAGAAGTAATTGGTTCTGGATTAATTGATAAATATCTGGAAGGGAAAGCACCCAAAAAAATAATTGTAGTACCTAATAAAATTGTGAATGTGGTAGTGTAAAATGAAAGGTAGTCATAAAAAAAGCGGCTTCGAAGTTACCGGAGTCGCTTTTTTTAGGCTTGCATATAATCTACTAAAAGCAAAAATTTTTTAATCACCAATTACATTAGCCGGTGAACAGTATTTTACAATCCGGTTGAACAGTTCATCCGGATTAAATGGTTTACTCACGTAATCGTTCATACCTACTTGAAAAGCCCGGTCTTGGATGTCCAGCATGGCCGAAGCGGTTAACGCTATGATAGGTATTTTTTGAAATTTTTCATCGGGTAATTGCCGAATAGCTAAGGTGGTATCGTATCCATCTTGTTCCGGCATTTGCAGATCCATTAAGATTAAATCATAATCGTTACTTGTAACCAAATCAAAAGCAATCAATCCATTTTCCGCAATATCGTAATCTATTTCCCATTGATCCAGGAATTGCTTCACCAGAAAAATATTAATTTGATTATCTTCTGCGATTAATAAACGAGTGCCTTTTAGACTACGGGATACCGGAATTTCCAAAGCCGTATTAGCAGAAATTTGGCGGATACTATTATCAAAGGCTAAGTCAAAATAAAAGGTGGTACCTTTATTTATTTGACTTTCTACAAAGATCTCGCTGCCTTGTAATCTTAATAAATGTTTAATAATAGTTAAACCTAAACCAGAGCCACCGTACTCGCGGGTAGTATCGGATTTAGCCTGCGTAAAGCTTTCGAATATAATATCCAACTTATCCGCCTGAATACCAATACCGGTATCGGTGACTCTAAAATTAATAATGGTCTGTGTTTGATTACTTTTAACAACCTCGGCCGAAACTACGACACTTCCTTCTTTAGTAAATTTTACCGCATTACTAATCAAGTTGGTTAATATCTGGCTTAAGCGTACCGGATCACCCTTTATAGCAGCCGGTAGATCCTGATCTAACAACAGCTTTAATCGTAATCCTTTTTCGTCTGCTTTTTGCTGGAAGGCATTGCAAATACTACCGATCAGTTTTTTCGGATTAAAATCAATTTTCTCAAACTCAATCTTACCGGCTTCTATTTTGCTAAAATCTAAAATATCATTTATCAGGGTTAATAGATTATCTGCCGAAAACCGAAGTACTTTGAGGTATTCTTCTTGGTCAGCCCGGGGTTCATTATTCAACAACAAATGCGTAAAACCAATAACGGCATTCATGGGCGTACGAATCTCGTGACTCATTGTTGATAGGAATTGGCTCTTGGCTTCGTTAGCTGCTTCAGCTTTATTTTTAGCTTCAATTAACTCTTGCTCCGTTTGTTTTTGCCTAGTAATATCCTTGGCTATAATTAATATGCCGTCGGTGGTTTTTAGGTTATTTTTTAAAAAAGAAAAAGAGCAGGAAGCTGGAAGTTTAGATTTGGCTTTCGTAGTAAATATTAATTCTTCATTCAGGCATTTTCCCTCACTTTTAAATCGATCCAGTACCCGCAAAAACGAAGGATTATCAGACAAATTAACGAAAATAGAAAGCGGTTGACCCCGGAGCTCCGCTTCCTTAAAACCTAGTAATTCTTCAAATGCAGCATTAACATTCCGGATTGTGAAATCTGTGTTTAGAATCAAAAGCATATCCACTACTCCTTGGTAAATGCTTTGCATAAAATCCCTGGACACCGTCGAGTTCTTAAGCTCTTCTCCGAGCATATTTACGCCGGCAATAATGGCATCAAGCTCATCACCTGTATCGGAGGCATCCATTTTGTAATCAAAATTACCATTGGCTACTTCCGCGATTAGAGTAGTTATTTCCTCGATTCTATCGTTCAGAATATTCACGTATTTATTTTAACTTTTTAATTTTAAAAGGTTGTTATTCATTTTCTACGGCAATAGTGGCTTCTATCAACTCCATCGCATAATTATCTTTGGCTTGATAATAACCTACTTTCGGGTAAAGAGTAGCTCCCACCCTTTTCTTTTCGATAGTTGCCGAGATGCCAAAATTTACTTTGGTGCACTGCAAAGCACTGGCCCGCCGGATTACCTGGTATAATGTTTGGCGGTAAACACCAAATTCCATTAAGTAATTGTAATCCATACCAATTAACATGGGGCTATATACTTTAGCAGAATTAACGTGGCAAAAACAAACCGATACGGGCATTTGCGGCCCGGAAAATTCTTCTTTAATGTACAAAACCACAAACTCCCAATCTTTACTTTCGTTCATCAGATGAAAAAGCTTGTCTGGGAAAAGAAAGTTGTTTATAGCAAAATTGTTGTCTTTTACATTTTTGAACAAGCCAATGGCATGTTCTAGTTCCTCCGGTGTGAGACGCTGCTTAAATTTAACATCATAGTAATGTTCATTTCTTTTTATTTTTTGCACAAAGTGCCTTCTGTTTTTACGGGAAAGACTTTCCACGTATTCGGCCTCGGTAGTCCAGTTTAAATTTTCTACAACGCAGGATTCCGGCATGTCTACTTTCACGAATCCCAGATCCACCATAAACTCATCCATGGCTGTGTCGTCGGCATCAAAGTCTCGTAAAATTATATTGCTGGCATTTTCTTTTTCCTGCACCCGGTATAGTTCTTCCGTTATTATTTTAAAAGCCTCTTTCCAGTGGGTATTCTTCTTGTTTATAAAAATGTGACTGCCTTCGGTAAACAAGCTGCCCATTATCAGGCCGGTAGAAGTTAAATAATATGGATTGTATTCGCGTTCTTTTTCAATAACTCTCGACACCGAGGACTGCGAAAACATATCTTCTTTATGCAAGCCCACCACAAAGAAAGTCATTAAAATTACTTCACCTTGGGCGTCTTCTACTATATAATATTTAAATTTCCAATTATTTTCCTGCTCTTCATTATCCCGGAAGGCTTTTTCTAAAAATTGTACGCCATTCCAATCAAACATAGCATTATCACCCAAGTGTTTATTCCATAGATTAACATCAATGTTTTCTATGGTATGGTAACGCTTTACTACCAGCTGGTTAGGATCTACGATTTTGGGGGTTGCCACTACGTTAGTAGTAATGGGAGCCATCTTGAATGCTTTCCGGATTTTTTCATCCGTTTGGTTTGTTTCTATTAATGCTTTCTTAAAATGAAAGTTTAGTTTATCTACTAAAACTCGAATGTGCTCTAGTGAGTTATTTAAAGAAATGGTAATACGAACACCAATATTCTTAGCTGGAACCGCAGGAAAAGTGGCCAGATTTACGTAAATGCCGTCGTTAATTAATTCCTGAACCAAATGATTACCCATATCCATGGAGCCGGTACCAATAAAAAAGATGGGACTATTACTTTCGTGCACCAAGGGCAAGTCGGTTTGTTTTAGTAAATGATTGAAGTAAGCAATTTTCTGCTGTAATTCTTTTTGATACTCGTAAATCTCGTCGCTTAAATGGATGCGCGCTGATGCGATTGCTGCACCTAAAGTTGCGGGTTCAATCTGCACGGAAAAGGTAAGCGGACCACCAAAATTGTTTACTTTGTTGTACCATTCTTCATTCGGGAAAAGCGATAAGCCGCCACAAGCTCCAAAGGCTTTCCCTAAATTAGCCGTGAGTATCATTTTACGGTATAAGCCTTCGGGCATTTGGCTCATCACATAGCCAGTACCATGTGTGCCAGCCCAACTCATGCCATGTGCATCATCTACGTAAAGGTAAAGTTGTTCGTATTTTTCAGCTAAAGCAATTAATTCTTTAATGGGAGCAAAGTCGCCGTACATGGAGTAAACCCCGTCAGCCATATACCAGATTTTATCATATTTGTTTCTTTGCTTTTTTATCCGGTCTTCCAGCATTTCCAGATTATTATGCCGGATCATCTCTACTGTTACTCCTTGGCTAAGCAACTTTTTAACCGCCTCCTGCACACTGGCGTGTACCTGGTGATCCAAGATGATTAAATCGTTGGCCCGGATAATACTAGGTATAGTGGTTAAATGCGAGAGCGTGCAATTTTTAGAAATAACAACCGGGGCATTGTACATCGTGCGAATCATGGTTTCTAACTCGTTGTACAAGGGGTTGGAAATGTATGTACGCGACATGGGGAACTGCGTTCCGTAACGGTTAATGGCGTCGATCGAACCTTGTTTTAATTTTGGATGATGTTCCAGCCCCAAGTAGCCGCAAGTGCCAAAATGTAGAACCTGTTGCCCATTTAAAGTCAGCGTTTCCCCATTTAAAGTTTGATCCTGCGCGTGTAAATGAATAATACCTTTCTTTTTAGATACCGATAAAACGGAATCTACGGTATCTAAGATGTTATTATGTCTAATTTTTGCCATATAATTTTCCTATAATTGTACTCTAAAGTTTGACAACGCCAATATTGCACTTTATATTCAAAAAAAATGGAACATTTCCAAGAAGGTGATAGAACAAGGCTGACAGAAACTAAATATGTCAACATGTTCATTAAAGACGGAATATTTCAATGCTACTTTAAAGCAATGGAAGTAATGGATATAGCAGTTGCTATACGCACGGTAAAGGATCGTTTGAATTTTTTTGAGAACCAAGCCTATCCCTGTTTGTTTGATATAACGGAGGTAAGGCAAACTACCAAAGAAGCGCGCGACTTTATGGCTAACGAAGGCAATAATTTAGTATTAGCCAGTGCCATGATTGTAACAAATCCAATGCTTAAAATGATGGCAAATTTTTATGTAATGGTAAATCGGCCTAAAAACCCAACCAAATTGTTTACGGATCGGGAAAGTGCTTTAGAATGGCTTAACCAATTTAAACAAATTTAAAAAATGCATTTTTTAAGGTGGTTTTAAAAGGCAGCTAAAAATAACTACGCACGTTAGCTAAATCACTAAAATTATTTTGTCCTATTTTCTGTAAATACCACTTGAGGTTTATTTTTAAAAAAATACTATCTGCAACTTTTAGGAATTGGATATTAGCTAGAAAGAGCCAAAACTCAGGTAAATGGCACTTAGTAAAAATAAAACCCGGCTAGTTCAGAACTACTAACCGGGCTAATAAAATATCAATTTAAATTCAAGTTTATTATTGACTTGGCACGTTTAAAGTTAATCTTTGCGAACGGGGTAGATTATTAAGAACTAATGTATAAGAATGATCAATCCATTCTTGCAGGATCGTGTTTGAAAGATTACCTTTAATAGCAACGGTATTCCAGTGTTTCTTATTCATGTGATATCCAGGTTGTACTTCCTCAAAATTTTCCCTGAGTTCTAAGGCTTTTACCGGATCGCATTTTAAATTAATGCTGCTAAATTCTATTATATCCGCCAGAGCAAAAATTTTTCCACCGACTTTAAAAACCAGGGTATTGTCGCCAAAAGGAGTCTCTTCAGTAACACCAGGCTTCGAAAGACAATGATCCCGAAAATCTTCGATGTTCATTAAAACAAGTATTTGAAAGCCATATAAATTAATCCGGCTAAAAACATGCTCATGGATAATTTATTAATAAAGTGCATGGTGCGCAGATTAAAATTAGTTTTTCGGCTAGAATCTTTTTTACGGAAGAAGTAAGTAGCTACTTCAGATAAATTAAATAATCCCATGTTTAAGCTATTTCAGGTTTATAACGTTCTGTATATACAACAAAATATAGGTTAAAAGAATTTAGTTTATGTATTTTTTCACCAGATCATTTTCTGCTCATTCATCTTTGCAGCCCCATGGCTAACCTTTTGATGAAAGAAGGCATTTGCATCTTGGAAAACATATCAGCTTTCATACTTATAAATTAACCCGAGATAATAGCAACTCCTTGATAGAGCCGGAAGAAGCAAATTTTTTAAATTTTAGATAAACCAATTGGCTTCTAGATTTAGAACCAGTTTATTAAATAAAAGTTTAGTTTCTTTACACCAAAATTGATACTGTTATAATAATGTAAATGGAAGATTTTTCCCTTGCAGCTTATCATTTAGTTAGTTACTTCTAAGAGAACTTGGGCAGGCTCCACCCAGCGGTTATCTTCTTTTATTAATTCAATTAACTCATTTACGGCTGCATCTTCAGGTACTGATTTTTTAATAACCGACTGGCCACGGTATAAAGCAATTTTACCTTTTCCTACTCCCACGTAACCATAATCTGCATCCGCCATCTCGCCGGGACCGTTTACAATGCAACCCATAATACCAATTTTTACTCCTTTTAAATGGTCGGTGCGTTTCCGGATCAAAGCAGTAGTTTCCTGTAAATCAAACAAAGTACGTCCGCAACTTGGGCAAGAAATGTATTCAGTTTTACTCATGCGGGTTCGCGCTGCTTGCAAAATACCGAATGAAAGCCGATTTAACTGATCGATTTCCTGCATCCATTCCGGTTTTGATTTATCAGGTAAACTTTCTGTTCTTAGTAAAATTCCATCACCTAATCCATCAATTAATAATCCGCCCACATCCGTAGAGGCATATAATTGCGTTTGTTCCACCGTTTGATCCGGAAAACTTCTTTTAATAACTACCGGTGTAAGTACTTCTTGGTTCATTAGCCGGAAAAAAACTTTCCGCAACTCAGCCATGGCATGAGCATTATGAGTTTCAGCAATTAATACTACCGACAGGTCTGATCTTATTTGATTTAGGAATGACTCTGTTAAATTGTTAATTGTAACTTGCACGAAATTAACTTCCGGATGCTTTTCGACACCAGGCAGAAAATCCTTTCCTTGAAACAAAGGGTATCGTTCTAAACGATTTACAGCAGTTAACCAGGCCGAGTAATCTACTATTTCTTTTAAACCATTGGGTAGCATAAACGGAATCGGATTAGTACCGGTATAGAGATAATCGGCGCCTAAATCGTTCATGTTAAATTTATCCAACAACATAGAGTATAAATGCCCGACGCATTTTAAATCCGCGTATTGAATACTAGTCAGGCGGCTTAAATCAGCAATTACTCGGGGTACGTTTTGTCCGCCAATATTGGTAACTTCTAATGCAACGCGACGAGTATACTGAAAAGGATTGATGGGAACCTGACAAATAGGTTTTATAGGTGCGTGTCCGGACCGATGCGTATACCGATCAATTAACAACCGGGCTACTGGTGCTTCAAACTCAGGTGCTTCCGTTAAAGATACACGCACAGTATCGCCAATGCCATCTTCCAGTAAGGTACCAATACCTACCGCTGATTTTATGCGGCCGTCCTCTCCTTCTCCAGCCTCGGTAACGCCTAAATGAAAAGGATATGGCTGCAAACCTTCTTCTTCTAACTTTTGCGCTAAAAGCCGGTAGGCCTGCACCATCACCTGGGTATTGCTGGCCTTCATGGATAGCACAATATCATAGTAATGTAAATCTTCACAGATCCGCAAAAATTCCAACGCACTTTCTACCATGCCCAGCGGGGTATCGCCATACCGGCTTAAAATCCGGTCGGATAAAGAACCATGATTGGTGCCGATGCGCATGGCTGTACCGTATTCTTTGCAGATTTTCACCAACGGAATAAACCGTTCCCGAATACGATCGAGTTCCGCCTGGTAAGTAGCATCGGTATAATCAATTAATTCAAATTTCTTTTTATCGGCGTAATTTCCGGGGTTAATCCTTACTTTTTCTACTATACGAGCGGCTAGTTCCGCGGCGTTAGGTGTAAAATGAATATCCGCGATTAAGGGAACTTGGTAACCCCGCCGACGAAGTTCCGCTTTTATATTTTTTAAATTTTCGGCCTCCTTAACGCTTGGTGCCGTAATACGTACGTATTCGCAGCCAGCTTCTACCATCCGGATGGTTTGCTCTACCGAACCTAAAGTATCCATAGTATCTACGGTGGTCATGGATTGTACCCGAATAGGATTATTACCTCCTAAAGGCAATTCGCCGATATATACTTCCCGGGTTTGGCGGCGTAAGTATTCGGTTAGGCTGCGGCAATACGTTTGATTCATGATAAACGTTTGTATTTACACGTATAACAATTTACCAGGCAGGTTGGTGTCCGGTTTAGTAAAATTACTAGGTAATGATGGAATAAGCACTACTAGTAAATTGTTTTCCAATTAAAACTAATAATAAAGACCATTTCTGCCATAAATTGTTTTAAAGATTGGCAATGGCAAAATAAAAATGTTATTTTATGTTTAACTCCGTATTTACTACTAATACAATGACCACACATGAACCACCATATAATTGGCGAGGTAAGATTTTCCAGCAAGCAGAGGCTTTAGGTATGAAAAGCCAGCAAGTGTTGGATGTAATTTCGTTAACTCGGAGCGCCATTAAAGAAGAATTACAAGCCGAATTAGAAAATGGTCGTTATAAATTGGTTGTTCAGTTTATATTAAACCAATCGGTGCGGCACGGTAAAAATTTATTTTTTGATAAAGTTATTCAGAAAGTAGCTAGTCGTTTAATTTTGCGTTTAGGTTTACCGGGCGGCTTAGCCGTTAGCATTGCTACTTTATTGGTTCCTATGTTAATAAAAGGTGTAAGTAAAAAAGTACTTAAAAATAATACCGTTCAGGAATGGTTAACGCAAATGAGTAATCGCCACCATTTACCGGATTGGGTAAATTTTAAAAATTATTTTAATGATAAAAATGGCGCGGAAGCTGCCTGATGCTTAGAGCAGAATTTACTATAAACAAGAAAGGCGCTGAACTCAGCGCCTTTCTTGTTTATAGTAAATTATTTAAAATTAATGTTTGAATAACATTTCGCGGTATTTTACCAATGGCCAGTCTTCATCATCCACCATTAATTCTAATTTATCTACGCTGTAGCGGATAACATCAAAATAAGCGCGAACCACATCGCAATAGTTAATGGCGCGTTCGCGGACATCATCTATTTTATTGGCTACTTTGCGGGCTTCAATCATTTCGTCCACGTTTCTTTTAATAATGTTCACGTGTTTCGAAATAAATTTGATAGATTCAATGGTTTCTTCAGTGTACTCTCCTTGGTCCAGACCCAGGTCGCGTAAACCTTTAATGTTGTGTATTAATTTATTTTGATAAGCAATGGCAGTAGGAATAACGTGATTGTTCGCTAAGTCGCCTAGTACCCGGGCTTCAATCTGGATTTTCTTAGTGTATTCTTCCAGTAAAATCTCATGACGGGCGTGTAATTCTACTTTCGAGAAAATGCCATTGCGAATAAATAAATCTTCGGAAGTAGAGCTAACCAAGAAATCTAAGGCTTGCGGCGTAGTACGAACGTTGGCTAAACCACGAGCCGCGGCTTCGTCTTCCCACTCTTGCGAATAGCCGTTGCCTTCGAAACGGATCGCTTTAGAAGCTTTGATATATTCGCGAATTATTTCCACGATGGCTACTTCTTTTTTCTTGCCTTTATCAATTAACGCGTCCACTTTTTGCTTAAAGTCAATTAATTGATCAGCTACTATGGCGTTCAGGATGGTCATGGCCGAAGAACTGTTGGCCGAAGAACCAACGGCCCGGAATTCAAATTTATTACCAGTGAAGGCAAATGGTGAGGTACGGTTACGATCGGTGTTATCGAGTAAAATTTCGGGTATCTTATCAATCCCTAGCTTCAAATAAAGGTTATCGCCTTTATCAATAGAAATTTGAGAATTGTTTTCTAATTCATTTAACACGGCATCGAGCTGTGAACCAATAAAGACCGACATAATGGCCGGTGGTGCTTCGTTGGCGCCTAAGCGGTGGTCGTTATTAGCCGAAGCAATGGAAGAGCGTAATAAATTGGCGTGTTTGTAAACCGCCATAATAGTAGAAGCAAAAAAGGCCAAGAACTGGAGGTTTTCTTTTGGTCGTTTACCGGGGCTTAATAAATTAACGCCGGTATCGGTAGAAATAGCCCAGTTGTTGTGTTTGCCGCTACCATTTACCCCTTTAAATGGTTTTTCGTGCAATAAAGCTTTAAAGTTATGCCGCTCGGCTACCTTGCTCATTAAATCCATCAACAATTGGTTATGGTCTACAGCCAAGTTAGCGTCTTCAAAGGTAGGGGCACATTCAAATTGGTTAGGAGCAACCTCGTTATGGCGGGTACGCAACGGAATACCTAATTTTAAAGCTTCCTGTTCAAAATCCACCATAAAGGCGTGTACCCGCGGCGGGATAGAACCAAAATAATGATCCTCTAACTGCTGCCCTTTGGCCGGAGCATGACCAAACAAAGTACGACCCGTCATTACTAAATCCGGACGAGCTTCGTAAAGTGCTTTATCTACTAAAAAGTATTCTTGCTCTATACCTAAGGTAGCCGTTACCCGGGTCACGTCTTTATCAAAATACTGGCATACCTCTACCGCGGCACGGTCGAGGAAAGATAAAGTTTTGAGTAAAGGCGTTTTATAATCCAGGGCTTCGCCGGTATAAGCTACGAAAACCGTAGGAATACAAAGCGTTTTAGCGCCATAAGTTTCCATAATAAATGCCGGGGAAGTAGGATCCCAAGCGGTATAACCCCGCGCTTCGAAGGTATTCCGGATACCCCCGTTCGGGAAAGAAGATGCATCGGGCTCTTGCTGCACTAAAGCCGAACCTTTAAAGTTTTCGATAGCCTGTCCATCGTTATTTAAATCGAAGAAAGAATCGTGTTTCTCGGCAGTAGCTCCCGTTAACGGCTGAAACCAATGGGTGTAGTGAGTAGCTCCTTTGGCCAAAGCCCAGGTTTTCATAGCGGCGGCTACGGCATCGGCTACGGCCCGGTCTACTTTGGTGCCGTGTTTAATGGAAGTTACTAATTTTTTAAAATATTCACCCGACATGGTAGTCCGCATGGCTTCCATGCCAAAAACGTTTTTGCCGAAGAATTCAGAAATTTTTTGGTTGGATAAAGTTACATCTACTGGTTTGCGGTGATCAACCAGTTCAAGCGCTTTAAAACGAAGTACGGCCATAGTTTGATTAAAGGTTTATGATACGGTCAAAGGTAATAATTAATCTTTTTCATCAAAATGCTAAGATTGAAATTTTAAACATTTTTTTTAAAAATGATTAAAATATTATAACACTATCCTTTATTTAGGAGTGTATTTTTTTAAAAATCATTCTTTTTAAAAAGAAAAGGATAATTTAAAAAGCTTTTTTAAAATAGGGTTTAATCCAGCTTTTCTAGCAATTTTAAAATAAATATATCTTTGCTCCGTGAAGCAAGCTTATATCCGACCATTTATTTATTTGTTGTTCTGGCTTTTTGTAAGCTTTATCAGTAAGGTATTGTTTTTAAGTTACCAATACCCGCAAACGGCTACACTGCCCTGGTCCGAAATCGCGAAAGTATTTTTATACGGTTTGCGCATGGATGCTTCTTTTGCGGCTTATCTGTGCATTCTTCCTTTTTTTTGCTTTTTACTGGAGACTTTTGAATTAAGTATTAGGTTAACCCAACTAATTAGTTTTTACACCTATGTTGTAGTTATAATTGTTGCTGGTCTAACCATTGCGGATCTGGAACTATACCGGGCCTGGGGCTTTCGACTGGATGCTACGCCGCTGCAATACCTGAATACGCCCCGCGAGATGTTTGCGTCGGTAGCAGCTACTCCTATTTTTTTGCTACTTGGGTTATATTTATTGCTGGTAGTCGCCTGGTGCACTATTTATACCCGGGTAGTTCAGCCATTCTTGCGGCCCCAAACGCCGGATTTAACATCGCGCAGCAGTAAGATAATAACTGCTTGGTGCTTGCTGGTGCTTATTATTCCCATGCGTGGGGGCTTGCAACACATTCCGATTAACCAGAGCGATGTTTATTTTTCATCGCGTTTATTTGCCAACCACGCGGCCGTGAATTTACCCTGGAATGTGCTCTATACTTTAAATAAACGCAACCTGGCAGCTACTAAAAATCCGTATGAATATTTACCCGCTAAAACGGCTCACCAATTAGTTGATTCTTTATACGCTCTCTCACCGGCAACTGCGACAGCAAGCCCGCAAATTTTAAAAAATACACGACCGAACGTTTTATTTATCATTCTGGAAAGCTACACGGGGAAGTTGGTAGGTTGTTTAGGGGGAGAACCCGGAGTTACGCCAAACATTGACTCCATTGCCCAACAAGGCTTGCTTTTTAAAAATATATACGCGGGTGGCGACCGGAGCGAAAAAGGCTTGGTAGCTTTATTAAGTGGTTACCCGGTACAAACTACTACGTCTATTATTAAATTGCCCCGCAAAACTGAACACTTACCCCATTTAAACAAACTGCTTAAAATTAAAGGGTACACTACCAGTTATTACTACGGCGGGGAATTAGCATTTGCCAATATCAAATCTTACTTGCTGAACGCTGGCTACGATAAACTGGTAAGTAAATTTGATTTTAATTCTTCTAACTACAATTCTAAATGGGGCGTGCACGACCATGTTCTTTTAGAAAAATGGCTATCGGATTTAAAAGAAGAAAAACAGCCATTTTTCTCCACGCTCTTTACGCTCAGCAGCCACGAACCGTACGACATTCCCATCCCGGCCAAGTTTCCGGGCACCGACGAAGCTACACTTTTTAAAAATTCCATGTTTTACACCGATCAAGCAATCGGGCAATTTATTAGAACAGCAAAAAAGCAAGCCTGGTGGTCCAATACTTTAATTATAATGGCCGCCGACCACGGCCACCGCTTTCCCGGCGATGATCCCAATTATAAATCCAGTAAATTCCGGATTCCGTTTTTGCTTAGCGGCGGTGCTTTAAAACAAGCTTACTCCCCAGTAACTATAATTGGGTCGCAAACAGACATTGTTCCTACTATTCTGCATCAGTTGAACCTTCCGGCAGAATCCTTTAAGTGGGGCAAAGATTTATTAAATCCAGCCGCTAAACCATTTGCTTTTTACGTTTTTAACGATGGTTTTGGCTTTGTTACTCCTGATGGGGTGGTTACTTACGATAATATTGCCAAAAAAGTAATTACGCAAGATAAAACCGTAACCACCCAGCAGATAGATACCGGTAAAGCCTACCTGCAGCTTTCTTTTGACGATTATTTACGAAAATAATTTTTAGTCCATAGTCGGTAGTCCATGGTCCATAGTCCACCGTTCGAGGTTGTTAGTTAGAAGGATTATCGATCATCTGATTTTTGTAATTTATTCTTCATCGCATTTACGATTCTGCTTAGTCTCCATTCTAAATTTTTAAAAAAACTTAGAATGGATTATCAGCCGTTGCCTATGAATTATGGACTATAGACCATGGATATGGACTAAAAGCTAAATTTCTGTGGTCCATGGGCTATGGTCTGTTGTCCAAAAAGCGTATCTTTGCGGCGCAATGAAAAAGGTGGCATTTTATACGTTGGGTTGTAAACTGAATTTTTCGGAAACTTCTTCTATTTCCCGGATTTTTCAGGAGCGTGGTTTTGAGAAAGTAAATTTTGAAGACCAGGCCGATATATATGTAATTAATACTTGTTCCGTTACCGACAACGCGGATAAAAAATGCCGCAAAGTAGTAAAGGAAGCTTTAAAGCATTCGCCGGATGCATTTATTACTATTGTGGGTTGCTATGCCCAGTTAAAACCCCAGGAAATTGCGACTATTCCGGGGGTTGATGCCGTATTGGGCGCGGCCGAAAAATTTCAGTTAGTGGATATTCTGGAAGATTTCGTAAAACAAGGCAAACCGCAGGTACATGCCAGCCCAATTAGCGAAGCGAATACTTTTCATCAAGCTTATTCTTACGGCGACCGGACCCGTACTTTTTTAAAAGTGCAGGATGGTTGCGATTATTCTTGCTCTTTCTGTACCATCCCGCTGGCTCGGGGCAAAAGCCGCAGCCAAACGATTGAAGCCGCATTTACTTCGGCAAAAGAAATTGGGCAATCCGGTGTGAAAGAAATTGTGCTTACCGGGGTAAACCTAGGTGATTTCGGTATTATACCGGGGCAAGGCCGCCAGGAAACTTTCTTTCATTTAATTCAACGATTGGATCAAGAGGTAACCAACATTGAACGTTTCCGGATTTCGTCTATTGAGCCTAATTTATTAACTAACGAGATCATCCGGTTTGTAGCCCAATCGCAGCGATTTGTGCCGCATTTCCATATTCCGCTGCAATCTGGTTCCAATAAAATTTTAAAATTAATGCGCCGCCGCTATCAACGCGAATTGTATGCCGACCGCATCAGCACCATCAAAAACCTAATGCCGCATTGTTGTATTGGGGTAGATGTAATTGTGGGCTTTCCGGGCGAAACGGAAGACGATTTCCGGGACACCTTTAACTTTTTAAACGAACTGAATATAAGTTACCTGCACGTTTTCCCGTATTCGGAGCGGCAAAATACCAAAGCTGTAGAAATGAATGGCAGCGTACCTATAGGGGAAAGAAACCGTCGGACTACCATGCTACGCAGTTTGTCGGAAAAGAAAAAACGCTTTTTCTACGAGCAGCATGTAGGTTACGAAACCACCGTATTATTTGAAGCAGATATTACCGAAGGTTTTATGGAAGGATTTACAGATAACTACATCCGGGTACAAGCCAAGTACGATCCTGTTCTGGTGAACGAATTAAAAAAAGTCCGGTTAACTAATTTAAACGCTGCTGGGTTGATGGAAGCAGAGGAAGTACACGCCCAATTTTGGCAGCATTAATTCAATGTTCGTTATTTGAAATTTTGATGCTCGACCTATTAATCGCTATAAATAATTTGTTCGTATAAATTTAGTGCTTAACCACTTCCGGATAATTATTGTAGCTTTTTATTTATAATAGTGTAGAGTATCTAATTAGTCAACAATTGAAATTTCAAATATCGAAATTAAGGTAATGCCGAAACGGGAGCCTGCAAAGAGTTTTGTTGCTTAACGGATTCTTTGTTAAACCAATACCGTAATCCAAAGGACAAGCTAATCAAACTGGGATAACCGGGAACAAAGGTGGTGGAAAAATCCATTTTGTCGGTAAGCTGGTAATTATACTCTAGTTCGCCGGCGTAGGGTATAAACTTATACTGCCAAGCCGAGTGCGGCGTGCCGTCAAAAAAACCAGAATCCTGGTAACCGGGTAGCCGGTACCAGTTACGCCGGTAAATAAAAGTTGGTCCTAAGCCCCCGCTTACGGAATGTTGCTTGTTCTGAAAAATTATTGCCCGTACACCCATGTGGGTAAAACCACCCAGGAGAGCGGCGCAGTCAGTATACAGCGCCTGTATTGCCTTAAAAGAATACTTCTGGGGTTTCCAAAATTTTTCGTAGGATAACATGCCTCCCAGGTTAAATACCAGATAGCCTTTTTTATCAGGGTTTAAAGGCATTAAAGGGGCATTCGGATCACCTTTGGGATGCACACTTAAACCAAAGTATTTGAAATTAAGATTACTCTGCGCCCACCCATAATGGGCATTAACAACAAGTATAAGTCCTAGAATAAAGCTTATTTGCCTAGCCAGCTGGTTACAAGTACTTTTCATTTTAAAAATTTAAGAAGTAGATTTGTTAGTTAGTGGGCAATGCTGGTTTGGTGGGCAACCTAATTGTTCGTTTCGGTAGTAAACGGACCATTTAGGAGCGGCTTATTTTAAAAAAATCACCTACTTTCCGTTTCATACCTATTCTATAACTTTGGTTTTACCGGAAAGTTTTAAAATCATATATCCATCGGCCGATTTATTAAATAAGTAGTTGGTCGTTTTTAGTTGTTCGTTGTTAGATCGTTAATAAATTAATAATCAAGTACTTAAACTCAGGTTTTTATCAACTTAATTTTGTACTGTTACTTAAAAGGAAAATGCAGGAAAATAGTTGTTAGCCGAACATTTAACGAAGATGGATTAACCTAAATACATCGGGTTGAATCAGCATTTAGATGAATTTTACTCACCTTACCCGCGTCTAAGTATACATAATTAGTAATAAAATCAGGTACTTCCTGGGCATAATGTGATACTAAAATAAGAGTAGTATCAGGAGTGCAGTAATTTTCTAAAAGGCGGATGGCTTGCGCGATATATTCCGGACTCAAACCTTGAAATGGTTCGTCCCAGATTAACAATTCCGCATTTTTAAGTACCGACCGAATAAGCAAAACCAGGCGCTGTTCGCCGGCCGACATTTGCAAAAAAGGTTTAACTAATAAATCCGGCCGGTCAAAAAACGCAAAATGATCTTGGATGTGCGTTTCTCGTTCTTTCGTTAATTTTTTGGGTCGGGTGAGCGTATCCGTATAGCCGGTGGCGGCCACTTCGTGGCCGGTTAAAGCTTGCCGGAAATACAAATGCAATTCCGGCGATACAAATCCGATGCGCTTTTTTATATCCCAGATGCTTTCACCGGAACCTTTGCGCTTATCAAATAAGTAAATTTTATTCGCAAAGGCCTGCGGATTATCGGCGTAAATCAAGGAAAGTAAAGTGGTTTTCCCCGAACCATTGGGCCCGATCAAAGCCCACTTCTCCCCTTTTTTAACGATCCAGTTAATAGCTTCCAGAATCACTTTATTTTGATACCGAACCCAGACGTTTTCCATGTGTACGGCCACTTCAAAATCTTTCCCTGTTTTTTCCGGCAAAAGAATAGCCGGTCTGGGAGAGCTGACTGAATTACCTTCTTTAACTCGAGTGTTAGGCAAAAATTTAAAAAAATCTTCCCGCGAGAAGCATTCTTTTATTTTAAACTGATCGAGCCAGAGTACTTGAGTAATACTTTCCGGAATTTCGAGTTGATTGGTCGCCAGAAGTATTTGCGTCCCCTGTTGGGTTAAGCTATCTATAATTTGCTTTAGTTGCGTTCGGGATTTTTCGTCTAAACCGGTGAACGGATTATCCAGTATTAACAATTTAGGTTTTTGCAGTAAAGCCCGCGCAATTTGCAACTTTCGGGTTTGCCCATTGGAGAGTTTAATTAAAACTTCCGGTAATAAATCTTGTAGTTGTAATAGGTTTATTATTTCGTTTATTTCATCGGCAGTACAAGTAGTAGCTGCCTTAGCAAGTACCTCTTGTACGGTGGGTATAGCAATTTCACTTTCCAGGCTTTGGTAACGTTGCTGGTAAAAAGCCCGTTCGTAATTAAAAAAAGAGTTTTGTTGCTGAAAAGTTACCAGCGCCGAATGCGTCCGGAAAGAGGAACGATCCACCCGGTTAAATGTTAAATTTTCGTTATTCCGGATTTCTAATGCATAAGTACCTGATCGTAAAACGAGTTGTCCCGCCAGGGCGGCCAGGAAAGTGGTTTTGCCCGCTCCTACTTCACCGAAAATAGCCCACTGTTCGTTTGGTTTTAATTGCCAGTTCAGGTCAGAAAAAACAACTTGATTTTGGCGGGTAAAAGTAGCGTGGTGTAAGTGAATTGCCAGAGTACCAACCGTTGTTTTTTTTAATTTTTTCATGCTAATGCGTCAACAAAACCTAACCGGAAATAAACGCCAGCTAGCAGAATTACCGGTAGCAGGCGTTTATACTAAAACTTTCCGGTTTAAAGATGCAATAGAAAAAAGAATTAAGCTAAAAGGCTTTAAGGGCAATGGGAAAATTGTTTGTATAATTTAATTGGTAAATTTTTCGTGCTAGAAAAAACCAAGCAGCAAAATTTTCCGGAATAATCACTTTCGTTTATAGAAGTTTAAGTTTACCGTAGTAGCAAGTCCTTTTTCACTTAAAGTAAAAATACCGGAGTTATCGGCGGCAAAGGTTACGGCTTCGCCTTGTGGTTCTATGTTGTAAGGAAGGTTCGTAAAATCTTTTTGCAGAGCTTCCAGTATGGATTCGTTCCCGGAACGTTTGTAATAATACAAGCTGGCGTACGATTTTAACAACATCTCTTGTCCATCTGGCGACACAGCGGCACTGACAATGCCCGTGTATTTTGTACTTCCTACTAAGATGGCTTGGTTTACAGCCGTGTAATTATACGGGTAGGTAATTTGATAGAGCTTGCCCGGGTTATCGCGTTTGGTAATAATATAAATGTTTTTAGTTTGTGGATCTACGATAAAAGCTTCCGCATCGTGCGAACCGTCGGGGTACTGGAACCGAATGGTTTTTACATCTCTAACGGTGTCGGTGGCCAACGTTGGTTCGGCAAATTGGTAAAAAGAATATTCCGGATATTTACTGTCGTTGTCGCCGATATCACCAATAAAAAGATCAGTACCCGAAAGAGCCATATCTTCCCAGTCGCGGTTAACCGTTCCTTTTACAGTTATTTTGGTGATAACCTTACCCGTATGTTCCACGAATTGAATTTGATTGGGACGGCCGCTATCTTCCTGCACCCACAATTTACCCGGATTTACTTTGCTATCGGCTATACCGGAAACTTCTTCAATGATAGGTTTAAGGCTGTTTTCGGTAGGAGTGTTTTCAAAGCCTTCCGTTTTATTTATGGGAGATAAAATGTTTTTATCACAGGCCGGGAAAACCAATAAGCCCAAAATTAAAAAAGAGAGAGAACTAAATTTCACCATAAAAGAGGCTTTGTTACTATATGAAACAATCAAATTAAAAATTATTTAAAATTGAGTGACTTAAAGTCTGTTTCCCTAAGATTAATAATCAAGTTGGCCCCTCTTACAGTTTGCTACATTTTGCCAGAAGAGTCTACTTACAAATATATCTAATATTTTATATATTTATATTAGATCCTAATTATAACCTTATATTCCGTGGCTTTTTGATTTGTTTATCTATATTTAACCAATTACAACTAAAACATTTTCTTCCATGAAGTCAGATTATACTATTATTTTTAAAAATACAATAGCTTTTAAGCACCTATTACACCATTACACCAGTAACGAATAATAACTAACCAACGATAACTTCATAACTTCTAATTTAAGCCTCTATAATAATCGCCTATGACTTTTTCTGAACTACAACCTGCCCTAACGTACAATAAGGCCTACCAGACCCGGGTTGCCTATTTTTCGATGGAATTTGCTATTCATCAACCATTAAAAATATATTCCGGTGGTTTGGGTTTTTTAGCGGGTTCGCACATGCGCAGCGCCCATGAACTCCAGCAAAACTTAATTGGCATTGGCATTCTTTGGAAATTTGGCTATTACGACCAGATCCGGAAAGCCGACCAATCGATGAATGTTCTTTTTCAGGAAAAGCTGTATTATTTCGTAAAAGATACCGGGTTGCGGTTTCAAATAGATATTAACAATTCGCCGGTTACCGTGGCGGCGTATTACCTAGCTCCGGAAGTTTTTGATACGGTACCTATGTTTTTCTTATCCACGGATTTACCCGAAAATGATTATTTGGCGCGTACTACTTCGTATTACCTCTATAACGCCGACACGGCCGGTAAAGTAGGGGCCAGTATATTATTGGGAGTAGGCGGAGCCAAACTTTTGGATTTGCTGGAATACAACCCCGATATTTATCATTTTAACGAAGCCCATCCGCTACCGGCGGCTTTTTATTTGTACAGTAAATTTAAAAATTTAGCGGAAGTTCAGAAACGGGTCGTATTTACCACCCACACTCCCGAAGAAGCGGGCAACGAAAAAACAGATATTAACCTGTTGAATAAAATGAGTTATTTCTGTGGCACGCCGCTAGAAGAAGTACGGCAGATTACGGGCGAGTGGGGCGAAATCTTTAATCATACGTTAGTAGCCCTCCGGATGGCGAAAATAGCGAACGGCGTATCCAAAATGCACGGCGAAGTGGCCCGCCAAATGTGGAACGCTTACCCGGACATTTGTCCGATTTTGCACGTAACCAACGCGCAAAATTATAATTATTGGGCCGATTCCCGTTTATACCAAGCCTTAAAAGCCAACGACGATGAAGCTTTGCTCAAACGAAAAAGACGCTTAAAAAAGCATTTGTTCGAAGAAGTAGCCAACCAGGTAGGCGATATTTACAAAGAAAAAGTATTAACCATTGTTTGGGCCCGCCGGTTTGCCGGTTACAAACGCGCCGATTTGCTTTTGCGCGATGTAGCCCGTTTTGAAAGATTGGTTACCAATACGCAATATCCGGTGCAAATTATATGGGCCGGTAAACCTTACCCGATGGACTATGGCGCCATTGGCACGTTCGACCGGTTGGTACAAGAATCTAAAAAGTTTCCGAACTGCGCCGTAATGGTGGGCCACGAACTCAAATTATCAAAGCTACTAAAAGGCGGAGCCGATGTCTGGTTAAACAATCCGCGTATCCGGAAAGAAGCTTCGGGTACCAGCGGCATGACCGCCGCCATGAACGGCGCTTTAAACTTCTCCATTCAGGACGGCTGGATTCCGGAATTTGCCCGCCACGAACATAATTGTTTTGTGGCCCCGGTAGCCGAAGGCAACCTGACGGAGTTTGAAATGGATGAGTTTGACCACAGCAACATGATGGACCTGTTGGAAAATGTAATATTACCCATGTACTACGATCAACCGGAAAAGTGGCTCCAAATGGTTAAAAACAGTATGACCGAAATTATTCCGGTATTTGAATCCGGTAGAATGGCCGATGAATACTACCAAAAAATCTACAATGCTTAAAACACGCTAATCCGAAAATTTAAAAATTTAAAAAACCAGGCATAAACAACCTGGTTTTTTTTAAATTTTATTGTTTCTGCACCTCGCAATTAATCGTTCTCGCAAAAAACTAACTTGTTTTGGGTTGAAATAAGGTCCGGTAGTCGCTAATAAAATGGAGCCAAGGAACGTGGCTCCTGGCCGGTAATTTGTTGCACGTTGTTACTAATTTGGGGTGGCTTCTGAAAACGCGGCAGAAAGTGTAACAGCATCATAATAAAAATATACGCAATAGCTAAGCCTTCCTTTTTCTTCCGGAAGTAAAAAGACCATAAAGCAGGAGAATGATAAGTAATTTTCCGGTTTAATACTTCGGAAAAAACTTGCGCAATCTGGTTAAAAGTAACGTTTTCGGGGGTGGTTAATTCATAAGCCCGGTTGGCGTGCGGCGCATTGTTTTGTAATATTTTGGCCGATACCGCACCAATACCCCGGACATCGATTAAATTAAATAAGCCATTATCCGCAGGCAAATACAATTTTTGGCGATAGCGTAAATCCGGCAGTAAAACGGTGGTAAAGTTTTGCATGAAATAGCTCGGCCGCAAAAAAGTGTAGAGTATCCCGCTGGCTATAATTAATTTTTCAATTTTGTGATGCGGAATAAAGTTTGATTTTTCAGCGCCCTGCACCGATAAATAAACCAGATGCTGGACCTGGTGGCGTTTTGCTTCCTTTAGTAACTGCTCAAAATAATTTACTTCATTTGGTAAGCCGGGTGGTAATAACAAAAACACGCTATCTGCTTGTGAAATGGCAGGAGCATATGTTTTTGGATTTATCAAATCAAACGGAACGGTTGTGAGAGGTAATCCCGCGGGGAATATAGAAGGTGCAGGCTCTTGACGCACTCCCGCCAATATTTCTACTCCGGGCTGCAAGCAGTCTTGCAAAGCCTGCAAAGTAGCTAAACCCACGTTTCCGGTGGCTCCTGTTACCAGTGTGGCCGCCATTATATTTTTAGAAGCCCACCGGGCTGCTCACTTGGTTGTATAACGCAAAGCCAGAATAAAGTTACGGCCCGGTGCATTCACACCGGAGGCAAAAGTACGGTAATTCAGGTCCAGTATTGTTTGACCCCAGCTTGCAAAGTCCAGGATTTACGCCATTAATAGGTTTTTTTAAATTCCAGGTTTGCCAGCCGGGCGAACCGCCGGCAAGGGCATAAGATGAATAATCTTCGCCGGACGGGCTATAATTCCGGAGTTGTTTGGGACTATTCATCATCCAGTAAGTCTATGCTTGCCAGTTATTTTTGGTTGATGGTAAATTGACCTAGCCAAATACCGGAGCAATATTTAGCGGTACTTGATTAATTTTATCTTTGCCCCGGGTTTGCGAGGTATTTACCCGGGCTGTTACCGCAGGTAAAAACTTATACATGGCCACGGCAAAGTAGTACCGTAAAGGGCAGAAAAAATAAGCTTTCCTTAATAAAATTTAAAATAAGTATAAACAACCGGGACAATCGCCGTAACTATTAAAAAATTGATTTCATGAGTTCAAATAAGGATTTTAATATTAATACCACTGAGGCCACCGGTATGGCGCAAATTGTAGAACGTAATATTCATGCGTTACTCAATCGGCGCCAGCAAGAAGCTGCCAATCGGACCTGGCAGGATAAACTGGCGGATGCGGTAACTAAGTTTGCCGGCAGCATGCTATTCGTTATCATTCATTTAATTTTATTTGGCACCTGGATTCTTTGGAATTCCAACCTGTTTCCGGTAAAACAGTTTGATCCTTCTTTAGTGATTTTGGCCATGGTTGCTTCCGTAGAGGCTATTTTTCTCTCTACCTTCGTGCTTATTAGTCAGAACCGAATGGCTCTTATAGCCGACAAAAGAGCCGATCTAGATTTACAGGTAAGCTTATTAGCAGAGCACGAAATTACTCGCTTAGTTACTTTGGTGGCCCAAATAGCTAAGAAAATGGATATTCAGGAATCAGAAAATCCGGAGATTCCGGAATTAGAACAAGATGTGCGACCCGAAAAGGTTCTGGATACTATTGAAAAAATAGAAGACAAGTTTAATGCTACTGGTAAATCAATGGTTTAAAAATTAAGGTTCTTTCAAAAGAATTAGAAATTATGAATTAGAAATGAACACACCTTAACTTCAAATTTATAATTCCTAATTTAAAAAAAGCACTTATTTATTCGTACCGCAGTGATTCAATAGGGTCGAGCTTAGAAGCCCGGAAGGCCGGGTAATAACCAGAAATTAGGCCAACGGCCACGCAAACCAATAATCCTACAATTACCCACAACCAAGGCACAATAAAAGCCCCTTCGCCAATTAAAGAGGCTACTGCGTTACCCATTAATACGCCGAATAATACCCCGGCCATTCCGCCTAAAAAGCAAATAACAATTGCTTCAATCAAAAATTGCTGCCGGATTTGGCGCGCTGTGGCTCCCAAGGCTTTGCGCACGCCTATCTCCCGGGTACGTTCGGTTACCGACACCATCATAATATTCATGAGACCAATAGAAGCTCCCAGCAAAGTTATGAATCCAACTAAGCCACCGCCCACTTTTAAGTATCCCGTAATCTCGTTCATGGATTTTAGCATGGAATCGCTCCGGTTGATTTCGAAAGAATCTTCCTGGCCCAACGGATCGCGGCGTACTTTCCGCATAATTCCGGTTGACTCGGCCATGGCATAAAACAAGTTTTCCTTTTTTAAAATCATGGTTTTAATTTCGTAGGTAAGTGCCTTTTGCCGAGGCATTTGGTTCCCGGTAATTAAAGGAATAATTACTAACCTATCGGCTCCGCCACCCCCCATGTCGTTGCCGCTTTTTTCTAACTCACCTACTACCTTAAACCGGCGGCCTAGCATAAAGATAGAATTACCCACCGGGCTTTTACCCTTAAAAAGTTTATCTCCTATTTCACTGCCCACAATGGCCACATTGGCGCCATTTTCTAATTCACTCGTCGAAAAAGGCCGGCCTACTGCCACGTTATAATTTTCGTTTATCAAATAGTTTTCGTCGCCGGCTTGTACATTTATGTTCGGGTTGGTTTTAACATTACCATTTTTTACGATGGTGGCGCCTGAAATAAAAGCCGACAAACTTACCCGGGCGTTTTCGCCCGAAATATCTTTGTATTGCCGGGCTTGCAAAAAGGTTATAGGAGGGTAAACTTTACCTTGTCGGCCATTTTGCGAGTATCGGTTTGTATAGCCTTTGCTGACAATATCGTAAGAATTAGCGCCCAAAGAGGAAAAAGTTTGGTCAATGGAATACTTAATAGAATCTACGGCGGTTAAAATGCCAACTAAAGACATGATACCAATAGAAACAATCAGTGCGGTTAACACCGTACGCAGCAGATTACTCTGGATCGAGCGTAAACCTTCTTTAATATTTTCGATTAAATTCATGTGTTTTTAAAAAAAAAAGCAACCCGCTCTTAAAAAGAAATCGTTAAAATAACTTTAAGCTGAATTGTCTAAATTTAAGAGCAATTTTTGAAATCCTGCACGTTTATAACGTAAAAATGTGTATGTTACCTTACATAATAAATTCTGGAAGCACATGACTGGTAAGATTATAAGCACTTTTGTGCTACTATTACTAATTACTTTTAAAGGATTAGCCTCCCAGGTGCTCATCCCGATGGATGAAACGCAAAAAGACCATTTAAAGTCTTATGGCTTAGCTTACTGGGTGCTCCAAAACCAGGTAGAAGTAGATTGGCTACTAAATTACAAAGGCGGTTCTTTTTCGTTTCCGCACAGCCCAAAGCTTGAAAACGAAATGGTGGTGCGGGGCATTAGTTACCAGGTTATTTCGGATGCCCAATATAATCAAGTACTGGCCTTAATTGCCTCGCCGGAATCCAACATGGACGTTATGAAACTAGAAAAAGTCCCGAAAGTGGCGGTGTATTCTCCTAAAACTAAGCAACCCTGGGACGATGCTGTTACGTTGGTACTTACTTACGCCGAAATTCCTTATGACATTATCTACGACGAAGAAGTAATGGAAGGCGTTTTACCGAAGTATGATTGGCTACATTTACACCACGAAGATTTTACCGGCCAATACGGTAAGTTTTACATGTCGTATAAAAGCTACCCTTGGTACATTGCCCAGCAACAGGAATCCGAAGCTACTGCCAAAAAAAATGGCTTTAATAAAGTTACCCAACTGAAATTAGCGGTAGCCAATAAAATTAAAGAATTTTGCGCCGGCGGCGGTTTTATGTTCGCGATGTGTTCCGCTACGGACACGTATGATATAGCCTTGGCCGCTTCCGGAGTAGATATTGTGGAAGCCATGTTTGATGGGGATGCTGCGGACCCGAACGCCCAACAAAAACTGGATTACAGCAAAACTTTTGCTTTCAAAGATTTTACAATCAGCCGTAATCCCTATGATCCCGAGTTCTCCAACATTGACAACCAACAGCACGAACGGGGCTTAATGGAAAGTAACGATTTTTTTCAATTATTTACTTTTTCGGCTAAATGGGATCCCATTCCGACCATGCTCACGCAAAACCACGAGAAAACCGTGAAAGGCTTTATGGGCCAAACAACCGCCTTTAAAAAGAAACTAGTGAAAACAGATGTAATTGTGATGGGAGAAACAAAAGCCGCCAACGAAGTGCGCTACATGCACGGCACCTTAGGCAAAGGCACCTGGACTTTTTACGGAGGCCACGATCCCGAAGATTATCAGCACCACGTAGGCGAAGAACCTACGGATTTAGCCTTGCATCCCAATTCGCCGGGATACCGCTTAATTCTTAATAATATACTTTTCCCAGCCGCCAAAAAGAAAAAATTAAAGACTTAGGCAGTATTATTTTTAAATTCATTGCATTAAAAGCCGGCTTGTCCGGCTTTTCTTTTTGGTATAAACTTAATAGTGGATTATTCCTCTTTACTCGTTTATTATATGTAAAATCCCATATTAGTTTAAAGCAAAATTGTAAATTTTAAAGTTTTTATAGCTATATATGTAAATTCAAAAATGTACATGTGTCTTTAAATTAATTCTGCTACCATGAAAATTCAAAGTACACAAACCTTCGTCTTTTTATCACTGATTTGGTTAATTTCTGCTTGTTCCCTCATCAGTCATCACTCTGGCTACGATGCTAATCCCGTGTATGCACCGTTTCACGAAAAAGCTAATGAGTTAAAATTAAGCGCTGGCTATGGACGCGTGTTAGGAATACAGGGAAATGCTTCTTATTCGCTTTCCAACCGCATAGCCGTAATGGCAGGAGGTGTATATAATCATCAAACTATTGGCACAATCGGCATTTTGGATGAAATCTACTTTAAAATAAAAAGCCATTATGCCGAAGGTGGTATAGGTTATTATTTTCCGGTTGAAGGAAAAGCCATTACCCAAGTTGAAATATTTGCTGGTTTAGGATCCGGCATCATAAATAAAAAAACAGATTTTGATAAAAATTTTTCAGGGAGTTACCAGGAATGGAACAGTAGTTTTCAAAAAACTTTTATTTTAATTACGGCTAAAAAACCAACCACCGATAATCTGGACATAGGCTTTGCTAATCGCTTGTCTTTGATTCATTTTGATAAATTACAGTATAGTTCTTATAACGATTCGGCCCGCAATACTAATTTAAATTCTTTAGTAACGGAACCAGTTTTGATTGTAAACTATGGCAAACGCCTAAAATTTACTTCTCAGGTTGGTGTCGCTATTCCATTAACAACACCTTTTAAAACTACCTCTGGCACCAGGTATGCAAATGCAAGCGGCATTTTTCAAATCGGAGTAAAGTATGACTTAATAAAGTAGTTTTTTAAATTTCCAGTAACGAACCACCAATAACTTTTTAATGCATCCGGTCCGGCCGGTGTTCCAGGTTGCGGATGATATCGGCTTCAATTTTTAATAATTCCTGAAGCCGGGCGTCTACTATTTCGGCGGGCATGTACTCTTTGGCTAATTTCACAAAACTCACGTAATGTCCGGCTTCAGAAGCCATTAATTCATAATAAAATTTTTGCAAGCCTTCGTCCGGAATATTTTTCCAGAGCAGTTTAAAACGTTCGCAGCTGCGGGCTTCTATTAAGGCATTTACCAGCAAGTGGTCCATTAACTGGCGCTCGCGCTTATCGCCTTTGCGAATGTGCTTGCTTAATTCCACTACGTATTCATCCGGACGATTACGGCCTAAAGCATAACCTCTTTTTTTTAGCTCTTCGAGTACCCGCTCAAAATGTCCCCATTCTTCGGCCACTAAGGCCGTCATTTCGTCTACAAGCTTAGTCTTGTCGGGGTATTTTACAATTAAAGAAATACCCGATGTTGCGGCTTTTTGTTCGCAGTAGGCGTGATCCACTAATATTTCTTCAATGTTTTTTTCGGCAATATTCACCCAGCGCGGGTCTGTAGGCAGTTTTAATTTTAAAATAGTTTTGCCCGGATTCGTCATTTCTTCCATGTGTGTTGTGGTTGCGGGTTGCAAGTTACAGGTTGCAGATTTTTAAACAATTATGGTCGTTTAATCTTGTGTTTGGGTATATAGCCTGTAGCTTACAATATAAACCTTGTAGTTTAACTTGTAATCTGCAACTGGTAACCTGTAACCAGGTTAATCGAAAAACATCCAGCGCAGGCCAAAAGTTAAATTACGGGGCTGGCCTAGATAAATGGGAGTAGTAAAATACCCATCTGCCGGAAAGCCTTGGTTCACGTGGGCCATTTTTACGAAAATATTAAATGATTTAATATCAGCTGTTATGAATGCGTCTATTAAAGGGTACGAAGGAATTAAGAAACGATTTTGCACATTCTGCACATCTTGTAAGTAAAATTGCTGAGTGACCGGCATGTAATTATCGGCGTAGAAATCATCCTGCATGTACATCTCCGCCCCTACTTGCCCGTACAATGCTTTTTTAAATAAATGCCCCTGGAAATAGACCTTCGTATTTACCATCCATTTAGGTACCCGGATCACCTCGGCTTTGCTGTTATCGGCGTAAACAAAATTATTCTCCCAATGAAAAGTTTTTAACGCTAAATGATGCTTTACTGATAAAGTATATAATTGTAGCTGGTTAGAAGTTTGGACCGGAACCGCATTTTCATTAAAATAAGTATAGTTTTGAATGTTGGTCCTGGCCAGTTCGGCATCTAACGAATTATGGAACAAGGTCCCATTTACCCGCACCGCTGAACGGTCGGCTACCGTATTTTGAAACGTGTTTGTGTTTATATGATCCCATTTAAAATGATTTGATAGTACCCGCTGTTGGGTTAAGGTGGGCGAATACGACGTACGCGATTGCGAAACGGTTAAAAACTTTAGTCGTAAGGCGGCTTCTAAGCGATAATCTTTAAATAATTGGTATTCCCCGTCAACGGTAACATTAAAAACATCCCGGAATAAAAATTCCCCGTGTCCGCCTAAAAAATATTGTTTAAAGTTACGTTTATAGCCCAACCTAATCGTATCATTTACCTGCTTATAATTTACCTGGAACAGATTATTGGCATAGCTCCCATTTCGTTGTTTAAAATACCCTCGAAAATAATGTAATTTGCTGTCGCTCATAACACCTATCGAATTCTCTAAATACCGAAAATTGCTGCCATCACTGGTTCTTACCGTGTCGTAATTCACAACAGGATAAAATATTAAAGAATCGCCTATATAAGATAACCCAGTATCTTTAAACCGGTTGAATTGCGAGCGATAGTCTAAAGTATGGTATACCTTAAAATAATCTTTGGCAATTTGGTAAACCTGGCTTATATGTAGGTTTTTACGATATTCCCGGTTAGTAGCGGTAGTTAATATTACTTGTACATTATCTATTTGGTACAAGCTATCAATACTTCCCTCATCCGCAGTATTCCTCTGGATGCCACCAGATTCCAAAATAGCTTGTTCGGCATAATTAAGATTCGCAAAAAGATGGTAGCGGTTTTCTTTGGTTTGCAAGTGAGTAAATAAAGTTATGCCGGTACGTTCTACCTGGCGGGTGCCCCGGGTGGCACTGGTACCATAAAATTTTTCGCTGGAGATCCGTTCGTAAGTAAAACCCACACTGGCATTTTCATTTATATTCCGGCTGAATGTTCCGTCGAAGATTTGCTGCCCATTTCCTCCTTGCACGTAACTCAACCGGGAATAAGGTGATTTAGAGTCGAAATACGTCTGATTGGCCGGATTGTAATTATAACGATCGAAGATAGAACGACCATAACGAGCCCCAATTTGGGTGGGGAGCGTAAAATACAACCTCTTAGAAGGTGTAGCTAAAATGCCTAAATCCTGGTAAAAAGTAGTATCGTTGTACCAGTTCCGGATTTGTTGCAAGTTGTTTAAAGTAGTATCTACTTGTTGTAACTCGTACTTACCCCGGAAGATATCGTTTTCTTGCAAAACCCGGGTAGTTTTAGGACTGTATAAATTAACCGTGGAATCATTTAAAATTTGAGCCTGGGCATTATAAAAGCCAGAAAGGCAGAATATAACCAATACTAAAAGGGACAGAATGTACTTCACGCTCAAAATTAATTATTTTCCGGTTTACTCTTGCTAGCTACGTGGTTTAAAATAAAGGCATCAAAATCCTGCTGATCCTTAACAAAAGCAACTCGAATTGGCAAATAAAACAAAGGTGCTGTTTTCCAAAATGGTTTTAATTTTGGTGCCATTAATTTAACAGCATCTTTTCGGGTAGTAATTATAACTACTGAGTTATTATGGGAGTAACGCTGCCAATCCGCAAAAATTTTCGCAACTTCCGATTCAGTATAAGCATGATGATCCGGAAACGCATAATGATGCAAAAGATCGTAAGCTTGTTGTTGTAAATAATTTAGCAAAGGCTTAGCGTTGGCAATGGCCGTTATTAATAATACCTTCTTGCTTACAGACGAACTTTGAAAACAAGGCACTAGCTTACCGTACTCGTAAAAAGTAAAAAAAACTGGTATAGGTTTATTGGCGCGGGAAACCACCTGTTTTTTAATTTTTAATGTTTGTTCCTGGCTAATCGTACCCGGGCATTTGGTAACAATAATAGCATCGGCGCGATTAGCTCCTACTGCAAATTCCCGTAACCGCCCGGCAGGCAAAACTAAATCCTGGTAAAATAAACGGGAATAATCCGTTAACAGAATATTTAAAGAGGGGGTTACTCTCCGATGCTGGTAAGCGTCATCCAAAATAATGGCTTCCAAATCCGGAAATTGCGCAAGTAGCCGCGTGATCCCTATTGCCCGATTTCCCGCTACTGCCACCCGCACGGCCGGGTAATCCAAGTAATACTGAAATGGTTCGTCGCCTAAAGATTCTACCGTG
This sequence comes from Adhaeribacter pallidiroseus, assembly GCF_003340495.1. NCBI lineage: Bacteria > Pseudomonadati > Bacteroidota > Cytophagia > Cytophagales > Hymenobacteraceae > Adhaeribacter > Adhaeribacter pallidiroseus. Next base: position 2,276,085 of record NZ_QASA01000001.1, read on the forward strand.
GCTGAAGCATTCGCTAATAAGTAACCTGTGGATTTTCGTTTATAGCCGCGACTAAGAGTAGCCACTTTTTTATAATGCAGTAAACGCAACAGGTATTCTACGTGCGGTGTTTTACCTGTGCCTCCCACCGTTAAGTTGCCGATACTGATAACGGGTACTTTAAAATGAGCCGATGTAAATAATTTTTGATCATACAATTTATTCCGCACCAACATAGTACCGCCGTAGAGCAGCGAAAACGGATACAATAAAAAAGAGATAACATTCATGCCCCTCATTGATTCAAACAAAATTAAACTATTTTTAAGCTCTCGTTAAATTTGGCTCCACAAATTAGGTTTATAAAATGTTTAAAATAAAAGATTTAATTTATTTGTTAGAGCAAGTGGCTCCTCCGGCTTACCAGGAATCGTACGATAATGTGGGTTTACAAACGGGAAATGTACAAGATACCATTACCGGAGTATTGTTAACTTTAGATTGCACCGAAGCCGTTATAAACGAAGCTATACAAAATAATTGCAACCTGATCATTGCCCATCATCCCGTAATATTTAAACCGCTTAAAAAATTAACGGGTCAGAATGCCGTTGAAAAAATTATTATAAAAGCGGTGCAAAATAATCTGGCCATTTACGCCTGTCATACCAATCTGGATAGCGTAATAAACGGGGTAAACAGCAAAATATGCCAAAAGTTAGGTTTAATAAATACGCGTATTCTGGCGCCTAAAGCCGGGATCTTACGCAAACTAGTTACATTTATTCCGGTCAGTAACACTTCCCAAGTTTTGCAGGCTTTACATCAAGCCGGGGCGGGCCACATGGGAGATTACGAAAACTGTTCTTTTCAGGTAACTGGTCAAGGCAGCTTTAAACCCATTAATAACGCCAATCCCGCTATTGGAGAAATTAACAAGCAAGAATTTGTGGAAGAAAACCGGGTAGAAGTAATTTTTCCGGCTTATCTCGAAAGCAAATTAACAAAAGCCTTGTTCCAAGCGCATCCTTACGAAGAAGTAGCGTACGACATTATCTCTTTAAACAATTATAACCAGCAAGTAGGGGCCGGTATGATCGGCGATTTACCCGATTCTCTCTCCGAGTCTGACTTTATAACCTATTTAAAAGAGAAAATGGGGCTGCAGATGGTAAAGCATACCGCCTTCCAAAATAAAAATTTAAAAAAAGTGGCTGTTTGCGGCGGCACGGGAAGTTTTTTAATGAAAGATGCTTTGCATCAACAAGCGGATGTATTTATAACCGCGGATTTAAAATACCACGAATATTTTGCGGCTGAAGACAAAATGATGTTGGCCGACATTGGCCACTACGAGAGCGAAGTTTATACAAAGGAATTATTTTATGAAATTATTAAAAATAAATTCACTAATTTTGCAGTCTTATTATCAAAAGTAAATACCAATCCTGTCAGATATAGTTAATCACTACATGGAAAGTACCGTAGCTAGTAAATTAGAAGCCCTCATGAAGCTTCAGCAAATTGATTCCCAATTAGACGAAATCAGACGTGTTCGGGGAGATTTACCGGAAGAAGTTAGGGACTTGGAAGATGAAATAGCCGGTTACGAAGTTCGGGTAAATAAATTTGACGAAGAGATTGAAGGTTTAAATCAAACGATTGCCGCCCGCAAGCAAGCCATTAAAGATTCCGAAGGTTTAATTCGCAAGTACGAAGACCAACAATCAAACGTCCGCAACAATCGGGAATACGACGCCATTACCAAAGAAATTGAATTACAAAAGCTGGAAATTCAGATTTCGGAGAAAAAAATTAAAGAGGCTTATTACCAAATAGATCAAAAACACCACGATATAGCCGGAACCAAGCAAAAACTGGAAGAACGTAGCAAAGACTTAAATTCGAAAACCGGCGAGTTAAACGTAATTGTTTCGGAAAGTGAAGAAGAAGAACGCCTGTTATTAGCTGACCGAGAAAAAGCGGTAAAAAATATTGAAGAACGGTTATTTAATGCGTATAGCCGGATCCGGCAAAATGTACGCAATGGCTTAGCCGTAGTTACCGTAAAGCGCGATGCCTGCGGAGGTTGCTTTAATACTGTTCCGCCACAACGGCAATCGGATATCGCTTCGCACAAAAAAATTATTGTTTGTGAACATTGCGGACGTATTTTCGCCGATGTAGAACAAAAAGCAGTTATTTAAGTAAATTTTTTTTAAAATTTTTAACAAAAAAGGATGGCCTAGGGTCATCCTTTTTTGTTTTATACCTACTGCTAAATTCAAGAAAGAAATTAAAGTTAAGCTATATTTTTGCGCATGTACCACTTAGAAATTTCACATAAGAATTTACCGGATTCTTTGGCCAATTTTAAAAAAAAAGCTTTAGCCTGGGCAAATTCTTATAAACAGGTTGCTTATTATGAGCCTAATGAGATTGCTTTTCCGCACCACGGATTTAAAAATTTTTTGGCGGTTAGCAATACTTTTTTGCCGATTGACACAAACATAGCTTTACAAGCTCTGCAAACTGAAATTTACCAGCAAAAGCAAATTCTTTGTTGTATTTTAAACTACAATTTAAAAAATCAAATCGAGGATCTTACCAACCCTAACCCCGACTTTATACAATTTCCGACTATTCATTATTTCTACCCGGAAGTACAGCTCTGCTTTCAATCAGAAAAAGTTATCATATACTCTGTTTCCGATAATTGCTTAGGTTTATACCGAGCAATTACGAAACAAGACATTACGGGCAATGTGCAGCTTAATGCCATGGCGTTTAAATCCCGGATTTCAAAAAAAGAATATATAAATCAGGTAAATCAGGTAAAACAAAGAATTTGGGAAGGAGATGTGTACGAACTTAATTTTTGCCAGGAGTTTTATGCATCGGTTTCGGACTTTAACCCCATTACCGCCTTCTTCCATTTAAATAAACTTTCGCCCATGCCCTTTGCTGGCTTTTATAAAGTGCAGGATCGTTATTTACTATGTGCTTCGCCAGAGCGTTTTTTAAAAAAAGATCAGAACACACTCATTTCTCAACCCATAAAAGGTACCATCCGGCGCGGTAACACCGAACCAGAAGATGCGCAGCTCAAACACGAATTAGCCACCAACGAAAAGGAAATTGCCGAAAACATGATGATTATGGATTTGGTGCGAAACGATCTGGCCCGGTGTTCGGTTAAGGGTTCCGTAAAAGTCGAAGAAATGTTTGCCATCTACAGCTTTAGGCAAGTTCACCAGATGATTACAACCATTCAATCCCAAGTGTCCGACAGAACTTCTTTTTCCGATATGATTCGGAGTACCTTTCCAATGGGAAGCATGACGGGAGCGCCTAAATTGGCGGCCTTGCGCTTAATTGATCAATACGAAGCATTTGCCCGTGGCTTATACTCCGGAAGTTTAGGTTACATTTTACCTAACGGGGATTTTGATTTTAATGTAGTTATCCGAAGTATTCAGTATAACAGTATAGCGGGTTATTTATCTTTTGCGGTAGGGAGTGCCATTACTTACGATTCGGACCCGGAAAAGGAGTTTGAAGAATGTTTGTTAAAATCTAAAGCCATTCTTGAAATACTACAATAAAACTTAGGTTTACTATAGTAGAACGGCATAATATTGGTAAATGGTCGAGCGAACCAAAATTTGATCATGAAAAAAATTCTACCCATTTTATTTTTAAGCAGTTCCCTATTTGTAAGCGGTTGTGCTTCATCGTTTAAGAGTATCAATCCAGAAAAAATTTCTTATTCGTACACGAGCAAAGAATCTGAGGTGCAGTATTCGTATGCGTATGATGTACTAGCTATGCAGGGTAACCGGAAATACGTTAAAAAGGAACGGAAGCATGGCTTGCGGGTAGTTGCCGTTAAAATTGTAAATACCACTGAGCAAACCTTGCGGTTAAATGACAATTTAAAATTAATGGTGGGCAACAATCAAACAGTGCCGGTAGCCCCCACCATTGCCGCCAGAGAACTAAAACAAGGCGTGCCTATTTACTTACTTTACCTACTTTTAAATTTTACCGTTGGGGGCACTCAAACCACTACGAACGGCGTAACCACTACCACTGGAGGCAATTACATACCTAGTGGGCCATTTATTGCCGGTGGAAACATGATTGTAGCAGCAACCGCAAATAAGAATTTAAAATCAGAATTGCTACGATATAATTTAACAGATAAGGACATTGCTCCTGGCCAAACTGTATACGGTTTAGTCACTATTCATTCTTTAACAGCTGATCCAATTCGTTTTGAATTAAACACTACTCAGTTAAGCAGTAAATAGATTATATCAGCTTCATTATCATCAACAATCAGCGTAATTTTACTTTAACAATTAAGTGGTATTTAATGAGGATCACCATTAATTAGTTTAGATTAAACTTTAAAATAATATTTCTCCAAACGCCAGGTAAATAATTTACCTGGCGTTTTCGTTTAAACATAAGTATTAATTCCAGAGTTAATATAAGTATAACTGCCATTCTGTCATTTAAAATAAAATTTGTAAATTTGCCTCTTCAAAAATTAGAACATGAATAACTTAGTGGTAGATCTGGATTTTATCGATAATCGAACAGCCGAACAAGCGGCTTGTGAAACCAAGATCAGCGCAGAAACGAATACCGGGCGTTCCCGGAAACTATATATTGAGAGTTACGGCTGCCAGATGAATTTCTCGGACAGTGAGATTGTAACATCTATATTATTTAAAGAAGGTTTTGATACTACTGCCGATATTAATAAAGCAGATGTTGTATTCTTAAATACCTGTTCTATTCGGGAAAAAGCGGAACAAACCGTCCGCCATCGGTTAGTGCATATAAATGGTTTACGGAAACGCCGGCCTGGATTAATCATCGGGGTATTAGGCTGTATGGCCGAACGCTTAAAGAAAAATTTTCTGGAAGAAGAAAAAATAGTGGATTTGGTTGTGGGTCCGGATGCCTATCGGGATTTGCCTAATTTATTAAATGAAGTAGATAATGGCCAAAAAGCCGTAAACGTGCTTTTATCCCGCGAGGAAACGTACGCCGACATTAATCCCATCCGGTTAAATTCCAACGGTGTTTCGGCCTTTGTATCCATTATGCGCGGCTGTAATAACATGTGTTCCTTTTGCGTGGTACCATTTACTCGTGGTCGGGAACGCAGCCGCGATCCTTTTTCCATAATTCGGGAAGTACAAGACTTAGTTGCCAAAGGCTTTAAAGAAGTAACTTTACTGGGCCAAAACGTAGATTCGTACCATTATACTTCCGAAGACAACCTGGTTCAAGTAAATTTTGCCAGTTTACTGGAAAAAGTAGCGCAGGTTAGCTCAGATTTGCGGGTACGTTTTTCTACCTCGCACCCCAAAGACATTACCGATGAAGTATTGTACACTATAAAAAAATACGACAACATTTGTAATTACATTCATTTACCAGTACAAAGCGGTAATTCCCGGATTCTGGATTTAATGAACCGTACCTACGACCGCGATTGGTACCTGAACCGCGTAGATGCCATCCGCAGGATTTTAGGCGAAGACTGCGGTATTTCGTCAGATATGATTACCGGCTTTTGCTCTGAAACCGAAGAAGAACACCAGGATACGCTTTCTTTAATGGATTACGTGCAATACGATTACTCCTATATGTTCTATTACTCGGAACGTCCGGGAACTTTAGCCGCCCGTAAATTAACCGACGATGTGCCTCTCGAAACAAAAAAACGGAGGTTAGCCGAGGTAATCGAAAAACAAAGACAACTTTCACTGCAACGCAACCAAATGGCGCTAAACCAGGTGCATCGAGTTTTAGTAGAAGGTTTTTCTAAAAAATCAAATGAACATTTAAGTGGTCGCAACGATCAAAACAAGGTAGTGGTATTTCCTAAATTGCACTTTAAAAAAGGCGACTACGTGGATGTTTTAATTACGGATTGTTCGGTGGGTACTTTAATGGGAGAACCCCTAATTTAGATTGTTTAACTGATAAACGAAACATCAGGCATGAACAATTTTTAAAATTAATTAATAGGATATTGAATCAATCAGAAATACAAAGTATAAAGCAACGGTTTGGCATAATTGGCAATTCGCCTTTGCTGAATTACGCTATCCAGGTAGCGGCTCAGGTTGCCCCTACCGATATGACGGTGCTCATCACCGGCGAAAGTGGAAGCGGAAAAGAATCTTTTTCGAAAATTATACATTCTTTAAGTCCCCGTAAACACGGTCAGTTTATTGCCATTAACTGCGGCGCAATTCCCGAAGGAACTATCGATTCCGAATTATTTGGCCACGAAAAAGGCTCCTTCACCGGGGCGCAAGAAGCACGCAAAGGTTACTTTGAAGTTACAAGTGGGGGTACTATTTTTTTAGATGAAATTGGCGAAATGCCTTTAGGCACCCAAGCCCGCCTGTTACGGGTACTCGAAAACGGCGAATTTATAAAAGTAGGTTCTTCTAAAGTACAAAAAACGGATGTACGGGTAGTAACGGCTACTAACGTTAACTTATTAAATGCTGTCCGGGATGGTGCTTTTCGTGAAGATTTATATTACCGGTTAAATACGGTACCTATTACGGTACCACCGCTCCGCGAACGGGGTGAGGATGTATACTTGCTATTCCGGAAGTTTGCTTCTGATTTTGCCGAGAAATACCACGTTAAACCGGTTACACTAACCCCAGATGCGGTATTGGAATTGCAGCGTTTCCGCTTCCCGGGCAATATCCGGCAATTAAAAAACATTGCCGAGCAGATTTCAGTGCTGGAATATGATCGCGAAATTGACGGAAACAAATTACGGCATTACTTACCAAAGGAAGAAGTAAGTACTTTACCAATGCTTTTACCGGGCAACCGGGCCGCCGACCAAAACTTTTCGGAACGTGACCTGCTCTACAAAGTATTATTTGACATGAAAAAAGACGTAACCGATTTAAAAAAACTGGTTTACGAATTTATAAGCCCGCAGTCAAATAATGCTAATATTCTGCAAGAGCACAGCCATTTATTCGAAAACCTGGATACCGTTGATCGGCGATCTTATCCCGCTCCGGAACCAGCAGATAACCGGCTTCTACCGGTAAACGACCACACGGATGATTACGAAAAAGTAGAAGACATACCGCACGAAACCGAAGAAGAAACTTTGTCTCTAGAGAGTAAAGAGAAAGAAATGATTTTGAAGGCGCTCAAAAAACATAATAATAAGCGGAAGTATGCGGCCCATGATTTAGGTATATCGGAACGCACACTTTATCGCAAACTGAAACAGTACGACATTGAAGAATTATAATTTAATTATTTCGAGTTTATTTTTCTGGATGGTAATGGCTTTATCCGGTTGTGGCGTTTACTCTTTTACGGGTACTAACATCGATCCTTCCATTAAAACCATGAGTGTGCTTAATTTCGAAAATAATTCCGGACAAGGCCCATCTAATCTCACACAATTAGTAAGCGAAGAATTCCGGGATTATTTTCAAAGGAACACTAATTTAAAATTAATACCACAGAACGGTGATTTGCAATTTGAAGGACAAATTTTATCTTTTAATTTTAGTCCGGCGGCTTTGCAAAAACAAGGGGAAACGGATGTAGCCTCTGTTAACCGACTTACTATCAGTTTGCAGGTGCGCTATAAAAATAACAAAGATTCTAAACAAGATTTTGAACAATCTTTTTCCGCTTTCCGCGATTTTCCCCAAAATCAGAATATTTCGCAAATTGATGATGCCTCTATCCGGCGCATCACCGAGCAATTAGTAATGGACGTTTTTAATAAATCATTGGCTAATTGGTAAAAGGGTTGCAAGTTACAGGTTACCAGTTGAAAGTTTATGGAATAACTACTAATTAAACTTTCTTACCTTTTAACCTTTAATTTCTAACTTCTACTTTTCTAACCTGTAACTTGCAACTGGTAACCTGCAACCCACCTATGAACAAATCAGCTTTACTCCACATGGTGCGCAACGTGTCTGCTCTTTCGGAACAGAATGTGGAAGAACTAGAAAAGCTGGTCCAGAATTTTCCTTATTGCCAAACGGCACATCTACTTATTGCGAAAGCCGCCTACGATAAAGGCAATATGCTGTCGAACCAAAAGTTACGGAAAGCCGCCGCTTATGCCACCAACCGGCAATTACTCAAAAAGCTAATTTACACAACAGATGCAGCAGTACCATTAACGGTAGTTGAAGAGTTCAAAAATCAGTTTCAAGCTCAAGCAGTTGCTGGCAAATATGCGAATGATGGCTCTGAAGCAGCACTACTATCTCCTGTAAACCAGGACGAGGAAGCAATTTCTAGTTCCATCAATGCTGAAAATTCAAATTTAGACTCAGAAACCACCGCGGAGGATTTAAAACCGATAGTTGGTAAAAGTGTAGAATTTATTGCGTCATCCAATTCGCCTCAAACTATAGAACCAGAATTAGAACCAAATGAAGATGAAACGAATGAGCCAGATAGTACAGCGATAACTCCTTTCACCGAAACAGAAAAAGATAATACAGAACCAGTTGAATTAGCTGAAATTGATGAACCTGAATATAATTTAATTGAACCACAAACTGCCAATCCGGAGGAAGAAATAAGATTCTTACCTAATTTAGAGCCTGCTTATACTTTAACCTTGTCTGAACTGGAAGAAATGCTGCAGGTTGAAAAATGGACAAGCTCTGTTGATGCTTCCGAACCTGTAATTTCAGAATCCCAGGAGGAGGACATACCTGTTATTGAAGTAGAAATACCAAAATCTACTGCGCCTACCGAAATAATCCGGTACGAATTAGAAGTGCCGGAAGAGATGGAAGAAACTGCTTTCGACCAGACATTAGCCAATTTCGATTCGTATTTATTTAAACCTGAAAAAGACGAATTTTTTAATAGTGAATTAATACCTGCTACCACGGAAGAATTTATTCGGGAAGTGTATCTGTCCAATCAGTTAGGGTACTGGATGGGATCTAGCCGTTTAGGCGAATTACTGCAAGTAAAAGATGAGCTCACCCAACACACACCTCTGCAATTTTACCCGGATTTAATCTTAGAATATAGCAAACAAAATTACCTCACTCCGACCGATCCGCCCAAAACTACCCCGGCCAACCGGCAGTTTGAAATTATTGATCAGTTTTTAAAAGCAAATCCAAAATTAAAAGCATTTTCAAACGAAAAAATGCGCGCCGAGCCGCTCGATGATTTAGCCTTTAAGAGCACTAAAAATACAAAAAATTTGGCTTCGGAGAACTTGGCAAATATTATGGTGCAACAAGGAAAAATTAAAAAAGCCATTAAAATTTATGAGCACCTGATAGTGAAAATACCGGAAAAAAGAGCTTACTTTGCAGCTCAAATTGAAAAACTAAGAAATCAGATATAGTATATGTACATTGCCTTACTTTGCTTAATAATTTTTGTTTGCGTGCTGTTGATATTGGTAGTTTTATCTCAGAATTCAAAAGGTGGTGGCTTATCCAGCCAATTTGGCGCGGGTTCCAGCCAGTTGATGGGTGTTAAAAGAACCGGCGATTTACTTGAAAAATTAACCTGGGGCTTAGCAATTGGCTTGGTGCTGCTTACTTTAACGTCACATATTATTTTAGATACTACGGGCAATGCCGTACAATCCAGAAGCATTAACATCGAAAAGGCCCAACAAGACAGACCAGCTGCTACGGCACCGGCCATTCCACCGGTTGGTAATGGAACTACGCCTCCGGCTGGTTCTAACAACGCGGCTCCGGCTGGTACGGCTACCCCGGCACAACAACCGGCTGTAAGCACTCCCGGTGTTACACTTGATTCTACCAAATAATAAATAGATCAGTTATTATTCTCTACCGGTATTGCCCGCCGCAATACCGGTATTTTTTTGCTACTTTTTACAGTAACTTAAGTCAGTTTTTTAAATTTTATGTCAGCTTTACTTACCAACTGACAGCGCCAGCCTGACAATTGTGGCAGAAGCGAGCTAAAATAAACTGAAAATTTGACGATTAAGAATCAAAAAACACCTTGGCACAGGAAATGTAGCAGTGCTTCACGCGAGTAAAGCTAAAGGCTTTGTTTCAGATGAACTTAATAAAACATTCATATCTACTTTAAACTATAGAAAACCTATGGCAATTAACATTAAACCATTAGCAGACAGAGTAATTGTTGCTCCGGCAGCAGCAGAAGAAAAAACCAAATCAGGTATTATTATTCCGGACACTGCCAAAGAAAAACCGCAACGCGGCGAGATAGTGGCAGTAGGCGAAGGTAAAGTATCGGAGCAGGGTGTTCTGGTAAAACCACAATTGCAAGTAGGCGACCAAGTACTTTATGGGAAATATGCTGGAACCGAAATTACAGTGGATGGCCAGGATTACCTGATTATGCGTGAATCTGATATTTTTGCGGTAGTTTAAGTTAACCGTACTTTTATCTGTAATTTATTATAAGAACTATTTTTAAATTTTTTAAAAAATTAAAATTATGGCTAAGAACATTTCGTTTGATACCGATGCCCGTAATAAAATTAAAGTTGGTGTAGATAAGCTGGCCAACGCTGTTAAAGTTACTCTCGGACCGAAAGGCCGGAACGTAGTAATTGACAAAAAGTTCGGGGCTCCTGCTATTACGAAAGATGGAGTTACTGTAGCAAAAGAAATTGAATTGAAAGACCCAATCGAAAACATGGGTGCTCAGTTAGTAAAAGAAGTTGCTTCTAAAACTGCCGACCAAGCGGGTGATGGTACCACTACTGCTACCGTTCTGGCGCAAGCTATTTACACCGCTGGCTCTAAAAACGTGGCTGCCGGTGCTAACCCAATGGACCTGAAAAGAGGTATTGACAAAGCGGTAACTGCGGTAGTTGAGAACCTGCGTACCCAGTCCAAAAAAATTGAAAATTCCAGCGAAATTCAGCAAGTAGGTACTATTTCAGCTAACAACGACGCCGAAATTGGTAAAATGATTGCCGATGCGATGGACAAAGTTGGTAAAGATGGTGTAATTACCGTAGAAGAAGCCAAAGGTACTGAAACCGAAGTGAAAACGGTAGAAGGTATGCAGTTCGACCGCGGTTACTTATCGCCTTACTTTGTAACTAACCCAGAGAAGATGGAAGCTGATTTAGACAACGCTTTCATTTTAATCTACGATAAAAAAGTGTCTACCATGAAAGAATTGCTGCCGGTTTTAGAGCAAGTAGTTCAAACGGGTAAACCTTTAGTAATTATTGCCGAAGATGTGGATGGCGAAGCTTTAGCTACGCTGGTGGTTAACAAGCTGCGTGGTTCATTAAAAATTGCTGCAGTTAAAGCTCCCGGATTCGGCGACCGTCGGAAAGCTATGCTGGAAGATATTGCCGTATTAACCGGTGGTCAGGTAATTTCCGAAGAAAGAGGCTTTAAATTAGAAAACGCCAGCTTAGATTATTTAGGTCAAGCTGAAAAAATTATCATAGACAAAGACAATACTACTATTGTTAATGGTAAAGGTGAGAAAGCCGAAATAACTGGCCGTATTGCGCAAATTAAAGCGCAAATGGAAACCACTACTTCCGACTACGACCGCGAAAAATTACAAGAGCGCTTAGCTAAATTATCGGGTGGTGTGGCTATTCTTTACATTGGTGCTTCTACCGAAGTAGAAATGAAAGAAAAGAAAGACCGGGTAGATGATGCTTTACACGCGACTCGCGCTGCCGTAGAAGAAGGTGTAGTAGCTGGTGGTGGGGTGGCTCTGGTGCGGGCAATCGAAATTCTAAAAGACGTACAAGTAGAAAACGACGACCAATTAACTGGGGTAAATATTATCCGTACGGCACTGGAAGCTCCGCTTCGGACTATCGTATCTAACGCCGGTGGCGAAGGTTCGGTAATTATCCAAAAAGTACGCGACGGTAAAGATGACTTTGGTTACAATGCCCGCGAAGACAAATTTGAAAATTTGTTCGCTGCTGGTATTATTGACCCAACTAAAGTTACTCGTTTAGCTTTGGAAAACGCAGCTTCAATTGCCGGTATGTTATTAACTACCGACTGCGTAATCTCTGACGAACCAGAAGAAGAAAAAGCAGGTGCAGGTGCTGGTATGCCAGGTGGCATGGGCGGCATGGGCGGCATGATGTAATCTAATCGCTTTTTTCCCTAAATAAGAAAGCCTCCGAAAATTCGGAGGCTTTCTTATTTATAATCCGCTTGTGGCCTATTTACTAAAATAACTTTTGTAAGCATTTTGGTAAATAATTTCAAATTTTTAAAAATGACTATCAGTACTTTCCTTTTCAAACAACCCTTACGAATAATAAAAACGCTAGTTCTTTGATTTCGATTTTAATATTATGCGGAGCAGTCTCATCTCCTCCAAAATAAGGAAATAATTTATACTTATCAGAAGTACCCGAACAACCGCGCGACATTTCCATCTGTTGCCCGTTTAACTTAAAAATGTACGTGTTATCAGTAGCTTCCAGTTCAACTCGTAGGCTTTGTTTAAGTCAACAGACGTAATAAACGTTTCCCTTCTTTGTTGATTTGCATAAGTATAAGCCAGAATTTCTATCTGATAATTTAAAACTTGAACAAGGTTAAACAGGTCTCAGTTCTTTAACAAACAATCCGTTTTGTTATAGTTATACCAGATAGTAATAAGAACTTTCCATATTTTAGAAATGTTTGGTTTGCATGGGAAGAGTAAAGAAAATAGAGATCCAGGAGAGTGCGTCAGCGTTGCTGGAGTTGATGCAGCAGGAAAAGCGGGCTTTGGTGCAAGCGCGTTTGCAGGCCTTGTATTTATATAAAAGCGGGCAAGCGTCGGATTATGCCACTATCAGCCAGCAGGTGGGCTATGAGCGACACACCATTGGCAAATGGTTTAGCCAGTATGAACAAAAAGGTTTAGCCGCTTGCCAGGCTTTGGAGATGGGGAAGCACTCCGGTTCGCGCATCAGCGGGCCAGCCTTGGCAGAACTTACAGAAAAGCTTAACAGTACGACGGATTACTTTACTTCTTACAAGCAGATTCACCAGTGGCTGCAAGAAGCACATGGTATTCTGCTAAGCTATGAACACGTGCACCGCTTTGTACGCTACTACTTGGGAGCCAAGCTCAAAGTAGTCCGCAAAAGTAACCTGAAGAAAGATGTGGCTTACGAAGAGAAGTATAAAAAAAAGTAAACGTGCTCTTATCTTTTCTGCTCCAACGCTACTATGGGCCTTTAGCCCGAGCCGGGAAAGTGAATAGCTGGAAAGTGTACTTTCAGGATGAGAGCCGGTTTGGTTTGATGACCGTCTTGCGCCGGGCCATTACCCGAGCCGGAGTGAAGCCAGTGGGCGCTTACCAGCACCGTTTTATTTACCGCTACTGTTATGGGTTAGTAGAGCCCCTCTCGGGGGATAAGTTTTTTGTCACCGCGCCGCAAGTCAACACCCTGTTTTTTGAGTATCTGCTCCAGGAGTTTTCCCGCCACGAGCCATCCGTATACAAAATCATTTTCTTGGATAAAGCCGGCTACCATCGGGCCAAACACTTGCAAGTGCCCGAGAATATCCGCCTGGTGTACCTGCCCTCTTCCAACCCGGAACTCAACCCTATCGAAAGGTTCTGGCGGGATATGAAAGATAAAGTTGCTTTTCGCAACTTTCCGGATGAATCAGCGCTGGAAACCTGGATCAACACCACCATTAACAACTACTCCAAAGAACACATTGCTTCGCTAACTGGCTACGAGTATATTCTCCAGGCCGTCTCGCACGCTAAAAATGCTATGGAAGTATCTTAATACTATTCGGTATTATATATATGCAATATAATCCTTGTGTTATTCCATTTTTAAATTTTTAACTAGTATCCATCCACTTAAAACAAGAAAGCCGGCTGATTTTTACTCCAACCGGCTTTTCAGCTTTAAAAAGTTTGTAGCATCAGGCCGGAGCGTTCATCATTTTCACGAGCTTGCGGTTTACTAAAAATAAAATTAAAGAAGCAACGGCGCCTGCAAACACGAAAACCATAAAGAAGCTATATAAATCTGTGATTTCGTAACCAAATAATTGGGGCGCGGGTTTACCAGCTTCCGGATACAAACTGCTCATAAAACCGGCCAGGTAGTTTGCCGCAGCGTTAGCCAAAAACCAAACGGCCATTAATAAAGAGCTAAACTTTAAAGGCGCTAGTTTATTTACCAGGGATAAGCCAATCGGAGATAAACACAACTCGCCAATGGAGTGCAGAAAGTACAAACCTACCAAGAAAAACATACTAACTTTTACGCCCGGTTGTAAATCATTCACCCCAAAACACATTACCAAATAGCCTAAGGCTAACAAAGCTAAACCAATGGCCATTTTCATCGGTGAAGGCGGTTCCTGCCCTCTTTTACCTAAGGCAGTCCACAGCAAAGCCATTAATGGGGCGCAGGTAACAATAAAAAAAGCATTTAAATTTTGAAAAATACTAGCCGGTAAGGTATAATTAAAAATGGTCCGGTCCATTTGCTCATCGGCGAAGAAAGTAAGCGAGGCGGGCGCCTGCTCAAAGGCGGCCCAGAAAAATACCACAAAAAATGCTACCGTAAAAATAACGTATACCCGTTGCCGGTCGCCGGCGGTTAACGACTTATCTAATAAAATTAAGGCGGCAATGCCTAAAGCCGAAAGAATTAATAAAGGCATTATTACGGGCAAAGTGGTAGTATCTAACCATAGAAAGCCTAAGGCTAAAGCCAGCATTACCGGCAAAATGGCAAAAACACCTTTTACGCCCGGCGAAGAAATCGGGGTATTCCCTACTTGCTCTCCTTCCGGGGTATGCAGGTATTTATTTTTTCCCCATTGAAAAAGCCCAGTCCCTAAAACCATGGCAATGCCGCAAGCTAAAAAAGCCCAACGGAAATCTTCTGGTCGGCCAGTATCCCCAATTAGGCTAGTTATAGTATTGCCAATAAAAGAACCCAGATTAATTCCCATGTAAAAAATAGTGTAAGCGGCATCGCGCCGTTTATCAGTGGAGGTATAAAGTGTACCCACCATGGAGGATATATTAGGTTTAAAAAAACCGTTCCCGATAATCATACCGCCCAAACCTAAATAAAGTAAGCCCTGCCCCAGCGGCGTACCATAGGCACTACCAGCCGCAAATAAAATAAACTGCCCCACGGCCATTAAAATACCACCTACTAGTATGGAGCGGCGATTGCCCCAGTATCTATCCGAAATATAGCCCCCAATGAGCGGCGTTAAGTATATCAAACTGGTATAACCCCCGTAAAACTTAGAAGCAAAAGCTTTGTCCATCAGCATCGCTTTTGTTAGAAAAAGCACCAGCACCGCCCGCATGCCGTAATAGCTAAATCGCTCCCACATCTCCGTAGCGAAAAGCAGATATAAACCTTTTGGGTGCCCTTCGGCTTTTAAAGTTTGTTCCATGTAATAATTTTAAAAAAATTTAAAAAATATCCGATTTTGAAGAAAGTAAATCTACAATCTACCGTTCATTTCTACAACTTTATTAAATTTCTAATAAACCGAAAAGAGTACTTTTAAAAGAATGGTAGAAGTTAGGTGCAATCCCCAATTTTAACCGTCCTTTTTTACCTGGAGACTGGCGGTAAATAGATCAACTTTTAAATAAATTTAAAAAATTAGTATGCATCTCTTTTTCACACCCGATTTAAATTCCGAGACCTACACTTTAAACGAAGACGAATCGAAACACAGCATTCGGGTTTTACGATTAAGCCAAGGCGACACTATAAACCTGGTTGATGGGAAAGGTGGGCTTTACACAGCGGTAATCACCGATGCTAATCCTAAAAAATGTGCTTTACAAATTGTAAATCATGTACCAAATTTCGGTAAGCGACCGTTTTACGTACACATTGCGGTAGCTCCCACTAAAAACCTGGACCGGATGGAGTGGTTCGTGGAAAAAGCCGTTGAAATAGGAATTGACGAGATTTCGTTTTTATGCTGCGATCACTCCGAACGAAAAAATTTAAATACCGAACGTTTACAAAAAATCGCCATCAGCGCTATGAAGCAGTCTATCAAAGCGTATTTACCAAAGCTTAACGAACTGCAACCTTTTGCTTCTTTCGTAAACCAGTGCGATGCTTCAGCTACATTTATCGCTCATTTAGAAGATCACAACCGAAAATCCCTGGTTCAAGCAACTGTTAGCCAAAAAAATTGTATATTGATAGGACCGGAAGGCGATTTTTCAGGTCGGGAAATTGAAATGGCGTATAAACAAGGCATTAAGCCAGTAACTTTAGGTCCATCGCGGTTGCGTACCGAAACGGCCGCTTTAGTTGCTTGCCATACTGCCAACTTATTACATGAGATTCAGGTAGCATTACCTTAGTATATATCGTATGAAAAATTTTCTTTGCTCCATTCTTTTGCTTATTGTTTGCTTCGGGAGCGTGCAAGCCCAACAAGCCAGCTTTAAATTGGCTAAATTAAAATACAACGGTGGTGGCGATTGGTACGCCAATAAAACTTCTTTGGGCAATTTAATCCGATTTTGTAACCAAAACCTGCGTATGAATATTTCGCCGGAGGAAGCGGTAGTAGAAGTAGGCAGCCCGGAATTATATTCGTACCCGTTTGTGCACATGACCGGCCACGGCAACGTGGTATTTTCAGAGTCGGAAGCGGAAAATTTAAGAAAATATTTAACCGGCGGGGGCTTTCTGCACATTGATGATAATTACGGCCTCGATAAATTTATCCGAACCGAGATGAAGAAAGTATTTCCGGAATTGGAGTTTGTGGAATTACCTTTTAACCACCCGGTGTATCACCAAAAATTTGAATTTAACAAAGGTTTACCTAAAGTACACGAACACGATAATAAGCCTCCGCAAGGTTTTGGTTTAATTTACCAGGGCCGTTTGGTTTGCTTTTATTCTTACGAATGCGACTTAGGCAATGGCTGGGAAGATCAGGAAGTATACAACGACCCGGAAGAAAAAAGACAATTAGCTTTACAAATGGGCGCCAATTTACTATCCTATGCTCTCACCCAGTTTTAAATTTAAAAAATCAGTAATCTACGCGCCGGTTCAGTATCTCGGAAAGAATAAAAGCGGCCCGCATATTCTTAGGATCTTGTAACAACTTACCATAATTAACTGCTAGTGGAGCAGGAGCAGTTACCCTGGGTTTAGTTTGGCGGGCCAACTCAATGGCCGATGGTTTACGGATTAATTCTTTTGTAGGTGCTGCCCTTGTTTCTAAAGAACGGGCTTTCATTTCGGTATTCTCTAAACTTCTAGGTTCTCGCCTTACCTTTTCAGCTGAACCTTTACTTTCTAAGAAAATGGGTGTAGTGCTTTTCTTTGCCCGGTCGCCGGAGGCCTGCATTTCTTTTAAAATATCCTGGTACGAAGTAGCCGGCGGGGTTGGTACCGGGTAATTCTTTGGATTAGCAGGCCGGTTAGCAGCCGAAGGGTTAGAAGATGAAAAAGCTTTGAGCCACATGCGCACTACCAAAACAATGACGGCCAGTAAAACATAAAAAATCCACTTAAATTCTTCCATTCTTCAAGTTACTACTTTTAAAATTATTTTTTTAAATCTTTCTTTAAAGAGCTGCTCTCGCATTACTTTAGCCTGTTTCCATTAATTTACGAGTAGGGCAAAGCAAAGGCTTGTATAAGCTTCAGCGTTTTTAATACAAGGGAATTAATCGTATTTTTGTTATAAGAGAAAGAATCTATTTACAGTTGAATGCAAGTATCAAAATTAGAAATTAAAGGTTTTAAAAGCTTCGGCGACAAAGTATCTATTAATTTTAATGAAGGAATTACCGGTATTGTGGGACCCAATGGTTGCGGTAAATCTAACATTGTGGACGCCATCCGGTGGGTTTTGGGCGAACAAAAAACCCGGAATCTGCGCTCCGACAAAATGGAAAATGTTATTTTTAACGGCTCTAAAAACCGTAAGCCCCAGCAACTCGCCGAGGTTTCGCTAACCTTCGACAATAACAAAAACATTTTACCCACCGAATACTCCCAGGTAACCGTAACCCGTCGCTACTTCCGGACCGGCGACAGCGAATACCTGCTCAACAACGTTACCTGTCGACTGAAAGACATTACCGATTTATTTTTAGATACGGGCATTGGTTCCGATTCGTACGCCATTATTGAATTAAAAATGGTAGACGAGATTTTGAACGATAAAGATAATTCCCGCCGTACCTTATTCGAAGAGGCTGCCGGTATTTCAAAATTTAAAGTCCGGAAAAAGCAAACCTTGAAAAAGCTCGAAGAAACCGACGCCGACCTGGAACGGGTAGAAGACGTACTTTTTGAAATTAGTAAAAATTTAAAATCCCTGGAAAGGCAGGCCAAATTATACGAGCGCTACATCCGGTTAAAAGAAGAATACAAAACCTACAGCGTAGAATACGCCCGCCGGAATATTGCGCAATACCTGCAATCGCTGGAACGGTTAGATAAAGAATTAGCCAAAGAAGCCAACCAAAAGCAGAATATTGCCCGGGAAACCGAAGAACTGGAACTAGCCTTATTTGAGCAGAAAACCATTTTAAATTTAATTCAGGAACAGTTAGCCGGCGAGCAGCGCAATTTAAGCAACCAAACGGCCCAAATCCGGCAACTGGAAAATGATTTAAAGTTAAAATCCGAACGGATTAACTACTTGAAAGAAAGGCTGCGCACCTTACGGCAACAAATTAATCTGGATACTATCGCCTTGGAGCAAACCCAGGAAAGCATTGCGCAATTACAACAGGAAGGTGAAGCCCTGCACCTCGAGTTTACCGCTTCGGAACAACAAGTAGGTTATAGCCGGCAGGAGCTTGAACAAGCCAACCAGCATAAAACGGTTATTCAAAATACGGCCCAGAATACCGCCAACCAGCAACGGGTAAAACAAAACTTGGTTTTTCAGCTCCGCAAGGATATGGAAATTACCCAGATGCAAATGGTAAACTTAACGAAGGAAATAGACCGGATTGCACTGGCCCAACAAAATGACCAACTGAGCGGCGATAAATACCGGACCGAGTTAGCCGATTTAGAAGAAAGTTTGGAGCGGAAAAACCAGGAGCTAGAACAACTTACGACGCAGGAAAACGAACTGAACGCATCTATCGCGCAAACTGAAGGCGAAATGGCGGAACTGCGCACAGTTTTACAAGATATCAACCGGCAAATAGATGCTAAAAAAAACCAGTACACGCTTACTAAATCATTAGTAGAAAACCTGGAAGGATTTCCGGAAGCGATTAAGTTTTTGTATAAATTTAAAAATTGGCAAAAGCCGGCCCCGCTCCTCTCCGATCTGATCGTTTGCGACCAGAAATACAAAGCTTTAATCGAAAGCTACCTGGAACCCTATATGAATTTTTTTGTGGTGGATACTGTAGAAGATGCTTTAGAAGCTATTCAGCTACTAAATAACCAGAACAAAGGCCGGGCAAATTTTATTATTCTATCGGAGATTGAAGATTTAGAAGCCGAACCCACCGCCTCTACTTCTAAATACAAAGCGGCCTATGAAGTAGTTTCGGCCGCCGAAAAGTACCACAACCTGGTACGCTACATCTTACAAGAAGTATATATTGTAGCGGACCAAGCGCCCGATTATTACAGCCAAGACAACCGCACCTTTATTTTAAAGGATGGGTCTATTATTAAAAAGCCCTTGAGCATTTCGGGTGGTTCCGTGGGATTATTCGATGGGAGCCGCATTGGCCGTAAACAAAATTTAGAAAATCTGACGGCGGAGCTGCAAGAGTTAACCCATAAAGCCGAGTTTATTAAAGTTAAATTGAATACCCAGCAACAGGTTTTGTTGAACTACCGGAATGCCACGCAACAAGTAGCTATTAAGCAGCTTGAAAAAAACGTTACAGCGGTACAACAAGAGTTGATAGCGGTGCGCATCCGGCACGAACAACACGAGCAGTTGCAACAAAACAGCCAGGATAAAGTAGCCGATTTAACCCAACAATTAGAAGAACTACGGTACAAAAGCTACGAACTAGGTCCGCAGGCCGATGAAGAACAGGCAGAGTTAAAAAGGTTGGAAAATGAACTGGAAGCTTTTAACGAATCTTTAGCCCGGCAAAACGAAGTTATTCAGAATATTACTACTGGTTATAACCAGGAAAACATTAAATTCCACCAGCTTAAAAACCGGTTAGGTAGTATTCAGCAGGAAATTAATTACAAGCAAAAATCTTTTGATACCAACCTGGCCCGCCGCAATGCGCAGGAAGAAGAATTAGCGCACTCGGAAGAAGAAATTTATAGTTTAGAAGAATTTATAAAAATTAACTCCGGATTGCTCGAAGAACTAAACGAACAACGGCAGCAGATTGCGCAGCAGTTGGACCAGGTAGAAAAAGAGTATTTTACGGTGCGTGGCGAAATAGAAGCGAAAGATAAAAACATCCGCGATCTGCAACGCAAGCGCCAGAACGCCGACGAGATTGTAGCCAGTGTGCAACAAGCCGCTAACGAAACTACCATTAAGTTAGTGGCCGTGCGGGAGCGTTTGCTGGCCGAATTTAATATTTCGGAAGAAGAAATTATGCAAGCTCCCGACGAAAGTTTGGAGTTAACTACCGAAGATTTAAATAATCAAATAGCCGATATCAAAATTAAACTGGACAATTTAGGACAGGTAAACCCAACGGCCGCGCAGGCTTACGAAGAAATTAACGAACGGCATAATTTTATTAAAGAACAACGTGCCGATTTGTTTCAGGCGAAAGAAGCATTACTGCGAACCATTAACGAGATTGATACCGTAGCCAAGCAAAAATATTTGGATTCGTTCGATTTGATTAAAAACAACTTTGTCCGGGTTTTTCAATCCTTGTTTTCCGAAGATGATACCTGCGATTTAGTGATTGCGGATCCGGCAAATCCTTTAGAATCTAAGATCGAAATTATGGCCCGACCCAAAGGAAAACGGCCCTTAACCATTAACCAATTATCTGGCGGCGAAAAAACGTTAACGGCTATTTCTTTACTGTTTGCTATTTACCTGCTTAAACCGGCTCCGTTTTGTATTTTCGACGAGGTAGACGCGCCACTCGATGATGCCAACATCGATAAATTCAACAACATCGTCAAGAAATTTTCCGGTGAGTCGCAGTTTATTGTGGTTACGCATAACAAACGCACTATGGTTTCGACCGATATAATTTACGGCGTAACCATGCTGGAGCCCGGCGTATCGCGGGTTATTCCGGTGGATTTGAGGCAACTAGCTTAACTTAGATATTCGTTGCGGGTTGTTAGTTGTTAATTATATAAAAAATTTAAAAATTTTAATGATTTAAGAAGGTTCAACAGATGTAACTTATTTAATGAATAACTAGCAACCAACAACTACACTACCGGACACCATTTTCAGGAAACTTTGCGGTTTTGGTACGGTAAAAAGCCTGAATTTCTTCTAAGTCTTTTTCTATGTTACCACTTGGGTAAACCATTGGCCCCACGCCCGCTTCTTTTTTGGCATAATCCAAATAACCCAAGCTTATCGGAACATTAGCCCCTAGCGCTGCATGATAAAAACCACGACGCCACCGAGGCTGGTATTTGCGGGTGCCTTCGGGCGTTATCATGATCACCATTTTTTCATTTTGGTTAAAGATATCCACCATGGTTTGTACCAAGCTATTGTTCTTACTTCGGTCAACGGGTAAGGCACCCATGTATTTAATCCAGGAGCCCACAATGGGCCAGCTCAAGGCTTCTTTTTTAATGGTAAAACGTACATCTACGCCCATTATATAAAAAGCGCAGCGGGCAAATAAAAAATCCCAGTTGCTGGTGTGCGGAGCCGCAATCATCACACATTTTGGCACCTCTTTCGGAAAGCGACCAACTACCTTCCAACCAAAAAACTTCAAGATTAAATGCGATAAAAATTTAGTCATTACCAACTTTCGATTACAGGTCATAATAAAGCCAGTCTTCTTACTTCAGACAGACTGGCTTTCCTGGTTAAAATTAATAAAAATATTATTATAATGTAAATCCGGCAAGATTCAATATTTTAAGGCGTTAATAAATTTTTATTAAACCAATCTCTTCTAAAGCGCCATGTTCAGCGGATGCTCCGGTCTTAAAATTTAAAAAAAATTACTTATAACTTACCCTTTCAGGGAAAGCAATTTATCCGTAAACTGTAAGGTATGCGCGTAACCCGCCTCGAACATTACCCGGGCATTTTTTAAATCGGTTAAACTATAATATTTTAAAGCAGGCGGTTCGATGAGTAAATCGCAAAGAGCTAACCGGGGTTGCACGTTGTTATTAATGGCCAAATGGCTAGTGCGCTCTAAAATACTCCGGAAAGTGCGCAAAGGGGCATGCGGGTTTAATGGGTTTACATGAATGGCTATCTGGAATTCCGTAGTATCCATTAAACATTCAATGGGTAAATTATTAGTCAAGCCGCCATCCACGAGTAAGCAGTTTTGATATTCGTAAGGTGGACAAAGTAAGGGAACCGTGTTGCTAGCCACTAGCGGCTTAATAAGATTGCCCGAAGAAAAGAAAACCGAAATACCTTGCCGCAAATCGGTGGTGCCAATGGTTAAAGGTATTTTTAACGTTTCAAAAGTATGGTTGCCTAAGTATTTAATAAACTCTTTTTCTAATTTAAATAAGGTAATAAGTCCGCGTTTGTTAAAGGCCAGTTTAGCCAAGCGCCAGAAAACGGTATTAGAAACAAATTTAAAAATTTCTTCCGGCGAGTACCCTGCCGCGTAAAAAGCACCCGCAATAGCTCCGGAACTAACCGCCGAAATAGCATGAATGGGAATTTGCAGCTCATCTAATGCTTTTAATGCTCCTAAATGCGCTATACCATGCACGGCCCCTCCCGACAAGGTTAAACCAATTTTCATGCTTTATAAAGTTGCTAACGGAAAAGCTTCTTTTAAACGAACTCCTTTTTCGGTAAGTTGAACGGAGCAGCATTCGTGTACCGGGTCATGTTCCAAAAACAAAATGTATTGTTCGGCAGCGGCAATTTTTAAAAAATGCTCCTTTTCCTGTAAAGTAAGTAACGGCCTGGTATCGTAGCCCATTACGTAGGGCAGAGGCAAATGCCCGACGGATGGCAGTAAATCTGCCATGTAAACCACCTTTTTCTCTTTGTACGCAATTATAGGCAGCATCATTTTGTCGGTATGCCCATCTACGTACAGAATATCGAACTGCGGAAAGGGGGATGATTCTTGCGGATTAATAAATTGCAACTGACCACTTTCCTGAATAGGGCAAATGTTTTCTTTTAAAAAGCTGGCTTTTTCCCGGGCGTTGGGTTGGGTAGCCCATTGCCAATGATCTTGGTTAGACCAATAAGTAGCATTCGGAAAAGTTAACTCGAACGCGGTGCGATTTTGGTTATATTGCACCGCTCCCCCACAATGATCAAAGTGCAGGTGCGTAAGAAAAACATCGGTTATATCGGCAAACTGAAAACCTAATTGGCTTAGTGATTTTTTTAAGGTATCTTCTCCGTGCAGATAGTAATGCGCTAAAAACGCAGCATTTTGCTTGGTTCCAATACCTGTATCAATTAAGATTAATCGATTTCCATCTTCGAGCAACAAGCAACGCATGGCCCAGGCACATAAATTATTTTCATCGGCCGGGTTCGTGCGCTGCCAGATACTTTTGGGTACCACCCCGAACATGGCCCCTCCATCTAATTTAAAAAAACCGGTATTTATGACGTGTAGGCGCAAAAGAGGGTAAGAGTTACAAGTTAAGAGATAAAAATTATGAGTTAAATCTTAAAATACATTCTTTGATTGAAGTTAATGACTTATTCTGTACTCCACTTATCAGTTTACTTGTGTAGGTATCCAGATAAATTTAACTCATAACTTTAAACTCTTAACTCTTTTATAGCTCCTGTATTACGCCCATCGTCGAAAACTTCTCAATGCGTTGCATAATACGTTCTTCGGCGGGGAGGCTGTTTAGTTCCGTTAAGGTTTTTAAGATATGCTTTTTGATGGTACGAATCATTTTTTCGGGTTCGGTATGAGCACCACCGAGTGGTTCTTTAATAATGCCGTCGATTAAGCCATTTTTTTGCATGTCGGTGGCCGTAAGCTTTAAGGCTTCGGCAGCTTGTTCTTTATAATTCCAACTGCGCCACAATATCGAAGAGCAAGATTCCGGAGAAATAACCGAATACCAGGTATTTTCGAGCATGTGCACGCGGTCGCCAATCGCAATACCCAGAGCTCCCCCCGACGCGCCTTCGCCGATAATAATGCAAATTACCGGCACTTTAAGCATAAACATTTCTTTTAAATTACGCGCAATAGCCTCGCCTTGCCCGCGCTCTTCGGCTTCTAAACCGGGGTAAGCGCCCGGCGTATCAATAAAGGTAACAATAGGTTTATTAAATTTTTCGGCCATTTTCATTAACCGGAGCGCTTTGCGGTAACCTTCCGGGTTTGCCATGCCAAAATTGCGTAATTGGCGTTGTTTGGTATTCCGGCCTTTTTGCTGACCGATAAACATAATGGTGTGCCCATCTACTTCGCCAAAGCCGCCCACCATGGCTTTATCATCCGACACATTGCGGTCGCCGTGAAGCTCAATAAAACGGGTGGAAATGCCTTCAATGTAATCTAAAGTATATGGCCGATCCTGGTGGCGTGATAACTGCACCCGCTGCCAGCGCGTTAAGTTGGCGTACGTTTCTTTTTTAAGCGACTTAATTTTGTCTTCCAACGCCTTAACAGCCTCTGAAACATCTACCTGACTTTCAGCGGCCAGTTTTTTCATTTCTTTTAATTTCCCCTCGAGTGATGCAATGGGCTGTTCAAAATCTAAAAGCATACATCCGTGATTAGTTATACTACACAAAGTTAACGGAATCCGTGAATTTAAGTAGGCTCCTGTTTATTTATCTGAAAAAGGCAGAGTAGTTATGGCGCGTGCGCAAAACGAAAAATTTAAAAATATTGCCAAATTATTACCAATAGCACTTGCAGAATAAAAATTAACCCTCTACATTTGCATCACTTTAAAGGAAACACCTGTTGCTCTTTAAAGAAAACGGTCCGGTAGTTCAGTTGGTTAGAATGCCGCCCTGTCACGGCGGAGGTCGCGGGTTCGAGTCCCGTCCGGACCGCATAAGTGCCCTTAGATAGCTTCTAAGGGCACTTTTTTTTTCGGGTGCCAGTTTCGGTGCCAGTTTAATTAAAACTTTGGTCTAACCATTAACCTTCAGATAGTCTTTTATATGGCAACATTAATGGAATATTTTAATGGAGATTTCCATAGCCCAATGATTAATTGTGATAGAGCTGGTAGTTACAATATTAATGGTGAGATTATAAATTTCACATTTAGAGTAATGATAAGCATGGAATTTTCAACCAAATCTCTTGCATTCTACATTCATGAAAGTAAAGACACCATAGATATAATTGGAGATATTCTGAATGATGTCGGAGTGTATATTAATGATGATTCCCTAAAAATTGATTTGAAGGGTGGGCACGTTTCTGATACTAAAGTTGAAGGACTAATTGAAAAAGACTTTAAAAACATTTTTTCAAATAGAATTTATTTTTATTCAGAAACACAATTAGATTCTAAGCAATTATTGCGACTTTATGATTTTGCAGCAGCTAAAGGTTTACTAATAACAATAAGGAGCACAAATTACATGGAAAATAGACAAGCATATGACAAGCCAGTTGCTTTTATATCACATGATTGGAAAGATAAAGATAAAATTGCGCGCCCATTAGCGGAAGGTTTGTCAAAAAGATTATGCTCAGTTTGGTATGACGAATATTCATTAAGGGTCGGTGATAGTTTAAGAGAATCTATTGAAAAGGGAATTAGGGAAGTTGAAAAATGTATAGTTGTTTTAACTAAAAACTACCTAAATAATCATGGTTGGGGCAAGTATGAATTTGATTCTATTTTTACTAGGGAAAGAATTAATAAAGAAAAAATAATCATACCAATATGGTACGGGGTCAAAAAAGAGGATATATTTAAATATTCAACTTCTTTACCCGACACCATAGCTTTAATTTGGCCTTCATTAAAAAATAAAGACGAAGAACAATATAAAAAAGAGGTTGAACAATTAATCAGTAAGCTTCATACTGCCTTAACTGGTAAGTCAGGTGTAGACTATTAAACCTTGTTAAATTTAGAACTTACTAGGTAAAGAATCTAATAAGGTTTTTATAAATTTGCCTCTTCCATAATAGTTTGAATTTCGTTTAGAGAATCACTAACCTCAGTAGCCACTACGTAGGCTTTTAGCAACGTTTTTGAGTTTTAATTTCTTCCCTTATGCCTCGCATTTCGGCAACGAGCACGCCAAAAGCATCCGTATTAGGTCCACTCGGGCTAGAAACAGAACCATCGGAATACATGCCACCATTAGCCATATGCACCTTCGAGCCGCCTCGATGTAAAGAAGAATCTAGTAGTTTATTGATTAGCGAACCATTGTTGGCTACGGTATTTCTACTAAGAATCAT
This sequence comes from Adhaeribacter pallidiroseus, assembly GCF_003340495.1. Classification (NCBI taxonomy): domain Bacteria; kingdom Pseudomonadati; phylum Bacteroidota; class Cytophagia; order Cytophagales; family Hymenobacteraceae; genus Adhaeribacter; species Adhaeribacter pallidiroseus. The sequence continues at coordinate 2,302,614 of NZ_QASA01000001.1, forward strand.
GTAGGCCTCGCCTTTCTCCCATTCGCCCAGGTGTTCACCGGTCGCACCATCTACCATTTGAATACCACCGTTGGAGTGCAATTGGCCACTACCAGCAATACCAGCCGTAGGATTGATGGTGCCGCCATTAGCGAACTTTCTAGTGCCGCGCCAAGTATCTGCTCCGGCAGAAAAAATCCTGTGGCCAGCGCCTTTAAATAAACCTCCTAGGCTAAAACTAGGTAAAGGAGTTGCGGCAATTTTGGCCGTGGTGAGGGTAGCTAAAATACCGGTGGCAATTTGCAGAGGCACATTAGGAGCTGCTTTAATTACGCCTAATAATCCTGCCATTATAGAGTTCGCAATGTTGGCCGTTTTTTCATCCTGCGCCGCTTTCTTTTTAAGGTTGCGGGCCTTAGCATCATAATTAGTTTCTATCGCGTTTTTGCCGTTTTCGTAGCTTTCCTTGGATATTTTACCAGCGTTGTATTCCTGCTGCAACTTTTGCAAGCGAACCTGTTTATCTTTATCCAGCTTACTCATTTCCCGATCATTGGCAATTTTCTTAAACTCGAATAAAGCTGCGGTGCCTGCTTGGATTTGTTCCATCGCAAATACGTTTTTCTCCAGCTCGGATTTTGAACGCTGCTCGGCATACGAGGCGGTTATTTCGGATTTCTTCTGCTCGTACTGGTCATGTATGAGTAATTTTTCTTCTTCGGTTAAGGTGGTATTTTGTAATTCTAATTGGGTTTGTACATCTAATCGAGCTTTTTCGGCGGCTTCCATTGCGCCTAAATTGCCGCTTGACTTGGCTATGTTTACATCCAGTTCCGCGCGACCGTTGGCAATCCTGGCTCTAACTTCCTGTTCCTTTTTAGCCTGTTCTTCAACTTCTTTGAGTTTTTTGGCATCCGCTTCTTTCTGAACCTGGGCAATATCGGTTACAAGTTTTTTCTCCAGCAATTCCTTGATGGTAGCCTTTTGTTGGGCGGTACCCGTGGCAAGAGAAATTTCACGGCGGGCCTGCTCCTGAAGTGCCGCAATCTTACGAGCCGTTTCATCAGCGATATTCGCAATTTCTAAATCACGAATGTAGTTTTGCCTCTCGAGTTCTTCTTTAGCAAGCTGCTCCTGTTTTTTGCGTAATTCCTCGGCAGCTTTCTCTCGTTCCTTACGGAGTTTTTCAGCCGCTTTACTAGCTTCATCGTTGGCTTTGGTTTCAGCCGCAAACTTGCGCTTTCCTGATTCCACTACGACAGTTTCCGAGGCGGCTAGTGCTTCTTTCTGGTCCTCGAAAATATTGGTAAAACCATCCTTGATGTTGCTGAAATTTTTGATGGCATTGGCTTCCATCTTATCGACCAGCGAACTAAAATTTTCCTTCGGGTCAATTTTGAAATCCGCACCAAAGAAATTAGCCGCTTTCTTGCCTGCAAAAACCAAGATATTAAATTCATCTACTGCGAGTTGAATAAAGCCAGCTAAAGCCTTTAATGGAGTAAGGGAAAGATTGAAGGCAAAAGCCAACGTTTTCATAATTACGCTGCCTCGGTTGGCTCCTTCAAAGAAGGGAAATAAGGTAGCAAACAAGCTGCTAAAGCTATCCCAAAGGGTTTCTATCGTTTCTCCCAAGGATACAAATACCTCCTCCAGTGGCTCGGATTCTTCCAGCATATCGCCGATTAAGGCGGCTCCTTCTTCCAGCACCGGTAGCAATCCCTCGCCAATGTTTTCCTGCATCACGCCGATCACATCGGAAACACGTTCAAAGCCATTAGCTCCATCATTAAGAGCCGCTTCCGAGGAACCTTTAAACTTATCAAAAGCATTAGTGATACCTTCCACCGTTAATTTGCTCTGATCTAAGGTAATACCGGATTTCTGCAAGGCTTTATCTTTGCCAAGCAATGCGGCGGTAACATCATCCGTAGCACCAGCCAAATCTTTTTTGTTGGCCGTGGCATAATCCAAAAGTTTAGGGGTTAACCTTTCAATTTCAGCGGCGGTTAAGCCAAAGGTTTTTAGTTGGGCCTGTGCTGCCTGAATGTTTTCGGCGCTAAATCCAAAAGTCATCATTTCCAGCTTGTCGGACTGGTCCAAAAGGCGCTGCAAACTTCCTTCTGATTCGCCGCCAAGCGTTACTACGGCATTTTTTAGATGGCCTGCGGATTGTTGGGCCTCGTTAAATGCGGCCACTGATTCTTTCCCGAAATTGAGAATTTCGGTGCCGACCTGCTTAATTCCATCGTACAGCGCCGTACCTGTCAGAACACCAAGGGCACCTTCTTTCACTTTTGACCATAAGCCGGTAGCTTTTTGCTGCTCGTCGCCAATGCCCCGCATGGCCGCTTTTACTTCTTTGGCCCGGGCTTCCACTTGGGTTAATTGTTTGGACTTATCTATAAAAGATGCGGTGCCAGGAGTTAAGCCTTTCAACTCGCGGTTTAACTCGCGGCTTTGTTTCTCCAGTTGGTTAAGCGTTAAAGCAGTAGTACCTAAAGAGGTTCTTAAGGTATCGACTTGCTTATTTACCTGGGTTAGCTCCTGGTTCGCCTTAACAAATTCATCGGTTCCCCGCTTCATATTTTTTAACTCATCGGTAATGAGTTTTTGCTTGCGGGTTAGATTGTCTAATTCTACTGTTGCTTGCTCGGTTTTTACGTCCAATTCAACTTGAACCTTATCGGTTCTTACTTGTGCCATTGCTATTATTTTTTAAAGTTTGCTGCGATGTGTTTGCCAGATTCGGCCACATAAGCCGTTGCGATTTCATCGCATAGCTTATTGATGGAGGAAAAGAAAGTCTTGTTAAACCACTTGCCGGGGGTGTGCTGGTAGTTATTTTGCATACTTACCGCAATGCCCCAGGCAATGCGATTGATGGCCTTAGCCTGCGAAATAGGGATAGTGCCCCGGTCATAGCCCGGACTGTAATTAAATTTGCCAATACCCACGTTCCGGACAAATTCTTCCAATGCCTCAATAGGTGGGCGCTTCTTAAACCGTAGGGTATTCATATCCCGCATGCGGCCAGAATCATGAAAAGAAAGCAGCATTTTGGCCGCTACATCACCGGAGCGGCTTTGCACTTGGGCCACTAAAGAATTGTAGGTTTCCTTGCTTAAAGTTACCCGCTTATTCTTCATGCTTTGCTTCAAAAGGGAAAGAACCATAAAGCTCCATCCCTCCAGCTTGCCTTCGACTAGTTTATCTAATTCTTGTTTTGTCATGGTGCCAAGGTACAGGCACCGAAAGGTTAAGGGTAGGACGTAAAAAAAAGCCAGCCGGAGTAGGCATAGGCGCTACTCCGGCTGGCTTTTTTTTACAAATAAATATTTAAATAGAAAATTTTTGTAGCTTTCGAATAACAGGCTGATTGTTAGTTTGATTTCTTGTCTTCCGAATTTCTTTACGTTTTTGAGCCGCTAAGTCTTTTTCCAAAATAGCTTCAATACGCTCCCTTTCGGGTGTTCCTCTTTCGCCGTAGTCCTTAGTAATTAATTCTTCCAAAGTAAGTCTCCTTTTGGGAGTTTTAATTTCCTCTTCCAGTTCACCTAGAAAATCTTTAACTGGCGTGGTTTCAAGTTTACCTTTTTTAAACAATTCTACATCACTTAAAACTTTCCGAAAACGCTTAGTCAATTGAGACACTTGCAGTCTATGGCGTAATTTTCTTTGCTTGGCGGTGCTCTTGTTACTAGGCATACATTACTTTTGGTGGTGGAATGGCTCGGCCCAATTCTTGGGCTGTTTCAATCCACTCCTGTATAATAATTTCTACATTAGTTAAAACCTCCACTGAATTTTTACCATCTGCCATACAGCCAGGTAGTTCCGGCACTTCGGCAATGACCGCATTATCTTCTTCACTCCAATAAAGAAGAACTTCATATCCGGCATGGCTTGTTATTTTTTGAAGATATTCCATTAATCGTTCAATTTATATTTATTGATTATTTCTCTTACTTGTTTAACCTGATAAGGCTTTGCCTTGCTCCCAATGGGTTGAATATTAATCATTTCAGCTACTCCATCTTTGAAAAAAATTTTATGGCTAGTACCCCTTTGCCTTTCATCAAAACCGAGCCGATGCAAAAGATTTACTAATTCATCAAATTCAATATTAGCATCCGAACTACCATTTAAGATTTTTTTTATTAGTTTTTCAAACTTGCTCATTCTTCAAAATATGGGGAGTCTGCAAAAATTTTTTTCTTTCGCGATAGAGGTCATAGTCTATTTGCAGCCTGAGCCAAAATTCGGCTTCAATGCTTAATTCTTTTTCCAACCGCAAAGCAATATTAGCCGTGATATTGCGCTTCTTTTTGGTAATCTCCAGCAAATGGGCGGGGTAAACCCCAATTCGCATGGCAAAGTTGGAAATTTTGAACCCTCGGGCATTTATTTCATCTTTCAACACTTCGCCGGGATGTACCTCTATATTTAGTTTGATCTCCTGGCCATCTGAACCAATTATCTTGTTTAGCATACCTTTTTTTTAAATTATCATACCCTAAGATACGTATTTTATTGTAATTGATTACACAAATAGTGTAATTAATTACAATAATTCTGTACTGGATTCTAACTATTTTGTTCTAATTCTTTGCGCTGGTAGAACTTCTTTCGCAAATGAAATAAGATGGTGTGCAAGGCAGTGAAGGCAGTTTTTTCCCAATCGCCAAAGGTGCCGGTTTCGGCTAAATCATCTATAACGCCAATCCACCCTAAGTTAGGACCTTGGACTGCGGCGCTACTTTTGGTTTTGGATTCTTCAAAAATTTCCCGGTAGCTGGAGTGAATCACTTTTTGGCCTTGAATGAATCGCTGCAAAACAATGATTTTGGTGAGGATATCCAGGGGGCCAAACTCCTGCGCGCGGCGTTCGGCAATTTTAGAATTGTATTTTTCGCGCCGATCGCCGTTCCACTCGGGGTCGTTCACATTTAATTTTTTGGCCTGCGGGCGGCATAAGGTGGCCACTAAAAAATTGATGGCTTGGGTATCGGGATTCTGCCGGCTGAAGGCCCGAAAATAATGGTCAGCCATGCCGTACTCGATAATGGTAAGGTTAGAAAAATCTGACTCCGGCAAAATATACTGTACCTGGTTAAAAGAAAATTCGCCAATCGCTTTTTGGTCAACTGGTTTATCCCAAACCCATAAACATTGTTCCTGGAGCCTAAATACGTCAAAGGCATCCATGCGCCGAAAAATAGCCTTCGGGATGGGAAATAAAACCTTTAACAAGGCGCTGCGCACTTCCGGATTATGGCGGTCAGCATACACAAACGGCAACAGCTCATAAACCTGCTTTTCCGTTAGCTCCTGCCACTCGGTAGGCATCTGGCAAGGTTTCCCATTCAGTTTAAAACTAAGCATTTTTGGCTGGTTCTAAAGGTGGTGGGGGTGGATTGGAATGGCCGGGAAAAGTTACCGTAATCGGAGCCTTAAAGCAGGCCAGTACCGCTACCCACAACACGAATAATACCTGGCTACCGACCAGCAACCAAACCCAAAACGGAGCCTGGCTAACGGGGTAACGTTCCGCTAAAATTTTAATTAACAGTAGGCAAAACTGGCTCACTAGCAGCCGGGTTGACGTTAAGCGCATCTTCTTTAATTTTAGAATCCAACTTTTGATTGATGGTAAAGGCTAAATCTCTATTAATCCAGCCTAACAAGCGGAAATTTTTAACGAGCGAAATCATGGTTACGGCGACCATCGGCACGAATACAATGTGCGTCAGGAGCGGCATTACGCCTCCGGCTTTGCTGAACTGGAAAGTATAAAATAGCAAAGAAGTATAGGCCAGCATGGTAAAAATAACCCGTTGGGCTTTAATTTCGCAGTAGCCTTTGGATTTGTAGGCGTACAAAATGCCCGTGCAAAAATCCAGGAGTACCAGCGACATTACCAGAAAATAAGTTTCGGCTGGACTCCAGATATGGCTATCTACAAAGCCATAAATAAGGCCGATTAGTGCCCCGATGGAGTGAATAAATACTTGGTAGTTAAGCAAGTCAAAGGTGGGGGTTGGTAGCTTTTTCATACCCAAAAAGATGCTGAATCCGTGTTATCTGGTGCCTGCCACGTTTGGTTTTTATCGGCGGGCAAGTTTTCGCCGGTTTGGTTGGTTAGATCTAACTGGCGCAATACCTCGGCCATGTAGCGGTTCGCTAGCAGTTCGGCTTTAGTAGCCAGGTTAGCAATTTGCGATTCCGAAGCGGCCAGCCGGGAACGAATACCATCGTTCTCGTTTAAGATTCTGATGCCGGTACCACTTATTACCATGGGCAAATCCGGTAGGGCTTCTTTCAAGGCAAATTGCGCCAGCGCCGGTTTAATTTTGGCGGCCAGGGTATTTAATTCCGGATTCGGAGCTGCAGACAATTGCTTTAACTCGGCTAGCAACTCGTCGCCTACTTCCGGAGCGATGTATAAAATTTCGGCTCGCTCCAGATAGGGCCGCAACGCCAGATAAGCCCGCCGGCTATTCTGAATATTAACGTACCGGTTCAACTCGGCCGTAGAAGAAATTAGCAAACTAGAAGAAATGGTATACTGCTCGGAATTTTTCCAGAAAGCAAACAGCTCGGCATCTTTTTCCAGCAATTCCAAGGCAGCATCTAAAAGCCGGTCGGCATTTTCCGCCGTGGCATTTTCGGCTTGATTGTATACCCATTGGCGAACGGGCATCATATCCTTAACATTGGCTTCCTGGGTACCCAAATTACCGGTTTGCTGGGTTAAGAAGGGTTGGGCCTCCAGCATAGTATAATAAGCCAGCGAAGCGGCTAATAATGCGTACAGCTCGGCGGTTACGCCCTCGAAAGCCACCACGCTTAAACTATCGGGAGCTGTTACCGTGATGCCGGTGGTTAGTTCGTTTAAAAATGCCGAACCAATGGCCGGTACTAAATATTTCTGCGTTGCCAGTATCACAAAGGGTTTAAGGGTGGCAAAGGTGGTATTTTTCGACAAAGTGCCGTAATACAATTTCAGGTCGGGCGTAGAATTTAATAGCATCTTATTGGTTATTATTTACGGTTTTTTGTTGGCCGGTCGGGTTCTGGTCCAGCGTAGTGAGGCTTATATCTTCAAAGCCAATAAACTGCTCGCGCGGCCACCATTTCAAAATTGGTTTGGCTACCTTGTTAAATGGTTCGAGTAAAATTTTGCGCTTATTCGGCGTGCGTAGGGCTATATGCAGTTGGTAAGAAATCCGCTTTTCGGAGCCGGAACCGCCTAACTTGCCGCCCGTATCAATTCCGGCTAGACTTGGATCGATACCATGCCCGCTTGTATGCGCTATGTTGGACTGATTATTTACATTTGTATAAGCATCGTCGGACATCTTATTTTCAATAGGCAGTATCTCCCATCCTGGTATTTGTTTGCCATTGGCATCTACCAAAAACTTGCTAACAAAGGCTTTATCCGCGTTTTCGGTGCCCGCTAACATTTCGTTCATCACTCCCATTAGCCGAGTTTCTTCTTTTTTCTTCTCGTCATTGGTTTTGAATTGGTCAAAATAATTCGCCGGTATCTTGATGTGATACTTGATGTTATAGCCGTTTTTCAGGCCGCTTTTATGGAAGTTTGGAATCAGGTTACTAACCCGCGTCCATTCCTCGGTTCCCCACCAAGGCGGTACATCGTAGTAGGGTTGGCCGGGAACTCTATCCCTGCCGTGGTACATGAAATCACCAAACTTAGTCGGGTTGATGCGGTCGAAGGCGGGCAAATTTGCTAAGTCGGATTCTTTGTAGTTGGCCCAATCCGGATGCAATAAGTACTGCTCGATGTTTTGCTGTTTGGCTAACATCTGCGCGGCCCGTACGTCCGTACAATCCCAGGATTTTAAAGTAAGGTTACTGGAAGTGTCCAGGCTAAAAGAGGTAAAAACATTGTGCGCAAACTCCAGGTTGTAGGCGGCGCTGCGCATGTAATTATCGGCATCGGTTTCCTCTAACCAATCCTCCAACTGCGGGTTAATAACCGGCTCTAAAGCAATTTCATTTTTGCCGGTAGTCGGGTTGGTTACAATTTTTCTTTCGAAGATGGATAACCGGGAACCTAGTAAAAAGTCGCGGCTGGTATAAATCAACTGCGGTTTAATGTGGTTGCCGTACACCAGGTGCAACATATTTTGGGGCTTCAGGTTATCGGCTCCCCACTTGGCTACTTTCCAGCCGCCCGAGGTGGTAATATTTTTTTCTGCGAACAGATTGTCTTTGCGGGTTCCTCCCGAAAATTCCACGACTGCTTGTGCATCGCGCAAAACATAGAAGTTTTCGCCTGCTTCAATTACTGATTCCATTAGTGTCGTATGCGTTGGCCGTTATAGTGAGTTAAAAGAGAAATTTTTAAGGCGAATGGCTGACCGGTCCTGTTATCTACCAGCATGAACAAGCCGTTATTTTTGATGTTAATGCGAAATTTGTTACCGGATTCCTTCTTGGTTCCCTCGGTCGGATGATTAGAATAATTGCCCGACTTCCGGACTCTTTCTTTAAATCCTTTTTGCCCGTTTGTTTTGATGTAGTTTAAGGAAAAGGTATGCAGCCGGCCACCGATTTCGTATTGGTCTATCTCGGCAAGTACCTGGGCCATTCTGATTCTCGTTTCTGACATTGTGTTTTTTTAGCAATGTTACTGGAAACTGGAGCTAGAGGGTAGGACGTAAGCTGCCGAAAAAGTTTTGCGGTCAAATTTTTTGTAATTGCCTTAAAATCTGCTACTTGTTTCGAAAAAGAGCTTGAAAAATGAGGTATAACGCACTGTTGACTGCGCGCCCTTTAGCGGTTTGGAAATTTCCAATCAAAAAAATCAGGGATATATGAAAGGCCCTCCCGCCGCCACCAAATAGCCCTTTGCAGCTTACTAAGGCACTTTCCATTGGAAATTTCCATTATAAAAGGAGCAACAAAAAAAGCGTGCAGGATCCTGTACGCCTTGTTATAGGGAAGTTTCTTCAGTTAGATGGTGTATACCAATCCAGCGAGGCTTGTTTGTACGCCGAACATGTGGGCATACTTGCGGTACACGATGTTATCGAAACAGTCAGCTAAGTGGGTAGCCCGTTCCTGTTCCATCAGCAATCCTTCACTCTTTTTACATTTCTTCCAATCCGGTAGAATAGGTGAGTTCTGAATGGAAATTGCCAGAAACTTGCATTTGTCCTGGTGCAGTCGGATCTTAGGTAAGCGAGAGTTGGTTTCTGCCAAGAGTTCATTGATCAGGATGTGCTTCAAGCGGTGGTCCGGATCCAGGCCTTCTACCATTAAGGTAGGTTCCCAGCCATTAGCCCTCAGGGTTTCTTGAATATGGTCATAAAAGGTTTTGTTATCACCAGCGCTTTTATTATTCCCGTTTCTATCCCCGTATATCAGCACTTCTTTACATTGGTGGCCGGCATAGTCCTCACAAAATTGTTCCGTAAGAGCTATCACGAGTGATTTATCTTCGGCTTGTTTCTTCCAAAGGGCATCCACACACCGGAACTCGCTACTGGTTTCCTGACAGACGATCATGGAAGTAAAGGCGGCATTGAAATCCCAACTGGTTTCCAGGGGCGCACTCGGTTTATAAAAGTTATTACCCATGACCCAAATGCCGGTTTCCTCATCATACTGGTAGGAATAAGTATCAAACTTCAGGTGCCGATCTTCATTAAACGCCGGATAGAAACTATTCGGGAGTTTCTTCAGGCGTTTATTCATTACCTCTACATCAAACTCGATGCTGCTCATTTCCTGTTTGAGACCGGCGAGATAGCCTGCTCCCAATACGGCCACGTTATCGTAAGCCGTACTCTCGAGAAAGAAATAATCTTCCGGATGCGATTTAGCATTCTCTTCCGTTTCAAACACCCACTGGCCACTCGGTAACCAGGGCACCGAAGTATAATCACAAAAACTTTGGTGCAGGTAGTGCGTGAATCGGTAGATGTTGCCCCGGATCATCGGGCGCAGCACCTTAAAAATCACTTCGCGCTTAAATAGGGCGCTTTCATCCACGTCGCCGCCGTCGTAATTACCACCTCTCCCACTATCCGGCCGATCCATGGAAAGTACTTCGATGGTATACCCATTGATGAAGGTAATAGCATTTTCGTACTTGCGCGGAGCTTGGTAAGGCTTCATAAAATGGGCGGGTGGGCGTTGGCAAACCACGTAATGCCCTAAACCGGTTTTCTTATCAAATTCCCGTAAGCCGCAGGCATGCCAGGCATCCATAGCGGAAGGGAGCGTTTTGGTGTAAGCCTGGTTATAAGTTAAACCAGCCAGAAAGAATTTAGCGCGGGCCAGGGCATTATAATTCAGGTAAGTGCGATGCCCGTAAACCGTAGACTTACCGGATCCTCTACCACCCACAAAACCACGTCTTTTCTGCCGGGCACTCAGAAAACGGCGCTGTTTATCATTCACGTAGACCCTACTTACCTTCTTCATCGTCTGCTTCCTGGTAATCGGTATCTATTGTTTCTTCTTTTTGATGGTCAATCAGCACTTGCGCATCGGTCGTAAAGATGATTTCGGTTGGTTTCACGAAATCTTGCGGATTCATAACCTGTTCGCTTACCGTGTACAAATCATAAATTCGAGCGGCATTTTCCTGGGCCCGGATCATGGCATTGTAATCTTTTTGCTTTTGAGCCAACTTTGCGGCCCGTATAAAGTTTTCGTAGGCGATGTAGCGCATGCCATCCTTCTCCGACTTAGTTATATCGCCGAAGAGCTCAATGGTATCGCGTACTAGGCTATAAGCATAGCCGTGCGCTACCAGGCATTCTTTGGTTAGAATGGTAATAGTGCGCAAACGGGAATAGCCATTACACAGCAGAGCATTGGCCCGGCGGTATTTGGCTAGCATTTCCGTTTGCTCCGGAGTTAATGCGGCATTGCTAAGCAGATGATCCCGGTATTTATCCAGCTTATCGCCCTTTCCTAATAGTTCTGTTTTTGCCATATAAAAAGCTTTGCTACGAAGGTGCAGCAAAGCTTGAGACAAGGGTAGGACGAGACAGTAACGTACAAAAAGGCCCAGCTACAGGGTAACCGGGCCTTTTAAGAACACCAATGAGTATACTATTAAGAAAACTACGAAAAAGCTTTTATGATCAATTTAAATGAATTTTGGGCACCGGTATGTGGTAGAACTCCGACTTTTTGCGCGCATTCACGTACCGGTCAATTTCTGCCTGGGCCTTCTTACAAGTAACTTCCATAATCACCGGATCTTGGATTTGGTGCGGCCACAGATCACAATAGAATCTAAATTCATCTATTGGCTCGGTACCTGGTCCGGCATCAATTCGCAACACGGATTTACCATCAAAGCCATTTTGAAACCAAATATTATAGTTCTTACCATTAAAAAAATCCCGGATGAATTGTTGCGACTCGAACGCCGGTTTTCTCTGTTCCTCTGCCATTAACCTACAAGTTTGATTTTGGCTTCAACTGCGTTTAGCTCTATTTCCAGTTTCGCCAATTTTTCCTGCTTGGTAACATCATCCGGTTTGGCTTCTAAGGCTTTTTTGGCTTTGCTCACGCTACTACGAAGGCGGTTACGTACCTCAATTAGGGTGGCTTTGTCCTCGGTATTTTCGGCATTGGGTACCGGTTCCGCTTCCGGAAATTTACCGTGTTCCTGAAAGTATTGCTTAGCCTGAGCGAGCTGGTTATAATGCTCCTGCTTATCCGCAATCGCTTTTACAGTTTGGGCCCTTTCTTCATCCGTAGCCAGATCAGCCAAGGTATTCGACAGCATCGCCTTTTCGTTAAAGAGGCTTTGCATTTTTTTGTCTACTTCTTCCAACGATAAGGTGCGATTCTCCTGGTCAATGGTTTGGAGAGCTGCCAGCGTACCGGCATCCACTTTTTCCGGTTCTTTCGGTGGCTCTGGATTTTGACCAGTGGCCGGGGTACCTGGTGGAAAGTTAGGAACGGGTTGCTCCAATTTTAGCGGCTCCTGGTTCAACTGGTTTGCTTCATCAATAGCCACAAAGGAAATTTGGGGGTTCTCATTAGCCTCTGCCTCAATTCGGGCAGTTGCGTAAATCTTTCCGAGTTCGTAAGCAAGCTTGGCGGTATTGGCATTATTTTCCTTGCGGCGGAGGTTACTTACTAGGGTGCGGTTTTTGGTGGCTTTCTCTAAAAGTAGGATTCCTTCTTGATAGTCTTTAGTTTCGGAATCAAGCCACAACTTGATTTTATCCATTTTTGGCGGTTTGATTGCTATACAGACAAATCTACCAGAAATTACGTGCAACGCAACAAAAAAAAATCCTTAACCTTACGGGGTTAGGGATTAAGATTTAAGTAGGGCGGCTCTTTGCCTATCGGGTCGCTAATCTGCTATTGGGGCATACTGAATCTCGTGTCAGTCCTGGTGCTAGATGCTCGTTAGGGCGAAAGAGCCGTTGGGCTTACTTAAACTACGGCCGGAGCTTCCGATTCCAGTTCTCCATCGTAAAACAACGGCGGGTGGTTGGTACCCACGGTAAACTTATAATCGCCACCGTTTTTATCATTGTATTTTTTGCCGGATTTGTAGTCAATATCAAATTTCATCGGGCGCTTTTGGGAACCACCGATCATTACTTTATCGTCCGGCGTTTTTACCGCCACGACAAATTTGCCATTCAAGGCGTTGGCCACTACTTCCGCGATTTCTTCGTTCATCCGTGGAATGTACACGCCGGTTTCCTGGCTGAAAGTTTGGCTGCCGGCTTCTCCTTCGGATTTGAATGTTATCTCGCCGGTATCTTCGGCAAAGTCCCACTTAGCCCATTTCTTGCCGGTTTTAAGCACTATATCGCCATCCAGAACTACTTTAGAGCCTGCTTTAAAGCCAGGCCAGGTTAAAATATCGCGTTTCAAAACAACGTACAGTTCGTACAAGCCGCCGGTGTTAGCGCCGCACTCATCTTCTTTGATGGATGCTACCGAAATACAAGTAGCCAGAACCATTGAAGTAGAAGAAGCTAAGCCGAGGGCTTCGCTCACGCCTAAATGGGTGAGGCCGTGGGTTTCGGTGAAAAATACCAAGCCTAATACAGTTAAGGCTACGGTGAACAAGGTTTTAAATATTTTAGGTATCATGCCTATGGATTGATTAAAGGATTTTTCGATTGTTTAAATTGTGGCTGGCCTTACGGGGCCAGCCACTAGGGGTAAAAAATTGCGGGTTATACTATTCTTGGTCGTTGGTCCAAACTAAAGCACCTACCCCAAATTCGGGAGCGCACTCGAAATCCATCAGAACGTGAATGTTTCTTTTCTCTTTCTCAATAATGATGGAGTTAACATTGGCTAAGTTGTTAGCTAACCAGAAAATGTTTACTTCCGGAGTGATGATAATCCGGTTAGAACCAGCCATAGAAGGCTCGGCAATAAAACGGATATTAGAACCTTCAATACCAGATTTCTTGAACTCGGTATTGTATGGCAGGCTACCGTGGGTAATTTGGTAATCTTCCATGTAAGCCTCTATTTTGCTAGGAGCCGCCAAGCAAATTAATGGCTGGTCACGGTATTCTTCAGCTACCAATTTCTTAACGCCTTTGAATTGCTCCAGAGCGTTCGTTTCGGTAATCGGGGCACCGGCAAAAATGTTAGCAGCAGGTACTTCGCCGGCTGTAATCATTGCTTTTAAAATGGTTAAATAACCATTCATGGTGTCAGCAGCAGCCGTTCCGGTTGGATTGTGAACGCCTTTGTAAACTGCTTTCAAACGCAGATCAGCTTGCGCTTTTTCTACAATTTTACCCATGAAGAAAGATTCAAAAGGCAAATCGTAAGGAGAGCTTTTAGCCGCAGCCTTGGCAATTTCACCCAGGTAAGATTTCCAGATACGGTCAATGTCGCTTTGCTTGAAAGTTAAATCCACTTTACAAGGGCGTACTTTACCAATCCGGGCTTTGAATTTAAACCCACCTTTGGGGTTGAAATCATCTTTGCCACCTGGTTGCAGCACTTCGCCGATTACTAATTCCGTAAGTGATATTTCATCATTACCGATTAACAATTGCGCATAAGAAAGAAAAGACATTCCATCAATTAATAACTTGGTTAGGATTGAGGAACTGTTAGACAAGCTATATGCTTTTAGCTTGTCCGGTAAGGCTGAAAAATCAATTACATCTGCCATAAAAATTTTGAATAAGGGATTGAAAAATTGTTTTAGGGTTTAGGGTTTGTTTTAGGGTGTTGTGGGCTTATTACTTTTGGGCTAATTCTGCTTTGTATTTGTCGGCTTCCAATTCCCACGGTGCTTTCGGGGCAGCATCGGCAACCGGATTGGTTAGCGTATCTTCCGCTTTCGCTCCGGGCTTGGCGGCGTTGGCTTTCCATTGTTCCAGTGTGGTAAGTTTGGCTTGTAAATCAGCTTTATCGGTGGTAAGAGCTGTTTTCTCGCCGGTTAAAGTGGCAATAGTGGCTTCTAAGCCTGCAACTTTATCCAAGGCGGCATCCCGTTCTGTTTCCAGAGCAGCAAGCGCACTTTCGGCGGCCTGGGCCTGTACATCGGTTAAATCGGCATCAGCCGTTACTTGATCAACTACCGCTTCGGTAGTGGCATCTACTTCTGTACCTTCGACAGCAGCAGATGGGGCCAGACCTAAAAGGCTCGCCAGTTTGGGAAATTTTAGCATATCAGATTTTTGAGAATTATTTGAATTTTGAGATTGTGCGGGGGTTTTAGCCAGTTTAGCGGCCCGGGAAACGGCATCTTGTAAAGAGCCTACTTTGTCTACCAAGCCTAATTTGATAGCATCTTTGCCGTTGTAAACTTTAGCCGTGAATACTTCCTCGGAAGTAATTTTTGCGCCACGACCGGCTTTCACGGTACTAATAAAAGTATCGTTGATGGAATTTAAATCGGCTTTAAAATCGGCAATGGCTTCTTCGGAAAGGGGCTCGGTGCTGTTTCCTTTTACTTTATCGGTGCTGCGATCAGCGGTGATATAAGTAACTTTCACGCCTTGCGCTTCCAGGTTTTTGCTTATATCCATGTGTTTTATCAGCGTTCCAATGGAACCGGCCCAAGCGGTCGTTCTCGAGGAAATGAAAATTTCGCTGGTTTGCGAAATGGCCCAATAAGCGGCACTGGCAGCTAGTCCATCCACGTACCCTACAATGGGTTTGGCGCTGGCACTAATAGCAGCTCCCAGAGCTTCCGTACCATCCACGGCCCCACCGGGAGAATCTACCAGCAGAACCATTGCGGAAATGCTGGCGTCGGCATTGGCTTGTTCTACCCAGGCAATAACATCTTTAGAGCCATAAGCACACATATTGCCGTTTTTCATCACCGGACCAACCAAAGGAATCACGGCTACCCGTTGTTCCTGGCTGGCGGCGCTGCGGCCGGCGGCAGCTTCAAAAGAAAGAATAGAACAACCAATCTCACCGGCCCCAATAACAGCTACCTGCATCGTAGGGCGCATGGACTTTGCTTTTTCTAAGGCGGCTACATCGGCAGAACCACTCGAAAACATTTTAGAAATAATGCTTTCGTGTTGCGCTACGTACCGTGGGTCTATGGCCCAAACTGATTGTTCTAGTAATTCGATCATTTTCTTTGCTACTTGGCCGAAAGGCACTTGCCATTCGTTAAAAAGTAAGCAAAGATGGTAGGCGGGAATGCCCGAAAGTAGGACGGGAAAGTTAAGCTGGTTTCGCGGTTAAATAGGCTTCTATCGACTGGGGGGTTGCTTCCCACCAATTCGGGATTTGGTAGACCAAGGCAATAAATTCAAAGCAATAAAGGCGTTTGGCTCCGGCTCCGGCTCGCCGGCCAAACCACTTGTTAAATAATTTGCGCCAAACGTGATTGACGCAACTCCAGTAATCGTAAGGCAAACCTTCGTAGGCGAGTACCTGGGCTAAATCACAGGATCCACTTAACAATTTTACTTCCCGCGGGAGTTGCTTACACCAGTCCGCGTAAGGTGTGCGCTGGAGGGTGGTGCCGCCTTTGGCTTCTACGATAAATACTTGATCAGCAATCACGGCCACAAAAACGGCGTGGTTCCAGTTAGAACCAAGTACTTGCCGAATGGCAAATGCTTCCAGAGAGTACTTGGTATGGCACAGCAATACGTTACCGGTTTTCAGACTACTACTATTCGGGTACATGGCATGGAGCTGGCAGTAGTTACAAAAAGTAGATAAGTGCCTTTGGGTACATTTTCAAAGACATTGGAAGTTTGCACCTGGTAGTCGCCTAATTTATACAGTACCATTTCGGCGGCGGCTCCATCGTGGGCGCTAACGGTTACGGTGGCGGTATAAGAATAAACCGGCTCAACGGCGGGCACGTAGGGCGTTAACTCATAATGGGTTTCTTCGTCAAAGGTCGGCAGAATGGCCGGGGTTCCCTCACTCACCAGAAATTGCGGATTGGGTTCTACCTGGTGCGTAAAGCTAAGCGGCGGGTAGAAATTTCCATCCGAGCCATAAATACCGTAGCTGAAGCCGTACACATCAATTAAAAGGCCGTTTACCTGCATTTTATCCAATCGCTCGCCGATCGGCTCCCCTAACTTTAAAGTGAGGTAATAGAAGTACGCCTGGTTCTCCTGGGTAATGGCATTAAATTTTTTCTGCTCCTGCTTAATAATCGAATCGTTGGCCGCTAAGTGCTGTACCACGTATTCTACTTCCACGGCTCCCCGGTTGGCGGCGGCAATACCCAAAAGAATATACCGCTTCCGGATGCCTAATTCCGGCTCGGTTACAATGACTTGCCAGTTACCGGTATAATCAGCCGGTACTATTTCAAAGGAGTTAAGGGCGTAAGCAAAAGTTAAAGAACTGGTCATAATTTCTTAGTTATAGCGTAAATGGAAAATTCCTGCGGCGGTGGTTAAATTGGTATTATTGTAGTCGCTGCGGCGTAACCGGTAATAATTAGAAAGTGCGCCGTTATTACTGGCGGCGGCATCGGTGCCTTTACTGATAATTACCCAGGCGCTTGTTTCCAGCGCCGCTTTGCCGGTTTGCTGCAACTCACAAAAATTATAGTTCGGGGTATAATCAAAAATATTGACCGTGTATGGGAGTTGAATAATAATATCGGTCGCTAAGGTGGTTACTTTGGCAATGGCCACGATTTTTAAATAAGACTCGAACTGGTTAGAATTGTATTTAAGGCGTAGCTGGTAGCTTTGGTTGTAACACAGGTTTATTACGTCCTGAATGCGATTCGGGCGGTTGCTATCGTTGGTGATCGGGTCGGTGTTGGCTCCGTAATAAGTAAAATGCCTCGCGTTGGCCGTATCCATATTCGCTATGTTGGTGAGCAAACTATCCAGGCTGGCGTTGATGTTGGCCGAACTCATGCCATTTCTAACCAGGTAAATGTAATTGCTTAGTATTTTGGTACCCAATGGCATAAAATAATTATGGATGCCACTATCCACTAAATTAAAAGTAGTCGGCTGGGCGGCACTCCAACCGAAGCCTTTCCCGAAAATAGCATCGGTTCGGGTACCAAAGTCCAAGGGTGCTAAATTCGGATTGTTAGCCATATTGAACAAGCACAGTTGCGCGCCAACGTTGGTCGGCAGCAATACCTGGTTCACTTTCCCGCCGTACAGATCGCAATAGCCTAAGTGCCTGGCATTGCCCACGAGGTTAGAAAAATCCAGCGTTACGCCGCTCGCGTGGCTCCAGGTGCTCCGAATATCCCAAACGCGGAAAAATTTTAATGTACCGGCCAGTAAAGCCGTGTTCCAATAGAGGGTATAGGTATTGCGAAAATCGTAGCCATTGGTGGCTGTCAGGTTGGTTCCTGATAAAATTAAACTACCGGTTAAGGTATCGGGAATCTGCGGCAAGGGGCCGGTTAAGCCCGAATTATTAGTTAAATCGACGTTGGTAGTCCGGGGCGAAAATTTACTAATGCCTCCGGTTAAACCCGCGCCAATGCTACCCCAGCGCAATTCCTGGTACTGAATAATATCCGGGTCCAGTACCGAGGCAAAAGTTTGGTTTAAAGGGTTACTGGTTAGCTGAACGATAACCGGGAGCCGAACCACGTTGTTTTTCGAGGTAATAATTACTTTCTTTTTCCGGCTACTGGCAAAATAAAGCAAACAGTTTGCCGCCAGTTCCAGGCACATTTCATCAAAGCCCAGCGGCGTACAATTTTGCGCCTGAAATTGCGAGGCGGTAATATTGGTTATGGTGGTGCTGGTCGTTTCACTGGCCGTTAAGCCGCCCCACTTGTTCCCATCGAGGTTGACTGTTCGGCCAAAAAAATTACTCGGCATATCGGTATTGGCCGGTTGGTCTACCCGATACAAAGGGCCGGTTTTAGCAAAAGAAGCTAAATATTCGCTGGCTCCTTCGTACCAGTAATCGGCTATGGAAGCACTATCCGGCCCCGCGCTGCCGGCTCGGATTTTATCGCCGATGCGCAAAGGTGCAAATTGCTCAAAATTCATTTTGTGCTGCCAAGTAACGCCTTTGGTAGAACCGTACATTTGCTGCGCGGTATAGGTATTGCCGTTTCTTACTTTTTGCAGCAAGCCGGTTGTAAAACTGATTTTCTGCGCATCCGGAAACACTTTATCTGTCCAGCAACCCCGGCCCGAGTTGTAATGCTTGAAAAATGCCCGTTCGTAGTAGGTTTTTTGCGGAAAATTAGCGGCGGTTTGCTGGGTAAAATTTTGGTTAGTAGTGTAGTATTTTAAATTGGTTACGCCCCAAACAATCCCGGTAAAATTATTGGCGGTGCCCAGCGTATAAGCGCCCAGGCTGAAAGTGCCCGTTTCGGCGAATCCCTGGTAGCAACCGGGAATCTGCACTAAAAATTTTCCGTTCAACCACACGTCCATCAAGGGTACAAAAGCATTACTGACGTAATCCTGGTGCTGCACCAGTCCTACTTCGTAATATTTATTACTTTCCAGATACGCGCCGGTATTGTATTGCGAAATACCCGCGTACACCCGGGCTACATTAAAATAAAGTTCGCCGGTGGTGGTAATACCAAAAAACCACCAATCATTTTGCCCGCCTACGGTGCGGTAAGTCATGGCTACTATTTGGTTAACCGCGGTTACTACGTTGGAAGTAGTAAAGCCCACAATTACCGGAAAAGTATACGACTGCACGCCGGAATGAATAACCTGCAAGCGTTCGTTTCCTGTGAATCGGTAGCCGTAGCCCCGAAAGGTGGCCGCAGCTTTTTTGGCGATGGTTATCATAATTTCGGATTGATAAAGACTTCGAAGCGTTTGGCTTCAATCATGGAAATTTCCACATCGTGGCGCACTCCCGGTATGAAAGTAAAGCCGGTCTGATCGACAATCACGGCTTGATAGGTCAAACCATTGAGCGTAACATTTAAGGTGCCATTGGTCGCTAAAAAGCCGGTTAAGGTGTCCGTGAGGTTTTTAGAATCCAGAATAAGGCGCAAGGAGGGGCCAATGCGAATATTATTCAGAACACTAGCGCCCGAACCTAGATCGGTGGCTACGCCAACGGCTGAAGCGCGTTTAGTGGTATAATAACTCCCATCAATCGAAGGCAAGGTACTGGTACCTAAATCCCGGTAACTGGTGTAATCATTGATGGTTTTTAACAAGGCCACATCACTCTCCAGGGTAGTGGCGCGGGTGCCTAAACTGGTTAGTTGCGTGTCCTGGGTCGTATTTTTGGCAATGGCCGCTTCCGCTTTGGCATCTACTCCCGCGATGGAAGTTGCCAAGGGGTTCAGGTCGTTTTTTAAAGCGTAGGGCGCTAAATTCGGCGCGGCTGGTAAATCCGTTTTTAAAAGGTAGTACTGCTTGATCGCGCCGGCAGTCAATCCATCTTTGGTAGAATCACTCGGCGCACTTAACAGCTTGAACGGGTCGTTGTTGTAAACTACGGCCTGGATGCTGCTTAATTCAATATAGGTGAGGTGCAAGAAATTTTCCCCAACTACCGGAAAAATATAGTTCTTATCGTCGTCTACCGGTTCGCCAAAAATAATTGACCAGATATTACTGGTTAAATTTACCGCTATCGAGCAAACCTGTTTTTTACCGGTCGCTGGTAATAAAATAGGTTCGGAAACAGCCGCCGCCGTTTTTTCTACTTCATTCACGGCGTAAGTCGCCTGCCCGATAGAAAGAATATTACCGGCAATTACTGGCGTACTCGGCTTTACTTTCCATTCTACGCCCTTGGGAATCGGGGGCGCAGGTGTGCCCAATAATACGCCGTTTACGGTAATAGAGCCAGCCACTACCAAGTTGCCACCACCATCTAAATAAGCTAATTCGCGCACGAAATCACCGGAGCGCCAAACAAAGCGTTCGCCGGTCACATTGCGAAATTCCAGATCACCGGTATTGCGCAAATAAATTTCGGCCCGTTGCTCCTGGTTTACTTTGCCGGTAATGGTATCATTCCATAATTGAAAATGCGGCTGGTCAATGCTCGAAGTTGCCAAACGAATCTTAATCATGCCGGTAAACAATGCCCCGGTTAAACTGGCTTTGGCCTGGGCCACCCGATCGAGCGCCAAGCCGAAAGTAGTTTTGCCGGTTGCCAGCAATCCTTTCCAAAATCCGGTGGTGTTGCTGGAGTCTACCGGCAAATATTCAAATTCGGGCAGCTCGTCTTTGGCAAGGAAAGTTTCGTTGGCATCATCTACAAAATCACGCAGCGCCTTTTCATTAATTAAACCTTCCTCGTTATCGGCAAAAACGTAGGTGTATTCTTGTTCTAAATTGTCTTTTAAAGCACTCATTATGATAAAATTCTAAATCCGTAAGAGAAACCTGATTTAATTTGGAAGGTGCCGCCTGGCTGTACGGTGGCTAAAATGCGGCCTTTCCCATCGACAATAGTTACCGGTGCGCCGGAAGTGTTAGGCTCCTGGGCACCTACTTCCATTCCGTAGTAGAAAAATGCTTTTTGCAGGGCTTCGCCCGAAAACAAGAAAGTAGTGCCGCTTTTATTAGCGCCACTTTTACCGGTTTCCAGGCTTGATGAAATAGTAAGCGGAAATTCCGGAGATCCCACTACTTTCCAGTTGCCGTTGTTGTCGCAGTAAACCACGAGGCAGAATTTTATCTGGCCGAGGGCATTGGTCCATTGGGCCATTTGCGGGGTGTCATTCGGCATGAAAACCTCCAGCTTGGTTTTATAATAGGGGCCGTGGTCATTTTCGGCGCTATCTTCTTTAAACTCGGCCGCATCTTCCGGAAATTCTAACTGGCTCATGCTGGTTCCTTCTTCCAGCACAATGTCCGCGCCAAGCAAATACTCCTGGTGCTCGGGCACCGCGAGTACTTGATCAGCCGGAATGACAAAAAGTTGGCTGAGCCCGCCCAAATGCGAACCGCACAACTCGTAAGAGAGATTCGGTAGCATTAGGCTTCTAATTTAAATTTGGCGTAGGCTTTGGCTAATTTGATGTGGTATTGGTGCTTGGCGTAAGAAACGCCGTTGTACATGCGGGCTACATCATCCCAATCGGCCATCGTGATCGCGGCCATTAAGCCGGGAACCAGCTTGCAATACCGGAACATGGCCACGAGCTGGTTATATTCGCTCTCGTACATGGCATTGACAAAATCCTGTAAAGAGGCGTACCCTAGCTTTTGCCAGTGATAACCCATTACTTGACCCATGCCCCAACTCGCCGATGCTAAGGCCGCTTTGCTATCCAGTTGAATGGCCTGAGCCATCCGGAACCATTCCTTTTGACTGCGAACGGTAGCGGTTGCGCCGGTTGAATAACCACCGGCTAATTTGTTGGAAATTACCGGATGGGTAGTCGAGTACATGCCGTTGGTAAAGTTGTGAAACTTGTGGCGCTCAAATAAAATTTTCGGGCGGCCCGAGCCATCCGGAACGTAGCCACTGCCCGCGCTTTCTACTTCCACCATGGCCCGTACTCCGGCAAGTGGTAAATTAAATTGTTTGGCTAAGGTGCGGAGTTGGTCAAGAGTAATTGTTTTCATGTGCTTCTAGGATTATGCTACAAAGGTGTAGCATCCCAGAGGCGAAGGGTAGGACGAGCCAAAGCCATACATGCCCGATAGACAATTCATATCGGGCACATATTCTTTCAGTCTGTATATGTCGGTACAAGCTAGTACAAGCTAGTACAAGTGGAGAGGGCTGGAAATTTCCGGTATTATCGGAAATGTGCAATAAATCTGAAAAATGTTAAATTTTGGCACAAACCGGGAAATTCCTGGGACAAACCGGGAAATTTAATTTTAAAATTTTTGATTTTTTTTCTTTAAACTTTCCAGAGTTCGACCGTGGCTTTCTTCCTGATCGGGAGCACTACATTAATTTTTCGAACCAGGTAGCGCAAGCCGTTTATATCTTTTTTCCGGTTCATGTTCAGGTTCGCTAAATCCACCGCATCGAGCGCCACCAAGCCGGTAACTACGCGGCTCTGGCTTTTAAAATTGAGCCAGCTTTCGTGAAAGTTTTTACCCAGGCCACTAGCACCCCCAACGGCTAAAGAATAATTGCCCAGGGTAACATTTTGCAGGTTGGTCGTATCTATTGATACCAGCGGATAATTAAATTGGTAGCTGCTCGGGTTGGCTTCGTTGGGTTGCATGCCGCGCCAGAATCCCAGGCGCAAAGTTTGGCTTTTTTGATTGTTGCCACTTTCCGGAGAAAAGCCGGGTTCATCTATCACCGGTACTTTTACTTTTACCACGTTTCCTTCGCCCTGGTTAACGGTTTCCATTAAATAGAGCGTATGGCCTACCGTAATTTCTTCGCCGCCTCCCGCCACTTTTAAAGGCGAATAATTGCGCGAATAAAATTGCCAGCCGTTGCCGTACTGCCAGTATTCATTTTTATCAATCACTAGCCGGATTTGCTGCGGCTCTGCCGGCATGGGTAGTTGCAGCATGGTAGCTACGGGTTCTTTGACTAACTCGGCCGGCAGGTCTTTTACAAACTTAGCTGTTTCCGAATCGGCGGCTTCCAGATTATCTTTGAGGGTATAACCCGCTACATCGTTTATCTGAATTTCAAAATTGGGATCCACTTTAGTACTCCAGTCGTCATACTCGGTACTTTCGATCACATCATCCAATTTTTGAATAATAAGGGTATTGTTTAAAGTGGCCTGAATGCTTAAACTGAAACTAGCCGCAATCTTTTTTAAGAAATCAATTAAAGTTAAATCCGGTAAGGCTTGCCCGATTTTAAATTTATTGCGGAATCCGTTGGCTCCTTTGGCTCCTAAGAGCTCGTACCGGGAGAAATAATCATCTAGTAAATTATTGCTGATAATAACCAGTTTCGAGAGTTCTTCATTAAAAAAAGCGTCTACTACCGGAACGCCGTTTTCGCGGAATGCTTCTAAGATCACGTACCGCACATAAGGCATGGGGCTTAAACTGGTATTGTTAAAACTAGCCTGAAAGTCGGTGCCAAATAAGTTCTGCTGAAAGCCAGAGCCGCGCTGATAATCATAATCAAAGTGGTTTACCCAATACTGGTAAGGGGTGCCGCTTTGGGAGCCAATGGCGCTGTTATTGAGGTAAGGGGCGAACACGTAATCAAACTGGTTGGCATTGTTTACTACCTGGTTCATGTGCGCCGTTATTTCCTGGGTAGTGGTTCCCATTACTCGTTCGCCGCCAAAGGAAAATTCGCTGAGTTTTTTCTTCAAAAAGTTAGCGAGGGCACTTAATCCTACGGTAGCATCGGCTTGAATTTTTCCATTAACAATTTTGCGCAATTTGAGAGTGCCACGCAATAATTCCCCATCCGATTCTATTTCAATCGGGTATTCGCCGCGTACATCGTAAGTGCTATCCAGCACGTCCGGAAAGTTGAAAGTAATCCGGTTGGGTTCCAATGGAATCGTAAAAGGTAGCGAGTAGCTACCTTTTATTACTTCCGAATTAGTTTCAAATATGGGATTATTAATTTCGAGGGCAATGCTGGTGCCTGGGAGCAAATGAATCTCCCGGGAGCCGATGTACAGTCTTAACATATCTAGCGAGTGCCTTTAGGCCGTTTAGTTTAAATGCGAATAGGTGAAAGGCGTATAAGCATAATCATACTCGAAAAAATAACCGGTGGGCCTGCGGCTATCCGGTTCAAAAGTGTAGCTTCTTTTCTGCAAAATGATGGGTAGCAAGTCCTCGCCTTTTATTTCGTAACGCCGTTTGGAAAAAACAAAGCCTTGCAGGTATTCTTGTTCTTCCGGAGTATGGAGCCCGCTAGATTGCTTAATTCTTCTTTGCATATCCTGCGCAAAAACCGATTGCAAATCATTGCCCGAAATTGAAATTTC
The DNA here is from genome assembly GCF_003340495.1 of Adhaeribacter pallidiroseus. NCBI lineage: Bacteria > Pseudomonadati > Bacteroidota > Cytophagia > Cytophagales > Hymenobacteraceae > Adhaeribacter > Adhaeribacter pallidiroseus. Next base: position 2,326,888 of record NZ_QASA01000001.1, read on the forward strand.
GTCTTTTCCATCGATGGCCAATTCCTGCGGGCCAGTGGTGCGCAAAGTTTCCCAAACCCCAAAAGCATTTTCGTACAAGAAAAATTTCTCGTAACGCCGGAAGCTTCGGTCAATTTTAAAAGTTCGGGTTTCGCTGATCGCTTCCTGGTTGCTGTTTAAAAGCCGAATTTCAATGCGCTTCACGTGCGCCGGTACTGCTTCTAGCTTTACCGGAATACTGATTAAAGTATTAATAGGCGAGCTGGTATCTAAAGCAAAATTTTCCTTGTAAGTAGTAGTTACTACGCCAATATACTTGCGCTCGATTATAAAATCGTTGGTGTTACTTTGGTTTAACCAATACAAAAATTCCGGCTGGTCCGGGCCAATGGTTTTTGTTTTCGGCAGCCAAGTGAGGAAAGATTTTTTTTCCTGTAAATAGCCGAAAAAATTAAGGCGCGTCCAATCCTGCAAAGGCAAACCACCTTTGACTACCGTATAAACCGGCGACTTGGTATATGCACCTATTACTTTGGTTACGGGGTCAACAAAGGCGGTTTGGAAGGAATAATTTAAGATTCCTTGTTTCACGCGTCTGGTAGCAATAGAAGCCGCCTGGAGGTAAGGTAAATCCAGAGCTTTGTTCAAAAAGCTATGCAGCAATAAGTTTAAATCAAAATTGGCCGAATCATTGGTTAAAAACCTTCGGCGCGCAATTACCGGCTGGAAGTCGCCTTTGTAGTGTTCACTTTCTACCGATAATTCCAATACTACTTCACTGTTTTCGACTATCTCGGGTGCTGCGCCAATTACTTCTAATATGGGATTTAAGGAGAAATATAAGCCCGTACTCGTAACCGGAACAACCGGTGGTTCCTCCGTTTCTTCCTCCGGAGGCGCTACGCCAAGGGTTTTATTGCCGGAGCCGATGCAATCATGGTTCGCTTTATGGCGAACATAAATTGTATAGGCGCGCGCTTCCAAGCCGGCAAAAGTGGGCGAATCCTGCCAGTTATTAATAGAGGTAAAAGGAATCACGCAAGCAAACTCGTGCGGCTCGGAACTAGTAGTGGTGATCGTGATAGAACCATCCGCGTAATTAGTGGCGCTGCATGGAACGGTGGTAGCCGTAACCGAACCAGGCGACAGATCACAGACTGGACCAACGCCCCCGGTAGTCGTAAAATAGTCAAAGGGTCCTTCCCGGTAAATGCCCAGGGTAAAGTCCTGCGCCATGACAATCGGCTGAAATTCGTACTCGGCCGCGGGATTGGCCGGGAACTGAAAAACGCCTTGAAATTGTACGCTATTGGCGCCGAAATTACAAGTCGTATAATCCGATTGCGACTGCGGCGGGTATACCCACGGCAACGTCCAATCCAAGGTATTTTTGACTCTTACTCGGAACGCCACATAAAAAGGGCAATGAGTTCCGGTGCCATCGTAAGTAAAGGAGCCTTTCAGCCTTATTTGGGTTAAGGTTTTCTGATCGGAACCAAGATTAGAAACGGTTGCTGCGGCCATTATACAGTTGTCCAGTTAGCAGGGTTATAACAAATATTGATGGGCTTATCTAGGGAAAATTCCATGCGCCAGCCGTAATCCGAATCAATAAACAAGGTACTCACGGGGTCTAATTGCACCTGGCTCAAATTAATGAAAAAACGATGTTCCTTGCGGTCTTTGCGCATTCTGGATAAGATATCCAAAGCGATATTCTCGGTTTTTTCCCAAATTTCATCTAACTCGGTTTCCGAGGCATCCGGCGCGTTCCACAGAATAATTAAGGCTCCGTAGCGATTGCCGGTGATCTGGTTGGCTTCGTTGTCCGTAAACTTCATTTGGGGGTTTCCAGCCACAAACAAGGGTAGGATAAATCACTGCGGGTTTTACCCATAATATCGGCGGCGGTGCCGTGGGTAAAATCCTTTAATTGAAAATGCTCTTGCGAGAGCTTCCGGAAGTAATCGACGTACTCGGCAAATCGGTTTGTTACCATGGACATTTAAGAAATAAAGAGAATGAGGGAAAAGGTCGATTTTTAAGAATTAAATCGACAATAGGAATTAGGCGTAAGCCATACCGGTAAATCCGGCTGGCTGATGGGCAACCATTTGATTTACTTTGTAGATGCGGTCTTTATAATCTCTCCAGCATTTACGGGCTACTTCCAGATCGTAGCTTTCCGTGTCAATCTGGTACAAATTCATAAACATCGTGATCGCGGCCAGCTCGTTGCCGGTGCGGGCCACTTGGCCTTTCACAAAAAATAAAAGTTGCTGCTGGAAGTATTTTTCAAAGAAATCAGACAACGCTTTCATGTTGTCCTCGGTCATGGCGTAGTGCTTTAACGCCTTAGGGAGTTGTAAGGAAATTTCCGCTACGTTGCCGCTTTTTTCTTTTTTGGTTTTTAATTGACGGTAAGGCAGTTTATCTACGGCCATTACTATTGTTTTTCCAAGAAAAGTATTCTGGTGTATTCTAATAAAATTCTCTCCTGGTAATCCGAACTCTTGTAGTAAAAACTCCTTTACGTGTTTGCGTACGGGTATTGAGATTAAAGTAGACTTAGACATTAGTAGTTTAGTAGTAGAAGTAGGGCGATAGTAAAATTCTAGGATTGTATATCGCCTAAATCAAATGTTCAGCCAGATTGTGCCAAATTTGATTAGCAGCAGCTACATTCTTGAAAGTTGATGCTCTTACTTTTTAAAGTGAAACGCATCTATAATTTAAAGAATATATTTTAGCACTTCCCGGCTCAAAAAGGTCTACCATTCGGAGCCGACCTACTTTCACCCAAAAACCGGTAAAAACTAGGCTCAACAACTTGGCTCAACATTGATATTTTTTAATTAAATTTGAGCCTGAATTAATGAGCTATGAGTTTAATTTTCGGTTATGCCCGGGTGTCCTCAATCGACCAAAATTTAGATACCCAAATAGAAGCTCTGGAGAAAGCCGGTTGCCAAGAAATCTTTACCGATAAAGTTTCGGGCGTGGCCACATCGCGGCCAGCTCTCGATAAGATGCTCGACTTACTCCGGCCGGGAGACACTATAATCGTGGCCCGATTAACCCGATTAGGAAGGAGCCGCGATCACCTTATAAAACTAGTTACTGAATTTGGGGAAAAGGGCATTCATTTCAAGGCACTCGATTTGAACATCGATACCACTACGCCCATGGGCATGTTAGTTTTTACCATTTTTGCGGCCCTGGCCGAATACGACCGGCAAACTATCAAAGAACGAACCAAGGCAGGAATTGAGTTAGCCAAAGCCAAAGGCAAGCACTTAGGCCGGAGAAAAGGCGTTGACATTGTTTCCTACGTAAAAGTAAAAACAGCCTACGAAAAGGGTATGTCCATTGCCGATACCGCGCGAATGACCGGCGTCAGTTTAGCCAGCGTGAAACGTTACCGCAACATGATTAAGAAGAGCAATCTAACTTAATAGCACGCCAGCCATCAAAAAAATAACGCCTACAGCCACGGCCACTAAAAACAAGATCCCTTCAACATAAGGGTCGGGGTTCTGCTTCACTTCTTCAATGGCTTTCGAAATATAACTTGCTCCGGGTAAGGTGAGCTTCAAATTCAGCAGCCGGAATATGTGCTTGGAATTTGTCTGGATGAAAATTAGGGCTATAACTGTAATTAATACTACTGACTGCATTGGCGTAATCTCTTTTCTCCAATTGCTCCCTAAATAGTGCCAAAGTAATGCATTTAATTTGACACGGATTAATTTCCATATATTTCACCAGAATCAGCAATCTGGGGCTGCTAGGTACAACGCCGTACTGAATTTTGTTTAATTCTGCCATAGCCTATAAAATGGGTAAAACTATTTATTGTTAGGCGTTACGCCGTCGAAAATTCACTTCATTTTGGATACAAGCCTGCAATTTACGCAGCAAGGTTCTAACGGCAGGTTCTAATAATGGCTGTTCTGCCAAAACTTTGCTGATGGCCTGAGTATCGAATAACAACTGGTGCTCGGTTTCATCCCGAAAGTTAACCGAACGTTGGGCATACTTGGCTGCCAGTTCCTCCGGAGTTTTTGCTTGGTGGGCTCTTGCCATTAATTTTTAATTACAGTCAATTATTCAAAGAGTTTTTGCGGATTTTCCTCGAAATGTTGGTACAAAGTTTTACCATTTTTAAGAACAACGTAGGGCAAAAATATTTCCGGAACAGTGGCTAACTGTGCCTCCACAATCGCCATTTGCGCTTCTATCCAATCCTTAATGATGCGCCAGGCAACCCGGATTGATTGTTCTTTATTGCAAAATTTATTTGGTACCTGGCTATCGTTTTGCATGGCTTTTAAAACTCCTTGCCAATTACAAGGGAGGGCATAAAAGATCATATTACCTCGAATTTCTAAGCTGAAAGTAATTGAAATAAGCAGACCGTTTTCGTCATTATCCATCACAATTTTCCTGGCGCCTTTTTCGGTTAAGGTTTTAGTAATTTGACCAATCGTTACAGCAGGATCCACTTTAGTAGTATAATTTAAGATGGGCATAAAATGTGCTTATTGTACGCCGGCAGCGTTGTTTCTATTCTTTCTAATTTCTTCTTCCAATCGGTAATATTCCTGTTTTAAGACGTAAACCCGCAACCGAATTTGTTCCAAATTCTCGTTGTAATGCGGGTCAATAAAGTAATTCAACTCGGCTGCTTCATCCGTTAAGTTGGTGATCTCGTCCCGAATTTCATTTAAACTACGCATTATTTAAGGTTATTTAACTCCAGCCGCTTGAGCCGAAATAAGGCTTGCAAGCTGATTCGCTCCATCTGGTCGTAATACTCGGCTTCATATATGAGTATTTCGTGCACCTGCCAGAGAAATTCCGTTTCGGTTGCCTCGGTGAGCAAATCAATCATTTCTTGGTAACTGTAAAGCGGTTTGCTTCTTTGGGGTTGGTACATGATGTCTACTACAATTCCCACAAAATTTTTCGGCAATGTCAACTTGATTGTGGCTGATAGCATTGCATTTAAGGCACCAGAAACCACCGGTTTCCAGCAGTTTGAAAGTAAGTCCTTGGCCCAATAGATCGCAACGTTCCTTATCTTTTTCACTTTTAACTGGTCCGAAGATTAGAGAATAATTGGTTTGAGGCACGTTCTTTTTCGCCATAAAAAATCTGATTGTTTTTTAGTAAATAATCAAAGTTTAACGACTTCCGGTGCAAATCACCTAACAACTTCCGCAATAAGGAATTATCCGTTGGAATCGGTATACAAAGGAGAATGGCAAAAATTTCCTGACAGGAAAACGTAAAATTGAAATCCAACTTGCGCTTAAAGTTTGCTCGGATAACCGCCGACTGGAGCCGGTTTTTTACGTTGAACAAATAGCTGGTAGCGAGTAGTTCGGCCAGCGTAAGTTTATCTTTTCCCGGCTCGGGCCGATATTCCAGCCAGTTACAAATACTAACTGCCAAGTACTCGGCTCCTTGCCGCGATATATTAATTTGTTCCTTAAAGTGCTTCATTGCCATTCTCCTTTTTCGTATTTAAACAGTATGGTATCGGTTAGATTGCAATAGATCGTGGCACGAACTACGCCACCTTTATGTTTTTTGGTCTGGTAGGTTTTTACCATTTTTTTGAGGCGGTATAAACCGAGTTCTTTGTTGGCCGGAGCACTGGGCGAACTGCTGCTGAAATCGCGGCTGTACCGCTTTCCGGTGTCTCCGTCTACAAACACTAAAAAGGCTTTCGTTAAAGCGGTCTCCCTAAATTTTAGGGCTTTTGCCGATGGGGTGTATTTGGCTGGTTGCATAATCTAGCGGAATTGAGGTAAAAAATTTAAAGCGTTATTTTTTGGTAAAGTAATGCGGGTCAGGTTGCAGAACCGGTCTTGTGCCGGTAAGCCGTACGACTTCAACTTGCCCAGGTAATATTGAAAAATGCCGAGTTTGTCCAGATTTTGCAGGTGTTTGGCAACGGGCTTACCCAGGGTGAAATTCCTAATCTGCTGATAGCCGTTCTGAATAATTTTATCGGCTTTGGCCTGCCTCGCTTTTTCGCGGTTTTCTTTGTGCCAGCCAAAAATTCGATGAAATCCGTATTCGTTCGTTCGGTCAAAATAACCTTTGCCCGCTACGGCCAGCGAATAAGGCTTAGGCACATACTCCAGCGGTCGGCGTTTGTAGTAATTGTGGGCTATGGTAATGCAAGACAATAGATTAGCCTGATATTGCCACCATTCATCAGCCGTTTTCTGCCAACGGAAACAGTTATAAATATTGAGATAAATGGAGTTGAGGGCGGCTTTTTCCTCGGCCACGGTAAAAGTGTAAGGCAAGTAGATCGTTTTACAGGCTGCTCGCCAGAACGATAGTAGAAAATCCATCTGCCACTGCGGAACAGGGCGTTGTGGGGCCAATGGAACCGCCGCCGCGCCGCGCCCCGGTGTGCGTAGCTGCGCTGGCTTTTCGTGCGATGGAACAGCTTTTAAACCCGCTGCTGCCGAAATCTGGGGGTCTTGCGGCCCTGGTGCGCTGGAAAAAAGTGGGCCTGGGCCGTCGGCTTTAGCCACGGCAGGCGGTGGCTCCGCCACTCCGCTTATTTCCACATAGCTAGTTTTGGTTTCTTCTATATCTGATAGCTCTGGAGATAAAGTATGCGGTAAATTGTTCGACAGAGGGGCAAAACCAGTTGATTTTTGAGCGATTTTTAAAGCATTGGTTTGGCTGGTGGCATAAAGGATTTCCGGATTAATGGCCAGCTCGTAAGAGGCATTGGAACCTTTAAATTTGTAGCCGGTGATTAATTTGATTTGGCAATGTTTTAACTTTTTGAAATGGGTGTATACCGTTTTTTCGCAAGCCGTTATTAACGCCGCGAAATCCGGATTGTTGGTTTTAAAAATGGGCAATTGCCCCGATTCGTGTAAACTTTCCTGTATTAATTTGGATTGTAGAACTAAATCGTATACTTTTACGTATTCTATAATCAGGCGGGTACCGGTCGCTGCTACTGGCTGTTTTATTAATTTTGGCTGGTGCTTATACCTCTGTTTATAAAACTCCCCTGTTTTCGGATTTTTTTTGGTGCGAAAACGTTCCGATATTGGTTGTCTGGCATTTAGTTCTTCAACGGTTAAATGCCAAGCTAGTAACGCTTGTTTTAAATCTATTAATTTCATAGGCATTCCTTGGTAAGAAAAAAAGTGATTTAATGGGTTTAAATTTTTCGGTCGCAACAGTTTTCCTTGGCGGGCTTGGTGTTGCGAGAATGAAAAAAGGCTGCGGAGCCGGTTGATTTGCTAGAATGTGTCGTTCTATCAAAATAAACCGGCTCCATTTTTTGCAGACCCTGGTATTTTAAAAAAGCGACATTTGCGTTCTTTCCAATAAGAACTCCAACCGCTTTTCCTGTTTTTCTAACCGCTCGTTTAGCCGCGAAATAGAATCTTCGATTTCCCGCCGCATCTTAAAATGATAATCTTTCGGGTACTTCTTTTTCTCGCGTTCCAACTCCGCAATAGAATCAGTCAGCGATTTGATATGGCCGCGAACCGTTATTAATTCTGCCTGGATTTCCTTAGGTGTCATAGCTTTCTAGTTTCGAGATCAGGAGAAATCCAAGATGGATCGAAAGGCGGATCACAGGTAAGCGCTAAGGTGGCAAGATCGGCGTGGCCATTGAGCACGAGGTACAATTTGCCCCCGTTGGCTTGCAGCTGCGCGAGATGTTCCGGAGTAAATTGCCAGCAGATGATAATGTGCCGGCCATCCTGGTAAGCTGGTATCGTGCAGGCAATTGTCTCTTGTTTCCATTTATAAAAGAAGGAATTGCGTTGGGGAAAGTCGATGGCCTGAAACATTAGCTGACCAGCTTTAAAGGGTTATTAGGCAGATTATTCTTGCGCTTGATGGCAGCGCTTTCCAAACCTATCCTACCGAAAGCAATTAGATCGCTTTTCGCAATGCGGGGGAAGCCGGGCGCAAACTCCGAAGTAGGCAGCTTTACCAGCTTGCCGTTATTATCGAGCTTGCCTTTATTGATCCACTTTTTGACCGTGCTCCGGTCGTGGCCAGTAAATTCGGCGGCACCATCGAGAGTGAAATACTTCTCCTCCTCGCCTACATCCGGCACTTTTAACAAGCGGTTGAGCTCCGCAATTATGGCTTTGCCAAATAGCTCTAAATCTCCCTTGGTCGCTATTTCGAGTAGATCCTCCGGCTTCATAGTAATAGATCAAATTCTAATAAATATTTAAATTATTATATAGGAAGTTTTTATATATACATGGGAGTATATACCTTTGCTTAAATGCTAATCTTGGTTTGTTTGCCTAATAGATCAATGCGTTTATCGTACTTCCGCTCTAAATCGTACACCGTTGGCCTTATTGGTGGTTTTTGTCTAAATAAATCAGGAATGGTACAGCCATACATAGCTGCAAAGAATTGTAGCTCTTCATCAGTTAGTACATCTTTTCTAAGGGTTTTGTAAAATGCACGCTCTTGGAATCCGAATGTTTTTTCAAATTCTGCTTTCATAAGCTTTTTTTGATCATCGTTTAGCTTCTCATACCTAATTCCTATGTTGAACTTAGGTCCTTCAAGAGCAGCTTTTTTTCGGGCTGTTTTAGGCATTTCTTTAGGCTTTTATGTACCTTTCATTGTTTATCTTATACAATACTAACAAATGTGTTGTGCTGTTGCAAATATATTATGAAAATATGTTGCAATATGGTATAACGTATTGATTATCAGTTTGAAAATTTTCACAAAATATATGTTGTTAGGGCAGAAGGTAAAAAATGCGATTAATGAAGCTGGATTAACTACTGAAGATGTGGCCTACAAAATTGATATGTCATCTAATAATTTATATAGGCTTTATAAGAAGGATTCCTTTGAGATTAAATACCTTATAAAGATTGCTGAGATTGTTAAGAAGCCTTTAAGCTATTTTATATCTGAATTAGATCAGGAAGAGAGAGGTCAATATAATTTGGCACAAGGCGGCATAGGAAACCAGGCTGGCAATAATAATAAGCAAAAAATAATGCCTATCCATGGTAAGGAGGCATTTATAGAAAGTTCTGACATTAATTTAAATAAACTTCAACATGAACTGGAGTTATGCCAACGTGAAAATTCACATTTGAAAAATCAAATTTCTTTGCAAGAGGATCTGATCGAAGTATTAAAGAAGAACCAGAAGTGAAATTCGTAATTAATACCTACGGCTTTTTCAATAGAAATATATTGAAACTGGTTTTAGGTAAGCATTTCTAAAATTGGTACACGAACTATTTGCCGAATGGCTTAAGGAATAACTATTCTAAACAAATAATTTTTTATAGATATTTTATGATGCAGGGAGATTATAATCCTTTAGAAACTGCTACAGAAACTATTACTAAAGAATTGTATGGTGATTTTAAAAAATGGGCGCTTTCAGTAGTGGGCCCTATCCAAAAGGTTATAAATCATTTAAAAAAAATTAGGTATTATAATCTATTCGATCTATTAAGCGACATTTCGAATAATTCTATTAGAAATGGTCAACTAGTTGAAATTGAATGCAAGTTCTCTTCTTTTGGGCCATTTTTAAAGCAATTGTACATAAGCCCTATATCTGGAAGTAATACATTAAATAGGCTTGGCCCAACTATTGAATCGGATAATTTTGTGTTTAGCTTATTTGCGCAAACTACCACGCATTTAACCCCAGTAGGATTGTACCCGGCAATCTCAAATACGGCCTCCCAGGTTCAGCTTTACCCCTCCAATGCTGAAGCTTTAGGTTTTTTCGGCCCATTTCCAGGCGTCAATAATATGGTACCTTCCTTTAATGCCCTAATAAAACCTGAATTTTTAAACGATGCCCATAAGCCTTGCAAGTTAACGGGTAGAATCAGGTTTGTAAATCAACATAACTTTATTCAGGCAGGTTTCAAGTTAGAAGAATACGAAGCTATTAGGAGCATGAATAATATTTGGTTTTTAGATGCTACAAAGGACGAAAGCGAATGTAGCTTGATTGAAAACGAAGTTAAACAGCTTTGGGGTGGCCTATATTCAGCTGGCCATCTTGAAATAGAAGGCTCACTTCCGCTTACTACTTTAGTGGATAATTACATCAATAAGTTAGGCCCACTTGTAAAGAATATAGAAGTAGTTCAAAATACAGCTGGAAATAAGGAAGTAAACCTTTTTGGAATAGGTTTCAGAATGGTTCAGCACATTAATAAAAGTGGGCTTTATGCTCTTCACTACGACATTGATATTGGAACCAATTACTCTAAACAGAAAGAAGAATTTGATAACTTAATTAATGCCGTTCATTCATCAATAATAGAAGCATGTCAAAAGGAATCAGCTAAAGTATTAAATCCTAATGATTTAGATTTCAATTACTCCAATAGTAGCGAAAGTTTTAGAATACTTGAGTCAATGGGTGCTAAAAATATAAAAGATCCTTTAGCTATAGCAATTAGAAAATGGACGCAAGGTAAGACTACTAAAAATTAAATTATTAACCTTTTAACTTTATAGTTAAAAACTTATATCCTTTTAATAGAGGAGTAGTCTTAATTCATTTATATAGTTTAATACTTATATGAATTTAATTATACCTAATAAACTAGACAATATTAATACAAACAATATAGAAATTGTTAAAAGCTTAGTACTAATCGGAGCTAATGGAACTGGTAAAACGAGATTTGGAACATGGATTGAACAAAAGAACTCTACAATTACACACCGTATTTCAGCACAGAGATCTTTATCAATGCCTAAAGCATCAAGTCCGACCCTTAAGCAAATAGCAGAATATTCATTTAGATATGGCCATTTTCAAGAATCAAGCAATTTAGATTGGCATGAAGCATATGGAAGAAATATATTTAGGTGGCAAAACAACCCTAATACAAGTCTCCTAAATGACTATGAACAACTTATGGTTCTTCTTCAAACTGAAGAATTTGAAGAATCTACTGCTTTCAGGGTAAAATCGAAAACAAATTCTGAAATACCACCAGTTACCAAATTAGATAAAATTCAAAATATTTGGGAACAAATACTTCCACATCGAAAACTGTTTTTTAAATCTGGTACAGTTGAAGCAGCTTTAACGGAATCTGATGCTTCAAATTACAATGCATCAGAGATGAGTGATGGAGAAAGGGTAATTTTTTACCTCATAGGTCAAGCTATATGTGCACCAGTTAATTCCATCATAATTATTGATGAACCCGAAACTCACTTACATAAATCAATTGTAAATGCCCTCTGGGATAAAATAGAATTAGAACGTCCTGATTGCATTTTTGTATATCTCACACATGATATTGATTTTGCGATAGGAAGAACAGATAGTAAAAGAATCTGGCTTAGATCTTACCAAAATGAAAATTTATGGAATTATGAGATACTAGAGGATCAAGATTCGATTCCCGAAGGTGTTTACCTTGAGATTTTAGGTAGTAGAAAGCCGATATTATTTATAGAGGGTACTAATAAATTTAGTGTTGATATAAAATTGTATCCTCAAATATATCCTGAATATACAATTAAACCACTAGGTGGATGCCAAAAGGTTTTAGAAGCTACTAAGGCATTTAATGACCTACAAAGTTTTCACCATATAACTGCTAAGGGAATAATTGATAGAGATCGCCGGACTGATGAAGAAGTAGCTAGATTAAATGAGAATATCTATGTAGCTGATGTTACCGAGGTTGAAAATCTTCTGTTAAAAGAACCTGTCATTAAAACAGTTGCAAAAAAGATGGATAAAACTCCAGAAATGGTTTTTGACCAAACTAAGCAAAAGGTAATTGAACTATTTAGCAGAGATTTAGAGAATCAGACTTTACTTCATACTCAGCATACCATTAAGAAAACTCTGGAACAAAGACTTAATACCAGCAGTGCTACCATTACAGAGCTCAAAGACAAATTTGCAAACATACCTCAGTTTTTAGAGCCAGAAACTATTTACAATGAAAAGAAAGCCCACTTTCAAACCTTGATAGACAATAATGATTATAATGGCATATTAAAAATTTACAATAATAAAGGCTTATTACCAGAATGTAGAGTAATACAAAATTGCGACTTGAAAGATAAAGAAGCTTACCTGAATGCAGTTATATCATTATTAAAGAAAAACGAAGAAGATGGTATTGCTATTCGCAACTGTATTCGGGAAAGTGTAGGATTAACGTAATTTAAGATTGGAATTAGGCAGCGATTGCTTAATAATTTGATGTGCCTGATGTTAGGGAAAGATGAAGACTTTATAATTGTATTACAATGGATGACAATCGCATGTATGAGGTAATGGTGGAAATGCTGGCCGAGCAGCGCATTACTAATCAAAAATTAGCCTCGCTGGAAGAGGCGCAAATTAAACATAGCTTGGAACTTCAAATGCTGAATCGGTCTATGTTAAAGATTTCGGACCAGCTAAATCACTTCGCTGAACACGAAACACGCATCCGACACATTGATAACATACTTAAAATTGCCTAAGCAAGCGATTGTCGCTATTTCATTCTAGCTAGTTGCTATTGAAATTTATATATTTTAATAAATTAAAATTATGGCAAAGGAAAAGGAAGAACCTACTGCTAATCAAAAGCATGAATCGGAAGATAAAAAAACACCTGATAAAAAGCCCACTTGTGGTCTAATTATGCCAATAAGTGCCATTGGCAATTTACTTGAAAATCATTGGAGGGAGGTCAAGAACATATTAGTCAGCACAATTAGTGAATTAGGATTTGAAGCAAAATTAGTCAGTGAAGATCAAGACATAGGTGTCATTCATAACCGAATCGTTAACAATATTTATAATAGCGATATAGTAGTTTGCGACATAAGTGAAAAGAATCCTAACGTTATGTTTGAATTGGGATTACGATTAGCATTTGATAAACCAACCATCTTGATTAAAGACGAGGCTACAAGTTATCCTTTTGACATAGGCTTAATTGAACATATTCCATACCCAAGGGATTTAAGGTATTACGGCGTGGAAAAATTTAAAGCTGATATTAGGGAAAAGTTGCCAGCAACATACGAAAAATCTAAATCTGGTGAAGGTTATACAACATTTTTAGGACACTTCAAAAACATTAAACCAGCTAAGCTACAAGATAAAGAGGTAACAGGAATAGAATTTGTTATGAGACAATTACAAGACATCCAATCTCAAATTAGGAATATATCATTGAGCAATTCTTCAAATGATTATTATAAAAAGTTAATAACCTATAATCAAAAATTGAATAAATTAAAAATTAACTCTTCAAGGGCTACTGATGATGAAGTACGATTTAGAGCAACAGTTAGAGATGAGTTTTTCAAATTTTTTGCTGAAAATAATATTCCTGTAGATAATGTAAAACAAGATGAAGTATTCTATTCAGTGTTGAACTATATATTTGACAATATAAAATATACAGATTACGATATTGCAGATATAGTTGATGTTGTTCAAAGATTACAAAGGGATGTTTATAGATAGTTTTTTAAATATATTGTGCAAGTAAAACGCTACCTGGATAAAACCAAGGCAAATAAGTTAGGTATGGCCCCTATTTACCTGGTGGTTCATTGGGATGGTAATAGAACCAAGCTATTTCCTAATGAAAAAACCCATGTGGATGCCTGATGAAATTATTGCCAATCTCAAGATCTGTGAATCGGAAAAGGCTGGTTTACAGGAGCAATTAAGATTAAAAGACCAATTATTGGCCATGAAGGATGAGTTAATAAATCAGTTAAGAAAGTAAGAAAGTAAGAAAATGAGAACAGTAGAAATATCAGTAAAGGATCAGGATTTCTCCAGGTTGCAAAGCATTTTGAAGCAACTAGATTTTATTGAAGCAATAAAGGAAAAAGAAAAAACGCCTATTTCGGAAACTGCTTTGCTATCCGAGCAAGCTTTAGCTGAAGATTGGGATAGTGAAGAAGACAGCCGGTATGAACAATTATATAAAAATACAGCTCAAGGCACTACCTAAATGAAGTACAAACAAGGCGATATTGTCTGGATTAATTTTCCTTTTACGGATGGTAGTCAATCTAAACCTCGGCCAGCCTTAATTCTATCAAATACCCGAGTTAATGACACCGGTGATTATATCTTGGTACAGATAACTTCCAAGGTAAGAAATGATGGATTATCGCTGGCTATTTCAGTTAATGACTATCGGCTATCGCCACTGCTATTAACTAGCTATGTCCGAATCCACCGAATTTTTACCTCCAATGAAGCCCTTATTTCGAGTAAAATATCAGCCGTAACGGATAGATTCACACAAAAAGTGATAAATCAGCTAATACTCCTACTGCAATAGGCTGGATTACTAAAGGAAATAAATAACCTGTTAAAATATAAAATAAATGAGCATAACGAAAATAAAGCAAATTGAAGATTTAAAAGTATCACTTAATGATATCAAAGCTTCGTTAGCTGAAGCGGTAAAAAATTCTAAAGAAAAATTTTCTAAATCTGTAGGTCAAGAATATGAAGACTTTTTTAAAGGAAAGGGATTTATAGTTGATTCATTATCAAATTTTAGCGGAAAAATTGCAAGCTATGGTACTTATTCAATTACCTTAAAATTTCCAAATTCTGATTTTACTTCTTATAAATTAGATTTACCTGAACCTAATCAGGCAGCTTACCTTATCAAAATATTTTCCAAAAACATTCCTACAGGAAATACTAGTAGGATTATCCCACAAGAACCTGATCAAAGGCTTAATGCAGAAATTCAGTTTTTACAAGAACAAATATTTATTGCCAAGAAGGAAAAGGAAAATGCATCTTCTGAAAAGTATTATTTCCAAGTAACCAATGATGTTAGTAGCCGACAAATGATGTATTCAGGCCCACCAAAAAGCTATAAAAAGGATTTTGAAAGCTTCACAGACTTACTTCAGGAATTAATAAAGGATTAGTAAAACAAAAAAATTTAGAGTTCCTGAAGTTAATGCAAGTAAAACGCTACATCATAACTAGCAAAGTAAATAAGTTGGGTATGGCTCCCATCTACCTAACGGCTAGTTGGGATGGCAAGCGCTTGAAGTTATTTCCGGAAGAAAAAGTACACCTGGAGGCTTGGGATAATAAACTGAAAAAAGTTAAACCAAAGCAAACCTATACCACTCGGATTAATGGTAAGCTGGAAGCTGTTGAAATTGCCTTAACGGAGTTGTATGATAATGCCCGAAAAGCCAATAAAGCATTAACCGAAGCAGAAGTTAAAACGGAATTTGACAAGGCTGCCGGTTTTACCGTCATATCTGCCCAAGAGTTATCTGCTAGTGCCAAGAAAATTTTACAGCACCTTTCACCAAAAAAGGAAGCCGAACCCGAATTGGAATCACCCTTTCTCCAGCTCATGGATAGCTGGATTAATCACAAAAAATTAGAGAGGGATTCTAAAGGCAACCGGTTAGAAGCAAGCACCATCACCGCCTTAAAAGCTAGCCGTGATCGCTTAATAGATTTTGAAGCTACTACCAAATTTAAGCTTACTCTGGCTAAAATGGATAACCTATTTTTTCAGGCATTTTTAAATTATATGCTAGAAAATTTGGGCCAAAGTATAAACACGGTTGGCAAACACATCAAGCGATTGACTGAATTTTTAGAGTGGTGCGAAGATCAGGATTTGGAAGTTAACCGGAAGTACCGCAAAATGTCGGTAACCGAGGAATACCAAGAGGTTGAATCGCTAACCGAAGAGGAAGTTCACCTGATTTACAATCTGGATTTTAGAACCCAACAAGCCGTTGATTTTGTCAAGCAATGTTTTCGGGAAGAATATAAGAAAGAAATTAACCGGCTCATGCTGGCCCAGCGCATTAAAGTTTTGGAAGAAATGCAGGATGTTTTCTTGTTCCTCTGCTATTCCGGAATGCGAATTTCTGATGCTTTTACTTTTACGCCGAAGGATATCCATAATGGAATTATCAAAATTAAAGCGGGTAAAACCAAGAAGCATAATATCTGGTGCTACATTCCTTACTACGACGATGCTATTTTTAAGCCGGTGGAGATTGTAACCAAGTACCAAGGCAAATACAACACCTGCCTACCGGTAAATAAAGGCATTAATTCCTATTTAAAATATATTGGTAAGTTCGCCGGCATAACCAGGTTAGAGCTTACTACTAAGATTGGCCGCAAAACGTTTGCCACCTTAAAGCTCTACCAAGGGGTGCCTGATCGGATGGTTATGCAGGCCACCGGCCACAAAACCGAGAAAGCATTTGTGCGCTACATCGGCGTTAACACCATTAAGCTGCTGGAAAATTTTCAAAAGAGATCCCAAATTTCGGTGCCAGTTTCGGTGCCACTTTTGGAAGAACAGAATAATTAAGGCACCTTAAAGAGAAAAGGCAATTTCTAAAAAAGTGCCTTTACGAATGTTTCTGTAAGGTTTGGTAAGGGCGCACGAAGCAGTTAAGAATCCCGTCCGGACCGCAAAAAAGTCCTTAGATTAATTTCTAAGGGCTTTTTTATTTTTATGGGTGCTACTTAACTTATACCATAAAAGGATTGTAATTTGCTTCATTGATTAATCTTTTTAAATCAACTAAAAAACTTTATTAGGTTAATTTACAAAGATTCTTTTGCGAATTTTACTTAGGTTATCTACAGATAACTTAAAATAAAACCCGAACAAATGATGCTGAGTTTGATTCTAGTTCATTAGTATAATTATGCCGCTGAAGATACACTTATATTTACGTTCTTTAAAGCCGTAGCTAATTTATGAATAGCTTCTTCAATTTTCCGTACCTGGTCCGCGGAAGGATGTTTTAAACCTGATGCATATTGCCGCACTAAGCTAGAATTTAGACCGGCCAGCTCAGCAATTTTAGACTGCTTCAAAAAGTTGAATTCCTGAAAAAAGGCTTGCACATCGTACGTAAATTCAAATTTTAATTCTTTTACGTTAAATTGGTTCCAGGCCGCATCAGCAGCTCCTTCGTGCTGAATATAATCTTCAATTAATAAGATCAGGTTAGTCACAACCTCTTTGGTAGTTTCTCCCACCGTTAAAGGCATAAAGTCGCCAATGTCCTCTATGCGTGCCCAGAGCTCACTTTCATTCTTTTCGATAATTACCGTTATTTTCATCTTGGGGTGGTTTTTAGTAAAAGACTGCCAAGCTACTTTAACTCAGCTTGCTTCAGAATTGCATTAAGAGTACCAATTTTTAGATCTTGTTTTCCGTGGTCGGGTATTGGAATAGTCTCTAATTTCGTTGGATGCTTGAAAATCCGGTGGCTTCCTGTTTGTCTAACCTGGTACCAGCCATTCTTCTCGAGCAGCTTAATTAAATCCTTGGCTTTCATATTTTGAATGTAACAGAATCGTTACCTATTTGCAAAAATAATTTCATTCGCCGTAAATGAAATTAAATGTATCTGTTACATTATCTAGGTTAATCTCTTGATCAAAATCTTTTCTTTGACTAATATTAGTATAATGGTTATCTGTTTAAATGAAAGACAGCAGTTATAAATTTAAAAATTTTACCAGATAGATTTTAAAATTAAATTTAAGCAGATCATTAGCAGTCTTCTAGCAAAAAAACAATCTTATAATTTAAAAATACCTAAGAATAAATCCGATCCAACTGCTTGTTTAACTCCATGGCGGCACTGATTAAAGCCAGGTGCGTAAAGGCTTGCGGGAAATTGCCTAAGTGTTCGCCTTTTTTGCCTAGTTCCTCACTAAATAAGCCTAAGTGGTTCGCGTAACCCAGCATTTTCTCAAAATTTTCGACGGCCCGGTCTACTTGGCCGCTTTTGGCTAAAGCCTCGATGTACCAAAACGAGCACATGTTAAAGGTACCTTCTTCCCCATCCAGGCCATCTACTTTTTCAAAAGAATTTTGGTAGCGGTAGATTAATACATCTAATCGCAGCCGATCATCAATTACGGCCAGAGTAGAGACCCAGCGGGGCTCCAGCGGCGAAATAAAATGGACTAAAGGCATGAGCAAAACGCTGGCATCTACTACCTGGGCTCCTTTGTACTGCACCCAAGCTTTTATCTCGTCGTTCCAGAAATTATGATAAATGTCTAAGTAAATCGCATTTCTTCCCTCAGTCCATTCGGTTACCGGAAAAGGAAAAGAGCGTGATTCGGCAATTTTAATGGCCCGATCCAGGGCCACCCAGCACATTAAACGCGTATGTAAAAATTCTTTTTTCTCGTTCCGGATTTCCCAAATACCGTGATCGGGTAATTGCCACTGCTGGATAACCGCTTCAACCATTTGCGTTACGATATTCCAAAACGCATAAGTGATTGGTTTGTACGACTTATTATAAATATAGATGGTATCAATCAGCTCGCCGTAAATATCGATCTGCAACTGGCTCATGGCACCATTACCAATCCGAACCGGTTTAGAGTTTTTGTAACCTGCTAAGTGCGGCAGTTCTTTTTCTTCTAAATCGGTCGTACCATCCACCCCATAAATTAATTGCAGCTTATTTCCCTGGCATTGTTTAAAGATCCAGGTTAAAAAGTTAGTAGCTTCCTCATTCAGGCCCAACCGCAGAAACGCATACATGGTAAAGGCCGCATCACGGATCCAGGTGTACCGGTAATCCCAGTTGCGGTTGCCACCAATAGTTTCGGGCAAACCAAAAGTAGCGGCGGCTATTACCGAACCAAACTGACTGGAGGTTAATAATTTTAAAGTGATAGCAGACCGATGTATCAATTCGCTCCAACGGCCTTTATAGCTGGATTTGCTCAGCCAGTTGCGCCAAAAACCTAAAGCTTGTTGGTAAGTATCCTGCGTGTATTGCGCTATATCGGTAATACTACTTGCTTTACCAGCACTAACCGATTCCAGCACAAAATGTACTATCTCCGTTTCTTTTACCGTAAATTCAGCGTAGCCATCGGCACCAGTTACTTGCAAAGGCACATCGGCCAAAAGGCGTAACTGAATAGCTGAATCTGGTGCGGTGGTGAAAGTTATTTGATTATTGTTGAGGGTACAAGTATGGGTGGCGGCTGCATAATAGAACCGGGGAGCACAATGCAGCCGAAACGTGAGGTTACCGCGTACTGCTTTTACTTTTCTAACAATGGTACTCCCTTCCAGGTCCTGGTCACCCGGAAGTGGCATATAATCCATAATTTCGGCTATACCGTTATCGGAGAAAAAACGAGTCAGCAGGATGGCTGTTCCGGGTAAGTATAATTGTTTGTTCGTAAAATCACCCATTAATGGCTCAATGGAAAAATAGCCCCCTTGGTTAGCATCCAGCAAAGAAGCAAATACCGTCGGCGAATCAAACCGGGGAAAAGCCATAAAATCTATAGATCCCTTGGTAGAAACCAGAGCCACCGTTTTTAAATTGCCAATAATGCCGTAATTTTCGATAGGTTCATTCGGCCGGTTTTGATGTTGCATAAGCTTTTGTTTACAAAAATAAGGCAGTTGCCCGTTTAGGCTATTTGCTCCGGAAATAATACGCGTACATTAAAAATTGATTTACCAGACGCATTCCATTCACCAACACTCGTAATTTTTAAATTTTAAAAATTTTCGGATTACCTATTAATGCCCTGCCATACAAGTAAACAAACAAAAGTGATATTGTTTGTTTTATTTACAGGGAAAAGCAAAGCCGGGATAAAACAGCAGGCGTTCACTTTTTTGGCACCAGAAACATTTATTGATAATTACGCACCTCCTAAAAGATTACGTATGAACAAATTTTTAAATTTTAACGTGTTACTGGCTTTCATGTGTTTGGAATTATTTTGGGGTTGCAAAAGGCCCCAAACTGAAACGGTGTTTACGACAGATACACGTCCGAATATTATTCTTATTTTGGCCGACGACTTGGGATACTCGGATTTAGGTTGCTATGGTAGCGAAATTAACACCCCCAATCTTGATTATTTAGCCGCAAATGGGGTTAGATTTTCGCGGTTTTACAATACATCGCGGTGTTGCCCCACCCGGGCCGCCTTATTAACAGGTTTGTATAACCACCAAGCCGGCATTGGCGAAATGACTGAAGATCGTTCTCTTCCGGGTTACCGGGGTTATCTTACCGAAACTACAGTTACTTTGGCCGAAGTATTAAAAGAAGCTGGTTACCATACCGGCATGGTAGGAAAATGGCACGTCTCTAATACCGTAGTGCAACCAGAGGCAAAAGCGCAATTGGCCTGGTTGAATCACCAAAAACAATTTCCCTTGTTTTCACCAGTAGCGCAGTATCCTACCAACCGGGGGTTTGAGAAATATTACGGCAATATCTGGGGAGTGGTGGACTTCTTCGACCCTTTCAGTCTGGTAAATAATACTTCCCCGGTTGCATCCGTACCCAAAAATTACTACCATACCAATGCCTTGAGTGACTCGGCTGTTGCGTACATCCAGCAATTTAGTAAAGCAAACCAGCCATTTTTCCTGTACGTTGCCGAAACGGCTCCGCATTGGCCCTTGCATGCTTTGCCGGAAGATATTCAGAAATACAAAGATACTTACCAACTCGGGTGGGATGTAATTCGCGAAAAACGGTATCAAAAATTAATTAAACTAGGTTTAATTAATCCGGCCCTTTGTCCGTTATCTCCCCGGATTGACAATCAACTTAACTGGAAAGATAACCCGGACCAAGCCTGGGATGCCCGGGCAATGGCGGTACATGCCGCCATGATCGATCGCATGGATCAGGGAATAGGCAAAATGATTGCAGCTCTACGAGTTGCTAATGAATTAAACAATACCCTTCTTGTTTTCTTAAGTGATAACGGAGCTAGCCCAGAAGATGCTGCCGGTTACGGTCCTGGATTTGACCGGCCTAGTGAAACCAGATCCGGTGAAAGAATTGTTTACCCGGTGGATAAAAAAGTATTGCCGGGTCCCCAAAATACCTTTGCTTCTATTGGGCCCCGCTGGGCAAATGTTGCCAATACGCCGTTTCGGTACGCCAAAGCCCAGTCTTACGAAGGTGGTATCCGCACTCCCATGATTGCTTTTTGGCCAAAAGGGATAAAGAACAAGCCAGGAACCATCGTGCAACAAGAAGCACACGTTATGGATTTTATGGCAACTTTCACGCAACTGGCTCAAGCGCCTTATCCGGCTATCTATAAAGGCCGGCCAATAACTCCCATGCAGGGTATCAGTTTAGTAGCAGCCATAACAGGTGCCAAAGGTGAGATGCACGAGGCTTTATTCAACGAGCATTTTGGCGCCAGGTACGTCCGTCATCAGGGCTGGAAATTAGTTTCCCGAAATAAAGAAGAATGGCATCTATATAAAATAAACTCCGACGAAACAGAAACCAACAACCTGGCTGCACAATACCCCCATAAAGTAAAAGAATTAAACGAAATGTGGCAAAATTGGGCAACCAAGAATAAGGTGCTATCTAAACCTTAATCGTACACTTACAGTTTTTAAAGTACTGTGGCAGCAGTTTACCTATTTGTTTGCGTTCTTCCTGAATGAATGATTGCTGACTAAAAAAAGAAACAGCTGTGATAGCTGAATGAAGCCTGTTTTTAAAATTATCGGAGCCCGAGACTTTAAAATTTAAAAAAACCCTGGTGAGGAGGGCTTTTTAAATAAAGTTTTAAGCATTCGTTTCGGAACTGCTTGGTGTAACAGGTTCCTTTTTAGCAACGGAAGCTTTTGGTACCACCGTTGCTTTAACTTTATTAACCACCGCTTTGGCCGTCTCTTCCATGGTAGTTGCTAAGGTTGGTTGTTCTTCTGTTTTAATAGCTTTGCTTTTACGGGCTTTTTTTGGTTTTTCTGTTTTATCGGCAATTAATTTGGTTATTAATCCCGTGACAAAACCCAAAGCCAACTCCGTTCCGTGAACTTTAATCGCTCTTTTTAATTGCTTGGTTAGTTGTTTGGTGAGTTTCTTTCTTGATTTTCCCTTTTTTTTCTTCTTTGACATAAAATTTAATTAAGTGTGAATGGATGTAAGTTAAATAGATTGATAGTTAAAGTAAGTAAAACATTTTACAGGTAACAATAAGGTTATAACCAATTTTCAGCTTGCGGCCCTGAACCTCTCCTATTATATAGAGGAACCAACTTTCTTAGAAAGCTACTCTCGATAAGTTCATTTGTGTTCCAATCTTTAAAGCTAAAAAGCCTGTAAGACAACTTCTTACAGGCTTTTTAGCTTTTTCTGGCAGAGAGGAAGGGATTCGAACCCTCGATACCCTTTTGAGGTATACACACTTTCCAGGCGTGCTCCTTCAACCACTCGGACACCTCTCTGTTTACGGGAGTGCAAAAAAACAGATAATTATTTACCCACGCAAATTTACGGCTTACTTTCTCTTTACATTTAGCTGGCCTCTATCAGGCACATGTAAAATTAAAAATTTTTAACGCGGTTTCACGTTTCTGCTCTTCCAAAAGCAAGCCTCTGGCCAAAACGTAGATATAGCGGTGGGTTTTATCCTGAAAATACTTAAAAATAAGTATTTTTAATACCAAATATCTTTATACCTTGCATCTGTTAACAGCCTGTTCTACAAGGCTTTGTTGTCCTGTTAATCTTGTTGAATTAGTTTTTGGGTACTTATTTCAGATTCCTTTCTTTATTAAAATCCAGAACCATATTCTGGTAATTTTTAAATTTTAAACCTCTTTAGGCTGAGTTTTTTAGATTTTCTCAGCAGAATGTAATTATTGGACTTGCCCGTTCTCCATTTTATGAAATGAAAATTCGGCAGCATTACCGGCACTAATCATTGTTCCTGGCCGGAGCTAATAAAAAATTTTTTCATTTCGTTCGGATGTAATCAGCATAAAAATCAGGAATCAGATAAACGCACAGTTCGAGCACCTAATTTTTGGGAACGTTTTAATACTCCTTTTCTTCACCATATCTCCTAAATAAATTAACTATGAAGTCAACCTTACTGTTAACCAAATTTTTTCCATTTGCCCACCCGGGTCCCAGTATTGCCCGATTTTCGGCTTTATACCGGAAGCTGGGCAACTTTCCCTTAATTTATTATTGCTCAATTTTAGCAATGGGGCTTATATTAAGTGGGACACCTTTACGCGCCCAAGACGAATTGCTCGGACTTACTTCCGTGGGCGGTTCACAAGGAGCCGGCACTGCTTTTGGCATCAAAAGCAATGGCTCGGGCTTTAACGTTCAAAAAACCTTTGTGGAATCAGGTTACTATCCTTATGGTAATTTAATCAAAGGGTCTGATGGCAATTACTACGGCATGACCTACCAGGGAGGCCATAAGAATTATGGCTCTATTTTTAAAATGACGCCCGGCGGTTCCGTTACTATCCTGGTAAGTTTAGATTATTACATAACCGGAGGCAATCCCCGGGGCAGTTTATTACAAGGTGCAGATGGCAATTTTTATGGTATGACTTACCAGGGCGGGGCTAGTGGCTATGGTACTATTTTTAAAGTTACGCCGGCTGGTACTTTTACGCTGTTGCGGAATTTTAATGGGGAATTGGACGGACGTAATCCGGAAGGCAGTTTGGTGCAAAGTACCGACGGCAACCTATATGGCCTAACGCGCTATGGCGGTAGTAAAAAGTACGGCACTATTTTTAAAATTTCGCCATCGGGCACCTTCACGGTTTTAAAAAGCTTTGATTATACCACCTCCGGAGGTTACCCCCGAGGTAGTTTAGTTAGAGCAACAGATGGTAATTTTTACGGTATGACTTACCAGGGCGGTACCAGTTCGTACGGCACTATTTTCCGGATAACTCCGGCTGGGGTTTTCACCGTACGTCGGAATTTAGATTATAGCCTGACGGGCGGTTATCCCCAAGGTAGTTTAATACAGGCCACCAACGGCTCTTTGTACGGCATGACCTACCAGGGCGGTAGCAATGGATACGGCACCATTTTCCGGTTAACTTTAGCCGGGGCTTTTTCCGTGATCCGGAACCTAAGTTCCGCTTTAGACGGTAGTTACCCACTGGGCGATTTAATTCAAGGTTCCGATAACAATCTCTATGGCTTAACGAGTAATGGCGGATCTTTTAACTCCGGTACTATTTTTAAAATAACAACGGGTGGCGCTTATACGGTCCTGCATCACCTGGATAATATTAATGATGGCCGAAGTCCGCAGGGGAGTCTGGTGCAAGGCACCGGGAATAACTTTTACGGCATGACTCTGGAAGGCGGACCAGGTAAATTAGGAACTGTATTTCGTGTTTCTTCTGCCGGAGCTTTTTCAGTACTCACGTCTTTTCCGGAAGCAGGCAAAGGGCAAACGCCGCAAGGCAGCCTGATTCAAGCGCGAAACGGCAGCTTTTACGGATTTACCTCGTCGGGTGGGGTGTATAACCAGGGTACCGTCTTTAAATTGTGCGATGGCGTGTACTCTACCGTTTATTCTTTTAACGCGGCCGTTAGTGGCAGCAACCCACAAGGCGATTTGGTACAAGGCGCGGATAATAACTTTTACGGCATGACCCAGGATGGTGGTACGGCTAGTTACGGCACCATATTTAAATTAACGCCGGGTGGTACCCTTACGGTTTTACGTCATTTAGTTAATGCTACGGATGGCGGTAGACCGAAAGGAAATTTAATCCAGCACAACAATAACTTTTTCGGCATGACTACTATTGGCGGTGCTAATAATAACGGTACCATTTTTAGAATATCGCCTTCCGGTGCGTTCCAGATTTTAAAAAATCTGGATAATGCAACCACGGGTAGCAATCCGCAGGGCAGCTTAGTATTAGGCCAGGACGGCAATTTTTACGGCATGACTTCCCGGGGTGGCTCGAACAATTACGGTACTGTTTTTAAAATCACGCCTGCAGGAACCCTCACCGTTTTACGTAACCTGGATTCTACCAACGATGGACGGTACCCGGAAGGCAGTTTAATTCAAGCCACCGACGGCAACTTTTACGGCTTAACCAACAGTGGTGGATTGTTTGGCTACGGTACTCTTTTCAAAATAACTACTGGTGGCGTTTACACCGTTTTGCATCATTTTGATTTTTACAATGATGGCGGCCGGGCGGTAGGGAGCTTAGTACAAGGGAGTGGTAACAATTTATACGGCTTAACCCCGGATGGTGGGTATTTTGATGCGGGAACAATCTTTAAGATTACCACTACCGGTACTTTTTCTATTTTACGCCAACTAGAGCAAACTACCGATGGCGGCTTACCTACCGGAGAATTAATTGTGAGAAAAGCTAACCCTATCGCTAATGCGCAAACTGTTACCACCACCGAAGAAACGGCTAAAGCAATCACGCTAGTGGGTTCAGCCAGTGGTACGCCGCTAATTTACAGCATTGTTACTCCTCCCCAAAACGGCACCTTATCCGGCGGTACCGGAGCCAATCGCACCTATACCCCCAAAGCCAACTTCTCCGGCCAGGATTCATTTACTTTTAAGGTAATCTGGGGATGCCAGGAATCGGCGATTAAAACCGTATCTATAACTGTTACTAACCTGAACGATGCCCCCGTGCTGGCTGCCATTGGTGATAAAAACGCCGCGGTGGGTTCAAAGCTAAGTTTTACCGCCACAGCTACCGATGCGGATGCCGGCCAGACGAAAACATTTTCTTTAATCGGGGCACCGGCCGGAGCCAGCATCAATGCTAGTTCCGGAACCTTCACCTGGACTCCTACGGCGGAGGGTAGTTATTTTTTTAAAATTAAAGTTACCGACAACGGTACTCCGCAGCTCTCTGATGAAGAAATTATTACTGTCACGGTATCCGCCAGCCTAGTGCGTTTGGCCAGCCAGCAGGCAAAATCACCGGAACCGGAAAAAGTTAATACGGTAGAGCTATACCCCAACCCGGCCGTTCAGACAATTACCGTTAATTTACCCGAACCGGTAAGTACCTTGTCTACGATTATCAGCAATGCGGCGGGTAGTAGCGTACTGGTAAATAAACACCAACTGGTTACTCCCCAGCAAGTGCAGGTAAATGTAGAGCAACTACCGGCTGGTTTATATTTGTTTAAGGTCGATTTAAATCACAAACTGGAAACGCTGAAATTTATAAAACAATAATCATCCGCTCCATTATTTCTAAACTTGGTTCGACCACTCTGCCCCTTGGTAAAGTGGTCGAATTATTATTGGTAAAACAAAGGTTTTAAATTCAGGTTCAGGCTGGATTTTTTAAATTTTACAAGCTTGACCCGGTTGTTAGTAATGCCTTAGGTAAACCAAAAAGTAGCGGCCGGAAAGAATCTTTCCGGCCGTTACTTTTTAATCCCATTCAAAAATTTTTTTAATCTATAGTCATTTCGCCGCGTAAATCGGTTTGTAATAGCCGGCGGGTTTCTTCGGGTGGTAAATTTTGGCCCAGCACAAACATGAGCTTGGTGACGGCAGCTTCGCTGGTAATATCACTCACCCCGATAATGCCCATTTCTTCCAGATACTTACTATTCTGGTATTTCCCCTGGAAAACCCGTCCGCCATCGCACTGCGAAACATTTACGATAAACGTACCGCGGCTAATGGCTGCTTCCATAGCGTCTAAAAACCAACGGGCCGTCGGGGCATTACCCGAGCCATAACTCTCCAGCACTACGCCTTGCAAATTTTCGGTCAGTACCAGATTGCGAATAACATGTTCCGATAACCCCGGAAACAAGCGCAGCCGAACTACCCGATTATCTAATTTTTGATGGGCTTTAAACGGTCCGTTAGGTAGCGGCAGAATGTTCTTGACGTGGTATTCAATTTCAACCCCCGCTTGAGCCAATACCGGATAATTAGTTGATTTAAAAGCATTAAAGTGACTACTCTCTACTTTTTTAGACCGGTTTCCCCGCAACAATAAATCACCAAAATAAATACAAACTTCCGGCACAATACAAATACCCCGGCTGGTGGAAGTAGCAATCTCCAAAGCCGTGATTAAATTTTCGCGGGCATCGGTGCGCATTTTACCAATGGGCACTTGCGCACCCGTAAAAATAACCGGCTTTTGTAAATTTTCGAGCAGAAACGAAAGGGCCGAGGCCGTATAAGCCATGGTATCGGTACCGTGCAGGATCACAAATCCATCGAAGTCATCGTAATTTTGCTGGATTATGTACGACAGCACAATCCAATCGGCATCGGTAACGTCCGAGGAATCGATGGGTCGGGCAAAACTAATCAGGGACAAGTCAATATTTAGTTGCCGGAGTTCCGGCATTTTATCCATTATTTCGTTAAACTTAAAAGGCACCAAGTGGCGGCCGGTTTTATCAAATACCATCCCGATGGTGCCACCCGTATAAATAACCAACACCGAACCAACTGGTTCGAGGGTAACGGCCGTATTTAAATGAACTCTGCGTAATTTCATGTTATAAATTAAATAAATTACGGGTATTACGGGTTGTTGCTTCCGCTACTTGCGCCAAGTCAATTTGCTTAATATCTGCCACTCGTTGTGCAATAAGCGGCAGATAAGCCGGTTCGTTGCGCTTGCTGCGGTGAGGCACCGGAGCCAGGTACGGGCAATCGGTTTCTAATAAAAGATGATCCAGCGACACCTCCGGTACTAAGCGATCTAATCCGCCGTTCTTAAAAGTACTTACCCCGCCAATACCCAGGTAAAATTTTAAATTTAGGGCCCGTTGCGCTTGCTCCGGCGTGCCCGAAAAACAATGGAACACGCCAGTTAAGGTGCCATCTTGGGCAGCGGCTACTAACTCGTACGTTTCCTCAAAAGAATCACGGGTATGCAGCACGATAGGCAATTTGTATTGTTTCGCCCATTCTAGTTGAATAATTAAAGCTTCTTTTTGCTGGGGCAAAAAAGTTCTGTCCCAATACAAATCCAGACCGGTTTCGCCTATAGCAATAAAGGGCCGTTTGGTAAGCCACTCCTCTACCAGGTATAATTCTTTCTGAAAATCTTTCTTCACCGAACACGGGTGCAATCCCATCATGGGACGGCATATGCCCGGATAATCAGCTTCGGTTTGTAAAAGGCTATCGAGGGAGGTATGATCCACGTTCGGCATCAAGATTTGGCTTACACCAACTTCCTGAGCTTTCCGGATTACTGCTCCCCTATCGGGTTTAAACTCTGCGGCATAGATGTGCGCGTGTGAATCAATGTACTCGGGCATGCTTAAGCTTGGGTAAGTTTTTAAACCGCGAATTTACCCAAGCTTACGCATATTTACGTTGTTTCCAGGCAATTTTAACCGGTAAGAGGTAGTAAATAATAGAAGCAATGCCCAGGAACATCATAAAGAACTCATATACCAGTAATTGCCAGACATTAAATTTAAGGTTTACCCGCCGGGCACATAACCAGATAAAAACAGATTGCCAGGTAATTTTAGCTACTAAAATGCCCCAGTAAAACAAAGGGGTGGTTTCCTGGAAAAAAGGAATCCAAACGGGATAAAAACAAGAATATAAAATAAATACCGCCGACATATAATAGGGAATGTGGCTAATTCCCTCCATCCACCGCCGCCTTTGTCGCAGTAAATGGCCCATATCTACAGCTGGCGTGGAGAGTGCCAACACCGACTGATCAAAAATATTTACCGTATGAAAATGTCTTTTCACAACTTCCTGGTACAATTTGGCATCTTCGGTAATGGAAAACGGAATGTTTTCGTAACCGCCGGTGGCTTCGTAAGCTTCGCGGGTAATAAGCATATTGTTACCCATGGTAAAAACCGGTAAATCCAAGTCCGTTACTACCTGAAATAATCCCAGCGCATAAATCCAATCAATGGATTGCATTTTATCGAACAGCCGGGGGCCATTTACCGTGGTAATGCCCGTAACAATGCCAATATAAGGCCGCACGTGCGCCATCATAATCTGAATCCAAGTAGGTGGCACCTGAATGTCGGCATCGGTAATGAAGAAATAATTACTGGTGGCCATGTGGGCCAGGTGCGCTAACACATTGCCTTTGCCCCGGGCCATTCCCAGATTTTGAGTAATGGTAACGCATTTAAACTGCGGTTTGTCGTGGATAAACTGCCGCACTACCCGGTACGTGTTATCCGTAGAAGCATCGTCGCCAATGAGTACTTCAATTTTATCGCGCGGATAATCCAGCTGCTCAATGGCTTTTAAGCACCGGATGATGGTTTGTTCCTCGTTACGGGCTGCGATTAAAATGCTTACTTTCGGAAATACGAGCAACTGCTTGCGGTATCGCCGGCGATTTAACACCCACAAGCCCAGTATCACCAAGGAAACACTAAATAATATAGCAAAATAAATAACCTTCAGCATCATAATACTTTAAAGCTGTAACCTTGTTCAGCAAAATAGTGCAGATAACGTGGTAGCACGTACTGCAGGTTAGGAAACGCCTTCACGGAATCATGAAATACCACCACGGAACCGGATGTGGTTTTTTTCAAAGCCTGCTGCAAAATTTTTTCCGGCGCAAGAGTAATATCGAAATCATACGTAAGTATATCCCACATGATGACGCGATAAGTAGATTTAATTTTTAAAAATTGTTTTTGTTTGATTCTGCCGTAGGGAGGCCGGAATAATTTAACGCTGGTATTTTCCTGAATCTGATCTATTTGTTCCTGACACAAAGCAATATTCTGCACGTAAGTTTCGGTGGGCGTAGCCCAGCCCCGCAAATGATTATGGGTATGATTACCTAAGTAATGGCCTTGCCGCACTATTAGTTGGGCAATTTCCGGAAAACGACTAATGTTTTCGCCGACACAAAAAAAAATAGCTTTGGCTTGAAAATCTGCGAGTTGTTTTAACACAAACTCCGTTACCACCGGAATAGGTCCGTCATCAAAGGTAAGATAAATATTTTTTTCTGTATTTGGTTTACGCCAGGTATAATCCGGAAATAAATACCGCAACAAAGCTGGGGTTTTAAAAATACGCATGGCAGAAACGCTAAGAAGATAAAGGTAGATTTTGCACGGCCTCTTCCAGGCTTTGGTAAACCAATCCGGCTGATTTTTCCCAGGAATAACGTTGGTAATTTAAATGCCCTAATCGGGTGTAGTAATCTCTTTTTTCCGGATAATGATAAATTTGCACCATTGCCTGGCCTATTTCGTTCGGCGAATAAGGATCTACGAGCAAGGCGCTACCCGCCGCTACTTCGGGCATCGAGCTAATATTACTGGTAATTACCGGACAATTACATTTTTGGGCTTCCAGTATGGGTAAGCCGAATCCTTCGAAAAAAGAAGCAAAAACCAGCGCCAAAGCAGAACCATATAATTCCCGGATAACCGCATCCGAAACCCGACCGGTAAAAACCACATCTGCTTTATGCGTCATGGCGTTATAAGCTTTTAAAATGGCCCCGGCTTTCCAGGCTTTTCGGCCCGCAATAACCAATTTTACTTCGCTGCGCGTTAGATTTTTAAAATTATCGAATGCCCTAAACACATTTACCAGATTTTTACGCAGCTGCACCGCACCCACACAAACGAAATACATTTCGCCGGCGCAATATTTTTGCCGCAGCGCTATTTGCTGGGCATAAGGGGTGGGCTTAAAAAAGTTGGAAACGGCGCAAGGTGCCACCCGAATTTTGTCCGGTTCCACTTGTAAACTTTTAATTAAATCGGATTTCGTGAATTCAGATACCGTCAGCAATCGCCTGGAAGCTTCGGCAATACGCGGAATAAATTTTTGGTAATACCGCAGATCCAAGTATTTTTTCTCGACCGGAAAATGCAAATACGCCAAATCATGCAGCACGGTAACCCGGGGCACATTTGTGCGCAAGGTAGTCATGTTGTCTAATGATAAAAATACATCGGGCTGCAATTGTTGCAAAACCCGGGGCAACCTGATCTCAAACCAAAGATAATACAACACCAGATGCCGGGTGGGCGGATAAATAACAATCGGGGTTACGTTGGAGGCGTAAATAAACTGTTGGTGATAAGGCCGGTCGAACAAAAAATAAAAGTCGTGTTCCGGGTGTTGTATTACTAAGTGCCGTAAAATTTCGTGCGAAAACTTACCGATCCCCTCTAATTTATCGGCTAACAAAAAACGGGTATTCACAACTATTTTCATGCAAGAGGGCAAGGATATACTTTAATTTTTAGAAGAGAATAAATTGGCTTTAAGGTCGGCAATACGAACCACTTGGGTTATCAGTAATAATCCTAATAACGCCAGTCCCGCCAGGATAGTGTTTAGCCACCAGTTACCGGAAAGTAAAGATAACCCGTAAAAAATGGCGACTAAGGCGGCTGTACTTAAAGCTAATTTTAAAATTAACCAAATTGGCACCGCAATACCGATTTTAGGTTGCAGCAACCATAAATACCCTCCGGAAACCAGGGCGGCACTAATAAACGTGTTACAGGAGGCGGCCAAGGAACCATAAACCGGAATGAAAATAAAATTTAACATTACGTTTACTACAATGCTAACGGCTACCAATTTACTTACGGTTACTTCCCAGTTACTGGACGTTAGAACAGTGGAGTAAATGGCAAAAAAGCCATGCACCAACACATTGGCAAACAAAATTTTCAGATTTAAAAGCATTACCTGCATTTCGGCAGCCGAAGAGTTACTGAATTGCCAAAAAAGCTTTTCGCCGTAAAAAAACACAAATACGCTCACAAAAATCAAAGGTACGCTCACCATTACCTGCCCAAAATGCAATAACTTTTGCTGCTCTTGAGGTTCGCGCTGGTGGCGGGCAAATTTGGCAAAAAAAATGGGCAAAACCGTCCAAACGTACATCATCACGGCATCTACCCACCGGTAAGCTCCCGCATAAATGCCCGCTTCCTGGCTCGTGGCTAAGCGTTCCAGCATCACCATGTCTATTTTCTCGTTTATACCATACACCAGGTTGATTACTGCAAAAGGAAAGCTGAGTTTGACAAGTTGCATAAATTGCCGGGGTTGCCATTTGGCCGGAAAAGCGCCAAAGGTGCGCCGGAATATAAAATACAAAATCCCGAATGCCAGCAGCACCGAAGCCAGCCGGGCATACACAAAGGTTTCTAACGTTATGCCGTAGTACAAAAGAACCCCCACCAGAAACAACAGCAGAAAGCGCTCCAGTACCGACATTACTGAATCGAGATTAAACAGCTGGTGCGCCTGCAAAACGCCTCGTAAAAACAAGGTGAACTGGGTAAACGTAAATACAAATCCGATTAAAACAAGATAATACAACTCCGGGAGCCGGTAACCGATAAGCCACCCGGCTAACACCATTATAAAAGGAAATACGAAAGAAATAAGGGTTTTAAAAGGTAAAATTATGGGTAAATGGACCTTCATAAAAGAAGGAGTAGCGGCCGTCTGCTTGGTAAAGTAATGGTAAATGCCTAAATCACTGAGCGCTGTAAACAAAAAAGTAAAAGAAAAAAGAGCAGCAAATGTACCAAAAGCTTTATGCCCAATTTGGTTTTGCACTTTGTTTTCTAAAACCAGCCACAGCGGTTTTACGAGCAAATTAAGCAATACAACAAAGCTAATATTACCGAATAAATTTTTGATAAAGATGGAAGTAAGTGGTTGACGTAGGTTAAGTAACGCGGGCCGGTTTTTTAAATTTAATGGAGGCAGATAAGTAACAGGACAAAATTAAATTGATAAAAACCAAAGTTTAAGTACTTGATGATAAAATTATTAACGATCGAACAACGAACAACTAAAAACGACCAACTACCTAATACTACTACCGAAAACAAATATACGCATCCGGCTGCGGTTAACAAGAATTAACTCCCGCGACATTGGTAGCCTTAGCTCCCTGCCTAATTTGCATTTAAAGGTTTTTATGTGGTTTTTTGTATAAACAAAATTAATAATCATGAATTATATCCCCGAAAAATACTGGTCGAAAGTAGCCCAGGAGATTGCCCGAAGAAACAACGGGAATGTAATTGCCGGGGATGATGAACCTTACTATGCGTATAAGCGGCAACAGTTTCTGAAGGTTTTTAACAAAATAAATTTTCGGGGTAAATCGGTATTGGAGTTGGGCAGCGGACCGGGCGGAAATTTACGGGAAGTAGCCCAGCACCAACCTGCCCGTTTGGTGGGGGTGGATTTATCCCGGGACATGTTGCAGCTAGCGGCTCAAAATTTAAAAAACTTCCCCGTAGAACTCGTAAAAACCAATGGTTCCGGTATTCCTTTGCCCGACAACTCCATCGATGTGGTTTATTCGGTAACGGTACTCCAGCACAATACCGATTTTAAGATGTTTCGTTTGTACCTGGAAGAAATGGGCCGGGTAGCCCGCGAAAAAGTTATTCTGTTTGAACGAACCGAAAAAGTAGAACAAGGCGACGACCTAAATATGGGACGACCCGTAAGCACTTACGCCCAAATTTTAAAAAAACAAGGATATCAGTTAGTAACTACTCAATATTTACCCATTCACGTTAGTTATTATGTATGCGGAACGATCCGTAAATTATTTAATTCTAAAAACCGGATCGAAGGCGAACCTTTAAGTAAGTTTTCCTTATTTTTAGAAAAAGCAACTTTACCGGTAACCCGGCTCCTCGATCCTTTCCTGATCTTGAAAAAGGAAGTTACGAAAATGGAATTTCAAAAAACAAGCGTTTAATTTCTAGTGAATTATGCATTAATAGTTAAATTTTAAAATTAATGTTTTTTGATGTAAAATATAAAGCCTGTAGGAGAATGAATGGCGGCCCCGGAATATAGTTTAGTTCGTTTTTTACCCTTGCTGCAGAAATGGCGTTGGCCCCTGGGTAGTGTTACGGTAGCTGGTTTTTTAGTTAGCGTAGTAACCTCTTTATTACTGCCGAATATTTACCGTTCCACGGCTATCTTCTATCCCACTAATTTACCGGCGCTGGAAACTACCCTGAATCCGGAATTTACCAACCAGGAGCAGTTAGGCCTCAGCATGAGTTCCGATGATGCCGACCGCCTGATTAGTTTAGGTCAATCCGAGCCAGTGCTGCGTCATATTATTCAAAAATTTAATTTTGCACAGCATTACGGCTATTTAAACCTGGAAAATACCGACCTGGTCCGACAGAAAGTGCTGGAAGAATTATTATATAATTACCGCATTGCTCAAAATAACCGATCGGCGGTAGAAGTTTCTTTCGACGATAAAGACAGAAACTTTGCAGCCCGGGTGGCTAATGCCATCATGCAACAAATAGACACGGTAAACCAGCAACTAACCCGATTAAACCAGCAAAAATTAGTGCAGCGATTTGCCCAACGGCAAAAAGTTGTTAAAGCGGAATTACAAAAAATTCAGGACTCCTTATTTACCACCCGGCAGCAATATGGCATTTTTGGTTCTATTTCTCCCCAAACGCAAGATCGTCCGGAAAGCTACTTTTTGGCGCAGCGACTGGTGCAAACCGAAACAGACCTGCAACAAGCCCAGGCTACTTTAAAAAGCTACCAGGCCCAATTACCCTCTTCGCATACCAGCATAGTTTCCTTAAAGGCCGAAATAAAAGGATTACAAGCGGCCTTACTAGCCCTTAAAAATAAAAGCGGCGGCAGCAGCATTAACCTGGAATCTTACCTTGCCGGAACCGATAAAGTTACTCGCCTGGAAACGGCTTTTAACCTGTTGCAGGAAGAATATCAGAAAGCCCACCAAAATTACGAAGATGCCCGGCTTACCCTCAGCAATTATCCCACATCTTTGTACGTGGTGCAATCCGCTACTCCGGCCCTTAAAAAGGTGCGCCCCATTCGCTGGTTAATTGTGCTGGGATCTACTTTTCTCACTTTTACCCTGTCGGTGGTAGTAATCAGTATTCTGGAACGTAAGTGGTTGGTTCGCCGGGAAAAATACTACGCATGATTTTACCTGGGTATACATCTGGTATTTCGGCTATAAAAATTTACCTAGCTTTTAGTGTTCTTTTTTTGGTTAGTCTTTCGCTGGCTATTTACTACCAGAACCTGTACTATCTAATTTTGCCCGTTGTGGTGGTTGTTACGGCCATTCTGCTTATCGATTATACTATTCTGTATTATTTACTGCTATTAGCTATTCCTTTCTCCACCGAGGTAGACTTACCCAATGGCTTTGGTACGGATCTTTTTTCGGAACCACTCATTGTTTTACTAGCTTGTTGTACCCTGGGATCCTGGCTGCTGAGCGAAAAACCGGAAAGGCGCTTTTACCAGCATCCCTTAATTATATTGTTACTTATAATTTTTTGCTGGTCCGTAGCTACCACGTTGGTATCGCAAAATTACCTGCGATCGATAAAGTACTTACTGGCGAAAAGCTGGTATTTACTGGTTTTTGTTTTTTTAACGGGCCGCTTGCTTCGCCATACAACAACCTTGCGGCAATTTCTTTATATTTTTATTGCTGCATTAGGGGTGGTGGTAAGTATCACATTATTCCGGCATGCGCTCGTGGGGTTTTCTTTTGCGTTAGTTAATAAAATGGTTGCTCCCTTTCTCCGGAACCATGTAATGTACGGGGTACTAGCGGCGGCGGCTTTACCTTATGCCGTATATATTACCTGGCAGCAAAAAAATAAATTTTTAAAAATTTTACTGGGCACGGTTAGTTTGTTATTGCTAGCCGGCGTAATAGCTTCCTACACCCGGGCTTCTTGGTTGAGTTTACCTTTGGCAATAGTTTATGGTTTCCTCATTCGGTTTCGATTAACTAAATACCTGCTAATTTTTGTTTTAGTAACTGGCCTATCGGCAGTGCTGTATTTAAGTTCAAACTACCGGTATATGCAATACGCCCCGGATTACCAGAAAACTATTTTTAACCAGGACGATATAACCAAACACTTACAAGCAACCTATACCTTGCGCGATTTATCGGGTATGGAACGGGTTTACCGGTGGTTGGCGGCTAGTCGTATGGTTGCGGATAGGCCCTGGATGGGAAGCGGTCCCAATTCTTTTTACCCCGAATATTTAAAATACACCGTATCGCGGTTTACCACTTACGTAAGCGATAATCCCGAAAAATCAACCGTTCATAACTACTATCTTTTGCAATTTGCGGAACAAGGGTACATCGGCGGCTTTCTATTTTTGATTCTTACCGGTTATGCTTTATTGTTACCGGAAAAAATTTATCACCGAACAACTGCCCGATCGGAACACAAAAAACTTGTATTAGCGGCTGGTTTGTGCTTTTATATAATTACGGTGCATTTGTTTTTAAATGAACTGGTCGAAACTGACAAAATCGGCTTTTTATTTTATACTTCTTTAGTTGTGCTGGTCCGGTTGGATATCTGGACGGTTGAGAGCAAAACGTTTAATTAACGGATACTTGAGTTTAAATATGGTTTTAACAACGCTAATAGCGGCTTCCTGTTCAGTTAAGCAATAGACCTGAAGTTATGAGAACCATTTAAATATAATGGTGATTGTATTTCAAAAATTAAAAGCACCCTTAGCCTAGATAATTATTTTATCAATATTCATAATATTTTTAAATAATTCTTATTCAAGAATCCTTTCCAGGACACGTTTAATCACAACGTTATCGCACATACCTTTAAAATTTTAACCTACGGCAAAGCACAAGTGAATTTGCACGCAAGTTTTATCTAGGGCTTTTTGCTGCAGCATTTCTTTATGAATGCATTTTTATATTTATTAATGCAACTTAATTGCATTAATAAATATGATTATTATATTTGCAACTTAATTGCATTAATAAATATAAAAATAATGCAGATTGGCCAAGAATATTATCATCAGGAGCCGTTTAGGAACAGCTGCTATTTTTTGTTTCTATTGTCATCAACAAAAATTAAAATGAAATAATGAAAAATAAAATAATTGCTGAAAAATCAGGTGTAATCGACGTGGTAATTATTGGAGCAGGTGCAGCAGGTCTGAGTGCAGCTTTATTTTTAGTTAGAGCAAGGCGTTCTACGATCATTTTTGATGCAGGCTCAAAACGAATTTCCTCATCAAAAAATATTCACGAATTGTTAGGTTTTGAAAACAAGAGCCCAGAAGAGTTTCATAATTTAGGTGAAAAAGAAATCGTAAAGTATGGCGGTGACATAAGAAAAGAAAAGGTGCTTAAAATTGAAGCTATAAGCAATAATCTTTTTGCAGTTCAGAGTACTAACAGCTTTGTAACTGCAAAAACGGTTGTTATAGCCACCGGTTTAATTGACGTAATACCTGAAATTCCGGGACTTAAAGAAGGTTGGGGGAAAGACATTCATGTTTGCCCTTGTTTTACAGGCTATGAGTTGCACAATAAAAAAGTAGTAGTTTTCGGACTACAAGATCGGATTGGGCAATTAAGCAAGTTTCTTACTGCCTGGACAAATAACGTAACGGTTGTAACGAACCAACCATTTGCACCAACATGGATAAAAAAATTAAGCGCGGTTGATGTACAGGTAATAAATTCTGAAGTGGCATCTGTTATTCGTAGTAACGGCAAATTAAAAGGGGTGATCACTTCAGATGGCCAGAAAATTAGCTGTGATGCCATATTTGTTTCCACTTCTATGCAAGCTTCTTCTAACCTGGCCTCAACTCTTTGTAAGGTTGATGAATTTGGATTTGCAGAAACTGATGCAGTAGGCCAAACCAGTAGACCTGGATTATGGGTAATTGGAAATGCGAACGATCCTATTGGCCATTTAGCGCATGCAATTGCATCAGGCACAAAAGTTGGACCTATGGTTACTGACTATTTGCTAGAATACTCTCTGGCAGATTTAATAAAGTAAATAGGTGTAATAAAAAGGCCTGCGCATAACAGTGACTTTCTACAATAACAATTTAATATTCTCCACCTAAGTATTTGAACTACTCTATTTACTCCAATAATGGCTCAGCTGATATTATGCTTTTAGCTAGCCCGCACTAAACCAGGAAACATTATCCAGAATAAAATCTTTAAAAAAGTAATTTTTCAGGTGCCCGTGGACTATCGATTATTATTAAGATTACTTAAACCGGCAGGAAAGCAGAGTGATATCGTCGTGAAAGCTGGTGCTGCCCTGGTTGTGCATTTTTATTTCTTCCAATAACTCTTCGTGTAATTTTGGAAGCGGCAGGTAACGGCACTTCTGCAAAAATTTAATGGTATTATCTAAACCATATTCATCTTCGTCGGTGTTAAAAACTTCGGTTAAGCCATCCGTATAACACATAATCAACGATTTAACCGGTATGGCTACCTCGGTTACCGAGATAAATGGCAAAGTTTCAAAAATACCCAGCATGGTGCACCCTTCCGTGAGAAGTTGGATGGTATTGTTTTCGTGTAACATTACCGGCGAGTTATGGCCGGCATTTACGTAGCTCAGAATTTTAGTACGCCGATTATAAATCCCGAAAAAGGCCGTGATAAATTTCTCGGCAATGGCGTTGCTATAAATTAAAAAATTAAGTTCCGATACTACGGTAAGTAAATTGGTGGTTTGCCGCAAAATGGTTCGTAAGCCCGCCTGGAAGTTTGACATGAGTAACGAAGCCGGCACTCCTTTCCCGGACACATCGGCAATGCAAAACAAAAACTGATCTTCGTCAATTTCGATGTAGTCGTAGTAATCGCCTCCAATGGAGGAGTGCGGTAAATAACTGGCGTGAATAGCTACTGCCTGATCGTTCGGCAACTTTTTAGGAAAGAGCATGGTTTGCACTTCACGGGCAATTTTTATTTCGTTCCGGATAGCTTCTTCCGCTAAACGTTGGCGGGCCATCCGGCGATTTTGCATGGCCACCAGAATAATATTACTCAGGGTTTGCACAAAAGACAAAGCGCCGAGGGTAGAATAGTAATCGTGGGAATTACCAATAAAAACAAAAGCAATGATTTTTTTATTTTGCAGAATAGGCACTACGGTTTCAAACTCACTCCATTGCGCATCCAGGTTTAAGTCGGTCACATAACTGATTTCGGTGAGGCAAGTAATGGCATTTGGCAAAACTTCGCCATTTTTAAAATTGTGATTCGTACCAAAATTTACTTTACACTCCCAGGCATCTTCCAGTACAAATAAACTCAAACGCGAAATTTGTAATTGCGCCAGTAAAGTAAAATGATAAATTTTATACAGTGCCTGATCGGTCAAATTTCCGTTAATGGCCTGGGTAACTTCCAGCAATGCCGATAGCTCGAGCTTTTTTAAATCCAGCTCTTTCTTCATAAACTTGGTGTTTACGTCAGGCATTGTTGATAAGTAATTTGGGGTCATAAGCATCGCGAAGCCCGTTGCCAAGCAGGTTAAAAGATAATACCAACATACTTATACATAAACTCGGCAGTAAAACTAAGTATAAACCGGCCCGAGTACCAATTAGTTGAAAACCTTCGTTTACCATCATTCCCCAGGAAGGTGCTGGGGGTTGTACGCCTAACCCTAAAAAACTAAGACCAGCCTCCATTAAAATAGCTGCCGCAAAATTGGCAGTGCCAATAACAATTAGTGGGCCAATCATATTGGGTAAAATATGCCGGAAAATAAGCCGGTTCTGCGGTAAACCTAGTACCTTACCTGCTTCAATATACGTTTTTTCTTTTAAACTTAAAAACTGTCCGCGTACTATCCGGGCTACATCCACCCACATGGTTAAACCCACCGCTACAAACGAAACCCATACTCCCCGGCTGTCAAAAGCTAAGCTAATGGCTATAACCAGCATAATGCCCGGTATAGACCATACAACGGTTATCAGGAATAACATAGCCTTATCTACCAAGCCGCCAAAATAGCCAGCGGCAGCTCCCACCAAAATTCCCAGACTTACTGAAATTAATACCGCAATTAGTCCAATTCCCAACGAAATGCGCGTACCCAACAGTAAACGGCTTAACACATCTCTACCGGCCCGATCTGTACCCAACCAATACATTTTATGTATCACCGCTTCTTTCATCACTTTTTGTTCGAGAGCAGCAGCACCACTAAGTTCAGGCAAGTCTAAGTTACTTAATTTAAAGCCAAATACCTCATTCACGCGAAAAATCCGTATTTTATCCGGTAATGCATGAACATTTATGTAAGGGTTTATGCGGATAAAACTGCCGGCAATTTGAAAACTTTGCAGCGGAATTTCTTCATAAGGTAATTCTTCGCCGAAAAGCCATTTTTGCCATGGGTTAGTAGGAGCTGGATTGTTTGGTTTTTTTATCCGGAGCATTTTTACTGAAAATCCGGGTTCTTTTTTTTGAAGTTGCACCAGCGAGTTGTTAGCATTAGGGCTGGCATCGGGCATAATCAGGTAACCCAACACGGCAATCAGCGAGGCAAATACAATAACTGCTAAACCAAACATAGCTGGCCTATTTTGTTGTAAACGCTTTAATATAAAATAAACCGGAGAGTGCGTTTTAGCTGACGTGGTGCTTCGTATCATCAACGCGAATTATGAATCATTAAACCTTTTTTGGTAGCCAAATAATAATATTGGGCGCATTGTTGGTTAAAGTTAACCGGATTATATTCAACCTCGGTATCTGGGTCGGGGTAAAAGCATTTAATGTAACCTTGCCGCGCAAGCGCCTGTAAACCGGCACTCAACTCTTCGAGGGGTAAATTCAAAGCATCTGCCAGTTGCCGGAAAGAAGTTACAAAATACAATTCATCTATTATGTCAAACTCCCTTTCGGTCATGGTGATCAGAGAAAATTTAAAATTTCGTTTTTATTACGGCTATTCTGGTTGAGTTAAGCTGGCAAATGTGTCTTATTCTATTAGCGTACTAGTTTATCCTGATCCAATTTTTTAAGTGTCCATTTACTTATACGAGAATATACCATGCTTTCTGGTGGTAGATAAATTATCAAGTGTTTAAAATCCTGAAAGGGGGCATTTAATAACTACATCTTTTATCTTTTCTATTATTTTTTAACTCGTCGGCTTTTCCAGTTATAAGTACCTCGCAGACCCAGCAGAGCAGTATAAAGTACGTAAGGTATATAAACGAATTGTAACGGAATAAGATAAGCAATATACATTTTCCGGTATAAAAAACGCAGTACGGTTACTAAAAACAAACTGTCGATTAAAAATTTAAAAAAATACAAATAAACTACCTGCGTACCGGCAATACCCCGGCACAACCAAATAAAAAAGCTGCTGAACAAACCTAAATTTACCCCGAAAACCAATAGTGCCAGAAGCTTAATGTGCCATTGCGAGTAGTTTGGCCATTTACTAGCCCACCGTATACGTTGCTGCATAAAAGTTGAAAGAGATGCTTGTGCCGCCGTGCGCACAATTGTTTCGGGAGATTTTAAAAAAGCGATTTGCCCGGGAAAACTTTTTGCTATTTTGTGCATCAAAAATTCATCGTCGCCGGAGGCAAGCTGCTCGTTTCCGGCAAAACCTTGCACCATTATAAAAGCCTGCCGCGTGTAAGCTAAATTTGCTCCATTGCACATATTTGGTTTACCTAAGGCAATAGATGCCCCACCTACCCCTATTAAACTGGCAAACTCTACTACCTGCATCCGGGTAAATAATGAGTTAGCCTCCAGCAATGCCACTGGGCCAGCAATGCATTGAACATTTGTTTGCTCGTAATACTGGGCCAAAGTAAAAAGCCAATTGGGTGTTACCCGACAATCGCCATCGGTTTGTACCATTAACTGGCCCTTTGCTACAGTAATGCCGGTAGTAATGGCCGCTTTTTTTTGTAACCTACCCGGATAATCCTGTAATGAAATTAGGTGAACCGGTAAATCGCTCTTTTTTTTAAATTTTTGTATGAGGCTAGCCGTTTCGTCTTCGGAATGGTCATCAATAACTATTACTTCAAAATTAGAAATGGTGTATGTTTGCTGCTCTAAATCCTGCAATAGCGCCAAAATATGCTGGGCCTCGTTCCGGACCGGAATAATCACC
Organism: Adhaeribacter pallidiroseus; assembly: GCF_003340495.1. Lineage (NCBI taxonomy): Bacteria > Pseudomonadati > Bacteroidota > Cytophagia > Cytophagales > Hymenobacteraceae > Adhaeribacter > Adhaeribacter pallidiroseus. The sequence goes on from NZ_QASA01000001.1 coordinate 2,368,681, forward strand.
GAAATATAAGTTTGCGGGATACTGGAATTTTTCACAACAACCGGCATTTTAAGCCAAGCGTACCAGCGCCGCAGAATAACCCAGCCATAAGCCATTAATAAACCCCAACAACCCCACATAAATACATGCATACTATTAGTCAAATGGCAATAGAAGCGACCTATTGCAAATTTTAAAAATAAAGAAAACCTTATGGTAGTTAAATTATTTTTTGGAAAGGAAACTAGCTTGTTTTCTAAATTAACTGTAATATTATAACTATCTCTGACAAAAGCCGCAATTGCTATATAAGGGAGTAAAGCTACCGATTTAAAACTTAGTGTATATTTAAAAAACAAACATGAAAGACCAGTCTAATTCTTCTGATCCAAATAAAAAAGCTTTTAGCCGGCGCGATTTTATGAAAGGAGCCGCATTAACGGCCGCTTCATTTTACATTTTTCCGCGGCACGTACTGGGTGGGCCCGGTTTTATAGCTCCGAGTGATAAATTTAACGTGGCCGGTGTGGGTGTTGGCGGAATGGGCCGGGCTAATTTACTAAATTTATCGAGCCAAAACATTGTAGCCTTGTGCGATGTAGACTGGAATTTTGCCGGCAAAGCGTTTGATAAATTAGGCACCGATCTGGAAGGTGCCCAAACCCGGCTTAAAAATGCCACCACCGACAAAGACCGTCAATCCATTACCACCCAAATCGCTAATTTCACGCAGCTAAAAGACCAGTATCCGAAAGCAAAACGGTTTAAAGATTACCGCGAAATGCTGGATAAAATGGGGAAAGATATTGATGGCGTAGTAGTGGCTACCCCCGATCATACGCACGCCATTATAGCCATGGAAGCCATGCGCCGCAAAAAACACGTGTACGTGCAAAAGCCTTTAACTTACACCGTACACGAAGCAAGAGCCTTGGCCGAGGCAGCCCGAAAATACAAGGTTATTACCCAAATGGGCAACCAAGGGCACTCCAGCGAAGGTGCCCGGTTAATAAACGAATGGATTGCCGATGGAGCCATTGGTAAAGTAAGCACCGTTTATGCCTGGACGAACCGCCCCATCTGGCCACAAGGTATTCCGCGGCCCACCGACAACATGGCTACCCCCGAAGGTTTAGATTGGGATGCTTTTTGCGGCCCATCTCCTTTACGGCCCTACAATGCGGCTTATCATCCGTTTAAATGGCGCGGTTGGGTAGATTACGGCGCCAGTGCCCTCGGCGATATGGGGGCGCACTTATTAGATCACCCGAACTGGGCTTTAAAATTAGGGGCACCTTTAAGCGTAGAAGCCACCAGCACCCCATTTGGCGGTAGCAAAGAAGATCTGGCTACCTACCCGAGCGGATCTATGGTAACTTACGAATTTGCTGCCCGCGAAAATATGCCGGTCGTGACCCTTACCTGGTTCGATGGGGGTTTAATGCCTCCTAAACCAATGGAAATGGGCCCTACCGAAAACATGGATAAAAGTGGCGGCGTGCTCATGATTGGCGATAAAGGTAAACTTATGCACGAAACGTATGGCTCTAATCCGCGTTTATTACCGGCTACCCGCATGGCCGAGTACAAGCAACCGGCCAAAACAATTCCCCGCGTAGATGTTAGTCACGAAATGGATTGGGTGCGTTGTGCCAAAGACGGCAAAAAACAACCTTCGTCTAATTTTGATTATGCCGGTCCTTTAACCGAAACGATGTTGCTGGGTATTATTGCCACGCGGTTTACCGGTAAAAAATTATTGTGGGATTCCGCTAAAATGCAGTTTACCAACGCTCCGGAAGCAAACCCTTTTGTAACCCGGGAGTACCGTTCCGGCTGGAGTTTAACGGCTTAGTACTTTTTTAAATTTTAATTTACAAACGGTGGTTTTTCAAAAAAGCCACCGTTTTTAGTTTTAGCCAAAACGTTCCGCTTTCCTACTTAGGCGAAATTTAAAAAATGCATAAGCTGGTCTAATCTTAAAGTAATCAGAGCCTTGTCAGCAAGCTAGTTGTATCGGAAAACATGTTTAAAATTCAGATTATGAAAAGTATACCTTCTAAAAACGAGATTATTATACATCTGTTTACTAATTACCTTTCTATAACAAAGGATTTACTTAAACTTGTAAACACCGGATACAACTAAAATTAAGTAATATTGGGCGTCTTATCCGTCTATCAATTTCATGAGTACTAAAATTCCCCGGGTTACTTTAGTAGGTGCTGGTCCCGGCGACGTAGATTTATTAACCATAAAAGGTGCGAAAGCGTTGGCCGCCGCCGATCTGGTTCTCTACGATGCCCTGATAAACCCGGCATTGCTGGACTTAGTACCGGCCGACAAACCCCGGGTATTTGTGGGTAAACGTTCCGGCAAACATGAGTTTCCGCAAGAAGAAATTAACGCCTTAATTGTAAAATACGCTTTCGAGTACGGCCATGTAGTGCGCTTAAAAGGCGGCGACCCTTTTGTATTTGGCCGCGGCTACGAAGAAATTCAGTTTGCCGCTCAACACGGCATTAGTACGGCTGTAATTCCGGGTATAAGCAGTGCAGTGGCAGTACCGGCTTCGCAAAACATTCCTTTAACCAGCCGGGGCGTTAGCGAGAGTTTCTGGGTAATTACCGGAGCTACCAAATACGGCCAGATTTCTGAGGATATTGCTTTAGCTGCTCAATCCTCAGCTACGGTAATTATTTTAATGGGCATGAAAAACCTGGAAGATATTACCCGGGTGTTTCAAGTATTAGGTAAAAACACCACCCCAGTGGCTATTATCCAGAATGGTACTTTACCCAACGAACGCCTGGTATGCGGCACCATCGATACCATTTATCAACTCGCCCAAGAGCAGCAAGTAACCTCGCCGGCCATTATTGTTATTGGCCAAGTGGTAGATTTACGCTTTCCTTCTGAGCAAAAAACTAAAATAATACAAGAAGCAAATCAATTTAATTTACCTAACGGGAGCACCTTTTAACGGCTTATCCATAATCCTATTAAATTTTTAAAAAGATGAATGCCCGAGAAGTTTATTTTTTAATAAAACTGATTGCGGGCAGAAGTCTTAAACCAGGAAGTTTGATACTTAAAACTTTTGGCTCATTCTGGTTCATTAAATTTATATTATGTTTTAAGCAAAACAAACACCTTCCTAAACTTACTTTAACCAGATACGTTTGGCTTAGAAAAATCACTTACCTTTTCTTTTTAATCAAAAAATTATTCAGAATTATTCTGATATATTGTTGATATTTAACAATAAAGCACTCGTTTATGAAACTAAAACTTTAAAAAATTTAACTTTTTCACTTAATCTTTAAATTATGCGTAATAAACTTACCATTCTCCTGTCTTTTTCCTTATTGGTTGGTACTGCTGGTTGTGATGAATTTTACGAAATCGTGGATGAAATTAAGCCCAAACCTCCCAAAAGCAGAAATGTAATTCAAGGTTTGCATGCTCCTATTGGTATTGAAGCAGACAACCAAGAACAATTATGGATCACCGAATCGGGTAGCGGTAAATCGCTGGAAGGCACCAACGATGGACAAGTTTCTTTAGTTACCCCGGAAGGTAAAGTTTATCCGGTGGTTAAAGGCTTTACTTCGTTTACTAATGATGGGGCCGTAGTTGGACTGAATAACTTAATTTTAAAAAATGGTAAACTGTGGATATTACACGGGGTAGAGGGCAGATTATACAAGCTCGATATTACTACTTTTAAACCAGGCGATACCCCATTGCAGGCTAAAGATCTGGATTACGAAGATGTAGGTACTTTTATTAAAAATTATGAGTTTACCGAAGATACAAACGAATCTAATATTTATAATTTAACCGTTGGTCCGGAAGGTGATTTCTTTATGGTTGATGCGGCTGCCAATGCCATTATCCGGCGCGATGCCGAAACAGGTAAACTGAGTGTTTTTGCTTACGTTCCTGCTGTTCCGTATGCCGGCGGCGAATTACCAGGTGCTCAATCAGTACCCACCGGCATTGTTTTCGACGGAGAAAGATTTTTGGTTTCTACCTTTACCGGTTTCCCCTTTCCGCAGAAACGAGCCCCTATCTACGAATTTGATTTAGAAGGAAATGTATCGGTGTACCAAACAGGTTTTACCAGTGCCACGGACCTGGTATTGGGTACCGACCACCACCCTGTTGTGGTAGAGTACAGTGTTTGGAACAACCAAACCTTTACTTTTGCACCAAATGCCGGTGATCTGGTTTTTGCTAGTCGTCAGAAAAATGTTCCGGTATTAACCAATCTCAACTTTCCAACTTCCATCGAAAGATACGGCCTCAAAACCTACTACATTGTTTCCAACACCGATGGTACAATCCAGAAAGTTACTTTTTAACAATTAGAGTTATAAACTTAAAAATTAGAATTAGCAAACACCTTAACTCATACCCTTACCGAGGATTTAAGTTTGCCAGCTATAGTTTAATTACATAAATCCACTAAAAACAAAAGGCGACGTTAGAGCAACGTCGCCTTTTGTTTTTAAAAATGATCAACCTTAATAGGCCCGTACTTCTTTCTTTTCCATGAAATTCATAAAGGCCCGGTTTACTACTTTGTTACCGCCTAAAGTAGGATAGTTACCGGTAAAATACCAATCGCCGGTATGGTTAGGACAGGCCAAATGCAAATTATCTATAGTTTGAAAAATAACTTCTACTTCGGCGTTTATTTCGGGCGCTCGGACAATCTGGGCTGCTTTCGCGGAAATTTGCTCGGGCGTAAACAAATCGAAAAGCTCTTTTACAAAATTGCTTCTTTTAAAAGTTTCCGAGCCTTCGTACATCCGGCACTTATCGTAAACTTCTTCCAGTCTATCTTCTACATCATGTTCTTCCAGAAGCTGCAGCATGGCCCGGAAAGCCACAAATTCTTTTAGCTTCGACATATCTATACCATAACAATCGGGATAGCGGATTTGCGGGGCGCAGGAAACCACCACTATTTTTTTCGGCTCCAAGCGGTCCAACATCCGGATAATGCTTTTCTCCAGGGTGGTACCGCGTACAATCGAATCATCAATCATCACAATGGTATCTACCCCTTTGTTAATTACCTCGTAAGTGGTATCGTACACGTGCGCTACTAAATCGTCACGATTGTCGTTATCGGTAATAAAGGTGCGCATTTTAGCATCCTTAATTACTAATTTTTCCGCTCGTGGTTTGGCAACTAAAATTTCATCTAATTCTTTGGGGCTTACTCCTTTTAAAATAGCTTCTTTGCGGTAATCCCGCAAGTAATCTTCAATCCCCTGCATCATTCCTAACCAAGCCGTTTCGGCGGTGTTGGGGATGTACGAGAATACCGTATTTTTTAAATCGTAATCAATAGATTCTAACACTTGCGGAACCAGTAGTTGCCCCATGCGCTTGCGCTCCTGGTAAATTTCCGGGTCGTTGCCGCGCGAAAAATAGATCCGCTCGAAACTGCACGATTTTTTTTCGGCTTCCGCTAAAATTTCTAATTCCCGCGACCCACCATTTTTGTTGATTATTAGCGCGTGACCCGGTGTAACTTCTTGAATCTGACTGTATTCAATGCCAAAAGCAGTTTTAATAGCCGGCTTTTCCGAAGCCACTACCACTACTTCTTCGTCGATGTAATAATAGGCCGGCCGGATACCCGCCGGGTCGCGTACCACAAAGGCTGCTCCGTAACCCGTAAGCCCCGCCATGGCATAACCACCATCAAAATCTTTACAAGCCCGACGCAAAACCCGTTGTAAATTTAAATTTTCTTCAATCAGGTGGGAAATCTGCGCGTTGGTGTATCGTTCTTGTTTATACGACTCGAACAACGATTGATTTTCTTCGTCGAGAAAATGCCCTATTTTTTCGAGTACCGTGATGGTGTCGGTAGTTTGGCGGGGATGCTGGCCAATATCCACCAATACATTAAAAAGCTCATCGGCGTTGGTCATGTTAAAATTACCGGCTACCGCCAGACTGCGGCTGCGCCAGTTATTTTCCCGCACCATGGGGTGGCAGTTATCAATGCTATTTAAACCGTGGGTGCCGTAACGCAAATGGCCCAAGTAAACATCGCCTAAAAAAGACAAATTTTTCTTGAGCCACTTAATATCATTTACCTGTTCGGGAAACTGCTTCTTTAGCTTAGCAAACGAATTACTGATTTTACCAAAAATTGCCGGAATCGCTTGCGTTTTCACCGATCGATAACGCGAGATATACTCGGTTCCGGGTTCCGCATCTATTTTAATGCTGGCAACTCCGGCCCCATCCTGGCCGCGGTTGTGTTGTTTTTCCATTAACAGGTACAACTTGTTGATGCCGTACATGGCGGTACCATATTTATCGACATAATACTGAGTAGGTTTCCGCAGCCGGATTAAGGCAATACCACACTCGTGCTTTATTGCGTCGCTCATAATTTTAGTTGCAAGTTACAGGTTACAGGTTGCAAGTTTCTTAAAGCCATTCGCCAACCTTTTAAAATAGATAGATGTTAAATAAAGAATAATCTTCAATGATTAAGTATTGAATATACCGCAAAGGCGAAAAATTATTTAATAAAAAGATGAATAAAATTAATCAACCAATCCGTGCGAAAGAAAAAGAGAATTATGGGCAACGCAAGTAATAGTATAAATACTTGTGAAGATATGGGTATAACCTTTTTTTGCTTACGTAAATTCCTTTTGAAAAATAAGAAATAGGGAATTTTTACGTAATAAAAAAAAGCAACCCCGGTAAAGAGCAAACCGGTAACCACCAGTACCAACATTAAAGGATTTCCCGAAATCTGATAGTTTTGCCATACCGAGCTAAAAACCAATAATTTTGCTGTAAAACCAGCCGTAGGGGGCAAACCCGTTAACGAAATTAAAAACACCAGGGTAATTATGCCTAAAAAAGGATAATGTCGGCCCCAACCGCTGAAATCGGTAAATTGCTGTACTCCCAACCGATCTTCAAACTCCTGAATAAACCAAAAAATACCGTAGTTGGTAAATAGCAGCACTGTTACGTAAAATAACAAATTGCTTAGATTATCGCCCGATAAAGATAAACAAGCTGCCAACATAAAACCCGCGTGCGATACCGAAGAATAAGCCAGCATGCGTTTGGGCTTTTGTTGCCACAATGCCGTAAAATTACCAATAATTAAAGTGAAAACCGCAATACCCGCCACAAATAGCAACACATCAAAGTACAAGGCCTGGTATAATTTCTGCGCTTTTAAAACTTCTACCAAGCGCAGAATTACCAGAATTCCGGCTATTTTGGGAGCCGTAGAAAATAAAGCAACTACGGGCGTGGGCGTATTTTCATAAACATCGGGCGCCCAAAAGTGAAAAGGGGCTGCGGCTATTTTAAATAAAAGCCCCGCCAAAGTAAATACCAAAATAATAGTAACTGCTGGCGGAAATATTTTACTCACCTCCTGCCAGAATTCCGGCTGCAAAAATTGCAAAGAACCGGTAAAGCCATACAAAAACGACATGCCGTAAAGCATAACACCCGCCGCCATGGTACCATACAAAATATATTTAATGCCGGCCTCAGTACTACGTACATGGTCTTTTACAATCATGGTAAGCAAGTAGCCCGCAATAGATACTAACTCAATACTCACAAACAAGAGTAACAAGTTGGCCGATTTTACCATAAAGTTTAAGCCCATGGTAAACACAAACAAATAAGCGTAAAACTCACCCCGGCCAAACCAAGCAGTTTGGAAAAGTTTAAAGTTCCAGCCCAATAGAATCGTGAAAAAGCCGCACAATGAAAATAACAAGCCGGCGTACATACTTAAACCATCTTTTAAAAGAAAGCCAAGTAAAAACGGATGCGGAACGGCATAGCTGGTAATATGCAGACCTTCAAAAAGCTGGACACTCCCTACCACCAGAAACCCCAGCAAACTTAGTTGAGGTAGCAGTATCTTTAATTTTGGCGAACGAAATAAATCTAAAAAAATAAGCAGTAAACTAAAGCCAGCAAGCAAAAACTCGGGCAGCAAGGCACCTAATCCATTTTGGATTTGATTGAGTGAGGCAGTTAAGGTAGTTACAGCTGTTGGCACCATGCTCCTGATTTAGGGCAATAAAGGTAAAGCTTGAGTTATGGGCATGCCCCCTTGCACGAGAACATGCTCCAGAAAACCGCTTACTCCCGGACCTATTTTGTCTAATAAGATAGAAGGGAAAATACCAAATACAATTACCAGAATGGCTAACGGAATAAATAAGCAATACTCTCGAGTTGTTAAATCCGGCAGTTTGGTTCGTTCGCGTAACTCCGGATGAATCCAGTGTTTACCGAAAAACATCCGCTGCAAAGTCCATAAATAATAAGCCGCCCCCAAGATCATGCCGGCCATAGCCGCGACAGCCAGCCAAGGGGGCAACATACCCGACGTAGTAGCCGAGGCAAATGCTCCCAGTAAAACCAAGAACTCGGCTATAAAACCAGCCAAACCCGGCAGGCCAAGCGAAGCAAAAAAGGCAATAACCGTTACGGTTGTGAAAGCCGGCATCACCTCTGCTAACCCCCGAAAACAAACGATGGAGCGGCTACCCGACCGGTCGTAAATAACTCCCACTACTAAAAACAACATCGCTGAAATAAGTCCGTGGCTGAACATTTGGTAAATGGCTCCATTCACTCCTTCGGAGGTTAATGCCGCTAAACCCAGTAGTACAAAACCCATGTGCGATACCGAAGAATAAGCAATCAGTTTTTTTAAATCGCTCATGGCCAGCGCACAAAGCGCTCCATAAATAATAGTAATTACCCCCAGTAAACCTAAAAAGAAGGAGTAATAAACAGCCGCATCGGGGAACACTGGGTAAACAATCCGTAATAAGCCGTAAGCCCCTACTTTTAAAAGCAAACTAGCCAGAATAACCGATATGGGCGTAGGTGCTTCTACGTGGGCATCCGGCAGCCAGGTATGCACCGGCACCAAAGGCATTTTAATCGCAAACCCGGCAAAAATCAACAAAAAGGCCATCAGGCGAATAGGTATTGCCCCCAGCATTTTACCCGATGCAACATGCAACAGGCTATCCGGAATAAAGTTTTTAGCGGTAATCATGTCCGGGATGCTAAACGTATGTACCAGCACTCGACTAGGCAACTTACCGGCGGCTAACAGTTGCTGAATGTGCGTAATAACAGCTGGACTCGCCTTGGTACCTGGGGCTAACAAGTTTGCTTGCCAGGCCGTAGCCTGCGGATCAATCACCGATGTATATAAACCGATAATAACAATTAAAATAAAAATAGAGCCGACTAAGGTATAAATAAAGAATTTAATGGCTGCATATTCTCGCCGCGAGCCGCCCCAAATGCCAATCAGAAAATACATGGGGAGCAGCATAAATTCAAAAAACAAATAGAATAAAAATAAATCCAAGGCCAGAAAACAACCCATAATGCTACCCAGCAATAATAAATACAAGGCAAAATATCCTTTTATACTCTTGGTAACCGGTAATGACGAAATAGCTCCCATAAAACCAATAATGCCGGTAAGCAATACCATACTGATGCTTAATCCGTCTACCCCCAGAAAATAAGTAATTTGCAAAAATCCCAAACTATTCAGGCTTAAGGTGATCCAGTTTACTTTTTCTACAAACTGGTAACCCGATTCGGATATAGGGGAAACAGTTTGAAACTGGAGGTAAACCCAAACCGCTAAAAGTAATTCCAAAAAGGTGATGCCGCATACTACCGTCCTGATTAATTGAACGGAGCGGCTGGGCAAAGCTAAAATTAGCAGAACAGATACTAAAGGAACAAAAATAAGACTAGTCAGGATAAAATTCATTCAAATTATTTGTTTCCAGCGAGCTTTTTTTAAAATATCAAAATATAAAATACCAGCAGTAATAAGCCTAAAAGCGAATAAAGGTAGTAAGATTGAATTTTGCCATTTTGCATCCATCGTCCTAAATTACCCGATAAACGCGCAGTAATTCCGATACCGCGCACCAAGCCGTCCACAATACCCCGGTCAATCCAAGCCACAATTTTAGAAAAAACAACTAAAATTTTCGCAAAGGTATTAATACTATAATCAATTATAAGGGCATCCATTTTAACAACTCCTAAAGCAAGCCACTGCGTGGGTTTCACCAGAATAATCTGGTAAAGTTTATCTAAATAAAAATTGTGGTAAATAAAGTTAGTAAAAGTAGCCGGTGGTAAAGCGGATAATTGGTAGCTGGTGGCATTTGTTATTAAATTAATCCGGAAACGTTGCCACGCTATTCCTGCTCCCAAGACCAGGGCCGTTACAGAAAGTATAGGCGCCCATAAGTGCGCACTATGACTATCGGTATTGAGTAAATTTTTAAAAAAAGAGCCAGAAAGAAAAAACTGACCGGGGTTTAAATTTTTAAGGGATACTCCGGATAATAACCAACTATTGGTACTGGAAAATGGATTTAGCGAGTAGAAAATACCAAGAGCTAAAACTGCTAAAATAAGAACCGGCACCAACATGAGCCCGGAGGTTTCCCGTTTAGAACTCACGCGTAAATGCTGTTCGCCGAAACCTAACCGGAACTTACCTAAAAATACAAAAATTAATTGCCGAGTCATGTAATAAGCCGTGAGACTAACCGCTACAAATCCCGTAACCGGCACCAGGTACCACCACCAAGCTCCGGTGTTAGCAGCACCAGCGGCAGCCCAGTTCCAGGTGCCGATTAAAATAGCATCTTTTGATAAAAAGCCGGAAAACAATGGTACGCCCACTAAGGAGGCTCCTGCTAATAAATAAGAGTAATAGGTGAAAGGGAGTATTTGGCGCAAGCCGCCCATGTTCCGGATGTCCTGCGCGTCAACCAAGGCTCTGGTTTCAGCATCTTCGTGCTGCAAGGCATGGTGTACCGCATGAATAATAACTCCCGCATTTAAGAATAATGCTGCTTTAAAAAAGGCGTGAGTAGTTAAATGGAACAAAGCGGCATCGGGAGCCCCTACTCCCATTCCCATTACCATGTAGCCTAACTGCGAAATAGTAGAATACGCCAAAGTTTTTTTAATATCAAACTGCGTACAGGCTACCAAAGCTCCCATTAAAGCGGTTATGGCCCCAACCAATGCCATAACAAGCAAGGCATCGGGAGTAAAGAATACGTAACATTTAGCTAATAAATATATGCCCGCCGCTACCATAGTAGCCGCGTGTATAAGCGCTGAAACTGGCGTGGGACCTTCCATGGCATCGGGCAACCAAACTTGTAGAGGAAATTGCGCTGACTTGCCGATACAACCGCAAAATAAGGCTAAGCCGGTTAAGGTAAGCAAATGTGTGGATATTTGCTCCGATATAAATACGCCTGATTTTAGTAAACCCGGAGAGTCAATGGGCATAGCATCCGTTATAGTTTTAATCTGCGATTTAAGCGTTAATAAATCAAAAGTACCAAAAAAACTATACAGCAAAAATAAGCCTAATAATAAACCAACATCTCCTACCCGGTTAACCAGAAATGCTTTTTTACTAGCCTGAACCGCTGCTGGACGGTGAAACCAAAAGCCAATGAGCAAATAAGAACAAAAGCCGACCAATTCCCAAAAAATAAATATAAGGAGTAAATTATCGGCTAGCACCAAACCTAGCATGCTCCCGGCGAACAAACTTAAAAAGGCAAAATACCGGTTATAATGTTCATCGTGATGCAGGTAGGCTACCGAAAATACTTGTACCAATAGCGAAATAAAGGTAACCAGTACTAAAAGCAAAACGGATAGATTATCGAGATAAATTCCGGCCGTAAATACCTGGTTGGTATTGGGGGCTTTTATTATCTGAAACCAAGTAGTTTGTTCGTGCACTATTTTTTGCTCCCAAACCTGACTAAATAGAAAGAGCGCGAGCAAGAAAGAAAGCACCCCAGATCCCAAACTGATCCAGTCACCTTGGCGGGGCAATTTTTTGCCTACAAAAAAACAAAAAGCAAAGGCGAGGAAAGGCAACAAAAACAGACCTAAGGCGGCCGCTAAGGTGATATTGGCGGTGGTCGGGTTTGTAGAAAGTCCGGTGTTCAAAGTGCTTTATCCTTGCGAGGCATCTACCTCATTTATGTTTACGGTGTTAAAATGCTGGTAAACTTTTAACACAATGGCCAACGCAATAGCGGCTTCGGCAGCGGCAATTACTATAACAAACAGCGCAAAAACCTGCCCTTGTAAAAGTTTAGGATCGTGCTGGCTAAAAGCAATTAAATTTAAATTTGCGGCATTAAATATTAATTCAATTCCCATTAAAATAGCAACCGCGTGGCGTTTCGTGACTATTGCCAAAACCCCGATGCAGAACAAGGCCGCACTTAACAACAATACATGTTCGAGCGGTATAGAAGCCATTTATTAATTGGTATTGATTAGTTTACAGTTGTTGGATTTTAAATGGAAGAGTTAGGAATTCATCATAAACGGATAGTGAACCAGCTTACACCCAAGTTTTTACATTATTTTATTTGTGAACTGATAAAAGCCGCTCCCATTAAAGCTATCAACAATACCACAGAAGCTACTTCAAAAGGAAGCGCGAAGTTAGTCATTAAGTTGATACCAATGCCATGCAATGTAGATTTTGCTCCCGTACTTACGAAGGTTTCGGATTGTTTAATCCACGATAGCTGGCTAAAATGCGTACGGGCAATAATATATACCAACCCACCGAACAACATAAAAGAAAGCAGTCCACCCATAATTTTATTTCCAGATTGGGATTGAATAAAAATAGTATCGCCCCGGTTACTCAGCATAATACCGAATAATATTAAGACCAAAATACCGCCTACGTACACCATTAATTGGGTTACAGCTAAAAAATCGGCCATTAATAAAACATACACGGCGGCTAAACTCAGCAAGGTAATTAAAAGCATAAAAACGGCGTGCAGCAGATTTTTCATAAAAACCATCAACAAAGCCGTGCACAGCATTAGAAAAGCAAACGTGTAAAAAAGGATAAGCACCATGAGGTTACAGGTTTCAGATTGCAAGTTACAGGTTACAGGTTGCAATTTTAAAAATTGGAAGGTTGCAAGGTTTTCAACTCCTCAAGACCAGAAGCAATCAATTTATCATAAGCTTGAATTATTGTAATTTTTTAAATTTTTATTTTTTAAACTTTCCAACCTGCAACTTGCAACCTATTTTCCTTTAGCCGCTTGTTGCTTTTCAAATAAGGCCTGCTTTTCCCGGGCTTGTTCCGGGGTGAGATCCGTGAAATGGTAAATCATGTTTTTAATATCTATTTCCGGAAAATCGTACACCTTGGTCATGGTTAAACAATCGGTGGGGCAAACGGTGGTACACAAGCCGCAATAACAGCATTTGGCTAGGTCAATGTCGAACTTAGGCGCATATAACCGCTTTTTAGTGCCATCGGAGGTAACTCCAATTTCTTCGGTGGCTTTGATAGATTCTATTTCGATGCAATTAACCGGGCAAATTTTGGCGCACAAATCACAGACTATGCAATCATCCATTTCGTTGTGCAAGCGGTAACGCCCATTATCCGGCACCGGTAGAGCTTCGTAAGGATACTTTAAGGTTACTAATCCTTCTTTTTGAGCAAAATAATCCGGATCGGAAATATACGATTGGTTCCGACGTTTACCGGCTTTCCGGAGATGATGCCACGATAGCATGAGCCCGCCCCACAATGAGTTCACTCCCGACCAGAAGCTTTTTTATTTTTTATACTACCTAAATTTTCTTTCATTTTTAAACCATTAACAACCGCCAAACACCGGCCAACAGCACCATAACTAAACTAACCGGAATCAAAATCTTCCAGCATAGTTGCATTAACTGATCTACCCGCATCCGCGGATAAGTCCAGCGTAACCAGACTTGCGACAACAACAATATACTTACTTTACTCATTAACCAGAAAAATCCCCAAAGGTTGGCTACAATGGTTCCGGGAGAGCCGGTAGTCCAGGTGGCTAATTTTAAAAATCCCAAATTAGGTAATGGGGTATTCCAGCTGCCTAAAAACAAGATGGTGGCTACCAGACAAACCAGCACCATCATGGTGTATTCGGCCAGAAACAGGGCCGCAAAGCGAAAGCCCGAGTACTCCACGTGAAAACCAGCCACTAATTCCGATTCTGCCTCCGGTATATCAAAGGGGGCCCGGTTACACTCGGCTAGCGAAGCGATGTAGTAAATAATAAAACTAACCACTAAAAAAGGCATCCGGACAATGTTCCAGGTGGTAATTCCGCCTACTTGCGTGACATCAATCTGTAATGCTTTTAAACCAAAAAGGTAGTTTCTCTCATTTTCTAAACCGGCGAACTGGTTAAGCAAAATACCCTGTTGGAAGCTGATTTCCTGCAAATTTAACGACTGGCATATCATAACGGCACTCAAAATGGCCAAACCAGCCGGTATTTCGTAAGAAACAATTTGACCTACGGATCGCATCGCCCCCAAAACGGCATATTTGTTATTAGATCCCCAACCCGCCATTAATAAACCAATTACATCCAGCGAAACAATAGAAAGTAAAAAGAAAATACCCACCTCAGCACCCGAAGCCATTAAATCTGGAGATACGGGTATAACGGCAAAACCCGCCAGCACCGCCGCAAAAATAAGAACGGGTGCTAACCTAAATAAAATTTTATCAGCGGCGGCGGGCACAATATCTTCTTTCTGCAGGAGCTTCACCACATCTATCACGGCCTGAAACATGCCGTAAGGACCAACCTCCGTGGGCCCTAACCGGTCCTGGATAAAAGCCGCCACTTTGCGCTCGGCGTAAGCCAAAGCGATAACAACGCTTAAAATAACCACAAGGCAAATAAGTAGTGCCAGCATATTAATTCTACCTGAATAGCAGACAAAGGTATCTGTTAATTATATATTCTAGAAATGATGTAATGTCCCGTTAGAATCAGGATTCGTTCAACTGCCCGCAAACTTATAAACTTTAACTCTGAAAATTAAAAAGCACGTAAAAAACAATGCATCGGTTGAGAAGTTTTCTCCTTATTTTTAAAAAATTTAAAAAAATCTCTTTTTACCCCGGAAAATTTGCTATTTGGGAGTATATGTAAAAACTCAGGCTACTTCGTCCGGAATATTTTTAATTTTTTACTTGCCAAGTAATCATAAAAACTACTTTACCATCTATTGTTGGCAAAGCTACTATCGTAATCAGAATATTTATAACCAGAACCCCGCATGAAGCACAAGCACCCTATTCCGTTTTCCGGCCGGCGAAAATTTTTAACGTCCGTTACTAAATTATTGGGCACCTCGCTGGTGTTATCGGCGCCAGGTTTAAGTTTGGCTAAAAACCCACATCCAGCACCAGACACTTTTACGGTTAAAAGAGTAATTGATACTATTCTGAAAGAAATTCCGAATGCACCTTTTGCCAGTACCGTGGACCAGCTAAGATCCGGCAGCCTGGACCAGGAAGTAAAAGGCATTGTCACTACCATGTTTCCGACGGTAGAAGTAATTAAAAAAACCGCTCAAGCAGGCGCTAACTTTATTATTGCCCACGAAACTCCTTTTTATAATAACCAAGACGAAACCGACTGGCTGCAGCAAGACGATGCATACCGGTATAAAATAGATTTGTTAAAGAAACACCAAATAGCTGTATGGCGGTTTCACGATTATTGGCACGCCCATAAGCCCGATGGCATTATCATGGGAAATTTAAAAAATTAGGCTGGGATCAATTTTACGATGCGGCCAATCCGAGGCTGCTTACTTTGCCACAACCCCTAAGTTTAAAATCCATTGCCTTGCTGGCCAAAAACAAATTGGGTATTACTACGGTGCGGGTAGTGGGTAATTTAAAGCAGAATTGTACCACGGTTTACCTGGCCTTTGGCTACATGGATAGCAAAAGGCAAATTGCGGCCATTCAGGAATTAAAACCAGATGTAATATTAAGCGGGGAAACCCGTGAATGGGAAACCGTAGAGCGGGTAAGAGACGGTTTGCAAATGGGCCAGAAAACCAGTTTAATCATCCTGAACCATGCGGTAAGCGAAGAAGCCGGCATGGAATACGCTGCTCAATGGTTAAAACCCAAGTTGCCCGGCGTGAAAATTACGCACATTGCCTCTACCAATCCGTTTACTTTTTTGTAAGAAGAAGGATTGCAACAGGATAAAACAAAGGAGTGCAGTAGTGCCGAGCTTATATTTATATTTGTCAATTTTAAAGTGATATAAATATTTGATTACGAGCGTAAACTAGCTTCAAGTTGGCAAGTATGTCGCAAAGGATTACCCTTTAACAATTACTCACGGAACAAGTAAGAACTGAAAGCCGGAATATATCCATTTAGTAATTAAGGTCTAGCAACACCAGCAGTGGTATACGAAACATTAAGGGTAAATAATTTGATGTTATTTTTTAATTTTATAACAATGAAAATTTTTAAATGAACAAACTAACGATGGATAACATAACTTTATATAGCAAACTAGCTATCCTGCCTGATCATTTAAAATCAGAAGTATCTGATTTTATTGATTTTTTAGCAATTAAGGAAAAAAATAAACACAGAAAAAAGCCGGTTTTCGGTAGTGGACAAGGTATGTTTGTTATGAAGCCGTCCTTTGATGAGCCGTTAGACGACTTTAAAGAATACATGCCCTGATGCAGCAGTTTTTACTAGACACCCATACTCTTATCTGGTAGATCAATGGTGAGCAAGAACTTTCTCAAAGAGCTAGGACTGCCATTGAAACAGAAAACACGATAAATTTTGTGAGCATTGCCTCTCTCTGGGAAATAGCCATTAAAGTAAGTTTAGGAAAATTAGAGCTAAAAACACCATTCAATCAAGTTAGTAGGCAAATAGAAGAAAACGGTTTTGGGGTGTTGCCCGTTACTTTCGCGGATACCTTAACGCTTTCCACTCTGCCTTATCACCACAAAGACCCATTTGATAGAATTATCATTGTCCAAGGTTTTAACAATGGACTACCCATAATTTCTAGAGACGAAAATTTTAACTTGTATAAGGCAACAGTCTTATGGTAAAAAATAAGCTTAGTTCAGCATACGAAAGTTAAAGCAACGGCTAATCAAGTAATTTTTAATGCTTATTTCTTAAACGGCAAGCAGTAACATTAATCCTAAACTGCTAAAAATAAGGATTTTAATTTAACTTCACCTCTTCACCTCCAGCAGATGCGGCAAAAACTGCGACAGGTTGGTGATGATTCCTTTTTCCCGGCGTAAACCAATGGCGCATCCTTCGCCAGCCCAGAATACACCAGCCTGGTAAAAATGACCTTGATCATCCTGGGGTAAATCTACCCAAGCCTGGTACACTACTTTTTGCTGGCCGTATTCTCCTTCTTTCTCTTCGATGATTTGTTTATCTACTACTTGCACGTTTTGTCCTTCCCGGCCGAAAAAAGGTTTGCGGATGTACTTGCCTCGAATGGGTTCTAGAGACGTTTCGAGCAAAAGCGGATGGTGCGGATAAGCTTTCCAGAGCCAGGCCAAAAAGCCTTTGCTTTGCCAAATTAAGGTATACGGCGGGTTGGCTACTACTACATTGCGGGTCAGCATTAAACTGGCTAAGTCTTCGGCCAGCTCGGGTTCTTCCCAGGCAATTTGCTCCCAGGGTAATAATTTAAAAATAAACGGAAATTCAAGCCACTCGTCTTTCCCCACTTCTCCCCATACGCCCCGTTCGGTTCCTTTGGTCGAAAAAGTTAATGCATCAATCGGGAATAAATAAGCTTCAAACCCCGCCTCGCGGGAAGCCTGAGCCATTACTTCGCAATTGGTACGGTCTTCGGTACTTTCCCCGATATACGTTACAACCAGATTAGGCGCCAGATCATTGTTTTGCGTACGCCAGGTGCTTAGCTGCTCCACTAAAGCTTCGTACAATCCGGAGGCTTGGGCCGCGTCGTTTTTACCAGCGGCCGCTAAACTGGCCCATTGCACCACCGCCGTTTCCGGGATAGAAGTAGCCGTATCGGCGTTAAATTCCAAAAGTTTGGGTCCTTGTGCAGTTTGTACCAAGTCGAAACGCCCGTAAATATGCCAATGGCGATCATCGTTCCAGGAAAGCCGGATAATGGGCCACAAGTTTTCGGGAATATCCAGTACCCGTAAAAATGCATCGGGCAAGTTCTCCGGTACGGCAGCCACCATCATATCATAAAGCTGCGTAGCGGCGTTTAATAATCCATCAGCTATTTTTTCGGGTAAAAGAACTGCCTCCCCAGGTAAATAATTGGCGCAGCCTTCTTCGGTTATCCAGGTCCAGCCTAAGCCTTGTAAAACCGCATTCACATTTCCCTGGTGCGTAATTACCCGAACAGATTTATCTGCTGCGCCATCATACGAAGATTCGGAAAGAAAATTTGCCAAAGTGAAGTTTTAAGTTTTACGTGGTAAGTAGTAGGCTATTTTTAAGGCTACTCAAAAGCTAAAATTTAAAAATGGAAGGCTTATAGAAAAAACCAGCTTTTTACACTCGAAAAGTTAAGCCGAAAATCCACTCCGACGACCGGAAAAATAGCCGGAACGGCCTTGCGGCGCCCGCGTAGCCGTCTGGCTCCGGTAAGCACCACTACCATAATAACCACCCCGACCGCCATTTTGCTGCCGTTCCTGGTAAATAGAATTACGCCAACCACTCGTCCGGTTCATTACAGCAGGATTCGCGTAGTAGGCCGGATTAGGCGACATCATGCGGCCCGCCATGTACCCGATACTGCTCCACATTAATACATTCATCATACTAAAACCACCCGTATTACTTGGATGTACCGATGCGTACTCGTTCATGGCACGTTGCAAAGGTTCTCCGGTAAGGGTATCTATCTTGCCGTCGTAATGCCTTAAGATGGCAGCTACCTGGCCCGCACCCGCCGGACGTTCATCCGTAATCTTCCAGTTATCCGGGCTGGTTTCCGTCATTTCGGTTATAACTCCTTTGCTTAAGGTGCTCGTACCCGTGGACCAATCGCTGGATGCTGAATCTTGCTCTGTATTGCCGCCCGAATTACAACTGGCCAACCCCAAACTGCTGGCCGCCGCCAGAATAAGCACATTGCGCTTTAAATCCCCAATGATATGATAGCGTTTTTTCATGATTTTTAGTCGTTAGTCCACGGTCCATTGACGATGGACCACAGACATTTTTAAATTTTATAATTGCAGAAGCAGAAAAAAGCTTAAAAATTTAAAAAAATTAATTAACCTTCCCACTTTCAAACCTTTTAACCTTCTAACTAAATCATTCCCACAAAGGATAATGTTCCAGGTTTACTTTTCGGTCGAAGAATAACTTGGTAGATTCTTCGAAAGACCTCGTAAAATCCGATACGTAAAACGCGTGTTCTTTAACTAAATTAGTAGCAGCTAAATCATTAAAAATTAAAAATTGTTTTACGTGCTTGGCCACCAACTCCGAAGCATCTACAATATCTACCTGGCCCTGGTAAAATTCGTTGATCTGATTTTTGATTAATGGATAATGCGTACAGCCCAAAATAAGCGCCTCGATATTTTCGAGCTCCGGATCGGAAAGATACTTGGCTATTACGCTCTCACTAATGTTATTATTAAAAAAACCCTCTTCAATCATGGTCGCCAATAATGGGGTCGCCAACGATTGTAAGGTGATATTTTTGTCTAAAGCATCTATTTTCTTTTTATAAACATTCGAATGAACCGTTTGTTTGGTGCCAATTAAACCAACGGTTTTATTAGCATAATGCTGTCCGATATAGTCCACTGCCGGATCAATCACATTTAAAATTTTGGCTTTACTACCTACGTATTCCCGTACTAAGTCGTAAGCGGCTGCCGAAGCCGAATTGCAGGCAATTAAAATAACTTTACAATGCTGCTGGATCAGCAGGTTGCATATTTTAACCGAATAAGCTTGGATGGCGGCCGTAGATTTGTCGCCGTAAGGCAAATGCGCGGTATCGCCAAAATAAATTAATCGTTCGTGCGGCAATAGTCGCGTAATGGCCTGCGCCATGGTTAATCCGCCAATGCCGCTGTCGTATACGCCAATGGGTTGTTGTTTAAGAGGTAGGCTCATGCCACAAAATTACGGCTATTTCGGGATTTATCACCAGCAATCCTCTGAGCCGGAAAATCTAAAAATTATGTAATTAAGTAAACTTACTTACGTATTTATACTTATATAACTTATTTAATGTAAATGCTCTAAAAAAGCAACTGTAGCGGACAATTTATTGTATTTTACAACCTTCACCTTCTGCTTTCGTATATAAACCCAAATAAAAAAATTTATTCTTTTTAAACAACCTATACGTATAACTATGAGAATCATACCAACAAGAATCCACGGGATTTTAGATTATCTGGTGGGAATTATACTAATAGCCTCGCCATGGGTATTTGACTTTGATAACGGCGGAGCCGAAACTTGGGTACCAGTAATCGTAGGTGTTATGGTATTGTTACAAACCATTATGACCAATTTTGAAGTAGGTATTATCCGGAAAATTCCGATGGTAAGCCATTTACGCATGGATTTATTTATCGGATTATTTTTAGCTGCCTCGCCCTGGATTTTTAATTTCGATGAAGTAGTGTGGGAGCCGCATGTTATTTTTGGATTATTCTCTATTCTGGCTTCCATCATGACGCGGACCGTACCGGCTACGGTTGCCAATGTCAACCGTAGCAGCATTATTAACGATTTAAATAATAACCGTAGTTAATTAATCAGACTTTTTAACTAGTGTTTAAAAAGCCGGCAATTGCCGGCTTTTTTTATGCATGCCGTTCTTATGGTTTTCCGAAACCAATGCTGTTACGTAATTAAACAAAATCAAACGGAAGAATATGTTAAAATAATGAATCGACTGTCAACTAATTTTAAGCCTAATAACGAACAACTAATAACGATCAACTATTGATAACGTATCTCTTCTTCAATCTTTCCGCTAAATTTACAGCATGAATTACTTATCTGCCGAAAATATATCTAAAACGTTTGCCGACCGTTGGCTTTTCCGGGAATTAAATTTTGGGATTAGCAAAGGCCAGCGCCTGGCCCTGGTGGGCGTAAATGGATCGGGTAAAACCACTTTATTAAATGTACTGGCCGGGAAATTACCGCCTGATTCTGGCTCGGTGAGTCTCCGCAAAGAAGTAAAAGTAGGTTACTTGGGCCAACAACCAGAATTTAACGAAAACCTGACCGTGCAACAAACCTTGTTTTCGGGTCAGAACGAAGTTATTGAAACCATTAGCCAATACGAGCATATCTTATTACAGGAAAATGCCAATCCGGACGAATTGCAACGTTTAATGGAACGCATGGAAGAATTAAATGCCTGGGATTACGAGACTAAGGTGAAGCAAATACTGAGTAAATTTGGCATTAACGACCTGGAAAAAGAAATCCGGCATTTATCGGGTGGGCAGAAAAAGCGCGTAGCCATGGCCCGGGTCCTTATTGATGAGCCGGACTTGTTAATAATGGATGAGCCTACCAACCACCTGGACTTAGATACCATTGAATGGTTAGAAAACGTGCTTTCCTCGCCGCAGCAAACGATATTAATGGTAACCCACGACCGCTATTTTCTGGATAAAGTGGCCAACGAAATTGTGGAATTAGATCAAGGTAAACTTTTTTCTTACAAAGGCAATTACGCTTACTTTATCGAGAAAAAAGCCGAACGCGAAATACAGCAAGATCTGGAAGTAGAAAAAGCCCGCAACTTAATGCGCAAAGAACTAGATTGGATGCGCCGGCAACCCAAAGCCCGCGGCACTAAATCTAAATCGCGCATTGATGCTTTTTACGACTTAAAAGAAAAAGCGACCAGCAAAGTAAGCCAGGCCCAGTTAGAATTATCCGTAAAAACTACTCGCCAAGGCGGGAAAATTATTGAAGTAGAAAAAATCGCTAAAGCCTTCGGCGATAAGCAGATTGTACATAATTTCTCGTACGTTTTCAAGAAAAAAGACCGCATTGGTATTATTGGCGAAAATGGGGCGGGCAAAACTACTTTCCTGAATATGCTCACCGGTAAGTTACAGCCCGATTCCGGCGAAATTGATCCGGGGCAAACCACGGTAGTAGGGTACTACACCCAAGATGAACTTACTTTTAAAGACGACCAGCGGGTAATTGATATTGTGAAAGAAATTGCCGAAGTAGTAGAAATGGCGAACGGGGAAGTAATTACGGCTTCGCAATTTCTACAACACTTTATGTTTCCACCGGCTCAGCAATACACGTTGGTGGGTAAATTAAGCGGTGGCGAGAAAAGGCGCTTGCAACTGTTGCGGGTATTAATCAAAAATCCCAATTTTTTAATTTTGGATGAGCCTACCAACGATTTAGATATTATTACCCTGAATATTCTGGAGGATTTCTTGTTGCAATTTGGCGGCTGTTTGCTCATTGTGTCGCACGACCGGTATTTTATGGACCAGTTAGTAGAGCATTTATTTGTATTTGAAGGCGAAGGCAAAATCCGCAATTTTCCGGGCAACTACACGGATTATCGGGAGTGGCTGGCTGATCAGGAAAAAGAAACAGGTAAACCGGCCAGTAAACCAAATGCTTCCACTCCTACTCCGGTTACTGTAGTGCCGGATCTAGTCCAAAATTTAAAAAGAAAAGCGACTTACAGCGAAAAGCGGGAATACGAACAATTAGAAAAAGAAATCCAGGCTTTAGAAAATGAGAAAGAAAGTATTGTGGCCCGTCTGAACAGTGGTGTGGCTGATCATAAAAAGTTAGCAGAAGATGCGGCTCGTTTAAAGCAAATAGAGCAAATTCTAGAGCAAAAATCGGAACGCTGGCTGGAGCTGGCCGATATGATGGATTAAATAACAAAGGCCGGGTGTAAAAGCGATCCGGCCTTTGTTATAGTTATTTTATTTAACATATTATTCAAAATAATTTTTAAATTTTAACTAATCCCGGAACTACCAGATGATCTAAAATTCAAAAAAATAATATAATCTTAAGTTTCAGTACAGGTTAATTATCCTTTTTACATCTAAATTGTTTTTAAAAATCACTTATAAGTCACTATTCTGCAGCTTCCGGTCTAGCGTCTAAAATTTAGATACTAGAGTCTCTTTTCTTAATACATTCCCTGAAAGTTGTTGGAGTTGCCTTCGTAACTAAAACTAAAGCCCAACTTTTGACCGCGGCTCACTTGTTGGTTTTCCATTTTCTGCTTCACCGAAATCTTCTTGATATCATCAATAGCCGGCGCAATTAAATCGTTGTTTACCGAAGCGACCATAGCACTTTCGATAAACAAGCGTAAAGCTTTATCATCTACCACATTTTTTGAAATATCAGAATATTCCAGGTCCAGTTCGCTTACCCCTTCCAGGTAATAATGATTTTCTACGTTGATTAAAATGCGGGCCAGTAAGTAGCCCGGATCGTTCATGCGGTTGTATTTAATGGAATCAGCCATAAAATTATAAGCCATGATATGCCCGAAAAAACGGCGGCGAAAATCTTCTTCTACGTAAGGGTTACTCATTAACTCATGATCTTCCGGAAAAGTAATCACGTTAGAGTGCATTACAAAAATAAGCAGGTCGCCGGAGAATTTAATATGAAATTCAAACTCATTAATGTTCCGGTATTCGATGATAACATTAGAATCTACTTCCGTAATTTTTGTACTTAAAGAAGTAACAATAGCCGCAGCGGCCAGGCGCATTTTTTCAAAAACCTCCTGGGTATTCCGGTAAATAGTTTGCTTCGTGGTTGATTTTTGCTTAAGACCTTCAAATATTGTTTCTAGTTTGTCTTCCATATCTCAGATTTTTAGCCGATTCTGCCAAAGCGAATCAGAACGTGATTAGGTTTCGGTTTTGCTGGTTAATCATGCTTGTATTGACACCGGCAAATTATTATTCAAAATTTCAGCCAATTTTTAAGGTGTAACTGCTAATACCTTTAAGCTTCTAAATTAGCCAATTGCATTTGGCTTAATTCTACATTATGATACACTTTTTGCACGTCGTCATCGTCTTCCAGTACATCAATTAATTTCAGTACTTTTCGTAAGGCGTCATCGTTCAGGGTTACCGTTGTTTTCGGAATACGTTGTAACTCGGCAGTTTCTACTTCTAACGCCAAACTTTCCACTTTCTTTTGTAAAGCACCAAAATCCTCCATGGCGCAGTAAATAGTAATGTATTCTTCTTCAAAAACTACTTCTTCGGCGCCCGCATCAATCAACTCAAAAGTAAATGCTTCTTCGTCTAACGTTGATTCGGCTTGTTTTAAAACAAAAACACCTTTCCGGTCAAATAGAAAATCCAGCGACCCATTTGTGCCTAATGCGCCCCCGTGTTTACTAAACGCCGACCGAACACTGGCTACAGTGCGGTTTAAGTTGTCGGTTAGGCACTCTACATAAACGGCTACCCCGTGCGGGGCATAACCCTCGTACGTGATTTCGGTGTAGTGTGCCTCGTCGGCACCGGAGCCTTTCTTAATGGCTCGCTCCATGTTTTCTTTGGGCATGTTGGCCGCTTTGGCGCTTTGAATGGCTAAGCGCAAACGCGGATTGCCATCGGGTTCTGGTCCGCTTTCGCGCACGGCTACCGATATTTCTTTGATTATTTTGGTAAAAATTTTAGATCGTTTCGCATCAAGTGCTCCTTTCTTCCGCTTAATCGTTGACCATTTACTATGTCCTGACATATGCCGTGTTAAATAATGGTTAGTTACTACTGGTTTGTTGTTTTTTAATAAAATATGGCTTATTAATTATATCTAAAGAAGGTTATTTTTTATTCTGAGCAAAGAACAACCGCTGTTTTCCGGCCAATTTATTTAATAAACTAACGAATGTAAAGCGTTTGTTAAAAGCTCTTGATTAATCCCTAATTTAACTTTTTATTTTCACCGTTTTAGCTGGCAAACAGGTCTATCCGTTAACATTTAGGCCATTAAAGCCGTTTTTATTTGCTATCTTTACTTTTTATGTATTTTTCGTTTACACTATTATAATGGATATTCAACCCGATAATAAAGCCGCCGAAGATCTAAATTTTCACTCTTTTCAACTACACGACGATCTTTTGGCTGGTATTGAGGCTATGAATTTCCGGAAACCAACGCCGATTCAACAAGCGGCTATCCCGGTAATTCTGAAACAACACGACCTGATTGCCTGTGCGCAAACGGGTACCGGCAAAACGGCCGCTTATGTATTGCCTTTGCTGGATAAAATTTCGCATGCCCGCCACGACCACACCAGCACTTTAGTTTTAGTACCTACGCGCGAATTAGCCAAGCAGATTGATGACCAGATTGCTGGCTTTGCTTATTTTGTTTCGGCTACCTCCATTGCTATTTACGGCGGTAACAAAGGCGAAAGCTGGGATCAGCAAAAAAATGCGATTACCAGTGGCGCCGATATCATTATTGCCACGCCCGGCCGCTTAATTGCGCACATGAACATGGGTTACGTTAAATTTGATAAGCTGGATTACCTGGTCCTGGACGAAGCAGATAAAATGCTGGACATGGGTTTTATGCCGGACTTACTCCGTATTGTGAGCCAACTACCTGCTAACCGGCAAACCTTAATGTTTTCAGCCACCATGCCGCCTAAAATCCGGGAATTGGCCCGTAAAATTTTAAAAGAACCTACAGAAATTAACCTGGCTATTTCGAAACCCGCGGAAGGCATTGACCAGCGGATGTATTTGACTTACGATAAGCAAAAGCCGAAATTAATTGAGCATTTGCTAAAAGATATAACGGTGCAGAGCATGATTGTATTCACTTCCCGGAAATCGGCGGTAAACGATATTGTGCGGATTTTACAAAAGATGGGCCACAAGGCTGAAGGCATTACTTCTGACCGCACCCAGGACGAACGGGAAGCCACGCTGCAAGGTTTTCGGAACAAACAATTTCAAATTTTAGTGGCAACGGATATCATGTCGCGAGGTATTGATATTGATAACATCAGCCATATTTTAAATTACGATGTTCCCCAGGACGCCGAAGATTATATTCACCGGATTGGCCGCACGGCCCGGGCCTCTACTACGGGCACGGCCATTACCTTTATCAACGAAAAAGACCAGGTACGGGTAAAACGGATTGAGCGCTTAATTGAGCGGGAAATACCCAAGTTGGAAAACCCGGAAGAAGTGGGACCCGGACCGGCCTTTGAACCCAACAAACACCGGGAAGATGACCGAACACGAAGCAAATCCCGGAAAAAGACTGTTCGTAAGCCCGGGGGCACCGAAACAAGACCCGCTGCTTCAACTGTATCGAAAGAGCGTAAACCAAGACGCACGCAACCAAAGGCAAACGCTGAAAACAATCCGGACCGGCCGAAGGAACCCTACAAACCTAAACAGCGGTTCAACAAAGAGCGTGGTGCAAACGCTGCTGAACAATCTTCATCTTCCGAAACCAGCCAGCCGGTAACATCGAACGATTAAAAAATTAAAAAAAATTCCCGCCGGAGATAGTTAGTTTACATTTGAGTAAACCTGTTTTCTCCGGCGGGCGTTTTTTATTTTTAAAATTTATAAAGGAAGCAGCTGGCCAATGCCGAATAACAACACAAACAACATGGTGCTTAAGGCCATTTGTTTTAAGTAAGGATCTAATTGGGCTGGTTGCTGCAGCCGGTATACTTGAGTGCCAATTTTAAAAAATAGCGGTAAAGTAATTAAAAACAAAAATTGCCAGGGACTTTGGTATTGTTGACTTACGTAAACTACGGCGCAAACCAGGCCGGCTCCTAATAAAAACCAATGGTAAATGCGGGCTCGTTGCGGTCCTAAGCGCACGGGTACGGAGCGTTTACCGGCCAAGGCATCGGAACGGATATCGCGGATGTTATTAATGTTTAGCACCCCCGTGGAGAAAAAACCCAGGCTAAAGGCTGGTAATAGCATTATTGATTCCAGCTCTCCGGTTTGCAGAAAATAAGTGCCCAGTACACCTACTAAGCCAAAAAAAACAAATACCGCTATGTCGCCAAACCCGGCGTAACCATAAGGATTATTTCCGGCAGTGTAAGAAACCGCGGCCCAAATGCAAAGCAAGCCAATAGTCAAAAAGATAAAAAACAGATACAAGCCGCTTGTGCCAAAAGCCAGGCATAAAAGCAAAATACCGGATAAAAAACTCAGGAAAGAAGTTAAGTAAATAGCTTTTTTCATTTCGGCGGCGGTAATTACCCCAGTCTGAACCGCTCGTTGAGGACCTTCCCGGTGTTGGCTATCGGCCCCGTGCTGCGAATCGCCGTAATCATTCGCCAGGTTCGATAATACTTGCAGTAAAACCGTAGTAAGGCCGCATAAAATGACGACGGATAAGTTGAATTTACCCCGGGTGGCGGCTAAAAAACTTCCCATGCCAATACTAGCCAAAGCCAAGGGCAAGGTTCTAAGCCGAAAAGCTAATACCCAGGCTTTCATTTTTCCCGGCGACTGCATAGAGGAAGGCGAATTCAAAATTTTTTAAATTTTTTATTTTTGAATGGCCGCAATCAGCTCGGAACTTAGGGGAGCTACTTTAGATGGAAAAAACTGCACTACTTTTCCATCTTCGTTTATTAAGTATTTACAGAAATTCCAGGTAGGTACTTCGTCAGTTACGCCGTTTAAAGATTTACTGGATAAATATTTATATAAAGGATGCTGATTAGGGCCAGTAACCGCAATTTTTTCTACCACAGGAAAAGTTACCCCGTAATTCTTTTCGCAAAAAGCAGCGATTTCCTGATTAGAACCCGGCTCCTGGCCACCAAAGTCGTTGGCCGGAAAACCAATAACCACTACTTTGGTTCCATATTGATCATAGAGTTGCTGCAGCTCCTTATATTGCGGGGTAAACCCGCACTCCGAAGCCACGTTCACTAAAAGCATTTTGCGGCCTTTAAATTCATTCAGGTTTATTTCGGCACCTTGTAAAGTTTTAAATCTGAAATCGTAAACCGAAGGCTTGTTTCCTTCCACGTGTTCCGTAGTTGTTTCCATAGTGTTTAAGGTTTTTACAATAGTTTGTTCCTGGGCATTACTAGGTTGCTGGCAACTGAATGGCAGCAGCATTAACAGAAATATACCTAAGTGTTTCATATTTGTTTAACAAACTACGCTGCCTTTTGCTTTTTTATAAGGGTAAAATTTGAATTTTTTAAATTTATGTATTCGTCAGTCTCCAGACTGACTCTAATTCTTAGGCTCAAGTAACGCGGCGCTTAACACTTGCGCCAGAGAGGTCAGCATTAAATTAACAAAACGAATACCTAACATCTAATATCCAACATTCAACATTTAACAACTGAATCTACATACGCTCCGGCACCTCAATCCCTAACAAACGCATGGATCGTTTAATATTTTGCGCAACCATTTTAGAAAGCGTAACCCGGAAACTTAACGCAGCCGGATCGGTCTCCTGAAATATAGAAACTTCGGTGTAAAAACGATTATAAGCTTTAGCCAACTCATAAGCATATTGCCCCACCACGGACGGCGCGTACAAATTTGCCGCTTCCTGCACCACGTTCGGGAAAGTAGCTAGTTGGGTAATTACTTCGCGTTCGGTTTCGTGAAACGATTGTACTTCGGCAAAAGCTTCCACATGCGTAGGTATGTGGAGTTCCGCAGCTTTACGTAAAATAGCCGCGATTCGCGCATGCGTGTACTGAATAAACGGACCGGTATTGCCAATAAAACTAATTGATTCTTCCGGATTAAACAGCATGCGTTTTTTCGGATCTACTTTTAATAGAAAATACTTGAGCGCGCCCATAGCTAAGGTATGGTATAATTGCTGGGCTTCGATCTCGGTAAATCCTTCAATTTTACCTAATTCATCGGTTTGCTGGTGCGCGGTTTCAATCATTTCGGCTACCAGTTCGTCGGCATCAACCACCGTTCCTTCCCGCGATTTCATCTTGCCCGAAGGTAAATCCACCATGCCGTACGATAAATGGTGAATGCCATCCGCGTACGATTTACCTAATTTTTTTAAAATAGCCTGCAGTACCTGCATGTGGTAATTCTGCTCATCGGCAATCACGTAGATGGAAGAATCATAGCTAAAATCCTGGTACTTTAATTCGGCGGTGCCTAAATCTTGGGTAATATACACCGAGGTGCCGTCGGCGCGTAACACTAGTTTCTCATCCAGACCTTCCGCAGATAAATCTACCCACACGGAGCCGTCTGGTTTTTTAAAAAAAACTTCTTGGGCCAACCCTTCTTCAACCGTAGACTTGCCAAGCAAATACGTTTGCGACTCGTAGTAAAATTTATCAAAATCAACCCCAATGTTTTTGTACGTTTCGTCGAATCCCGCGTAAACCCAACCGTTCATTTGCTGCCAAAGCCGGATGGTATTTTCGTCGCCTTGCTCCCATTTTTGCAGCATAGCCTGCGCTTGGCGCATTAAGGGAGCTTCTTTCTTGGCTTTCTCCACTTCCATACCACTCGATACTAATTCGTCGATCTCCGACTTGTAAGCCTTATCAAACAGCACGTAATATTTCCCCGCTAAGTGGTCGCCTTTTATGCCCGCGCTTTCCGGCGTTTCGTTTTGCCCAAAATACAGATAAGCCAGCATAGATTTGCAGATGTGAATGCCCCGGTCGTTTACCAAATTAACTTTTACTACTTCGTGGCCGTTCGCTTTTAAAATTTCGGCGACCGAGTACCCCAAAAAGTTATTGCGTAAATGCCCCAAGTGCAAAGGTTTATTGGTATTGGGCGAAGAATACTCTACCACCACTTTGCTTTTTTTAATTTTGGAATAGCCAAAATCCGGATCAGAAGCTATTTGCTGGAAAACATTGGCCCAAACCCCATCGTCAATTTCCAGATTTAAAAAACCTTTCACTACGTTGTAACTATATACTTCGGCGGTATTTTCTTTTAGGTATTTACCCAGTTCCACGCCAATAATATCCGGTGTTTTGCCGATGGATTTGGTATAAGGAAACGTTACAAAAGTAAAAGTGCCGGCAAACTCTTTGCGGGTGGGTTGCAACAAAATAGCAGCGGGTGCAACCATAATTTGGTAAAGGTTTTGAAGGGCCTCGCTAATATGTTGGGCAATCGTTTGTTGTAATTCAATCATAGGTAAGGTGGTACTTCTGTTATTTTGATGCGGTAATGAATACGCTAGCTAATTTTCCTCTACCTCATACCTGTTTTCAGAAAAGCATTTTTAATGAATAAACTTAAGCCATTAAACTAGCAAGCAAATGTAGTACAGATATTGATTTATTTAATAATGAGGTTGCCCGATTGACGAACAATCTTTATGGCTGCTCCTTTAATATTTTGCATTTACTCGAATTTAAGTAACAAGACAAAATTAAGTTGATAAAATCCTGATTTTAAGCAATTGATGGTTAAAGTTATAACGATCGAATAACGAACAACTAAAAACGACCAACTACTTAGTATTCGTATTTTTAGCTGAGCTAAAGTTTTTTTAAAATTTTTAAGTTGCCAGAGGTTCTGGTTGGTTCAGAATAGCCTCCGTTGCCGATTCAAGAATACGAAAAGCGTTTTTGGCCATGGTATTTTTAATATCCAGCATGGGGTTAATTTCTACCATTTCAAAACAACATACTTTCGGGCTCCTACATAAGGTATAACACAAATCCTGCGCTTGGGTTACGGTGAGTCCAATAGCCACCGGGGTGCCCGTGCCCCGCGAAAATTTAGGATCCAGGCTATCTACATCAAAGGATACGTAAATTAGATCGCATTCTTTTAAACGCTCCAGTACCTCCTGCCCTACTTGTTGCGGGCCTTTTTCATTAAACTCCTGGTACTTGTAATTTTTGATGCTATTTTGGCGCATTAACGTATTTTCCGGTTCTTCTGTGGATCGAACCATCACATAGACCAAGTGTTCCGGCTTAAGTTTAGGACCCGGCCTGCCGATTTTTTTAAGGCATTCCAGAAAAACAAGGTTTCGGGTTCCGGATTATTTACCTGGCAGCAGAGATTATCTTCGTTTAACGCGATACCTAAAGGCATACCGTGCATATTACCAGATGGCGTGGTATACGGTGAATGACAATCGGCGTGCGCATCTATCCAAACTACGCCTAACGTCTTATCTGGATTAGCCGCCTTAATTCCCGCAATAGTACCCGCCGCGTTGGAATGATCGCCGGCTAAAACCAACGGAAACATGCCTTGCTCCATGGTTTGATGAACCATAGAGGCAATACTTTTTTGAACCGTTAAAACCGAATCGATGTATTTGGCATAGGGAAATAAATTGCGGTCGAAAAGTACATAATTTAAGTTAGCCACTTCGGTAGAATTGAAACGCTTAAAGTAATCAGATTGTTTATTCAAGCAGGCTACTTTCAGGGCATCAATGCCCATACTCGCCCCGCGAGTACCGGCTCCGAGCTCTGATCGTACCTCAATGAGTTTAATGTTTTTCATTTGTTAACACAACAATAACACAACAATCTTTTGCAAAGATGGTAAAATACAAACAATTTTACATCGCCCGCAGAGCGTTAAACCCAGCATGGACAAATACATAGATTTAATAAACCAAACATTCGATTTCCCCACCGAAGAATTTCACGTAGAAAACGATCAAATGATTTTTAACGGCATTCCGCTGCTCGAAATCATTAAAGAATACGGAACGCCGCTTAAATTGACTTATTTACCTAAAATCAGTTCGCAGATTCAGAAAGCCAAAAAGCTGTTCCGGGAATCTATTGAAAAACTGGATTACAAAGGTACGTACACCTATTGCTACTGTACCAAGTCGTCGCATTTTTCTTTTGTGCTGGAAGAAGGCCTGAAAAATGATATCCATATTGAAACGTCGTCGTCGTACGATATTCCGATTATCCGGGCTTTGTACGAAAAAGGAAAACTCACCAAAGACCGTTACGTGATTTGCAACGGTTTTAAACGTGAACTGTACAAAAGCTACATCGCCGACTTAATTAACGACGGTTTTTACAATGTTACGCCAATCTTGGACAATTTGTCGGAGATTGATTATTACAAAGAGCACGTGAACGAAAAATGCCGGTTAGGCATTCGGGTAGCTTCGGACGAAGAACCAAAATTTGAATTTTATACTTCGCGCTTAGGTATCCGGTATAACGATGTGGTAGATTTGTATTTAAATCAAATTAAGGACGATCCGAAGTTTGAACTGAAAATGCTCCATTATTTTATTAACAGCGGCATTAAAGACACTTCGTATTACTGGTCGGAGTTAAGCCGGTTCGTACACAAGTACTGCGAATTAAAAAAAGTTTGTCCCGAACTGGATAGCATTGATATTGGCGGTGGTTTCCCGATTAAAACGTCGATCCAATCGGAGTACAATTACCGCTACATGGTAGAAGAAATTTTGCGTACTATTCAGCGGATTTGCCAGGCCGAAGGGGTGCCCGAACCTAACATTTTTACCGAGTTTGGTATTTTTACGGTAGGCGAAAGCGGCGCTAATATTTATTCGATTCTGGATTTAAAACTACAGAACGATAAAGAATTATGGTACATGATTGACGGCTCGTTTATTACCAATTTGCCGGATGCGTGGGCATTAAGTCAGCGCTATATCTTATTAGCTATTAACCACTTAAATAAAGGCTACCGACGGGTGCAAATTGGCGGCTTAACCTGCGACAGCCAGGATTATTATAATTCCGAGACGCATTCGTTCCAGGTTTTTTTACCCACTATTGCCTCTGATGAGAAAGAACCGTTGTATATTGGCTTTTTTCATACCGGCGCGTACCAGGAATCGTTGAGCGGCTACGGCGGCATTAAGCATTGTTTGATTCCGGCACCGCGTCATGTAATCATCGACCGGGACGAGAATGGACATTTAAAGACCCGGATGTTTGCGGATGAACAGGACAGCGATTCGATGTTAAAAATATTGGGCTACAAGCAATAGAAAAAAAAGTTTTGCGTTTATTATTTAATGTCAATCTTATTTGCGTATTTTTGCATTATATTAAGATATAGAAAATCATACATGAAAAAGTTACTTGTTGTTGGCGCCATTTGCTTAGTAGGGTTAAGCTCGTGCAGATCTGTGCCTTGTCCGGCTTACACGAAAACAAACACCGTAAAAAGCCCTACTTCCTCTACGGTAAAGGTTAATACAGCAATCGAAAAAAATAGAATTTAATCGTTCCCTCGCTTTTTCAAGACACAAAGAAACCGGCTTGGGCCGGTTTTTTATGCTTGGTTTAGTATAATCTGCGTAGCTTCCCACAAATTGGTTACTTGCATGATGTAAGTACCCGGAGGATGCGGACCTACCAAAATGCCTTTTACTTGTACTTTTTCGGCGGCGTGCATATCCCGCAACTGGTCTCCTACCAGCCACGAAGCTTCCGGATTAATGTTAAATTTAGCAAGTGCTTTTTCCAACATCAACGAATCGGGTTTGCGGGCCAACGAAGC
Source organism: Adhaeribacter pallidiroseus (assembly GCF_003340495.1). NCBI lineage: Bacteria > Pseudomonadati > Bacteroidota > Cytophagia > Cytophagales > Hymenobacteraceae > Adhaeribacter > Adhaeribacter pallidiroseus. Next base: position 2,402,125 of record NZ_QASA01000001.1, read on the forward strand.
CGAAACGGATGGATGCGCCGGAGCGTAGTAGATGGCATCAATCAGGTTATTACAATTTTGCTGTAATTTGGAGTGGCAAGCCAGCATTTGTGCCCGGGTAAATAGTTTTTTTGCCAGGCCTCCTTGGTTGGTTACCACAATTAATAAAAAATTATTTTGTTTTAATAACGCTACCGCTTCCGGCACTTTGTATTCCAGCACAAAATCCTCGGGCAAATACGTATAATCGCCCCGCTCTACGTTTAATACGCCATCGCGGTCTAAAAAAACAGCTTTATGTTTCGTCATCTTTGGGGTTTATACCTGTATATTCGTTAAGGAAGCTAAGCAGCTTTATTTTTTAAATTTTTCCAAACAAGTAGCGGCAAATATATCCAAATACTCAAAATTCTGATTCCTGGGGTTTTTACTATCTTTGCCAGACCATGAAAAATTCGCTTGTTATTATTCCCACCTACAACGAAAAAGAAAATATTGAAGATATTATCCGCAGTGTCCTTTCCCTTACAACTCCTTTTCACGTTTTAATTATCGACGATAACTCACCGGATGGTACCGCCACTATTGTGAAAAGCTTACAATACGAATTTCACGACCGCTTATATTTAGAGCAGCGAACGGGCAAACTAGGTTTAGGTACGGCCTATATTCATGGTTTTAAGTACGCGCTCGCCCATGGCTACGCTTATATTTTTGAAATGGACGCTGACTTCTCGCATAATCCCCACGATTTACCCCGCCTCTACGATGCCTGCCACCGCGAAGGCTACGATATGGCTATTGGCAGTCGTTATATTCAAGGAGTAAACGTGGTAAACTGGCCCATGAACCGGGTGCTGATGAGTTATTTTGCCAGTGCCTACGTGCGCTTAGTAACCGGTATGCCCATCCAGGATGCCACCGCCGGTTTTAAATGCTACCGCCGCAAAGTGCTCGAAACCATTAACCTCGACGAAATCCGGTTTATTGGGTACGCTTTCCAAATAGAAATGAAGTTTTTAACTTACAAGTTTGGCTTTAAAATTAAAGAGGTTCCTATTATTTTTACGGACCGCACCAAAGGAACATCCAAAATAAGTAAAGGCATTATTAAAGAAGCTTTTTATGGAGTTTTAACCATGAAAATAAATAGCTACTTCCGTTACTTCAACCGCTGAGCCCCGATAATTCTTGTTGTTTTGTGTATGGTTTGTCCCGGATAAGCCTTAAATTTCATTTTTAAACTTAACCTATGTATTCAGGTTGTTTAGAGAATAAGGTTTATGTGCAACGGGTAAAGAGAAAGCAAGAGCAGGGTTTACCAGTTAAAAATTACTTACACGAATTAATGAGTCATCACAATATATATTTCTGGATACTATTTAACGTATTTATATTACTATTACTGGGCCTTGATTTATTTGTTTTTCACCGGAAAACCCACGAGGTAAAAATTAAGGAAGCGCTAGGATGGAGTGCATTTTGGGTGGCCCTAAGTTTGTCGTTTAATGCTGTAATATATTACTGGATGGGTCCGGCACCCGCCTTAGAATTTTTAACAGCATATCTCATAGAAAAATCACTGAGCGTTGATAATCTGTTTGTGTTCATCATGATTTTTTCTTACTTCCGGATACCAGTACAATATCAGCACAAAGTTTTGTTTTGGGGAATTTTGGGAGCTTTGGTGCTACGAGCTACTTTTATTATTGTGGGGGTAGCTTTGCTGGCTAAGTTTCACTTTATCATGTACCTTTTAGGCGCTTTTTTGGTGTTTACAGGTATCAAAATGGCCACCACCGAACAAGAAGAAATTGACCCCAAAGCCAATCCGGTAGTTAAATTTATCAGTCGGTATATACCGGTAACCAATACCCTGGTAGGTGATAATTTTTTTGTAAAATATGATAAAACGTGGTTTATCACGCCCTTGTTCTTAGTGCTGATTATGGTAGAAACTACCGATGTAGTTTTCGCCGCTGATTCTATACCGGCCATATTAGCCGTTTCCCGAGATTCTTTTATTGTATATACCTCTAATGTATTTGCTTTGCTGGGCTTACGGGCCTTATATTTTGCCTTGGCCGGCATTATGAAGTTATTTCACTACCTGCATTATGGTTTATCATTGATTTTGGTTTTTATCGGCGCCAAGTTATTACTGTCGGATATTTACAAATTAGATATGGTTTACGCGTTGATTGTAGTGGCGGTAATATTAATCGGCTCCGTGGTGCTATCCATTTTTTTACCCAAAAAAGAAGCAGATGAATCTAATGTGGTTATTAAAGAATCTGAAAAGCACCAGCAAGAATAAAAAAATTTAAAAAAGTCACCAACGTTCAGGGTAATTTTCTATCACATTTTGAATTGTTTTGATATTAAAATATAAAGCCGGCCTAATACCTAGACCGGCTTTTTAGTTAATAATTTATATGTATGATGTGCTTTGCAGCAATTACCCGAAAACATAATTAGCCATTACAAGCGGAATTCTAACATCTTAATGATAGCCCTACGAACAACTAATAACAAATAAAACTATTTACTACTGATAAGCAATCCGGTAAATTACGCCGTTGGTATCGTCAGACAAGAGCAAAGAACCATCAGGGTGAACGGCTAAGCCAACTGGCCGGGCAAAGTGCGCTTTGTTGTTATTCACCAGAAAACCAGTTAAAAAATCTTCGAAACGGGTAGGTTGGCCATTTTCAAAATGGAGGCGTACTACACTGTAACCCACCGGCGAACTACGATTCCAGGAACCGCGCATGGCTACAAAAGCATCGTTCTGGTACTCCGCCGGAAACTTAGTGCCGGTGTAATATACCATTTGCAGTGGGGCCGCGTGGGCTTGGTACGTGAGCACCGGCAAAGTGGTTTTTTGCAGATATTGCTGGTACGTGGTATCGCCCTCGGGCCTATCGCCGGGGTTGTATTTTCCTTCGCCGTAAATATAGGGCCAGCCGTAATTAGCGCCTTGCTTAATCTGGTTCACTTCTTCTTTCTGATCATTGTCGCCTAACCAATCAATTCCGTGATCCAAGCCCCAGAGCACGCCCGTTTGCGGATGCCAGCCAAAGCCAATGGTATTGCGTAAACCTTTAGCATAAACCACCCGGTTAGATCCATCCGGATTTGCTTGCAGAATAGTGGCATTCTCTTTATTGGGTTCCGGGCACGAATTACACGTACTACCAACGGTGATATATAATTTATCGTCGGGTCCGAAGGCGATGGTACGGTTAGGGTGCTGACCGGCGTCGGGCAAATCATTTAACAGTAACTGCGGTGTACCCAAAGTCCCATCGGGGTTCATATCAGCGACATACAGCTCTCGCACCGCCACCATGTACAGCTGGTTGCCGCGCATCGCTAAACCGTGTACTTGCTTAATGTTGGCTACTACTTTGGTTTGGTCGGCTGCACCATCCGCGTTCGTATCCTGTAAGAGCGTAACGGTACCAGCATCCCGATCAGAAGCGTACACGTATCCAGTGGGGTTTACCGCCAGAATACGGGGTTTACCTAAGTTTTCGGCAAATTTATTTACCTTAAACCCGTTGGGCACTTTTAATTGTTGAACATTTGCGTCAGTGGCGGGTACCAAAGCCGGTTTAAAAACGTACCCATTAATTTGCGTAGTCGTAGGATCTTTGTCAGTTTCCGGGATCATGGCATCCCAAAAACTATCATCGTCGCTACAACTCCAAACCACCACTAGTAAAGTAAAAAATACCAAAAATAACTTAGTCCAAATTTTCATAGTTCCATACCTAAAATTTACAATTCAAATCAGCAGCAAACACATTCCGGAGGGTTTATTTTGTTTGATTCGTAATTCTGTAAACGGAGATTTACAAGTAGAGTTAAGTCGTAGCGTCCGATGCAGGTTAAATATCTGTAAATAATCTTCCGGTAACGCTAAAAATGGTTCAGGAGAAAACAAAAACTACAAAGTGGGCCTAGCGGGGCGAGAGAATTATAAATGCAAGAAGTGAAAATTAAAAAAATAGAATCTTAAAAGTTGCCGATACTTTAAAATTAAAAATTTGACGGGTTTAATACGAAACGATAAATTAAAAAATTTAACGAGCCAGAACAATTGTAGGATGCATACAAAATGGTATTAACCGAAAATTAGATTTTTTAAAAAATTACAAATTAAATTAACACCCAGACCATTGTCTCCTGAATTTCTAAAAAGTTTTAAACGAAAATTTGGTAAAACCCAGCACATTGCTTCCAGTAACAACCAATTCCTGGGCTATTTTCGAAAACACATGACCCGGAAGAATTTGACCTGTTTTTTTTATTAAGTAGCCGAAAGCACTTGATAAAAACTGGTTAACCATTAATCTTTTGATTCGCTACATAAAGTAGTTAATGTTGGGGTATGAGCTAATGCTCGTTCGGTTCTGATATTGCGTAACATCTAGTTCCACAAAGTGCCAGCTACCACCATTTCTGATCGGCAGTCCGCAGCCAAGTGGTTCGTCATCAATTCCCTGATAAATCAACTTCCATCCGGTAAAAATCAGAGACGTACCTTCCTGCAAAGGCATATCGTGCTACTATAAAATTTAAACCCAAAAGGGATGAGGAAGTGGTTAAAATAGTTCCTGATTAAAAATACCCTACTACTAAGTTGACTTGTATTTTTCCGCGTAGCAATAGCTCTAATAAGATGCTTTCAGCGTTTTCGAAAATGCTTATTCCGCAAAACCATATAGAAATTTAAAAAAAGCAAAATTATTTCTTTTGCGTAGCTGGTTTAAGGAGATTAAGCTAATAATTTTAAAAATAATTATCGGAGCTACAACCAAAAGCTGTGCAATGCTTAGTTTTGGAAGGCCCAACACAAGAAATCCGGCATTATTTTACTCCAGGTAGCCAGGTCGTGCCGGCCGCCCAGGAGTTCTACGTACTTCACTTCTTTATTTTTCTCGTATCCTTTGCGGTAGAGCTCAGCAATCAAACTAGTGGTATCATCAATAGAATCAATGATCCCGTTGTTATTCCGGTCTGATTTTTCGTCCTGGGTACCAGCCTGAAACCAAAATTTTAAGTTAGGTTTTGTGTTAGCCTTTTTAATAATCTTGTGCGCAATGCGGTACTTATCGGGTTGGATTTCGGTATAATCTTTACTGCGCCACCAAAATGAGCCGGAAAAAGCGCCTATTCTTGTAAAAATAGCGGCTTCGTGCCAGGCAATATCCAAGGCCGATAAAGCGCCCAACGAAAATCCGGCTACGGTATAACTGGTAAAATCGGAACGCTTGGTTTGTGCATGAATAAAGGGTAATAACTCCTGAACAATAAACTGGCGGTAATTATAGGCGGCACTGCCGCGACCTTTAAAGTCAGGCTGACCCGAAATACCATATTCCTGGAGCCGATTTCCAGCCGATATACCTATAGTAAGAACCGGCTGAATATTTTTTTTCTGGTAAACCCGGGATAGAATTTGATCGAATTGCATGGTGGTCAAATCTTGTCCATCATTTAGTAACAATAAATGTAGCCGGTCGGTGGTATTAGAAAAAGCTGGCAGGTACATCTCTCCGGTAACTTCCCGATTTAAATAAACTGATGAAATGGCCCATTTTTCTACCCGAATGCGCACGTCGGTTTTGGTATAATCTAAAAACATTATTTAATTCCGGTAATTTATAGAAAGACAATATTAACTAAATATAGATTAATAAGTATAAGGAAATTGTACTTTATCCTTTACTGGCAGATTAGGCTAAAACAATCCTAATCGATTATTAAACCATTACTTTAACCTGCTACCAGCAAAATTTACGCCATGAACGAACAATATCACAAATGGTATTCGCAGCAGCTTCACGCGGACATAGAAATGTTAGTTTTTGGTGACCAGGGCTACCCGATCATTCTATTTCCAACTTCTAAAGGCCGTTATTACGAAAATAAAGATTTTAAGCTGATAGAAAGTGCCGCCTGGTTTCTGGACCAAGGATTAGTGAAAATTTATTGCATTGATTCCGTTGACGCCAATAGTTGGTACAACAAAGAAGTACACCCAGCGGAGCGGGTACAAAACCACATCCGGTACGACCATATGCTTTACCACGAACTGGTGCCGCGGGCACTGTACGAAACCGGAAAAGGAAAAGTGTGTGTAGCTGGTTGTAGTTTTGGGGGCTATCATGCCGCCAATTTTGCTTTTAAACACCCGGATCAGGCGAGCCATTTATACAGTATGAGCGGCGCTTTTGACATTCGGGACCAATTGGATGGCTTTTACAACGATGAGGTGTATTACAATAACCCGGTCGATTTTATATCCAACAGCTCCGATCCGGCCATTTGGCAGCTTAAAATTATTTTGGGAACTTCCGAATACGATATCTGCAAAGATGCCAACCTGAATTTAAGTAGCATCTTATCCCGGAAAAATATTCCGCATTGGTTAGATATCCGGCCCAATGCCGTGCACGACTGGCCAGTTTGGCGCGAGATGTTTCCGCATTACTTATCCTTGATCTGAAATTTAAAAAAACTACTATGAAAAAAATAGGAATTCTTTTTGGGCAGGAAAACACTTTTCCGCAGGCTTTTGTCGACCGCATTAATAAAAAAGCAGTAAAAAACATTTCCGCCGAATTTGTTTTGATTGATAAAGTTATTCAAGGAGAAGCTTCGGGGTACGATGTGATTGTGGACCGGATTTCGCAGGATGTACCATTTTACCGGGCCATGCTTAAAAATGCGGCCATGTCGGGCACGGCGGTAATTAATAACCCGTTTTGGTGGAGCGCTGACGAAAAGTTTTTTAATAATGCCTTGGCCGTGAAAATTGGGGTGCCGGTTCCCAAAACGGTACTGTTGCCGTCGCGCGACATGCCCGACAGTACCACCGGTAATTCTTTTCGGAATCTGGAGTATCCGCTGGACTGGGAAGGCATTTTTAATTACGTGGGCTTTCCGGCGTATATGAAGCCGTTCGATGGCGGCGGTTGGCGCGACGTGTACAAGCTGCACGATCCGGAAGACTTTTTCGATAAATTTAATCAAACCCGACAACTAGTAATGATGCTGCAGGAAGAAATTATCTTCGAAGATTATTTCCGGTGTTATTGCGTGGGCGGCCAGCACGTGCGCATTATGCAGTACGAACCCCGCAATCCGCACCATTTGCGCTACGAGCACGGCAAAGCGCCGGCTTCTAAAAAAATACTTACCCAGGTAAAAGACTACGTAATTAAGTTAAACCAATACTTGGGGTACGACATGAACACGGTAGAGTTTGCCATTCGCGAAGGCGTTCCGTATGCCATAGATTTTTGCAATCCGGCGCCGGATGCTGATTTAAACAGCGTAGGCGAAGAAAACTTTGAGTGGATCGTAGAGACTATGGCCACTTACGCCATTAACCGGGCCAAAGTACACCAACCTAACCGCGATAACTTAACCTGGGGACAATTTGTAAAATCGGGTGCGGCTAAAACCGATTTAATCTCTAACTCCACGGCTGCCGATGCACCGACTAAAACTACCCTAAAGCCAAAAGCTTCCTAAATTTTTTTAAAATGTAACCTTCATTTAAAACGATTTCCTTTAGAGCATTTAGGATTTACATTTCTGATACTCCATTATAAAATTTTTCAAATTTAAATGCTTTTCGGATTATTAAAACCCATGCACAAGGCTTGTCAGCTACGGTATTTTTTTGTTTTTCTTTTAGACAAAGTCTTAGGGCGTAATCTTTCGAAAACGAGCTATTTTGAACTAGGAAGCCGCAATAAATCTACCCAAATTAATTTTGAATTAAATTAATAAATTAATAGATGAATTTAGTAACGGCTTTTTAGTAATTGAACAACGAACAACTATTAACCAAAAACTAATAACCAACCATTTACATCACCAAACTCATGAATAAATTCACCTTAGGCGTAGAAGAAGAGTTTATGGTTATTGATCCCGTTACACGGGAGCTTATTTCGCACGAACAAAAAATTGTAGAAGCCGCCCAGCGCGTGCACGAAGACCAGGTAAAAGCCGAAATGCACCAAGCCGTAGTGGAAGTGGGCACCAGTATTTGCCAGAACACCGCCGAAGCACGCACCGAAGTTACTAAACTACGAAGAACCGTAGCTACTTTGGCTGGCGAGTTAGGCTTCCGGATTGGGGCAGCGGGCACCCACCCTTTCTCGCATTGGCAACACCAACTCATCACGGACCACCCCCGGTACGCCGAGATTGTGGATGAGTTGCAAGAAGCCGCCCGTTCCAATTTAATATTTGGCTTACACGTGCACGTTGGTTTTCAGTCGCGCGAAATGGCCATTCATATTGCCAACCAGGTGCGGTATTTTTTACCCCATATTTATGCCTTATCTACCAATTCGCCTTTCTGGGAAGGCCGCAATACGGGTTATAAATCTTTCCGGACTAAAGTTTTCGATAAGTTTCCCCGGACGGGCATTCCGGATTACTTCCAGAGTGTAGAAGAATACGATAGTTACATTAAGCTGCTGGTTAAAACCAATTGTATCGATAACGCTAAAAAAATCTGGTGGGACGTGCGGGTGCATCCTTTCTTCGAAACTATCGAATTCCGGATTTGCGATTGCCCCATGTTGGTAGATGAAACCATGGCTTTTACCGCTCTCTTTCAGGCCCTTTGCGCCAAACTCTACAAAATCCGGCAACAAAACATGAAATTTATTACCTATAACCGGGCGTTAATTAACGAAAATAAATGGCGCGCGGCCCGCTACGGCATCGACGGCAAACTCATTGACTTTGGCAAAGAAATGGAAGTAAACACCCGGTCGTTGATCCTGGAATTACTCGATTTTGTAGACGATGTAGTAGACGAACTGGGCAGTCGGGACGAGATTAACTACGTGCATAAAATTATGGAACACGGCACCGGGGCCGATCGGCAGTTACAAGTTTATCATAAGAACCAAAGTTTAACCGATGTGGTTGATTATATTACGTCGCAAACCTTAAAAGGCGTGGATGTATAGTAATTTAATTAGTTGTTCGTTATTTGTTGCTGGTTGTTAGAGCCATAAATTATCAGTAATAAATAGCTTAACTTTTTAACATAATAACCACGAATAATTTGAGGAGCTTACCTTTTTTGAATAGGCTTTTACTGCCTTAACTTTGGTTTACTAATTGGGAAGGGTGATAAAAAAAAATTAAAATTTTAACCTTTTTTAAGCTTCTAGCTTAAATATTATCATTGAAAATAGTGTCTGTAAAAATTGCCATTTTAGATCTGTATGCCGGTCATCCCAACCAAGGAATGCGCGGCATTCAGGATATATTATTACGTTTTAGGGAAGCCAACCAACTAAAATTAGATTACCAGATTTTTGATGTGCGGGCTAAAAACGAAATTCCAAATACGGAATTTGACATTTACATTTCCAGCGGTGGTCCTGGTAGCCCCTTAGAAAGCATCGGCTCGGAATGGGAAAATAATTATTTCACGCTGATTCATCAGTTAGAAGATATCAATCGTAACCCAGATCGTTTAGATAAAAAGTACGTATTTTTTATTTGCCATTCGTTTCAACTTATCTGCCGCCAGTACCAGTTAGGTAAAATCACGAAAAGAAAATCAACTTCGTTCGGAATTTTTCCAATTAACCGTACTTCGGCCGGAAAATCCGAAAAGTTCTTTCAAGGTTTAGGCGATCCGTTTTATGCCGTCGACTCCCGGGATTGGCAGGTAATTGAACCCGACGAGGAACAATTCTTAGCCATGGGCGCCAAAATTCTGGCCTTAGAAAAAGAACGCCCGCACGTTAGTTTAGAGCGCTGCCTGATGGCTATCCGGTTCAACACCTATTTTTTTGGTACTCAGTTTCATCCGGAAGCTGACCCGGTAGGTATGAAAAAGCATTTGCTCGACGAAGAAAAGAAAAACCAGATTATTCAGGCGCACGGCGCCGATAAATACGCCGATATGCTCCAATTTCTCGAAGATCCAAGAAAGCTGGAGAAGACGCAATACCAAATTATACCGGCATTTTTAAACCAAGCATTACTCGCGCTGCAGGAGGCTTACTTATGATTAAAGAAACCCGCCAAGCTTATAACACGGCTTTTACCGAACAGGCTTATCACCACTTTCTAACGGATTTAAATAAAAACCTGCAACGCAATATTGAATTTAGAGTAGCCGAAACCCCGGTGTTTTTAAGCCCGGAATTTAAAAAAAAGTTAATTAGGGCGGGAGAAGAATTAGTAACTACCATTAAACAAGCGCATTTTAAACAACTCACCGAGAAAGCCATTCCGGAAGATTGGCGGGTAGCCCACGAAAAAGGTCATCCGCATTTCCTTACTTTTGATTTTGCCGTTTGCCGCGACGATCAAGGCGAGTTAACTCCTAAATTAATTGAGCTGCAAGGTTTTCCCTCGCTGTATGCTTTTCAGGCGGAGTTGGCTGCTTCCTATCAGAAGCACTTTCCGGTAAGCCAAGGGTTTACGCCGTACTTTAATCACCTGGATTTTGATAGCTATATTACATTGCTACGCCAAACCATTATTGGAAATAGCTTGCCCGAAGAAGTAATTCTTTTGGATATTAACGCTCAGGAACAAAAAACGGCCGTAGATTTTTACTTAACCGCTCAATATTTAGGTCTGGCCATTGTGGCCTTACACGAGCTTAAGCAGAAAGGAAATAACTTTTACTACGAACGGGATGGACAAGAACACCTAGTAAAGAAGATTTATAACCGATTAATTTTTGACGAAGTAACGGACAAAAACGCCGCTTTTGCGAAGGTGCCCGATTTACTAACTGCCGAAACCATAGAATGGGTAACGCACCCGAATTGGTTTTATCGCATCAGCAAATACACCATGCCTTTTTTAGAAAGTGAGTTTGTGCCTCTGACGTACTTTCTTTCGGAATTAAAAAATATACCGGCAAATATAGCAGATTACGTTTTAAAACCTTTGTTTTCCTTTGCGGGCCAAGGAGTTATTATTGATGTGTCCGAAGCAGATATAAACGCGATTGCAGATCCGGAAAACTGGATTTTACAAGAAAAAGTAAGCTACGAACCCGTTATTCAAACTTTGGATGGTTTAGTTAAATGCGAAATCCGGTTGATGTACTTATGGCCCGATCCTGATTTGGAACCAACCTTAGCTATTTCATTAGCCAGGCTAAGCCGCGGCAAAATGATTGGCGTACGCTACAACCAAGATTTTAATTGGGTAGGCGGCTCGGTTTGTCTGTTTTAAGTTTTTGTAATTTCAACTTCTATCCAGCTAATAAGCAGCACTTAATATAAGTTTTTGTAAACTTTCACAAAAAGATATTTATAGCTGGTTGTGCCTGCACAAACGGGAGCACCTCCAAAGGGCATTATTCAAAAGGCCAATGGGCGCCTGGCTATTTTTAAAATTTCGATGAGAAGTAAGCTTTAATTTTTTTCTAAAAGTAAACCTTAGGTAAAATAACAAAGCCTTACTCCAAAGCAACTAAAGGTTGCTTCTTCAGCAAGCGGCGAGGCAGTAGATCTTTGCCCCTGAACCGATTTAAATCTACTGTTACACTTAACCCAGGCACGCCGTACAAATAAGTAGGTGCGTATACAATGGTTGGCTTCCGGCCCCAGCGGTTACGATGCGATAAATAAGCTAAATGGGAAGACAAAATGCCAATGCCCGCTCCGGCAAATACATCAGACTGCCAGTGTTTATTATTCAACATGCGTAAGGCACCCACGCTGGTCGCAATGGTATACGCGCCAATGCCAAACCAAGGGCTCCGGTGACGCAATTCAGAATGGATAATGGAAGCCGCTAAAAAAGCGTGCGCCGTATGGCCCGATGGAAAAGAATAAGAATTCTCACCGTTGGGCCGTTCCTGCTTGGTGATACTCTTGAGTCCAAAAACTAACACCGCATTTATAGCTTCGGCTTTTAAAATCAGAATACCCGTATTCAGGTAATCATGGTTGCCTTCGTATTGCAAGGTATAAGCTAAAGCCAATTCTACAAATGGGGCAAAAATTAAATAATCATCTACCTTGGTCCGGAAATTAGGGAAGTTTCTTTGTAAGTCGCGCTTGGCATCGTAGCTACTATACAGGCCATTGTCTTTAATCGTACTTATTCCGTAGCCAATTAGAACAGCCGGTACAATAGAAGCTTTAAAACCTTTTGATTTTAGAAAAGTAGTTCTGGCTTGGGTTACAACAGTATCTTGGTACTTTTTTAAAGTATCCGCATCCTGAGCCCGTAATTCTGGACTAATAAAACTTAAAAAAAGAGAAATAGTTAACCAAAAATGAGTAACAGACTTCATATAAATATTTATTAAATGAGCATACAACTAAAGATTTTCTATCATTCGCAATACCGGTTGCTAAAGTTGCCCTCTGTTATTTAGTGATTAATAACGTACGATTCAGTTTATCTATATACTTTACTGGTAACTAACTCTAATGCAAATTATTCTTTTGCTGCAAAGCTAAGTTGGGATTAGGCAGTTGTTCTTTCTTCAATCAATTATTGTAGCTTATTTTTAAATTTAGTTGGTTTTATTATTGATTTGATACCATACGTACCTGGAATATGCTTTTTAGACTACCATTTCTTTATTTATCTAATAAGATAAAATCATTTTTCCGGAAGCCTTATATGCAAAGGCTAAAACGAAAGTTCCCGGGGCTTTTTTCTTTTATCCGGAATCGGTTTAAATCGGGTAACTTTTTTGGACTTACCTTTACTATTTTACTAATTTTAACTACGCTTAATATCATCATGTTATCGGAATTAGCAGAGCACGTGGTTAATTCTGACCAACTCAAAAGAGTAGATATGGAAGTTTCCGGGGCTTTCTTCAACATCCGAAATCCCTTATTGAGTCAATGTTTATTTTACCTTACCAAATTGGGTTCGATCTATGGTATTAGCACTATCACCATTATAGCGGGGGTAGTTTTAATTTCCAGAAAACGAATTATTCAGTTAATTGGCCTTTTTATTTCGGTGTTGGGCAGCGGTATAACCATGCACTACTCTAAAGTTTATTTTCACCGGGAAAGGCCATTAAACATAGCGTATTACATTCCGGAAAATTCTTTTTCATTTCCCAGCGGTCATTCTACTAGCATTATGGCCGTTTTGGGCATTTTATGTTATTTTATTTTTTTAGACATTAAAAAAAGGCCTCTTCGAAATGTGCTTATCACGTTAGGGTTGAGCTGTATTTTTTTGGTAGGTTTTAGCCGCATTTACTTGGGCGTACATTTTTTAACCGACGTAACCGCCGGCTTCTTATTAGGTTTTCTATGGGTTTTGCTGGGAATTGGTTTTATGGAATACTTAACATTAAAACAACTGCAACGCGCTAATAAACTCGTAGTAGATTAATAACGCTGTATTTTATTTACAAAAACACAAAAGTGTTATTTATAATAATTACTGGAGCCAAATATTACGTGTCACCTAACGTAAATTGAAATATTAAAAGCCCAAAATTGCATTTTAGAACCTTTTTTAAAACTTCAACACGGCAGTTGTTTCTTAGTTAAATACTTCCCGTATAAAGGCTATTAAGGCGCTTCGTTCCTAACTAAAGATTAAGCAGTATTACTTCTTGTTTTAAGTATAAATACTTGAAACTGGGCAAATTACGTAATTTAATTTGCCGCACATCTTTTGTAACTATTAGCCGTAGGGAGAAATATGAGTTTAGATGAATTTCTGATTAAACCATTAGATTGGCGAGCCCATTTTGTCAGTTTGCAGGGTGTATTTCTGGCAAACCGGAGCGGCTATAAATTTGATTTTAGCCTATACTACGTAGCCGATTTTTTCGTGGAAATCTGGTACACCAAAGGGAGCCACGAAGTTGGTTTAATTCGCGGCTTTACCGAAACTGCCTGCCTTACTACCTATCTCGATGAGATTAACCTATCGGATATTCGTATTTAAATCTGTTATTTTTGTTTTACAATTTGTTACCCCACAACAGAGCCTACCATGGGTTGTTAATTAATTTTTGTCAACGTTTATTACTTGTTTAACGCGATTTTTTAAATTTTTTTAAGATTGCTTTGTTAAGTGCCGTGTTATACTTCGGTTTACTTCTTAATCTAACAAATCAATTGGGGTAACTAAATCAATCTGCAACGAATCTACCGCGGTAGTATCCGGAGGAGGCGTAGCTGTTACAATTAAATCACGCGCGCGACCAGCTAAATTTACGTGGGGATAGAGGTTATCGTATTCTTCCCGTGAAATAAGGCCCCGGCGCAGCATAATGCCCGAAATAAGCCGAAAAAAATACCGGGGTCGATTCCGCAAGTTCCCGTAGGCATCAAAGGAATACCGATAAGCTTTGGGCCGGGGAATAATACTGGTTAAAAATAAGCTTTCGGCTAGGTTCAGCTCCGAGGGGTATTTTTCAAAAAAGAACCGGGATGCTTCTTTTACTCCGTACACATTAGGTCCCCATTCAATAATGTTTAAATATACTTCGTACATGCGCTGTTTCGAAGTGAGCCGGTTATTTTCGATTAGCCATACAATCAGCATCTCTTCCACTTTACGGGCCACGGTTTTTTTGCGGGTTAAAAACACGTTTTTCACCAGTTGCATGGAAATGGTACTACCGCCCCGGGTAAAGTTTTTTTCCTTAATATTGGTAATCATGGAGTGCCGGAACGCCCCTTCGTGGAATCCTTTATGCTTAAAAAAACCGTAATCTTCGGAAGTTAAAATGCTGTTTTTTAAATAATTAGAAATCTGGTTATAAGGAGTAAAGTTAGGGTTCTGCGGCCCCACCAGAAAGGTACGCACCGGCTTATCGTACTCATAAACCGTATGTTCAAAAGGAGCGTTCATGAGGCGCAAATCAGTTTTGCCGAAATTAGTTATATTAAAATACTTGCCCTCTAAATCCGAATCAAATTTTAAACTGTCTACCTGAGCCAGGTCTACGTAAAAGTTCATGTTGTAAGTTAAATAACCCTGGGCTTTAATCCCTTCCAGCGTTTCAAACATCCCTTTGGGTAAAGATTCAAAAAAGTCGTTGGCTTCGGTTTGCGCGGAGCGTACTTTTAAAGCAATGCGTTTAGATGGTTTGGTAATCAGGCGCGCTTGCGGATATACCACCATTTTGTTCAGCGTAACCCGGGTTAAAGTATCTAATGAGTAATAATCCTGACCAATGGTAACTACGTAGTTAATGGCGCCTTTATCAATCTCTACATCGCCGTCGGCTACCTTCGGATGATTTACCAATAATTTGTTCATGCGGCCTTCTCCTTTAATGGTTAGCCGGTTTTGTTTATATACTTTATCGGTTAAACTTACTTTTAGCGAGTCGAAAGATAATTTAGCGCCGTATTTTTCTTTGATATAAGGAATTCGGATACCAGCAGTATCCGTGGTATACAAATTGGCCGAAATCTGGTAATCATCGGGATTAATGCTGCCATCTACGTGCAATTTGTTGACCAGCGAATCGGTTTGCACCGTTAGAGAAGAACTAATATTGCCTTCGTCTACGGTAAGCAAGGGCATATTTACCCGGATGTTGCGGTTATCGCTTTCGTAGGTTACCAGCAAATTGCGGAAAGTAACTTCTTCCGGCACGTTCTCGAAGGCCCGTTCAATTAAATTATTTAAAATTTCGCCGTAATTACGCCCTTCGGCTTTCGCCTGGGTGGGCGCCTCGGCGGGTTTCTTGCGCAGCAAAAAGCTATAATTATTCTGGGTCTTGGTTTTACGCGCCGTTACAAAAGCATTGGCAATTTTGAGCTCGCTAAATACCACCCGGCCTTTAAAAACAGTCCAGAGACTAATTTCGGCGTCTACGCTATCGGTAGTAAACAAAGTATCGGCACCTTTCGGGATAACGGCAATGTCGCGCATGATTACCGTTTTAACGCCCACGTAATCGGCTTTGCCGATTACCAGATCTACCGGATACTTGCGTTCCACGCGGGTGGTAACTTCTTTTACGACAAATTGCAATATGTTTCGGCGAAAAATAAAAAGTACACTTAGGGCTACTAGCAATACTATTGCCGCAATAGAGGCCACTTTGCCAGCGATTTTGGCGCCTTTACTTTTTAAAATTGCTTGTATTTTCGGGTTCAACGCAGGTCTATTTTATAATAATTCACAGATAATCAAAGTGTAACTTTATTATCCGTTTTCCTATTTTATTACTGGTGGTTTATACTAATAACTTACCTGTAAACGTAAAATTTTCGTTAAAAGGTTAATATTTTTTAAATCTTACCCTAGCCACGAGTGCCACAAAAGTAACGCCATTTCTTTAATTTTAGCATCTTTTAAGCTTTATCTGCCACCTTAATTTAAATTAATAGACTTATCTTTGGCCAAAAGTTGTATTTATGAAATTGCAAACGTTAACTGCCCTTTCTCCAATTGATGGCCGCTATCACCGGCAAACGGCGGAACTAGCGCCTTTTTTTTCCGAATTTGGGTTGATTAAATACCGCGTATTAGTGGAGATTGAGTATTTTATTGCGTTATGCGAATTACCCTTGCCACAACTTGCAAAAGTAAATAAATCACTTTTCCCGGAGTTGCGCCGGATTTACCAAAATTTTACGGTAGAAGAAGCCACGACCATTAAAGAAATTGAAAAAACCACTAACCACGACGTAAAAGCCGTGGAGTATTTCATCAAAAATCATTTTGATCAATTAGATTTAACGGCTTACAAGGAATTTATTCATTTTGGCTTAACCTCCCAGGATATTAATAACACAGCGATACCTTTATCTTTAAAAGAAGCCGCCACACAAAACATTTTGCCCGCTTTTGAGCAAATTTTAACGGAGCTGGAGGCATTAGCCACCACCTGGAAGGCTATTCCCTTATTGGCCCGTACCCATGGTCAGCCGGCCTCTCCTACCCTCTTAGGTAAAGAAATTCTTGTTTTTGCCGAGCGCCTGCGGGTACAATTAAAGCAACTGCAAGCTATTCCGTTTTCGGCTAAATTTGGCGGCGCCACCGGTAATTTTAATGCCCATTTAGTAGCTTACCCACACGTAGATTGGGTTTATTTTGCCAACAGCTTTGTGAATAATAACCTGGGTTTAAGCCGCAGCCAGTATACTACCCAGATTGAGCACTATGATAATCTGGCGGCCTTTTTCGATGGTTTAAAGCGTTTGAACACTATTTTAATTGATTTTTCCCGGGATGTGTGGCAATACATTTCGGTGGGTTATTTTAAGCAAAAAATTAAAGCCGGTGAAATTGGTTCTTCGGCCATGCCGCACAAAGTAAATCCCATTGATTTTGAAAATGCGGAGGGTAATTTAGGCTTAGCCAATGCTTTATTTGAGTTTATAGCGGGCAAGCTCCCTATCAGCCGTTTGCAGCGCGATCTCACCGATTCTACCGTACTCCGGAATATAAGCGTGCCTTTGGCCCATACCCTTATTGCTTTAAAGTCGTTAAAAAAAGGGATTCATAAACTAGAGCTAAACGAACAGGCTTTGCACCAGGATTTAGAAGATAACTGGGCCGTGGTAGCAGAAGGCCTGCAAACCATTTTGCGCCGCGAAGGCTATCCCCAACCTTACGAAGCCCTGAAAGCCTTGACCCGGGTAAATGAAAAAATTACCGCCCAAACCATTAGTCGGTTTATTGATACCTTAGAAGTAAGCGATGCGATTAAACAGGAATTAAAAGCAATTACACCGTTTAATTACACGGGCATTTTATTGTGAGTTATGAGTTAAAAATTATGATTTATAAGTGGTCTGTTTACCGTTGACTATCGTCAATCGACTATGGTCTAAAATTTTAATTTTTTAAAAAATGTCAGTGATTAACGGGGTTACGGTACATACCGATTGCATCTATTTTCGGGGAGATGTGCCTTGTACACCAAATAAAGAATCGGGGTACGTATGTGCTGATTGCCCGGTGTATACGCCTGTTCAAACCCGCATTTTAATTATTAAGTTAGGTGCCATTGGGGACGTGATTCGTACTACGCCCTTACTCCGGAAAATACGGGTTACGTATCCGCAAGCCAAAATTACCTGGCTCACGCACACTCCCGCCATTTTGCCTGCCAGCGAAATAGAAGAAATTTTAAAATTTGACCTAGCTTCGGTAGTATATCTGCAGAATACCAGCTTTGATATTTTGTTTAACCTGGACAAAGACAAAGAAGCTTGTGCCTTACACGATTCTATCCGGGCCGCAAATAAATTTGGTTATACTTTGCACAACGGCGTGGCGTACCCTTCTAATTCCTTAGCCAACCATAAATATTTAACCGGGATATTTGATCAGCTCAGTTTAGAAAACAAGAAATCGTACGTAGAAGAAATTTTTGAAATCTGCGGCTGGCAATTTAACCACGAAGAGTACATTTTTAATAATCATCAGGATAAAGGTTTTACGTGGCCTTTTAACCAAAGCAAACCTGTAGTGGGTTTAAATACCGGCTGTGGCGACCGTTGGACTACCCGGCTGTGGTCGGATGAAAAGTGGGTAGAACTGATTGGTTTATTGCAGCAAAAAAATTACACGGTAGTATTACTGGGCGGCGAGTCGGAAGATGCCCGCAATAAACGCTTGCAGGCCGCTACCCAGGCCGTGTACTTAGGGTACTTTAAACTGGAGCAATTTATTAATTTAATGTACCAGATGGATGTAATTGTAACGCAGGTAACCATGGCCATGCACATTGCTATAGCGTTGCAGAAAAAAATGGTATTGCTCAACAACATCTTTAACCCCTACGAATTCGAACTATACGGCCGGGGCCAGATTATTCAGCCTGATAAAACCTGCGAATGCTTTTACCGCGGGACCTGTAAACTTGGCACCTCGTGCATGGAAGATCTACCCGCGATTAAAGTAGCTCAGGCTGTAAAAGACACACTTGATCCGGTTGTTACTCCTGCTGGTGAAAAGCAGTAGTTCAATAATTTTATAAAGCAAGTGAACCTGTTTTTTAAAATTACAGCTTTGCTAGAGGCTTTTGAAAAGTTTTGAAAGAAAATCATAGCGGATTCAGCTTTTGCCTAGCACCGATTAGAGTTGGTCGGCGAGTTGTTTAAGCGTTTGCACCATACTGCTCCAGGAGAACTGTTTTTTTAAATTTTCTACCTCTTTCGTCATATAAGCTTCGCGCTGATTTTGGTAGAAGTCCTGGATAGCCTCGGTAATGGCCTCGGGAGTTACCGGCACTACATAACCCGCTTTCCCATCCGGAATTAACTCGGCCAGGCCCCCAACGTTGGTAACCACCATGGGTTTGTTAAAATGATAAGCAATTTGGGAAACGCCGCTCTGGGTAGCGTGTTTGTAGGGCTGCACTACCAAATCGCTGGCGCAGAAATAATACTTCACCTGGCTATTCGGAATAAAATGCGTAGCCCGCACCATCCGCGGTTCTAATTGGTATTGCGCTATGAGCTGTTCGTAGGGCTCCGGACTTTCGTAAAACTCGCCCGCAATAATTAATTTTAAATTTTTGAGCTCGACTAGTCTTTGATCCGCAAAACTTTTTAATAAAATATCTAATCCTTTATACGCCCGGATAAAACCGAAAAACAAAATATAATGGAACTGGGAATTTAACTTCAAGAATTTTTTGGCTTCTTCTTTTGGGACAGGTTCGCCAAAGTTATCGTACAAGGGGTGCGGGTGGTATTTTTTTAATTTTTTTGGTTGTAGTTGTTGTAGTTGTTGCAGTACTTCTTCCGACATGGTTACAAACCCCTGGCAAGCGGCCAGAAAATACCGGGTTAGTGGTAAATCGCCCGGCCTTTTTTCGTGCGGAATAACATTATCCGTTATAGCTACTATTTTAGTGTACTTGTTGCGGGCTACAAGCCGGGCGATCGTGCCGAAGGCTGGTCCCATGAAAGGCAGCCAAAACCGGAAAATAAGAATATCGGGCTTTTGCCGCCGAAGGTAATTGCCCGTCCGGAACCACGAAATAGGATTCACGGAGTTAATTAAAGTTTTTATATTTAAACCTGCCGGAGCCGGTTCCGTGGAATATTGGGTTTGCCCCGGAAACAAGAAATGCGGGTACTGCAAACGAAAGGTTATTATTTCTACTTCATCGCCGTTTTCCTGAAAGGCCTGGGCTAATCGTTCGTTGTATGTGGCCAAACCACCCCGCAAAGGATAAGCAGGCCCGATTAGGATGATTTTAGACATGCGTGGGTAATAAGCCAATCTGGTCGCGGATTAAGTATTCATTTTTCCGGCTTCCGGTTAAGGAAATCATTTCGGCCAGAAAGCCGGCCAGAAAAAGTTGTACCCCGATTACCAGAGCCACTAGGGCTAAAAAAAACAAAGGCTGGGCCACTACGTCGCGGGTGCGTTGGTGCAGGTAAAACGAGTTAAACACTTTGTCGCCGATCAGCCAAATGGTGATAAAAAAACCAATTAAAAAAGACAAAGTGCCCATGGTGCCGAAAAAGTGCATGGGCCGCTTTTTAAACCGCGAAACAAAAGTAATCGAAAGCAAATCCAGGAAGCCGTAAACAAAGCGCTCCAGCCCAAATTTGGTGGTGCCGTATTGGCGTTCGCGGTGCTGTACTACTTTTTCGCCAATGTTTTTAAAACCGTTCCACTTGGCAATTACCGGAATGTAGCGGTGCATTTCGCCGTACACATCAATGCTTTTTACTACCCGTTGGTCATAAGCTTTTAACCCGCAGTTAAAATCGTGTAACGGAATCCGCGAAATGCGGCGGGTAACGCCGTTGAATAACTTGGTAGGAATGGTTTTGGATAAAGGGTCAAAACGTTTTTTTTTCCAACCCGAAACCAGGTCGTATTCCTGTTCTTTAATCATGCGGTATAATTCCGGAATTTCGTCGGGACTATCCTGCAAGTCAGCATCCATGGTAATTACCACCTCGCCGCGGGTTTCTTTAAAACCCACGTTTAAAGCCGCCGATTTGCCATAATTCCGATTAAACCGGATGGCTTTGATCGCGGGTTCTACGGCCGAAAGATCCTGAATAACCCGCCAGGAATGATCGGTACTGCCATCATCTACCAAGATAATTTCATAAGAATAGCCGTGCATTTGCATGACACGGCTAATCCATTGGGTAAGTTCCGGTAATGATTCTTCTTCGTTTAAAAGCGGAATGACTACCGATATATCTAAATCGGGTTGTTGCATCAAACTTGGTTATTCAAACTCGGGCCGGTTATGCTTGATAATGGCCGCAATAATTAATGATAATAAAAAACCTAAAACCAGGCCTCCCAGAATAGCCATTAAAGGAATCATGGTAGGCGTCATCATTTTGTCGGTAATCCGCATAGCCTGGTCAATTTGGTCATCGGTCATGCCTTTTTTTTCTAATTCGGCCACCTGTAAGTTGCGCATTTTTTCGATGTACCCGGTATCGATTATGGTTACGTAGAGATAAGTAAAGATTCCACCCAATACACTCGATACCAAAACCACGATCGTACCAATGCTTAAGCCTTGGCCATAAGACATAAATCCTTGGTTTTGCCGTTTAAATTCCCGCATCGCCATTACAATAGCGGCAATAACGATTAAGAACGAAATCCATCCTAATACCTGATGTGTCAAGGCCAGTTCCGTGATATT
Organism: Adhaeribacter pallidiroseus; assembly: GCF_003340495.1. NCBI lineage: Bacteria > Pseudomonadati > Bacteroidota > Cytophagia > Cytophagales > Hymenobacteraceae > Adhaeribacter > Adhaeribacter pallidiroseus. Next base: position 2,423,717 of record NZ_QASA01000001.1, read on the forward strand.
CAGAATAAGGGAATAAACCACGGTTATGACGCCGCAAATTATTCCGTAACGAAGGGCAATCGCATTTTTAGAGGGCACCACCGGAGCAGTAGTTAAAGTCTCATTCATAACAGTTTAGCGGTTTATAGGTTTATTTTCGGTAAAATGTAGCGGATACAAAGGAAAATAAAAAGCCTATTAGCAATAATTTAATAAAATTATCGAGCATTAAGGTTTGGGGCGTAATTAAATCTAACTGCTCATAATTATACTGATAAGCTTGCTGGCCATTCGGTAATTTTAAAAATTGCGCTTTATTCTGCTCCATCATGGCTTTCATTTCCTGAACATGTTTTTGAATAGAATGCGTACCAGCCAAGTTCGTGAAAGCATAGACCAAAATTCCAAAAGTAACAGCCGCGATGAGCGTTACCAGCCAACCAAACTTAAGTCCTTTAAAAAATTTAAGTTCCGGATCTATTTTCCGTCTTAAAAACCCGGTACCCAATACCAGAAATACCGGTAGCAAAAACAAAGCGTAAAAGCCATTCTGGCCATAAGGATTTTTACCGGCTACATAAAATAACACCAATATAATAAAACTCGCCAGCGCCGCTAAGGCCCCGTACCGTAAAGCAACGCGGAAAATAGGTTTTTCAAACATTTAGAAAATAGAAAAAATTTAAAAAAACCTTCTAAGAAAGACCAAAATTAGGATTAAACACGCATTGGTTTTTATGAATAATGCCGAATACCTGGCCTTGTAAATGCTGGCCGTAAAACGGATGGTTTAAACTTTTAGAAGCGGTGGTGGCAAGGGTAGGTACCCAGTTTTGCGCTGGATGAAACAAGGTTACATTAGCGATTTCCCCGGTTTTAATTTCGGGTACGGGCATATTTAAAATAAAGCGCGGCGCTTCCACCAGTTTGGTCAATACCTTTTCCAACCCAATTACCGGACTCAGGTAGGTATTGGCTACGGCAAAAGCAGTTTCCAGGCTGGTTATGCCAAATTCCGCCATATCAAACTCCAGGTTTTTAGATTCCGGATCTTGCGGCCGATGCCCGGAAACTAATACGTCAATGGTGCCGTCCTGTAAGCCTTGCTGCAAGGCTTCTTGGTCTTGTTGGGTTCGGAAAGGGGGATTTACTTTAAAATTGGTATCAAAGGGCAGCATTTCGGCATCGGTAAAGGCTGTTTGGTAGGCAGCCATGTCGCAGGTTACCGCTAAACCTTGTTGTTTGGCCTCCCGGATTAATTGCACGGCTTCCGCAGAAGAAATTAAGGAAAAGTGTAAACGCCCGCCGGTATAGCGCAACAACTTTAAATCCCGGGCTATTATTACTTCTTCGGCTAATGGGGGCATTCCTTTTAACCCCAACTGCGTGCTCACTACCCCTTCGTGCATTAAACCGTGCTGGGTTAAACTGGTATTTTCGGGCTTCTGGATTATTAGCCCGTTGAAATACTGCACGTACTGCAAGGCCTTAACTAAAACATCGGCTTGTTGCACGGGTTGTAAACCATCCGTAAAAGCCACCGCCCCGGCTTCGTGCAAGTCAATCATTTCGGTTAACTCTTTCCCGTGCACGTCGGTGGTTATGGCGCCAAATGCATGGAAGCTTACTGGCAAAAACCGCGACTGATTTTGAATGTACCGGATGGAATTTTTGGTTTGATGCACCGGCTCGACATTCGGTAAGCAAATCACTTCGGTAAAACCTCCCTGAGCCGCCGCCATTGCCGCACTTTGTAAATCTTCCTTATGTTCTAATCCCGGATCCCCAACCCAGGCATTCATGTCGAGCCACCCCGGCGATAGGCATAAACCAGGTTGCTCAATGGTGGTGATGGTGGCATCTACAGCGGGTAAATCAGCGGAAATACTACTGATTACGCCATCCTTAATATGAATATGTACGGTTTGTTGATGAAATTCGGAAGCGGGAGCAATTACTTTAACTGATTTCAGTAGTACCTGCATGTTAGAAATAACGGATTAATAAAATTTCGGTGAACATAAAAACCAAACACAATATTAGGCAATATTTCCAAAGCGGCACACCTAAATTTTCGTTAGTTAACTCTCTTTGTAAGTTTAACGCATTAGAGGTATCTAATACGTGCACATTTTTTTGCCCGGCCACCGCGTTGCGCAGTTCCGGCACCGTGAATTGCTTTAAATCAGACTCCCGTTTATCAAAGTTAAAAGCTAAGGTAGCCATTACTTTACCCTGTTGCACCAAGTCGTAAAAGCCAGCCTGGTTAGCTTCGGCGGGAATGCCCAATACCAACTGATTTTTACGGGCTTGTTGTTCCGGAATAAACGTAACGCTGTCTTTGCGAAGTTGCACGACTTGGTCGGCGGGTAAATCTTGCTTTAAAGGCACCGCGAAAATCCGGTTGTTTAACGAATAAGCCAAGGGTTGCTGTTGCCGCGAACTCAGCATGGCCATTTTGTACATAACGGGCACAAACAAACCATTATTTTGAAAGTCAGAAGATTCTTCGGTAAGCGGCGAAGCAAACAAATAAATCTGGCCATTGCCTAACCGGAAGGAAGATAAAAAACTGCCGCCTTCTTTAAAGAATAAAATATCGCTGGCGGACCGGTTCCACCGCCAGGTTTTAGTAGCACTGGGCAATATGGTATTGCGGCTGGGTTCGCTGAAAATATTTTGAAAAAATGGATTGCGCGTGTCCGGGTAGGCTAATAAACTTTTACGATTTGGCTGATTCCCTCCGCTGGCGGGTACCGCTGATAGCTGCAGTTTACGCATAAAAGCCTGGTAAGAACCAACATTGGCCTTCGCCGCCGGAACCACAATTACGTTGCCTCCTTCCTGCACAAAAGTTCGCAGGTTGTCGGCCAAGGGAGCATCAATTTCTTCTAGGCTGTTTAAAATAATTAAATCAGCTTGCCCGATTAGCTTATAGTTGATGTTGTTGTAGGAAGAGGCAGAATATTTAAAAATATTTTCGTTGGTAAATAACTTATCTCCCATTAAACTTTGGCCATTTACCTCCAGAATTTTAATATTTTCGGAGGGTTTTAAATTAAAGTAGTAGGTATTATCAAAGGTAACAGGGTAATCTTCTATCACCAGGCGGCAATTAGCGGTTTCGTTGGTGGTTAAGCGGTAATTTAAATTAAAAGGCACCGTTTTGTTAGCCGGCACATCTACACTTAAAGCCGATACCTGTTTGTTGCCGATGAAAAATTTAACCTGGCAATCCCTCGCTTCTTCGTTACCGGCATTCCGCAGTTTTACCTGCAACACATTGTTTTCATTTTGCCGCACAAAGGCATCTTCGCTATATACCGTATCAATAAAAACATTCCGGTGGTTCTGGCTTTGCACGGGCACCAGGTAATATTCATTAATTGAATCCGGAATAACCAAGTTGGCTGATTTTAAACTTGATTTTTGAAAATCCGAAATAATAAATCCTTTGTAAGGTTTCCGGTCTTCTTCCAGGTTAAACCAGGCAAAAACAGAGGCCAGGGAACGGTTGTTGGCCGATTCGTTGATGCTGTTTATTTGCTTTAAAAAATCGGACTTACTGTAATCAACGTACGAAAGTTTAGCGTGGGTGCCTAGCTGAAAAGAAGAATTAACATGAAACAACTGGGCAATCTGATTGGCTTGCTCCAGGGCGGTTTGCAATAAAGAATTTTCGGAATCCGTGGCTTCGTTCTGCATACTAAACGAATTATCGACGAATACTTTGGCCCGGTTAGTAGATAAGGCTGCCTGGTTGCCGGTAGAACGGTAGGGCTGGCTGAAAAGCAATACCAGAAAAATAATAAACAATATGCGCGCAAGTAAAACGAGCCAACGTTTGAGTTGCCGGTGGCTGGCCGTCACGTTTTTTACTTCTTTAATAAAGTTTAAATTGGTAAATACCACGCGCTTTGCCCTTCTTAACTCAATTAAATGAATAACAATGGGAATAGAGATGGCGGATAAAGCGAATAAAAAAGAAGGAAACAGAAAATTCATTGATCAAAATCTATTTCTGATGAAAAATCAAGTTACAAAAAACCCGGTAATAAGCGAAAGTTATATTTAAAATATAGGCCGGCCTACTAAACCAACGTGTGGTGTAATGCTTTAGATATAGTAAAAGCTGATCTAATTGATGGAAAGCCTTATTTTTAAAATTTTTACTTCACTTGCTTAGTTATAGCCTGTGGTAAACTTAATAGCAGTAAGTAGTATTAATTTTCTCGCTTCGAAGCCTTATCCTGTTTCATTAACGGATTTTAAAAAGAGTAGTTTGGCCCGTCTGTTTAGCCTTAATAGTTACTGACTGCCCATTATTTAAATAAATAAAAAAGGGCTATTTTGGATAGCCCTTTTTTAAATTTTAAGTATTCTGCCAGAATAATTTTACTCCAGAATTACCCGGGTTTGCTTTTGTCCGGAGGAACCGGTGGCTTTGATTATGTAGATACCTGGATTCATGTTTTTGCTTACCGGTATTTCAACGGAGTTACCTCCTTGTCCATCTACCTGAATGGTTTTTGCCTGGTACAGCTGCCCAAAAGTATCGTATAAGCTGAGCGTTACTGCTTCCTGGGCACCAAAGCCGGTTAAATCCACAAAAATCTTCGATCCAACCGGATTAGGATTCGGGTAAACGGTGAGTTTTGGCACCTTAACCCCAACTTTACTGGTTAAATCATCAACCACCTGCACCACCGAATCCAATAAACCACCTACCGTTATCGAGTCGATTCCTTCGTACGTAATGCCCAATCCAACTAAATCAACTGCAACCGATTGACCTTTCTTATTTTTATTATTAACCGCTTCTAACTTGGCCCGTTTTATACCAATAGATTTCGGATAAAAAGCAACGTTGAAGGTTATAGAACTGTTTTTCCGAATCTTAATAGGTTTATTCGGATTTACATCCGGCTGATCTAAAATTTTAAATTCGTCGGCATTTTCCCCGGTTAACTCTAATTTTTTCAGCATCAGATTACCCCGACCGGTGTTAGATATAGTTACAGAATGACGGGTTACCCGCGATAAGTCAATCAGATCATCATCGCCATCATCATCGTCCTTATCTTTGTCTTTATCCTTATCCTTGTCTTTACCTTTATCCTTGTCTTTATCTTTGTCTTTGTCCTTATCTTTTTTAGCCGCGGAGGTTACAGCTACTCTTTGGGCGGAAGCAGGTATATTTGAAACACCCACTACCTCGGTAGCGGATATTCTTTCGGGATAGGCGGAGGCGTAACCATCCGCATCGGATAGGCTACTTACCCGTAACAAGGTAATTTGGGCGGTTCTATCGGGGATGTTGTTCCAGTTAAACTCTATTACGTATAAATTACCGGTTTGCGTGTCTTCCACAATATCCAGCGGATTGATAAAGCCCGACATACCCACTAAGCCACTGGTACCTGCCCCAGTATAATCTTCGGTAATGTTGTACTGGCCATCGGTGCTACCTTTTACCACCGAACCCGGTTTCAAAACAATAATATCACCACCCCCGCTGAAGCGGCACACCAGCAGCTTGCCCTTTAAAGCGCCGTTAAACGCATTACTCTTGTATTCTATCGCCCCGTTCGGCGAACGGTTTAATTCAAAATTAAAGGCGGCTCCCCGATAATTAGGATCGGCCACAACCGAGCTGGCATATCGGGAATTATCTTTATACCCCCGGTTAGCCACGTATTCTCCGCGCAGTGGGTTCGGATGGCCGTAATAGCCGTTTTGTTTGATGCGGAACAACCAGTCGTTTTGCACCTGCACCCCACTGGTTGCCGGTACATACGGACCACTGTAACGACTGCCATCCGGCCGGCGCGTACCGGAAACCGAAGCAGGAGTATTCCCCCGGCGGCCGAACCGTTGGCCGGCGCATACAGCTGCCCGTTGCTGTGCCACACTAAATCATACGCGTTGCGTACGCCCGAAGCATAGATCGTCAGTGGGGAAGCGGATGAATACGGATTATAGCTCCCATCCGACATCTTCGCCGTACTCGACGGAGCCGCATTGATGACGCTCTGGTTGGTAGTAGTGCGGGCATCCAATGTAGTGTTGCCGAGCTTAGCTAAATCCAGCTTCAGGACGGCGCCGGATAGTAAGCTTTCCGTCCGTTGCCACGAGCCGTCGTAAGCGCCCATGGAACTGTTACTCCCTTGCGAGATGTACAATTTCCCATCCGGACCAAATACCAGGCTGTTTACCAAGTGATCTTTCGCCGAACGTGGCAAGTTTGTTACTAGCAAACGTTCTGTAGTAAGGTTAGATCCCGTTAATTTTGAAATCTTACCATCAAAAGTAGGAGCATCCTCTAACTTGGAGGAGCAATGCGATACGTAAGCAATTAAGTTAGAAGCAGTAGAAGATGGGTCAAACACTAGCCCGATGGCGGAACGTCCGCCGTATTTCTCCGATAAGGCTGTACTAATTACCGCCTGGTTGCCTAAAGTACCATTGCTATGATTAATGGTGAACCGTTCAATGGCGCCATCCAAGCGCAAAGCGTAAAACTTACCGTCGGGCCCAATGGCTAACGAAGTGTATTTCTTTTTTTGCGTACCCGGGATTGGAGCTTTCGTAAACTCTACCGCAATGCGGTCTTGCGATTCCAGAGCGCCACCCGTGGTAAAAGTAGCGGTGTACGGTATAAAAGAAGCTTTACTGTAAGATTTTACACCATCCGTAATGACAAACTTATACGTAGCATTGGGTTCTAACGCAAAAGTGGGTGAAAAGCTGATAGCATCGCCCCCGCCGGTACCCTGTACTACCCCTTGTATTTGTGTGGTACTGGAGCCTACTACTTTTAATAATTTTACCGTACTGCTGGTAATGGTACTGTTATCTACCCCACCTTTATAACCCGATACCGTGGGTACATACAAATTGTTGGCCGCAATGCTGGACGTATTTACGCTTACATTAGTAGTTTTATTGGCCGGGGTAGAAGAAATTACATAAGGCCTAGGAGCACTTACTTTAACCTGAATAGTTACACTACCGGCGGTATAACCCGAAGCAGCCGCATTAACGGTAGCTTTATACGTACCTATGGGCAAACTTTGTGCAGCAGTATAGTTAAAGGTAACATTGGGTTCAGTACCGGTGTGGGTTTTATTAAAACTTAACCAATTACTGGCACCAGTACCGTAAACAGCAGAAAGCGTATATTGCACACTTTTGTTCGTGGAATTACTAAGATCCAGCGAAAATGTTTTAGTAGTACTGGAACTGGTTTTTTCAACGCTTAATAATTGATCGTTGGCGGACCAATACGTGTAAGGACCCGAAGAGTAAGGCACAATCCGAACGGAATTGATTTTAGTATTCACGCCGCCATCGGCATCAATGGTCAGGTTGCCATCGGTTACGGTTACCCGAACAGTCGCACTTTTAAAACGGGTACTGGCCCCGGCGGCACCCGTAGGCACAAAATCCTTAATAGCCTGCGCGCCTTCTACGTTGATACTATGTTTTTCCGGGAAAGAATACACTCCTGCATCTCCGGCCGAAACCACCACGTCGTAAATACCATTAATTACTTTGGCTTCCCAATAACCTTCGGCTTTGGTGCCATCAAAACTCCCTACAATATCCTCGGCTTGCATGTGCATGAGCGTGGCCAGTAGTGGATCAGCGGGCATTTTCCGGTTGCGGCCGTTGCCGGGAGTGTTGCCCCCCACCGCTAAATTTAGTAAGCTGCCATCGGAGCGTTTCTTCCAGCCATAAGTACGATTACCACTTTGATAAGCACCGTTCCGTAAACCATAAGCCTGGCCATAATCGCGGTTCCAGCCAGATGGCGGCACTGATTTCGGATCCTGGAAATTAACTTTTAATAATTGAGAATAAGCTGGCAAAGTCATCATGAAAACGATAACCAAGAGAGCTAATTTTTTGTAATAAAAAGAACCAATAGGGAAAAGATGATGCGTATATTTTTTCTTCATTTTGAGGAAAATTGATGGTATAACTTAAAGTGTGATATAAAAAATTAATACTTCATCCAAAAAGGACTAAAAATTTAAAAAACAAAGCATCTTAGATGAAAAAATACTATGAAAAAGAGTGCATTTAAGGGAAAGAATAGTAGGGTGCTGATGGGAGAGGTTAAAAGTGAAATATCTTTTATAAAAGATTTTAAAAAATAAAAGACTTTATTTGAATTTTATCCACATTAATGCTATCTATAATTAAAATAATACACTTATTAAGCTAGTCTTAACGGGTTTTAAACGTAATAAGTTCTTTTGGGTTCTAGTAAAACTTCCAGTATTAATACGGATTTTATATACTAAGTAAAATGCAGTTAATTTAAATCGGCTTTACTAATATGAGTATCTGAAACTTTCGGATATGGTGATAAATACGGATTTTGCTTGTAGGCTTAATTAGATATTACTCCTTATTTAACCTTAAGATTGGTGAATAAGGAAAAATTTTAGGCTTTATTAAAGCGTAGCGGCTACATTGCTTTCTACCAGAACCACCAAAGTAGAAAATTTAAAATTTAAGTATAAAAAAAAGAACGGCTGGTGCCGTTCCTTTTTACATTCTTTGTTTTCTGTTCTAAATAGTCCTTTATTCCAATACTACTTTAGTTTGCTTCTGTCCAGAAGAACTAGTGGCTTTAATAATGTAGATACCCGGTTTCATGTTTTTGCTTACCGGCATTTCGGCCGAGCTTACTCCCTGTTCGTCTACCCGTATAGTTTTAGCTTGGTATAACTGCCCGAAGGTGTCATATAAACTCAACGTTACGGCTTCTTTCGCGCCAAAATCAGTTAAATCCACGTATATCTTAGATCCTACTTGGTTAGGATTGGGGTAAACACTTAACTTAGGTTCTTTAGCATTTACCTTTTGCGTTAGACTACGCGCAACATAAGCAGCAGAATCCAAAATAGCGTCCATGGCAGCAGAATCAATCCCCTCGTAGGTAATGCCCAAACCTATTAATTCCACGGAAACGGATTGATCCTGCTTCTTTTTACTACTCACTGCTTCCAGTTTAGCACGTTTTAAACCTTTGGATGTTGGAAAAAAAGCCACGTTGAAGGTTACCGAGCTGTTTTTTCTGATTTTAACCGGCTTATTTGGTTTTGCATCCGGCTGACCAAACAACTGAAATTCACCGGCATTTTCACCCACGATACCTAAGTTTTTTAATTTTAAATTGCCCCGGCCGGTGTTAGAAATGGTTACAGGATGTTTAGTCACTCGGGATAAATCTGGCAAATCATCTTCCTCCTCTTTATCTTTTTTGTCTTTTACTTTTTGCTGCAAAGCAAGAGATTTTTGGGTATTACGCGTAGTGCTGGTATTGGTAACGCCTACAACTTCGGTTGCTGTAATTTTCTCCGGGAAAGCAGTGGCAAAACCTTCCTCATCCGATATGCTGCTTACCCGTAATAAAGTAATCTGCGCTTTTCTATCCGGAATGTTGTTCCAGTTAAATTCAATCACGTACAGATTTCCGGTTTGCGTGTCTTCCACTACATCCAACGGATTAATAAAACCCGACATACCCACTAAACCCGTAGTACCTGCTCCAGGGTAACCTACTTGAATATCGTAATCAGCGTCGCTGCTGCCGGGTGTTACAGATTTTGGCTCCAAAACAATTAAGTCGCCGCCCCCGCTAAACCGGCACACCAGCAGTTTGCCCTTTAAAGCGCCGTTAAAAGCATTACTCTTGTATTCAATCGCCCCGTTCGGCGAACGGTTTAACTCAAAATTAAAAGCGGCTCCCCGGTAGTTTATATCGGAACTAACATCGCTAGGGTATTTGGGGTTGTCGGTGAAGCCGCGATTAACCACGTACTCGCCCCGTAGCGGGTTCGGATGGCCGTAATAGCCGTTTTGTTTGATGCGGAACAACCAGTCGTTCTGCACCTGCACCCCACTGGTTGCCGGTACATACGGACCACTGTAACGACTGCCATCTGGCCGGCGCGTACCGGAAACCGAAGCAGGAGTATTCCCGCCGGCGGCCGAACCGTTGGCCGGCGCATACAGCTGCCCGTTGCTGTGCCACACTAAATCATACGCGTTGCGTACGCCCGAAGCATAGATCGTCAGCGGGGAAGCGGATGAATACGGATTATAGCTCCCATCCGACATCTTCGCCGTACTCGACGGAGCCGCATTGATGACGCTCTGGTTGGTAGTAGTGCGGGCATCTAAAGTAGTGTTGCCGAGCTTGGCCAGATCCAGCTTCAAGACGGCGCCGGATAGTAAACTTTCCGTCCGTTGCCACGAGCCGTCGTAAGCGCCCATGGAACTGTTACTCCCTTGCGAGATGTATAATTTTCCATCCGGACCAAATACCAGGCTGTTTACCAAGTGATCTTTCGCCGAACGTGGCAAGTTTGTTACTAATAACTGTTCCGTGCCCAAATTAGCCCCGGTTAATTTTGAAATTTTACCATCAAACTCCGGTGCGCCGGTTAACCCTGAGGAGCAATGCGATACATAAGCGATTAAGTTAGAAGCAGTAGAGGATGGGTCAAACACTAACCCAATGGCGGAGCGCCCGCCGTATTTATTTGGTAGAGTAGAAATGCTGGCCTGAAAAGTTAAGGTACCATCCGGGCGGTTAATGGTATAACGCTCCAGATTACCGTTCAGCAGCAACGCGTATAATTTACCATCAGGGCCAATCTTAAGCGACGAATATTTTTTATTTTGTGTGCTTACAATAGGAACTTTGGTAAATTCTACTGCAATAGGATCGGTTGGCTCAATGGCGGCACCCGTGGTAAAAGTAGCGGTGTACGGTATAAAAGAAGCTTTACTGAACGATTTTACGCCATCCGTAATGACAAACTTATACGTAGCATTGGGTTCTAACGCAAAAGTGGGTGAAAAACTGATAGCATCGCCCCCGCCGGTACCTTGGACTACGCCTTGTATTTGCGTGGTGCTGGAGCCTACTACTTTTAATAATTTTACCGTACTGCTGGTAATGGTACTGTTATCTACGCCTCCTTGGTACCCGGCTACTTCAGGTACAAATAAATTATTAGCCGCTATGCTGGAGGTATTTACATTTACATTAGTAGCGCCATTGGCCGGGGTAGAAGAAATCACATAAGGCCGGGGAGCCGTTACATTCATTTGAATGGTAACACTACCGGTGGTAAAACCAGAAGCAATGGCATTGATGGTAGCTTTATACGTACCTATCGGCAAATTTTGCGCAGCCGCGTAATTAAAAGTAACATTCGGTTCCGCGCCCGTATGCGTGGTATTAAAGCTTAACCAACCACTGGCCCCAGCCCCATAAACCGCCGATACCGTGTATTGCAGATCGTTACGGTTGCTGGAGTTGCCTATATCCAGAGAGAAAGTTTTATTAGCGCTGGAGCTGCCTTTTTCTGTGGTAATTTGTAGTTCATTGGCGGACCAATACGTGTAAGCACCTGTGGAATAAGGTACAATTTTCACGGAATTTATTTTAGAATTTATACCGCCATCGGCATCAATGGTTAAGTTGCCATCCGAAACTGTTACCCGGACTGTGGCCGTTTTAAACCGGGTCAGGCTACCGGCGGCCCCCACCGGTATAAAATCTTTAATGGCCTGCGCATCTTCAACGTTTATACTGTGCTTTTCCGGGAAAGAATATACTCCCGCATCTCCTGCGGACACCGTAACATCGTAAATCCCGTTGCCCACTTTGGCTTCCCAATACCCTTCGGCCTTGGTGCCATCAAAATTACCGGCAATATCATCAGCTTGCATGTGCATGAGCGTGGCCAGCAAGGGATCAGCGGGCATGTTTCGGTTGCGGCCATTACCGGGAGTGTTGCCTCCCACCGATAAATTAAGTAAGCTGCCATCAATGCGTTTTTTCCAGCCGTAGGTTAAGTTACTGCCTTGGTAGGAACCGGTGCGCAAACCATACGGCTGCCCATAATCGCGCAACCAATTGGTAGGGGGTACGGTATTCGGATCCTGAAAATTTACCTGTAAGTTCTGCTGGCCATTAACAAAGGTAAAAGAAATGGTTTTAGCAGTACCGGCGGTGCCGCCACCGCCGGAAGAAGAGTAAGGCGTAGCCTTTAGGGTATAAGCACCAGCCGCCGGTATCCAGGGATGATAGTTACCGCCTACATCGCCGAATAAGGCGTAGGGCGCGCCGGTTTCGGTGATGCTTTTAGTTTGCTTGCCCGTTAAACTCATTACCACACTGCCCACTACGGCCGGGCTGGTATTTACCCGGATATTTAAATTTTTAGTAGGTAAAGCATCGAGGTTAATAGTACTGCCGCTCGTAATAACTTGAATATCAGTATCGCTATCGGCGTTTATTAAAGTAAAGCTGGCTATTGTTTCCCCGGCCAGGATAGAGGCATTTGGGTTTACTGCTTTTACTTTAGTTATTGCATTTGCCGGAAAACCAGGCATTAAAAAAAGCCAGCTGACTAGCAGAAAAATAAATTCTTTAAAAGGCACGGGGCATACAACCACATGTGGACGAGTACAGATGTTTTTCATTCGATTTTTAAGTTAATTATGGATTAAGTTACCTGAGCAAAAGAGATTGTTTCGGTTTTAACAATAAACCAAGGCGGATAAACAGCAAGCGACCCGGATTTTAGAAGAACGGCAGAAAAAATATGGACACTTTAAATAAAGCCTGGAGGAACTGGGAATACTTTCTTACATAAATCAGGCAAGTATCAGGAACCAAGAAAAGTAGCGTAACAACTCGCTTTAAAAGACACCTAAAATAAAACTATTCTTATTACAAAGCAACAACTTAAAAAGAAAAATTCAATTTTGTCTTTAAGAAATGATTAAGTCTTAACAATTAAACAAGCACTAAAAAGCAGCGATGTTACAAATAGATCAGGGCTAAAAACAACGTATCGGAAATAACAAACCTTAATTTTTTAAATTTTTTTATTGCTTCTCGCTTATTTCAGGCAACATTTAATTGTTGTCAGTTGCTGTAACCAGATAAAGTAACCGGAACACGGCCTTAACTATTTGATGGCTGCTTTAGATTAGCTAAGGGCTTTAAATTTAAAAAAAACCTGAAATGATTGCATTGGAAATCTTAACCCGCATTCTGTGATGCTTTGTACTAAAAGTACCCGTAGAACGTTAAACGTTGGCCTTTTTATAGTGAGTTTAGCCGGAGAAAGCATAATCTTTAATTTTTTGCCACGGTCCGCCTAAATATTCCCATAAACTTAAACCAAGCCCGGTAATGTTAAAACCTTGAAAAGTAGAACGTAATTTTTCGTAAACAAGTAGGGCTTCGGCGGGGCTTACTTTGTTTTGAACCGTAATATGCGGACGAAACTTTTGGCGATCCTGGGGAATTAACCATGCTTGCCATTGTTGTTGTAAGTATTCTTGTAACTGCACCAACTCTTTACTTTGCAACTGAAAAGCTACCCCGCGGCCTAGCTTCAGAAGGCCCGTTACTTCTACTGGAAAAACCGCGTGCTGAGCCGCTACTTGCTCTAAAACGCGGGTTATTACATCGGTAGCGGGTAAATGATGAAATAAGGTAATATGCGCATCCAGGTAATTGAGTTGCGCTGGAAAATACTGCTTTCGTAAATCATTGAAATAGGTAAAGGCCGGCTCCTGAATTTGCAATGTAAGAATGCGGGGCGTTTGGTTGTTCATAATTCTTTTTACGAGAGGCTCTTGATTAAGATAAAGCTTTAAGTACCCTCAGCTGATTTAAAAAAGCTTCTATTATCCATTCAGCACTATTACTTTTTATTTTTACAGCCCAGGCTTACTTCCGTGTTTTCTTACCAGAACCGGCAAGTTAATAGGCTTTAAGGGCATATTCCAAAGTAGCTTAAGAGATTAAAAAACAAAGCGTTTACAGTAAAATTTAAAAAAATGCTCTTGTGCGGCGGTATTACAGTAATAAAGGCAGAAAGTCTGGCGTTATATTTAGCATGAAGGCACGGTAGGCTCAGGCCTAAATCACCAGGAAATTACCGGAATGCATTTACTAAATTAAAACCGGAGTTGCTGCTACCGGCAGGGTTATCTGAAATATAGTACCGTGCGGTTCCGCTGGTTTTATGACTAATTTACCCGCTAAAATGCTTAAGCGTTCCTGAATGCCGCGCATGCCAAAGCCTTGTTTCGGGGTAGCAATGGCTGAACTTACTGGCATGCCTTTGCCATTGTCTTCGATAATAATTCTTATCTGCTGTTCTTCCCGCCCAATAACAATATTCGCCTGGTGGGCACCGGAATGCTTCACAATATTATTCAAACTTTCCTGCACGATGCGGTAAACATTTATTTCTTGTTCCTGCAGAAGAATTCCGTCGATCAGATCAGCCTGTACCCGGATAGCAATGCCACTCGCTTCCGAAACTTCTTCGGCTAAACCGTGGATGGATTGGGTTAAGCCCAGCAGATCCAATTGAAAAGGCCGTAAGCCGTACGAAATTCCGCGAATCTCGCCAATTGTATGCGCCACGGTTTGCAGTAAGTCATGGGCATAAAGCGCTACTTTATCGGGCTTATCTATTTGTTTTTGCAGCAGCAATAAGCGGTTCTTTATTAAAATTAAACTTTGGCCCACACTATCATGCAACTCGGCGGCAATGCGTTTTCGTTCGTGCTCCTGCGATTGAATAAGCTCTTGGGAAAAAGTGGTTGCTTGTTGCATGGCCTGGGCTTGTACTTGTTCTTTTTCCTGCTTGTACATATTAAACTTGCTCGTGAGCGCGTACGAGAGTACCACAGCCTCGATAAAGTTGCCTAATTGCAGGCTGCTTTCGGTAAAAATGGTATCCGGAAGAAGATTATTATCTTTGGCGATGTAAATAATAATACCCGCACCAAAAGCTGCTAAACCTAAGGTATAATAAAGGGCTGGTTTAAAACCTTGGCGGTAAATAAGAATACCGGCCGAGTAGACATACAGGTAAATCGGAATAAAAGTGAGCAGCATGGTAGTAAAGGCCCAGACGTAAAAGCCCAACAGGTTGAGCAATAGAACCAAAAATAAGCAAGCTACCATTATCCAGCGCCACCGGTAGAGCCAAGGTAAATTTTGCTGCACCTGCAAGATGGCGTTGGTAAACAACAAAGAAAACAAGATGGCCAACCCCAGAAAAACTCGGGTATTTACCTGCCACAGCAAGGGTTCCGGCCACCATTCGTGCAAGTAACCCCGGATACAAGCTATTTCGGCCGCTACCGAAAAAATAAAAAGAACATAATATAGATAAGCTTTATCCCGCAAAGAAAAATAAACGAATAAGTTGTACATCATTAAGGCGAACAGCAAACCAAAGTAGATGCCATTTACAACATCGGCCCGGTGGTTGGCTTCGTAAAGAACCGGCATGGTAGCTATTTGGAGCGGAAACCGCAAAATACTTCGGCTCCGGAACCGGATGTAAAACGTACGTTCCGTACCAGCAGCTACGTGCAGCGGCAAAATCAAACGATTGGTTTTCAGCAAACGGCTTTGAAAAGGCTGCCCAGCGCCGGCCCGTAATAATTCAAAACTGCCCGGCGCTTTTTGCCGGTATAAATCCACTGCGTACAAGTAAGAACTGCCAATTTCGAGGTACCATTTGGCTTCCTGGCTTTGATTGCGCACCCGGAAATACCCCCACACCACCGACGAAGACGGGCCATAAACCGGGGCTTCCTGTTGGCTTTTTACAAAAGTAGATTGCCGCTGTTGTACTTGTTCAAAAGTTAAATTGCCCGCTGGATCTTCGAGCAGGTAAATACTTCTTCCAATAGTATACTGGGCCGGGGTATCCTGTAAAATAGTCAGGGGTTCTGCCGCCCGGCAAGTAGGCGAACCTATAAACAAGGCAACGGTAAAACAAAGCACCATTCGTAAACAGGCAAATCGCAGCATAACGGAAATTTTATAAAATGCTATTCAGAATATTTGGCAAGTGCATTTCTTTAACTGCCCTTGGAACATCTG
The DNA here is from genome assembly GCF_003340495.1 of Adhaeribacter pallidiroseus. NCBI lineage: Bacteria > Pseudomonadati > Bacteroidota > Cytophagia > Cytophagales > Hymenobacteraceae > Adhaeribacter > Adhaeribacter pallidiroseus. Next base: position 2,439,651 of record NZ_QASA01000001.1, read on the forward strand.
GCTTTTCAAACCAGAAATTATTCTACGAAACTTTAGAGCAACTACTTTTTTTTTAAATTAGCCTATCCCCTCCTATCAGCTAAATTTTTTTAAATATTATAAAATTAGAACATTTCCTTTTTATTAAATTTAAGCTATTGATTACCAATTAGTTAATTCATCAATTAATCTAGCAACAACTGTTTATTTTAGGCGGTTTTAATAAAATGAGCAGTACCACCCAGATAATTAAGTAGTAACACTTATTCCCTTCGGGCCTGGGGCCTATTACCTTTGTCTTACTAAACAACGATAAACATCCAGATATGATCAATAGGACAAATAAAGTAAAAAATTAGCTTACCCAACGCAATAATGATACAATCAACTAAACCTAACAATTATCAACCAACAAAACCTAAAACTTTATTTATTATGAAAAAATTTACTGTATTCCTGTTTTGCTTAGTAGCCTTATTTACTTTTTCGCAGGCGAAAGCCCAGACTCCCGTTAAAAATAAATATTTAAATGCGGGTATTGGCCTGGCCGCTTACACCGCCGGCGGTATTCCGATTGGCGCGTCTTTAGAAGTTGACTACAAAAATAATATTTCGGTGGGCGGTTTCGTGGATTATGCCAATTACGGGTATAAAGCCGCGGGTTATAAGTGGAATTATAACTTTCTGTATTTCGGTGCGCGGGGTTCTTACCACTTAGGAGAGTTAATGAAAGATTTAGATATTGACGATGCCAAATTCGATCCTTATGTAGGAGCCTCTTTAGGTATCCGGACTGCCTGGTACAGCGATAACGATGACTATGATGATTTTGACAGCCCCTACAATAGCGGTTTATTTTTAGGCGTACACGTGGGTAGCCGGTACATGTTCTCTGAAAAACTAGGTGCTTTTGGCGAAGTAGGTTACGGCGTTTCTGCTCTGAGACTAGGCATTACGGCTAAGTTCTAAGGCGAATGCTAATGACTAACCATTAACCAAAACCTTAAAGTCATCGAACTAACTTAATTAGTCAAAATAAAACTATAATTTTTTATCAATCCCTAAAAACCCATTAATCAATCCAAAACCATGAAAAATTTATTAAATTTAAAATTAGTTGCTTTACTTCTTTCCATTGGCCTATTCACTACTTCTTGTAAAGAAGATGATGATCCGGGAACACCAACCCCCATCGGCAACACCGAATACAACGGTCAGAAATATACCATTAAAAATGGCTACTATGCGGTAGGAGACGGTATTAAATTATACGGCAACGCCAACACCCATCACCTGGATTTCTTGTTTATCACCGATGGTACCCCCCAGTTTTCGAACGACGGAGATATTACCAGCATGAAAGATGGAAAAATTGCGATTCTGGGAGCCACTATTTCACCGGATGGCGCCAGCTTTAAGCCCGGAACTTTTGAATACACCAACATGGCCGCGGATGTTAATTTAACGCCGGCCCAAGTTGAAGCCAAATACAAAAACAAAGCTTTCTTCTATGAATCTATTGTTCGGATGGATACCGATGGCGATAATAACTGGGAAGAAGAAGCTGACATGAAAATTGTAGGCGGCACCATTAAAGTTACGGGAGCTTTACCGGTAATTAACACCGAATACAACCTAACCCTGGACAATGGTAAAACGATTAAAGGCAGCTACGGCGGTACTTTTAATAAGCTAAATCTTGATTTAAGTGAAGAAGGAGAATAAGTAATATCTTTTAGGGCAAAGTTTCTGAATTAAATGCCCTATCTCTAACTGGTCTAATCAGAAATACGTACAATTAATCTATCCATTGTTGCCCTGTTTGCCTTTAAAAAGCAAACAGGGCATTTTTTTAAATTTTTAAGTGGTTTAAGCTAAATGTAAGAGGAATTTTTTAGGTCTGGCTACTTTTGGAACTTGTTCTTTATAGCTTTTTTTAATATTTCCCTGGTTATAGGCCTTGGTGCTTACAGCAAACCAGAAAATTGCCAATTTGGTAGCACCTAAGCCCGAAATATGCTAAAGGTTACAAAGAAGGATGCTGGTTACTAGTTCGGTTACATTTAGTTGCCAACCGCAGCCTGCTATTCTTACCTACTATCATAAAGTTATTTTACAAAGCCTAACGTACCCGCATTCTACTACAAAGACAGTATTATCTATTAGAAAAATAAAGCCAATCCAGGTTAAATAAATTTTGCTGCTCTTGGCCCGAATTAGTAAACGTGATATACCAATCGTACTTACCTGGCGTATTAGGTTGCAGCGGTGCCGTTATCTCCTGCCATTTTGGAGTAGTAGAACTTTTGGCGGGTACTTGAGCGCTACAAACCAGGGGACCATTGGGGCTATTCTGGTGAACTTGAATCTGGCCGCCGGCACCTACGGGCTGCACCCGGAAGATGATGTTTTTTACTTGGCTTACATCCAGTTGATTAAATTTTACAAAGCTTTGGGGATTAATGGCCGTGGCGTAGGTTAAAAATTCGGTAGTAACGGTACCAAGTTTTACATTGCCTCCGTCGTAATCTTCTACCTGCAGCAAAGGATTACGCAACACCACGTAATCCCGGGTAGTGATGGGTTCGATGGTGTTGGCTCCCTGGTCGGTGTACTGAGCCGTTAATAAGTAAGAACCTTCTTTACCCTGACCCAGGTGTTGCTGTAACGGCAAGGTGCCTGTTACAGGTAAATTTTTAAATTTTTCGTTTAAAGACAAGATGTACGATACAATTTCTTTGGCATCCCCCGGCGCTAAATCCGGGTGCGCCGACATGGATCGTTTTCCCCAGTTGCCGCTACCGCCTTTAATAATTTTTTGTACTAATTTAGTGGTAACATCGGGCTGGCCCCCGTACCGGGCCGCCACCGCGGTATAAGCCGGCCCCACCGAAACTTGATCCAGGGAATGACATGCTTTGCAATCGAGACTGGTTAATAGGTATTGCCCTTTTGGATGTTGTAAATTGGTGGCAGTAGGCGAACCGGTTAGAGCAACGGCCACATCTTTTCCCTGGGGCATAAAATTCCAGGTTATCTTCACCTTATCCGGAGCAATAACTTTGTCTTCTAAATCCGTTACCTGTACTTGGTAGTCAAATACATTATTGTCCCAGTAAAAACTGCGGTTCGCCTTTGTGTTAATCGTAACAACGGGCGGCGCATTGCCGGCTTTTATCTGCACTACCGATGTATTACTCTCGCCGTGATTATCCTGTACATTTAAGGATACTCCGTAGGTACCGGCTTTCTGGAAAGTATAGGTAATTTGTTTTCCATTCAATTTCTTTCCTTCTATTTCCCAGCTATAAACTAAAGAGTCGGTCGCATCAAAATCTTTAGAGCCAGCTGCCGAAAGCGTAACCGGAAAAGGAACGGCTCCATTTACCTGGTTTACCTGAATATGCGCCACCGGCTTGCGGTTACCTTCGGCGTACTCTACCCGGATTAACCGGGCATCGTTGTTTTTAGCAAACCAATTCGTGCCGTACTCCAGAATATAAATAGCTCCATCCGGGGAGAACTGCATGTCGGTAGGCGCCGAAAAAGAGATATGATCCAGAAAAGGCTCCATGCGTAAGTAATTTTTATTTTCATCAAAAGTTACCGCCATTACCCAGCGCCTTACCCAATCGTAAATAAATAATTTGCCATTATAATAAGCGGGAAGCTTGTACTTAGCCTCCGGAAACAGATCGGCGTAGTAAACCGGGCCGGCTAATACCGATTGGCCGCCTTTGCCCACCAACGGAAATTTTTGCGAAGCTCCATCGCCGTACCAAATCATGGCGGGCTGAGCGGGCGGTAACTCCCGGAGACCGGTATTATTCGGAGATTGATTAAGCGGCTGGGCCGGATTGAAAACCGTAGACCGGAATTTTTTAGTAGCGTAGTCGTAGTACGGAAAAGCCTCGTTGTTTCCCAGAAAATAAGGCCAACCAAAAAAACCGGGTTGCCGGGCTTGGTTTACTTCATCAAAACTTAAAGTACCTTCCGAAGCCGGCACTTTGGTATCCGGGCCGATATCGCCCCAGTAAACAAAATTATTCTTGGGGTCCACGGAAAAGCGGTAGGGATTGCGGTGCCCCATGGTATAAATCTCGGGCCGGGTCTTGGGAGTGCCTTCCGGAAACAAGTTACCTTTCGGGATGGAATACGTACCGTCGGGCTCGGGTTTAATGCGCAGGATTTTGCCGCGCAAATCGTTGGTATTGGCCGAAGTAGCCTGATCGTCGGCTAGTTGCCGGCCGGGCCGCTCATCAATGGGAATGTAGCCTTCGGTTTCTTCAGCGTTCGTGTTATCACCGGTAGCTAAATACAGCAAACCACCCGGCCCAAATTGCAGGTAACCCGCCGAGTGGCAGCAATATTTCCGTTGCGTCGGAATTTCGAGTAATATTTTTTCCGAAGCCCGGTTAAGCGTTTCGTCGCGCATTTCCCACCGCGACAAACGGTTTACGGCTTTTTCGCCCGGGACGGCGTAGTACAAGTAAATCCAATGGTTTTTTTTAAAATCCGGGTCGGCGGCTACGCCCAGTAAGCCATCTTCAATGCCACTAAATACCTCCAGGTTAGCCAGCAGTTTTGTTTGGTTCGTAGCCGGATCGTACAACTTAACGGCTCCTTTCCGCTCGACAAAAAGTACCTGGTTGGCGGGTAACAAAGCCATTTGCATCGGCTCGTCCATGCCCTGGCTTAAAACCTGGTAAGTAAATCGGCTCGAATCAGGTACAGGTAAGGTAGTAGCCAGGCTAAAATCCGGTAGTTTTTTTTCGGAGTTAGTAATATGAAAGATTTTTTGAATTTCTTCCGAGGTAGGGTTAGCACTCACAACGAATGGCTTATTTATATCTTGTTCCAATTCCTGAACCAGGGGTAGCTGCTGCCATTCCGTTAACCAGGGCCATTGGGCAGTGGATAGGGCGGTATCTTTTACGGCTACCACTTCCCCACCCGCTTCCAGGTATCGTTTTAAAGAAGTAAGCTGGCGGTGATTGAACTGCGAAACGGACGAAAAGGGAATTACCAGGCGCTGAAAATTTTTTAATGAATCTTCGGATAAGTAGTTCTGATTAGACGCAGAAATAACGTGCCAGGATAAAGGCAATTCCATTTTTGGAGATTGTTCTGGTTTTAAAGAATTATCATAGATTAACATCCGGGGATGCTGTTGTGAATCTTTTTTCCAGCTAATGTTTGTTCTGGAGGAGCAGGCAATAGCCAATATGGCGAAAATGAAAAACAACAAATTTGAAAATAAGCGCATAAACAGGTAGATCAAAAAAGGCAATGGTTCAGGCGCATTGCCTTTCTAATTTAAAAATAATTTGTAACTATTAGGTACACTGTTTTCTTACCTCTCATCATTTGCCAGAGAATAATCTTAAATATTGACTCTGAAATAATAAAAGGAATATTTTAAAAATTTAACTTAGAATTACTTTTTAAAACAAAGATTCCGGTGATTGTTCTTTAGTTAACAATTGTTTGCTGAGCGAATGCCATCATAAAAAAATATTACTTCTAATTATTTGGGCCATTGGGTAGCAATGCCTTGGGCGCGAACCGTTTTCTGAAATTCCTGCAATAGATCTGGTTTTTCGCGCACGGCGCGGGGTATAACTTTTTTCTGTAACGCAAAAGCAGTTAATAATCCAACGGCTTCACCAATGCTCCATTCTACCGGGTGCAGCCGGTAACAGCCGTTCGTGATATGGGTGGTGCCGATGTTTTTGTTAGCCGGTAATAAATTTTCCATACGTTGGGGCAACAAGGCACCTAGCGGTATTTGAAACGGCAAAGAGGCAAAATCAATGTAATTATGGCCGCGGCTGCTGGGATGCAAATCAATGTGGTAATAACCAATACCTACACTGTCTTTAAAATCAGCGGCAAGGTTGTTTTCTTTTTGGCCGGTAATTAAGGCCCGGTTTTCAGCCCCCACGTGTTCTTCCAATACGGTAAAAACAGCTTTGATGCGCCGCGATTCCCGAATGTAGGGGTATTTGGCTAAACCATCCGGGGTGCTCAGCAAATCGCCGCGCAAGCGTAAACCGGGCCAGCCCTGCCCTCCATCGGGGCGCGGTGCCTCGGTTTGCAGCCAGTAAAAAAGGGATAAACTGAGTTGCTTGGCCCGTTGCACGTTTTTTTTTAATTCCGCCTCTCCAACTCCCACCAGGTTGCCCAAAAAATAATCGTTTTGCGGCCAGTTTAAGATGCTGCTGTCGCCGGCGTACGTGCCTGGTACAAAGTTATTTTTAAAAATTATGCGCCGGTAATTCCACAAGTTTAGCATTTGGCCGGTAGGTACTCCTTCCGGGTGAAAACCCAATGCTTTTGGTTTTAAAGTTTTCGGATCAGAATAATTTAAATCGAGTAAGCGACCACTCCAGGGTGGATTCATCGCGGGTTTAAAGTTGCGCCAGAATTCGTACTCGGCTGGCTTCTCAATCAGGTGGTTGCCATTGGGTACGTAGTCCATAGCCAGGCACATGGTAAATGCTTGCTGGTTCTCCGGGTCGGCTTTTTCCGGGGCGTGCAGTTCCCGGGTAACCCGGCGCGATTCGGTACCCGTCACAAATTCTGTTTTGGTTAAGGGCAGCAAATCGCCCAGTTCCGTAGCATCTACAAAATAAGGCGCCACTAGGGTGATATTTTTGCCTTGGCGAAGATCCTGCGCCTGCAAGGCTGTTACTTTATCTTGTGTTACCTCGGCCCCGCTGATTTTATGTTCTAACAATAGCGTTAATTTTTTGGAACTCAGGTAAGGCGCCAACAACTGGTGCAATACGGCCAAAGCTACCCGTGGTTCATGCGCCAGGCGCGAAACAGCTCCTTCGCCCGGATTTAAAAAAGGCTCGGCTTTCGCTTCGTGGGTTAAAGGGTAATGTTGTTTATAAAAATTACGGATAGCGGTTCTAAAATCGCGGTAAAGCTGGGTAGCGCCGTGCGTTTCAATCCAGGCGTGCTCGTCCGGCGGAACGCCCTGCTGGGTTAGCTGCCCACCCAGCCAATCGGTTTCTTCGGTCAGTATAACCGTTAAATGATTACGTAAAGCCGCCAAGGCCGCCGCACAACCACCTAAACCGCCACCCGCAATTACCACGTCCGCCCGTAGCTCCTGACCGTATACAGGATTTCCTTGGGCCGAAGTTGACAGCACTAATCCGTTGCTGGTTAAAATAGCCCCACTACCTAAGCTTAAAAACTCTAGAAAATCGCGCCGGTTCATGCTGGTTTATATTTGTTTTGAAGTCATAAAATAGTTTGTTTATGAAGGCACCTTCACCGGCATAAGCAGAATAGCGCGATTGGTAAGCAGTAATTTAATGTATTGTTCCTAGATCTGTTATCTAGTTTGCATTAACATTTTTAAAAACAAAATGCCTCCCGTTGAAGGTGGAGGCATTTTGTTTTACCGGTAATTAATGATTAATGAATTATACGGCTAGGTCTTGCATTTGCCAACTGGTTAGGCTTGCGAGGGTCCAAGAAATTTAAAAATTAAGCATCCCAGGTCATCATCTTTCCGCGATCTTCGTTTTTCAGACATTCGGCCAAGGTTTTTTTATCGTATTCTAATCCGTATTGTTTTAATACGTCGGCGGGTACGCCATCCCAGGCATTGGGCGTATTACCTTTGTACTCCATATCTTCGATGCCAATTTTGCTGGAGAAAAATCCGGTGGCGGTGAGATTACGCATTTGGTTAAAGAACGCAACCCCTTGGGCATTTTCTTTGGCTGCTTTTTCGGGGTAGGCAATTAAATCTACCAGTTGAATTTGTTGTTCTTTACTGACATCCCGAAAAGGCTTTTCAAACATTTTGGTAGATTTAATGTTCAGCCAGCGTAAACCGCCGCGTAGCGGGGTTTGGTAACTCGGCTGATCTTTAGCCATAAACTCGATAAATTCGGGCACTTTAGCATCGGTGGCACTCCCGGAACGGTCGTCGGCCGGAATAATGATATCGGCTAAAATTGCGATGGTCGCCATTTCTTCTTTTGTGAAAAATTGCTCTTTCATGAGTTTGGCGTCGCGCTCTTTTTCTTCGGGAGTACGGCCATAGCCTTCTTCTTTGGCGTCTTCTTTTACCTCGCTGGTACTTTTCTCGTCGCCTTTTTCACCGTAATTTTTATCGCAACCTACTAGCAGGGCGCTGGCACCTAACGACCCAATAGCCAGAACTTTCAGGGATTCTCTTCTGTCCATAATATTTTACTTTTTAAGCTATTACTAGCGATTAGATATTTTGCTTTTTGAGTTGGTCGATCATGAATTCGGAAGCCCGCATCGAGAGGGCCATAATCGTCCAGGTAGGGTTTTTATCGGCCTGCGATACAAATGGACCACCGTCTACCACAAATAAATTTTTCACTTCGTGGGCCTGGCAGTTTTTGTTCAGCGCCGATTTGCTCGGGTTGCTGCCCATGCGGGTAGTGCCTACTTCGTGAATAATCCGGCCGGGAGCGGCTAAGCCGTATTGCTCATCGGCGCCCGGTTTTTTACCGTTGGCAATCCCACCCATGGCGTGTATAATTTCCTCGAAAGTATCCTGCATGTGTTTGGCCTGGTTAATTTCCTGGTCGGTCCATTTATAAGTAAAGCGCAACACCGGAATACCGTATTTATCAACTACGTTCGGATCTATTTCGCATTTGTTATACTCGCGCGGTACGCTTTCGCCCCGACCGGAAAAACCCACGTTAGATCCGTAAAAGCGGCGGTAATCATCTTTCAGAGAAGCACCGTAACCTCCGGCGGCTTTGGTTTTGCCATCTTTGGTGGGATATTTACCGTTCATGTTTTCCATGCCAAAGCCAAAACCATAAGAAGGCATGCCCATACCGCCCCCTAGTTCAATGTGGTAACCTCTTGAAAAGTTAATTTTTTTATTGCCTTCGAGCCACCACGGAATATACAAGTGAGCGCCGCCTACGCCATCTTCGTTATAGCGCTTGCGGTCCATGAGCTTTGGAATAAACGCGCTGCGCGAGGCACCGGTAGAATCGTGCAGGTATTTACCAACCACGCCGCTGGAATTGGCTAAACCGTTGGGGTGCTGCGCGGATTTAGAGTTGAGTAAAAGCCGCGCGGATTCGCAGGCGCTGGCCGCCAACACTACAATTTTACCATTTACCTGGTATTCTTGCAGATCGGCTTTATCCGTGTACAAAACTCCGGTAGCCTGGCCGTTTTTATCCGTAAGTACTTCGCGGGCCATGGCACCCACGTATAAATCAACGTTACCGGTTTTGCGGGCGGGCTTCACCAACACGGTGGAGGCGGCAAAGTCGGCGTGCACCGAGCAACCCCGGCCGCACTGCGAACAAAAGAAACAAGCGCCGCGGTCTTTATTTACCGGCCGGGTTAACATCGATAAACGCGATGGAATAACCGGAATACCCACGCTATTGGCTGCTTTTTTAATCATTAACTCGTGCAAGCGGGGTTTAGGAGGCGGTAAGAAATAGCCATCCGGATCGTTCGGCAAGTTTTCGTTGGTACCAAACACCCCTACCATTTTATCTACCCGGTCGTAGTACGGTTTTAAATCTTCGTAACTAATCGGCCAGTCGTCGCTTAAGCCATCAATACTGCCCCGTTTAAAATCATGCGGCCCGAAACGTAAAGAAATCCGGCCCCAGTGGTTGGTGCGGCCCCCAATCATCCGCGACCGGAACCAGTCAAACTCGGTGTCGCCGTCGCGGGTATACGGTTCGCCGTCAATTTCCCAACCGCCGTACGCCCCATCAAAATCGCCGAAAGCCCGGGTGGTACCGGCGCCCCGCCGCGGCGACTGGTAAGGCCATTTTAATTGGGTTTGTTGCTCCGGGTTAGCCGGGTCGTAATCCGGGCCAGCCTCCAGCAAAGCTACTTTAAGACCTGCTTCGGTGAGGGTTTTAGCGGCCATACCGCCCCCCGCGCCCGAACCTACAATAACGACATCGTATAATTCGCCTTTCTTTTTAATCTGAAATGCCATAAGGTGGGTTAATATTAGTGGAACAAAATATCTGGTTTTAATTTTTAATAGCAGCAAAAACGATCTGCGTTTATATTTTATCGGGTATGCCGCAACTAAAACAGGTTCTTATTTTCGGAGTATAATGTAAATATATTCTCTGGATTTTCAACTTGCCGGCACCCGATTCTCTGGATTATTTTCGTAAAAGATTATTTCAAACAATTTCTCTCTTGTTTTGTAGTACACGAATTGTTGCCGGTAACATCCAGAATAAAACCTCTAACTTAGCAGTTTTATTTTGTTTACCAATCGCGGACGCATTAAAATAAAAGGCTCTCTTCATAAAAATTTAAAAAAGTGTTTCATTCATTATTAAAAGAAGAGCTATAAAAAGCGTAGTAGTTTAAAGCGGTAAAAGTGTAATTTGGGGCAATTAATAACAGCAATAAGTAATATGACATACTGTTTAGGCATAAAAGTTAAAGAGGGCTTAGTGGCGTTGGCCGATACCCGTATTACCGCCGGAACAAATACCACCGTTAAGAAAAAATTTTTTACCTACCAGAAAGACAATAGTTCCTTATTTATTATGACCAGCGGCCTGCGGTCGGTGCGCGACAAAGCGGTTCATTATTTTCAGGAACTGCTCGAAGAAGGCGCTACTTACAATAAACTGTTTAAGGCGGTAAATGCGTTTGGCGAGCAAATTAAAAGAGTAGCCGAGGAAGACCGCGCAGCATTAGAAAGCGCCGGTTTTAAGTTTAACTTAAACACCATTGTGGGCGGTCAGCTAGCCGACGATACCGAGCATAAATTATTTTTATTATACGCCGAAGGCAACTGGGTGGAACTAGATGAAGGCGCACCGTACGTAATTATTGGGAACTCGGGGCAGGGAAAAGCAATTCTGAACCGGGTCCTGAACTCGGATTGCACCATGAAGCAATCTTTAAAGGCGGGTTTTCTTTCGTTTGATTCTACGCGGGTAAGCAACAACGACGTCGATTTCCCGATAGATGTAATTTTATACAAAAAGGACAGCTTTCAGCTAGGCCAGTACCGGTACGAGCAAAAAGAGCTGAGTGCTATTTCGGAGCTTTGGGCCGAGAAATTAAAAACCGCGTTGGATAACATTCCGGAAGAATGGATGGATTCGGCATTTGACCAGCTTCCGGCTACTACCAAATAAAAATTTTAAAAATCAGTTCTACCTCCATTCTCCAGAATGAAATTTAAAGTACATAGCACCTTAGAATACCAGGTGCTGCAACCCAGCACTTTTATTTTAAATATCCATGCTTTGCGCACGCCCACGCAAACCGTATTGGAAGAATCTTTGGTAGTAGATCCGGAGATTCGGGTGGAAGAATTTAGTTCCGGGCCAGGCGCTAACCGGTTTGTGCGTTTAGAAATAACGGAGCCGGTAACTTTTAAGATAGCCTACCAAGCTACGGTAGAACCTGTAACCCAAGTTATTGATTTAACGCCGGGAATGGAACCTACCCCTATTATGCAGCTGGATGCCAGCGTTCTTTCGTATTTAAACCCTAGCCGGTATGCCCAATCCGATAAATTGCAGCGTTTAGCTTCTAGTAAATTTGATAAATACCCCGGTGCTTTTGAAAAAGTGCTAGCCATCACCGACTGGATTTACGAAAATGTAGAATATCTGAGTGGCAGCACCAATTCACAAACTTCGGCGTACGATACCGTGAGCGAACGGGCCGGCGTTTGCCGCGATTTTGCGCATTTGGGTATTGCATTATGCCGGGCGCTCTCTATACCGACCCGGTACTTTACCGCTTACGCGTTTAAGTTAAATCCACCCGATTTTCACGCGTGCTTTGAGGCTTACATTGGCGGTAACTGGCTTATTTTTGATGCTACTAAATTGGCCCCGCTCAACGGTTTGGTAAAAATTGCCAACGGTCGCGATGCCGCGGATGTAGCCGTAGCCAGTATTTTCGGCAATGTGAACTGCCAGAACATGCGAGTAGGATGCGAAACCCTGGAAGAAAATTTTGAGCCATTTTACTACAATCCAAACACCTTAAAAGCTCTAGCATACTAATACTTAGTTCTTTAAATAAATTTAAAGCAAACGAAAGAACCTGCTTCCCTTAAACACTAAAGCAAGCAGGTTCTTTTTTTAATTTTTAGTGTGGCTATGCGTTGCCCAGAAAAGTATTAATAAAGCTTTAGAAGAAAAATTTAAATTTTTTCAAAAACCAGGCGGGCGTGGCCCATGATTTCCCGTTCAAAACACACCCGGTTGGGTCTTACCCGCAGTACCGCTAATTGGTGCCGGAATTCTTTATCAGTAAACAGTTTGGGTACTAAAGAGGCAAACCACAGGTATTTTTTTAAGCTAAATTTATAAAAACGCTTCGTCCACTCGCGGTTAGTTTTAACGTAATCCAAGCGGCCGTCGCTGTAAAAAACATTTTTAAAATAAGGAGCTGCCACCCGGATTACATGTTCGTGCCCATACGGTATCCAGGAGTCCGGATTATGTTTTAGCAACAAGGCAAATACATAAGCATCTGATCCCTTGGGGCATTGATATCAATCTGGTCAAAGGGAATCATGTTTTTACCAAAAACCATGGTTTGCATGTAAAACCGGCCGCCAGGAGGTAGCAAATCGTACACATGTTTAAAATAATCGGCGTACACCTCGTCTTGTTTACCCGCCAAATAATCGTTTACGGAGGCTACGTGCTCAAAACTGCCGAAGGCAGTAACCCCATCAAAAGTGCCAAAATCTTCTGGTTTAATGTAACGAGCATCTTTCAAATAAACCTCTAAGCCATTTTTTTTGCAGGCAGCCACCTGGCCTTCTGACAAGTTTACCCCAATGCCGTGAGCTTTAACGGTATCTTTTAAATATTTCAGCCAACCGCCCCAGCCGCAGCCTAAATCCAAAATTTTAGAGCCTTGTTTAATGCCTAGTTGCTCCACTACAAATTCGTGCTTCCGGATTTGCGCCTGGTCTAAGGTAAGGGAATAATCGCCGTCGTACTTGGCATTACTAAAAATCGGGTTTTCGCCTAAACTCCACCGAATGAATTTATCGATGTTGGTATAGGTAAAGTCCATTTCTTTTTTCTTATCCCAGCCTTGTCCTTCGCGGGCGCTCACGCTGCTTCCCTGCCATTTGGTGGTTTTGTTTTTAATTTCTGATTCTGTTTCTGGTTGCAAAGCTTCTTTCATAATAAAAGGTTTTAGAGAGTGGGAAATGGCAACCAACGATTGTAACGCCGCTGGATTATTTATTTTTTCAAGGTAGTATTTATCTACTAACTTTTACAAAATCAGGCTTTTTTTAATTTCCGATATAGAAGCACGTACCTACTCTAAAAAATTTAGCAAGTGTTTAATCCGTTATGGGTAACCATGCCAAGAGCTTTCTACTACCGGCACGTGCTGTCCTTTATACTTGTGCGTATTTTGTACAACCTTAAAAAAACCAACCCGCTGCTGGGTTGGCCCAGCAGTTACTGTAAAGTACCGGAGAGATACTTTTTTAAAATACACGAGAAATACGGCTGATAAATTTTAAAAATCAGGCAGTTACAAGAAAACCAGGCAGTGTATGGTAATCCATACTTCCTTTTCCGGTATTCTATTTATTAGTCTTTTTTACCAACTATTTACAAGCATCCAGTCCTGTGTCTGGTGTTGGTTTACTTATTTTGTTCCCGGAAATCGGAAGGTTTTTCCAGCGAGAATTCTTTCTTTTTATTTACCTGCGCGTATCCCCAGTCAAAATTTATTTTATCTAGCAAGGCCATTCGTTCGGGGGCTAGTTTATGCTTTTCGTGGCGCATGCGGCTCACCCATTTACCTAACTTAGGATCTGAAGCCCATTTTACCGGCACCCGGGTGTGGCCAAATTCGTGCTTAAACCATTGTAAACGATCAAACATATTTGCCCAAGAAACAACTGTTTTCCTGCTCAAAGTCCAGTCGAAACCCAGAATATTTAGTAACTCTACTTTTTGAGCGGATAATTCGGCTTTCACTAGCTTTTGCCGGTATACCCATGCCGCTAACTGCCGGTTGGGCTCCCATTGATAAGGCACCCGGGTATGGCCAAAACGTTCTTTAAATTGAGTAAGGGCTTCGTACATTTTCATCCAGTAACCTTCCTGCACGTTCCACGGAAACCGGATTTCGTTTAGTTTTGCCATTCGCTCTTCGGATAGTTTACCCTGGCAAAAAAGAATGCGCTGCCACCGGGTCCAGCGTTGCAGAACCGGGTTAATTTTTAAAGAAACCTGGCAGGTACCGTAAACTTGCTGGTAAATCTTTAATCTTTCCAGATTTAAATTCCATTTAGAATCGTAATTAGATTTTAATCGCCGTTGCGTATCCGAACTCCAAACAAAACCAATTTGGCTTAATTTCTTTTTCTTTGCCTTATCTAGTTTTCCTTTGACTTCCAGGGTGCGCTGAGTGGCTACCCAGGTGCCGAGCGCTTTATTTTCTTTATAATTTACGGGTACAAAACTGTGGCCGTGTTGCTTTTTAAAAGCTACTAATTGCTGGTATTTCTCGAGCCAGTAATTTTTTTTAACTTCTTTAAAGCTCCAGATAAATTGCAGTTCGTTTAATTTTTGTTCCCGCTCGGCGGATAACAAATGGTTCTTCTTGGCGGTTCTTTGGTTTTCGATCCAGCTGGTGAGCTGTTTGTATTTGCCCGGCACCTGGCAATGGCCGTGGGTTTGGTAAAAGTTATTTAGCTCCTGGTAATACTGCTCCCACTGCGAATCGTACAGCGTTTGAATATGCCAAATAAAACCTACTTCATTCAGTTGATTTTCCCGTTCGGCACGTAATTTTTTCTTAGCTTTCATGCGGCGCTGCACGCGCACCCAATTTGCTAATATTAAATCTTTCTCCCAATGTTGCGGTACCTGGCAATGGCCATAAGTAGCCTTAAATTCTTGGAGTTTTTGGTACATCTGCTCCCATCTTTGGTCGCGGGTAGTAGCCATTTCCCAATCAACGCCCACTTGGTCTAGCTTATTTAACCGGTTAGGCGACAAGTATTTTTTATCCTGAACTTGCCGCAATAGCCAATCTTTCACGGCTTCGTACTCGGGCGTGTCGGGTAAGTTTACGTGGCCGTATTTTTGAAAAAAGAAAACCAGGTGCTCGTACATGAGTTCCCATAGAGCTCCTTTTTTGCTAAAATCAAAATTAAGATTCGTGAGTTTACTTTTTAACTCAACCGGCAATTTGTTTTTTAACCGGGCCTGAATACCAATCCAATTAATTAATTCTTCGTCCAGAGTAACCCGATCCTGCTCAAGCGTAGATTTATCTTGATGTAAGTAAGCTCTAAATTTATGATAAAGGCGATACCAGCTATCGTAAAACGTAGTATCAAAAAGTTCTCTCGCTAAACTTTCCATAGTTCTAAGAATATCTAAATTATTCCTGGTAACGCTTAGTGCCTCTTAAATATATAAGAATTATATTATGTTATCATTAAATATTAAAATTTATTTTTACAGACTTATACTAACCGCCTTTTTTTGAAATTTTTGCAAATAAACTTGGTTTAAAGATAACTTGTTTGCCATTTTTACAGCCCACATCACCAGTATTACTGACCTAAACTTTAAGGGTAAAAGGTCTATTCACACCAGATATTATCCCCAAGCCACCTGGCAACAGTGTATTTCATGCATATTTATTGCGCTTCGTTACAAATTTGATTAAACTCTTTCGAAAAGCTTACATTCTAAGGATTTATCTGATTGTAAGTCAGCGGTGATGCCGCAGCGTACGGGCTGATCCTTAAATTGACCTGAATATTATTATGGGTTAGTTTTTTTAAAAATTGCTCGGGCTGCGGATAATAGTTTTTATCCCACACCCAAGAGGTAGGATAAGCGGCGCTTTAACAGCCGGGTTCCCGGTTCACAAAACTCAAAGAATAGCTTTGTTCTCGAAAAGCAGCTACTTTGCCCAGCACTTGCTGGTCTGTGAATAAAGTAGGTGTGCGGTGCGTGACACCCAAGCCCCATTTAGGCGGCAAAGTGCCGGCACCGCAAAAAAAATTATACCAGTGCATGACCTTCAGCGAATTTTACCAACAAAAACATACCCTTTTTTCCCGGAGCAGGTACTAAAATTGCCACGGCATCGGCGTAAGGGCTGTGTTTTACGACTAAAAATCGCATTTTGCCAAATAATTTACATTTAAGTTGCAGATGCAAAACCTATTCTTTTTGTTACTTTAAGGAGCAAAAACGCCATTAATAAGCATTATGAAACAACAAAAAATAAATACGATCGGGACAGTTGAAATACCCTATACATCTTAAGCAAGAACTAGTTAGTTCCGGAATATTTTCCGATGTTCTCGGTTTAATGTAAATAAATTTTGATTAAAACAATTAATAAAACAAGAGATAGAAAGTTAGTCTTTACTGATATTTAAATTATTTTTCCCAGAAGCATCCTGGATTAATCAAATTTTATTACATTAATTTTCTTGAACACCCGTGTTATTAAAAGCTTTAAATTATATTTATTAAGTTACTTAAACACTAGGTCTTTATTAGACACTAGTAACCCTTGTAAAACACGAAATTAACCGGTTAAGATTTCTATGAAATAAACTAAAATAAAGTTAACGCCTGTTTCCGGCCGATGCTGATTTGCTGTTTGGTTGGCTCTGTCCCGATTTTTTAGGTTGTATTTATCTGCATCCGCTTATTGCTTTAAATGCCATACCAACAGCTGCCAATAGATTACATGTAGATTAGATCTGCTTATAAATTTATTTTAACGACCAAAATTTAAATAAATACTCAAAATAAGCTTATATAAAATTAAAATTATTATAATTAGTAGCTCATTGTACTGATTATTCATTACGTGAAGGATGCATATACTTTGTTATTTAATTCTGATTCAAGGGAGAAGCTGAAAACACAAAGCTATGACTTCAGCAACCTGAAACTTTTATAATCTGCCTTTACCTAAACTAAACGTTAATTTATCCGAATCCATGAAACAAATTTTACTTGCTTTACTTGCCAGTGCTTGTACTACTGGGTGTACTTTGCCTTTATCCACTACCGCTTACAACCAACACGAAGGCTACCACGCCATTAATGCTACGTATACCGCTGGCCGTACAGGAGCCGTATTGCGGAAATATCCTAAAGTTTTTACACCCATATTAAAAAATGTTCGCGTGGGCGATACGCTTTACGTACATGGCCGGATCAATCATGACTGGTACGTTGTAAGAAGAAGCGGGAAAAAGTATTTTGCTCCTTACCGCGATATTTACGCTTTTAGTATTGCCGATATTGTGGCGCGGCCACAGTTAGATTCCTTCGCCGTACAGCTCACCCCCATCCCGCTGTTGGCGGAGTAAAAATAATTATGTAGCCGGCATCTTGCTTTTTAAGGCCAGGAAAACTAAAATTTTAAAATTCACTAAATTTTGTTTTGCCCGATGGCAACTATTTACCCGGTTTCACTCGTCTTTTTAGTAGCAAAGAGCAGCGCCACTAAAAAGACGGAACAATGCTGAGTTTAAAAGATTTTAACCATTTAACTCATCTGGAAAAAATGGTTTACCTTAAAAAATGGGGTACGTATTTAGCAATTCGTCAAACTTCGGTTTTTGAAATAAAACTCTTTTATGTGAATAACTTTTATGTGGAGCTTTATTTCCGATCCAGTCAGGATAAGTGCGAATACATCGGCAACTTTGATGACACCACCATGCTGGAACCTTATTTAAGAGGTATTCAATTAGATATCAGTTCTTAATTTCGGAACAACCTCGCCCATTTAGGCAGCAATATTTTTAAAAAATACTTTTAATAAATAACTTTTCCGGAAAACAACTACCCGAAAACAATTATCTATTTATAGCTGCATTTATTTACAAGCCACTCTTAGCCGGGTGGCTTTTTAGTTTTATTCCTTCGTGTCAGCAGCCATTAGTAAAATGTTGCGTTGTAGTTTAATCCACAAGTTTGGCCCCTGTGCAAGTAAACCCCCGCCGCCCCTAACCACAGATCAGGAGGCGCAGGATTTTCTTGGCTTAAGGTATTTACGTAACCCAAAATGGTTCTGTAAACGCCCAAAAATCCCCGAATTTGGTAATACTCGCTGAGGTGTATTTTACAGGCCGCGTTTTTTTAGTTCTATTTTCCCCGCTTTCGGGGATGGTGCTCCAGGCATTTACTTTCTTAATTTGTACTGTTCTAGAACTACATCCAATACGGCTACAGTAAACGCATGATGATTCCTTTACATAAAGCAACCGCCAGCCAGATTATTTTAAATACCCGAGCCGTCAAGCCGCTCCTTACCTCCTGGTGCGGGAGCATGGATTCTGTGCGCCATTCAGCAAATTCAATCTTTTTCCCATTTTTAAATTTTAACAATTATGAAAAAATTAATTCCTGATTTAAGTAAAACTACTTTTGCCAAAGTAGCGGCTCTTTCTATTTCCTTAACGGCCCTCAGTTCTGGTTGCGACAACAACCTAGACGAACTGGATAAGCAAGTTACCAAATCGGACGCAGCCGTGAGTATGGCTTCTTACCCCGATTACCTCCAGGACTTTAGCCAGGTAAACTTAGTTTCCAGTGTTGCCGGAAACTATAATGCCAAACGCGTAGAACCCACCATGCAAAATGCCTGGGGCTTAGCCTTTAATGCAACGGGCATTCCTTGGGTAAATGCTACCAACACCGGATTGAGTTTTATTTTAAATCCGGAAGGCGAGCAAGTAATTCCCCCGGTAACTGTTCCCTCTCCTACCGCTGCTACCGGCGGTTTACCTACCGGAATGGTTTTTAACGCCACCGACGATTTTAAATTACCCAACGGCAATCCAGCCCGTTTTTTATTCTGCGGCATTGATGGTTTAATTTCCGGATGGAATCCTGGCGGTTCTGTAAAGGTGGTTGATCGTTCGGCCGCCGCCGGTTATAAGGGTGCGGCGTATACGGGTCTGGCCAAAGCGGTAAATAACGGGGCTAATTACCTGTATGCTGCTAACTTTAGTATTGGTAAAATAGATGTGTTTGACGCAAACTTTAAACAAGTAAAAACCAAATACTATAAAGATGCTAACGTACCGGCCGGATACGCTCCTTTTAACATCCGTAACTTACGTAATAAATTATATGTACTCTACGCCAAAAAAGATGCGAATGGCCGGCCGGAAAAAGGCAAAGGCAAAGGTTACGTTACCATCTTTAATCCGGATGGCTCTCTTTTCCGTCGCTTTATCGTAAATGGGGCTTTAAATGCTCCCTGGGGAATTGCCCGCGCACCTAAAGGTTTTTTCAAAAATGATAGCCAATACAACAAATTGAAAGATGCGATACTGGTCGGTAATTTTGGCGATGGCTATATAAATGTATATACAGCTGAAGGCAAATACGTAGGCCCGCTTTTAGCTAAAGGCAAGCCGCTGGCCATTGATGGTCTTTGGGAAATTTCTTTCCCGCCGCGTACAGCTACCAACGTTGATTTAACCAGGCTTTATTTCGCCGCCGGCCCCAACAACGAAAAAGACGGTTTGTTTGGGTATATATCTCCTAAGTCCGGATCTTTAGTCGCCAGTACTGCTCCTTCCTCAGATTCGGAATAATATCTAAAAATCCACCATTATATTTAAAAATGCACCAGCCCTAGCTGGTGTTTTTTTATGGCCCTAACTTTCCAAGGAAACGCCATTGGTAGTTTATTGTTCCGGAAGAAAATTAAGTAAAGTAAAATTTTAAAAATATAAGCATCTAACGAGGCCTATCCGCCAGTAAACGGTAAATATGCCTCACACCTGCCATAGTACGCTTTGGTAAAGGCGGGGAGTGTTACCAGATTTTGACAATTTTTTAAAATTTTACTTCTAAAGGTGAGGCCAGACACCGGGCAAAAGTAGCCAGGTACTTATCCCAATCGGCCTGACTCTTAAATAGATTACTCTTGGACCAGCCAAAGCCTGCGTAGTACACCAGCTTTCCGTTAGTAGGATTTGTGATCACGTACAAATGACTTCGGTCTTTTAATTTTACCCGGTGATCTTTATAAGTTTGCATGAAAGCTGGGTTCAATACCAGACCCGTTCCCAGATAAGCATCATCCAGGGGTTCCCAATAGCGGAACCAACCGGCTTTTGGGTCAACTTGCACGTTGCCTTTTTGGTCGTGCAAGGTAATCCCGATGGTGGCATTTGGTAATGCTTTTTTAGTTGTTAATTCTTCCTCGAAACGGGTTAAGTTACTTCCTAAATCCAGGCTGATCGTCTTCTCTTCGGTGATCATGTTATTCTGGGCGGGCCATGGCGCGTAAGTAAGCTTAAAAATGGTGCGGATAGGGCCTTCGGCTATTTTTTTATAGGTTATAAAGTTTTTAGAAACATACAGGGAATCGTCCAGCAAAATACCTATCCCGCCTAAGCCCCGACTTGCTCCCACGTGGTACGGATCGTAGCCTTCGCCGTGGTCCGTATGGTAATATCCGGCTTCTTGCAAATTGTTTTTGTACCATTTATTAATAACCGGATAATTTACCCGCTTTAACCAGGCATCTATCCCGCTGGTTAAGGTTCCGCCGGGTTTGCCTTGCTCTACTAATTGCTGTGCCACCGGACCGTACGTGCGAAAGGCCACGCGGTCGTTTTCCCAAGCGTAATCATCGGTACGTTCGGGAACAAAGCGGGAGTAGGTAGTGAACTTGCTTTTAGGTTGCTGAGTGGCTCCGTTCTTGCTGCCAACAACTAAGAATTTCTTCTCGGCATTTGCCGGAATACTGGTCTGAAATAAAACTTCATCCACCACACCATCTGCATTATTATCCAATACTTGGCTTACTAATAAACGACCCGTAACGGCATCTTTAATCAGCAAATTAGTTGCTCCGAAGGCTTGCATCAGGGCTTCTACTTTAACTGCGGGCACGCTAATGGTTTCGGAAGTCCGGGCAATTTCTAAATTATTTTTTACGGTAAAAATAATTTGTTCATTTTTGGATTGGCAGGATGATAACTCCACCCAAAAAAGCAGAAAACCTAAAATTTTACCTCTTACACTTAAATTAGGTTTTTTCATGTTGATTGTAAATGAGGCTCCCGGTTTTTTATGCTTGCTAAGAACAATGCAGTAATTGGGTTAGGTCTAAAAAAGCTTTGAAGCCCGTTAAATTTTTAAAATTTTGCCTTTGTTTAACTCCGGATCAGTAAAATAACCCGTTTACTTTCGGGTAAATCTGTCATTCATCCAGCACGCATTTAGAAAATAACTATTCCGTTCGTAACTGAATTGAAACTTCTTGAATGATAGATGCTAATGTTTTGTCGAGATATTGATTTAAATAAGCAGCTTCTTAGCGAAACTACTCGCCCGATGGTTTGCCAATGGTAGCCAATAGGCCCCCATCTACGTACAAGATTTGACCGTTAACAAAATTACTGGCGGCAGAAGCCAGAAATACCACCGCTCCCCCTAATTCATCGGGCTCGCCCCATTTACCGGCCGGGGTACGGTTAACAATAAATTCGTGAAAAGCATTACCGGCTACCCGCAAGGGTGCCGTTTGGCTGGTAGCAAAGTAACCGGGACCAAGGCCGTTTACCTGAATATTATAACGGGCCCATTCGGTAGCCATGTTGCGGGTCAGCATTTTTAAACCACCTTTCGCAGCTGCGTAAGCCCCTACATTCTGGCGCCCCAATTCACTCATCATGGAGCAAATATTAATAATTTTACCTTGCTGCCGCTCGATCATGCTTTTTACCACCGTTTGCGAAACAATAAACGGCGCAGTAAGATCAACATCAATTACTTGCTGCCAATCAATCAAATCCATCTCTACTAAGGGAATGCGCTTTATAATGCCGGCATTATTCACCAAAATATCTATAAAGCCGATTTCTTTTTCGATATGGGCCACTAACTCCCGCACTTGCTGCTGGTTGGTAACGTCGCACATAAAACCGTGAACTGTTAGTCCTTCGGCCTGGTACTCCTGTATAGCCTGGTCTAATTTTTCCCGGGACGAATTGCCGTTAACGATAATAGTAGCCCCGGCTTGTGCTAATGCTTTGGCCATGGCCATGCCTAAACCATGCGTACCGCCCGTGATCCAGGCCAATTTGCCGGTAAGACTAAATTGTTGTAAAATCATGATTATTTCTTAAAAATCAGCGCAAATCCGGAATGGGGCAAACATCCATATCGCCATAATCCAAGTTTTCGCCGGCCATTCCCCAGATAAAAGTATAGTTTGACGTGCCGGAACCCGCGTGAATGGACCAGGGTGGCGAAATAACCGCTTGTTCGTTCTGCATCCAAATATGGCGGGTTTCCTGGGGCTCGCCCATAAAATGGCACACTGCCTGATTCGCGGGAACTTCAAAGTACAAATACACTTCCATGCGCCGGTCGTGGGTGTGGGCCGGCATCGTATTCCAGACGCTACCGGTTTGCAGTTCGGTCATGCCCATTTGCAACTGGCACGTTTGAATAACTCCCGCTACCAATAATTTATTAATTGTTCTTTTGTTCGCCGTTTCTAAACTACCCAGTTCTACTATCTCTGCCTGGGCGCGGGTTACTTTTTTACTAGGATATAGCTGGTGGGCCGGGGCTGAATTAAGGTAGAATTTAGCCGGAGTTTCGGCCTGGTTGCTGGCAAAAGTTACTTCTTGGGTGCCTTTGCCTAAGTACAAGGCTTCTTTGTATTGCAGCTCATACGCTACTCCATCGGCGGTTACAGTACCGGTTCCGCCAATATTGATAATCCCCAGTTCCCGCCTTTTTAAAAAATATTCAACTTTTAGCGGCGGGATGGTTACTAAATTTAAAATTTCATGCACTGGCATGGCCCCACCGGCAATGTAGCGGTCGAACTGCGTGTAACAGAGTTGAATCTCGTCGGGTTGAAATACTGTTTGGATTAAAAAATTCTCCCGCAGGGCAGCCGTGTCCATACCTTTGGTTTCCCGGGGACTTACCGCCTGCCGTAAAGTATAATACGTTTTCATTCTTCTGTGTTTTACCGGGCTTGACTTGCATAAGCTTATACATCATCAGTCGTGTTGACAAATGTACATTTTCAGTGCTTTACAAAAATACAAGTCCAACATGCTATAGTATATATTTTATTAATAAAAGCCTTACAAGTTAAATAGGGTTAGATGCCTTGTTTCCGCTTAAATTCCTATAAAGCCACTTAATCAGCAGATAATCCAGGAAAACTAAGAAGGCTGCAAATAATCCGGATAAGAAGAAACCTTCTAAATTTAAATTTTTCATTTCGGGTTTATCAATTTTTAGGTAAAGCATTCCGATATACATAACTATCAGTACACCAGTATAAAGTAAAAAAATAATACTAAGTACATACTTTACTACTTTCATCGCTCCCTTTGATTTTTCCTATAGCTTGCCTAGAAACTTGTTTATACCAGCCCTTTCGTGCAGCCAGTCTTGCAGATATCCTGTTGGTCAGAGTTTTACTTGATGCATTATAGATTATGTATTGTTTTTACGTTTTTCGTAAAATCTTCTCCATTTTTTTGCCTTTAGCCAATTCGTCCACCAACTTATCTAAATACCTTACTTGTTGGGTTAAAGGAGTTTGAATTTCTTCTACCCGGTACCCGCAAATAACGCCGGTAATCAGGTGTGCATGGGGGTTCAAATTGGCTTGGGCAAAGAAAGTTTCAAAAGTTACCTTTTCGTCAATTAATGCTTGTAGTTTTTGATCGTTAAAGCCCGTCAGCCACGCTAGTACCTGGTGTAATTCTGCTTTGGTTCGGCCTTTACTCTCCACTTTAGTAATATAGTGGGGATATACCGAGGCAAATGTCATTTTTGCTATTCGGCTGTCGTGCTCCGGTGTTGTTTTCATACTATGGTAATCTTTCTGATGGATCTTTTTTGTAGTAAGACCCTAATAAGCTATTTTACTTGGTATGTTCCTATTTTTAAAATTTTACTAATACGAAGCGGCATTATTTTCATCTTCCCGGAAAACTATTACGCTACTCCAGCCAAACCTGTTGGGTAAAAGCGCCATTTACGGCGGCATCCCACACTTCTACCCGTACCCATTTCTTGCCGTTCAGATTAGTTTTAAATTTAAAATTTTGCTTACCAAAAGCTTGCGTATTTTGTAAATCTATCTTTTCGCGGAACACTTGGCTACCATCGCCCGAAATAATCTCGGCAAATGTTAAGGGAAAGGTCCAGCTTACATCCAGGGCAATCGTTACTTTACCCTCACCGGGTAATTTCAGGGTTTCGCCCGATTTTTTACCATTTACGCTGAAGGTCGGTAAAAGAACTTCACCGGTTGTTACAAAAAACTTACCTTGCTGCATGGCATCCAGAATGGGTTGCCAGCCTTGGTTATAATTAGGCAGTTTATCGAGTTGTAAGTAATTTACGTTTAAATGGGCGTACATTTCGTTTTCGGGCTCTACGGTGAATAAGTCGGCTTCGGCAATCACGTGTTTTTTTAAACCCCAGTTGGCCATGTCATCCATCAAATCCAGCACGCGCTTACTTAACCGGGGTTCCGATAATTCACCGGGTATGTTTTTCCAGGCGGCTCCCATAAACCGATCTGATTTAAAAAAAGTTTCTTCTTTGTATTTATCCGGGTAGCCCGTGGATCCTTTGGTGCGGGCGTGGGCCGTCCAGGCCAGGCCATTTTCTACTTCCAGTAACTGCAGCATATCGTTTTTGTCGTTGATACGATACACTTTGCCGTACCGGGAGTCTGCGGTGACAAAGGGCATTTCGGGCTTCCGCGCCATAATCCAGTACACCGGTTTCGGGAAAAATTGCAGCCAGTGTCCGCCGAAAAATTCGTTGGGTTCTTCGCCGGGTAGCAACAGAAACTTGTCCGTGGATAAACGTTTGCATTGGTCGAACAACGCCTTTAATTCCTGCAAGCGCGGTTCATCCGGACCTTTCGGGTGGGCGGTATAATGAAACTCGCCCAGGTGTACGATGTCGATGCCGGTATTTTTAAAAACATCTACAAAGGTAGGCTTCTCTGGTACGGGTTTATTGGCCAGCACTACTTTCATAATAAATTCATTATGAAAATGGCTCGACATGGTTTTGTAGCCCGCCAAAGGCTGGTACGTATCGTTGTGGGTAAATTGCTTTACCTGGGTTAAGGTTTGCTCCGGCGATTCGGTACTGAGTAAACAGAAAAAATTGAGCCGCTGCTGGGTTTTGGGTGGGGCGTTAAACCAGGGTACATACCGGTCGTCGCCCATTAAATCCTGCCGGATACCTATTCCGTAATCCTCTACCAGATTGCGGTAGTTCTTACCCATCCAGGTAAATTTTAAATTAAAAGCTTCGTCGAGCGGGTAAAAATATTGATGCGGCGCCGGAAAAATAGCTAAGGTCCCATTACGGCCCGATCCCATAATGGTCCGGTATTTTACCCTTTTGGCTTCACTGTTCTGGTTAATGGTTAAGGGGATGGTTTGTAGTTTATTATCGGTATCCGACCAGGCAATGGTGTTCCAGGTGGGCGCTTTACTTACGAGACCGCCATCGTAGAGAATGGCCGTGGAATCTACTTCAGTAGCCATTACGGCGGCTACGTTAAACAAAGGGCTGCCATTATATAAAGTTATTTCTAACGCACCTCTAAAAGAGGCAGCTTTTACTTCCGATACCCGGATAACCGTACGGGAACCATTGGTTTTTACGCTGACATTGCGCTTATCAAACTCCACCAAATAAGCTTGATGCGGTTTTTTATGCGTTTTATCGAAAAAAATATTCCAGCCATTCTGCGAAACTAAATCGCGTTTTCCTACCGTTAAAATAAAAGCAGGATCTAGCGCTGTAGCAATTTCTTTCGTTACTCCTCCTTGAGTCAGTTGAATACTCGCAAATAAAGGAGCATCTTGATTTAGATTAAAAATTATTTTCCCTTTTTGTTTATTCTTTATCGGCCAGCTTACCTCTAATCGGCTGGCCGACGTGTTTACCTGCGCCCCACTGTTTTTTTTAAATTCGGCTAAGTCAACGGGGATTTGGGCCCGGGAAATAAAACTGATCAGTAGTAAAATAAGGGAAAAACTGTTTTTCATAGCTGATAGCGCGTAAAGACGAAAATACATATCCTACCGAATATTTATGGGTACTCTGACCTTTTTTTAAACTCGTAAGAATTAAAACTGAGGTAGAGCCAACCGATTAGTTAAGCAAGTACTAAGGGTTAATACAAACAAACCCGGCTGGTTTAAAACCAACCGGGTTGCCCATTTGCATTATAAATGTTATTGCAAATTTACCTTTTGCACCGGCGAGTAAATCATGTCTTCTATTCCCGCGATTTTTACCCCGATACGCGCGAAAACATAATTTTGCGATGGCACTATGGCACCAATCGCCTCAGTAGCAATACTTACATTATTTAAATCCGGAATGGCCGAACCGGCTAAATCAGCGGCTTTAATATTATTACCGGCGTCTACAAACTGGGTCCGGTTCACGTATAGCGAGACCCGTTCGACGTCTTTGGCATTCGCGTCGGTGATTATTTTGTTAACCGCTACCGTACTAGTTACTACCCGGCCACTAGTGGTAAATTGCGCATTCCGGATCATGTAATAAGGCGTTACTTCCAGGTCTAAGGTTTGGCTACCATTTAGGTTTACTGTGAGGCTGTCCGGGGCGTTAGTGGCAGTGGTTTTCCAAAGAAAAGGACCTTGCCCATTGGGAATGGTTAGTTTATAATCCCCGTTAAAAAGCACCGCCGAAAAAGTACCATCTTGCTTTACCGGCACCCGAATGGAGCTTCGATTTTGGTAAGCTTTTTCCCATAACTCAAAAAACACCGGAAAATCCGATACGTTGCCGCCGTTGGCGTTGGCACTTTGCACCAAGATCGGTTCGCCTTGGTAAACCAGGCGTCCGTCCAATACTGACTTAGGAGGTTCAAAATTATCTTTAGCACAGGATCCTAATCCAAAACCGAGTGCCATTATTACTAAATGTTTTAATTTCATTTTTCGATCTTTATAGATGTGGTTGCCTGCTTATTGATTCGGGTTCCGGATGATCAACGGATTATTGCTGATAATTCCGTCACTTATCCGGGAATAGTAGTTGCCTAACCGGAAGTTATGGCTTTCCGTAACGTTGTTCAGGTTCACTCTCCGGAATACCCATTTGTTATGATTAGCAGTGCCGGGATTGTAGATTTTGTAGGGATACAAAGCAAAAACCCGGGTACTGGGAGCCGTGGCCTTGCTGGGGTCTGTGGTTAAGTCGGTATTAGAACCGTTCCAGACCAGGTGCGCAATACGCCAGCGTTTGTAATCCCAAAGCTCGTGATTCTCAAAAGCCAACTCTACTTTCCGCTCGTGTACAATCCGGTCGAAGGTAATATCAGTGGAGGTTAACGGAATATTTAATCCGGCCCGGGCCCGTACCTGGTTCATGTAGGTTACGGCTACATCCGGCTGGTTTAACTCAAAAGCAGCTTCGGCGGCATTTAACAAAACCTCGGCGTAGCGGTAGCGCACATTCCATACTTCGCTTTGCGTACCAATCTGGCCGGAACCTAAAGCCGGGTCGTTGTGCTTGCGGATATAAAAGCCGCTCTCGGCCGAACCGTTACGGCCTTGAATGGGTCCGGAAGCACCCACCACTTGCACCGACGGACCACTGGGCTCCGGCACGTTTTTGAATTGGCCGAGTTGGTCACCGGATAAAATACTGTTATTAGCTAAAAGTAAACCAGCGAAAATATCAATGGGACGACCTTTAAATCGGGAACCGGGCACCAATACTGTACCGCGTAACCGGGCATCGCGGCCGGCAAATAAATCTTCAGGGTTATCGTACACAATATCCTCGTTACCTTCCTTAATGGCCAATGGCGCAAAAGTATTATCGAGTTTTTCAAAAGATTGCACCAGGTTGAGGGACGGATTTAAAAAACCGCCGACGTCGCCTTCTTCGGTAATACCGCGGGGCTGATTTTCCAGTGCAAAATTATGCACTTTCCCGCTCCGTAATTTATAATCCTCTACAAAGATGACTTCCGGGTTACCTGCTTTGTCCAGAATAATATTCGCGAAATTTTCGGATAAATCCGGCGTTTTCTGATACAAGGAATACAGGCCGGAGTTAATTAATTCCTGGGCAGCAGCCAATGCAGTCTGGTAATAACCTGTGGCCAAGGTAGCCGGTATACCAATTTCGCCGTTGGGTAAAGATACGGTGGGGGTAGTAGCGCCGTACTTCGCAATGGAACCCGCATACAAAGCTGCCCGGGCTTTGGTGGCAACCGCCAAGCCGTAAGTAGCCCGGCTCTTTTCGTTGGCATCCCGGGGCAAAATAACTTTAATTTCTTCCATTTCCTTAATCACAAAGTCGTAAATCTCCGACTCTTTGGCGCGTGGTTTCCGCAGGTAGCCCGCATCGCCGCTGTAATCGTAGGTGAGTGATTCCAAAACCAATGGTACCCCCCCCATGCGTTTCACGAGTTCAAAGTAAGCGTTGGCTCTTAAGTAACGAGCTTCGGCCGCAAACCGGGCTTTATCGGCTTCTGTTAAGGTTTCTGAAGTGTTTAATCTTTCTAAAAAAAGATTGATATCCCGGATATAGCCGTAATCCCAGTAATTCCATTCGTCGAAACTATAATCCCGGAAACGGTGGCGGTTATAATCGCGGGAAGCAAATGCTTCGTCGAAGGCAGCGTAATTACCAAAATTACCTGGCTCTTGATAATCCGGGATGCGGTTGTACAGGTTGGTAATGGCCGATAATACCAGCCGGGGATCGTTGTACACTTCATCTACTAACAAGATATTAGTAGGTTTTATATCCAGAAATTTATCATCGTTACACCCGGCATTCAGGGCAAGTGCCCCGATCAGAGCTATACTAAATTTTTTCATATTATATTGCTGATTCATCATACCTCTATAAGCTGAGATTAAAACCAAAGTTTACCAGTACATTCTGGGGGTATTGTAAGCCATTATCGTCGGTAACTTCCGGATCAGTGCCGTATTTCTTCACATTATCGAGCGAGAACAAGTTGTAGGTATTGGCGAACAGGCGCACCTTTTGTAGTTTAGCTTTGGTGGTTAAAGCTTGCGGTAAGGTATAGCCAATTTCAAAAGTCCGCATCCGGAAATATTTTACGTTGGTTAAGTATATATTTGAGTTTTTGTTGTAATTGTTATGATTGGCATCGTTGAAGCGCAAAGCCGGAGTACTCCCGGGAATCCACTCACTATCGGGGTTTAATGGATCGGCGCGGTGCCAACGGTCATCGAACATAAAACGGGGAACATTACCGGTGTTTTGAAATGGCCATCTTACTTCGTAGTTGCGGTTATAAGCATAACCACCCCCGCCCGAAAAATCAGCGTTCACATCAAAGCCATTATATCGAAGTGAAAAATTAAGCCCGCCGCTGTAAATAGGTGTGCTGCCAGTACCATACCCAATGGGTCTTTCATCGCGGCTGTTAATAATCCCATCGCCGTTTTCATCTTTATAAATATAGTCCCCGGGAATCATGGTGCGGTTGCCCTGGCCATCGTTATTGATGGGGTAATTATTTATTTCTTCCTGCGATTGGAACTGACCGGTTACATGATAACCCCAAAAGATATTGTTCCAGCGGTCTTGCCGCGAGTTGCGGTATTCATCTAAGGAATTACTGAAGGGAGCGCGGTAATCGGCAATAAACCGGTTGCGGCCATACAAGAAGTTCGCTCCAACCGAAAAATTAACTGCTCCTACTGTACCGTTATAAGTTATCGAGGCATCGCTCCCCACCACGGCGTCTTCATTCAAATTTTCCGGTGGCAACACGTACCCTATTTCGCTCGGTACAAATACGTCAAATCTTTCCTGTACTAAACCGGTCCGGTTCCGACGGAAGTAATCGATGCTACCAGTAACCTTATTGCTTAAAATAGAAAAGTCCACCCCCGCATCGAACGTTTTACTGGTAAACCAGGATACCCGATCTCTCACCGGTCCACGGTCTTGAGCCGCTACTACCGGATTACCGGACATTATACCAATACCTGCGGGATAATTGTAGCCGAGTAAATAATCAAAAGGGTCCAGATCAACATCCCGGTCAACTCTCCGGTCGTAATAACGTACGCCATCATCACCCAACTCGCCGTAGGAAGCCCGAATTTTTAAATCGCTCACGAAGGAGCCGTCGCCGGTTATGGATTTAAAAAATCCTTCTTCGGATATCCGCCAACCGACCGAAGCGGAAGGGAAGAAGCCGTACCGCTTATCCGGAGTAAATTTCCAGGAAGCATCGCGGCGGCCAGCTAGTTCCAGAAAGTACTTATCGGCGTAGTTATAATTAAACCGACCTACGTAACCTAAGCGGGCTTGGGTAAAATCCAAATCATTATACGTATCAATATCGGCGAATTGCAGAATAGGCAACACGTTGGTCTTGGGCACCGAATGCACAAATACTTCCCGTTCGCGTCTTTCAATCCGCTCGGTCAGCAACAAGCCGCCCACGGTGTGTTTACCAAAGGTATTATTATAGTTTAATTGAAACTGACCTACTGTTTCGTTTATTTTACGGGTAACGCGTTCCCGGTAGGGGTTTTGGCTGCCTCCGGTTTTCAGGTATTCCTCCGTATCGGGTTTGTAGGTATAGGTATCGTAGGTATACTCAAAAATATCCTGCAAACGGTCGGCATTATAATACGAGTACAAACCTTTGGCAACTAAGCCTTTAATAGGCGTTTGGTATTCGCCGGTAACCTGCGGGGTTACAATCGTCCAATCTTCGCGGAAAAAACCAGCATTTTTAAAATTTAAGTAGCCCCAGTTCGATGCCGGATTACTGATGTTATTAATATAGTTCGGGTTATCATTAGCGAAAGGCCGTTCGGTAGGTCGGTTCCGGAAAAGCGCAAAACGCGGGGCAAAATAATCATCGCCGCCGGGTACGCCCGGATTTTCGCGGGTTTCGATGCGACCGTTAATACCTAAACCCACTTTCAGATTATTCGAAATTTTAGCGTCGATGTTGGATTGTAAATTGGTACGGGCAAATGTAAATTCCCGGCCTAATACTGAGTTTTGGTCTAGACGGGTAGCCGAGATGTAGTAATTAATTTTATCGGAACCACCCGTAGCGTTGATGTTGATATTGGTTTGGGGAGAATTCTTCTTGATAATGTATTTGCGCCAATCAAAATTCTGGTAGCCATATTCGGTGCCGGCCCGGTATTTATCTAATTCCGATTGGGTGGTACTGGTAACGTTGTCCCGGTTAACCTCGGCTTCGGCTTTACCTAAGGCCCATTCGTACGCATTTACGGTTTCGGGAAAGCGGCTCCAGTTCTGAAAGCCGTAATAAGCATCAACATTTATCGTACTTTTCTGGCCATTCGCACCTCTTTTGGTAGTAACCAGTACCACTCCGTTCGCGGCCCGGGAACCGTAAATAGCCGCCGAGGCATCTTTTAAAACCGATATTGTTTCGATATCGTTGGGCGATAAGTTATTAAAATGCCCGGCATCTTTTTGTACGCCATCAATTACGAACAACGGGTTCCCCCCCATGTTCCGGATTTGAATGGCGGCACCCGCTCCCGGCCGGCCTTCGGCTTGCCGGAAGGAAACCCCCGGAATTTTACCGGCTAACAAACCACTTACGGTACTGGCGTGCACCCGGCTTAAATCTTTACTAGTAACTGCGGCCACTGCCCCCGTGATGGATTCCCGTTTTTGGGTACCATACCCTACTACCACTACTTCTTCCAAGGCTTTGTTGTCTTCGGCTAAAGTAACGTTGATAGTGGTACGGTTGGCAATAGCTACTTCTTGGGTAAGGTAACCAATAAAAGAAACTACGAGGGCACCATTAGTCTGGTCAGCTGGAATGCTCATGGTAAATTTTCCACCGCCATCGGTAGTAGTGCCGTTAGTAGTACCTTTAATTAATACCGTTACTCCGGGTAATGTTTCGCCCTTACCACTGGTTACAGTACCCGATACCGTTTGCTGCGCAAACGCAGCCAAGTGGCTGAATAAAAGAAAGGTAACCAGAAGCAGCAACTGGTTGGGGTTTGGGAAAAACCAGGCGTTCTGGTGGGTAAAAGAAGGAGGAGACTTTTTACGTAACAGGTTTTCCATATATTAATTTTATTTATTGAATAGGTGTTTTGTAAGCTGGTAAATCTGCTAAACAGGTAGTGGTTACCAACCCGCTCAGTAGGATTTTTTCTCGTAAGTATTCCACTAAAAAGGCAATAGGGTACTGTTACAAAAGTGGGTTAAATATCATTTAACTTACTCTTGCGCGTATTTGATATTATTGGTAGCAATGGGATTATTTTTTCATTCTCAGGAATAAAGTTTATGTACCCATAAAAGAATGTTTAATCGTTTTATTACTTACAATCAGGTATGAATTCCAGTAAAAAACTTTTACGCTTAAGCTAGGTAATAAATGTTCCACCTAATACCAACTAACAGATCCTGTAATAGAAATAAAGCTGTACCTTACGCAACCGGTTGCATAAACATATTATATTTTTTTTCACATCCAACAGTTTTTACCTTAATTTTTTAAATTTTTTATGAATCAGGTGCTATTTCCAGCTTAGGAGAATCAATTTTTAAAATTTTGCTTAGTTCTCCTAGATATGCATGCTTATACCGGGCGTGATATGGTTTTGGTTGTTTCTTGTTTTATGAAACAAAACCTCTAAAAATTGCAAGCCTTCTTGCGCCAGTTCATCCGGACTATTGGCTAAGGGCCGCCAAATGCAGGCGGCCTTGGCGAGTTCTTTGGAAGGTGCCCCGAAGGTTTCGATCACGATGGCACCCTCGTAGCCGATATCCACCAGGGCTTCTTTAATGCCTATCCAATCTAAGTGGCCGGTGCCGGGGGTGCCCCGGTCGCTTTCGTTGCCTTGCACGTGGCACAGGTAGTCTTTGCCAATGGCCCGGATGGTAGCCGGAATGTTTTTTTCCTCGATGTTGCTGTGAAAAGTATCCAGGGAAATTTTAACGTGCGAATGCCCTACTTCCTGCACCAGCGCTAAAGCCTGGTCAGCCGTGTTGATCATGTCGGTTTCAAAGCGATTTAGCGGCTCTACTCCTACCACCACGTTATAATCCGCGGCCATTTGCCCTACGTCTTTCAAGTTTTGGACGCACCAA
Source organism: Adhaeribacter pallidiroseus (assembly GCF_003340495.1). NCBI lineage: Bacteria > Pseudomonadati > Bacteroidota > Cytophagia > Cytophagales > Hymenobacteraceae > Adhaeribacter > Adhaeribacter pallidiroseus. Next base: position 2,472,803 of record NZ_QASA01000001.1, read on the forward strand.
GCCCGCTCTTGTTTTTTTTGCTCCGGGCCGACGTACCGGGTTTTGCCTACCGCCGAGTAAACCGGACCGGTAAATACCGGGCTATCCAGAGCAGCGGCAATTTTAATACAATCCTGTATGTATTGTTTGCCGTTTTTCCGGAAGGCGGCGTTGTCACTGGAAATATCCCGGTCCGGGCCAAAGGCGCCGCTAATGGTTATTTTTATTTCTAGCGCCTGCGCCAACTGCTTTAAATAAACCCAATCAACTAAATCGGCTTGCTCTACCGCTACTTCTAAAATAGCGTAACCCATTTTTTTTACTTTGGCGAGTAAGTGAAAATCTGCCGTTTGAAAAGGCGAAACCCAAATAAAAGTACTGGCACCCAAAAGAATCATGAGAAATCAGGTTTGGAGAAATTAGAAAATTTAAAAAATCTGGCGGCTAACTTGTTTACGCTTCTACCTGAGCCGGCACTTCTTGTAATTCAAAATCCGGGATGGCAATGCGCTTGCCATTGTTCATGGCTGATTCGTGGGCGCAAATACCGGCACAGGTGTAATTAGCGGCCAAAGCCGCATCTACCGCCGAATCCCGGCCCTCGATGATGGCCGCCACAAACTCCTGCACTAAATGCGGGTGCGAACCACCGTGACCGGCTCCCTGCAAAAAGGAAACGTGATTAGGGTCGTCTATTTTTTCGCGTTTGGTAAAGTGCTTAATGGGTTCAATTAGTAAATCGTCGGTATCAGGCACATTAATGCGGCGCGCGTTTTCGCCGCCGTCAAAAATCACGTGTTCTTCATCCTGTAATTGTTCCCACTCAAACGACATTTTGGTGCCGTATACGTCGTAGCTTTCGCGGTATTGGCGTACTACGTCAAACAAAGAACGGGTTGCTTCGGCCACTACATCGGAGTTTTTTAAGGTAAAGGTGGCGGTTTCCACGGCAAATGGCGAATTATACCGGCTGGCTAAATCTTCGCTTAACCGGCCGGAGCCGTGGCAAACCACGCTTTCGGCCTTGGTGTTGTTGATGCGGAGCAAAGGCGAAATGGCGTGCGTACCGTTTAACATGGGAGGGTAACCTTTCCAGTATTCGGCCCAGCCTTCCATGCTCATATCCTGAATGTGGGAACCGCGCACAAATTGAATCCTGCCTAGCTGGCCACTTTCGGCTAATTCCAGGCCATACAAAAACTCGCGGGTGTATAAAGCGGTTTCCATCATCATGTACACTTTGCCCGCTTTTCTTTTGGCTTCCACGATGGCTTGGCAGTCTTCTACGGTCATGGCCATAGGGATCGTACAGGCCGTATGTTTATTGGCGTTCAGCGAAGCCAAAGTCATTTTGGCGTGTTCCGGTACCGGCGTTACAATATGAATAGCGTCCACATCTTCGCGCAATGGCACGTCCTCAAAGTTCTCGAAGCATAAATCTCTATCCAGATTAAACTTAGCGGCCAGTTCCTCGATCGTTTGGCGGTTGCGGGTGCAAATACCCACGGCTTTAATGTTGGGGTGACTTTGATAAATAGGAATAAATTCTTTGCCAAAGCCCATGCCCACGATAACGACGGTAATTTGTTTCTGATCCATATTATATATTTTTAAATGATTAATACTATTCCATCCAGCTAGTCCGAGGCCGTTGCACTGGTTAAGTCCGGCTAATAGCTAGTTGGTTCTAAGCTGGTTTATATTGCTTTTTGATTATTTTTTTAAATTTTCAAGATGCTTCTGAGCATAAATTTTTAAAAAAATCTATCATAGCTCTTACTTAAGCACTGTTACATTCTATAATATCGCGAGCGTCCACGCTCGTGAGAAATATCGTCCGGCCTCTAGCCCGTAGAGAATAAAGCTATTCGCCTCGTTTCTGTACCTCTGATTGCCCGGCCAGAGGCCTACTGGATAGTAGACACGAGGCTGGAGCCTCGCGCCAGGTAAAACTTAATTTTTTGATAAAACGTAATAGCCTCAACTCTTATCGCGAACTTTTCTACGACTAAGCAGAATTCCGACAACAGAATATAATTAAAAGTAAACCAGCGCGTTACCAAGATTTAAAAATTTATCATCTAGTTAGTGCACCTCCGGAAATTGCGCAATCCGTAAAGTGGTACAGCCGTACGGAATTAAAGTAACTTCTTCCACGTCTTTACTAGTTTCCAAATCCGAGGTGATGCTGTAAGGCATGGGGCCAGCCATGTCGTTGTAAAGCTGCCACGACGGAATTTTCTTTGCTTTCGCCTTGATCTGGATAGGCGCATTAGCGACGCTCCATGGGAAAACGGCTACTTGCTCTTTGGTGCTGATGGTAAAATTTTCGGTTAATTTATTATCAGCTACGTGCAGCAAGCCATAATTCCAGGGTGTGGTGGGGCGAACTTCGATGTATTGCTGGCCGTACGCTACCGGGTCTTTGTCGTTCTTTACGGTTTTGCGATCTTCGCCTACTTTTAAAGCATAGGTAATAGGGCCACGTTCGATGGCTACCGCGTTTTCGTACCAGGTACTTCTAAATAAGTGCATGGGCAATTGCAGTTGCACCACATCCCCCGATTTCCAAGCGCGGTTAACCACTACTATTTGGTTGCCCGCCGCTTCTTGCCAAATTTTGCCATTAATGGTAATAGTGGCTTTTTGGCACCAGGCCGGCACGCGCAAGTGGAACGGAAAGTTTACAGATTTTACTTTTTTAGGGATAGTTAAGGTAAATTTGATCGCTTCGCCAAATGGGTAATTGGTTTCTTCAGTAAATTTTACTTCGGTGCCGTTAGCTACTTGGGCTTTTACTTCGCAGGGCGAATAGACTAAAGCGGCTAAGCCATTATCGGGTGTAGCGTACCACAGATTCTGGGTAAACTTGGGCCAGCCCTGGTGCATGTTAGAAGTACAGCACGGATAGCCGGTTAGCAAGCCATAACAAGCATCGGTGCCGCCGTGGTTTTGGTCGAAGTTGCGGATGTGCCGGGTAAGCATTACCTGGTTGGCCTGCTGAAAATACTGGCGGGCCATGTAATCCGGGGTAGTTTGGGTGGGCAGCGCATTAAAAGCAATTTTCTCCAGGTGATCGGCCAAGCTTACCTGCCCGGTAATGCCCAGCATACTTTCCAAAGAAAACATCATTTCTACGGCGCTGCACAATTCCGAACCTTGGGTAGGATTGTTGCCGTGCAGAGCTTCGTCGCCGCCGTACAAACCTTGCGCCTGCCCGTTAAATTTCCGGATATCGGCTAATCCTTTGTTGGTAGCATCCAGGTACTTGGGTTCGGGATGCTGCTGATAATAAATAAGTGGTTCTTTTAAACCTTGCGCTAAATTCACGCAATGAATGCTACCCGGGGTAGCCAGCATTTCGCCTTTCAAGAAGGCTCCGGTATAGTCAAAAGTTTGCTGATGAATGAGGTTGGCCAAGTCCAGCAGAAAGGCATCCTGGGTGATGTTGTACAGCCAATAAACAACCATTAAATTATCGCCGCCCCGGTAACGGGCCCAAAATGTCCAGTGGTCGAGGGGCGTTTTGGGTAACTCTTTTAACTGGTATTTAAAATAATTGGTCATGAGGGTGATTACCCGTTTGTCGCCGGTAGCGGAGTAATATTGCTTCAAGATTTTGAGCATCACCATTTTGGGCCACCAGTCGCGGCTATTATCGCGTTGAACCCCCGGTTCCGACCCATAGTCGGTTTTTGGCCCAAAATGCCCTTCGGTATCCTGACTTTGGAGCGCCCATTCTATCCAGGGTTTGGTTTTGGCAATTAATGCTTTATCCTCCAGAATATAAGCCAATGGCAATAGACCGTCGAGCCAGTAAGGACCGCGTTCCCACTGGTCGCCGTCGCCACCCAACCAGCCGTTGCGTTTGCCCATTACTAACGGATACAACTGATCTAATTGGCCCGTAGCTCCGTTTTTTTGCCGTACCAGCATTTCTTGGAGCCAACCCTGCGGTTTTATGGCGCCCAAGGGAAGTTCCTGGTACGGATTGGTTCGTAGCGGGGCTTTGTTGCCGCCGTAAAAGGTATTAACTCCTACCGTCGGGTGCTGACTACGTGCTTTTTCTTCCCAAGTTTGTTTTTGGGCCGAAGTTATTTCCTCATTACCTAAAAAGCAGAACGCGAAAATTAAAATCAGATTTTTTTTCATTTTTGCAGTTTCAGAATAGGAATCACCCATTTTTTAAAAAATCAAAAACCAACCAACCTTCCGGCGTATTTACCTAATTACTTCCGAGCCGCCCATTGCACCGCATTCCGGATAATAGTTTGGTAGTTAGCGATATCATGCGATTCGGCATCGTGCCCTAAAGCAATGCCTAAGATTCGGGCTTTCGGGTGTTTAATTACAAAAATAGACGGATAAATTTTATCGGAACCCGTTACGCTGGAGTTAGCCAGCACTTCAATGCCCGGGCCAGCTGGGTCCGGATTATAGTAATACCGTTCGTCTTGTAACGAAAATTTAATTTCTACTCCTTTCATAACCGGGTGTTGGGGGTTGGTAACGGTAACCTCAAAACTGCCGTATTTATCATGGCCCCGCGAACCGCCGCTGACTAATTGCAAATTATATTCGGGCCAGTCTTGCCAGTTGTACCACAAGGCCGGATGCGCTAAAATTAATCCTTTACCGGCCTGGGCAAAATCAAAAATAGCCTTTCTTACTTGAGGATCGTTGATGGGCTGGTTGTTACTTAAAAATAGCACGTCCGTTTTTGGCAAATACAGCAAAATAGAATCCGGATGGCTGAGGTAAGTAACTTTGGCTAAATTGTTTTTCCGCAACGTTTCGCCGTCGGCTTGTTTGTACCATTTGTTAAAATCGTGCGACGAACCGCCGCCTACCATTAACACCCGAATACCGGTTGCTGGTTTAACTGTAGCGGGTAAATTGGATTTACAATTTAAAAACAACCAGCTGGTGGTTACTAAAAACACAATCCAACTGTGTTGTTTTACTCTACTAAAAACGGTATGCCGATAAGTTGTTTGCATCATTTTTTTAAATTTCAGATAAGGTTACCAGGTTTAAAGGTGCTATTAACGAAAGCTCCCCAGAAGATTTCAGACGAAAAAGCAGGTATTTTTTAAAAATTAAAATTTTTACTGGAAATTTAATCTACCACTTTTAAGATACCGTTCATGATACGCCAGTGCCCCGGGAAAGTACAGACAAAAGGATAATCGCCGGGTTGGGTGGGCGCCGTAAACTGCAAGGTTACTTCTTCGCCGGAGTTTACCAGTTTAGTAGCGTGCAGTACTTCCGGTATTTGCGGCACGTAGCTTTTTTCGGCGCCGTTCGGGTCGCGGGCTATTACATCGGCCGCGGCGCCTACTTTCTGCATCATACCTTTCTGAATAATTACCAGGTTGTGCTGCATGTTATCGGGGTTTAATAAGTTAATAACCACCTTCTGACCGGCTTTCACGGTGAGTAGCTTTTTATCGAACTGCATCACATTTTCGACTACCCGCAAATTAATGGTTATGGTTTCGTTATTTTGGCTGGGAAGTGCCACATTTTTTACCGGCGTGGTTCTCACCACTGGTTTACCCGCAATCGGTTGGGTAGACACGCTTTTACCAGCCGGTCTCAGTTCCAGAGTAGCATTTTGCATATCCCCGATTAACCGGAAAGGACCGTCGTATTTGCCCACTCTTTCGGTATTTTCCACGTCCTGCGACACCCGTACCGTGGTGGTGAGGGGTTGTTTGAATAAGGAAGGCGCTTTGCCTTGCGCCACCGTTTGGTCGTTTACCGCCACAATCATTTCGCCGCCGCGGAGTAGTTGCGCTTTGAAATCAAATTTTTCCGGTACGGGTTCTTGGGAAGTGGCCGTATAACTCTTGCCATTTTGATTTACTAACAAATGCAGTTTGCCGTTCTGGATAAATAAACCATAGCCGTTTTCCTTGCCGCCCTGCGCTACCAACATGCCTTCCAGGTCTCGTTTTCCTTTACTAACCGAACCTTTCATGGTAATTTCTTTATTACTCACATCCGGCGGGAAAAGCAGGTTGCCGCGGCGTGGTAAGGCGTAACTTTCCTCACTCAAAGCTTTAACGATGCGGGTACTTAAGTCATCCGCATGATTATTTTCACCGTTAGGGGTGCTGGCCGCGGCCATAAAACCATCCTGGTGCGTGATTGCGGCAGCAAAAGCGGCGCGAGATAGCCATTCGTCCTGACCGTTTTCGGGTTTTAAAGTAGCCGCGTACACCAGTTTACCTAATTCCTCCGAAGCTGGTAATTCGGCGAGGGCCAGCAGCGTATTTAGCCGCACATTCAAATTGGGGTCGTTGAGTAAGCTGGTTTTTTTAAAAATATCGACGGCTTGCGCATTTTTAGGCAATACCGCTAAAGCGGCTTTGCGCACGCCGGCTGCCGGGTGGTTCAAGGCTTTAATGGCTACCTGCATGGCTTCGGAGTTGGTACCATCCAAAGCGCCTAGCCCTTGTAAGGTCCAGAGGGCGTGTACCGCCGGACTGTTCAGGCCAATTTCATCTACTTTTTGGTTATTTATTATTTGGTAAAGACCGGGTAGAGCAGCTTTGTCTTTGGCTTCCACTAACAACCGCTGGGCGGTCATCCGCCAGAACATATTGTCATTTTCGAGGGCTGCTAATAAAGCCGGGGTATTGTTTTGGCTCAGTTTTAAGGGTGAATACGGCTTGGCTTTTTTGTACACCACCCGATATACGCGGCCATGGTTAATATCGCGCAATGGGCTGCTAAAAGCGTTACCTTGCCCCATGGGCTGTTCGGTAAAAGGCAAAACCATTTCGGAAGGCGCTTGCGCGGGTACAAACACATTGTGCTGAATGATAAAATTATACCAATCGGCAACCCAAACGGCCCCGTCCGGACCAACTTCGGCGTGCACCGGCCCGAACCATTCGTCGGAACTGGCCATTAAATTCCAGCCATCTTTTTCGGCAAAACCGGCTCCTTTCGGTTCAATTACTGCGTTGTGCAGCAAGCGCACGGTGGGTTCACAAACCAAGGCAATCCGGTTCCAGTATTCTTTTGGGAAGCTGCGGGCGGTGTACAAATGATGGCCCGCCGCCGATGTAAACCCGCCTACCACATCTACCTGGCGTAAGTTGGGCGTTAAAGAATGCGCATCGTAATGGCCGTCAATTTTCTGCACCGGTAATATGCCGGTGGGGCCCGATTTGTCCGATGAGGCCGTTAAAGCGGGCAAAGCTCTTTGCGTATACCGGGCCGGCATGGAGTAAAAAGCGCTATGGGTGTTATTGGCCGTGGAAATAAATACGTTATTGTCCTCCGAAAAGCCGAGGCCCCAGGTATTGTTGCTGGTATTGGCTAAGAACTCCATACCGGTTCCATCGGGATTAACGTGGTACACACCGGTCCGGAAACTTAAATTTTTGCTGTCTTTGGTAGTACCATTAAATCCGGAACCCACTACGCCCCAGATTTTATTATCGAAACCGTATTGTAAGTTAGAAGGGCCAAAATGGGTATCGTTCTTTTCCCAGCCGGTCATAATATTTTCGCGCACATCGGCTTTATCGTCGCCGTTAGTATCTTTTAAAAAAACAAAGTAAGGCGCCATGGAAACGACTACCCCCCGTTGGCAAACACCATACTGGTCGGGATATTCAGCTTATCGGCAAAAACCGTGAACTTATCGGCTTTGCCGTCGTTGTTGGTATCTTCACAGATTTTAATGCGGTCGTTGGCGGCGCCGTCGGTTTCCAGGAAAGTATTCGGATAATCCACGGATTCTACAATCCACAAGCGGCCGCGCTCGTCCCACGACATGGCAATCGGGTTGGTAATATCCGGCTCGGCAGCAAATAATTGTACCTCAAAATCTACGGGTACCTGGGTTAATTTCAGGGATTGTTCCGGCGTAAGCGCTTCCTGCATTTTAGGTACTAGGTGGCGCTTGGTATAATCCGAAATAGCGATGTTGGAAGAAGCATAAATATCTACCTGGGGGGCATTAAACTGGGCAATTTGCTTTTGCACTTTGTCGCCCACGGCCCATAACACGCCATTGCTCACTAATTTTTGAAAACCAGGTTTCGTCCAGGTGCTGTCGTCGTGGCCGTAAGCGGTGTAGAATACCCGGCCTTTGCCTTGGTGGCGCACCCAGGTATACGGTTCGCGCGTGCTGCCCTCTACCCTTTCCATTAAAACCGTTTTGTCTTTGTTCAAATTTTGGTGCACGTAAGTTTCATCGGTAGTAGAAAATTCCGTAAGGCCTTGTGTAACCGGGTGCTTTTTGTTAACAATAGCCGCGGTAAAAGCGCCGTTGCCATGCGATTTAAACTGGCCCCCGATAGTGTTTAGGTACCACGGGGAGTTTTTGAAGCAACCGGTTGCGCAATGCAACGGAATTAAACCTTTCCCTCCTTCTACAAAACCTTGCAACGCTTTTTCCTGGTCGGTAGCCAGGGTATCGTAATTGGCATAAATTACCAAGGCATCGTATTTACTTAAATTTTCGGGATTTAAATCTTTTAAATTAGTAGTGTAAGTGAGGTTGAGGCCGCTCTTAAACAAAGTAATGGCCAGCCAAGGGGCGTATTTACCGGAATCGTGGTGTTTGCTGTTGTGGCCCAAAAACAATATTTCGCCTCGTCGGGGACCTTCCTTACCGGATTTATGGCTGCTGGTTATAGCGGAGGTGGTTCCAGCTTTTTTGGCGCACCCGGAAAATAGCCAAGCAGTTAAAAAAACGAGATAAACTAATTTCTTCATTTTAACAGAATATATTTATTTTGGAATAGCCAGTTTTTACCGGTAAGTACAGATTAATCAAGATTGGTTTTAACCTGCTTTTATCAGTTGCTTTAGGGTTTTAATCGCTTTCCAATCAAGTAAAAGCAATCTGGTAATTATGCCGGGCTTATTACCATAATTGTAAAAAGCAACCTGAGAAAGCACGGCTGATAAAAGAATTTAAAATGCGCAACCGGTTGCGTAATGTTAGAACAAAATTTCTTAGATTCAAAATTACCGTTGCAAAAATTTTTAAATTTTTTTAAGCTGGACTCCCGCACGATTAATTCCGTGGAAAGTATTCGTTTTTCGATAGGGGAAGTTTTATCCTGGATGTGTTGAAAGAAAATGGCGGCGGCCGTTTCGCCAATCTGAAAAGCCGGCTGCACCAAAGAAGACAAAGGCGGCTCCACCACCGTATCCATCGGCTCGTTGCAAAACCCCACGACGGCCATTTCCGCCGGAATTTTAATTTTATTCTTTTTTAAAGTAACCATGGCACCAATGGCAATGGGATCACAAAAAGCAAAGATGGCATCGGGCCGCAAACCGGCATCTAACATTTGCTGAGCAGTCTGGCTGCCATTTTCCTGTTCTAAACCCGGTCCGCAATCAATTACTAATTCTTCGTCAAAAGGAATGTTGTGCGCCAATAAGGCATCTTTGTAGCCGTTTATACGATTCTGACTAATCAGCAATAAAGGCGGGCCAGCGAAATGAGCGATCCGGCGGCAACCTTGCTTAATTAAATGTTCTACCGCCATAAAAGCGCCTTGGTAGTCATTAATAATCACGCTGCTGGCTTCTATCTCGGGGCAAATACGGTCGAAAAAAATAATGGGAATATTTTTTTCCTGAAAAACTTTAAAATGATCGTAGTTTTTGGTTTCTCTGGAAATAGAAACTAAGAGGCCATCTACTTTGCTGGATAGTAAAGTCTGCGACACAATCACTTCGCGCTCGTACGACTCCGCCGATTGGCAAATAATTACTTTGTACCCCGATTTGTAAGCCAGCTCCTCAATGCCGGAAATTACCGTAGAAAAGTAATAATGCGACAGCAGTGGAACAATGACTCCAATCGTTTTGGTAGATCGTTTTGATAAACTGGAAGCAATATCGTTGGGATGGTAGTTGTATTTTTTGGCCAGATCTTGCACCGCTTTTTTGGTAGCCTCGCCAATGGAACGATGGTTTTTTAAGGCCCGCGACACCGTCGACTTGGAAACGTTTAATTCCTTGGCAATATCAATAATGGTTGTTTCTTTGTAGGGATTGGGTACGTGTGTCATTTTCTAATATTTATCTTAACCATCTCTTTTTTTCAACAAAACAAGCCTAAACATTTAGAAATAGTTTAACCAGGAACCTTATCAGGTTTACCGAAGCTTTAAAGTTCCCCTTTATTTTAATCTTTTACTGTTACCCCGCGGAATTTCCTGTTATTGGCTGGTATAATCTGGCGGCTCATCAACTAATCCGTGCCGGAATAATAACAGGAGTTGCAAAGAAATAAATAAAATCAGGTACTATATAGGTAGATTTACCAATAATAACTAAAACAGAAGTGTATTTTTTACAATAATCTAAAGAAGGCGGCGGCGTTCGGTAACTTAAAACCGTAATTAATTTTTTAAAAAATCTTTCGTATTTAGGGCTTAGGTGGTATATAATAATTCTTTAGATGCCCCGAGCAACTAATAGGATATTGATCTATTCGAAAACAGATAATTTTTTAAAATTATAGTAGTATTCCAAAGCCAAAATAAATGTACCCGCATGAAAGCAACCTTTCCTTATATTTTAATGCTCGGCTGCTTTGATACGAAAGAAGAAGTTTTTTCTTTTTTGCGTGATCAGTTATTAAGCCAGGGCTGGAACGTACGCACCTTGAACACGGGGGTACGGGGTTCGACTTCTTTATTTGCGGTGGATTATGAAGCTGACCTGGTAGCCGCCGCCGCCGGTTATTCTTTAGAAGTTATCCGCCAGAAAAAAGACCGCGGCTGGGCCGTAGATGTAATGGGTAAAGGAGCGGCTAAACTAGTGGCGGATTTAGTAAAACAAGATGGTTTGCAGGCGGCGGTTGGTATGGGCGGCGGGGGCGGGACGTATATTACCCTGGCCGCCATGCAGCCAATTCCCATGGGCGTACCCAAACTATGTTTAACCACCTTGGCCACCAAAGATCTATCCCGACAAATTGGTATTAAAGATATAACCTTAGTGCCCTCGGTGGTGGATCTGGCCGGTTTGAATCGCATTAGTTCGCTATTAATTAGCCAGGCGGCGGCGGCAGTAAGCGCCATGGCCCGGGTACCAGTCCAGGAATTTAAAAATCCTACCAAAAGCATTGCCATTAGTATGTTCGGGAACACCACGCCTTGCGTCGACCGGTGCCGTAAGCTCCTGGAAGAACAAGGTTACGAAACCATGGCCTTCCATGCTACCGGGGTAGGTGGCCGCACCATGGAAGCGCTTATCCGGGAAAATTATTTTACGGCCGTGCTGGATGTTACCACCACCGAATTAGCCGATGAACTGTGCGGGGGTGTTTTAAGCGCGGGGCCGGAGCGATTAACCGCCGCCGCGGAGCGGGGTATTCCGCAGGTAGTAGTGCCGGGTTGCCTGGACATGGTTAATTTTGCCCAAAAAGAAACGGTGCCCCTGCCCTACCAAACGCGGCTATTATATAGTTGGGCCCCGGATGTAACCTTAATGCGCACCAACCTTGAGGAAAACCAACAACTCGGCGAGGAAATAGCCATTAAACTTAACGCCGCTACCGGACCCGTTACGATTGTATTACCCTTGCGCGGCATTTCCCAAATAAGTGCCCCTGGGGAGGTATTCTACCAGCCGGAAGTAGATCAGGTGTTATTCCGCACCATTAAAGCTCACATTAAAGCACCGGTAAAAGTTACGGAACTGGATGCAAACATCAACGATCCGGCTTTTGCGGAATTTTTGGTAAAGTTGCTTCTGGAAATGATGCAGGAAAGTAGAGCAAATCTAAAAAGCAGCTGATGTGTTTTATTTTAGTAATTGATCTGACAGCGTTCCTAATTTTATTTAGAAGTCCTTAGGTCGAGCTTTTTTTAAATTTTAGTAAGGAAAGGCGCATTTACCAGTGGGCTTTTGATAACTGGTTAATGGTAAATGTAAAAAGCGGCTTCTCCTTCCCTGTTTTTAGGAAGATGCCGCAGGCGGAAGGGTAAATACGCCATAGCTAACCAGGAATCTATTTAACTCGCTCCTGCATTAGTCTTTATTAAAAATAAACAGATCCGCGTTTTTTTGAAATCTTTCGCTTATTTTTCGTGCGCTTTTGCTTGTTTATCCACTCTCCGGAAACGCAATTACCTATCTATAAATTTAAATAAGACTATGCCAAATCCATGGACCGGTAAGGGAAATCCTTATACCCGGCAAGAAGTTAGAGATCGTTTAAAAACTACCATTCAGCAACAAAAAGCCATTATTGCGGCGGGAGCCGGTACGGGTATCAGCGCCAAGTTTATTGAAAAAGGCGGCGCCGATTTAATTATTATTTATAACTCCGGGCGTTTCCGGATGGCGGGCCACGGCTCTACGGCGGGTTTAATGGCTTACGGCGATGCCAACGCAGTGGCCATGGAAATTGGCGAATTTGAGGTTTTGCCGGTAGTAGAAGAAATTCCGGTAATCTGCGGGGTCCACGGCTCTGATCCCCGCCGGCGCATGTGGCACCACTTGCTCAAAGTAAAAGAAATGGGCTTTTCCGGGATTAACAATTTCCCGACGCATTCGATTGTGGATGGTCATTTCCGGCAGGTGCTGGAAGAAACCGGCATGGGCTTTAATAAAGAAGTGGAAATGGTTCGACTAGCCTCTAAAATGGATTTGTTTTCTATTGTGTACGTGGCCCATCCCGAAGAAGCCCGGCAGATGGCCGAAGTAGGCGCGGATGCGATTATTGCGCACGTGGGCACCACCGTAGGCGGATCTGTTGGCGTAGTAGAAGCTTCCTGCACCATGGACGATGCCATCGAACGCACCAACGCCATTATGGAAGCCGGCAAAGCCGTAAACCCCGACTTGTTTTTTCTGGCGCACGGCGGCCCGATTAATACGCCGGAAGATGTGCACCAAATATTAAATGCCACGGCCGTCCACGGTTTTGTAGGAGCTTCGTCTTTAGAGCGGATGGGCGTAGAAGCTTCCTTAACCGAACTCACCCGGCAATTTAAAGCACTTACCTTGCCCAACCAGAACAGGTAGTTACCAGTTATTAGTTGGAAGTGGCTAAAAATTTAAAAAATTCAGGCTTATGCATTCTTTTCGGAATCCAAGATTAAATAAACCCTTTGTTGTGCGTAGAGTTAGTGAAACGCTCTTAACACCTTTGGTGCGGCCAAACGCTGATTGGCGTTTACAATAATCTTAGAGTTACCCCAAGCAAGGATTAAATTTCTAAAAACGGTAGCGTTCGGGGCCACGCTCTTAACCCTTAACCACGCAGTCTCATTACTATATTGCTCAATTTCCTGGTATTTAATTTTTAAACCTTCTTTGATAAGCCCAATGATACGCCGCCCAAAAATCACAAATTAATTTTAACATTAAGTTAACTTACCACCTGTATATTTGGCAAAACACCAGCTTATGAGTCAGCGCCGCCAATTTCTAGAGAAATCCCTTAAAAGTATAACCGGACTTACCCTTTTACCCGCACTAAATACTTTTGCGAATGCGGTATCTGGTTCTCAGCCGGCTCAGAAAGAAAAATGGAAGCTTCGCTTTGCTGTTGCTTCGGATGGGCACTATGGGCAACCGAACACCGAATATGCATCGTTTTACACTGATTTAATCGAATGGCTGGAACAAGACCACCAGCAGCATAAATTAGATTTTGTGATTATCAACGGCGATTTAGTACACGACCGTCCGGACTTGTTGGTGGAAGTACGGGATAAATATTTAAAAAAATTGCCGGTTCCTTTTTACACTTTACCCGGTAACCACGATTTTGCCGACACCGCTTTATGGAAAAAAGTTTTTGGCTACGAAGATAAATACACCTTAAGCTTCGGGGATGTAGGTTTAGTGTTGGCTAATACCGCCAGCCCGACTGGTACCTATGTTTGCCCCGATAATACTTTCCTGAAAAAAGCACTGGAAGAATTTAAAACCAAAAGCCTGGTGTTTGTAGTGCTGCACATTGCCCCGCACCAATGGTTACCCGAGGAAGACAAGATTTTTTTAAACTGCCCCGAAACCATGGATTTGCTGCACGCTTACCCCAACATTAAAGCCGTGTTTCACGGCCATGATCATTCGTTGGATGCCGTGCGTTACACGAAAAATTTACCGCACTTTTTTGATTCGCATTTTGGTGGTAATTGGGGAACGGCTTACAAAGGTTACCGGATCGTGGAAGTGAATAACGCCAATCAGATTTTTACTTACCAGGTAAATGCCAGCCAAAACCCAACTTTAAATTCCACGAAACTATAAAAAATTAAAAAATTATAGTTGCAGCCAAAAGAATGGCTTGGTAGCAAGGTTAATGAACTTAGAATCATTTCGAGGGCAGTACAGCTTTTAACGAGTTGTTATACGGTTGCGGCCCTGAACAAAATAAAAACGTAGCTGGGTTTAATTCGCTTAAAAGTTGTATAACGCTTATAAGCCTAACCAACGGCTCATCTTAGATTATTTCACCATGAACCTGAACGAGGTATTAACTATTCTTTCGGCCATGATAACGCCGGCCGTATTAATTTTGGCGAGTGGTTCTTTAATCCTGACAACTTCACAGCGTTTGAGCCGGTCTATGGAACGGGTCAGACATTTATCGGACCAGTTACGCAAACTCATCCTGCACCCCGAAGAAAGTAACTTGTTTGAAGATGAACACGGCACCCTAGTCGAATTAATTCAGTTTGCCATTAAAAGAAGTCGGTTGTTGCAACAATCGCTTACTACTTTGTATATTACCTTAGGTACTTTTGTGGCTATTAGCATTACCATTGGCATTCTGGAATTCTCGGGTTTGCAGCATACTTGGGTGCTTACTGTACTTACTATTCTGGGCGCCGGTTTTCTTTTTTACGCCAGCATTCTACTGATCATAGAATCTCAAATTGCCTTCCGAGCCGTTAACTACGAAATGAATACCGTGTTGCAGCGGGTAAAAAAGTATAAAAAACCGCATTAAATAGCTGCCCACCAGATTCTGAAAGCCATAATTATTTAACAGATCCGTAAAACGGCTAAGGACAGTTAACACGAAAGAGCCATTTGTGGCGTCAGAGTCGTAAAAATTTAAAAAAATAGAGTTTTCAAGTGTTTTCAAGCGGTAAACTTCCTGATTGCTAATGTAGATTTAAAAATTAACTCCATGATAAATACGGTTATCCGTAAAGCTGGAATTCTATTTTAAAAAGTTACGATCTGTTCCAATTATTGCGGTTTGTCTAAAGTTAGAAAAAGGTTGTTCAGAGATTCGGCGTATAAAGGATGCGCAAATACCATTTCTTTCATTTGTTTGTAATCTATTTTTCCCAGCATCGCCATTTGCAGCACCGACATGATTTCGCCGCCCTCCTGCCCTACCACAGCTACTCCTATAATCTGGTTGGTTTCGGCATCCACTACGGCTTTTAGCAAGCCCCGAGTATCCCCGGTTTCGATAGCCCGGGCTACGCTGGCCATCGGCAATTTGGCCACTTTAACGTTTAAACCTTGCTGCCGGGCTTCTTTCTCCGTTATACCCACCCGGCCTACTTGCGGATCGGTGAACAAGCAGTAAGGTACCAGGCGATTCTTGGTAGTGCTGTTTTGCTGTTCCAGCAAATTATGGTACAAAATAACGTAATCGTTGTAAGCAATATGCGTAAACTTAGGGCCGCCGGTAATATCGCCGAGAGCGTAAATACCCGGGGCGGTCGTTTCCAGCTTTTCATTTACCACAATGTACCCTTTACTATCCACTTCCACGCCGGCAGCTTCCAAGTTTAAGGTATCGGTATTGGGCTTGCGTCCGGTGGCTACTAGAATATGCGAGCCGGTAATTTCCGTTACTTGGCCTTTACTGCTAACAGATAACTGAATATCTTTTTTATGGCGGGTAACGCAGGTAACTTCGGTTTGGGTTAAAATCTGGATTTCTTCTTTTTCTAAAAATTGGCGCACCTCTGCCGCCACATCTTCATCTTCGCGTTTTAAAAATTGTTCGTTATGCTCCAGAATAGTCACCTGGCTCCCAAACCGGCGGTACATTTGCCCAAACTCCAAACCAATGTAATTACTCCCTAAAATAACGAGGTGCGGCGGTAGTTCGGTAAAATCCAAAATTGTAGTAGAGTCAAAATAACCTACTTCCGCTAAACCCGGTATATCCGGCACCTTTGGCCGGGTGCCCGCATCAATAAAAATCTGATCCGCCGTAATAATCAAAGAACCACCTTCCTTTAAATTAACGTGGATTTGTTTATTACCGGTAAAATAAGCTTCGCCAAAAATTACGGTAAGGTTGGGCGTTTTTTCTAATCCTTGCTGCGAACCATTCCGGAAGAAATGTACCACTTCCGTTTTCCGGTGAATAATTGCTGGTAGATTCAGGTGATACTCCGGAACCTCTACCCCCCATTTTGCAGCCTGGGCCACGGTATAGGCTACTTTGGCGGAGGCAATCATGGTTTTGGTAGGCGTGCAGCCATCGTTCACGCAAGTACCGCCAATAAATCGCCTTTCAATGAGTGCTGTTTTCCAGCCGGCCTGGGCCAGTTTCTTGGCGAGCGGAGTACCTCCCTGACCAGAACCGATAATAACGGCATCGAAATGTTTCATGAGTTACCAGTAATTTTTTAATTTTTTTGAAATGTTAAGGTAAAGAAGTACCGCGGTAAATAGTCCCAATGTTTACCGGTCTGTTTTTTTAAATCAAACCCCTACTTTTTTATTTGTTTGGGCTGCTTCATAAATAGCCAATAATATTTTAACATCGCGCAGGCCCATTTGGCCGGGTACCGGAGTAGGTTTGTTATGGCGGACGCAATCGGCAAAATTATCCATTTGGCGGGCTTGCTGATTTACTTCCTCAAAATCCATTTTACCCTGACTGGTTTCCCCGGTTATGCCCGCGTAACTATAAGCCGGATCTAACCGCCACCAGCCATTTTGGGCTTCGCCGTATAACATACCGGCTTCGTCGTTGTAACTACTCACGCACTCGGCAATCAAACCGCCTTTAAACTGCATTTGCCAGCTAATAGATTGCTCTACGGTTTTAAAATAATCAGGCCGGGTATTCTCGCCGAACTTGGCGGTAATGGCAATTGGTTCTTGCCCCAGGGTATACATAACACCTTGCACGCAGTAAATGCCCACGTCCATTAAGGGACCACCGCCAGCCAGTTGCTTGTTTAAGCGCCAGTCATCGGGTTCTACGCTAATTTTAAAACTATCGGCAGCTTTAATACTTTTTACCGGGCCAAACACCGCTTTTTGCCCCAGCTCCATCACCCGCTGGTTATGCGGCTCAAAGTGCAGGCGGTAACCCACGGAAAGTTGTACGTTATTTTGCTTACACGCCTCAATCATTGCCTGGCAATCTTCGACGGTGGTAGCCATGGGTTTTTCGCAGATGACGTGTTTTTTAGCCTGCGCGGCCCGCACTACAAATTCCCGGTGCAGCGCATTGGGAGTTACCACGTACACAATATCAATCGCCGGATTATCTTTAATCTGGTCGAAGTTTTCGTAACTGTACACATTTTTGTCCGGAATATCGTATTGATTTTTCCATTTATCTGCTTTTTCCGGCGAACCGGTTATAATACCAGCCAGATAGCAATTTTGGGTTTCCTGCAAGGCCGGGGCCAATTGCCCGGTGCTGTATTTGCCCAAGCCCAGCAAGGCGATTCCCAGTTTTCCGCTTTTTCTATTTTGTTCCGCTGATGCTTTAGTTTGTTCGTTGTTTTTAGAATTACAGGCTTGTAAAGAAAGCAAGGATAGTCCGGTAGCCGTGGTACCCAAAGTAAGCGAGAGATTTTTTAAAAACTGGCGGCGATTAGTAGGCAAGGTAAAACGTAATTTTTTCATAGAGCAGGTGCAAATAAAAAGTTATTACTGTAACGAAAACGGGTAAACATTAAAGGTGCTACTCCGGACATATAAGTAGTTGGTCGTTAATAGTTGTTCGTTGTTCGACTCATTAAATATTTAAAATCAACTACTTATCAGAACCTATCCATCTATTTGATTTTGTCCAAGTACTTATTTCTAATTGATTTCAGAACAAAGTCTCATTCAATTGTGCATTCGAGGTAAACTTCAGCTGGTACCAAACCGTTAAAAAAGTACTCGCCTTAAAATCAAAATTTAAAAATTTCGCTTGCTCTCATCTGTTTTCGCCCTTCAGGAGATAACATTCCCCTGGGTAGCCCATGGTTCGTTGGTATGTTACTTAGAGTTAATAGAACAGCGCATTTATAATATTGTTAAATCAGATATATATTTCTTAGTAAGCAATGAGTTAAAGCCTCTTATATTATCTATTTGTAAAGTTTATGATGCGAGTCAGTAAAAGTGCTCCACGATTAATAAAACCATAACTTTTTTGGATTATGCTGGTTACATACCTGTTACCAAACCTTGAAAAAGTATGGCCCAGAATAGGAATGAACAACAGTATACCCAGCCGGAACTCCGGGACAATATAAAAGAAGAGTTAAAGCAGTCCGATAAAGGTGGCAAAAAAGGCCAGTGGAGTGCCCGTAAAAGTCAGTTGCTCGCTAAAGAGTACGAGGAACAAGGCGGCGGCTACAAAGGCCCCAAAGATGAAAAGGCCAAAGAACTGGACCAATGGACCAAAGAAGATTGGCAAACTCAAAAAGGCGAAGCCAAGGCCCGGCAACCTGGTAAAACCAGCCGGTATTTGCCTAAAAAAGTTTGGGATAACCTAAGTCCGGAAGAGAAAAAAGAAGCCGAACAAACCAAGGTAAAAGGTTCGAAAAAAGGCGATCAACCAGTAGCGTATACCCCCGCCGTGAAAAAAGCTTTTCAAAAAGTAAAAACCACTGGCGCAGTATCCTCGAGTAAAAAGGATTTGCTGGAAAAAGCTAAAAAGTTAGATATCAAAGGCCGCAGCAAAATGAATAAAGAAGAATTAGAACAAGCCATTCAGGCGCAGCAATAATAAAATTTAAAAATAGTTCGGGAGTAAGACTATTTGTAAGGCATTTGGTTAATAAATACCTTAACCTGATTTCGGCATATTAGCAGCTTCTACGAGTTGTTATTTTTGTTTGCGAGTAGTTGGTAAAATAAAGTGAGTTCTATTTAAGTAAAACATAAGTAGTTGGTCGTTTTTAGTTGTTCGTTGTTCGATCATTAATTAATTAATTAATAATCAATTATTTAACTCAGGTTTTTATCTACTTAATTTTGTCCTGTTACTTATTTAAAGAGTAAGTTAATCTTCTTTATTGCCGTTATTCTGGAAGAATCTAACTGATTACTTGCTGATTAGATTCTTCCAGAATAACGGCAATAGACGGGAAACACTATTGTTTTTTGCAAGTGGGTGCCTTAAAATTAAAAAAAATCAGGAAAGGCAAGGCTACGTACGAAGATCAGTAGCAAGGTAACCTTCCGCGGCACGTTGCGGCGCCCGGTTTACGTAAAATTGCAAGTCAGTAGGCGCCCAGGTAGCCAGGCCATCTACGTAGCGGTTGAACATGCAAAATGCCGCCGCAATTAAAACGGTATCGTGGATTTCGCGGTCCGTTGCGCCCCGAACTCGGGCTTCGGCTATTTGCGCGAGCGTAACCATCTGCCCGCTCTGCTGCACGCTCCCCGCAATTTGCAGCAAGGCTTTCATCTTTTCCGAGATATCAGCGGCCGTGAAATCCTGTTTAATTTCCTCGATGGTTTGAATATCGCACTGTAAATAATGCCCAGCCAAAGCGCCATGCACGTGCTGGCAGAAAAAGCAATTATTCCGGTAGGATACGTACGCCCCAATTAACTCGCGCTCGCCGCGGGTTAAGGTGTTCTCATCGGACCGCAGCAACGCTTCGGCCAACGCGTTTAGGGGTTTTGCCGTATCGGGCCGGTAAGCCATCAGCCCCCGGATACCCGGCAAATCGTTTTGTAAATTAATGTGAGCCATTTTTTTAAATTTTAATTCGTGCTGGCGCGTTGCGGCGTTACGTAACCGTGTTCGGCTAAACGTTGGCCCATGGCGGCGTAAGCGGCCTCATCGGTGGGCGTAAGACTGGCCAGACCATCTACGTAGCGGTTAAACATACAAAAAGTAGCGGCAATTAAAACCGTATCGTGGATTTCCCGGTCCGTTGCCCCTAAGTTGCGGGCAGCGTCAATATCCGCGGGCAGTACGGCTTTCCCCAGTATCTGCGTTTTACCGGCAATATGCAGCAAGGCTTTTAATTTCGGACTAACCGCCGCTTGTTGCATATCTGCCAAAACTTCGTCTACGTGGTGGGAATGGTCGGGGCCGTACAAACACCGGGCAGCCGCGGCGTGGCTGTTGCGGCAAAAAACACAATTATTT
The DNA here is from genome assembly GCF_003340495.1 of Adhaeribacter pallidiroseus. Classification (NCBI taxonomy): domain Bacteria; kingdom Pseudomonadati; phylum Bacteroidota; class Cytophagia; order Cytophagales; family Hymenobacteraceae; genus Adhaeribacter; species Adhaeribacter pallidiroseus. Next base: position 2,493,102 of record NZ_QASA01000001.1, read on the forward strand.
AAATGCGACACGTAGGTCGCAATCAGTTCCCGGTCGGCCGCTGCCAGCGGCGACTCGCCCCGTAACAACAGCTGGGCCAGGTCATACAAATGCTGCCCGGTATCGGGCCGGAACATGACCAGCGAGCGAATGCCCGGAATACCTTCCGGAACGTTAATGTGAGCCATATTTTTAAATTTTTTTATTAGTGAGCAGATAAATTAAAATTTAAAGTTGAATAATTTGATAAAGTAATTTCCCTAAAAAATTAAGGGTGAGCAGTGTTCAGCCATTTATAACCAAGAACAGGCAAAATTTTAAAAAAAGCTTTAATCTTGGAAGCAAGGGAGGTGCTGGTTTAACAACAACCTACCCCCGGTAGCTCTATTGGTAAGCCCGGAAATCTTTACCGCAGAAACTACCGGGGATGGTGGCTGAACCATTGGTATAAATTAGCATTAATTGTTACTGAATCGTTTCAGGTGTATTTTCCCGTTTATCGTGCAGGAATAAAACCACCAGCCACCCTACCAGAAAAACCAGCGAGAACAGGAAAATAGCGTTACCGTAACCGCCCAGCGAAGCCACCAATATACCCACCAGCAAAACTGCCGTAGCGGTAAACAAGCGGCCAATGTTAAAACAAAAACCCGTAGCTGTAGCCCGGATGCCCGTCGGAAACAACTGCGGAATATACACCGATAATACGCCCTGACTCAGCCCAAAGAATAAAGCCAGCACAATAATTTCGGGGTAAATAACCGGCGAAAAAACCAAATTGGTTTTAAACAACACAAACGACATACCCGAGCACACGGCAAAACACAACAAAAGCGATTGCCGCAAACCCAGAAAACGAATGAGCCACCCGGATAGGAAACCGCCGCTTAATCCACCCATTCCCAGAAACATCATACTCAAGCCCCGCTCCTGCGGTGCATCCGTAGCAATTAAGCTTTGCACCCAGGTGGGCAGCCACGAAAATATGGCCCATAACCCAATGAGCATAGTGCCAAACGTTAAAGAACCCAGGAGCAAAGATGCCCGGTGGGGCGCTGAAAACAAGGTGGCAAGTGGGGCGGCCGCCTGGTGGTTTTCCTGGCGGTAGGCCAGCCATTTATCTGACTCCCGGACAAACCAGATGCCCAAAAAAGCTAACACCAATGGCCCCAAGCCGATAAAAAAACCAATGCGCCAGGAAGCTACCGCGTAATTGAGCAAACCCGCCGAAAATATACCGACCGGAAATGCAATGGACAAGATACCCGTGTAAATGGCCCGGGTGCGCGCCGGCCAAACTTCGTTGAGCAAGGTAAAAGTAACCACCAGCACGCCGCCAACGCCAAATCCGCTCAGAAACCGGCAGACTACGACCGTACCCCACGTGGGCGCCAGCCCGGTGGCTACCGTAAACAAACCGTAAAACGCAATAGCCAGCAACAAGGCTTTTTTACGCCCGATTTTATCGCTGATCAATCCCCAGGAAAAACCACCGAAAGCCCAGCCAAAAATAAACAAAGCGTTAATATACCCACTGATGTCGTTGGCGGCGCTGAGGCTGGCCCCAGCCTGCAAATCCTTAATGACTACGGGCAGATAAACGGCCATCAACGTCGACACCGTGCCGCCCAAGGCACTGCTAATGAAACAAAGGGCGAATAAAAAAGCCCGGTACCGTTGTCCGGTTCGGTCGTGACCGGTAGCAAGTTGGGAAGGTAATACAGTTGGGTGCATAGCCTTATTTTAAAAGATCGTTGAAAATAATAGACACATGGTAAATGGCGCCAATGGCCGGCGAACCGTAGGCCTGGTACACGCGATTATTAAATAAATTGCTGGCTCCCAGCTTTATCGTGGAATTGGCTTTCACCAGCTTTTTGCTGATTTGGGCGTCTACTAAGGAATAAGCTTGAATGCGGCCGGGTTCGTTGCCGTTAAAAGTGCCGTACCAATCAAAGGCACTTTGCCAATGCCAGGCCAGGTTAAAGCCAAAATCGCGGAAAACATTGGAATTGCTTAAAGTAAAGTTGGTACTGTATTCCGGCGTGTTAAATGCGGCAATATTATCGCGGTTGGCATTTTTTAAATTAAAGTCCGACCAGGTAACATTCCCCCCTACGTTGTAGCCTTTGTTCAGCAAATAAGTAAGCGATACCCCGGCACCCTGCGCGGATACTTTATCCGGAGCATTGGTATACAGCTGAAATGCGTGGATCTTGCCACCCGGAATATCGGAAGCAGCAGCAAAATTAATTTTACCATCGGGGCCGTACACGTTATTCTGGGGTTGAATGACTACCGTATTCAATATAAAATCGGTGTAAGAACTGTAATAGTAATTAAGGTCTACTAACAGTTTGCTCGCCAGGTAACTTTTGTAACCTACCTCAAACGCTTTTTGCTGCTCCGGTTTTATGTAGGCTACGTTCGACTTTTGCAATAAATTCAGGTTTTCGGCTACAGCCTGCGGAAAAGGTTTGCCACCCGCCACCGCTGCTCCAAAAGCTCCTCCAAAAGCACCTACCGACGTGGCCGTAAAAGAATTTTCGTACACGTTTAAGCCCCGGCTGTTTTTCGGTGCTCCCCCCAGAATGGTAATCGGCCCGACGTTTAAATTAATAAACTGATCTACGGGAGTAGGATTGCGGAAACCGGTTTGGAACGAGGCCCGGAAATAATGCGCCTTGTTGATGGCGTAAACGCCCGAGAAACGCGGGGTAAAATTACCATCAAAATTTTCGTTTTTATCGTAGCGCAGCGAGGCGGTTAGTTTTAACTTATCGTCGAACAACTTTTTGGAGGCCTGCACAAAACTGCCGTATTCTTTAATGGTAATTTTTTGATTTTTATCGTCGAACAAACTGCCGTTGGTAAACATATCGTAGTACCGGAAACTTCCCCCGGCCAGCAACTCTATAACCTTGGTAAAACGCGAAAAATCGTACTGTCCTTCGGTGTGGTAAAATTTACTGTTGCTAAACACGCCGGCGCCGCTTAAACCATAATTGTGAATCGAAGCCTCTTTAGCCTGATCAAAGGAATTAGTACCGGGTAAAAACCGGCCCTGATCAGCAAAGGTCCGCGCCGCCGCGTGGTTGCTGGCCGTTACGCCGGTGGCGTTACCATTAAACGCGTGGGCGTACCGGGTAAACCACATATTATCAGCTTCTGAAGGGGAAACCGGCTGGCCATCCAGGTTCTGCACCCAATCGCGGTTAATAAACTGGGCCAGCGACCGCGTATTGTAAGAATCGTGGGAGTTCTCGGATACCGCGTAGCTGCGCAGAAAGAAATTGCTGCCTTTTAACTCGGCGCGGTGCGTTTGCAACACAAAATTGTTTAAATCGTAGCGGCTGCTGCCGGTATAACTGGCGGTACCCCGGCCAAAATTATACTGGTAAATGGCTTCCAGATTATTAGAAATCCGGTAATGTATTGCCCCGTTCAGTTTCAGGCTGTATACATTATAGTTCATCAAATCTTTTTCTTCGTAACCGGTGCGCGATACCAACCCGATACCCGGTAAGGGTTTCGATACTTCGTCGCCGTAAATATTTAAAGCATCCCGACCCGGATTATTCGGGCCGCGCTGCGCGGCGGCAGTTTGGGAACTCACATCGGTAAAATTGTTGGCGTACCAATCCACCCCCGATAAATAAGAAGCGTTTATTTTAAAAGCGAGCCGGTTATTAAAGGCTTTGGCGTATCGGGCGGCAAAATCGTACAAACCTTTGGGCTGCACCCCGTTTTCGGCTATGTGGTTAATCCCGGTTTTGGCCTGCACGGTTAAGCCCTGGTACGTAAAAGGATCTTTGGTATGCATCGACAAAACTCCGTTAAAGGCCACGGGGCCGTACAAAGCCGAAGCCGCGCCGGGTATTATTTCCACGCTTTCTACATCAATATCGGAGGCACCGAACTGGTTGCCCACCGAAAAATTAAGGCCGGGAGTTTGGTTATCTACCCCGTCTATTAACTGCAAAAACCGGGAATTGCCGGTATCGTTGAACCCGCGGGTATTTATTTGTTTGTAGGTTATGCTGCTGGTTACGGCATCAATGCCTTTTAAGTGTTGCAGGCCGTCGTAAAAAGTAAAGGATGGATTTTCCTGAATAGCCTGGGTAGTCATTTTCTCGATGCTCACCGGCGATTCCAATATGCCCTCGTTTACCCGGCGGGCCGCAAAAACCATTTCGTTGAGCTGCACCGTTTGGGGTTGCAAAGCAATAGATACTTCCTGGCCAGTAGTGGTAACCGCAATTTCCTGCCGCTCAAAACCCACCGATGATACCACCAGGTTAAAAGGCAGCTTTAATTTAGGGACTGTTAATTTAAATAGTCCCTCGCGGTTGGTAATGGTACCGATCAAATTATCTTTTACAGTAATACTTACTCCCCGCAAGGGTTCTTTGGTAGCGGCGTCGGTGATGGTGCCGCTTAGTTGGGTTTCCTGGGCAAATACGGTGAGGGAGAAAAAGGAAAATAATAGTAGTAGGATTGCTTTCATTTTAAATGATTTTTTAAATATTTTATTTTTTGAGGTGATCATAGCCTTGGGGCAAACGGGTATATCCGTGGTCCACGAGGCGTTGAGCCAGTTGATCATAGTATTGGGGTTGGGCCGGCAGCGCGGTAGCTAAACCATCGACGTAGCGGTTGTAAAGGCAAAACAAAGCGGCGATTAACACGGTATCATGAATTTCCAGGTCGGTAGCGCCGGCTGCTTTGGCTTGGGCTATAATTTCGGGAGTTACCAACTGGCCACTTTGCCGCACTAAATCCGCGATGGTAAGCAGCACCTTCATTTTAAAACTCAGCGGGGCGGTGGCGACGTCTTCTTTTACCTGCTGAGCTAGTTGCGGGTCGCCGAGCAGCAAATCGGCGGCAGCGGTGTGCGCCGTGGTGCAAAAGGTACATTCATTGCCCGACGAAACAACGGTGGCAATTAATTCGCGTTCGGCCTCGGTTAGCGTAGACGGTCCCCGGAGTAATAACTGGGTTAAATGGCGGATGGGTTCGGCGGAATCCTGCCGGTATTCGAGCAAGCCGGTAATACCCGGCAAATGCGGTTCTAAAGGAATATAGGGCATAAAATAAGCTAAAAAGAATGAAACAGATAGCTGCAGCATAAAACAGCAGTGTTTTGCGGCAAGCAAACAGATGCGAATAGACGGGTTGGGCCACGTTACTCTAACCAGCCGACATTTACAGCCCCGGATAGAATAAACCTGCCTTTACCACCCCAAAGGAGCCTATATGATTTATTTACGACACCGGGAAGTGCAGCAACATATAGCTCTTTCAGAAACTCCGAAAGATTATTCGCAAATCTAAAAATGAAGAATTAACAAGCTATTTCCGGAGGCTCACCGGGTACATCAAACGCTTTGGAAACTGGCGAATGGGAAGGTTGGGTAATATAAATGACCGCTAGTTGAACGGGCGGAGCAAAATGATAATCCAGAATCTTAAAATCGTATTCGCTGTAGAGGCCGCTTTTTTTAGTAGTACCAGCCTGGTTTTTCTTGCTTTGGGGTAAGTCGTTTACGTGTTTGGTATAGGCATTTCGCGCTTTATCCAGGCGCTGCGTTTCCGGGTTGGGCAAACATTGCAGGAAAATAGTATCTCGTTCAATTTTCCGTTTTACGTAGGTATACAATACCCCTTTTATTTCTACCTGACCATCCACCCGTTCATAATCAGGCTTATCAATAATGTAAGGTAAAGAAATGGGGATTTTAAACTGAATCAGTTCACTTTCCTGGTATTGGTTTAAATCCAATTGCGCTACCAGGTTGGTATCGGTGCGGTAAATAAAATATTGAAACAAGAGGGAATAACCAACTATGTTAAATAGATGAATTGCGAGTAAATGAAGGGCAAACAATCGTCTCACTAACGCTACCAAGAGTGGTTATCTAATCCTGCCTAAATCTAATATTTTTCGGATAATATTGTAATATTTTTATTTAATTATTTTCTATTTTAATACGTAGGTTATTTGGGCAAGGTAACACATTGAACATTTTAAGCCTGAATAGTATCAATATTTAAAAAAAGTCAGCTCCAATGCCTGTTTGCATCCATCCTTTAATTTATCAGCAACGACTTTCCTTGTTATATTTTGCACAATTAATCGTCCGTAAGGTTAAATACTACACCATGACCTCACGCCAAAGTTTTATTCAACAGGCTACTATGGCCACAGCCGGTCTGCTAGCACCCCGATTAACGTTCCCCACTTTAGCAAGTCCCTAGGACAAGCCATTCCGGCAATTACGCCAGGCTATGGCTACGCGTTCCCATCTCTTGAAAATTCTTGGATTGGCTGCCGTTTTGAGCGATTACGTCCGGTTTCATGCCGTCAATTTATTACCCGCGACAATAAACACAAAGGTATTCTGGAAAAGTTTGAAAACTTACTGACTCAATATTATTAAATGGACCAACCCTTAACCATTGGTTTACCCTCAGTAAGCTACTGCACCGGAGAGTTAAACTTATCAGCTAATTATTTTAGTGACCTAATTAAAAAAAACGGGTACTACCGCCCAAGAATACATGCAACTAAGAGTAAGAAATATAGCAAAAGAAAGAATATTTGAGCAAAGCAAATCCGTTAGCCAAATTGCCTACGCATTAGGTTTTTAGTATCCCCAGCATTTTACCCGGTTGTTTAAGCAGCGCGTTGGGCACTTCCCAAATGAATACCGCGCTATTATTTAAATGAGTTTATTTAATTAACAGCGCATAAGCAATCTTTGAAGCCGTAAACACAACTTGTATTGCGTGGTACCTGCTAGAAAAATCATAATTTATATCCGATTTAGGAGTTTTTGTCAGGTAAACCGTTATTTAGTAGAAGATAAGGAAAATGGTTTATCTTGTGGTTGTGTGCCCCGGTTTACAGCTGGCGCATTGCCCATTTCTAAATGCAAGGTGCCGCCGTTTATAATATCCTGATGGCGGATAAAATTAGCGGTGTATGGTTTGCCGTTTAAGCTAGCCGCTTGTATATACACCTTTTCTGGGCTATTATTCCGGGCCACAATGGTAAACTGTTTGTTGTTTTCTAAAGTTATCACAATTTTTTGAAAAACCGGGCTGCCTAATACGTACTCGTCCGTACCCGGGCAAACACTGTAAAAGCCTAAGGCACTCAGCACATACCACGAAGAAGTTTGCCCTTGGTCTTCATCGCCCGGGTAACCATTTTCGGTAGCATTATACAACTTACTCATTATGGTGCGGGTTAGTTTTTGCGATTTCCAGGGCTGGCCGGCGTAGTTGTACAAATAAGGCATGTGCTGAATCGGTTGGTTGCCGTGGGCATATTGGCCCATATCGGCCATTACCATTTCCGTCATTTCATGAATCATGCCGCCGTAGGTACCCACTTTTACCTTATTAGGCTGGGTTAAAACCGAATCCAGTTTAGCCGTGAAATTATTTTCGCCTCCCATTAAATTTATCAACCCTTGCACATCCTGAAAAACCGACCATTGGTAATGCCAGGCGTTACCTTCTGTGAAAGGTCCTCCCCACTCTATTGGGTCAAAATTTGGTACCCAGGTGCCATCGGAGCGCCGGCCCCGCATAAATCCACGCGCCGCATCGTATACGTGACGGTAGTTATACATTTGCTTGGCAAATAATTGCTCATAAAAAGAGTTTTGGGTTAGCTTGGCCAATTGGTACCCGCAGAAATCGTCGTAGGCGTATTCCAGGGTTTTGGCAGTGGCTTCGCGGTAATTCGGGTAAGGCACAAATCCCAGGGTAAAATATTCTTTCCAGCCTTCGCGGCCATTAGCCGGACCCCAAGGTCCTTTGTTCGTAACTTCGTGGAGATAAGCAGCTAACGCTTTTTGCGGATCAAAGGTGCGGATCCCTTTTACCCAAGCATCGGCCAGCAGCGAAATAGCGTGATTGCCAATCATACTCCCGGCTTCCCCCGGAAACGACCAGGATGGCAGCCAACCGCATTGCTCCTGGGCATCTAACAAAGCGCTAACGTAACGGCCTTGCATGGTGGGGTGTAAAAGCGTGTTTAACGGAAACTGGGCCCGAAAGGTATCCCAAAACCCGGTATCGGTATACAGGTAACCTTGGTGAATTTGGCCATCGTATGGACTGAAATAGTAAGGCTTACCGGCTGGATCTATTTCAAAAAATTGGCGGGAAAAAAGGCTAGCCCGGAAAAAGCACGAATAAAAAGTAGCTTTCTCGGCTTCGGTGCCACCTTCTACGTAAATCCGGTTCAGGTGCTTGTTCCAGATTTTGGCAGCGGCGGCTTTGGTGTCTTCTAAGCGTTTAAAGGCTCCTAGTTCTTGTTGTAAATTTAACTCTGCCTGTTCCGGACTAATGTAAGACGAAGCTACTTTAGCCTGCACCGATTCTCCGGCTTTAAATTGAATGTAAGCCCCCATACCCGTTCCCTGGGCGGTTAAATTACCTGGCAAAATGGCGTTTTGCCGGTTTTCCCAGGTGCCCTGCGCTACAAAGGGTTTGTCAAATATAATTACAAAGAAATTTTTAAAATTTTTCTGTAAACCGCGGCCGTTATGCACGTAGCCAACAATCTTCCGTTCTTTCGGAAAAATAGTGATGCTACTGGCGCCGGTGTAGCCATCCAGTACCACGTAAGAGGCTTTGGACCGGGGAAATGAAAACCGCGCGTGAACGCCTCGCTCGGTGGGCGCTAGTTCCGTGGTAATTTTATTATCGAGCGTTACTTTATAGTAATGCGGTTTGGCTATTTCATTCTGGTGGTTAAACGTAGCCGCTCTTTTAAATTGACTTACGGTAAGTTGCCCGGTAACCGGCATGAGCGAGAACACGGCGTAATCATTGGTCCAGGAGCTGCACTGGTGCGCTTGCTGAAAACCCCGGATAGAATCGGCAAAGAATTGGTATTTCCAGCCATCGCCGTTGCGGCCGGTCTGGGGAGTCCAGGTGTGCATGGCAAAAGGTAAGGCCGTAGTGGGATACGTATTACCGCGGGTTAACTCGTGTTTCGAGTTGGTACCTTGTAAGGTATTCACATAATGTACCAAATCCGGCAACTTGGCAGCTGACAGACTATAACTGTTGAAAATTAAATATAATATTAAAAAATGCTTTTTTAGTAAAGTATTCATGCAGGTTTCTGATATCCTAAATTTTATGCGATTAATCTTATTTATAAACGGTTGGGAATATGGAGCCAGTAGGTGTTTAATGTTGCGGGTAGAATTACGCCCCATAATACAGGTGCCGGCATTAAAATTTTAAAAATATTGATTGTGACGTTGTTTAAACCTAGCAAGCAGTTGTTCCAGCAGGCACCATTACTACTAACCAGTAACCTAATTACCGAAACAATTTTTCTGCAAAAGCAAAATCTGTTTAATATTACGCAACCGGTTGCGTAATATTAAACAGATTTTGCGAAACGGGCAACTGGATCTTATTTTTTTAAAGGTGAAACAGTTTTTCCTATTTAAAAAAAATCTAACTCTGGAAAGTTCCTAAATTAACACTGGTTTAAACCTGCTTGCAGGACTAATCCCGCTGCAGAGAAAAGTAAAAAATCAGTTAATAAATTTAAAAAAAGCTGCTTGGTAAATAAAGCAAACCGGCAAACAGCTAGGCTT